>QHNH01000019.1 GCA_003218375.1 Verrucomicrobiota bacterium | reverse complement strand
GGAGCGCACGCGCCTCGCGTGCTGGCGATGGCGCCACCGCCATCGCGGATTTGGATTGTCTCCGAACTCGTTGTAGAGGGACAGGAGATGTTGCGGCGAGGGCGCCGCAACCAGCACGCGAGGCGCGTGCGCTCCCCAGATTAACAGAAACACTTTGCCAGCGCTCTTAGTGGTGCCGGCATCAACCAACCAAAGCAGAAGAAGGAGTAACTAACACATGGCAATTAATGTAAGACCCCTCGGAGATCGCGTGCTTGTGCAGCCGATCGAAGAGAAAGAAACCAAAAAGGGCGGCATCATCATCCCCGATACCGCCAAGGAAAAGCCGCAGGAGGGGCAAGTCGTCGCTCTCGGCACCGGAAAGGTGAACGAAGACGGTAAGAAGGTCGAGTTCACGGTCAAAAAAGGCGACAAGGTGCTGATCTCCAAATACGGCGGCACCGAGATCAAGGTGGACGGCGAGTCCTACCTGATCATGCGCGAGGACGATATCCTCGGCATCATTGGCTAACACGGACAGGCGGATGAAGAAGAAGCGGGAATTAATCTGGAAGCTAGGAAACCAGGAAGGGTTGTCTAACAAGATGCCTTCTTTGTTTTCTGTCTTATCCTGGATTCCTGGCTTCCAGATTCGTCCCAATAACATTTAACCAATAACTAAGAACTAGAAAACTATGGCAGCTAAACAATTACAATTTGATGAGAACGCGCGGCACGCGCTTCTCCGCGGCGTCGAGAAACTCTCGCGCGCCGTGAAAGCGACGCTCGGACCGAGCGGACGCAACGTCATCCTCGACAAGAAATTCGGCAGCCCGACGATCACCAAGGATGGTGTGACCGTGGCCAAGGAAATCGAGCTCGAAGATCCTTATGAAAACATGGGCGCCCAGCTCGTCCGCGAAGTCGCTTCCAAGACTTCCGACATCGCTGGTGACGGCACCACCACCGCGACCGTGCTCGCTGAGTCCATCTACAAGGAAGGTCTCCGCAACGTCACGGCCGGCGCGAACCCGACCTCGCTTCAGCGCGGCATCAACAAGGCCGTGGAAGCCGTTGTCGCCGAGCTCGGCAAGATCTCGAAGAAGGTCAGTGACCGGAACGAGATCGCGCAGGTCGCCACTGTCTCAGCTAACTGGGACAAGACGATCGGTGAGATCATTGCCGATGCGATGGACAAGGTGGGCAAGGATGGAACGATCACGGTGGAAGAAGCCAAGTCGATCGAAACCAGCCTCGACGTGGTCGAAGGCATGCAGTTCGACAAGGGCTACCTCTCTCCTTACTTCGTGACCAACGCGGAAGCGATGGAGGCGATCCTCGATAACCCTTACATCCTCATTCACGAGAAGAAAATCTCGAGCTTGAAGGACATGCTGCCGCTGCTCGAGAAAGTGGCGAAAGCTGGACGTCCGCTCCTGATCATTGCAGAAGACGTGGAAGGCGAAGCCCTCGCGACCTTGGTCGTGAACAAGCTCCGCGGCACGTTGCAAGTGGCGGCCGTGAAGGCGCCGGGATTCGGCGATCGTCGCAAGGCGATGCTGGAAGACCTGGCGGTTCTTACCGGCGGTCAGTGCATCACGGAAGACCTCGGCATTAAGCTCGAAAACGTCAAGCTCGAGGACTTAGGCCGCGCCAAGCGGGTCACGATTGACAAGGAGAACACCACCGTCGTCGAGGGTGATGGCAAGCAGGCCGACATCCAGGGCCGGGTGAGCCAGATCCGTCGTCAGATCGAAGAGACCACTTCCGATTACGATCGCGAGAAGCTTCAGGAACGTCTGGCCAAGCTGGCCGGTGGCGTGGCCGTCATTAATGTCGGCGCCGCGACTGAAACGGAGATGAAGGAGAAGAAGGCGCGCGTGGAAGACGCGTTGCATGCGACTCGCGCCGCGGTGGAAGAAGGCATCGTCCCTGGTGGCGGTGTGGCTTTCATTCGCGCGCAGAAAGCGCTCGATAAGCTCGAACTCGAAGGCGACGAAAAAGTTGGTGCAGCTATTATTCGCCGCGCGATCGAAGAGCCGATGCGTCAGCTCGCGGACAACGCGGGCCAGGAAGGCGCGCTCATCGTCCAGGAAGTCAAGAAGCGCAAAGGCAACGAAGGCTACAACGTCGCCACGGGCGAATACGAAGACCTGGTGAAAGCCGGCGTCGTCGATCCGACGAAGGTGACCCGAAGCGCGTTGCAAAACGCCGCCTCGATCTCCGGCCTGCTGCTTACCACCGAAGCCATCATCACCGAAATGCCTGAAAAGGAAAAGGGTGGCGGCATGCCTCCGGGCATGGGCGGCGGAATGGGTGGCGGCATGGGCGGCATGGACTATTGACCCCGAACCCTTTCGGGGCTAAGCCGAACAGCTACTCGCCAACTACAGCAATCAACAACAGCCGGGCTCGCAAGGGCCCGGCTGTTTGCTTTTACTTATTGGTCCTTCAATGTTTCCAAGTCGGCCAGATCCTGCGGCCGTCCGACAGCTGCTTTGTTTTTTATCAGGAGCCGTTTGCTCAGCATCGGGACTGGAATATCTTCCAGAGTAGCATGGACCTTCGTCGCCAGGGCTTCTTTTGTCTCCACTCCCAACAAGCCGGTGAGTAAGTCGATTCGATAGGGTGCACGACCGAGTTGGATGAGCTGATCTCGTTCGAGAAAATCTTCTTCGCTGACCTCTTCAAAACCGAAGGCAA
The DNA here is from genome assembly GCA_003218375.1 of Verrucomicrobiota bacterium. Classification (GTDB taxonomy): domain Bacteria; phylum Verrucomicrobiota; class Verrucomicrobiia; order Chthoniobacterales; family UBA10450; genus AV80. The sequence goes on along the minus strand of QHNH01000019.1, from coordinate 161,811 downwards.
CGACGAGTTTGGCAATCTTCGCGGCGTTATCGGGCGTGGGAGAAATCAGGATATCGAGATCCCCGGTGTAGCGGGGACGGCCATGAAACGCGAGGCAGTGCGCCCCAACGATCACGTAGTCAACACCGCGGGAGTTTAGTAACCCGAGAAATTCTTTCAAGTCGGCGTTGAGGTTCATGACCCAATAGCTCGATCAGGATCGCGAGGCGTTGGTTGCCGGTTAGTTTGCGGTAGAATTCTTTGTCCGCTTTTTCCGCTTCAGCGAAGGAGCGGAATTTCCGGGCTATTCTTTCCACGACGAAAGCATAGCAGGCCGCAGGCTGTATTGGAAGGAAACATCGCGGCTCAAGTGCTGCCGGACGATCTTGAAAATCAAGGACGGGCGTGCGCTGAGAAGGCCGATATTAGGGTGTTAAACTTGCTCTAATCAGGCTCTTCATGAACCGCCTGGCCCGTTGCATCATCTCTGTTTTCTGGATCTCGGGTGCGGCGGCAGCTATGGCAGCCACGACCTACAACGTCGGCCCGGGGAAGGCGCTGACCAGTTTGTTCGACGTGCCGTGGAAGACCCTGCAACCGGGCGACACGGTGAACATTTACCCGAAGGCGGGCGGGTATCACGAGAAAATCCAGGTCTCGGCCAGCGGAACGGCGGCGCAGCATATCGTCATTCGTGGAATTCCCGATTCGGTGACGGGCGCGCTTCCAATCCTCGATGCCAACGGAGCGGTAGAAGATCCGACCACCGATTGGAGGGCCCCGATCTTGTCGAGCTACGGAATGATCACGGTGTCGCCCCGCAAGAGTGTCTATGTCTATGGCCAGCCTGGAGTCAGCTTCGTTGATATCGAGACCCTCGACATCCGCAACGCCTACTACACGGCCGATAATTCGATCACCTACACCGATCAAACCGGCGCGGTCCGGAAGTGGGATGGCTTTGCCTGCGGCGTCTATGTCGAGTGGGCCCTCGATTTTACGTTGCGCGGCTGCGAGATAAGTAACTGCGGCAACGGCTTCTTCGCCAATTCCAAAAATGGCTCCGCCCAAAGCAGCGCCCGGCTCTTAATCGAGAAGAACTACTTCCACGATAACTCCCTGCCTCCCACGGTCGATCCCGTTACGGGCGAGGTGCTGAGCAACGGCTACCACGAGCACCATATCTATACGGAGTGTGCCGGGATCACGATCCAATTCAACAAGTTTGGCCGGCTTCATCCGGGGGCCCATGGCTGCGCCATCAAGGACCGATCGAGCGGTGAAGTGATTCGCTATAATGAGTTCGACATGCTGGAGCAATCGAATGTGCTGGCGTTGCTCGATCCGCAGGGCGGCGCGGGCTACATCGAGCAGCAGCCTCGTTACCTGGATTCCTACGTCTATGGGAATCTCGTCACGATCGAGAACTATGCGAGCGACACCGATCTCTTCTGGTGGGGGGCCTACAACAGCACCAGCCAATATCCGGCGCTCCATCGCGGGACGCTCTACTTCTACCAGAACACCGTAGTTGTTCATCATGGCAAGGTGGGCTTGTTCTTCCTTCCCAGCACTTCCTACACAGGGAGCTCGCCCACCTTAGAGAATGTCGATTGCCGGAATAACATCTTTTATGTCGACTCAACCTTTCAAAGCAGCCCCTATAACGCGTTGCATTGGTTCACTGGTGGAGCGACGAACGGCGGCGGAGACATTAACCTGGGCGTTAACTGGGTTTCGCCCGGGGTAGTGAAGGATCTGCCGTTCCATGCTTATGGTGGGGCGTTGAACGGTGTCGCCAATCTCATTACCGGAGACGCCGGCAGTAACAACGATCCGCATTTCGTCGACATGATCGCGCACGATTATCGCGCGATGGCTGTCGCAAATACGATCGACGCGGCCGGCCCGCTGGCGCCGGCAGCGTTGCCCGCCTACGACGACACGATGGAGTACGTGGCCCCGCAAGGTTCGAAGATGCGCGTGCTCCAGGGAGCCAGGAACGACCTGGGCGCGCTCGAAAGTGGCGGCAACGCCACACCGTCGCCGGCTCCCGCGCGTAGCCTGAATATCTCCACCCGCGGAAAAGTGCAGACAGGCGACCAAGTGATGATCGCGGGCGTGGTTATAACCGGCTCCCAATCAAAGAAGGTGTTGCTTCGCGCCATTGGGCCGTCGCTCGCGACCGCCGGGATAGCGAATCCGCTGTCAGATCCGGCGTTGGAGCTACATCAGGCCGATGGTACCGTAGTTCGCAATCGCGACTGGAAAGCGACCCAGGAGGCGGAAATTTCTGCCTCTCAGCTGGCGCCGACCAATGACAAGGAAAGCGCGATGATCGTGACGCTCCCGCCCGGCGCGCATACCGCGATTGTTTCAGGCCAGAATGGCGAGACCGGCACGGCCGTGATCGAAGCTTACGACCTCGATGCGAGTAGCGCCGGATCGCTGGCGAACATTTCCACGCGCGGTTTTGTCCAAAGTGGGAACGATGTCCTTATCGGCGGTTTCATTCTTGGTGGCACCCAGGGATCGGCCAGCATAGTCGTGCGCGGAATCGGTCCCTCTCTGGCGAACGCCGGCGTAACACAACCGGTGCCTGATCCTGCCCTGTCGCTCTTTGACGCCAACGGAACTCTTTTAAAGAGCAACGACAACTGGCAAAGCGACTCCGTCGCGGCTGCGTTTCTGCAGGCCAACGGACTCGCGCCCTTGAATACTTCCGAAGCAGCGATTGCAGGACCGTTACCACCGGGTGCTTACACCGCAATTCTATCCGAGAAGCTTGCCAGATCAGGCGTTGGTCTCGTCGAAGTTTACAATCTTCAGTAGGAACCTTACGTAAGGTAACCGGCTGCGGATCCGCTCGTCGCTGAGCAGATCATTTGCCGCAGCGTGCGACTCTGTTTCCTCGCGAATGGCGCGACAGCGAATTGGCTTGTTTCGGAACGCGACATTTGCTCCCATGACAACCATTCTCGGTCCCATCCTTATGAAAATCTCACTCCCGAAATCTGCGGTTCTATTTTTCTCCCTGCTTGCGCAAGCCTCTGTTTTAACCGCAGCGAACGATCCGAACAATCCGACCTGGTGGGATAAGTATACCTATCTGGCAAAGAATGGGCCGCTGGCCGATGGCAGCACTACCGGGTCGATTACGTCCGGAAGTAATGTGGACGTTTCCAACGAGTGCGGACCGCAAAGCGAGACTTTCATTGCCCTGGATACCCGCAGCCCGAAGAACCTCGCGGCGGGTTCGAATGAAATCTTTCGACTGCCGATGCGCGGTTACTATTCGAGCAACAGCGGAAAGAGTTGGGGCGCGGTCGACCTGCCGCTTCCCGCCAGCCAGGGAACGAATAGCATCAACTTCGGTTCCGATCCGACGTTGACGTTCGATAGCCGGGGCAATCTCTTTTACGGTTACATCGTGGTGTTCTTCGGCAACGGCGCCGGCGTTAACGGCACCGAAATGGCCGTCGCCCGCTCGACCGATGGCGGGAAGACCTATCCGACTGTGACCTTCTTTAGCCACGAGGGCGGTTCGAACCATTTTAATGACAAGCCAATGATCACCGCCGATCAAAATCCGGTGAGTCCTTTTCGCGACAATGTTTACATCGCCTGGGACGCGGCAGTAGGCGGTTCGATAGGCGGAGGCGTTCGCTTTGCGACCTCGCGCGATAATGGCGCTACTTTCACGACCGTTCGGGTTGACGATCCGAAAGGCCAAGGACACTCGATTGGCGCTTCGCCGGCGGTCGGTCCAAACGGGGAGGTCTATGTCGGGTGGAACGATTACGCCGCCAACGCGATTGTCTTCAATCGCTCCTTCGATGGCGGAAAGACTTTTGCTTCGCCGGTCACGATCTCGGCCAAGGTGTTGGCATTCGATTATCCGGTGCCCGCAGAATCGTTTCGTGGCGCCCTGGTTTATCCATCACTCGATGTCGATCGGTCGAGCGGGCCGCATCGCGGAAGAATATATGCCTCCTGGATGGATCTTACCGCGCTGGGCACTACCGATATCTTTCTCTCCTACTCGGACGATCGCGGCGCGACCTGGTCGAATCCTCAGCCGGTCACCGATCGGTTATCGTTCAGAGTGGATCGGTTCAACCATTGGCTCTCGGTCGATCCTGTTACTGGATACGTGATCGTCTCGTTCTATGACACCCGGAATGATCAGACTGGTTCCAGATATATGACGGACACCTACCTCGCGGTCTCCAAAGATGGCGGACAAAACTGGAACGCGCCCGATCTCCGCGTGAGTAACGTTAGCTCGAACGAACACGATTGCGGAGGCGTTTTTCCTTGTTCTGGAATTAACTATGGCAACCAGCAGGGCGATTATGAAGGCGTCGTGTCCTACAACGGAATCGCCTATCCTATCTGGACCGACAGCCGCCGCCAGCTCGATCCGATTGCAGGCTGCAGCCGCAATTTAGGGATGGAAGAAGTATTCTCCGCGCGGGTCGCGATTCCTTAGCTGCCTAGTTATTGAGTTTGTAAGCCTCGGAGACGGCGATGCCGGTGGTGTTGTTCACGCCGCGGATGATAGTGGTGTAATTGCCGGGACCAAGTGGCATGATGATGGCGGACTCGTTGTCATTACTCGGGGCCAGGCCGGTAGCTTGAATCTCACTCGCGTTCGAGGCGCTGTGCCAGTTGTCGTTGGAGGCGAGAGTGGCGCCGTTACCATCGTGCAATTCGAGGAACGGGTCTTGGAGCACGGCGGAACCGAGCTGACTTTGGAGCGACGGTCCGATGGCACGGAACAGAACGCGCTTGGGATTGCTGCCGCTCAGGATGAGGCCGCTAATCAGAACGTTGTCGCCGGTCTTAACGTCGGCGCGCACGGCGAGGTTCCCGAGTTCGCCGGGTAAGGTCGATTCGAGATCGTAAACCTCGACAAGACCGATGCCAGTGCTGTTGTTCGCGCCGGAGATGATGGCGGTGTATTGGCCGGCCGGCAACGAAGCGATGATGGCAGCTTCGCGATTGTCGGTGGGCGCGAGGCCGCTTTGCTGGATCTGTTGTTCCTGGGTGCTGCGCCAGGAATCGTTGGACGCGATCAGATGTCCGTCGCTGGCGCGCAGCTCGAGCATGGGATCAATCAGTCGTCCGGGCACGGGCGCGCCGCCGGAAGTCATCGACGGCCCGATCGCGCGGATGATCACGGACTTACTGCTTGTGCCGCTGATAATGAAGCCGCCGATGCCGACCTTATCGCCACCCTGAGCTAGAACTCGGCCAGAGATGTTCAGAAGCTGAACGTTCGCCGGAGTAGGAGTAGGAACCGGCGTGATCGGATCGAAGGCTGCGAACAACCGGCGGCCACTCGCCTGCCGAACTATGGCCGCCTTATGCAAGCGACCGTTGTAATCCGGCGCGACACATCCTTGGGCTGCAACACAACCATCGGCATAAGCCGCGATGCTGCGCCCTTCGCGGTCGACGGCAATGTCAATGAAATCGAGCAGATTCCGGTCGGTGCCACAGATCAGGCCGAGGAGACAAATCGATCCCTTCTGCACCGGATCGCCCGCGGTGGCGTTGACCGTGACCCAGTGAGCGCCGCGATCATAGGTGGTAGCGACATAGAAATCCCAGATGCCCTGGTAGGTGGCCTGGTCCTGGTAGTTGCCGCCGGTGGTGCTGCCGAGGAAACCGAACGCCGCGCGATCGCCATCGCCCGCGACCACGGTGGGAAAGACGGCGCTCTTGATTCGGCAGGGTGCATACTGGTCGCCCGGCGCGCAACCCACCGGCAAGCCGACATCGTAGTCATTAGTCCAGGTCTGGCCGTGATCGGTCGAGACGGCGATATGGGGACGACCGTCGCCGTTGACATAGCCGAGGTAAGCGGTGTTATCGCTTCCAACTCCCACGGAGGGATCGCCGGAGCCAACGCTATTGGGAACAGAGTTATCGACCCAGGTGATGCCATTGTCCCTGGAAATGGCCGCGCCCTGGCTGCCCGCGCCTGCGCCACAAGATGAGTTCGGCACATACACAGTCCCATCAGGTCCGACCTTTACGTGACCATGAATGCCGCCATAGCACACCGTGGGATCGTAGATGTCGATGCCCGGACCGAAGGTGACGCCGCCATTATCGCTGCGCGAGCATTCCGCGCCGCCGGCGATGTTCTGCGAACAATAATAAATGGCGTTCTTATAAAGAGGATGCGGCGGCGGCGGCGGGGTGGCCGCTTCATTGTAAGGACCGCCTCCAAGAGTTTCATGATCGGGACCAGCCGGCGGACCTCCCGCCGCGAAAGGAGTCCAGGTTCCGCCGTCATCGTCGGAGTAGGCGGCGTTGCTGGAACCGGTGGCGAGCTCAAGCCCGAAGACGCGTCCCGTGTCGCGATCGACAAAGCCGATCGGATCGAGACCGGGCTTAACTGGACTAAGCGCATCTTCCCAGAGAGCGCCCGCGGGACTGGGGGCATCGTCAAAGCTAACTCGAAGCTGTTGGGTATTGGAGGTAAAGAACGTCACGCCGCCGGTATTGACCTTGTCGTGCTTCAACGAAGGAACGCGCGGCGCCCAATCGACACCTATGGATGGCTCACCCGCACTGTTGCCGAGAGCGGCCGGCGAAATGTGATTCGAGAATGTGGGAGCGGCGCCAGACGAAACGGGCGCGAGGGCAGGAAATGGAACCAGACTTACGGTTCCAGTAATGCTCTGGCCATTCGGGAGGAAGGGCACAACGCGGATCGTGTAACTTCCGTCTACCGCCGGAATGAGAACGGCATCCGGATCGACGTAAGTTTGGTTGCCCAGGTTCTGCGCGATAATCCGGCCAGTCGCGGTGTTACCCTGAAAGACATAAAGATCGAACTGGGTCTCGCCGGCTTTGGGCCAGCGGACTTCGATCCGGATGTATTTGCTCGCGGTGGTGGCGGCGCTCAGACCGGAAACGGTGAGGGCGTATTCTTCGCAGACCAGGACGGCATTGCAGGTCGGAACCCCATTGGCCTGGGAAGAGGGATTAGCCACAAGATAGGGGCCGCCAGTGAAGAAGATCGGGCCGCTGGCCTCCGTGAGAGTGCCGCCTGGCGGCGTGAGCGTCGCAAGTGCGAAGAAGCTGAAAAGCGCCGACACAACGACGAGCGCGCAGGCGACAAGAATCCGGACGTGGGACAAGCCGGATCGAGAACACGAATATTTTTTCATATAGGACTCCTTTTGACGCGCCGAAATGGCGTCAAGGTTGGCGAAAGCGAATCGTATCCCAACGAGGCGGCGGTTCCCCGCCGAGGCTGCAAAAAACGAGAGAGGATGGGCAGGAATGGCTTCAAGGAATCTTTGACGAAACCGGAATTTGCGTGTGGTTTACGACCATGATGCACCGAGCCTGCCGAGGGATTACGATTCTGGTTTCACTCCTCGGTCTCGCCACGGGAAGTTGCTCGAAGCCGACGACGCAAGACCGCGCGAATCCGCCGCCGCCGAGCACCACCCCGGCCGCGCCTACTGCGGACACCGGCGCCGACGCGTGTACGTTGCTAACCAAAGAAGAGATCCGGGCGGTGCAGGGAGAAGCGTTCAAAGATACCAAGCTGAGCCAGAAGACAGGCGCGGGCCTGGCTGTTTCGCAATGCTATTTCGAATTGCCGACAGCGGTGAATTCCATCGTGCTAACCGTGACGCGAAAGGCGGAGGGCGGAGCCGATCCCGGCCAGAGCTGGCAAGACATGTTCCACCGCGAACGAGCGCCCAGGAAAAAGGAAGAAGTGGAGGAAAAGGAAGCGCAAAAAATCGACGGGCTCGGCGAGGAAGCGTTCTGGACCGGGACCCGGGTAGGCGGCGCGCTCTTCGTGTTGAAAGGGAATTGTTACATCCGGATCAGCGTGGGCGGCGCGGGCGATCAGGCGCAAAAGATTGAGAAATCGAAGGCGCTGGCGGAAAACGTCCTGAAGCGGCTGTAACCGAATTGCCGGCTAGCCAGGCAGTATTTTACTGTTCACCGCGTGCGCCGTTATTTTCCTTTCCTGATCATCGCGCCGCCGCGTTAGACTTCGTTGATCAAGAATGCAAAACGCTGCCATGCCCGATAGCTCTCGCGACAAGTTGCGCAAACGCCTTTATGCGGTGGCTGCCATCATCGCGCTTCTTGGGCTGGCGGACGGAATCTATCTCACGGTGGAACATCTCACCGGGCGGACCGCGGAATGTATCGCGTCCAGCGGCTGCCAGGATGTTCTTAGCAGTAAGTATGCGGCCATGGGGCCGGTTCCCTTGGCAGCTCTCGGCGCCTTTGCTTACTTCACCGCTTTTAGCGCGGCACTCCTGGCGGCTTTTGGTTATACGAAGTGTGGGACGTTTTTTGCCCTCGTTGTCGTCCTGATGTTCGGCACGACGCTCTGGCTTCTCTACCTTCAAGCTTTTGTCCTGCACGCGTTCTGCGATTACTGCTTGTTTTCCGCAGGCGTTACTACCGTGCTTACCTTGATCGTGATTACTAACGCACTTCTCCGCGACCGCGCGCCAGTCGTTCGCTGACTAAAATGAAGAAACCGATGTCGTTTGCGCGCACCCTGACCTTGGTCGCCTGTTTCCTGCCGGCGATCGCACTTTCCGAAAAAGAAGCTGCTCGGGGTGAGCGCCATGTCGTCGTGCTCGTGTGGGACGGGATGCGGCCGGACTTCGTCACCGAGCGCAACACCCCAACGCTCTGGAAGCTGGCGCAGGAAGGCGTGACGTTTCAGCAACATCACTCCGTTTATATCACAGCGACGAACGTCAACGGCGCGGCCATCGCGACGGGCGTTTACCCGAACCGCAATAGCCTCCTGGCCAACCGCGAGTTCCGTCCGGCGATCGAAGCGAGCAAGCCGTTCGAAAACGCGGAGTGGCCGATCATCAAGAAGGCGGACGAAGTCACCGGTGGAAAATACATCGCCGCTCCCACCATCGCTGAAACTGTTCGCGGAGCGGGCCGGCGCACCGCGATCGTCGGGACGAAAGCAGTCGCCTTTCTCCATGATCGCCACGCCGAATGGAGCAACGCGTCGTTAAAGGATTTCGTAAGATTCGCGGCCGCTCCCATGCCTGCCGCGTTGCGTGAAGAAACCGTCCGTCTTCTCGGGCCGCTTCCGACCGAGCCGGGAAACACGGGCGAGCAACGCAACACTTATGCGACCCGCGCCCTCACCGAAATCATGTGGCGCGATGGCCTGCCGGCCTTTTCGCTTTTATGGCTGAGCGAGCCGGACCTTACCCAGCACGAAAAGTCTCCGGGCGCCGAGCCTTCACTCGCCGCTGTTCGCAGCTCCGATCGCAACCTGGCCCTCGTTCTCGAAGCGCTCGAGAAAAAGAAGGCGCGGGAAACCACGGACGTCTTCGTCGTCTCCGATCACGGCTTCTCCACCATCGAGCGCGCGATCGATTTTCCGGCCGAGCTGCGCAAGGCCGGCTTCGACGCCACCGCCGCCTTTAGCGAAACGCCGAAGCGCGGACAGATCATGGTTGTCGGCAATGGCGGCACGATCCTTTTCTATGTGATCGAGCACGACCACGCCGTCGCCGGTCGCCTGGCCGAATGGCTTCAACACTCCGATTTCGCCGGCGTCATTTTCTCGCGCGAGAAATTCGAAGGCACGTTCCCGCTCGAAACCGTCCGCGCAAATACCGCGGATGCCCCCGACGTATTGGTGGCTCTGCGTTGGAACAAGAACTCGAATCGGTTCGGCGTGCCAGGCCAGATCATCACCGATTCCGCGCGCGGCCCCGGCGAAGGCAGTCACGCCACGTTGAGCGCGTTCGACGTGCACAACACGCTCATCGCTGCCGGCCCGGATTTTCGCGAGCACGTCGCGACGACTCTCCCCAGCAGCAATGTCGATATCGCGCCGACGGTGCTCCGCATTCTTGGAATCGAGCCGCCGCAAAAACTCGATGGCCGTGTCCTGATGGAAGGCATGGAAGAGCGTGCCGCGAAGACCGAGGCGTTGACCAAAACGATCCAGGCGATCCGCAAATTTCCTTCCGGCGAATGGCAGCAGTACCTCCGCGTCTCCCTCGTCGGTGAGACCGTTTACTTCGACGAAGGCAACGGCGCGTTCTCACGAACCAGCGACAAACAATAGAGTTGCCTCATCGACACAAGCAACGACGCCGGCACAGCTATCCGGAGCTAAGCCATGGCGATCTCGTTCATATCGCTGGCACACCCATCGCCTTCGCCGCTGAAGTCGATCGCGAGCCGGCCAACATCGACCATTTCTGGATCACGATCGGTACGGGCAGCGGCGAACCGATCCGCATCTCGCTCAGCACGCATTCGCGACAAAATGCCGCCGCCGCTGGTTTCGATCCCCGGATGCGCGTCGGAATCGTCATCTCGACCTGGAAAGAATTACCGGCCGCCGGTTTGCTTAAGTCAACCGGCCTGGACTACCGCGCGCTCGAAAACGCTTCGCCGGTCGTCTACGTCGAGTACGAACGTCCCGCGCTGGAACTTCTCCTGACCGAAAAGACCAGTCGCGCCATCCTCATCGAAGCGTGGGGCGAACTTTACGTGCGCACTCACCTCGGCATCCACCAAGTCCACAGCATGCGCACCAGCTCCGCCGTCCCCCGCGATTTCCCTGGCCGCGACGGCGCCATCCGCTTTTATTTCGCCGAGAATTCGCGAGCCGAGCTTCTTCTCTTCAAATACTGCGGCCAGCCTTAACGCGACTGCCATCCTCTATCTTCCATCCTCCACCCTCGCTCCGAAATTGCCAGGGAGGGGACTCGAACCCCTAAGGATTGCTCCACCAGATCCTAAGTCTGGCGCGTCTGCCAATTTCGCCACCCTGGCTCGCTCGGAATTCTAATCGATCCTCCGGCGTTGCACTAGAACTTGTCCTGGAAGCGAGTCACGGCCACGATGACGAACTTGATTCGAGAACCCTGTGACGATGGCGTGGTCCATTCGGCTCCGGTTGCGGTGCCGTGCCCGAAATCATCCGAAAAATGGGTCCTCGCTGCGACCATCCTCGGCTCCTGTCTCGCCTTTATCGACGGCACGGTGGTGAATGTGGCGCTGCCAGCGCTGCAAAAGAATCTGCAGGCCACGGTCGTCGGCGTCCAATGGGTCATCGAAGCTTATTCGCTCTTCCTCGCCGCGCTGCTGCTCGTCGGCGGTTCGCTCGGGGATCGCTACGGGCGCCGTCGAATCTTCGTCACGGGCATCGTAATTTTCGCCGCCGCTTCCGCCTGGTGCGGCCTCGCGCCCGACATCGGACAATTGATCGCAGCTCGTGCCATCCAGGGAATAGGCGCGGCGTTGCTCGTTCCGGGAAGCCTGGCGATCATCAGCAATTCCTTCGCGGAAGAAGATCGCGGCCGCGCCATCGGAACCTGGTCCGGTTTTAGCGCGATCACGACAGCGATCGGTCCAGTGCTCGGCGGATGGCTGGTCGAGACCGTTTCTTGGCGAGCCGTTTTCTTCATCAACATCCCGGTCGCGATTCTCGTTATCGTGATTTCGTTACGGCATGTGCCGGAGAGCTCGAGCCCCACAAAAGGGCGTCTCGACTGGCCGGGTGCAATTCTTGCCACGCTCGGGTTGGGCGCGCTCATTTACGGCTTGATCGAATCGTCCTCGCGCGGTTTCGCACATCCGTGGGTTTGCGCCGCGCTCATTAGCGCAATTGTTTTCCTGGCGCTTTTTGTCGTTCTCGAAGCGCGCCGTGAAAATCCGATGCTGCCGCTCACGCTCTTTCGGTCGCGCACTTTCACCGGCGCGAATCTGCTGACATTTCTCCTCTACGGCGCGCTCGGCGGGACAATGTTTTTCCTGCCGCTCAATTTGATTCAGGTGCAACGATACAGTCCCACTGCCGCCGGCGCGGCTTTGCTGCCGTTCATTCTCATCATGTTCCTGCTCTCGCGCTGGTCGGGCGCGCTCGTCCAAAAGTATGGCGCTCGGAACCCGCTCGTCGTCGGGCCCGTGATTGCAGCGGCCGGCTTTGCCCTCTTCGCTTTGCCGAGGGTCGGCGGCACTTATTGGCAGACATTCTTTCCCGCTGTCGTTCTTCTCGGAATCGGAATGGCGATAAGCGTCGCCCCGTTGACCACCACCGTCATGAGTTCCGTGAGCGGCGATCGGGCCGGAGTGGCCTCCGGAATCAACAACGCCGTTTCGAGAGCCGCCGGCTTGCTCGCGATTGCCGTCCTGGGCATCGCCGTCTTTTCCATTTTTGACCGGTCGCTTACTCGTCGTCTCGCCAACGTGGATGTCACCCCATCTCTTCGGCAATCCGTCGACACGCAACGCAACCGTTTGGCGGGAATCGATCTTCCCGAATCGGTGCCGCCGCGAGAGCGAACGCTCATGCGGAGCACCATCGACCTCGCTTTCGTCGATGGCTTTCGCGGCATCATGCTTACCGGCGCTGCGCTCGCTTTCGCCAGCGCCATCACCGCCCTGCTCTTGATCCGCGGAAACCCTTCGAGTCGTCGATCCGATCCGCCGTTGTCCGAAGGCGGATCATGATCGTGTAACCACAAACTTCTCGTTTCCGTTTGTGAGCTTCGCGCCTCCAGTTATCGTCCGCGCGATGAGATTTTTTGCCGTTCGCGTTTCGCTCCTCCTGGCCGCGCTCGTTACTCCGGCCTTCGCCGGAAACAGCGTCGTGAACTTGTCGCATTACGATTTGATGCGGGTCGATTTCCAGGGAATGAAACGGGAAGGAATTGTCGGCGTCATTCACGAAGCGACTTATCCGCGGTTCGATCGCGATGCTTATTACGGCACCCGGCAGACCGCGGCGACGCGGGCCGGATTGCTCTGGGGCGCCTACCATTTCGGCGACGCCACCGATCCCATTCGCCAGGCCGAGCATTTTCTCAGCGTCGTGCAGGCGAACTGGCGCGGACCTGCCATTCAACCGAGCGGCGTCCTGCTCGTGCTCGATTTCGAAAAGAACGGGCACTATCCCGGGGGCACCATGCGCGTGGATCAGGCCGCGCGTTTCGTCGAGCGCATCAAACAGCGGACCGGAAAATATCCCGGCGTCTATGGCAGCGAGAACCGGCTCCGCGCTGTGATGAATGCCCCCGGGGTCAGTCGCGCGGATAAGGCGGTCTTAGGCAACTGTTGGCTCTGGATCGCGAACTACCACTATCAACCCACCGCGACTTCGCCCTGGACCAACTGGCGCCTCTGGCAATACACCGGCGACGGCAAGTGCGACTTGCGGCCTCGCTCCGCTTATCCCATTCGCGCCGCCAACATTGCCCGCGCCGAGCGCAACATTTTCCGTGGCAGCAACGACTCCCTCGCCGCCTGGTGGCAGGACCACGCCTGGCTCCCGGGCGAGTAATTTTTTCTGCTTCCTACTTTCGCCTTTCTACTTTCTTCTATGCCACCATTTCCGAACTCGTGGCCCCGCATTTCCAACACGTGAACCATTTCCAATCGCCGCCGATGTAGGAATGGGCGCCGCAGTTGAAACACGTCACCACAAATTGTCGGCTCCGACCTTCGGCTTCATTGACCGATGGCGGCTCGGCGCAACCCATCGCTCCGGCTCCCTCAGGCTTTTCCGGTCCATCCCATTTTCCCCACTTCCGTTCCTCTGCCATATCGATTCCTTTCTCCCGCGATCCACGATCTGCGTTGCCTATCAATCGCTACCGTAAAGCAACGTCAGTTCAACGAGCGAGATGAATTTCCTTGCGCGCTGGCAATGTCACTTGCCTTCCATGCGTAAATGTTTCGCCGTTCGCTGGCGCAGAACAGCCAGGACCTCTGCGATGGTGCTGACGGCGATCTCCGCGGGCGAGTCCGCGCCGATGTCCAATCCGAGCGGCGCGTAAACGCGCGATAACTTCTCCGCGGAAACGCCACGTTCCCGAAGGCGATCGAAAACGTGCCAGACTTTTCGCCGGCTGCCGATCATGCCGATATAGCCGGCGCCAGTTTGCTCGATGGCGGCGCCCAAGGCTTCGCGATCGATTTCGTGGTTGCGACTTACCAGGACGAGCGCTTCGTCGCTCTGCCATCGGTGCGCCGCGATGAAATCTACCGGCGACAAATCGGAGACGCGCCCAATAGCCGGCGGCAGGTCGGCAAGCAATTCGACCCGATCGTCGATCACGCTGACGTAAAGCCCGCATTCGTGCGCCAGCTTCGCAATCGCGTTCGCGCAATGTCCGGCGCCGACCAGGTACAAAGCTTCACGCACGGCTTGCGGCTCAATGAAGACCGTGACATCACCGCCGCAAATTGCCCCGAAGGAATCAGTCGAGCCCTCGCGAAGCGGATACGTTTTGAGCAACGGTTTCTTCTCTCGCATGCTCGCCTGCGCGTCGGCGATGACCAGCGCCTCGAACTTCCCGCCGCCGATCGTCCCGCTGATTTTACCATCGGCATAAACCAGCATCTTCGAGCCTGCGGCGCGAGGCACGGAACCGGTGGTGGCCGCCACCGTGACCACGGCGAAAGGCTTCCGGGCTTCTCGCGCCGCGATCAGTTCAGTGACGAGTGCCTCAGTCATCTCGCATCACGGTCGCCGTGATGTCGCCATGTGGTTCGTCGGTCGGGACGAACACCTCGTTGTTATTCTCGAGACCAAAGGGCGCCAGGTTGATGAGCAGGCAATGTTTGTTTGGCATCGCCAGGTCGAGTTTCGAAATCTCCAGGCAAGCCGCCAGCGCCGCTTCGCCCATCTGGAACAAGGTGGTTTGCGCCGACGGACTGAAGTTGTTCGCGAACACTTTCAGCATCGCGCTCAGGATCGCGTCATTGGCCCGGCCGTAATGGTCCGGCTGATCTTGGAAAGTCCAGGTCGCGCTGAACGATGTCGCCAGGATTCGGTCCGCGGTCTCGGGCAACGTCGTGAATTCGTCCTTCGGATAATTCTCGAACCCGGAGCCGGTGGACTTGAGAATGACCAGGTCGCGAACGCCTGAGCGGATCGTTTTTTCCGAGCTGTTGCAAGTTACGCGCGTAAACGTTCGACCTTCACCGCCGGCGGCGAACGAGTGCGGATGCGGCGCGCCATCCACCTTCAACCTTTCCCAGCGGCGCTCGGAGATCTGGATTTCCGCTTCGCGCACCTGTTCGTAACGGGTAAGAAAATGCTCGCCCAGGATCAGGCCGAACCGCTCGAGTTCCTCCGCGAGATGCTGCTGGGCAAAAACGTTGATCGTGTTCTTGATTGTATCGGTCGCTACCACCTTGCTGTTGTCGCCGCTCGTATAGGACGAAGCGAAATCTCCCTTCAGGTAGGCCGCGACTTCGAGGTCCTTGAGGGTGTGAACCGGACCCTCGCGCAGAATCTTCATCACCCGGACCCGGGCCTTGCCGTAACGATGACCGGTCAGTTTCGCCATTGCGCCTCAGGGTTAATTCATTTACTCCGATAACGCGATGCCAAAGCTCGCGGAGTTGAATGCGCTCGATGGCGCGGAATTCACCCGCCTCGTCGGGCCGGTCTTCGAACATTCGCCTTGGATCGCGGCGCGGACCGCGGCCCAGCGTCCCTTCGCCTCGCGCGACTCCCTCCAGGCCGCCCTCATCGCCACCGTGGCCAAAGCCAGTGACGAGGAAAAATTAGCTCTCATCCGCGCCCATCCGGATTTGATCGGCGACGCTCATCTCACCGCGGCGTCCCGGGCGGAACAGGCCAGCGCTGGACTTCAAGATGTCCACGCCGACGAGGCAGCCCAGTTTCGCGAATACAACCGGCAATATCGGGAGCGCTTCGGATTTCCCTTCGTCATCTGCGCGCGATTGAATAAGAAGGAAGCGATCGCGCAGGCCTTTCCCGTTCGTCTGCGCAATTCCCGACAACAGGAAATGGAAACCGCCCTGCAGGAAATCTCAAAAATTGCCGAGCTGCGCTTACAGGACCTCGTCCATGAATAGCCTGACTACTCACGTCCTCGATACGATGCGCGGCATTCCCGCCGCGGGAATGAAGATTGAGCTCTGGTCGCGCGACCAATCGAAGCTGATCAAGACGGTGGAGACGAACGCGGACGGCCGCACGGAAGCTCCGTTGCTCGCGGGCAACGAATTGGCGACTGGAAACTATGAGCTCATTTTTTTCGTCGGCGATTATTTCGGCGAGCGGCGCTTCCTCGACCGGGTTCCGGTTCGCTTCGTGATCTCCGACGCTGCGGCGAAATATCACGTCCCGCTGCTCGTCTCGCCCTGGGCGTATAGCACGTATCGCGGCAGCTAGGATGAAGCACCAAGCTCCAAGCTCCAGAGAAGCACCAAGCACCAAGCTCCAAATTTTGTTCGGGCGTCGTTTTGGTGTTTGGAGCTTCGAATTTCTCTGGAGCTTGGAGCTTGGAATTTCGAGCTTATGAGCGCATCTGATGCGCGAGTATCGCCGCCCCCCGGTCTCGTTGATCTCGCGGCTGAGCGCATCGGCGGCGTCGCCCTCGTCGCCAACGATGAATTCTTCGCGGAGAAAGAAAATCTCCTGAAGCCCGGCCGGGGCATCTTCATCGCCGATAAGTACACCGACCGCGGCAAATGGATGGATGGATGGGAGACCCGCCGCCGTCGCACCCAAGGACATGATTGGTGTGTCATTCAACTGGGACTGCGCGGCATCATCAAACAGGCCGATATCGACACGAATCATTTCCTCGGCAATCATCCGCCGTTCGCGTCCCTCGATGCGCTCTGCCTGACGAATGGTTTTCCCAGTGATGCCAGCGCGGTCGAAGGACTCTCCTGGACCCCGATCCTTGAGAAATCACCGTTGGACCCCGGATCACAAAACCTGTTTGCGATCACGAGCGACCAGACCTGGACCCATCTCCGCTTGAATATTATCCCGGACGGCGGCGTAGCGCGCCTTCGCGTCTACGGAATCGTCGTTCCCGACTGGAGCAAACTGAAGGCCGGCGAACTCGTCGACCTGGCCGCGATCGAAAACGGCGGAGTGCCCCTCGCCTGCAGCGACATGTTTTTCAGCTCGATGAACAACCTGATCATGCCCGGCCGTTCCGAGAACATGGGCGACGGATGGGAAACGAAACGCCGGCGCGGTCCCGGATACGATTGGATCATCTTGAAACTCGGAAGGCCGGGAACGATCCGAAAAGTTGAAGTCGACACCAATCACTTCAAGGGAAACTACCCTGATATGTGCTCGATCGAAGGCTGCGTCGCGCCCGGCGCATCAATCGACGAGCTGACTGGTTCTGATACGCGCTGGGGCGAGATCCTTCCCAAAACCAAGTTGCAGGCGGACACGCGGCACTTCTTCGAGAAAGAACTTTCCTCTGTCGCTGACTGCACCCACCTCCGTTTGAACATCTATCCCGATGGAGGCGTGAGCCGATTACGGGCCTGGGGAACGGCAACCGAGGAAAAATGACGAAGCTCGAATGACGAATGACGAATTAAGTCCGAATGACGAAGCTCGAAATCCGGCGCGGGTTCGTCATTCGGGCTTCGACATTCATTCGTCATTCGTCATTCGTGCTTCGTCATTTTACTCATGAGCGATTTCGATTTGCTCGTCCGAAGCGAGCAAGATATCGGCATCGCGGACGAAAAGATTGTCGCGATAGGCACGAATCTCAAAGGCGCAGCGCGCGAAGAGATTGACGCGACGAGGATGTCCATTTTCCCCGGCGTCATCGACGCCCACGTTCATTTCAACGAGCCGGGCCGGACGGATTGGGAAGGGTTCGCGACCGGTTCACGCGCCGCGGCGGCCGGCGGAACCACGACTGTTTTCGAGATGCCGTTGAACGCGCACCCGCCTACGACGAACCGGGAGAGCTTCGATCTGAAACGCGCCGCGGCCGAAGCGAGCTCGCTCGTGGATTTCGGTCTCTGGGGCGGACTGGTCCCCGGAAATCTCGACGAGCTCGAAGCCCTGCGCGATTGCGGCGTCGTCGGCCTGAAGGCTTTCATGTGCAACAGCGGTATCGGAGATTTTCCATTTGTTGACGAGGCGACGCTGAGCGCCGGAATGAAACGCGCCTCAGCGCTTGGTCTTCTCGTCGCCGTCCACGCCGAGTCCGAAGAAATGACTAGCGCGTTGACCGGAGCCGCGCGCGCGGCCGGCAAGAAGGAAGCGCGCGATTTCCTCGAATCTCGGCCCGTCGCCGCCGAGCTGGAGGCGATCCGCATCGCGATCGATCTCGCCGCGGAAACCGGGTGCCGGTTGCACATCGTCCATGTGAGTTGCGGGAGTGGCGTCGCCCTCGTCGCCGATGCGCGGGCGCGCGGGATCGATGTGACTTGCGAAACCTGCCCGCACTATCTCGTGCTGAACGAACAGGACATGGAAAAGCTCGGCGCCGTCGCCAAATGCGCGCCTCCTCTTCGCGCGAGCGACGAACAACGCCAGCTCCGCGAACGCCTCCCGGACATCACCACGATCGGCTCCGATCACTCGCCGTCGCCCCCAGAAATGAAGCAGCGCGACAACTTTTTCGATGTCTGGGGCGGCATCTCCGGTTGTCAGCATCTCCTGCCGCTGCTTCTCGATGCCGAAATCCCGCAGGACGAGATTCGCCGCCTAACGAATGGAGACGTGGCCTCGCGCTTTCGGGTCCCGGCCAAAGGCGCGCTCGCTGTCGGCAAGGACGCGGACTTCGCGCTGGTCGATTTAACGGCAGAAGAAGTCGTTAGACCAGAATCGCTTCATTACCGCCACCAGCAGAGCCCTTACGTCGGCCGCAGCCTGCGCGGCCGGGTGCGCCGGACATTTTTGCGCGGACAAATGATTCATGAGGATGGTAAGTTTGCGGCCCGGCCGATGGGAAGATTCGTGCGGCCGGATTTATCGTGATGCAAAAGACCAGCCTTCAACCGGACGAAATCGAAATAATCAGCGCCGCCTTGAGTGACGCGAACAAGGCGTTCATGCGCCATTACCCAGGCGAATCGAATCGCCGCCAGGCGGTGCACACGGTTTACGGCGGCGCGCATTTGTTCAAGGCCGATTCGCCCCAAAAACTGGGCGCCGTCGCCTTGCGCTCTCTCCAGGAATACGCGCCGGATGCGAAAAGTCTGGCCGCCATTCTCGGAACAGCTGGCGATGAAGCGCTCGCCCAAAAAGTTTACGACCGCGTCGTGGAAAAACTTCGGCGCGAATCGATCGAAGATTTCCGGCTCGATTTCGAAGACGGCTACGGCAACCGGCCGGATGCCGAGGAAGACGGCCACGCCGCCTCGAGCGCGGCCGAAGTGGCGCGCGGTCTAAAGGAGAATTCGCTTCCGCCGTTCATCGGCATTCGCATCAAACCGCTGAGCGAAGATCTGCGCGTCCGCAGCATTCGCACCCTCGACATCTTCATCACGGCGTTGCTCGGCGAGACCGGCGGAAAGTTGCCCGAGAATTTCGTCATCACCGTGCCCAAGGTCCAGTTGCCGGAACAGGTCGCGGCGGCGGCGCGCTTTTTCGAAATTCTCGAGAAGCGAAACGGTCTGCCCGCCGGCGCCTTGAAGATCGAGCCGATGATCGAAACTCCGCAGGCGATCATCAATCAGCGCGGCGAGATTGCGCTCGGCTCGCTCGTCGATGCCGCGGGCGGGCGCTGCCGAAGCGTGCATTTCGGCGTCTACGATTACACCGCTTCCGCGGGAATCACGGCCGCGTATCAAACCATGGGTCATCCCGCGTGCGATTTCGCGCGCCAAGTGATGCTCGTTTCGCTCGCCGGCACCGGCATTCATCTTTCCGATGGCGCCACCAACATTCTGCCCGTCGGTCCGCATCGGGCGAGCGAAGGCAAACCGCTGACCGCCGATCAGATTCGCCAGAACCGCGAGGCCGTCCACGGCGCGTGGCGGCTCGGGTTCGACGACAACATGCATTCGCTCCGCACCGGTTTTTATCAGGGCTGGGACCTGCATCCGGCGCAATTCGTCACTCGTTACGCCGCGGTTTACACTTTCTTCCTCGACGGCCTGACGAGCGCTTCCGGCCGCTTGAAAACTTTTGTCGAGAAAGCCGCGCTCGCCTCGCTCTTCGGCGACGTCTTCGATGACGCCGCCACCGGACAGGGCCTGCTCAATTTTTTCCTGCGCGGCATCGCCTGCGGCGCCATCACCGAAGAAGAAGCGCTCGCCACCGGCCTCTCGCTCGATGAATTGCGTTCCCGTTCCTTCCTAAAGATTCTCCAGAACCGGCGGCGCTCATGAGCGGCGCGATCGAGTTTCGACTGAACGGTAACGCCGTCCGCGTCGATTCGGTTTCGCCGAATATCACCTTGCTCGAATGGCTGCGCGCCAGCGGCCTGACCGGTTCGAAGGAAGGGTGCGCCGAAGGCGATTGCGGCGCGTGCTCGGTCGCGATCGTCGACCGCGATGCGCGCGGCAAACGCTGCTACCGCGCCATCAACAGTTGTCTTGTTCCGCTGCCGCTGATGGCCGGTCGCGACATCATCTCGGTCGAGGGCGTCGCGTGCCCGAAACTTCATCCTGTCCAAAAGGCGATGGTGGAAAACTTCGGATCGCAATGCGGCTACTGCACCCCCGGCTTCATCATGTCGCTCTTCGAAGGCTACTACCGCAAGGACCTGAAGACCGCCGCGCAGCTCGACGAACAACTCTGCGGCAACCTGTGCCGCTGCACCGGTTATCGGCCCATCCGTGATGCGGCCGCCGATGCGCTCGCCCAGCATGACGGGCCTGATGCGTTCGATGCGCAGCTCAAGAGCGCCAAGGCAAAACTCAAAGCGGTCCGATATAAGTTCGACGGCGAAACGTTCCTGCGCCCGACGTCGCTCGAGAAATTATTCCGCGCGCTCGCCGATCACCCAGAAGCGCGCCTGATCGCGGGCGCGACAGATCTCGGACTGGAAATCACAAAGCGTTTCCAGAAATTTCCCGAACTCATTTCCATCGAAGCAGTCACCGAATTGAACGAGATCAGTTCCACGGATACCGAGTGGCGCATCGGTGCGGCGACGACGCTGACGAAACTCGACGACCTGCTCGGCGTCGAGTTTCCCGTCATTCGCGAAATGCTGTCCGTGTTCGGTTCGCGCCAGATTCGGAATCGCGCCACCCTCGGCGGAAACCTGGTGACCGCGTCGCCGATCGGGGATTCCGCCCCGGTTCTGCTCGCGCTCGAGGCGAACGTCGTGCTCGCATCGGCAGCCGGAGAACGTATCCTGCCGCTCGCTGAATTCTTTGTCGCCTACCGCCAGACGGCGTTGCAAGCGGGCGAAGTCTTGAAGTCGATCATCATTCCAAGGCCCAACGCCGAAGTCCAAACGCATCGCAAGTTCTACAAGGTTTCGAAGCGACGCGAGATGGACATCAGCACGGTCGCGGCTTGTTTCGCTGTGTCCCTGGACAGCAGCGGAACGATAACGAAAGCGCGTTTGGCGTATGGCGGCGTCGCGGCCCTGCCGGTACGCGCGAGAGCGACAGAAGCCGCGCTGATTGGAAAACGTTGGAGTAGTTCGGCGTGCGAAGAAGTATTGCCTGTCCTCGAAAAGGAATTCACCCCCATCTCCGATGTGCGCGGCAGCGCGAACTATCGGCGTCAGATGATCGCGAGCCTGCTTCGCAAATTCTTCGCGGATGAGACGCGGACGTGCGGAAGCACGTCCCTCCGGAGGGACATGCTTCCGCATGTCCCAAATTTCCCGCACGAGAGCGCGCATAAGCATGTAACCGGCGAGGCCATTTACGTGGACGACGATGCGCAGCAGCAAAACATGCTCGAGGTCTGGCCCGTTTGTTCGCCGCATGCGCATGCGAAAATCCTGCGGCGCGATGCGACGGACGCGCGACTCATGCCCGGCATCAGCGCGGTTCTCCTCGCCGAAGACGTTCCCGGCCTGAACGACGTCGGCGCCGTTCGGCACGATGAAATTTTGCTCGCGGACAAAGAGGTCTTGTATCATGGGCACATCGTCGCGCTCGTCGTCGGCGCCACGCCGGAACTTTGCCGCGAGGCCGCGGCGAAGGTGATCGTCGAATACGAAACGCTCCCTCCTATTTTCACGATCGAGGAAGCGATCGCTGCCGGCAGTTTTCACAGCGATCCGCATCACATCCGGCGCGGTGACATCTCCGCCGCGCTCGCGGCGGCGGCAATGAGTTTCGACGGCGAATTATCTTTCGGCGGCCAGGACCATTTCTATCTCGAGACCAATGCAGCCTGGGCCGAGACCGGCGAAGACGGCACCGTTTTCATCAGCTCCTCAACGCAACATCCATCCGAAGTGCAGCACATCGTCGCGCATCTGCTCGACCTGCCGATGCACAGCGTCGTCGTCGAGTGCCCGCGGATGGGCGGCGGTTTCGGCGGAAAGGAAACGCAGGCCGCGATGCTCGCCGCCCTCGCCGCACTCGCCGCGACGAAGACTGGCCGCAAAGTGCGCGTCCGTTTCAACCGCGACCAGGACATGATGATCACCGGCAAACGCCATCCGTTTCTCGGGAAATTCAGCGTTGGCTTTGATGAGAGCGGATTATTGCTCGCGGCGAAGATCGATTTATTTTCGAACGGCGGCTGGTCGCTCGATCTTTCCCGCGCCATCACCGACCGGGCGTTGTTCCACCTCGATAACGCCTACTACATTCCGAACGTCGAGTTCAGCGGCCGGGTGGTGAAAACCAATCTCGCCTCGAACACCGCCTTTCGCGGATTTGGCGGGCCGCAGGGAATGCTCGTCATCGAAGAGATCATCGACCGGATCGCGCGCGCGACCGGTCTTCCGCCGGAGATCGTGCGGGCGCGGAATCTTTATCGCGGGACGGGTGAGACCAACACCACTCATTACGGCCAGGAGATCGAGGACAATCGGCTTCAGCGCATCTGGCGGGAACTCACCGACTTGAGCGAGTTCTCGGCGCGCCGCGAAAAATTGCGCGAATGGAATGGCAAACATCCGCGATGCAAACGCGGGCTCGCGATCACGCCGGTGAAGTTCGGCATTTCGTTTACGACCACTCACCTGAACCAGGCGGGCGCGCTCGTGCTTCTTTACCAGGACGGCACCGTCCAGGTGAATCACGGCGGCACCGAGATGGGCCAGGGCGTTTACACCAACGTCGCCCTGATCGCCGCGCGCGAGCTGGGTCTTACGCCCGATCGCATCCGCGTGATGGCTACGCGCACCGACAAGGTCCCGAACACATCCGCCACCGCCGCCTCCTGCGGGACCGACTTGAACGGCGCCGCGGTCCGGAACGCGTGCGAGACCTTGCGCGCCCGACTCCTGCCGTTCGCGGTCACGATGCTTTCGGAAAAAAATGGCGGCGTGGTTCCGGCCGAGCGCGTCGTTTTCAACGACAACCTTGTTCTCGATCCCGAAAATCCTAAGACCGGTTTCCCGTTCGGCGAGCTGCTCCAACGCGCTTACTTCGCGCGCACCAGTCTGAGCGCGACTGGATTTTATCGAACCCCCGACATCAATTACGATCGCGAGGCCGGCCGCGGAAAACCGTTTCACTATTACGCGGTCGGCGCGGCCGTGAGCGAAGTGGAAGTGGATGGATTCAGCGGTATGACTCGCATCCGGCGCGTTGATATTCTCCACGATGTCGGCGACGCAATTAACCGCGGGATCACGCTCGGCCAGGTCGAAGGCGGTTTCGTCCAGGGCGCCGGTTGGCTCACGAGCGAAGAGCTGGTCTGGGATTCGGAAGGGCGCCTGATGACGCATTCGCCCGATACTTACAAAATCCCCGCGGTCGGCGATACGCCGGAAATTTTCAACGTCGCATTTCTCAAGGACGCGACGCAGTCGAACGTCGTTCACGGGAGCAAAGCCGTCGGCGAACCGCCGCTCATGCTGGCGATCTCCGTCCGCGAAGCAATTCGCGACGCCGTGGCTGCGTTTGGAAAATCCGGCGGGCAGGTGCCGCTCGCCTCACCCGCCACCTGCGAAGCGATCTTCAACGCGATTCATGGCCGCACATCCTCGGGGCCCGCGGAGGAAACGCCCGAGCACGCCATGGCCGACCGAGTTTTGTCGTGAGGGAAATCCAGCATAAGCTGCGCGTCGCGCGTGGCGAGACGCCCGCGGAGTTACTTTTCAAAAACGCGCAAGTGGTCAACGTCGTCAGCGGCGAGATTCACGACGCCAGCGTGGCGGTCGACGACGGCCGCGTCATCGGCTTCGGCGATTACGACGCGAAAGAAATTGTCGATCTCGGTGGCGCCTATCTGGCGCCGAGTCTGATCGACGGACATTTCCATGTCGAAAGCACGATGGTCACGATCCCGGAGTTCGCTCGCGCGGTCGTTCCGCACGGCACTGGAGCCATGGTCATCGACCCGCACGAGTATGCGAACGTCCTGGGGATGGATGGAATCCGTTACGTGCTGGAGTCGAGCAAAAATTTGCCGATCGATTTCTTCATCATGCTTCCCTCCTGCGTTCCCGCGACGCATTTGGAAACCGCCGGGGCGCGTTTCACCGCGGACGATCTGCGTTTGATGATCGCGGACGATCGGATCGCCGGGATCGCCGAGCTCATGAATTATCCCGGTGTTTTTCTCGGGCTCGAAAGCGAGTTGGCCAAGATCGAGGCGGGCCGCGGGAAAGTGATCGATGGACATGCCCCTGGTTTGCGCGGGAAAAACCTGAACGCCTACGCGCTCGCCGGAGTGCGCTCCGATCACGAGAGCACGGAGCTGGAGGAAGCGCGCGAAAAGTTGCGGCTCGGATTGCATCTGCTCGTCCGCGAGGGCAGCACGGAGCGCAACCTCGAAGACATCATCGCGCTCGTGACTCCGGAGAACGCGGCCAATTGCTCTTTCGCCACAGACGACAAATTGCCGGGCGATTTAGTCGATGAAGGGCACATCGATCACTCGATCCGGAAAGCCATCGCCCATGGCGTGGCGCCGATGACAGCGATTCAAATGGGGACGATCAACCCGGCGCGGTACTATCGGCTCAAAAATCATGGAGCCATCGCGCCGCGATACTGGGCGGACTTCATCGTCTTCGACGATCTAACGAAGTTTCAGATCAAACGCGTTTACAAGAAAGGCGCGCTGGTGGCGGCGAACGGCCGTTATCTTCGCGAAAAGAGCCCGGTCACAGAACAGCCGCGCAGCACGATGAACCTGAGTTACGACGCGCCCGCTGATTTCCAAGTGCGCGTCCGGCAGGGCGCGAGCGCGAAGAAGATCAGGGTCATCGAGATCGTCCCGAATCAAATCGTCACGAAAGAGGTTCTCGAGACGCCACGAGTTCTCGATGGACAAATTGTTTCCGACATCGAGCGCGACATTCTTAAGCTCGTGGTTGTCGAGCGGCACCGCGCGACTGGTAATGTGGGAGTAGGATTCGTTCGCGGCTTCGGACTCAAACGCGGCGCGCTCGGCTCCACCGTGGCTCATGACGCTCACAATGTCGTCGTCGCAGGCGTGAACGATTCAGATATCGTCGCCGCGATTCAAGCGCTCGAAGCCATGCGCGGCGGCCAGGTCGCCATCGCCGACGGCAAAATCGAAGCGGCGTTGCCCTTGCCGATCGCCGGCCTCGTATCCGATCAACCGCTTGAAGCCGTCATCGCGAAGATGGTGGAATTGAAGACGGCCGCGGCGCGACTCGGCTGCGCTCTCGACGCGCCTTTCATGTCGCTCTCTTTCCTGAGCCTCTCGCCGATCCCGGCTCTGAAGTTGACCGACCAGGGCCTCGTGGACGCGGTAAATCTCAAACTCACCACGTCGCTCTCGCTCGCGCCGGCATGCGCATCCACGGCGGCGGCCCATTCGGCGCGGTCGTCGTTATGAATGGTCAGGCGGTCGGCCGTGGCTGCAATCAGGTCACGCCGACGCTCGATCCCACCGCCCACGCGGAAATCACCGCGATCCGCGACGCCTGCCGCGCGTTGCAACGCTTCGATCTACGCGGTTGCATCCTCTACACGAGTTGCGAGCCCTGTCCGATGTGTCTTTCCGCCATCTATTGGGCCCGGCTCGATCGCGTTTATTTCGCCTCCACCCGCAAAGACGCCGCCGGGATCGGCTTCGACGACGATTTTATCTATCAACAAATCCCCCTCGACCTCGCCGCCCGCTCTCTCCCGATGCAACAATTCCCCACCCCCGCCGCCGCCGATCTATTCAGCGAGTGGACCGCGAAGCCCGACAAGATCCCGTACTAAAACCAGTGACGCGGTGTAGCGGCGGCTGTCCCCAGCCGCAATTTCTTTCCCCCGCGTGAGGACACGCGCCGCTACATCTTCTGCATTCGGCGTTCGGCGTTGGACGTTGGGCGTTCGGCGTTTTCCCCTTCTCTCCTTTTCTACTTTCTAATTCCTACTTTCTACTTTCTTCCGATTAGCTAGTGTGTTTATCCCGTGAAAGACACGACCACCACACCGGAAACCGACGCCCCCAACAGCGCCGAAGACCCCACCGCGCCCCGCGGTTCCCTCACCGCGACCGCTCCATCTGCCACTGCGGCATCGCAGTCCGACCGCGCGGATCTGCGTCCGGAGAGTATCAACGACGCCGTCATTCGCCTCGCGGGAGATTCGCAGGACGGCATCCAGAGCGCGGGCGCATTTCTCGCGCGCCTCGCCGGCCGCAGCGATCACGATGTCATGACTTACATGACGATCCCCGCTACCATCTCCGGCGGACCGTCGATCTTCCAGGTCCGCATGGGAACGGGCGAAGTCCTCTCCGCCGGTGACGAAGCCGATTTCCTCGTCGCGTTTTATCAGCACAGTTACCAGGACCACATCAGCTTTTTGAAAGATGGCGGCGTGCTCCTCTACGATTCCGACAACGTCCAGCCCGACCTCGACGACAAACGTTTTGTTTACGTCGGCGTGCCGATCACGGGATTGACCATTGAAGCTCTTGGCGGAACGGCGAAGGACAAAGGCAAAAACATTTTCATCCTCGGCTTGATCTCGAAAATCTTTCATCTCGATGTCGAGAAGCTCACGACCCTGATCAAAGAAAAATTTGCCGGCAAAAATGCGAGCATCGCCAACACCGCCATCATGGCGTTCACGGCCGGCTATGCCTACCCCGTCGGGAACGTCCTGACGAAGCAATACAAGTTTGAGACGGTCGTTCCCAAGGAAGGCGACCGCGCCCAGATCACGATGGACGGCAACCAGGCGCTGGCCTACGGATTGATCGCCGCGGGCGTGCGTTACGGCGCCGGTTATCCAATCACGCCCTGGTCGTCCGTCATGGAAATCTTGCGGAGCGAGCTGCCGAAATACGGCGGCATCTTCGTCCAAGCCGAGGACGAGCTTGGCGCGGTGTCGCTCGCGCTCGGCTTTTCGTTTTCCGGTTATCTGGCTGTCACCGGCAGCGCGGGTCCCGGCATCTCGCTCAAGACCGAGGCGATCGGTTGGGCTTCCATGTCCGAGATGCCGCTCATCATTATCAACGTGCAGCGCGGCGGACCGAGCACGGGCCTGCCAACGAACGTCGAGCAGAGCGATCTCTTTCAAGCCATTTTCGGCGGGCACGGCGACAGCCCCCGCGTCGTCCTGGCCGCGTCGACGGTGGAAGATTGTTTCTACATCGCGATCGAAGCCGCGCGCATCGCGCGCAAATACAGCACGCCCGTTTTTATTTTGAGCGACACGTCGCTGGCCACGCGGATCGAAGCGTTCGACGAACCCGAGCTGAAAGACTTGATGATCGACCCGAAACCGGATCTAACGCCGCGCGCCGCCGGCTTCAAGCCGTACGCGGTCGATCAGATCACGCAACATGTCCCGCCCGGCACGAGGATGCTGGATGGAAAATATCCGCTCGTCTCCGGACTCGAGCACGACGAAATGGGCCATCCGACCGGCAGTCCAAAGTTGCACATGGCCATGACCGCGAAACGCCGCAACAAATTGCGCCAGCTCGCAGAGGAAATTCCGATGCCCGAGATCTACGGCGATCAGGAGGGCAACGTTCTTCTCGTCGGCTGGGGTTCCACTTACGGTCCCATCCACGACGCCGTGAAACTGGCGCGCGAACATGGCGAGAAAGCCGGCGCGCTGCATCTGCGCCACCTTCATCCGTTGCCGAACGGCCTCGAAAAAATCTTCGCCAGGTTCAAACGGATCGTCGTCGTCGAAATGAACGACCAAGGCATCTACGGCTTCGGACAACTCGCCACCATCCTGCGCGCCCGTTTCTGCGAACCGAAAATCGAAAGCGCTACCAAGACGGATGGTCTCACCTTCCGCGTGAAAGAAATTCTCGAGCGCGTTTTCGAAGGTCGCTCGTTTGCCGCCCGGAAAATCCCGCGTGAAGGCCTCCCCATCGTTCACGCCGACCCTTCATCCGAAAACGTGAAGTCCCTGAAAGAAGTCGTCCCGCAAGGAGTGGGATGAAGAAAACCCCAAGCACCAAACTCCAAATCCCAAAGAAATCCCAAACGTCAAACACCACTTGCGAATGACCCAGCGCACAGCAACCTCACGCCTTTGGAGCTTGGAACTTGGAGCTTCTTTGGAGCTTGGGGTTTGGGATTTGGAGCTTTCGGCGGTGATCCCCTGATTTTATGAGCGAAGAAACCACCATCATCGACGCCCCCAGAGAAAAGTTAACGAAAAAAGCCATCACCGCCGATCACCCCACCTGGTGCCCCGGCTGCGGCGACTTCGCGGTGCTCGCTTCCTATTACAAAGTCCTCGAGAAACGGCAGCTCGATCACGAGAAGATCGTCACCCTCGCCGGGATCGGTTGTTCCTCGCGCTTCCCATATTTCGTGAACGGCTACGGCGCGCATTTCATTCACGGCCGCGCCGTCCCGCTCGCCTCTGGCATCAGCCTGGCCCGGCCCGACCTGCACGTCTTTCTCTTCGGCGGCGACGGCGACGGTTTCTCCATCGGCGGCAACCATCTCAATCACGGCGCGCGCAAG
Organism: Verrucomicrobiota bacterium; assembly: GCA_003218375.1. Lineage (GTDB taxonomy): Bacteria > Verrucomicrobiota > Verrucomicrobiia > Chthoniobacterales > UBA10450 > AV80. Next base: position 133,036 of record QHNH01000019.1, on the reverse strand, counting down.
AACATCAACCTGGTCTACTTCATCATGGACAACTTCGTCTATGGCCTGACCAAGAAACAGACCTCGCCCACGTCGCCGATCGGTTTCAAATCCAAGACCGACCCGACCGGCGCGATCGACCAGCCGGTCAACCCGATGAAACAACTCATCTGCGCCGGCGCCACCTTCGTCGCGCGGACGCACGCCACCCAGGTCAACCACATGATCCAGATGATCGAGCGCGCCATGGACCATCAGGGCTTCAGTGTGATCGAATGCCTGAGTGAATGCGTCGAATTTTTCCCCGGCGCCTTCGATCCGGCGAACCCGCGTAAAGGCGGCGCCTTCGAGCTGATCGACGAAAAGAAATGGGACAACACGTCCGAAGACGAACTCCGCCATGACGTCACCGACGAGCTCGCCGCCTATAAGCTGGCCCAGCTCCCTTTCCCCGGCGTCTTCGGCGTCTTCTACGAAAACGATCGCCCCACGAAAAACGCTCTCGAGAAAAAGTGGATCGACACCACTCGGGAAAAACTCGGCCATCCATCCGATCTCGCCCTTTTACAAAAGACGTTCGATCGCATGAAATGAGGTCGCTAAAATGTTTTCTACTTTAGCCTTTCCACTTTCGACTTTCCTCCCATGAGCTTGACCAAGATTCTTGCCGAGATTCCGAAGCTGTCCTTCGCGGAACGTCAGGAGATGGTTCGCCGCGCGATTGAAGTGGAGGATCAAGACCTGCCAGCGGAGGAGAAAACAATCTTGGATCAGCGTCTAGCTGAATTCCGTCAAAATCCCAATTCCGGTATCCCCGCAGAACAGCTCAAAGATCAAGTCTTGCGGCGATTGAAGCCGCAATGACCATAAGACCTTATTGCAGCGCGTTGGTTGTCCGGCCGAGCAACCCGCCGTGCTTACGGCGCTGAATTATAAAACGGCAGCCAACCTCGCCGCCAGTCTTCGTTGCAAGGCTACAGTCCCTCCTGGATCATAGGAAATTGTATTCCAATTTCGGACGTCGAACGGCAGACGAGACAAATCAGTTGAGCAAATATGCACCGTTGGCTTTTCCAGAGCGTGCGCAAAGCCCGCCTCGTAAAGAACATTCTCTTTAGTCTCAGAGAGATCGACAATCACCGCAATACTGGCACGGATGAGTCGTTTGATTTCCTCAACGATATCGCCGCTAAATTCGGTTCGGTCGACTCGCTCACAAGCAGCACCAACCTTTTTTGCGGCATACCTCATCGCGACAAAAAAAGTATCATCATATTTTCTATCGAACGGCATCGCTGCGAAAACGATTTTTCCCTTTGACGTCTTTTCTGTGCGGCGAAATCTAATCCGATTCTTGCTCAACCAATCGTGTATTACGGCCAAGAAGCCTTCCTCGTTAACGACCCCGTCGTCGAAGAAATTTCGTTTTAGCCGAGGCAATACCATTAATGCGAGATCAGCGTTGGTCGCTTGTTTATATTGCTTAACTTGGCGAAGTGCTCGCGCCGTATTGCCTCCTGTAGGATCCCATCCTTTTACCTCGACGACGGCCACCTTGTTCTGAGGGCCTTCAACAACAAAGTCGGGCTTGAGTCCGCCTATTGGTTTTTCACGGACAAATGGCACGCCGAGTTCAACGAGAAGCTTCGCTATCGTTTCTTCAAACTCGGTTTCGATTGTCATAATGGAATCATGAAGTTCGAAACTGCCATATCACGCTGGCGAGCTTGCAACGATGAATAGCTGAGGGTTTGCCGGAAATTTCACGGAGGGGTTGCCGCGCGCATCGTGAAACTTCGAGCAGATGCTGTAAAGAAATTTCCTGGCGTCTTTCAGTTTGTGAGCGTTTCAGCTGTTCGGCGTCTTAGGCTCTCTAGTGGTTGACGCAGCAGGCCGGAGCCGCCCAGACTTCGCAGCCTAACAAATAAGTTCGGTGCGCATCGCGCCGATGTCGCTCGGCCCGATTAGGGGTCCCGCATTCCGGATGAGCTTCTTCTAACCAGCAAAATAGAGACGCGTCCTGCAGGGACGCGGCTACAGGTCTTTCCAGTGGCGTTTTCCTTTCAACGCCTTTTGGTATTCGTCGCGGCTGAGAATGTTTTCGTCGAGCTGCATGTCGGTGCGGCAGAAGGTCTCGAAGAAGTTCCGCACCTTCTGCGCGTCGTTCATGACTTCTTCGGTAAGATAATTGGCATCGACGTTGATGCAGATGGCGCCGACGACGCCGTATTCCTTCCGGATGATTGGGACGGTGGTGCACTTGAACTTTCGGGCGCCGATGTTCAGCTCGTAATTGAGCTTATCTTCGTGCGCGATCTGGCGCTTCTTCAGGTCGATGACGAGGTTCGTGGTGCCGTCGCGCAGGTTCCGGCCGGTAACGTTGTTTTCGAGCACGACCAGCGAGTGCGACGGGTTCGACAAATCGTGGAGCAGGATCTCGATCCCGAGATTCGGAAATGATTTGCCGATGAGCCGGGTGATCCGGACGAAGTTCTCCAGGTATTCGCTGGTGTCGTCGGCGATCTTTTTGCCGTTGTACTTGTCGAACAAGCGCGCGTAAACCTTTTGCTCGGCCGGCTCGAGCTGGGTGCGGACGTTGTTCTGTTCGCCGATGAAGATGAGCTGGCGCGCGGCGGTGGGATCGTTGTTGCGCAAGAAGTAATGCATCCCAAGCCGGAAGTTGTTCAGGTTAAACTCGGGGAAGTTGTCGCGGTTGACGGTGTAAGGGTAGAAGTCGTACTCCTCCAGGCGGCGGCCGAATTTCCGGCGCTCCTTGTATTTCCCCCAGAGAAAACCGGCCCCCAGCAGAATGGCCGAGGCGATCACGGATGCGGCGACGTTCAGGATGATATCGGAGCCGAAGCTGTTCATCGCCCGAGCTGAATAGCAGGAATTCGCGGCGAATTCGAGAATGTTGTTAGGGGGACGCGAGATGGCGGCGCGAGACCGGGGTTGGTTTCTGGCGTCGCGTTAGCTGGCGTCGAGCGGCGGTGGCGGGAAGACCATGCGCCAGGCGATGGCGAGGTACCAGAGGGCCTGCAGACCGACGATAAGCAGCAGGGAATGCACGTTGATTGTGCCACCGAAAAGGAGCAGGGCAGCGCCAGCAATGGAGGCAATGACACCAACCAGACCGATGACCCGCGCTTGTCCGCGTTCCAGCAGCAGGTCGATTGACCAGAACAAGGTGGCGACGTTGAGGGCGAGGAACCCGAACTTCGTCAGCACCTGAATGGCAACGGAGGCGGCGCTCAGAATGGCAAGACCCGGCGCCGCGTCGATGGGCGCGGTCCGGAGATAATGTTCCGCGAAGGCGGGGACGAAGAAGCCGTCGGTGAGCGCGGCGCCGATGACGCACATGTTGCCGGCAAAGAACGCGACCCAGGCAAGCGCGCAGAGGTGCAGGCGCGATCGGCCGAGCGTGTAAACGGTGAACGAGAAAATCATGGCGAAGAGGATCACGATCAGGGTGGCATGGACGAGCCGGTCTGCCGGGCCGACCTGGACGATGGCTTCGAATGCCTGCAGACCGCGCCGCGCCGGCGCGACCGGATGATGCGAGATGGCGACGATCGCCAGCAGGGCGGAGGTGGCCAGGATGAAGCCGGCAATGCGGGTGACCAATTGGCCGGATGAACGGCTCGAAGGCAGAGAGGAAGACGGATTCACTGGTGGTAAGACAGCGCTGTCGGCGTCGTGGTTACAGGAAAAAGATTATCGGCGAGGATGGAGGATTGCGGATGGCAAGAGATGAGGTCCCGCCTTCGCCGAGGCTACGGCGTGGCAGGCAGAGGGCAGAAGGCGGAGGCGTTACAGAATTGTTGTTTGACCATTAGCTAGACTGAATGGTGTTTGAGTTATGAAAGCAGTCCGGATCGAGCGTTATGGCGGCGAAGAGGTGATGGAACTTGTGGAGATGGAACGGCCCAAGCCGGGCGCGGGACAAGTGTTGGTGAAGGTAAGAGCAGCGGCGGTGAATCCGGTGGATTGGAAAATCCGGGATGGGTTGGGCGAGTTGTTCGGGATGAAACCGCCGTTGATTCTCGGATGTGAGGTGGCAGGGACTGTGGAAACCGGCTCTGGAAATCTTGCGCCGGGCGATGAGGTCTATGGTTATCTCGGTACGCACAGTGGCGGATACGCGGAGTATGCGGCGGCGCCAGAGATTGAGTTCGTCTCCAAGCCGAAGCAGGTCGATTTCGATACGGCGGCTTCGGTCCCCGTGGGGGCGTTGACGGCGTGGCAGGCGATGTTCGATCTGGGGAAGCTGGCAAGCGGCCAGCGGATCCTGATCACGGGAGCCTCGGGAGCGGTCGGATCGATGGCGGTTCAGTTGGCGAAAGTGAAGGGAGCGCATGTGATCGGGCTTGCGTCAGGCAAGAACGAGGGGTTTGTCAGGAAACTCGGAGCGGATGATTTCATCGATTACAGGAAAGCGAAATTCGAAAACGAAGTCCGTGATCTGGATGTGGTGTTCGATGCCGTGGGAGGCGAAACGCAGGAGCGCGCGTTTCAGACCTTGAAGCGCGGCGGGTTTTTGGTGAGCACGGTCAATCCGCCATCTGCAGAGAAGGCCAAGGAGTTCGGCGTGACGGTGGCGATGGTGCAAATGAAGTCGAAGCCGGAGCAGCTGGCGGACATCAACCAATTACTCGAGAGCGGCAAATTGAAAGTGCGGGTGGCGACGGTATTACCGCTCTCCGAATTCAAAGAGGCACTGCGGCTCTCGACCTCCGGACATGCCGACGGGAAGATTATTTTGCGACCGTAGGACGAAAGAAAAGTAGAAAGCGGCGTGGACTGGCGGAGGTCGGACGTGGAAAATGCTGAGACGCTGAAATTGCGAAAATCTGAAATGGGGTTTTAGCGTTTCCGCTTTTCAGCTTTTCCTTCATCATCATCGGCCATGGCTAATTCTGTCTCTCCGGATTCGTACAACTCGGGCGGGCTCCTACTTCATTTGCGAGGACACGTCCTCCTTTTCGACAAGAGGCTGGCGCCAGACTACAACGCATCGGCTGGGATGCGCCTCCTCGGGATCGCTATCGGGATAGAGGCTCTCCGGCTCGTCGCGATACGGTGGCTCCGTCCGGGAGTGCCGCTGATCATCCTCATTCCTCTCTTCCTGATCTGCGTGTTGTTGTTGGTCCGCTTCGTGCCAGGGCTGAGGCTCCGGCAGATCGGGCTGTATCGGTGGCGCGAATGGACGCCGGTTGAAAAATCCTATTTCATCCAGGTCCTGGTTCTGGCGAACGTCGTTTTCCCGTTCGTGTTCGCCGGCCGGCTAGGGCTCATCCTGGCTCAGCCGGCGGCGCTTTCCATTATTTGGAATGGGTTCGTTCCCTATCTTTTCTTCGGCTTTTATCAGGAGGTCGTGTATCGCGGGATGGTGCAGTTAGAGCTGGTGCGCCGCTGGGGTGCGTTCGTCGGCATTCTCATCGCGAACGTCCTCTATACCTTTGGGCCGCTGCACTGGAATTACTTCTCGGCGCGCAGCGCGGTCGCGGTCCCGATGTTCGCGGCGATCTTCGCGATTGGTCTGTTCTTTGGCGTGCTCTTCCGGAGATCGGGCAACCTCTGGATGGTGGCGGTCCTCCACGGCATCGGGAACGCGTACATTGTCGGGAGCCTGTCAAAGCATTGATTGGCGACGGTGCCGTCGATACGGAAGTCAGAGGACAGAGGTCCCGCCTTCGCTAAAGCTACGGCGTGGCAGGCAGGGCAGCGCGACTACGTAGTTTCCGCGAAGAAGGTGGAACTGGGGCTGCTTAAGAAGGATCAAAGCTCGGAAGCACTTATCTTATAACGTTCTTTTTCGTTAGCTTTTGGATGCGGGACCAGAAATGGTCCCGCTTTTTTTTCGTCGGAGATCTCCTGGTGACGCGGGATAGTCGTTGTAGCGTTCGCGGTCACAGCGAAAAACGCCGGGAAGCGACTCGGCTAAGCGATCCGAAAGCCTACCGCGTTTTGCTAGCCGGTTCCAAATTACGGGATCCCGACTGGTTAAAGACGTAATCCAGAAAGATATACCGACTATTGCCATCGGTTCGCAGCGAAAGACGACCGTATTTTCTTGGTTCACCAAAAGTAAAGTACATCGAACGCTCAGCTGACACTTGCCATTGGCTGCTCAGGGTCGGGTTCATGTCGATTTCATACGTTTCCTGATATCCAGCTTCTGGGGCCTTAAAGGCGAAATCCTCATGTGTCTCGATAAACCCGCCGGCTGGGATAACAAACATGACTTTCCATTTGTAGGCCGGCGACATCGGGCGGGGCGGCCACGGCTTCCAGGCCTGGACCTGCAATTGGCCTGTGGCGCTGATCTTTCCACTTAGCAGTTCTACTGTCGTTCCTGTGCCGTCGCCCGGGAGAACCATCTCGACCGATTTGGATATGACATCGGCGGTCGGATTTTGTTTGCGAAGATAAAACAACACTGGCGCGTGAATATTCGCTCGCTGGAAAATCTCCTCGAACGGGTTAGCGTATTCGAAACTAAAGTGGTTACGTGAATCCGAGGCATAATAACCAGGTTTGTTTACTCGAGCGATGAGCCGTTTGCCGCTAACATTATCGAGGGAAAACAAGCCCTGCGCATCGCTCCGAGCCTGCCGGTCGGTCGTTCCTTTAGCAGAAAGATCTGTCCACTGGAAGTGAACGTCTGCCCCTGGAATCGGCTGCCCGGTCTCATCGACGACCTTGCCATAAAACTTAATCGGAATTTTCCACTCCCATTTGCTGTCTCGAGCATCACGTCGCCGAACTTCGACCCGCAACTCTTCCCTATTCAGCGACCCAGGATCTATCTGCGAGTTTGGAGATTCCGTGCCTGAGCTCGGCGAAGCTAGAACGGTGGAGTCTGTTGCGGCATGCTCGGCATTCTCGGTGTGCTCGGATCGAGTGGATAATTTGGGTCGAAAAACCCACGCAGTAACCACCATGACCAACGTGCCAGCTAAAGCGATAACCGTACGGCGGCGCATGCCTATTGCCTGGACTAGACTCCGGCCTCTTTCAGTCGTGACGGGAAACTGACGATGTCACCACTTTGGCGGGATCAACCTCCAGATTACGAGATCCCGAAGGGTTAAGATACGATTCGAATCTGCAGAAGCCAGTTTCTCCCGAGACGGTTATTTGAAACCGGCCATACCTCCCGTTTGCGAAACGGACAAAGTACTCTTTGTTGATCCTGGACGACCACTGCAGGCTGCCGGTCGAGATCAGCTGAATCTCGAGTTCGGGCACGTATCCGTTCTCTGGAGCTAAGAAGTCGATCGAATTTAGCCGCTCGACCAAACCACCATTTGATACTGCCAAGCCGAGGCTCCAATCAAAATGTCGGAACTCGTTTGGCTCCAAAGCCGCACTTGTAGAATGGAGGCGGATACTTACTGCTAGCGAATTTGCACCGAGATTGATCTCCACAGATCGCCCATCGAGAGGTAATCGGATTTCTTTAGATGGAACGTGGATGACCGTCTCCGCTTGCCCCTTTCTAACAAGTCTGAACAGGGTTGGACTTTCTCGGCTGGGTTTCGGCGAGAACGGATGAGCGGTTATTGTGTGGCCGTAATCGATCTGCCGTTCTGCATCCTTTCCTTCGTAAAATTGAGGATGAGACACGGACACGGTAATCGACGGACCTTGGGTTCGAATTTCAAACCGGCCATCGTTGTCTGTTACCGGCCCGTCGACGGGTGCGTTCCCGTGGAAGCTCAGGTGATGTACCGTGTAAGTAGCGCGTGCGCCGACGACTGGTAATTCGTTTTGATCAACTACTTTGCCAAAAAAAACGATCGATGTCGCTTCAAGCTGCTCGATTGCTTTCTGGCGCTCGGCTTCGGTGAAGGGCGTAGTATCGGCGCTCGCTGCTACGACCGGCGCCATCGCGGAATGAGGTTGTGATGCGCTCGGCGAAGTAGTGAGCTTTAACTCGTCATAACGTCCCTGGATCGTGGCCGGCGGTCCCGAGCGAAGTCCGATCCACAGCGCTGTTACCAGCACAATGGTAACGATCGCTGCAATGAGAATTGTTTTCCGCTTACCGAATTTCATCTGTTAGTTTTTCGAAGTACCGTAAGCATTGTCGCTGAATCGGACGCTCCCATTGGGAGCCATGTTCGTCCCCAAAGCCGAACATTGCGTGCAAGTCTACAATCTCATCCAATTTACCCTGGACGTCTATTCCGTGAGCGATGGCTTTGCTGCGTGACCTGACAGCCATGGCCATCGACTCATGCGGATCGTTAACAACGCGATCGTTCAACTCAACGGTATTAAAGAAACGTTTTACGTGCACTTCACTCGGATCGCTAAAAAACCAGTATTCTATCCTTGTGAGTCCGTCTAAATGGACAGTCGGTTTAAAGAACTCGTGATTAAGTTCCCAAATTTTTCCCGTAACGGTGTCTTGGGTATTGCAGAAATTTACGATTCGTGTTTGGACCTTGTCATCCAAAAAGCTACGGTATCCGAGATCTGAAGCGGAATCCGGCGTTATGTAGTTGAAGACGTAATGTCGCAGGTCGTTATCGAAACAACTTATTGGTAGTGCGCCCTGCGTGACGATCCACGTCTTTGCCTTTAATCCGTAGTTTCGAAATGCCGCCGCAGCGACTGCGTTTCCTTGGCTGTGAGCGTAAACATGTTTGTTGTACGTCGCCGGCAGGCTTGCCGCAAACCCTGCAAGACCTTTGCCATACTTGAATGCCCGGTATTCGCTCTGGTTGAACTCGAAACCGCTGCCATTCAGAAAGTAGCCCGCAGGATTGAGAGCCGGCCATTTGTAGAACGCGAATCGTCCTTTGTAGCCCTGGTGCCATAGGCGTTTATAGACGGTTTCGGCCGTGTTGACGTTACTGAGATACGAATCGTCGCTGTCGAAAAGAGGCGGATGGATACCGTGGACAAAGATGATCGCGTCATGGCTTTCATCCGCAGGCAGATCGAATTCATAGCCATTCGGATCATCTACGTACGCCGTCGGCAAGGGATTTTCGTCGCTCCAAGGGGCGGCAATGCCATTTAATGGAATTGCTTTGGCCCGCTGAAACATTCTTTTGACGTTCTTTAGCTCGAGCCATACTGGCGCAGTTTCACCGATTTTTCGGCCGGCTTTCCAAAAAGATAACACGAGTTGTCCCTTGCCTTCGCCACTTCCTTCAAACAAAAGCCAAGCTTGTGGGAGGGTTTTCGGAACATTTGTAAACCCGGATTTGGCGAGCCAGAATCCGGGTGGCATAAGGAGTCGGGTCCCGGGCGCGACTTCACCTAAAGTGTCGCGAAAAGGGTACAACATCGCTGAATTCGCCGTTGACTCGTCGGTTAAGTAACTAGTTCCAGCGGACGTTGCTCTGTAAAGTTTGATCCTCGGATTATTTGACGCTTGTCTCCATTCGAACGCAGCCTGAATGGTGTTTGATTCCAACGCGGCCTCCAGCCCACTGACATTGACATGTAATCTTGCAAAATCTTCGAGATCGCGAATGGATTGAATGGTGCCGTCGGCGTAATCGGGCGCACGCGGTGGCACGTGGTCGCCAGGATTACCCGCTGCGCCGTCATCATCGTCGTTCACCCAGAATCGGTATGGCTTTTCTTCGGAGGTTTGATCCGCTTCGTGGCCGGCGAGATCGGCGAACGACATTTCATTATCGCGATTTCCATCCACCATGAGTTCGACGGGGACCAGGAGGAAGGCGTGGTATTCGCCTGGAGCACCGGGGATTGAGGGATCGACGTACCAGGCGGTGCCGACGATGGCGCCGTTATTGTTCATTTCGTAGGGGTTCAGGTTTTCCCAGCCGTCCATAGAGGGGATCATTTCTTCCAAGCCAAAAGGATGCCAGGTGTGGCCGTCATCCTGACGTTCCCAGATGACGAGGGCGTTACCCACCCACGCGAGGATCTGCGGAGCAGGACTCGGCGTCGGCGTTGGACTGGGTGTAGTCGAAGGACTGGGTGACGGCGACGTTGGTGCGGGAGGGGACGGGGTCGGGCGAGTGTGGTCGTTAATGGCCAGGGGACTACCGGGTGAAAGGATTGTTTCGGTGAAAGGTTGTGGGCCAGTCGGAGGAGGTGCGCCCGGGCTCGGAGTGGGAGTTGGCTTGGGAGTTCTGATCACCATCGAGCCGCCGGGCACACTATTGCCTACGACAATGCCGCCTTCATTGATGTCGACCGGATCAAAGGAAATGGATTGTCCATCGACCATTCGAGTACAAAGCGACTCAGTTGCTAGATATTACTGCTCCGAAAACTGACCGTCGGTGCAGGCTTCGACGTTCCGCGATCCCGTTGGGTTAATTTGCGTAACGCGAGAGAAGCTTTCCGACTTTCGCCGTTGAGACGAATGTGAACGCGACCATATTTGGACGGCTTCCCAGAAACGAATGAAATAGCTCTTCTCAATCGAGCGCGTCTAGTCTGCCGATTCTGTCCTTATTACGGCTCATTCAGGACATTGATTTTGTCTTCCGGGCCGGATTCGAGGTTACGCGAACCAGATGGGTTATACCAGGCTGTCAATGACAGGCGATTGTGGCCGCCTGCCACGTACTCGATCACAATGCGCCCGTAACGATTCGAAAACTTTGCAAAGTACTCTTTCTTGATTTGCCGACTCCAGTTCCCGTCGCGGCTTGGCACCATTTCAATGTTCACGGACGACTGATAGTTGTCATCGGGCGCTACGAATTTGAATTCATCGGTTCGTTCCCTGAACCCGCCGTGGGGAACAATGAGTTTAAGCCGCCAACTGAATCGGCGTTTAGGGTCTTTGTTTTCATCATCGACCCATGTCTGGATTTCGAGCGTGCTGACACTGTCCGCGCTATTGACGATATCACCTGTAGTCACATTTATTGTGGTAACATGGCCATCTTTCGAGGGCGTTAGGTAGCGGCGGAATTGAACGAGACTTTGAGGTGGGCCGGCTCTACGTAGTAAAAACAACGCTGGATTCTCCTTGGTGGGTACCGGACGATCAGTATTTGTACCTACCGCGTAACCAAAAGTTCCTCGCGATTCCTTCAACGAATAATAGCCAGGTTTCGAAACTTCTACACTGAGCCCTAACCCCCGGGACGCCGCTAATGCGAAATGAGCCTGTCGCGTCACTACGTAGTTCCATAGTCGCATTTTGTTCGCCTAATTTCGCGGCGATCGAATACTTTACCAATGCCCCCGCCACAGGACGGCGTTCCAAATCGACGACTTTCCCCGAAAAATCGATGGGAGTTTGCAAGAGATTTTGCCAGAGTGCTGCTTCGACTTGTGATCGATTGGTCGAAGCGGGAGTGATAGGAGACGTTCCGGGCGCGGTCGCGCTTGGCTGCATTGCGGGAGGTGTACCGTCAACTCTACCTGAGGAGCTCGTTGTGCGATTAGACGCGGCGCGGTTCCAAAGAAACCAAGCGACAAAGATGGCGAAGGCGCCGATCGCTATCGCTGCAATTAATATGCGTGGACGTAGTCTTTCGAACATGGTGGGTGATCAAAGGTCGAGTTGGTGGATAAACTCGTCAAAAAACTGGGAAAGGTGTTGGATGTTTTCCTTCCACTCGGCGCCGTGGTCGTCTCCGAAGCAATTGTCGTTTATTGGTCCACTAATCGAACCGTGCGCGGCGGAATAACCACCGATCGCTCCCGTTAAAGAGAAATCAACGCAAGGGAAGAAAGGGTTAAGGTGGATGATGGGTCGGCGGAGAGCGTGCGCCACCTCGTTTCTCTTTTCTGACCCTTTTTCTTTCGCAGTCTCCGAGCGCAGGCGACGCGCGAGGGCAATTCCCGCCTTTCCAGCCGTAATCTTGCGGGCCCCCACTTCCGCCATTCAGCTCCTAGCGAGCCCAAGCTTGCGTGCCTGCACCGGATTCCAAGTTCCGCGAGCCTGGCTTGGGATTGAAGAACGATTCCCAAACGACAAAGTGATCGCCCCCAGGATGCATTTCCAGGTTGGCGCGCGCAGAAGTGCCGTCATTAAAATTGATGAAGTAAGAACGCTCGATCAACGAACGCCATTGATTGCCCATCGACACGAGCATCTCGATTGTATCACTCGAAACGTAACCGTCTTGCGGCGCTTCAAACGCGAAACCGTCTTCCCGTCTCAACAAGCCGCCGTTGGGCACCGTGATTTCGAGCCGCCAGTCATATTGCCGCTGATTTGCTGGGCGTTGCATTTCCTGATTCCAGCAACGGAAGATGACCTGATGCGCGCCTTGCTCATCGATCGCGATTGACAACGGCGAGCCATCCCGCGCGATGCGGAAGTTCTTCTTACCAACTTTTACCAGCGGCTCGAGCATTCCCACCTTATGCAACGTGAAGATCGTCGGAACATCCTTGGAAGATTGGTATGGCCCTTTCGATGAAAGGCCATACTCGAAAAGTCCGCTGGAAGTTACCTTTCCGTAAGCTGACGGAATGGAGTGATATCCCGGTTTGGAAACCTCTACTCCCAAGGTAATCCCTGCAATGCCCTCGATCGAGAATCGCCCGCCGGTATCGGTTTTACGAGTATAATGGGATGGGCGCCCTCCAAATGCCTTGTCGTTCGCCGAAAGCTTCACATCGGCCTCCGGAACCGGATCGCCATATTGATCTATCACGCGACCGTAGAAGGCGATCGGCGTGTTGAAAGCCGAGATGAAATTCCTTTCCTGCGCTCCCACCGTCAGCGGCGGAGATGATTTTGGTGTCATCGTACCGTCGACGGCTGCGACAGACGTTGAATTTGTTTCCTCTGTCTGTGGGCCGGACGGTTCAGCGCTGCGGCGCTTTCCGTCCCGTCTTTGCCACCCGAGCCACGAAAGAGCGAGCACCACCGCGATAAGCAATGCCGCGAGCAGCAGCCTGCTTGGAGTAGCTTTCATCGATTCGTCACCTCAATATCAAATTTTGTCAGTATCTCCTTCCAGAACGGATACGTCGCTTGGATCGAGGGGAGAGAGGGGTCACTCTTAGAATCTCGGCAGTTTAGACCAGCAAATAACAAACCGAGTTGGGGAGCTCGACATTCTGGCGTTCGACATTGCTCACCGGGAAGTCCTGGTCGGGATCCCTTCCAGATTCCGCGAACCGGAGGGATTCATCAAGACTTTGATCAAGCAACGGGCAGTCGGGCCTTCATCGTCCGCGAATAAATCCAACTCAATGCGGCCATGCTTTCCGTCGGCGGTCCTAACGTAGAAGCTGCGAGCAGACACACCATGCTTTTGTTCTATCTTCGGGTAATCCAACTCCGAGGCGTAACCCTCTGAGGGAGCTTGATAAAATAATTCCTCCGGCGGAGCTTCGACGATTCCTCCGCCGATAATCGCAACTTTGTCAGACCACGTTACAGCCTGACCCACTCGGGCGAGAACGACGGGATCACGTTTCAACCTGATCTCCAACTCCCCGCTCTGGTCGGGCTGCCCTCTCCAAATATTCCAACGTAGCGGCGTACCGTCTCCCGGCAGGCGCATTGTTTTCCCAAAAGGGCCTCCGTTCGCGACCAACCGTTCCGCAGAGGCCTTGTTCGTCATCACAAAGAGGACGGGCTTATCTCGGTCGGGAACGAATTTCCCGCTCGCAGTATGTCCAAAATAGTTAAACACGATTGCTCCACGCGGGTTATGTTGAAAACCTTCTTTGTCCAACGACTCAATATGCAAAGAGCTCCCTCTGAGCTCACCAATCGAGAACATTCCATTGGTGCCCGAAGCTATCTCGCCTTTTACAACGGTAGTGTCCGACCACGGGACTCCGATCGGATTCCCGTGTTCTACGCTGTAGCTGAATTTTACAGAGACGGCCGGAACGGGATCGCCGCGCTGATCAACGATCTTTCCAAAAAAGGTAATAGGGACGTTTGCGTTCTCTATTGCCACTAGCATGGACCGTCGGCGATCCTCCTGTTGCTCTTTCGAGTTCGGTGCAGGCGTGACTGTAGCCTGCAAGCTCGGCATAGGCGTGACGCTGTCGCCTGTTCGCGTCGCCCAGGAAGGGTCTGGTCGCGAATGTGACTTCAGCCGATAATTCAGAATCCAGAGTGCCACCCCAATGACGGCAAGGGTCAACACGATGAAGATTGAGAACGCTCGCCGATTCATTGTGCATCCTTAAGACCGAAGTCGATAAGGAGCTTCTCCCAGTAGGGCCAGCGCTCCATGTTCATGCCGCGAAACTGACCACTGTGGTACTTGTGCTCATTTCCAAAGTTGAAGGGAGCGGCTTTGAGATCCACACTTCTCTCCATTACTCCCTGACAAACTTGTGCACCTAACGACAGCGAGCGCGATTCAGAAGCCCATGAGAAGATTTCGTACCGATCGTCGTCGAAGTGAAGGCGCGTCGTCTTCCCGTAAAACCAGTCGAAGTCACCCGTGTCGTTTAGATCTCGACCGTAGCTATATCCATCATCCGGTTTGAATTGCTGATCGATTTGCCAGTGAATTCCGTTGAGGGCGTAATCTTCTTGATTTAGATAATTGAAATAGCGACCCGCCTTGCCAACCATCATCTCGGGATTCATGTAACTCGTGGCCCTCGAGTCGAAATAGTGTCCGTAAACGTCGGGTGTAGTGGGTCCGAAGCCAATACGAAAGTTCATTGGAGGTGTCGAGGAGTCGTAGCTGTGCGCCGACAAGGCGGCTTGAGATGCAACGTACGTATGAACGATCTGATCGTTTCGCGAGCGCCGTAGCGCTTCACCTACGACTACGTTGCCCATGCTGTGCGCCACAATCCGCAGCTTTGCCGAAAACCCTTGGTTGTTGAGTTGATTGCACAAGTCTAATAATCCCAACGAGGATGCCCAGGCACGGTGCTCGCTAGCGTCAAAATGCTTCGGATTGGGCACATAAATATTTGTCCCCGGAATCCGGACGGAGCCTTCTCCTAGCCAGGATCCTCTTTCGCCGCCGGCGAACCAAAACGTTGGCCACCTAAAACAGCCAAATCGGCCTTTGTACCCTCGCCACCACAGGCGTTTAAATGACGTGTCCCCGTAATTGTCTTTGTCGGCGGGCGACATATTCCAACCATGAACATATAGGATGTAATCTTTCGTCTCGTCGGGGGGTGGCACAAACTGAGGAGACGAGATCTTAATCGCGTGCGAGGCGGGCCAAGGAGCATCATAATCGACCCCCGCCTCAGGGACGTCCCCAACGCCGTAACTCTCATACATCTCTTTCACCTCTTTAAGCTCAAGATAGGTTGGCGGATACTCGGCTATCTTGCGACCGTTTTTCTTAATGTTGAGCACGAGCTGGCCTTTGCCAGCTGTCCATCCTTCGAACAGCAGGTACAGACGAGGATTTTCCTGTGTAACGAACTGGAGAAAATCGTTGGTCAATACATAAACGCCGTTCTTAGTGACCGGTCGAATCACTCCACCCCATATTCCGTGTGCTTGCGCGCTCGCTTTGGACTTCTCTGTCAAATACGTGGGATCGGCTGCACCGGCGCCAGCCTGCGAGTCATGCAGCATAAGTTTTATTCCGGGATTCCCATCACTAGTGGGCCATACGTTTCCGCCTTCAGTAGGTTTCCACGCCAATTCTAACGTCACACCCGATGACCTTATCAGATCGACGATTCCGTTGAGGTTGATCCAAAGTCGCGACCAGTCTTCCAAGTCACGCTCGCACAGCATACCGGGATTGTTGAAGTCGGGCGACCCGTCGTAGTCGTCCTGTTCGCGATCATCACCATCGACGGTACGCTCTTCGTCATGATCATTGTTGAGCCAAAATCGGTATGGTGCACCCTCGGTCGTCCTGTCTGACACAATGTTTTCGACCGACATCTCCCCATCCCGGTTTCCATCCACCATGAGTTCGACGGGGACCAGGAGGAAGGCGTGTTGTTCGCTTTGCGCTTGGGGATTTGAAGGGTCGGTGTACCAGCCGGTGCCGACGATCAGGCCGTTGTCGTTCATTTCGTAGGGGTTCAGGGATGCCCAGTCGTCCATGCTTGGGATCATTTCTTCCAAGCCGAAAGGATGCCAAGTTTGACCATCTTCCTGACGTTCCCAAATGACGAGGGCGTTACCCACCCACGCGAGGATCTGCGGAGCAGGACTCGGCGTCGGCGTTGGGCTGGGTGTAGTTGAAGGACTGGGTGACGGCGACGTTGGTGCGGGAGGGGACGGGGTCGGGCGAGTGTGGTCGTTAATGGCCAGGGGACTACCGGGTGAAAGGATTGTTTCGGTGAAAGGTTGTGGGCCAGTCGGAGGAGGTGCGCCCGGGCTCGGAGTGGGAGTTGGCTTGGGAGTTCTGATCACCATCGAGCCGCCGGGCACACTATTGCCTACGACAATACCGCCTTCATTGATGTCGACCGGATCGAAAGAAACGGATTGCCCATCGATCATGCCAGTTTGAGTGCCTTGGAGAAACTTGAAGATAGTAGCGGGCGGCGTGAACTTGCGGCCAATATACCGGTGAGACGAGTTCGCTCGGGAAATCGTATCGCTGGAACCTTGCCAGTTCGAGGTGTCAGAATTCAAAGGGTTATTAATTGCGGCAGCATTGCTCAGCTGCGTCGGCAGAGGCGATGAGGTGGGCCAGACCTGGCTGTTCATGACCATAATGGTGTGATTCAAGAAGCCCCTGACGGTCCCGGTGCAAGCGTCGCCGTAGATGTCGTTCGCATTGCTAATTACAGTGAATTCCGCCTCCCGAAACGTTCCCGGTATTTGCGGTTCGAAGGTGCGAAGAGCGGAGGGTGCAGAGATTCTTGTCGCATTAGCGCTGGCTGCCGGCCAGAACAGTCCTCCCTGAATTTCGTTCTCTTTATTGTTTAGCCACGGACCGTCGTTTCGGAAATAGCCCGCAACAACGCCGGCGTCGTTCATATCCTTTGCGACTACCTCGGTATTTGCGCCCGAATAGTTGAGCCTCTCCAGCGCGCCGCCCTTCCATCGGAAGTTTCCCCAATCGTCATTGGCATCGACGCCTTGCACGAGGATGACACCCTGATTGTTGATCCGGATTGGATACATTTCTTTCCCGAGGTCGATGATGGCATAGCGATAGGGAGCTCCAGGGGTGGCGGTTGGACTCGGCGTGGGTGTCGGGCTCGTATTCGGATCGGGTGTTGCGGACGGCGTCGGCGTAGGTGTAGGTGGGAAAGAGAATCTGACGACGCCTCGAAAGGTAGCGAAAGCGGACGCGCCTGAGTTCCCGGCGCTGGCGATCGTCCGCGTGCTCGTGCCAGCCGCATCCGGCAGGGCGTGGTAGGCGGATGCCTCGCCATTCGCGTCGGTTCGCAGCAATAAGGTCTGCTGCTGCGGGCCGCTCAAGGTTGCAGCTAGTGCACCTGAGCCACCGGAAATGGAAAACGTTACGGGCGCATTGACCAAGAGTTGGCCAATTTGATTGCGCAGTCGGACCTTAAATGGCTTGCTGAGAAAGGTCCCGGGATCACCGATCTGGTTGTTCCCGCCAGCAATCTCGATGACAGGGGCGACTCCGTTATAATAGTCCCTGGGATCGGTGCCGCGCAGATATTCCAGGCGATTAGAAATACCGTCGCCGTCGAAGTCGGCATCGCCGGATTGATCGAGATTCCCGAGAAAATGCATCTCCCAACGATCATCGATCCCATTATGGTTAGAATCGAAGAGGCCGAGACCGACCTGTTGCGGGATGTGCAGGTCGACTCCAGGAAGTGTCCCAGCGCTGCCATCGCCCCAGGTCCAGACAGTGCCATCGGCTTTCATGGCCAGCGAGTATTGATAACTGGTGGCGATGGCGATTACATTTGTCAGCCCGATCACTTGGACCGGACCTTGGCGGGGAGTTGTGGTTCCATCGCCAAGTTGACCGAAAAAATTGTAACCCCAGGCCCAGACGGTCCCGTCATTTAAGAGAGCCAGCGTGTGATCGTCGCTTGATGCTACTTTCTGGACGTTAGCGAGATTCGGGACCTGAACCGGACTTTCCTGAAACAACGAACCGGGATTGCCATTACCAACTTGGTTCGCGTAGTTCGATCCCCAAGCCCAGACAGTGCCATCAACTTTGACGGCCACGACATGTTCAAATCCGGCAGCAATGTCGACGACGTCAATGAGGTCGGCGACCTGGACGGGACTATTGTTGGAAATGTCCTGGCCGATCTGCGGCGCGTAATGATCGTAACCCCATGTCCAAACCGTGCCGTCGTTCTTCAATGCCACGCTCCGCCAGGTGCCGGCCGCGATCTTGCGCACGTCATTGAGGCCAGTCGCCGAGACCGGACTCGATGACGCGATGTTACTGCCATCGCCTAACTGGCCATAGTAATTATCTCCCCATGCGACGACTGTGCCGTCTTGCTGCAAGGCCAGAGTGTGGTTACCGCCGGCTTTAACGGACAGGATATTCGAAAGGTTAGGGACGGTTGAAGGTGTATCACGGTCAGTCGTGGTTCCGTCGCCCAGTTGGCCAGAATTATTGCTGCCCCACGTTAAAACAGAGCCGGTTTGAAGAAGAACTACCATGTGGTTTTCGCCGGCGGCAACCGAGGTTACTCCGGAAAGACCCGCCACGCGTTGTGGGTATTTCCTTTGAAAGGTCGCGTCGCCACCGAATGCATTTCCCCAAGACCAGACTGCATTCTCTTCCAAAGCAAGGTTTCCAGCGCGCTGTCCGGCAGCCAATCTATCCTGGAAAGAATCCGTGACTGAATTAGAAGCCGGAATCTGGAAACTAAAAAGATTCTTTACCTGACCAATGTTGGCTACCGCGAAGTCGTCGGCGGGATTGATCGCGCTCAGCCACGGATAGAAATCGACCAGCCCAGCAGCAATCAGTTTGTCGTAAAACGGTTTCGCTACGCTCTTGAGTTGACCCGCGGTAACCGGTGCAAAATCGTTTGTGGTCAAGCTCGGAACTGACCAGTTATTGATTAAGTTATGTAGTTCGACGCCAGCGCCGCCCGTTAACCTGGTGTCCATTTCCGCGACTGCCGCCTTAGCGATATTCTTTAGCTGACCTTGGTTGGCTGGGGCATAGTCATCGGCCGCGGCGTTTTCGATGATAACAGCGCGCTGCGACCACCAAGTGGGCGCACTTCCCCGCATGAGTAACGGAACAAGAGTGATTCCCAGGACTAAGACGAGCGCGCGAATCGTGGCGGTGGCTCTTCGGCTACGTGGCGAAAGCAATTTCATTCCAGGGAGACGCTGTGCGACTAATTAGCTCGATACTAAGGTTGCGGACCCTGGGTAAACTCTCCCATTGCTAAATCACCTTGCGGTAAAATACGAGTAGGCCAGATCGCAGCCGGTCCGGGCGAACCCGGAGGGCCTGCTGGTCCAACCTCGCCCGACGGTCCCGTTGATCCAAGCGGTCCGAGCGGACCCGCCGGCCCGGTGGGACCTTGCGAGCCGGCCGGGCCGGCGACACCGGCGAGCCCTTCGGCGCCAGTTGGTCCTTGCGCTCCACGAATGTTGCCTTGGCTTGCCCATACCGAGCCGCCTTCAGTGCTGACTTTTTGCCAGACATCACCGCTCGTGAGGTCGAGATAGTAATCGAAAAGAGAACCGAGGCTCTGTTCTGGTGCGCCCGTCCACGAAAACCATCGTGTGCCGGTCGGTCCAGCGACACCTTGAGGGCCTTGCGGCCCAGGCGAACCAGCCGGTCCAACAGGGCCAATACTTCCGATAGGTCCGGGTGGTCCCGACGCGCCGGCAACGCCTGGAGTTCCAGGTGGGCCTTGTGGACCGGTCGGTCCTATTCTATTGAGGGAAACTTCGAGTCGCGGCTCATGGCTGGTCTGGTTCGATTCTTTGCTGTCGAACGCGAGATTGAGCGTGCTAGTTGAAAGGCTTGCCTCGATTTCGATGCCTTCGTTGATCAGAGCGCCACTGATCCAAGCCTTCACCCAATCAGTGACATCAATGCTGATGAAATTGCCTACCGATGAAACCGGTAATTCGGACAGCTTTGGCGCACCGAAAGCGAGGCTGGTGCTTATGTTATCTTTAAGAGTGTACTCATCCCAGGCAGTGGTTACAGGATTAAGACTGATCGCTCCGGCAATCGTGCTGTTACTGTTAACCCAAAATCGCAAGCGGGCGTGAGTGACATCGCTGGCTAGCGTTCCCGGTGGCAGTGTCGCGAGACTGAATTTGAGGAATGTCCGGCCGATGCGTCCATTGCCTTTGAAAACGCGCAGGTCCATTCCGCTGCCGTAGTTCGAAGCGTTAGGCGGTGGCTTACTGCCAGTCGTGCCGTTGTCGACATAAGTATCCTGAAGGAGCAACGCTTCGACTGCTAATGCCGGGCGGGGGATCATTAGTGTCGCAACGAGAGCGAGGATTGTGACGAGACCGGGACGGCGAGGAAGTTGGTTCATGGGTTTACTTTCGCTATGGCGTGGACGGGAACGCTGGGAAGAAAGTGCATTGGCGCACAGATGATGCTCGATCTTCCGGAACGAGCACAATGGGCCGAATGGCGTATGCGATTGGGAGCTAATGCCGCTTGAATTTGCGCGGCCGAAGTGCGGAAGTGTCGCGGCCCAGTCTCCGCTCATACCACCAGATGCAAACTTCGGTTCGAGTTTCAAGCCCGAGCTTTTCGAGAATGTGCTGCACGTGTTTCTGGACGGTGCGCGGGCTGCATTCCAGGATCTTTCCGATCTCGTTGTTGCGTTTTCCGGCAACGATCCACTCCACGACTTCGAGTTCGCGTTGCGTCAAATACGGCGGCTCGGTCTCGGCTACCCGCAGGCTCCTTGACTGGCCGTTCCGGCGTCCGTTCCGGGAGGGCATGGCGAAGTTGGTTTTAATCGAGGTTGGCCGCGCCGTCCATACGCACAACGGCGTATGTCAGAGAAGGTCGAAAATTTCGCCTAGTTCCAGACGCCGAGCTGGCGCAGTTGTGCGGTGACGGCGCCGGGCCAGTTGTTGTTCGACGCGGGACAGGCGGGACTGGGATGGAGGATCCGGCCGAGGCGCGGTCCCGCCGACGCGGGAGCGCCGACGATTTCGCGCGCGCGCTGGAGGGCGAACTCGCCGACGCCGATGAGCCATTGCGGTTTCAAAATCCGGATGATCTCGCGCAGGTGCGTGTCGCACCGGGTAAAGAGCGCGGCGCGCTCATGCGGTGGAAGTTTATCGGGGGTGCGGTTCCGGCCGGACTCTTCAAGAAACGCGAGCGGGCAATAGTTCGCGACGAAGTGGTCCCGGAAGAAATTTTCGGCGGTGCCGAAACGTTTCGCGAACAATCCCCAGAGCCGTTCCCCGCTGACTTCGCTCCGGTGGCAATCGAATCCGGTGACGAGCCGTTTAGGATGCTCGCGCGGCGGGCGATCGATTTGAGTTTCGATGCCGAGCCAGTCGCGGACAGCGGCGATCTGGCCGAACGGGACGCCGGTTTGGGCCATGCCGAACGGGCCGGGGTTCATCCCGAGAAACAAGACGCGTTTGGACGTGTTGCCGTACCGCCGGAGATAAATCTCGTGGGCGCGCCAAGCGTAACGGAGCGGGTTGTAAACGTGCGTGACCGGCGGCGCGAACGTGAGGTCGTCGACGGCGTCACGGAGACGGCGCGCGGAGGCGAGGAGTGGAGAGGTTTTACACGACATTGCTAAAACCCACGAAAGCTCCAAATTCCAAGCTCCAAGCTCCAAAGAAGTTCCAAGCTCCAAATTTCAAAAGCGAATTCACTCAGGAGCGATATTTTGCTTTCAGATGGTCGATGTAACGGCTGTAGGTCTGGGCGAGCGGTGCACTTTCGATAAACAAGATGTTCTCGGCGTTGAACTGGGCGCTCCGGGAGAAATTGTAGGAACCGGTGATGACGGTGTCGTCGATCACGAGGACTTTGTTGTGCATGAAATCGTGCCGGCCAGTGGGGCTATAAGGCGTGGAGTTTTTCCCGACGAGCCCGGCGCGCGCAATGATTTCCTGGAGCGCGGGGATTTTCCAATGGTTCGAAGGGACGCCCTGCCATTGCACGTAAACGTCCGCCATCTGGGTGCGATCGTAGATGCCGTCGATCCGGACCCGGCCGGCATGGAGCAGATTCAACAATTCGCCGATGAGGGTGCCGGAGTTGATGAGCAAACTGCAAATGCGGACTCGGTGCTGGGCGGCGCGGACGCGGCGGGCGATCTCGGTATCGATCTCGAGCCCGCACCCGGGTGAGAACTGGACGCGAGCGGTGGCTGGTTGACCGGAAAAGATAAGCCCGACCGGCTCAGTTTGGATCTTGCCGGTGTTCTCGAAGTTTTCTTTTTCCCAGAGCTGCTCGAAATCCTCGGCGTAGGAACTGGCGAGCGCGGGGGAATCGATCTCGACGATATTGTTTTCCATCAGGGTAAAAGCGTCGTCGGTGAAATTGGTCGAGCCGGTCCAGACGGATGCGCGGTCGCGGACGATGAATTTGCTGTGCATCAGTTTCATCCCGGCGATGCGGCGCGCGGGATAACCGAGCGACTGAATGAAGGTGCTCGTCCCGGCGGGCGCCGGGTCCTGGCCGGCGGCGACGTTCGGCTGGGGCGGTTTGTCGCCGTCGTAACAAAAGCGGACCTGGACGCCGGCATTCGCGCGCTCGCGCAAAATGGCGATCAGCTGGGCGCGGAGGGGCGGACTAAGCCGCATGTCGTAGAGAGCGAAATCGAGGGTCTGGGTGGCAGCGCGGATGAAGCTGGTAAGCCGCGCCATAACGGCAGCGGCCGGTTGTTCGCCTTCGGCGAGAAAGAAGACGGAGAGAATGTCCATAGGAAATGACGAATGCAGAATGACGAATGACGAAGGAATGACCAATGACGAATACGCGGAGGCGGGCGCCCCGCGGATAGATGGTCAAACCGGCGACGGTAGCCGGTGAGCAGACGGGAGGCTGCGAGTCAATGACGAGCCCATGTCTGAACGTCGCGTCGAGACGCTATGCGGTGACGCAATTGGAGGAAAGGGCGTTCGACGGCGAGGAAGAGGATGGTGGCGGCGGCGTAAATGCAGATCTCGACACCGATGAGAGCAGAGGCCGATGTCAGCGCGATGTCGTGGGCGGCGCAGAATTGGGCGACGAAATGGATGACGAGTTTTTGGATGAGGTAGGCGCTGTAAGCAATACTGGCGATGAAAGCGGCGCCGGGAATCCTTACTCGGCGAAAGGGCAGGCGCGGACTGACGGCGCAGACAAGGAGCGCGGCCATGCCGAGCGCGATGAGCGGGAATTGCCAGATGCAAGTGGCGACGGTGAGAGTGTCGGTGTCGCCGAGGTATAAGGCGTAAACAATCAGCGCCAAGCCAGGCACCCAGAGCCAGGGCGCGAGATTCAGCAGGCGTTGCCACCAGTGCGGCCGGAACTTCTCGATCGCGGCCAGGGCGACGCCGAAGACGAGAGGATCGAGCCGGGTCCAGGTAGCGTAATAGATCCAGGTCTGGAAGCCGCGGAATGAGACACCACCGTCGCCGAGATTTCGCAAGGCGAGAAACCAGCGCAGCGCGAATCCACCCAGCACAATCAGGCAGGGAACAATGGCGGCGGCGCGGCGCCAGCGAATGACGAACAACAGGACGAGCGGCAGGAGGAGATAGAACTGGTCTTCGACGGCGAGCGACCAGGCGTGGGAAAACGCGGTGCCGCCGCGCAGCCCGAGGTTTTGAACGGAAAGAAGAAATTTCCAGAGCGGAAACATTTCCGGATATTCGCGCCACGACGGCAGCAGGAAATAGATCGCGAGGACGACGAGGTAGGCGGGCAGAATGCGCAGGGCGCGGCGGGCGAAGAAGCGACCGAGCGGGATACGGGATGCGCGATGCGGGATACGAGATACGGGATACGGGATACGAGATGCGAGGAGCTGGCCGCCGATCAGGTAACCGCTCAGGACAAAGAAAAGATCGACGCCGATCCAGCCAAAGCGATCCACGCGGCCCGGTAACTTGAAGCCGAAAAGCGCCGCGTGATAGAGCGCAACGACGATAATGGCGAGAGCGCGGAGAAGATCGAGGCCCGGCTGGCGCTCGCGATCAGTAAAGCGCGGATCGATTTCGCCCGCTTTCGCCAAGGCTACGGCGTGGCTGGCGGAGGACGGAGGACGGAGGTCAGAGGTCAGAAAGGTGAAAGTATAAAGTAGGAAGTAGGAAGTAGAAAAGGAAGAGCCCGCTGCGGGCGCGTGGATGCGGCCGGCAGCGGGCTGAATTTATTCCTCGAAGAGATTCCGTTACTTCTTTTTCGTGTAGTTGATCTCCATGGTTTTGGCTTCGCCCTGGCCGCGATCCTCGTAGTACTCCATGGTCATGTGGGTGGCGTCGGTCATCTTAATGACCTGGCGAACTTTTTCTTTCATCCCCGGCATCATCTCGTACTCGCCTGTGTAGGTGAAGGCCTTGGTCGCGGCGTCATAGGTGCCGTCCATCGTCATGATGCCAGTGCCCATGTTATCGACCCATCCCGAGACGAATTTCTTCTTCACATTGTCGTAGCCGTCCATCGACATGCCGATGAAATTCATCTCTGTCATCTTGCCATCCGCGCCGGGCATCTTGAATTTCCCGGTGTACTCGCCGCTGACGTAGCGCCCATCCATGATGGCTTTCCGGGTGGCGGTGCCCGTCGATTCAGTGGGTTTGCCTTTAGGATCCATCCACATTTTAACGACATAACTCCAGGTGCCGGCGGTGGAAGCGAGGAGCTTGTGGTTATCGTTGAGCTTGGCCAGCTCCATCATTTGCTTCATCTCATCCGCGCTCGGCGCGGTAGAGGTGGTGGTGCTGGTAGTGGTGGCGGGACTCGATGCCGTAGTAGTAGTCGTAGTCGTAGCCGCAGCGGGACTCGTGGTGGTGGGCGCCTTCGGCGCGACCGACGGAGTTTGGGCGACGGCGAGGGAAGCGGTCGCGAACAGAGTAGTGAATAATAAGGTTGTAGGTCTCATGGTTCGGCGATTCTGTTGAGACAGAGAGCGTCGCGTCAAGCTCGGCGTAGCGACAAGTTTGTCGCTTTCTACTTCTTCAGCAGAGCTAGTAAACGTCGCGCCGGTAGCGCTTCAGCGTCCGCAGGTTCGCCACGTATTCGGCCGCCGCGTCCTTGCTCAATCCGCCATGTTCTTCGGCCACGGCGTGGAAAGCGGCGTCAACATCAGGCGCCATGCGCTCGGCGTCGCCACAGACATAAAGATAAGCGCCATCGTTGAGCCACGACCAAATGTCGGAGCCGGCTTCCCGGATCCGATGCTGGACATATACTTTTGAAGATTGATCGCGGGAGAACGCGGTCTCGAATCGGGTCAGCAATCCGGAGGCGGCGTAAGCGGCAAATTCTTCCTGATGATAAAAGTTCGCCGCGCGTCGTTGTTCGCCGAAGAAGAGCCAGTTGCGGCCGCTGGCGCCGGTGGCTTCACGTTCCTGGAGATAACCGCGGTACGGCGCGAGCCCGGTACCGACGCCGATCATAATAATAGGGGCGTTCGGATTGTCCGGCAGCCGGAAATGTTTCGCGGAATGAATGAAGGCCGGAACGCGACCGCATTCCTCGAGCCGCTCGGAGAGGAAGCTGGTGCAAACGCCTTTCCGGGCGCGGCCATGACTGGTAAAGCCGACGTTCGTGACCAGGAGATGCGCCTGTTCGGAGTAGCGCTTCAAACTGGAAGCGATGGAATAAAGGCGCGGCTGAAGTTTCGAAAGACTGCTGGCAAACTCCGAGGCGGAGAGCTTGTTGCGCAGCTCGGCGTATTCGCTCACGAGATCGACAACGTGGCGTCCCCAGAGATAGGCATCGAGTTTCGCGCGCTGGTTCGGGTCGCAGTATTCCAGGAGAAAACGCGCGGCAGGGATGCGTTCGGCGACGAGCTGGACAAATTGCCGGGAGGGCGCGGTGACGGTGCGTTCCCGCAAAAGAGCGGCACCCAGCGAAATGCTCTGGCCCGATGTGCCGGTGACTTCTTCTTCGCCGGTGAACCCAAGCAGGTTGATGATTTCGTCCACCAATTCCGGCGGGTTCGTAGGGAAAACGCCTAACGAATCGCCCGGCTCGAAGATGAAGCCGGATTGTTCCAGCGAAAATTCGTAGTGGAACGTTTCTTTTTCGGAACCGGGACCGTCAAGGCGGCGCCGGGTGAGGAGCGGAGCCGGAAACGGATTCTTGCGAGAAAAAGGAGTGGCGACAGATGCGGGCGGTGCCGTCTCGGTAAACATGTTCGCAAGCGAAACCAACTTAACGGCTACCCATTCCTCTTTCCCACGACGGTGAGGACCCTAGCAAAGGCCGCGGCAAACATCCAGTGTTTCTCAATCGGAGCGACATGCTTCCGCATGTCCGAATTTTGGGACGTGCGGAAGCACATCCCTCCGTTTAGGGTAACGAGCTGGTGATCTTCCAAACCAGGCCGCCAGGGAAAACACCTAGAAACAGGACGATGACAGCGAGCAGAGTGATGGAAGCGCGCTGCAAAAAATCGGATGACAGGACCGGAATGTTATCCGCGGTCTTATCGACAAAGATGGCCTTCAGCACCATGAGATAATAGTAGAAGGAAATAAGACTGCCGAAGAGGGCGAGCGCGACCAGCCAAAGCAAACCGTGATTGCCTCCCACTCGGAGGGCCGCGCTAAACAGGTAGAACTTTCCGAAGAAACCAGCCAGCGGCGGAAGGCCGGCCAGCGAAAGCATGAAGACCGCCATGCAGCCGGCGAGCCACGGTGAACGTCGGCGTAACCCGGAAAAGTGCGCGAAATCGTCCCCGCCGGTTTCGCGCCGCACCAGCCCGATTATTCCAAATGCGCCGACCAGGGTGAAAGCATACGTAGTCGTATAGAAAAGGGTGGCGCTGTAACCCTCGCGTCCGCCCGCGACGAGACCGAGCAAAGTGTAACCGGCGTGCGCGACGGCGGAATAGGCCAGGAGACGGCGGACATTCGACTGAGCGAGCGCGACGAGATTGCCGATGAGAATGGAGAGAGCCGCGAGCGCGGCAAGAATCGGCGCCCACCCGGCCACCATCGCATGCCAGCCGGCAGCTCCTTGTGCCGGGCCGAAGCCAACGAGCACGATTTTTCCCAGGACGACAAACGAAGCGACCTTCGATGCGGACGCGATAAAGGCCACCGAGGAAACGGGCGCGCCCTGGTAAGTATCCGGCGCCCACAGGTGAAACGGCGCCGCGGCGATTTTGAACGCGAACCCGATCAGAGTCATGACGAGTCCGGCGGCAAGAATCGGCGTGATCATCCCAAGCTTGGGCGCGATCGCAGCCAGGCCGGTCACGCCGGTTGTTCCGTAAATGAGGCTGATCCCGAAAAGCGTGAACGCGCTGGCCGTGCTTCCGAAAAGAAAATACTTCAAGCCCGCTTCGGCGGAACGCACGTCGCCTTTATCGAAGGCGGCCATGACATAAAGCGAGAGGCCGGTCAGCTCGAGGCCAATGAAGATGACGAGCAACTCCTCGCTCCCCACGAGCAGCATGAGGCCGACGGTAGCCAGCAAGAGGAGCGCAAGATATTCGCCCTGGTGCGGCCCACCCGATTGCCGCGCGACAATGACGGTGAAGAAAGCGAGCGCAAGACAGATAACCTTGAACAAGGCGATCAGCGGCGTGATAACCAGCATGCCATTGAAGAGGGCGGCCTGGGGCGGGAGCATCAACACGGCTGCGGAAGCGAAGAGCAGACCGGCCGCGGCGACACCGGAACAAAGAACTGGCGCGCGCTCGGTCGCTAAACCGAGAGCGAGCACAATGAGGGCAGTGACAACCAGAACGGCTTCGGGCGCGGCCAGGCGCAGGAGTTCGAAGTAGTTCATGGTTTGAAGAACCGCAGCGCTTCGACGGCGGGCTGGATGCGATCGAGGAGGAACTTCGGATAGATCCCGGCCGCGAGCGTGGCGAACATCAACAGCCCTGCGCCCCACTTTTCCGCGGCCGAGATGGGAGCGAAGCCTGGGTGGATCGAGCGCTCCGCGCTCGATGCTATTAATGTCGGCGAAGCCGAGAATTCGTTGGCATCGCCCGGCGGAGCGGCCGATCCACCCACAGCAGTCGCCGTGTCGCTGAAAAATGTTTTCTTCAAAGCGCGAAGCGTAAACGCCGCGACCAGCACCATGCCGGCGCCGGTAACGAAGACAGCCAGCGGATAAGCTTTCCACACCCCAAGCAGGATCGTGATTTCGGCGGCGAACCCGCTAAAGCCCGGGATGCCCATCGAAGCGGCCGACGCGATAACGAAGCAAAAGGCCGCGAACGGCAACAGGCGGCTCAGGTTCATCGTGGCCAGCACGTCCAGCTCGCGCGTATGGGTCCGGCGATAAATCATGCGTCCGGCCACGGCGAAGAGGAGGGCGGCGATCACGCCGTGCGAAAACATTTGGAGAACGGCGCCGCTGACGGCGAGGGCATTCGCGCAGGCGAGCCCGAGCAGGACAAAACCCATGTGGCTCACACTCGAGTAACCGATGACGAATTTGAGGTC
This sequence comes from Verrucomicrobiota bacterium, assembly GCA_003218375.1. Classification (GTDB taxonomy): domain Bacteria; phylum Verrucomicrobiota; class Verrucomicrobiia; order Chthoniobacterales; family UBA10450; genus AV80. The sequence goes on along the minus strand of QHNH01000019.1, from coordinate 104,661 downwards.
GCGCTGGCGCAGGGCGACGCCTGCCGCGTAAACGATGCCGATGACGCCAAGCAGCGCGATGCATTTGCTCCAGGTCTGAAAGCCGAGCGGCAAAAGATTCATCGCAACGCGCAACGCGGCATAAGCGCCGAGTTTCATCACGATACCCGCAAGCAGCATCGAGCCGGCGGTCGGCGCGGCGACATGGCCCGTGGGCGCCCAGGTATGAAGTGGCCAGATGCCGGCGAGGACCGCGAACCCCAGAAACAAAACCGGGAAAACCGAGTTTTGGAATGACGGAGCGAACTGGATCTGGGCGAGCTGTTGCAGATCGAGCGTTTGCCCGCCTGCCTCTACGTAAATCGTGAGGATACCGATCAAGGCGAGCGCGCCGCCGAAGAAGGAATAAAGCGTCAGCTTCATCGCGCCGTATTCCTTGTTCGTCGAACCCCAGATCGCGATGAGGAAATACTTCGGCACGATGACCAGCTCGTAGAAGACGAAGAGAAGAAACAAGTCGGCGCTGAGGAAAACGCCGTAGGAGCCGCCCACGACGAGGAGCAACCAGAAAAAGAACTCGTTAGGCCGTTCCTCGACGTCCCAGGAAAAAAGGACGGCGCTGACCGCGGTGAGCCCGGTGACCAGACACATCGTCAGGCTGATGCCATCCGCGGCGAGGTGATACTCGAAGCCGAGTCCGCGAATCCAGGGTAGCTGGACGATGGTCTTGAAGTTGGCGCTGTCCCCGGCGTTGAAGAACGCGTTGAGGCTGATCGCGAAGCCGGTGAGCGCCGAGAGCAGCGCCATCCAGCGCGCCAAAACATTCGGTAGAAACAACAGGAGGAGCGCGCCGCCGAAGGTGACGTAAATGGTCCAGGCGATCATCGACGGTTCCGGGCTCGATAACGCGGCGCTTTCTCGCGCACGTGGAATCCGATTTCACGTCGCGGTTTTTCCGGCGGTGCCATCAATTGCCGGATAGCGTCAAGGATCGCCGCGATCTCCTCATCGTGTTTGCCGACTCGTTGCTCCAGGTCAGCGAATTTGCGAGCGAGTTCGCGATTGGACTCGATAGTCTGGCGCAGTTTCACGAACGCGCGCATGATCGCGATGTTCACTTTTACCGCGCGGTCGCTCTTCAAAACGCTCGAAAGCATGGCGACGCCCTGTTCGGTAAAGGCGTAGGGCCGATACCGTTTACCCCGGTGCTTGGGTGAACTCATCACAGATTGTGATGAGTTCGAGGCTTCCTTTTTTCGAGGCCGTTCCGCCGAAGATATCACAAATTGTGATATCATTTCCATCTCTTCGTCCGAGAGCTGGAACATAAAATCAGACGGAAACCGCCGAGCGTTTCGTTTTACCGCCTGATTTAGGATTCGTGTTTCTACATCGTATAACGCAGCGAGATCAAAATCTAGCAGGACTCTCTCTCCACGAAGAAGAAGGATTCGTGGCGCGATCCGCGGGACAGGAATGATCGCTTTGCTCATGGGTCTCACACAAACAGCCGCGTCATTTGAATGACGGTTGTGTTGAAGATGTTGAAGACGAATTGCGGCGCGATACCGATGGCGAACATGAGGAGCGTAACAGGGACAATCACCAGCTTCTCGCGGCGCAGGAGATCGGGAAGAGTACTGCAACTCTCCGTCCGCGGTCCGCTGAAGAGCAACTGCATCGCGCGCAGGAAGGTGACGGCGGTGAAGAGCAGGCCTAGAACGGCGACGGCGGTCGCGACGGCGGCGAGGGCGAACGCGCCTTTGAAGATGAGGAATTCGCCGATGAATCCGTTGAGCCCCGGCAAGCCCAGCGAGGAAAACATGGCGACGCTCATCCAGCCGCAGAGGAGCGGCGTTCGTTGCATCAAGCCGCCAAAGTCATGGATGCCGCGCGAGCCGCGCCGTTCCTCCAACAGGCCGACGAAATAAAACAAGGCGGCGGCGGTGATGCCATGATTGAAGATTTGCAGGAAAACACCGCTGAGCGCCGCCTGGAGTTCAACAGCAGGTCGCGCGGTGGCGGCGCTCACCGCGAACAAGCCGAGCAGGCAATAGCCCAGATGGTTGATCGAAAGATAGGCAACCATCCGTTTGAGATCGGACTGGGCCCAGGCCGCAAGCGATGCAAAGACGATCGAGCAAACGGCGAGACCGAGGAGCCACGGGCCCAAGGCGTGGATCTCGCGCGGGAAAAGCGGAAGCAACAGCCGGATGAAACCGTAAACGCCCATCTTCGAAAGCACGCCGGTCAACACCATCGAGACACCGGTCGGCGCGGTTTCGTAGGCGTCCGGCAGCCAGGTGTGAAACGGGAAGAGCGGCACTTTCACGGCAAGGCCCAGGAAGATGCCGGCGAATGCGATCCAGCCGAGCTTGCCGCTGAGCAGCGGGCCGCTCCGGGCGAGTTCCGCCAGCTTCGCGAAATCGAACGTGCCTTTTGCAAAATAAATTCCGAGGAACGCCAGCAACATCGCGACGCTGCCAAGAAACGTGTAGAGGAAGAACTTGGTCGCGGCCCGGTCGCGATTTTCGCCGCCCCAGATTTTGATGAGGAGAAACCCGGGGATCAGGCTCATCTCATAAAACAAGAACCAGAGAATGAAATTCTGGGCGGTGAACGTGCCGTAGAGCGCGGCCTGCATCACGAGCAGAAGCGCGCACGCGCCGCCGCTCAAACGTTGCGCGAGCAAGGCGAAGGGAAAGACCAGCGAAGTGAGAATGACGAGGAGCAAACTGAGGCCGTCGATTCCAACGAGGTACTCCGCGCCGATGGAAGGAATCCATGGATGGCGCTCCACGAGCTGCATTCCCGCCGCGGCGCTGTCGAAGTTCCGCCACAAAAGAAACGCGATGACTCCGCTCAGGACCGTGAACCCCAGCGCGATCCCGCGCGCGGAATTTGGGCGGCTGGCGCTGACAAAAAGCGCGCCGACCAGCGGCAACAAAATGAGGGCGGTGATCAGGCCAGCCATGCGTAGAAAAGAAGAAGCGCCAGGACCGCCACCGCGACGGCGCCCAGATATAATTGGACCTGCCCGGAATGGAATCGCGACATTAGCCGCCCGAGCCCGCGCGCGCCACCAACGCTTTCGTCCACGACGGCATTGATGCCGCGTTCATCCACGCCGGCAGAGAAGCTCCCGAGGAAACGGCCGATGCCGCCCACCGCGCGCACGAGCCCATCCCAAACGAACCGGTCCATCCAGTTCGAGACGCGCGCGGCCGCTTTGCTGAGAGCGATCACGGTGTGCGCGTAAAGTTCGTCGAGCCACATTTTGTTTTCGAGGAAGCGAAACAAAGCGGGCTGCGCTTGTTGAAGCGGATCCGTCAGCCCGGCACGGCGATAGATGAGGACGCCGAGCGCGATTCCGCCGGCGACGAGCGCGAGCGAAATGAAGAGCATCGGCTGGATCAACTGCGCGAAATCGAAGTGGGCGGATTCGCCCGACAAATAATCGTGCAACCACGGCCAGGCTGGGGTGAGCACGGCGCTCAGTCCAATCGTGCAGATCGCGAGCACAATCAGTGGACGCGTCATCACCGGCGGACTTTCGTGGATCGACTCGGGACGGAACATAGGGCTGTGCCCTGTGCGCCCGGCGGAGATGTTCTCCGCTGCATTCGATTCAGCGGGTTCCAAACCCTCTGGGCGCACAGACTGCAAGTCTATGTTCCGGCGCTGGCTGCCGTAGAAAACGTAAATCATTTGCCGCGTCATGTAGAGCGCGGTCAGGACGACCCCGGCGAGCATCAGGAAATACGGCGCCTGCGATTTTGGCCAATGCGCCGTGGCGTGCAGAACTTCCTCTTTCGTCCAGGCGCCCGCGAAAAACAGGGGCACGCCGCTGAGCGCCATCATGCCGATGGCGTAAGTGACAAAAGTGACCGGCATCAGTTTTCGCAGACCGCCCATCTTGCGGATGTCTTGTTCGTGATGCGAAGCGTGAATGACGGAGCCGGACCCGAGGAACAACAGCGCTTTGAAAAATCCATGCGCGAGCAGGTGCATGATGCCCGCTGCGACACCGCCGACGCCCAGCGAAACCATCATCAATCCGAGCTGCGAGACGGTGGAGTAAGCGAGGATGCGCTTGATGTCGGCCTGCGCGATCGCGATCAGTGACGCCATCAGCGCGGTGATGACGCCCACCCACACGACGACCGTAAGCGACGGCGTTACGCCATCGATCGCGCCTAACGAGAAGATCGGATAGACGCGCGCGACCAGGAACACACCCGCGGCCACCATCGTCGCGGCATGGATGAGCGCGCTCACTGGCGTCGGACCTTCCATTGCGTCCGGCAACCAGACGTGGAGCGGGAATTGCCCCGACTTGCCGACAGCGCCGGAAAAAATCAGCAGCGCGATGAAAGTCGAGCTCGATCCGATCGCGAGAAGCCCGGCGCTCTCGAGGCAACCATTGCCGTTGTCATAAAATAAAAGCGTGCCGGTGCTGCGGTAGAGCCACAACAGGCCGAGGAAAAATCCGAGATCGCCGATTCGCGTGGTGATGAACGCCTTCTTCGCCGCGGCGGCCGCACTCGGTTTGTGAATCCAGAAACCGATCAGCAGATACGAAGCGAGCCCGACCAGCTCCCAGCAAACGAAAAGCAGCAGGAGGCTGTTGGCGATAACGACGCCGAGCATTGCCGCCGAAAAAAACGAGAGATAGGCGAAGAAGCGCGAGAAATCCTTGTCGCCGGCCATGTAGCCCTTGCTGAAAACGAAAATGCAAAGGCCGACCAGCGTGATCATGACGAGCATGGCGGCCGCGAGCGGGTCGAGGACGCAACCGATGCGCACGGCCTGCTCGCCAAACGTGAACCAGGTAAAGTTTTGAACCCCGCGCGCTCCCGGCGTTCCCAAGGTCCACGCGAACGCCGCGATCGAAATCGAAAGCGTGGTAAGCTGGCCGATGACAGCCAACCCAATCGCGACGCCGCGATGGGATTTCGCGAAGCCCAGGATCAGCAGAGAAGCCGCAAGAGGCAGAAGCGGGATCAACCAGAAGTTCGCGGCGGTCCAGGAAGTCATTATCGGTGAACGGGCAGCCGCCGCCGGCTAATCCTTCTCCTCTTTCTCTTCCTTCCCCAGGTCGGGAACGCGCTCGATCGCTTCCGCGTCCACCGGCGAGAGCTTTAATTTTTGGGCGAGCCATTGGATGCGCTCCTTGCGCGCCTCGGCGTTGAGGGCATGGCCGGCCTTATAGAACTCCATCTTTTTCGGTTCTTCGAAACGCTCGAAGTAGCCGCGGGCCAGCGCCTCCGGGATCGGGGTGTCCTCGCGGCCAAACTGCAACAACACGGCGGCCGGCGCGCTGTGCCCGATGAAATAGACCGGATCGTCGAACGCATGTTCCCGGAAGAAATCGTGGAGCGCTTCTTCGCCGATTCGTTTTCGAAACTCCATGATCGCCGGGGTCTTGGAATCGAAGATGTATTCCTCGTCCGCGAACACGCCGGCCATCAGCACGAACGAGCTAATCCGTTTTTCCACGCCCGAAAGAATGCCGCCGGTATGCGCGTTGTAGCTGTGGCCGACGAAAGCCAGGCGCGCGGGGTCGACATCGCCGCGCGCGATCAGCAGGTCCACGCCGCGACGGAAATCGATGACCTGCTGGCGCGACGCCTCGGCGTTTTGGATCTCAGCCTTCAGTTCGTCTTTCTCCGGGAGAAAACCGGGCCGGACCATGGGAGCATCGGTCAAAAGCGAGACCGCCCCGGAACGCGCGAGCAGGAGAGCTTCTTCGAGAAACTCCTTTCGATTGCGGACCGGAGAACGCGGCATCATCCAATGGCCGAACAAAATCCCGGCGAACGGACCTTTGCCCGGCGGAAGAACCAGAGTTGCCGGCACGCGGCCGCCGCGCGGACTGTCATAGGACAAGTCGATGACCGTCGCGCCATCGCGTTCTTTCTTGCGCTCCTCGCGGATGTTCAGGAGCGCGTTGCGATCGTAATCGAACTCGCGCACCAGGTCTTCGAAACGCAGCGGCGATTTTGCAGGCTTGTCGGCCGCTTCGGTCGCCACAACTGTCAGCAGCAGCGCGACGCATGAAGTGAAGCGAAGGCGTGGGTTCATCCTTTGAGCTGGTTGAAGCGGCGGACGTTGGTCGTGCGGTAATGGCGGTAGACAGCGATCACGAGCGCGAGGCCGACCGCCGCTTCCGCTGCGGCGATCGCGATTGAAAAAATGGCGACCATTACGCCCGTCGGATTCTGCGGCTCAGGGCCGAAGCGCCAGAAAGCGATGAAGTTTAGATTCGCGGCCGCAAGCATGAGTTCGATCCCGATGAGGATAAAAATCGCGTGCCGCCTGCCGAGGGCCGCGAGCAAACCGATCGAAAAAAGCGCGGCGGAGATGATGAGGCAAAGCTGGAGAGTGGGCGTCATCGTTTCTCCTCCATGACGAGCACGAGCGCGCCGATCAACGCGGCGGTGAGGAGCAGGCCGACGCATTGCAGCGGCCAGACGTAATTGGTCATGAGCACTTCGCCGATGCGCTTGACGGTGAGCGGTTCGATAACCGGCGCGACGACGGAAAGCGATGGTGTTTTCATGATCGTCCACGCCAGGCCGGCGAAGACGGCGACGGCGACGATGACGCCGCCCCAGTTAAAGCCGGCCGCGTCTTCATCTTCGCGGCGCGTCAGCAGAATCGTGAACACGATCAGCACGGCCACGGCGCCGACGTAAACAAACACCTGCACGAGGCCGACAAATTCAGCGCCGAGAAAAAAGTAAAAGGTGGCCAGGCCGAGAAACGCGACGACCAGGCAGAGCGCGGCATGAATGAGTTTGCGCAGACAGGCGGCGGCGAGCGCGCCCGCCAGCGTCAAGATCGCGATGGAAATAAAAGCGGCGACGCTCATTCAGCGAAACGATAAGTCCGGGCCGACAGGTTCTTGTCCGCCCTGAGAAAACGAGAGAGCGCGAGATAAACCACGAGCAAAATTCCAAGCGACCAGAGCCACCCCCCAAGGCCGTGCGCCTGATAATGCCACACCGCCGCCGCGAGGATGCAGGTGAACGCCATCGGCATCATGAATTTCCAGGCGAAATTCATCACGTGGTCGACGCGCATCCGGGGCAGCGTCCCGCGGATCCAGATGAAAACGAAAAGGAGGGTGGCGAGCTTGGCGAAAAACCAGACGTAGGATGGAATGATCTCCAGCACCGGCAGCGGCGCGTGCCAGCCGCCCAGGAACAAAGTCACCGCCAGGCCGCTGACTGCGAACATTCCAAAATATTCCGCGAGGAAGAAGATCGCGTATTTGAAGCCGGAATATTCCGTCATGTGACCGGCCACGATTTCCGATTCGCCTTCGGGCACATCGAACGGCGTGCGGTTCGATTCCACCAGGCCCGAGACGAAAAACAAAAGGAACGCGGCCGCGCCCCAGGGCGTGAAGACAAACCAGCGCGGCGCGAACCCGTGGGAATATCCGGCCTGCGCCTGCACGATCGCATCAGCGGAGAGCGACCCGACGATCATCACGACCGGCAGGACGGTGATGATGAGCGGCAATTCATAGCTGACCATCTGCGCGATCGCGCGCATGGCGCCGAGCATCGAGAACTTGTTGTTACTCCCCCAGCCCGCCATGAACACCGCCAGCTCCGTCGCCGAACCGACCGCGAAGAAAAACAGGATCCCGCCATCGATGGAAAACGCCGTCATGTTGCGACCGTAGGGAATCACGCCGAGCGCGAGAATCGCGGGCACCGCCATCATGATCGGCGCGAGGAAATGGACGACCTTATCCGCACGCGCCGGCACGATGTCCTCCTTGATGAGCAACTTGATGCCATCGGCGATCGGCTGGAAAAGCCCGAACGGCCCGACCCGATTCGGCCCGTAACGATTCTGGATGCGCCCGAGAATTTTTCGTTCCAGCACCGAGATGAGCGCGAAGAGCGCCATGAAAACGCCGAGCACCGCCGAGATATTGATCAGACTGGAGACGATCGGTTGCAACCACTCCGGCGCGCCATTGAGGAACGAGAGGAGCCAGTGCTTTGCGACAACGAAAATCTGGTCCACACGCTCGCCGGTCATCTGCGATGAGAAAAGCGGTGCTCGATTGTTTAGGCAAGGCAGAATGCGCTGGCAGATCGCGGGACTCTCGCTTAACAAAACCCCGTGGATCGCTTAGTCTTCGTAACATGACGCCCGATCCTTATTTTTTCCTCGTCATCTTCGCCGGCGTGGCGCTCGTTTTTCCGTTGTTGCCCCTCGGGCTGGCCTGGATTTGGCGACGATTTCTGCAGCCGCCGAAACCGGGGCCGCAGAAGAACGCGACCTACGAATGCGGCGTCGAATCGATCGGCGAAGCGCAGGTCCAATTCCAATCGCAGTATTATTTGTACTGCATCATTTTCCTAGTCTTCGACGTCGAGGCGGTGTTTTTGGTGCCGTTCGCGGTGGCGTTCACCGGATTGCCGTTCGGCGCCTTCATCGCGATCCTGGTTTTTCTCTTGTTGCTCCTCGAGGGACTCGTTTGGGCGTGGAGCAAAGGTTGTTTAGATTGGGCCAGAATGCGGGAGCGAGCGCGATGAGCGACCAGATCGACGAAGGACTGCGGAGCGAGCTGCAAAAGCGCGGCGTCTGGGTGACTTCGACGCAGGAACTTTACAACTGGGGCCGGAAGAATTCGATCTGGCCGCTCCAGTTCGGGCTCGCCTGTTGCGCGATCGAGATGATCGCGACCGCGGCGTCGCGCTACGATCTCGCCCGTTTCGGCGGCGAAGTGTTCCGGCCATCGCCGCGCCAGGCCGATCTCATGATCGTGGCCGGGACTGTCACCAAAAAAATGGCGCCGCAAATCGTGCGGCTCTACAACCAGATGCCCGACCCGAAGTATGTGATCTCGATGGGGGCCTGCGCGATTTCCGGTGGGCCGTTCAAACAGGGATACAACGTGTTGAAAGGGATCGATCGGTACATTCCCGTGGACGTTTACATTCCCGGATGTCCGCCGCGGCCGGAGGCACTCCTGCATGCTTTCATGGAACTGCAGCGCAAGATCGACGGACAAAAACTCACCGGCCAGGACAAAGCTTCTCACCTCGATCGCGAACAGCCGAGCGAGTTTCCAGTGCCGGCCTTCGGCGCCCACGATCTCGAGCCGCCGAGTAATCCCAATATCTTTCGACCCCCAGCGATCGAACGCGCATGAGCTGCCGGAACATAGACTTCCAGTCCGTGCGCCCAGCAGAGTTCCACTCTGCTAAAGAGATTGGGAGCGGGCAGAATGTCCGCTGGGCGCACAGGCCAGAGGCCTATGTTCCGATTTAGTCATGCAGTCTCTCGACGAAATCAAGGCACGCGCGGAAGCAGCGGTGCCCGGGGCGAAGATCGAGATCGTTCCCAATCCGGGACCGGCAAACCAGCCGTCGCTGTTACTCGATCACGAGCATGCGGGAGCCGTCGCCTTGTTTCTTCGGGACGATCCGGCCTTGAAGCTGGACCACTGCTCCAACGTCACCGGCGTGGATTGGCTCGACCGCAAGGTCAGCAAAAAAGTGAAGGTAAAAAAGGTTGTCGATGGGGCGGAGAAGGAAGTCGAAGAATCGCAGGAAGAGTTTTTCCCGGGCTATCTCGAGGCGGTCTATCACCTTTTTTCGATGACGCTGAAGCACGGTCCTGTCGTTATCCGAATGCGGACGGCGGATCGCGCGCAGGGCGCCCAGCTTCCTTCACTCACGCCGGTCTGGCGGAGCGCGGAGTTTCAGGAGCGAGAAATTTTCGACCTTTACGGCATCAAATTCGACGGGCATCCCGATCTGCGGCGCATCCTGATGTGGGACGAGTTCGAAGATTTCCCGATGCGGAAAGATTATCGCGAGCCGGACGATTACGAATACGAGCCGACCCCGCATGACGAAGTGCTGGAGAAGGCGAAGCAGCACTACACGCCACGACCACAATTGGACGGCGCGGAGAACCTGACGGCGGCGCAGCAATGAGCGCGACGGGATTTCACGAACTCGAAGGAGCTCCGCCAAAGGCGATGAATGCGCGGATCGAAGGCGACCTGATGGAAGTTTCGATGGGGCCGCAGCATCCCTCCACCCATGGCGTCTTCCGGATGAACGTCGCGCTCGACGGCGAAGTGGTGCGCAAACTCAAACCGGTCTTCGGTTACCTGCATCGGAACCACGAGAAGATCGGCGAGAACACCAGTTACCTCGGCTCGATGCCGTACACGGACCGGCTCGATTATTTTTGTTCGATGACCAACAACTGGGCCTACGCGCTCAGTGTCGAGAAGCTCGCGGGCATCGAAGTGCCGGAGCGCGCGGAATACCTGCGTGTCATCCTCGCGGAGCTGACGCGACTGCAAAATCACGTGTCCCTTCTCGGCTTTCTCCTCAGCGACATGGGTGCGTGGGGAACGCCGCTGATGTACGCCTTTCGCGAACGGGAAAAAATCCTCGACCTGTTTGAATCGCTCTCCGGCTCGCGGATGATGTGCGACTACATGCGGTTCGGCGGCTGCCGGGTCGACGCCGGCCCGGACTGGTTCGCGCGCGCGCAAAAAATCATCGACGCCTTTCCTCGGTTTCTCGATGAGTTCGAAGAACTGATTGTCTCGAACGAAATCCTGATCGCGCGCACCCAGAACGTGGGAAAGCTTTCCGCGGAGCTTGCGATCAATGCCGGTATCACCGGACCCATGCTGCGAGCCAGCGGCGTAAACTACGATCTCCGCAAAGTAGACGGCTACGGCATCTATCCGCGCTTCAAGTTCCGGATACCGCTCGGCGACCACGGCGATTGCTACGATCGCCTGATGTTGCGCGCGCTCGAAATGCGCGAGAGCCTCGGCATTCTTAACCAGGCGATGAAAGAGATCCCGGCCGGGCCGATCATGAATCCGAAGGTAAAAGTGCGCGCGTTCAAGCCGCCGATCGGGGAAGCGTATGGCCGGATCGAAGGACCCAAAGGCGAACTCGGCTTCTATTTAATAAGTGACGGTGGCGCGAGTCCGTACCGTTACCGGGTCCGGCCGCCGAGTTTCATCAACCTGACGGTGTTGGAAGACCTTTGCCTCGGCCACACCGTCGCGGACGTTATGGTGATCCTCGGCAGCGTCGATATCGTCATGGGAGAAGTGGATCGCTAGTTATGATCGGAACCGGCGTACTAAAAGGAATGGCCGTCACGGCGCGGAATTTTCTCGGGAGTTATTTCGAGAAGGATCGCCTGATTACGGTGCAATATCCGGAGGAACGGGAGACGCTGCCCGAGAACTACCGGAACTTTCCGTTCCTGGTTTACGATAACGACCCGGAAGCGGGGCTCCGTTGCGTGGCCTGCAAGATTTGCGAGAAGGAATGTCCGCCGCAATGCATCTACATCGTCAAGAGCGACGACAAGAAGCCTGATTACATGGGCAAACCGCAGTTCTATCCGAAGATTTTCGACATCGACATCTCGGTCTGCATGAGCTGCCAGATTTGCGTGGAGGTCTGCCCGTTCGAAGCGATCAAGATGGACAAAGTTTTTGAACTGAGCCGCCGAGAGCGCTTCGACGCACTGCTCCTGCGCAAAGACGAGCTGGCGAAATCGAACACCTACTACCACGGCATCCATCCTCTTGAGGCGGCCGAAGTAGATGCAAACCTCGCGGCGGCGGCCGCGGCAAAAAAGAAACCGGCGCCAGCTCCAGCCGTCCCGAAAACTTAATGCAAGTCCAAATGATTCGGACGCAATTGGCGCAACGGATCACGGCAGTCTGGGGAGCGCGCGCGCCCCTGCGTGCTGGCGATGACGCCCCCGTCATCGCGAACTTTTCAGGCGATGCTTGTCTGTGAAAACTCCCATGCCGAAACCAGAGCAAGTCCATGGCGGCGAGGGCGCCGCCATCAGCACGCGAGGCGCGTGCGCTCCCCGGAACTGCACCAGATGTTGTTGAGATCGATCGCGCTTTTCCTGATCGTCTTTTTGCTGGGCGATCTAGAGACAAAAGCTGAGCCGCCCAGGCCGGACGTTTCCACGCTGCTGCGCTGGCGAAATATCGGACCGTTTCGCGGCGGACGAACGCGGGCCGTCGCAGGCGTCCCGTCACAACCGAATGTCTTCTACTGCGCGCAAGTGAATGGCGGCGTTTTTAAGACCACCGATTACGGCCGGACCTGGCAGCCGATCTTTGACGATCAACCGACGGGTTCCGTCGGCGCCATGGCCGTTTCGGTTTCCGATCCGAACGTCATCTACGTCGGGAGCGGCGAAGGTTTGCATCGCCCGGACTTGTCGGTCGGCGATGGGATTTACAAATCGACGGACGCGGGAAAGACGTGGACCCATCTCGGTTTGCGCGACGCGCAGCAGATCGCGCAGATCGCAGTGGATCCGCGGAACCCGGATCGCGTGCTGGTCGCGGTCGCAGGTCATCCCTATGGGCCTAACGAGGAGCGCGGCGTGTATCTTTCCGTCGACGGCGGAAAGAATTTTCAGAAGACGCTCTCCAGGGATGAAAACACCGGCGCGGCGGATGTGGAGATCGATCCGACAAATCCGGACACGGTTTACGCGGCTCTCTGGGAAGCGCGGGAAGGCCCGTGGGAAAATGGATCGTGGAACGGAACCAACGGCGGCATTTTCAAATCGGTCGACGGCGGGAAAACCTGGCGGCAATTAACCAAAGGCCTGCCTAACGACATCGTGCAGGCAAACCTCGCAATCGCGGCGAGCGCGCCTCAAACCTTGATCGCCGCTGTCGCCACCATGAAGGCCGGGAAGCTCTATCGGTCGGAAGATGGAGGAGAAAGCTGGACGCTGGCGACGGAAGATGATCGCCCGGGCGCGCGGATCGGCGGCGGCGATTTGCCGCTGATTCGGATCGATCCGCAGCATCCGAACATCGTTTATTCCGCGAGCGTCGTTTGCTGGAAATCGACGGACGGCGGCAAGACCTGGGAGGGCTGGCGGGGCGCGCCGGGCGGCGACGATTATCAAAACGTCTGGATTAATCCGACGAACTCCGATGTGATTATCCTTGGCAGCGACCAGGGCGCGATCATCACGGTGAATGGCGGCGCGACCTGGAGCTCGTGGTATAACCAATCGACCGCGCAGCTTTACCACGTCAGCGCGGACAACGCGTTTCCGTATCGACTTTACAGTGGGCAACAGGAAAGCGGTTCGGTCGGAATCACCAGTCGCGGACCGGATGGCGCGATCTCGTTTCGCGATTGGCGGCCGGTGGCGGCGGAGGAATATGGTTACGTCGCGCCCGACCCGCTCGATCCAGATATCATCTACGGTGGAAAGCTGACGCGCTACGATCGCCGCACCCATCAAGCCCAAAACATTTTGCCGAAGCCGTTTCGGTCCGACGAATTTCGGATGGTGCGGACGCAGCCGGTTCTCTTTTCGCCGGTCGATCCGCACCTGCTTTTCTTCGCGACCAACACACTCTGGCAAACCAGCGACGGTGGCCAGCATTGGACACAGATCAGCCCTGACCTGACGCGGAAGAGCTTCGAAGTTCCGGCAAGCGTCGGAAAATTTCGTTCGCAACCGAGCGCCCAATCGCGGCAGCGCGGCGTGATCTACGCCGTGGCTCCATCGCCGCTGGAGAAAAATCGGATCTGGGCCGGGACGGACGACGGCTTGATTCACCTGACGACCGACGGCGGGAAAAACTGGAAAGACGTCACGCCGCCCGCGATCTCGGCGTGGCAGAAAATTTCGCAGCTGGATGCGGGACACTTCGATGCGAACACGGCTTACGCGGCAGTGAACACGATCCGGCTCGACGATCTGCGCCCGCACATTTACCGGACGAACGACAGCGGAAAAACGTGGAAGGAAATCGCGCGCGGCATCCCGGAGAACGAAAACGTCAACGTCGTGCGCGAAGATCCGCGCCGGCGCGGAATGCTCTTCGCTGGAACCGAGCGCGCGGTTTACGTGTCGTTCGACGATGGCGAAAACTGGAGCTCGCTCCGGTTAAACATGCCCGCGACTTCGGTGCGCGATTTGATTTTGAAAGATGACGACATCGCCGTAGCCACACATGGTCGCGGGTTTTGGATTCTCGATAACATCACGGCCTTTCGGCAAACCGAGCTGGCGAGCCCGGACACGTTTCTCTTCAAACCGCAGACCGCGATGCGGGTGCGCTGGAATTTGAATACGGATACGCCGCTGCCGCCGGACGAACCGGCCGGCGAGAATCCGCCCGAGGGCGCGATGATCGATTATCGGGTTGGCGCAAATGCCGGCGGACCGGTCACGCTCGAAATCAAGGATGCGAAGGGCAACGTCGTTCGCCGATTCGCCAGCACCGACCCGGCGCCGTCTCCCGATCCGAAACTAAAAATTCCGCGCTACTGGGTGCGCCCACCACAGATGTTATCGGCGGAGCCGGGATTGCACCGGTTTTTTTGGGACGTGCATTGGGCGCCCCTGAAGGATGCCGATGCGGACTACCCGATGACCGCCGTGTTCCAAAAAACGGCGCCGCAGCCGACGGGACCCTGGGCCGCGCCCGGCGATTACTCCGTCGTCCTGACCGCGGGCGGCAAGAGTTTCACTCAACCGCTCCCGGTGAAAATGGATCCACACGTGAAAGCTTCGGTTACCGACCTCACGAAACAGTTCGACCTGTCGAAAGCGCTTTACGAAATGCGAAGGACGTTGCAGCCGATCGGGAAAGCTTACGAAGCGCTGGTCGGCGAACTGGCGAAAGCGAAGGAGAAGGCCGGGGACAAACCGGTCAAGGAGCAGATCGAAGCGTTGAATAGAAACCTGCAGGAATTTGCGGATCCGGCCCGCGTTCGCGCCGGACAACCGTTGGAGCTGGATGCGTTGAGTAAGGTCGAGAAACTTTTCGGCAATCTCCAGGAGGCGGACGCGGCGCCGACCGCGCAAGCCGAGGCCGCCGCCGCCGCGCTGCAGCACGATGTGCAATCGGTGATGGAACGCTGGCGCCTGATGCCGCATGAAGTTGCCGCCTTGAATGCCGTCCTGGAAACGGCCGGCCTCGAGAAGATCAAGTATCCCTGACGCGAATTGAACGTCGCGATGGAACTCAACGGCTATCTTCGTTCATCACGCCGCATCCTGATTTTTACCGGCGCCGGGATCTCGACCGGCAGCGGGATTCCGGATTTTCGCGGGCCGCAAGGAGTGTGGACGCGGCGCCAGCCGGTTTACTTCCAGGACTTCATGACGTCGGAGAAGGCGCGGATCGAACACTGGGATTACAAGCTCGAGGGCTGGGATGGATTTCGCGCCGCGCAGCCGAATGCGGTCCACGATGCCATCGTCACGCTGGAGCGCGCCGGGAAAGTGCTCATGGTCGTGACCCAAAACATCGATGGCCTTCACGCGCGCGCCGGGACGAGCGCGGATCTATTGGTGGAACTGCACGGGACAAATCTGCTGGTCGAATGCCAGAGCTGTAAATGGCGCGGCGATCCAGGGCCGCATTTCGAATTCTTTCGGGTGAATCGCAAACCGCCGCTCTGCGATTGCGGAGGATTCCTGAAACCGGCGACGATTAGTTTCGGGCAAAGCCTCGACCCGCAAATGCTCGAACGGGCTCAGCAGGCCGCGGCGCGGGCCGACCTGGTGGTCGCGCTCGGTTCGACGTTGTCCGTCTATCCGGCAGCCTCTTTTCCGCTTCTCGCTGCCCAACGCGGCGTCCCCTACATCATCATCAACCGCGGCGCGACGGACCACGACCATGATCCGTCCGTTTCGCTCCGGATCGAGGGCGACGTGGCCGGGATATTTCCCGCGGCGGTCGAGACCGCGCTGGCCTAACGACCATTCACTCGGTGATACAGCGCTTCGTACAGTCGCACGATGCGAGCGGCGGTGAAGAGCTTCTCGGCTCTTTCTCGGCCGCGCTGCCCCATTTCCTTCGCCGCTTCCGGTGAATCGATCAGCGCATCGAGCGACGCGGCCATGCCACTAATATCGCCGAAATCATGCAGGTAGGCAGCTTCGCCCACGACCTCGGGAATACCGCCAATGCGAAACGCGATGACTGGTCTTCCGAAAAATAACGTTTCGAGAATGCTCAGGCCGAAGCTTTCGTTCTGCGAAGTGTAAAGACCCGCGTCGGAAGCCGGCAGGAAATCCTCAACTACGGCGGCGTCCTCCTTTACGATCACGTTGTCGCGGAGACCGAGCTCGTTTACGAGTGGCTGGAACGGAGCGAAGGGAGCACCAGCCAGGATCAGCAGCCGGATGCGTTCGCGCTGTGACGCAGTGGCGATGACGCGCAGCAGCAGATCGATGCGTTTTGTCGGACGCAAATTCGACATGTGGACGACGAGGAATTCACGGTCGCTGATGCCGAGTTCGCGCCGCACTTCTTCCCAGCTTCTGGTCGAGGGATTCGGCGTGAAAAAATTCGGGATGACGTGAATTACATCGCGGAGCCGAAAAGTTTCCTCGGTTTGGCGGCGCAGACTTTCGGAAACGGTGGTGACGGCATCGGAATGAATGAGCGCATGCTCGATCGCGGCGCGGTATTGCGGGTTCGGGCCGAGCAGGGTCGTGTCGGTGCCATGCAAGGTCGTCACCACTTTCGGCGCGCCGGCGCCGATCATTTCTGTCGCGAGAAAGGCCGCCGTCGCGTGTGGGACGGCGTAATGGACGTGGAAAATATCGAGGCGCTCCGACTGTCCCACTTCCGCCATTTTGACCGCGAGCGGCAGGGTATAATCGGGACAGGGAAAAACGGTAGCTTCGCCGACCGCGACCTGATGAAAATGAATTCGCGGTAGCGAAAGATCGAGCCGAACAGGTTTGGCGTGGCTGAAGAAATGGACATCGTGCCCGCGGGCGGCCAGCTCCGTCCCGAGGGCCGTCGCCAGAATGCCGCTGCCGCCGATGAGCGGAAAACAAGTGATCCCGATCTTGAGCGGCGCCGTTTCCATCAATCTCCAATATACGCGAGACCGGAATCGGAGATCTCATCGCGTGGCACAAAGATCACTCCGGGCGCATCGGCTTCGTTGAGATAAGCGCGTTCACCGGCGCCGGCCACATAATGCGTGCAGTGAATCACGGACTGCATCCAGCGCAGACGGGTATCGCGCGCGGGGCTGATCTGGGTGGTGCTGAATTTTTGCGGCGGCAGCTCGATGTAGCGATCGGCGCCTTTGTGAAGCAGAAGTTTGCCCTCGCGCCAACGGGCGCGAACGATCTCCCCTTCCCAGGTTACGTCGACAAAGTAATCGTCGATCGTCGCCGCGCGCTGCCGGAATTCCGGATTGCTCGATCGTTCCAGGCGAATTCCATCCAGCAAACCCATTCGCGCATACAGGTCGCGGCAAAAATCGGCGGCGTTGGAAGCTGCCACGGCTTTGAAGTGTTCGACGAGTTCCGGGCCGACGTAGTTCGGCAGTTGCCGCGCGATTTTACCCTGCCAATCGGGCAGCAGCCGTTTCGCGGAGAGCGGAGAGAACTGTTTCTGAATCTTGTTCGCGAAATCGAAATTGAAGGTGTGCTCGCGCCCTGACCGCCGTTCCCGCAGGACGGTCGCCGTCTCCCGCGGATCGTGGTCGCTATCGTGGAAAAAGAAAACGATCTCGCCGCCGATCTCGCGTTGAAGCCGGCGGGCGGTGACGATCTTGGCCCAGAGAAAGCGTTTCGGGAAAAAGCCGCACGGCTGTTGTCCAAAACAAATGATCGACCGAGCCATCAGTGAGAGGCCGCGGCCGACGGCTCGTTAGGTCGGAAAAGAGTCGATTGCAGGATCCAGGCAAACAGGAGCACGGCGGCGCAGCCAATGAAGTTATACCAAAGGTAGCCGATGTTCGTGGTGAAGAAGAGAGCGAGGACGAGGGTCTGCGCGAGAACGGCGGCGAAGAAAACCGCTGACCCGCGCACCTGCCGCAGGAAAAACGCGACCAGGAAAAGTCCCAGGATGCTGCCGTAGAATACCGAGGCGAGAATGTTGCCGGCTTCGATGAGGTTCTCGACGAGGCTGCAAAACGAGGCGACGGCGATCGTCACGATGCCCCAGCCGAGCGTCAACCATCGCGTCGCCACGACATAGTGATGGTCGGAGGCGCCCGGGCGGAAGACGCGATAGAAATCTACGGCCGTAGTGGAGCCGAGCGCATTCAGGACCGCGGACGTGGCCGACATTGTCGCGCAAAAAATCACGGCGACGAGCAGGCCGACGACGCCATGCGGCAAATGTTGAAGCACAAACGTGATGAAAACGTAATCGGAATCCTTGCTCTTCGGATTAGCGCCGGCTTGCTCGAGGACTTTCCTGGTTTCCTCGCGAATCCCGCGGGCGCGCGAATCGAGTTGCTGAAGTTCTGCGGCGGGCGACTGCGGGCCGGCGCTCTGGAGTAATTCGCGTTTCCGCACGAAGACCTCATCGAATTGAGTCTGGAGCTGGTTTAGCTTCGGCCCGTAACCAGTTTGGAGCGCGCGCTGGTAGGTCGGCTGATTGAAAAAGATCGGCGGCTTTTCGAATTGATAGAAGAGAAAGACCATGGCGCCGAGAAGCAGGATCACGAACTGCATCGGCACTTTCACGAGGGCGTTGAAGAGCAAACCGATCCGGCTGGCGCGGAGCGAACCGCCGGCGAGATAACGCTGCACCTGCGATTGATCGGCGCCGAAGTAGGAGAGCGACAAGAAAAAACCGCCGAGGATGCCGGACCAAAAGGTGTAGCGCTTCGACGGATCGATCGAGAAATCGACCGCCTGCAGTTTGCCCATCCGGCCCGCGATCTGCAGCGCATCGCCGAATGACAGGTCGGCCGGTAAACGATGGACGGCGATGCCAAAAGCCAGCGCCATCCCGATAAGGATCACCAGAATTTGGTAGCGCTGGGTGAGGCTGACGATTTTCGTGCCGCCGACGACGGTGTAAGCAATCACGAAGCCGCCCGCGAGCCAGATGGTGAGATTTAAATCCCATCCGAGCAGCGCGGAAAGAATGATGGCCGGGGCGTAGATCGTGATTCCGCCGGCGATCCCGCGCTGGATAAGAAACAGGAAGCCGCCGAGAAGCCGCGTCTTTTTGTCAAACCGCTGGCCGAGATATTCGTAGGCGGTGTAAACCTTGAGCCGTTGATAGATCGGGACGAAAACCGCGCAGACCACGATGAGCGCGAGCGGTTGCCCGAAATAATTTTGGATGAACCCAATGCCGCTTTCGTAAGCCTGCCCCGGCATCGAGAGGAACGTGATCGGCCCGGCCTGGGTCGCGAGGACCGAGAGGCCGATGGTGCCCCAGCGAATCGTTTTGTCGCCTTTGAGGTACTCGCGAAGGTTCGGATGATTGTAAGTGCGCCAAAGCCCGTAGAGCGGGATCGCGAGGATCGTCGCGAAGAGGACGATGTAATCGAGCCGGTTCACGAAAACCGGAGCGTGAAGGCGTAGAGGAGCGCGACCTCGATGGCGAACAGAACCATCGCGAACCAATAGGCCTTGCGCCAGGTCGAGAAGAACGGTGGATGATCGTGCGTGGTCATAACTTTTCTTTGGCCGCTTCTTCTGTAGCCGCCGCCCTGTGGGCGACGTGGGATTCGGCGACGCATTCTCTCGCGCTTCGCACAGCGAAGCGGCTACAGAAGAGGCGCCATTCGCAGCGCTTCATTTCACGTCGCGGAGCGAGACCATGTTCGCGAACAACCGGTAGGCACCGGGGACGCCGGCGGGTAATTGCCGAAAGAAGGCGTAGCCAGTGTAGATGAAATAGCCCTCACCCGATTTCGCGACGAGCAGGCCGCCATCGAGCGGTTTCTCGCCGGGATCGTTGCAGGAAAGCAGGGCGGTCCAGTTCGCGTCCCATTTGTTCGGGAAATAGAGGCCGCGCTCCTGCACCCAGCCTTTGAAATCGTCGGCCGTGATTTTGTTCGGCGTGTTCAACAGCGGATGATCCGGCGCGAGAATGCGAATCTCCGCATTTTCGTCGGTGACGCGGTCGCGCGAAATCTCGAGGGGGAACGGGCCGATCTCTTTGGTTTTCAGATCGGCGGTCGTGTTGTATTGCGCGACAACCACGCCGCCGGCTTTGACGTAACCGAGCAATTCCGCATGCCACGCCGAGATCCGGTCTTGGGTGTTGTAAGCGCGGATGCCGAGAACCACGGCGTCAAAACGTTTGAGATTTTCGGCCGTGATCTCCGGGCCGCCGAGCATCTTCACGTCGTACCCGATTTGCTGCAGGCTCTGCGGAATGTCGTCGCCCGCGCCCGGGATGTAGCCAATCAGGTTCCCTTTCTTTTTGATATCGGCGCGGACGATTCTCGCCTCGGCAGGCGGCATCAGAACGTGGACGCCAATGTGCTGATAGGAAATGCGTTCGCGCGCGAACGAGTGATCCCGGCCATCCACCCTGACGATCGCCCGTAACGTTCCCTCGCCCGGATTCGGCGGGGGATGAATCGTAAATGTCGCGAACGATTCGGCCTCGGCCGTTTTCATTTCCACCGGAACGGAAGCCGGTTCGATCCGCCAGCCTTTTGGCGCTTCGAGCCGGAGCTGGCCGGTGACCGCGCCCGTCGAAGCCGCGACGCGTACCTGGATCGTCTTCGGTTTGTCGTCGCCGAAGACGAAGACTGAGTTCTGCAAATTCGCGAAGACCGGCGGCGCGATGACAAGGTTCTGGCGCACTTCGCCGATGACGGGATCGACGGTACGATATTTCGTGTCCACCAAATAGCGAAGGTCCTGATCACCGATGCGCAAGAAAATGTCGACGGGGAAGGCGAGCTCATTCTCGGCGAGGCCGATCAACTTCTGGTCGTCGACGGTGAAGGTGCCGAGCGCGGCCGGCTTTCGCAGCCAATATGGCTGCGTGTAAGTGACTTCCTTGCGCAGCATCGGCGTCAGATCTTTGGCGACGAACTGGTCTTGCGACAATGGCGTGTCGAACCGCAAATTTTGTCCGGTAATTGGAGTGCTGGCCTCGACCAATTGCACCGGCACGTTCGAGCGATTGATCGCTTCCAGTTTTATCGGCAGCGCCTGGCCGGCGGAAACGGTGGAGCTCGTCGTCGAGCTTTCGATGTGCAAACCGAGGCAGGCCGCGATCAGGGTATCGACCTCGCCCACCTTCGCGATGAACCAATCCTTCTGATCGATGGCCGACAATTCCTTCCGCAGTTCCAATAGCTTCGGGACCGACGCGGCGGGATCAGCCGGAACAAATGTCGACAAAAGCTGTTTCACTTTTCCTGCAACAGCTTCCGATTTCGGCACGCGCGACCATGTCGTGTCTATTCCATCGAACAAGCTGTTCGTCATCGGCGCGCCGTCGAGCAGCTTGAAATATTCTTTGCGCGCGCCGCGGCGCGGCGGGCTGCCGACACCCTGGCTTTTATGCATGCTCAGACTCGCGGCTGCGATTTCAGTAAACGCTTTTCCGAGGAGCGGACAAAAACCGCCCGCTTCGAGTGTCGTTAGGCCAGTCGGATCGAAGGGAAGGTTTCGGTTCTGGAAAAAGAACGGCGAGGTATTCCAGACGATGCGCGTCGGTTTCCAAACTTCCACGAACGCGAGCTGCTCCGGAAAACGCTTCGGATCAGCTGCCGCCTGGAAGGCTTCGCGGGCCAGGATCGCGGAGGCGGTGTGGTGGCCGTGCGTCTTGTCGTCGTCGGGGCTGAAACGTGTGACGATCACGTCCGGCTTCCAGCGACGAATTGTCCAGGCGATGTCGGCCAGAATTTTGTCACGGTCCCAGATCCGCAGCGTTTCAGTGGCGCTCTTCGAGAAACCGAAATCAACGGCACGGGTGAAGAATTGCTGGGCGTGATCGAGGCGGCGCGCCGCGAGAAGCTCGTGGGTACGAATCACCCCAAGCCGTTCGCCCAACTCCGGCCCGATCAGGTTCTGACCGCCATCGCCGCGCGTAACGGAAAGATAAGCCGTCTGGTAGAGCGAGCCGTTCGCCCACAGCGCCATCAGGTTCGTGTTCTCATCGTCGGGATGCGCCGCGATGTAGAGCACGCGGCCGAGCACGTTCAGCTTCTGGAGCGCGAGCTGGATTTCGGCGGCACTCATCGGCCGCGGAAAATCCCGCGGCGGTGGTTCCGCAGAACGAACGAGTGCCGCGCTCATGAGCAGAACGCCCAGCGTGCGCCGCAAAATTCTCGCTCTCCCATTATCCATGAGCGCTACACACCTGCGCGATTGGTTCAACCGCGCGTGCTTACTTGTTGATGTCCTGCTTGGCCTGGAGCCGATCGATCAGCGCTTTGATGCTCGTTTTTTGCGCGTCGGAAATAGCGACCGCCTGAGCCTTCTTTGCGTCCTCGGCGGCGCCAGCAAAATCGCCCGCGGCGGATTTGATTCGTGCATTCGCCAAATGGCCGAACGGCGTTTCCGGATAGCGTTTCGCGACGTCCTTGAAAATCTCCATCGCGTCGGCATCTCTCTTCTCAGTTTGGAGCCGGCGTCCGTAAGAATAGAGCCCGATCGGCGTAGTCTTCGCGATCGCCTGCTCCCAGGCCTTCTTCGCCTCGTCGGGCTTGTTCATCGCCTTGAGCAACTCGGATTTGGTTGTCAGGTTCTCGAATCGTTCCTCGTTTTGGATCGAGAGATTCACCCATTTCAAGGCCTCATCGAGATTAATCTTTTTCGTAAGGCAGAACTGCGCGGCCTGGTTCGGGGGTTGCCACTGGAACTGACCGATCCCCCGCATCTGGCCGCGAATATTCGCAACGGTGGCGTCGTCGCTGATCGCGATCTTGAACGGCACGGCGAGCTTCTCCCATTTCAATGTCACCGTAGCTGATTCGGGTTTGAGGTCCTCGAATTCGTATTCGAGCGCTTCTTCCATTTCGTTAGGCCGCGGTTTCACCGTGACGCGCAAGGCGTCTTCCGCCTGGCTGTAGGTATAGCTCCCCCAAGCGGTGGCCATCTTGGAAAAAATCACCGTCCAGGTGTCGGCGGTCGGAATCATGTGAGCGCCTGCGCGCCAGACTTCGCCCAGCGGGACGAGGGCGCCCCAGATTTTGCGGCCATTCACCAGGGGCCGGTGATAGGCGATCTTGACGTCCGTCAATCCAACGCGCTGTTTGGTGACGGCGAGCTGGCTGACGTCAGGAACTGAAAGATCGGCCCGGACAGAAACGCCGATCGCGAGAATGGCGACGGCGGGAATAAGGATGCTAATGCGTTTCATAATGCTTTGGTTTGATTTTGGTTTGGGGCCGAACAGCACTTCAACTGCAAGCGGGAGACAAAGACAAGCGGAGATTTTGCGAAAGGCGAAGCGAGCGCGCTAAAATGAGACGGGATCTGCAAATGACGAATGACGAATGCCGAATGACGATGGAATGAGCGCCCAAGCGATTCGCCTCGGCGATTATGAGGTGCACCGGGCCTGGGAAGGGTTTGCCAGCATTCGGCAAATTTCGTCGGGCGAGATCATGCACTCGCGGACCGCGCCGATGGAAGAGGCGAGAAAACTGTACGTCGAGCAGTCGTACCTGGCCGAGCGGCTGCGGAAGAAGCCGCGGAATGACGAGCCGCTCGTGATTTGGGACGTAGGTCTCGGCGCGGGCGCGAATGCGATGGCTGCGATCGAGTGCTACGAAAAAGTTTCGGGGGCGCGCCCGCTTCAGCTCCTCAGTTTCGAAAACGACCTTGATTCATTGCGACTCGCGCTCAGGCAGCAACCCGATTTTCCGTATCTGCGAGTCGATGCAACCACCGCGATTCTCGCCAATGGTCATTGGCAATCATCCATTGATGCCGGGTTGAGCTGGCGGCTGTTGCCCGGCGATTTTCTCGAGACCATGGAGCGCGCCGCCGCGCCCGATCTCATCTTTTACGATATGTTCTCCACCAAAAGCTCCGCCCATCTCTGGACGCTCGGCGCCTTTCGCAAACTCTTCGTAGCCTGCGCCGGGCGCGCCGTGGAGCTTTTCACCTACACCTGCTCGACAGCGAACCGCGCAGCGTTGCTGGCGGCCGGTTTCCATCTGGCCCGCGGCCGGAACGCGGGAGAAAAGATTGAAACGACCATCGCGCATACGCCGGCCGCGCTTCGGAGCTCATTCGCACGACGACGCGAGTGGCTCGGCTCCGATTGGCTCGTGAAGTGGAACCGGTCGGCCGCGAAATTCCCCGCGGATGTTGCACCTAACGAGCGTTGGGCGTTCGAAGAAATCATCCGAGGCCACGAACAATTTCGAAATTCGCCACCACCGAAACGTCTGCCATCCACCACATGATTTCGGACGGACAGAGGGCTTGCTTCTCCTGTCGAGAATCGGCATAACTGGCGACCCGCCGTCACCCGGAATGATGTGGCAGGCAAACAACAACCCAACAAAAGAGAGGACACATTATGGCTGACGAAAAATCAGGTCAAAAGCCGGATAAAGAGGGCGGCAGCGGGACGGAAAAAGGCGACGAGAGTGAAGCGGGCGGTCGCCGCCGGCATCTGCTCTACACCTGCTGGAATGATGGCGCGGGAAATTATGTCCACGCCAATTGGAGCTGGTTCACGTGCTGGCGGTGCGGCGCGTTGAACTACATGTAAGCCGGCTGGTTCGTTCAAGAGAAGCGCAGGGATTTCGTTCCCTGCGCTTCTTTTTTGGACGAGTTTTGGGAATCCCAAATTCGGAACGGCTAATCCCGAGCGCGAGACCAGATGACGGTTGTCGGTTTTCCGAAAGGTGCCGGCAAATCGCTGTTTCCCAGCGATTTAAAACTCTTCGTTAGGTCGTGGCACGGCCTTTGCAATAGGGGCAATCGTTAAACCAAATCAATCCTATGAAAAATCAAATTCACTCCACCGAAGGATTCGAATCGACCTACGCGTTGCTCGTTCGCTCCGAAGAAAAAGAACGCAGCATTTTTGAAGGCGCGGTCTATTTCGCCGTCGTCCTCAGCGCACTCTTTTCGATCTGGCAAGTTGCGAGACAGCCGATCGTGTTGCCATTGACGACGATCCACACGACGTCGATCTCGCAATCCGCGAATCTGAATCTACGCGCTTAATCGACAACGCAGTTCCGGAGAACTCCGTTGCGATTATTCGCCACAATTCTGTTTGCTTCCGTCGCGCTTTGCCAGGCGGCGGAGAGCGCGGCCGGCCGCCTAAACAAAATCCCGGCGCCGCGGCGTTTGTTTAACGTGAGCCACGGGTCCGCGCGCCGCCGTCTGCATTTCTTGAATCCATTTCGGCCTCATCTTGCATCTCATTTTCGAAGCGCTCTTTATCGTCTCCAACTCCAACCCAACACCTCGTTATGATACTCGATACCTTTCGCCAGGATGTCCGAATCGGTTTGCGCATTCTCTTCAAGGAAAAATCGTTTTGTTTGCTGGGGGTGCTGGTCCTTGCCCTCGGCATCGCCGGGGTAACCACTCAGTTCACCATCGTCAACGCCTTTGTCCTGCGCGGATTCTCCTTCGCGCACCCGGAACAACTCGCGAGCGTCGGCCTGCTCGACCCCCAGGCAACGCCACAGCAAAATAATTTCGGCAGCGGCTTCATCCCGGCCGCCCAGGACTACGAAGACCTGAAGGCCGGACAGCAGTCCTTCGCCTTGATGTCCGGTTACCTCAACGGCTCGACGATCAACGTTACCTACAAGAACAATCCGCAGCGATACACCGGCGGTTACGTCACCGAGGATTTTTTCCGGATCGTGGGCGTGTCGCCGATCATGGGGCGCGATTTTATTGCGGACGATAACAAGCCGGGCGCGGAGAAGACGACCATCCTAGGCTACGAAATCTGGAAACGCGATTTCGGCGGCGATCCGACCATCGTTGGGCAATCGGTCCGAATAAATGGCAAGGCGGCCACGATCATCGGGGTCATGCCCGAAAACTTTAAGTTCCCGATCTCGGAGCAACTCTGGGTGCCGCTCTACAACGAGTTTCCGCTCAGGCCTCGCGAGGACGCGCGGGCCGGGGGCTCGGCGCCCGCGGTGATGGGCCGGTTAAAGGAGGGAGTTTCGCTCGACCAGGTGAACGCGGAATTCTCCGCGCTCGCGAAACGCCTCGCGAAAGATAATCCGAAAACGAATGAGCACCTGACCTCGGCCAACGTTCAGCCGCTGCTAAATTCATTCACGGGTCCGCAACTGCGCCAGACCGTTTACGCTATGCTCGGCGCGGTGCTTCTCGTTTTGGTGATCGCTTGTGTGAACGTGATGAACATGCAATTCGGCCGCGCCGCCTTGCGCGCCAAAGAACTCGCGATCCGCGGAGCCCTCGGAGCCACCCGCTGGCGTTTGGTCCGGCAAATGATGACGGAAAGTTTCCTCCTTGCCGCGATGGGCGCGATCGTCGGAGTGTTCTTTGCCGAGTGGGCTGTGGGTCTCCTCATCCGCGCGACGAACGCTTTGCCATTCCCTTTGCCCTACTGGGTCCAGTTCACCATCGATGGCAAAGTCCTGGCCTTTACCCTCGGCATCGTGCTTCTCGCGACACTTTTGTCCGGGCTCGTGCCCGCGATTCTGAGCGCCCGGGGCAACGCCGCGGAAATGATGAAAGAAGGCGGTCGCGGTAACAGCAGCCGCCTGGTGAACGTGATCACGCGGATCCTTGTCATCGGCCAGATCGCACTCACGGCAGCGCTGCTTATCGCTGCGACGCTGCAAATCAAATCGATCCGCAACCAAACGTCGCAGGATTACGGCTACGACGAGAACGCCGTCTACAGTGCGCGCATGGGTCTAATGGAGGGCGATTATCCGACCGACGACGCGAAGCACCAGTTTTTCGTGCGCGCCCTGCGTTCGCTCCGCGCCAATCCAGCGTTCGACGGTGCAGCGATGAGTGACCGGTTCCGAATGACATTTGCGAACTTCGGCCAATACGAAGTCGATGGCCAAAGTTACCAGACCGATCGCGACCGCCCGCGCGGCAACTCGGAATCCGTCTCGGACGGTTATTTCACGACGCTCGGCCTGAAGATGCTCGAGGGCCGCGATTTCACGATCGAAGATTCCGACGCGAAGCAGCCGGTCGCGATCGTGAACGCTAGTTTCGCGCGAAAATTTTTCGGCAGCCAGAGTGCGCTCGGCCATCAAGTGCGGCGTTTCAATCCGGCAAAGCCCGAGCCGTGGCGCACCATCGTGGGTGTCGCGCCTGACATGCTGATGCAGGGACCATTCAATGGGGAACGGGATAGTGTTGGCTTCTATGTTCCGTTGTTAGCGGCCACTCCAGCCGCGCAGTTCTGCACCATTGTTGTGCGTCCGCGCGCCGGACAAAACGCCACGAACATGGGCCCGGTCCTTGGCAAAGCGATCGCCGAACTGGATTCCAATTTGCCCACGTACTTCGCCGGCACACCCGGCCGTTTGCACGATGAGATTCTCGGCGTCAATCGCCTGACCGCGACGCTGTTCACCATTTTCGGCGCGGTCGCCTTCATGTTGTCAGCGGTCGGTCTCTACGGCGTGATGAGTTTCTCCGTGAACCAGCGCACCCAGGAGTTCGGCATCCGGATGGCTCTTGGCGCCGACGCGAAACGGATTTTCCGGATGGTCATGCAACAAGGCGCCTGGCAATTGGCCATCGGCCTTATTCTTGGCATCGGCGCCGCCGCCCTGCTCCTCGGCGTCCTCGCTGCGCAGGCCCTCCAAAACATCCTGTTCAAAGTGAAGCCGCTTGACCCCTTCATTTATCTGGTCGTCGCCGGCCTGCTTACTTTGGTAGCCGCAATCTCCTGCTTCGTCCCCGCCCGCCGCGCTACCCGCGTGAATCCAATGGAAGCACTGCGGACGGAGTAGCTGTTAAAGGCGTCTGCTACTCGACTAGCGGCCGGTCGAGACCGAAAGTCCAAAGTCAGAGTATGGACTATTTCTTCGACATTCCAGTGTATCGGCTCGCTCAAAACGAATACGAAGCCAAGCAAGGGGCTTACATCAAGTCGATGATGTTTGAGACCGAGAACCACGACCAAGAGGCGATGATGCGCGGTCATCATTGGACGTTTTACGGAGGATCCTGGCAGTTTAACGAGATCATTGGCTATATCCGGCTTCATTTCCTCGGCACGCAAATCCGCGGTGAATGGTGGACGGTTGACGCCAAACGAGTGACCCGCACTCGGACCAAGATTTTTCGCTACAGTGGTTGGAAGGTTGTTTACGAACAAGAAATTCCGAAGGGCAGCACAAGCAAAGAGATTTACAGACTGCTCCTTCTTTACCTCGAACGCGCTCAAAAGGATAAAAAACTTAAACGTTTTTACGTTGATACTTCAGTGTTCGAGAGTATCGGTCCCCTCGTCGATTGGGACGCAGCTTCCAAGACTCTCAACGGTTTCAGACCCAGCGCAGCAAAGAAGTCAAAGCGTAAGACTTGAATTCGTTACAGGCGAACGCCGCTACCTGGACTTAGGAGCCTAAAGACGCATCAGCCAGCATTCACAAATTGCAGCTTGAATTCGGTGGCGTGCGGTTCAGCCCGCAACAGCTTGTCACGCGGTGACAGTCCATGCAGCTTCATGACCTCTCGGATAGCCTGTTCTGTATCGAACGGACACCTATATCCGAGAATTACTTTCGTTATCGCGCCAACCGGAAAGTTGATAAAATAGCCCAACACGCCACCACAAATTAGCCGTCGTTCCAAGCTTTCGAGCTCTAGTAGCATCCTCCATTCGTCCTCGTAGTGCCAGCGACGACTTTTCGTGACAATGAACGTCTCGGCCATTGACTGGTATCCATCGTCGCCGGGATTGAGTGAAAAATCCCAAACGAAGCGGCGGTCGTCTTCACTCTTGGGATACTCTACCGGGCGCAGACGGCATCGTTCATTAAAGAATGCGTGATCTGAGTCAAAGCCAATGACCAAGCCCTTATGACCATTGGCATAATGGGACCACATCAGTAGATTCTCCGGCTTGGTTGTAAAACAAACCAAGCCGAGGGACTCGCTCACTTCTTTACAGAGATTCCTGCAACGTTCGGGCGCTTCTATCGTCTTGAATCCTCCCTTTAACTTATCCGTGAATTTCTCGTTCTGAATCTGTTGTTGTAGGTACCGCCGATAAGATTCGAAACCTTGCAACGGCGCGCCCTGCGCCTTGAGAGTATCAAAGTCTTCGCGCATCGCTTTCTCGTTAGACATTATCTCGTTCAAATCGGATAGATTGAAACAACCAGCAGGAGCCGGCATGAACTCGAATGGATCGTTAAATTGATCCGGAGGCGTCACCTTAAGCTGCAAGAAGCGCACTATGTCCACGCCCCAGTCGCCGCAATATTTATACATGCCGCGACATCGTTACTTCCTGATCCCAAAGAACGCCTCCAGCGGTTTCGTCCCGAGTGCCTTCCAGATCTTGATGACTTCGTAGGTGATCACCGTCGTGAACGTCACGGCCAGCCAGACGCAGACGGCTTCGACCGGAAGATTTGACCAGGCGCCGACGTCGAGGCCGATCATCGCGGGCGGTTGGTAACCCCACCAACCATATGGCGCAGCGAGGGTCGCCTCCCACAGCAGACTCACCAGCAGAATGAGAAAGAATGTAAAGCCGAACGCCCGCCAATTGATGAATCGCTGGGTGGTGCGGAAGAAGCCCGCCGACGGAATGATTGACGCGAGCACGAGATAGGTGAAGTACCACGGAAACCCTTCGGGCGACGAAGAAAGGAGCTTTTTGTAAAGGATCGCCGTGCTCAAGAGCGCGGCGCCAAGAAGGACCGATTCCAGATGAAAGCGGACGATGCGGTCGGTGCCGCTGGCGGCGACCGAGTAGTCGGGGATGTTGTAAGCACGAACCCAATATTCATCTCCCCAGATATAGCTCAGCAGCACGACCATGAATCCCGTGAGATAGAACAGAAATTCCTCCACAGGGATTGGGCCGCCGAGCGCGGGAACATTGATTCCAACGGTCGCGAGCTTGTTGGGAAAAATGAAGAACGTGTTGCCAAAGAGCAGGTCGAGGAGGAAACCGAGCGGAGCCAGGACGAGGATCGTTCGCCAAAACGATTTACGTTGCAGAGCCAGGTCCTTGCGGCGCGCAAACCAGCAACCGAGCGCCGCGAGCGGAACGAGAAACAAGAGAAGACTAATGCTGTAGCCAAGAGCGCCGCAATCAGAAAGACAACCTGAAAGGTTTCCTTCGGTTTTCTTTCGGAGTGACCCGAGGGCGTGGTTTCAGTGTTCACGCTGGTGGCGCGTTGCTAGTCGAGCAGGTCCTCCACTCACTTCATCGCCTCCATCTCGGCCCAAAGCACGGGGGAGGAACTTGAATAAGGCGTCGAGGCAGCCACGCTTGGGAGGATTGCTGGCCATGCGCGGATGTTACCGCCAAAATGGCGAGACCGTCCAGCCTCCGTATGAATGCGCCTTCGCCTGCCGACACCGCAACTTTGGGATTCAAGAGGGGATTGCGTTTTTGAAAAAGACGATGTCCGCAAGTTTCCCAGCGCACCGAAGAAAATTGAAGAGCATACGTCAGGTGGTCGAACGGTAACCCTCTTACTCCAGCTACAGCCAATTCATATCAATGGCGCATCAATTAGATTGGCATGGAGGTTTAAGCGAACCGACCGTCTTCTTAGCTCTTAACATCACCAATGAGGTCGCTGCCAGGCGATGCGATGGCGATCTCGACTGGTTCGCCCTTTTGCCTCGCAGCGCGCAGGCGTTCCAGAAGGGCGCTGAAATCCGGTTTGCTTTTGAGCAATCGATAAAACCGGGCGGATTCCAGAAACATGACTTCGACGGCGTCTCCCTGAGTCTGTTCGCGGATATGCGCGACGGTCATCCTGCGCTCGCTAATGCTCACTGCCCTTTTGTTTACCGTAAACGAGCACGGCCATCCAGCCCCGATGATCTACGGGCAGGTGGTCAGGTTTTTGTAAGCGATCAAGGTGGCGTTTGTCGCGGTGTAAGACGGGTCGGTGGAAAACGCGGTGCCGGCGTAATTCGCGGGAGTATACGCGCTTCCTGGCTGGATCGAGTACATCGAAACGTGGGCATTGCTGCTGCAGGCGGTGTTCTCCTGGGCAGCGAGCCACGTGCTCAACAGAACCGGCTTATCGAACATCCCGGGATCGAACACCATCGCGACGGCGATTGAAAACCTCCCGAACCTCAATCTCACCCGCACCAGGGGCACGACGTGATACCACCAGGCCACACAGCACCCGCCCCATTTGTCGGCTTTCACCGCCAGGCGGTCGTTGTTCTGGTTGGCAAAGCTGAAGACCTTTTCGCAGCAATAGCGATACTTCGTGGTGATGATCCAGCGCATCTTGTGGGCGCGCGCATAGCAACCGTCCCGGACGTACTGAAACGGGATACACGGCGTGACGCTGAAAGGTCCGCCCAAATTGCAGGATTGCTGGGCACAGAAGTCGAACATCTTCTTCGCAGTTTTGTAGTTCGGGATGATTCGCCGGCAGCGCCTGAAACACCGGAGCTTCAGATGATACTCGACGAGGTTGAAGACCGTGGGATCGATCTTTTTGACATCGACGCGCAACGATCGCTCGGGATCTTTGAGCAGGAGTTTGTTCCCGCGGAACTCCGCGACTTCTTCGCGGGACAGCGGCTCGATTCGTTCGATGACGCTTCGCCGGCTGTCTAGGACAACTCTTACCGGCATTTTCCTGTCCAGGGCGTGCTCGAGAAATGCGGTGGATTTCCCGCGCGAGCGCGTCGTGGCGCGTAGTTCGAAGATGCGTTGCTTTTCGTTGAACAGGTATTCGGTCGGCCCGCTCTTCGATCGCCGGATCGCGGCAACGGTTACAATGGCTGATTCCTTGATGCTTTTCGTTTGAGTTTTCATGGGTCTTTCCTCGTTAGGCCGCCGACCCCGGGGGAACGCGTCACGATTGAACCGAGGTCGGCAATCGCAGTACGTTTTGTCATGGGGCGGAGGGAGTTTGGAAGGGGCCCAAGATTGCCTGACGGACCGCCCGTACGTCAATCCTCGGTTTCGGCGCGAGCTACCGCTGCCGCTCGATCGGTAGCACTGGCGCGGACGAGGCCGGCCTTCCGCCTAACGAAGATCGTAAACTTCGATCAGGGCCACGCCGGTCGCGCCGCGCATTATGCTTAAAATTGCCGTTCGCGTGAAAAGATGGACTTACTTTTCCTGCTCAGCGAGACTGGCTGGCGCGAATCAATTATATGCGTCTGGCTTTGTGCTTCTGCGCCGTTCTCGTCAGCTCGCTCAAGTTTGCTGACGCCCAGGCGTCGGTGGAAGGCCGGGTCGAGCTGCCAAAGACGCGATCTGCGCCGCTCATGACGAAACGTTATGAAGTGGTCACCACCGGTGGCGTGCTCGGAATCAATCCGCCGCTGGCCGTGGTTTATCTGGACGGGTCGTTCCCGAAACCGGCGAGCCTGCCGACGAAACAGGTCGCGCAAAAAGACCTGGCGTTTGTCCCGACACTGTTGCCGGTCCAGGTCGGCACCAAAGTCGAGTTCCCGAATCTGGAGAAAGATACCTACCACAACATCTTTTCCTACTCGCCCGCCAAACGCTTCGATCTCGGCCGGTATCGCCCCGATGAAAAACCGGTGCCGTCCCAAATCTTCGACGTGGCTGGCCTGGTCACTCTGCGCTGCGATATTCACGAGCACATGCGCGGGTTGATCCTGGTGCTGGGGACCCCGCATTTCGTCACGACGGACGACAGTGGCCACTTTCGATTAAGCGGCCTGCCCTCCGGCCATTACACCCTCAAAGCCTGGGTGGACAGCCGCACGACTCGCGAGCAGGCCGTGGATTTGAAAAGCGGATCCAACATTCACGTCGATTTTCCTGCGACCCCTTGAGCGACCAAGGAAAACCTGACGCTGCCAGTTTCCGCACGAAACTTCTGGTCGCGATGATGCTTGTCGTGGCGGGACTCACCGGGGCGGGCCTTTATCTGGCGCAGCGAAACGCGATGGCGAATCTCCAGCGCGATCTGCAGCGCGATTTCCAATCCGACCTGACCGCGCTCCACAATGTGGAGGAGCTGCGCTACGCCGCGCTGGCCGAACGCTGCGGCGCCCTGGTGGCGAAGCCGCGCATCCACGCCGCCTTGGAAGACAACGCTCTCGATCTTCTTTACCCAAGCGCGAAAGACGAGCTGCGCGATATCATGCAGGACGAAACGAATCCGCAGCCGGATCAAATCTCGGGCGTGCCGCACGCGCGTTTCTACCGCTTCCTCGATCGAACCGGCGCGCTCTTACCGCCGCCGAACCCGGCCGAGGTGGGCTTGCTGCGCGCGGATGAAGAGACGCAGCTCGCCCTGAAGCCGCTGCCGACAACAGCGCAAATCGGTTACCTGCTCCGCGGCGGCGGGACCGCGGAGGAAACGATCGACGAGATCATCGCGCTGCCAATTACTTCGACGGAGACCAACGAAGTGATCGCGGCACTCGTAATCGGTTTCAAGCCGCTGGAAGTCGTGCAAAAGCGCGGCGCGGACGAAATGAAAAGTGGGATTTGGTTAAACGGTTGGCTGCATTTGCCGGCGCTCCTGGAATCGGCCCGAACCGTCGTCGACCAAGAGATGAGCCGCCGGCTCGCAGGGCCGGAAAAGGCGGAGACCAGCTCGCACCTCGATATCGAAGGAGACCCACACCTGCTCTTTTTCAAACGCCTGAATCCGCAATCCGCTTTCCCCGCCGCCTACGAGGTCTGTGTCTTCCCGCTAAAAACCGCCATCGCGCGCCAGCGTCGGCTGGGCTGGCAGATTCTCGGCGCGGGAGCACTCTTGCTCCTCGTCGGCTTCATTGCCAGTCATCTCATCGCCAAACGGCTTTCCGCCCCGGTCGCGAAACTGGCGATCGATTCGCAGGAAAATCTCGCGCGCCGGAAACGCGTCGAGGCCGCGCTCGCCTCCACTCACGAGGAACTGGAACGCTCGACCCGCTTCTCGGCCGACGCGTCGCACCAATTAAAAACTCCGGTCACGGTCTTGCGCGCCGGGATTGAGGAACTGCTGCGCCGGGAAAATCTCGACGCATCCGTCTACGACGAACTTTCGGCGCTGCATCACCAGACCTATCGCCTCACGGGAGTGATCGATGATCTCCTCCTCCTCTCCCGGATGGACGCGGGCCACGTGAAGATCGAGTTTCGTCCCGTTAACCTCAGCCGCCTGATCGAAGAATGGCTGGACGATTTGAATGCGCTGCCCGATCCGCTAAAACTCGAGGTAAAGACGCACCTTCCGTCCTCGCTCTCCATCTCGGGCGAACAGCGTTACACTTCCCTCGTTCTGCAAAACCTGCTCGAGAACGCCCGCAAGTACAACCGTCCCGGCGGCCGAATTCACGTCACCGGGCGCGAGGAGAATGGTTGGATTTACCTGACGGTCGGCAATAGCGGGCCGCCGATTCCCGCGGAAATGAAGCCCTACATTTTCGAGCGCTTCTCCCGCGGCGCGAACGGCGAAAAAATCGCGGGCCACGGGCTCGGCTTGAATCTGGCGCGCGAGCTGGTGCGGCTGCACGGCGGCGAGCTGAACCTGGTTTCATCGGACCGGGAATGGACGGAATTCGAAGTCCGTTTCCGTCCGGCGGAAAAGGCCGGGACGAATTCTGAGCGGCGCACATGAAGAACTTGTCAGCCGTGATCGCGATTGGCCTGGCCGCGGCGGCGGCGAGCAACGCGACGGCCCAGGATTTTCTCGATCGCGTCGATGAAGCGCTCACTTTCACCACGCTGAATGGCGATGTCCGCGCCCGTGTCAGCGGCACGCTCGACCTCGAAGCGTATTATTTCAGCGGCCCTGCTCCCGGCCTCATCCGCACGACGAGCGACGCGCTCTTCAATCCGCGGCTGAGCTTGTTTGTCGACGCCCAGCTCGGCGATTCCATTTACGTTTTCACCCAGACGCGGGTCGATCGTGGGTTCGATCCCAGCGACGAAGGCGCGCAATTGCGGCTCGATGAATACGCGGTCCGCTTCACGCCGTGGAAAGATGGCCGGTTCAATCTTCAGGCGGGCCAGTTTTCGACGGTGGTCGGCACCTACGTCGCGCGCCATGTCTCGTGGGAAAATCCCTTTATCAATGCGCCCCTGCCCTACGAAAACGTGACCGCGATCGAGGACATGTCGGCGCCCTATGCCAGTTTTCTCAGCGTCGGTCCACCGGCAGAAAAATACGAACATAACCCCGTGATCTGGGGGCCGAGCTACGCCACGGGCGTTTCGGTAGCGGGACGCCTCGGCCAATTCGATTACGCGGCGGAAATCAAAAACGCGTCGCTCTCGTCGCGGCCCGAGTCGTGGCCGATTACCCGAATGGACTTCGATCATCCGACGGTGAGCGGGCGGATCGGTTTCCGGCCTAACGAGATGTGGACCTTTGGTTTCTCCGCGAGCGATGGCGCCTATTTCCGACCCGAAGCGAAGCCGACCCTGCCGGTTGGCCAGGACATCGGCGACTTCCACGAGCGCGTCCTCGGGCAGGACATCAGCTTCGCCTGGCACCACTGGCAATTATGGGCGGAATTTTTCGAGGCGCGCTTCGAGATTCCGGGGTTCACGGATGCCGATACGTTCGCCTATTATCTCGAAGCGAAATACAAATTCACGCCGCAGCTCTTCGGCGCCGTGCGCTGGAACCAGCAATTCTTCGACGACGTGACCAGTAGTTACGGCGGCACCGCGCCATGGGGCCGCGATCTCTGGCGCGCGGACATAGCGGCGGGCTATCGCTTTACCGCGCATACTCAGCTCAAGTTGCAATACAGTTTCCAGCACGAAAAGAATGGCCTGCGCGATCTCACCCACATGATCGCCGCGCAATTCACCGTGCGGTTCTAGGAACATAGACATCCTGTCTGTGCGCCCAACGGGTTTTCAACCCGTTGACATCGCTTGCCGCGGGCTGCAAGCCCGCTGGGCGCACAGGCTACAAGCCTAGGTTCCGAGCGCCGTCCGCGCATCGCGAGAAAAGCGAAAACCGCTCAGCTGATGGTCGGGGATTTTTTTTCCAAGCGCGAGGTATTGAAACCGCGTGCCGAGAAGTTCGGGGTGCAGCAAGGTCTGCAACGCGCGCCGCTCAAGCTCCGGCGGGGTGCGATCCGCAAGCAGGCCGGTGATGAAATGATGTTGATCGGTGAAACCGATTAGCGTCAGGCCGTGTTGCTCGGCGCGCTCGGCGATGCTCGTCCAATCGACGTGCGCCGTGATATCCGCGCACCCGACCTCAACCAGTGGCGAGCTAACGGAGCGATGGTCCGCGCGACATTGCAGCGTGCCACTCGTTCGCTCAGCTGCATAAAACTCAGCGCGCGCATATCCATAATCGATGGCGAGAACGAACCCGCGAGTGAGTTTGCGAGCAACGTCTTCGATCCAGTCCAACGCCACCAGGTTGACCTCCGTTTCGTAGAGCCCGTTGCCAGAGCGCGGTAATTTTTCGACGTGACGCCGCAGCTTCTCGTCGGCAATCGGCCGCGTGACGAAAGCCAAGTCGTCGCCAGATCTATCCACCAGCCGCTCCTTCCACTCTTCGTTGCCCTCGCGGCTGATCAACCGCACCGGCATCGAATCGAGCAACTCATTCGAAAAATGGACACCGTTAAACGGCTCCAGATCGGAAAGCGATTTCCGCCACGTCAGCTTTTCCGTGAAGTCGCGCAGCCTTTCCCTTTGCCGGGCTTCCAAAATCGGAAACGGTTCGATCACACAGTAGCGGACCGCCCAAAAAAAATCCGGCGTCCGTTCCCGCACCGCCTCGAGAACATCGCGCGCGAACTCACCGTGATGCGCGCCTTGCTCGACGATCGCGAAATCGTCGGGCCGGCCCAGGATTTCCCACATCTCGGCGAACTGCGCCGCGAGCAAGCGCCCGAAGAGCGGACCGACGCTGACGTTCGTGAAATAATCGCCGCGCCGCCCGATCTGGCATTGGCCGGAACTGTAATAGCCGAATTCCGGATGATAGAGCGCCTGCTCCATGAACCAGTCGAACGGGACCGGGCCGCGCTGGCGGATCGTTTGACGGATGAAGTCGGTCAGCGCTTGATCGCCCGTGAGCATGGGTATCTTTACCGTCAAATCGTTGAATCGATATATCGTTACATCGTGAACCGGCGTCGAAACGATACGATCTTTTTCGATGTAACGATTTAACGTTGTAACGATTCACGTCTTCGCCGCCGCATGCCCGTTTCCTATCTTCCGCAAACGCCCGTCGAGTACTTCGAGCGCCCGCGCTGGTACAAGCGGCCGACATTTTATGTCCCGATCGCGCTGGTGCTCGTCGGTCTGCTCGGCTTCGGAATCTATTTCTGGTACCTCACCAGCGTTCTCAGCGCCGAGGCCGGCACCTTCGACCTCTCGAAGCTCGAACAGATGGAATCGGCCAGCGTGATCCTCGATCGCAATGACAAGATCTTCGGCCAGATCTACGTCGAGAATCGGGAGACGGTTCCCTACGAACAACTGCCGCGCGACCTGATCAATGCGGTTGTCGCCGTCGAGGACAATAAGTTTTATCAGCACGGCGGCTATGACCTCTCGGGCATCGTCCGGGCCGCCTTGAAGAATTTTACGGCCGGCCATGTCCGCCAGGGCGCGAGCACGATCACGCAGCAGCTGGCCCGCAACAGCTTTTCGCTCAAAGAACGAACTTTTCGTCGCAAGCTTCTCGAAATTTTTCTCTCGAAGCGGATCGAGGAGCGCTTCGGAAAGCAGAAAATCATGGAGCTGTATCTCAACCGGATTTATTTCGGCGCCGGACTTTATGGCGCGGAGGCGGCGTCCCGCGGCTATTTCGGAAAGCCGGCGAAAGAGATGACGCTGTCGGAATGCGCCACGCTCGCGGGGTTGATCAAGAGCCCGAATAAACTTTCGCCCTGGACCGACAAGAACGGTTCACGCGACGCGCGGAATGTCGCCCTGGCGCGGATGCGCGATCTCGGGTTCATCTCCCGCGAACGCTGCGAAATCGCGCAGGCGGAAGAGATCACGATCGGCAGCCGGCAAAGCGCGCAGGGCCAGACCTACGCCGTCGATTACATCCGGCAACAGGTCATCGCCGCCGTCGGCTGGGACCGGGCGATGAATGAAGGTTACAGGATCCACACGACGATCGATGCGGAAATGCAACGCGTCGCTGAGGAATCGTTGCGAACGCATCTCGCGGAAGCCGAGAAACACTCCGGCTACAGTCACCCGACCTACGAAGTCTACGCGAATCGTTATAAGAGCGCCAAACAACTCGCGGTCCCGAACGTGAGTGTGTCGCCCGATTATTTGCAGGGGGCGCTGATCGCGCTCGATAACCAGACGGCGGGAATCCTCGTTCTGATCGGCGGCCGCGATTTCGAGCATAACCAATACGACCGCGCGCTCCAGGCGCGCCGTCCCGCCGGCACCGCGATCAAGCCTTTCGTTTACGCCGCCGCTTTCGAAAATGGATTGTTTCCCGGATCGCTCGTCGAAGATTCGGCGCTGGATAATCGCGCGGTCATGATCGGCGGCACCACCGGGATTCTCGGCGAATGGGGACCGGAGTCGGAGGAAAACCGGTACGAAGGATCGATGACGGCGCGCCAGGCGCTGGCGAAATCGAAGAACGGCGCGACGGTCCGGATCGGCATGACGGTCGGCGTCGATCCTGTGCTGCAACTCTGCAAGGCGGCCGGGATCAAGTCGCCGCTGCGCCCGTTCCCCGCGACATTTCTCGGCAGCAGTGAGATCACGCTCGCCGAACTCGCCCTGGCCTACACGATTTTCCCGAATGGCGGCTGGCGCCCGAACGCGCCGCACATTCTCGATCGCATCGAAGAAAAGGATGGCACCGTCGTGTGGGAATCGCCGAAGGACCGGGCCCGGCAGACGGTCATCAAACCGGAGACCGCCTACGAAGTTCATTCCTGCCTGGTGGACGCACTCGAAACTGGAACCGGACGCGCCGCGCGGCAGAAATTCGGGCTCCGCAAATTTCCCGTCGCCGGAAAAACCGGGACGGCCTATGATTTCACCGACGCGCTTTTCGCCGGCTACGACAACTCGATCACGTGCGCCGTCTGGGCCGGGTTCGATAAGCCGCAGAGAATTTACCGCGGCGCATTCGGGCGCGAGATCGCGTTGCCGATCTGGGTGGATGTGATGAACGCCGCGAACGAGCGCTACCCGGCGAAAGAAATTCCCGAGCCGAAAGGGATGCAGAAGGTGGAGATTTGCACGCGGTCCGGGCTGCTCGCGACCGATAAATGTTACGACACGGTGAAATCCGCCGGCGGCGATACGGTGAAGAAACGAACGACCTACGTCGAGCTGGCGACCTCCGCCCAAATGCCGACCGAACCGTGCAACGTTCACGGCGAAGTACGGACGCGGCTGGTGCGCGATCTGCCGGCGTCCGGCTTTCCGCGCGCGTCGCTGGCCGTCGACCCGAGGGTGGTTCCGCCCATTCCGCCGCAAGGTCCGGTCCTTCTCGCGGAAAACGATCCGTATAACGCAATCCACTCGACCGTGAAACCAAAGCCGGTGGAAAAACCCGAGCCGGAGAAATCATCCGGCGCAGACGACCAAAACAAATTGCCCGATCCGACGAAACCGGTTCTAAAAGCGGAAGCCGTAGAGCCGGATGCGACCAAACCCGCGCCGAAAGCCGAGGCAGTTGAGTCACCAACGGAAAAACCGGTGTTGAAGGCCGAGAGGGTCGAGCCCGAATCGACGAAACCGGTTCTGCGAGCCGAACCCGTAACGCCGACTCCTCAAAAATCGCCGAAGGAAATTCGCCGCGCCGAACCCGTCCACCCAAGCGACGAAATCCCCGAGGAATCGATTTTGCGGCCCACGCCTCCGCCGCCATCAGATCCAGACGAATAGGAACATAGGCCTCTGGCCTGTGCGCCCAGCGGAGTTACACTCCGCTGAATACTCAAAAAAACGGACAGAATGTCCGTTGGGCGCACAGGCCAGAGGCCTATGTTCCGCACGCAATTGATCTGGTAGAGTCTTGGAAATGCAGCAGCATGCGCCCCCTAACTTTCGCCTCACGGTCCTAAATCCTGGGGGCCACGACGTGGCGCAGGATTTTCCGGATGGCGCCGGGGAAACTGCGCTTCCCCATCCGCCGACGAACTTCCACGCTTATGCCTCGTGCACCCATGGAAGTTTTCAGCGCGAAACAACAGATGCGCTCGCGCGAGACACGCCGGTTTTGCTTTTGCTTCGTGGCGATTTCAGTGCTTCCGAGCGTGCCCTCGAAACGTTGCAGAAGGCCGGACGTTTCGTTGCGGTCTCGCTAAAGGAAACAGGGCTGCATCAAATCGCGAACCAGTTGCAGAACTCCGCGCGTCTTGCTCGTTTCGTTCGCATCGTGCAGAAAGCGGATGCCTGCCTCGCACCGACGCCGGAGGCGGCGGACCTATGTCGTGCATCGCGGGGCGACCGCCGGGCCGCGTTCATTCCGACGCCGTACCCCATCGATGATCCACGCTGGAATTTTTCCCGGCCCATCGAACAGCGCTCGGGGATTTTCATCGGCACTCGCGAATGGGATGTGCCGTCGCGAAATCATCTCGCGGCGCTGATTGCTGCGCGCCGGCTCAGCGAGAGCACCGGCGAGCACGTGACCGTCTTCGATTGCGAGGGCCGCAAGGGCGCGCGGCTTCTGGCGGAACTGGGATTCGTTCCCGGGAAGCTGCGCGTTCTTCACAAGAAGCTGGCTTACCCGGATTATTTGCGAGAACTGGCGCGGCACCGGATCGTGCTCCAGCTCGACACCAGCTTCGTTCCCGGCCAGGTCGCAGGCGACGCCTTGCTCTGCCGCGTTCCGTGCGCCGGCGGAAACGGCGCGATCGATCGACTCGCGTTTCCTGAGACATGCGGATTCGCGCGGTCGATTGCGGAGATCGAGCAGCTCGCTTCACGGTTGTTGAGCGACCGGGAATATTATTCCGAGATGGTGGCAGCGATGGTTCCGGTTGCGTCAAAGTCGCTCAGCTTCGAGGTCGTCGCCAAACAGCTTGCGGAATTTTTCGGAACATAGACCTCTGGTCTGTGCGCCCAGCAGAGTTCCACTCCGCTGCCGCCGAAGAGCAACGGATAGAATGTCCGTTGGGCGCACAGGCCACAGGCCTATGTTCCGCACGGACCCCGTCGCATTCCGTTCCTAACCGATCGCTTCGAGATAGTAATCTTCCAACTGCCGCGTCTGGCCGGTCTGCTCGAAATGCTTCCGGACGACTTCTGCACCGTTCCGGGCGATCGCGGCGAGCCCTTCCGGATTCGCAGTGCGCTCGAGCAGCGCGAGCGCGAGCGCCGTGTCGTCCCGCTCCGGCACCAGGATTCCGCTTCTGCCATTCTCAATCGCTTCCGGAATTCCACCGTGCTCCGTGGCGAACACTGGCAACCCGCTCGCCATCGCCTCGAGCATGGAATTTGGAACGCCCTCCTGGTTTCCGTCTCCTCCGACTTCGCTCGGATGCAGGAAGATGTGCGATTGATAAAACAATTCGCGCAATTGGTTCTGGGAAATGAAACCGGGAAAGAAAACTTTGTCGGCGACGCCGAGTTCCGCGGCCACTCTTCCCAGCTCGTTCCGGAGCGGGCCTTCGCCGGCTATCGTAAACGTCGCGGCCGGATGTCGCGCCGCGAATTTCGCGAACGCGCGCAGGCTCACCCGGAGCCCTTTTTTTTCGATGAGCCTACAGGCTTGGACGAATTTCCACGCGCCCTTGTCCGGCCACTCGCGCGTCCGAAACGGAATGTCGTCGACCGGTATCCCCGTGTGCTGAAGCCGAATCTTTCCTGCGGGACAGCCGAGGTTGATGAGCGCCCGGCCTAACGACTCCGACCGCACCAGGACAAGCCGGACCGCCTCGAGCATTTGCTGTGTCGCCGCGCGATAAGCGGGTTTGTCGAGATCGACCATCACGTCCGCGCCGTGGAACGAGACGACCGACGGTTTCGACCACGCCTGGATGAGCGGCAACAGATGCACGGCGATATGACCGAAATAAATGTGGAGCAGCTCCGCTTTTATTTCCGCGAGAATGCCGGTCAGTTTTCGCACTTCGCCCGGAGAAACCTGCCACGGCGTGTCGCGCATTTGTTTGAACCAGAATCGCCGGGCGAAATGCGTGCCCGGTTTGCCGACCACAGCAATCCGCTCGAACGGATAGCGCGCCGCTTCCTCCCGCTTTTGCGCGATGACAAACGGCTCCACCCGCTGGAGCGAAGTGATCTGCCGGTAGATGTGCAACATCTCCGGCTTCAGGAAAGTCGCGCAATAACAGGCGACTACCGGCCGCGCCTCGGCCGGCGCGGGACCGTCAATGGCGTCCGTCAAAACCGGAATACGAAAAACTTAATGCCCTTCCACTTCCCCGGATCGTTCGGGTCCAGAGAAACCGCTTCCTGGGAAGTTCCATATTTGGCGGGCGCCTTCGGATTGAACATCTGCAAAAAATTACCGCCCCGAACGCCGCGCGGGATCACGCCATCCACTTCCGTTCGGGTGATCGGAGGCGCGGGACGCACGCGCTGTTGCTTCTGGCGCGTCCGCTGGATTGGTGCTCGATAGGTTTCTCCAAGAACGGAGCTGGCAGCGGTGGCGATCAGGCAAAGAACGAGCAGGCACGTTTTCATAAGTTAAGGCAGAACGATGGAGCGCCAGTTGAATCAGGTCGCCGCGCGAAAAGCAAGCACTCTGCGCTCAGCCAGGGATTGAACTGCCGAACTGGTGGATTGGTTCCGGGAATTCTTGCCCGGCCCGACGCCCCGGCGCACAATCAGGACGCGATGGATTACCTGGAAAAAGCCCGGCGCGTTCTCGATATCGAAATTTTCGAGGTGCAGCGTTTACGTGAGCGACTGGACGAAAACTTTTCGCGCGCGGTTACCCTGATCAAGGACAGCCTGGAAGCGCGCGGCAAAGTGGTGGTGGTCGGCGTTGGGAAATCCGGGCACATCGGGCGCAAGATCGCGTCCACGCTTACGAGCACCGGTTCGCCTGCCGTGGTGCTCGATTCGCTCGACGCTCTGCATGGCGATCTCGGCATGGTCGCGGACGGCGACGTCGTTCTCGCGTTCAGTGCCAGCGGCGAAACGGAAGAACTGATGCGGGTGCTGCCGGCGATCGCGCGATTTCAAGTGCAGATCATCGCGATTTGCGGCGACCCGAACTCGAACCTCGCCAAGAATTCGCACGTCGTTCTGGACGTCAACATCGAGCAGGAAGCCTGTCCGCTAAACCTCGCGCCAACCTCGAGCACCACGGTCATGCTCGCCCTCGGCGATGCCCTCGCCATGGTCCTGCTCGAAGCCCGCGGCTTTCAGAAGGAAGACTTCGCCCGCTTCCATCCCGCCGGAATGATCGGGCGCAGCCTGCTTCTGCGCGTCCACCAGATCATGCGGCCGCGGCACGCCCTGGCCATGGTCGCGCCCGACGCTCCCATTCGCGCCGTCCTCAAAACCATGACCGACGTTCGCGCCGGCGCCGCCGTGGTCGCCGATGAAGAAGGCCAGCTCCTCGGCATTTTCACCCACGGCGATTTCGTCCGCCATTTCCAATCCGACTCTAAAATCGCCGACCGCCTTGTCGGCGATCTCATGACGTTAAACCCCGTTACTGTTCACCAGGACAAATTGGCCGTGGAAGTCCTGAACCTCCTCGAACGCCACCGCATCGACGATCTCGTCGTCGTCGACGACCACCAGGCCCCCGTCGGCATCGTCGATTCCCAGGACCTGACGAAGCTCAAGCTGCTGTAAGCAACGTTGAGAGGTTGAGGGGTTGAGAAGTTAAGTGTTACGCGCCATCGTCCTGTCCTCTCAACCACTCAACTCCTCAACCTCTCAACTTCTCTATGCCCGCTGCGAACGATCTCCGAAAAGGAATGGCGATAAAATACAATGGCAACACCGCCATTGTCCTGGAAGTCAATCATCGGACGCCGGGAAACCTGCGCGCGTTCGTCCAGGCGATCATTCGCTACATCAGCACGGGCAAGAGCGCGGACGTGCGTTTCGGTTCGACGGACAAAGTCGAGCTAGTCGATATCAATCGCGCCACTCTCGAGTTCAGTTACAAGGACAACAACGGATACCATTTCATGGACCCGGATACGTTCGATACGGTGACGCTCCAGGATAATCTTCTCGGCGAAGCGAAGGATTATCTCGTCGAGAATTTGCCGATCCAGGTGCTGTATGCTGAGGGGAAAGCGGTCCAGGTGGAATTGCCGTCCTCGGTGCAATTGAAAGTCACGGAAGCGCCGGAAGGTCTCCGCGGCGATAC
The DNA here is from genome assembly GCA_003218375.1 of Verrucomicrobiota bacterium. Lineage (GTDB taxonomy): Bacteria > Verrucomicrobiota > Verrucomicrobiia > Chthoniobacterales > UBA10450 > AV80. Next base: position 60,532 of record QHNH01000019.1, on the reverse strand, counting down.
CGCATCGAACGTGACGAAGCCGGCCGTGCTCGAGACGGGCAAGACCGTCAACGTCCCGCTCTTCATCCAGGAAGGCGAGCTCATCAAGATCGATACGCGCACCGGCGCCTACATGGGACGGGCGTAAAGCGCCGACAAAGTCGGCGCAAATGTCGAATGACGAATGACGAACCGTAACGCGCTGGAGCGTTGCTTCGGCAATTTATGCTTCGACATTCGACATTCGTCATTGCCAAAATCTGCGTAATCTGCGGATAAGTTGGCGGCGAAGAAGAAACGAAAGACGACCCTTCATCACGGACGCCGGCGCGGCGCCCGTACGAAGGTCAGCGCTCCAATCGTCCGGCGCGCCGCTAATCATAGCGCCTGGCTCATCCCGACGCGCTGGGTGAAATTCGTCATCGCGATTTTTCTTCTCCCGATCTGCGCGATCCTCACCCAGACATTCTTCACTGTCTTCGCGCGCGCGACGGTGACGCAACGACTCTGGGCCGCCGAGGAATTCTGGTTCTTTTCGTTAGGCGCGGTCCTGTGGCTGATCGCGTTTTTCGGTTTGCCGCGGCCGATGCTGGTCTATGTGTTCGGCCACGAACTCACCCACGCGCTCTGGGTCCTCCTAATGGGCGGGCGAGTCAGTCGGTTTCGCGTCGGCCGGGACGGCGGCCACATCGTGACGGACCGGAACAATTTCTGGATCGCGCTCGCGCCTTATTTTTTCCCGCTCTACAGCCTGATCGCCATCGCCGGGTACGGCGTCCTCGGCATGTTCTTCAATGTCCAGCCGTACGGGCGGCTCCTCTACGCCTTGATCGGCGCGACCTGGGCGTTCCATTTCACGTTCGCCTGCTGGATGATCCCGAAGAAACAAACCGACCTGACTGATCACGGAACGTTTTTCTCGCTGGTCGTGATCTACCTGATGAACCTGGCGCTGCTCAGCGTGATGCTGGTGCTCGCTTCGTCGCAAATCTCGTTCGCTGATCTTGGGCGCGAATTCGTCGCGAACGCGGACAAGTTCGCGCATTGGCTAACTTCCTTGTAGCGGCGGTCTATGACCGTCGCACTTCAACAAATGCAGCGGTCATAGACCGCCGCTACAGGGCATTTGTATAGACGGCGAAAGGGAGGACGGCCATCGCGTCGGATAACCTCACGGCGTTATCGTCAACGTTGAGTTTACAGCCGGTGAATAATTCCCTCGCGCCCTCGCGCGACAACGAGGCCGGCAAATCAACTGCCGTATCCTGCCACGCCTCACCAATCGGCGGGAAACCGACGCGCGACGAAAGCCGCGGCACGACGATCGCGATCCAATTTCCCTCGTGTTCGCGCGCGAATGCGACGCAGTTCTCCGCGAACGTACCGGTGACGTTGAGTGGCACGTAGCTCCCGTGTTCAAACAATTGCGAATGCTCCCGGCGAAAGCGCAGGAGCCGTTGGGTAAGAAAAAGTTTGATCCGTCCATCGGCGCACTGCTGGAGCAACTCGGCCGGCGCCGCTGTGTCCAGCGAGCGCAGCATTTCGCCTCTTCGCGCGTAATCGACCGGCCGCCGATTGTCGGGATCGACGAGACTGAAATCCCAGATTTCGTTCCCCTGGTAAATGTCGGGGACACCCGGCGCGGTCAATTTCAAGGCGACTTGCGAAAGCGAATTGATCGCGCCAAGGCGCGCGATCTCTTCCGCGACCGGGAGGAAGGCCGGGATGAATTTGTTCTTGGTCGACGAGTCGAGAACCCGCGCCACGAATTCGCTCATCGCTGCGTCCCACTGCTCGTTAGGCTGGATCCAGCTCGTGTTGATCTTCGCCTCCTTCAAGGCTTTCGCCATGTAGGTCTGGACGCGTTCGATGTATTCGGCCGTCGCAGCGGGTTCCGCGCGGCCGGCCGCGTCCATCGGCCAGGTCCCCACCAGCGTCTGATAAAACAAATATTCTTCGTTCGCGTCCGGCGCGCTCGCCTCATCGAGGTTTCGTTTCCAGCGCCGATTGATCACGCGCCAGCGCTGGAGGCTGCTCCGCCATAACTGCGGCACCTCGGAAATCGCCACCATCCGCGCCCGCACGTCTTCGCTCCGCTTCGTGTCGTGGGTCGAGGTCGCCAGCAAACTCGACGGCCAATCGCGCTGGCGTTCGAAATTGCGCTGGTGAAATTCATCCAGCCCGATCCCGAAATGCTGCGGCTCGCCCCCGACCTCGTTCAGCGCGGCGAGCCGGTTGTAAACGTAGAACGCCGTGTCCTCCAATCCCTTCGCCATGATTGGGCCGGTACTCTGCTGGAATTTCAGGACGAAATGCGCGTGCTCCTTTCGCGCTTCGTCATCGAGGTTTTCCGGGAACCGGAAGAGCAAAATGTCGCGGAGAAAATTGAAGACGGAGTCCTCCAGGGCCGGGTTCCGCCGCTTCGCCGTCGTCACCGCGCGCTCGATGACGGCGCGATCTTCCTCGCTCACCGGCTGGCCCGGCTCGACGTAGGTGCGATAAACCGGGAAACAAGCAATCGTTTCCCGGACCGCGCGCGCGAGTGCGTCCAGGGTGAAATCGCGGAACCAGCGGTTCTTTTCCGAAAGCCGATCGAGCATGTCGCCGAGGACGTTGACGTCGTTCGCGAGCGACAGGCGCATGACGAGACGCTTTTTCGCGTAAACGAGATGGCCGAAGTGCATCGAGTGCCCGATGAAACGCTGGAAGGTCTTGGTGATCGCCTGCTCGGCCGACCCGTCGACGAGAACGTTGGCAACCAGCTTGCCGAACTCGTATCCGGTCGTGCCGTGGACAGACCAATCGCTTCGCAACGTTTCGTTGCCGGACAAGATTTTCTCGACCACGAGATAAATCGCGCGGCCATCCGGAGGAAGAGGTGCGCCGAGCGCGGCCGCGGAACGCCGCTGCAATTTTTCGAAATATTCCCGGGGTAAATAGAGACCGTCCGGGTGATCGACACGCACACCGGTAACCGCGCCGGTGGCGACGAGCTCCAGGAGCAGGCGATGGGTCGCATCGAACACTTCCGGCAATTCCATCCGGATCGCGGCGAGATCGTTCACGTCGAAGAAACGCCGATAGTTGATTTCCTCCGCGGCGACGCGCCAGAACGCGAGGCGATACGACTGGTCGTTCAGGAGCGAATCGAGCGCGTCGAAACTGCGCGGGTCGCCAGGAGTTCCGTTGATCTGCTCGACCGCCTGCAGGACCGCCGCCTGCACCTGCGGCGCTTCCTGGCAACGCCGCTCCAGCCGGCGTTTGATGATTTCCTTTTCCCGGGTCCGTTCCGCGATCCGTTCCGGATTGGTCTCGGTGCGGCGCGGCAAATATTCCAGCGCGGTAATGATGCTCTGGAACTCCGCGTAATAATCTTCGCTCTTGAACGGCTCCAGTTTATCGAGCGCGACTTGGAGGATGTGGCGATAAGTCCCGGGCGCGATCGGGAATTCGTGTTCGTAATAGCGCAGATAAAAAGCGCCCGCTTCGAAGCGCACCTGCAATTCGCCGCGTTCCAGGACCCGGCCATACTGGTCGCCGAGAATCGGCAGCAAAACTTTATCCTGGAGATCGGATTTGAGCGGCTTCCATTCAATGTCGAACCAGGGCGCGTACATCGAGCTGGGACCGTTCTCTAAAACGTCCATCCACCAATGGTTGAGCGGCTCGCCTACTCCCATGTGGTTCGGGACAAAATCGACGATCTGTCCCATGCCGTGCGCGCGGAGGTCCGCGATCCACGCGTCGTAGTCGGCGCGCGAACCGATGGCGGCGTTCAGCTTGTTGTGATCGGTGATGTCGTAGCCGTGGAGGCTTTCCGCGCGCGCCTGAAAGTAGGGCGACGCGTAACAATCGCTGATCCCGAGCGCATCGAGGTACGACACGATTTCCCGGGCTTGGGCGAAGGTGAACTGCCGGTTGAATTGCAACCGATAGGTGCAAACGGGAATTCTTGTCATGTGGAGCAAACCCAGGATGAAATGACGAATGACGAATGACGAATGACGAATGAAACCCGAATGACGAAATCCGAAATGGCATCTTGCGCGCCCCGGTCTTTCGTCATTCGAGCTTCGTCATTCATTCGGCATTCGTCATTCGAACTTCGTCATTTGCCTTCACATCTTTTCCGGGACTTTAATGCCTAGAAGGTCGAGGCCCTTCGCAAGCACTCGCCCCGTTAATTCGCAAAGGGCGAGACGGGAGCTGCGCAACGGCTCTTCGGATTTCAGGACCGGGCAGGCTTCGTAGAACGTATGGAAGGCGTTCGCCAGCTCGTAGAGATAATTAGCCAGCAGGTTCGGACGGAAATCGTTCACGACGGTAGGAACTGTTTCGGCGAATTGGCAAAGTTTCAGGGCAAGATTCTTTTCCGCCGCGTCGGTCAGGTTCAGTTCCCTCGTCGCGGTAAATTCCTCGCCCGCTTTCCGGAAAATCGAGCGGATGCGGACATACGCGTTCTGCAAATAGGGCGCGGTGTTCCCCTGGAACGAAAGCATCCGGTCCCAGGAAAAGATGTAATCGGTCATCCGGTACTGGGAGAGATCGTAGTATTTCACCGCGCCGATCCCGACCTTTTCGGCGATGTCGATCTTCTCCGACTCGCTCAGATCAGGGTTCTTCTCCTCGATGATTTTGCGGGCGCGCTGGATTGCCTCATCGAGCAAATCGCGGAGGGGCACGTTCTCGCCCGAGCGCGTTTTCATCAGCTTGCGGTCCTCGCCGAGAATGCTGCCAAAAGTAATGTGGCGAAAGTCGGCTGTGTAACCTTCGCGGCGCGCGATCGCGATGATTTGCTTGAAGTGCAGGATTTGCGGCGCGCCCACAACAAGCCAAACCGTATCTGCTTTCAAATCCTGGATTCGATAATCCACCGTCGCGATATCGGTGGTGGTATAATTGAAACCACCGTCGCTCTTGCGGATGATCGCGGGCTTTTCCGCCAGCTCAGGAATATCGCGGAAAAAAACGCAAACCGCCCCTTCGCTGATCTCAGCGATTCCCGATTTGAGCAAGCGCTCGACCACCGCGGGCAGTCGATCACTGTAGAAACTTTCGCCGCGCTGGATGTCGTAATGAATATCCAGCATCTGGTAGGCGCGCTCGAATTCCTTCATGGAGAGGTCGACCGTCTCTTTCCAAATCGAGAAATTCTCCGGGGCGCCCGCCTGGAGTTTGACCAATTCCTCGCGGACCGCTTCCCGCACTTTAGGGTCGCTTGTCGCTTTTTCGTTGGTCTCTTTGTAAATGCGGACCAGTTCCGCGATCGGGTCGCGTTCGAGCGCGGCGCGATCGAGCAGGTTCTTCCAGCCGTAGATCACCATGCCGAACTGCGTCCCCCAATCGCCGATGTGATTATCGCGGATGACTTCGTGACCGAGGAAAGAAGCGATGCGGGCAAGCGCGTCCCCCAGCACGGTGCTGCGAATGTGGCCGACGTGCATCGGCTTGGCCACATTCGGGGAGCCGAAGTCGATGACGATGCGTTTCTGGGTTTCCGCGCGCGCAACGCCGAGGCGTTCGTCGCGGAGAAGCTTCGCGGTTTGCGCGGCGATGGCTTCGTTGCGGAGGGTGAAGTTAATGAAGCCGGCGCCAGCAATTGTGGGCGGCTCGCATAGGCCGGATAGGTCTAATACGACTAATATTTTCTGGGCGATATTTCTCGGATTTTCACTGAGCTGCTTGGCGAGAATGAGCGCGGCGTTGCTCTGGTAATCGCCGAAGCGCGCGTCGGTAGCCTGGGTGACGCCGCCCGCCTCCGGCAACCCGGCTGCCTTAAGCGCTTCCGCCACCTTCCGCGCGAGAAGGGCTTGAAACGTTTCCACCGCTCTTACTTTTGCCCGCTGCGCTCGCGAAAGTTTGTTCCTCGGCGGTTTCGAATCCGCGAATCTTATCGCCTTCGGCGAGAGCCTGCGCATTCAACACGCGCTCGACTCCGGCCTTCGGATCGTAACCGGCTTTCATGATTGGCCCCACCGCCAGAACCAGCGCGGCGAGCCAGGGCCGCATGGGTTCCAAACTCGCGACCGGAATGGCGATGCCGAACCCGATCCCGGGGCTCATCGTTTCTTCCCGCTGTTTGAGCGAGGCGAGGATGCTGTCGCGATCTTCTGGTTTGATTTTGCCCTGGGCCACCAGGAGGTCGATTAGCTCGACGATGGCGCTCCAACGCTCCGTCGCTTTCATCTCGGGAATGATTTGCTCGGCAGAGAGTAGGCTGGCCAAGGACATGCAGGATTCCCGTTGGGGGTCGAAAGCTTAACGTGGGGCTTTCGGATGACAAGCGTGATTTGGCCGTCGTGGCGGGCCGAGGCCGGACGCGCTACCGTCTGCCATGCACGATTTCCCTCGCCCTTGCTGGCTCCTGCCGGTCGCCCTCATTTTCATCATATTCGCAGCGATTTCCGCAAAAGCCGAACCCGCGATGTGGGTGATCAAGGATGCGGATTCCACGATCTATCTCATCGGCACCCTGCACCTGCTCAAGCACGACACGGAATGGAACGCCGAGAAAGTGAAGAAGACCGTCCACGATGCGACCGAGCTCTGGCTCGAGGTCGCCGATTTCGACAACGAGGCCGCGCTGGCCCCGTTGATGGCGAAGTTCGGTATCGACCCACAGCATCCGCTTTCAAGCAGGCTTAATGGCGAGCAACGCCAGAAGCTCGAAAAAATCGCCGCCACTTACGCCATTCCGGTCGCGAGTTTGGAACCCATGCGGCCCTGGCTCGCCGCGCTGGTTCTGGCGGTGGGGCCAATCATGAAAGCCGGTTACGATCCGAAGGCCGGAGTCGAGCGCGTGTTGAATGCGCAGGCTCTCGCCGAAGGCGATAAGATTCGCGGATTCGAAACCGCCGAGGAACAAATTCAGATTCTCGCCGGTCTCTCCGATGAGGAGCAGATTGCTTTCCTCAACAGCATCCTCGATGATCTCGAGAAGGGATTGGATCTTCTCGATAAACTCGCGAAAGCGTGGATCGATGGCGATACGGACACGATCAAGCGGCTTTCGGTGGACGACATGAAAAAAGAGGCGCCCACCGTTTACCAGAAACTCATCGTCCAACGAAACATCGCCTGGAGCGAAAAGATCGCCGCGATGCTGAAAGGTTCCGGCGTCCAGCAGATCGCGGTCGGCGCCGCGCATCTGGTTGGCCCGGACAGCGTCCAGGCGCAGTTGGCGAAGCGTGGGATAAAGGTCGAAAAATATTAGGAGCTGTAGCCACGGCGCTGTGTCGCCGTGGTTCTTCGCGCTGACGCGGCGACAGAGCGCCGCGGCTACAGCGTCGAGCGGGAATCCTCGCGCACTTTGTAATTTAGCCGCCGGGAGAGCAGCCAGCGGACGCCGAACATGTCCATCGTGGCGCGAAGGGCGCGATTGCCGAGGCCGTATTTGCTTTGGCCGAATTTTCGCGGGCGATGGTTTACCGGGACCTCAACGAGGCGATAGCCGGCGCCTTTGACCAGCGCAGGGATGAACCGGTGCATGCCCTTAAATGGGAGCAGCGCCGTGATGCATTCGCGTTTCATCGCTTTCAAGGTGCAGCCGGTGTCGCGCACACCGTCCTTGGTGAACCGGCTCCGAACAAAATTTGCGACGCGGCTGGTGATGCGCTTGACCATCGTGTCCTTGCGTTGCGCGCGATAACCGCAGACGAGGTCGGCGCCACGCTCGATCTCGGCGAGTAGCTTCGGAATATCGGCGGGATCGTTTTGCAGATCGCCATCGATCAGGACGGCGACTTCACCCCGCGCGCTGTTCAGCCCCGCATACATCGCCGCGCTCTGGCCGGCGTTGCGTTCGAACTGGACCAATCGCACTCGCGGATCGGAAGCGATCCGCTGCACCGTCCCATCGACGGAGCCGTCATCGACGAAAATGATTTCGTAATCGAGCCCGCCCAGTGCCGTCGTCAGCTCGCCTTGCAGGATCGGCACGTTCTCTTCTTCGTTGAATAGCGGCACCACCACGGATATCGCGGGCGAACCAGCGCTCATAGCGGCAGTGTCCGATAATTCCGGCAAACAAACACCTGCCATTCGCGCATCTTCGCGCCGAAGCGACTCACCTCGATCGTCGCGATCCGGTCCACGGATTGAAAGGCAACGCGAATGTTGTGCGGCACCAGCTCCGACTTCCCGTTCTGGATGTAGAGCGCGCTCCGGCCCGTAAACAAATTGATTCCGCCTTCTTCCGTGTAGACTTCGCCGTCCGGCAACGGGGTATTCGGCGGCGCCTCGACGAATTCATCGTAGCGCGGCCAGAACGAGAACTGGTTCGAGATGTCCTGCGACTCCACGATGTAAACCGGCGGATGCCCCGGGCCTTCGGCGCGCTTCTCCTTGAAATAAAACGACATCTCCGAGGCGCGATCGCGTTGATCGGCAATGACGAAGAACTGTTCCTTGTTTTTCGTTTCGAGATCCGTTCGGATTTTTTCCGCGGCGCGGGCCGCGGATTTCCAGCCGCGGACGCGATCGGCCGGATCGCGATGATGCGGGAAGGGCAGGTTCATTGTGCGCAAGAGATCGGTATCGACCGCGAACAAGCTCACGGCGAGCCCGAGCATGATCCCCCCGGAAAGAAAACCCCTGGCAGCGCGACTCGATTCCACCCGCTCAGTCCAATAAGAAGCGGCCAGGACCGCCAGGCTGATAAACGCGAGCACGTCCCAGTTCGGCGCGGCCTGGTCGTTTAAGGAAAGCAGAAAGTAAAACGCGAAGACCGGCAGGCCGAACCAGAAAAGATAAAGGACCTTGAACTGTTGCCGGGCCCGGCGCCAATTCGCCACTACGGCCCACGCGAGCGCGAGAAAAAGGAGCGGCGAAAAGCTCAGGAAATGCGCGCCGAGAAAGCCGAGCACCTCGAGCGGACGGATCCCGAACGATTGGTCGAGCCCGCCGCGGGAGCGCAAATGCGAGAGGGTTATCCAGGTGTGCTGGTAGTTCCAGACCAACGGCGGGACGAGACAGACGGCGAAGGCGCCGAGGAGAAAATAAAGACCGGGCCGCTTGAATTCGCGGCGGTGACGCGGAACGAGCGCGAGGACCAGAACGATCGAGACTAGCTCGAAGGCGTTCGTGTATTTGCAGAGAAACCCGAGCCCGATCAGAAGACCGGTCCCGGTCCAGAGCCAGGTTGATTTCTCAGCGCGTTCGAGCGCCAGCCAGAAGGTGAACATGGCGGCCACCCAAAAGAAGCTCGAGAGCGGATCGATCGTCATCACGAGATTGCCCACATTGAAGAGCGGGATGGCGTTCAGCGCGATGACGGCCCAAAAGCCCGCCCGCTCGTTGAACAGCTTTTTCGTGAAGGAATAGAGCAGCAGCGTGGTCGCGCCGCCGAGAATGGGACTCCAGAAGCGCACCCCGAACTCCGTCGCGCCGAAAAGCATGGTGCCGGCGCGAATCGCAAACGCGACGCCGGGACCTTTGCTGAAATAGGCGGGCGCCAGGCGCTCCGACCACATCCAGTAATGGGCTTCGTCAAAGGAGAGGTCGCTCGTGCCGAGCATGGTGAAGCGCAGCGCCGTTAACGCGAGAACGAACAACCAGACCGCGCGGGTGTGACTCATGCGTTCGTTATTCGATCAGGCGGGGATGGCGCGCAAACAATCCCTGCGCCCAGCGCGGGGCCCCCCGTTTCCAGATAAATTCTGCCAGCGCGACGACGAGCAAGGCCGCGCCCGCCGCCATGAAAGCGGTCCCGAGGACGTCGCTCGGCCAATGCGCGCCGAGATAAATCCGCGAGTAACTGACGGCAGCCGCCACGATGAAATACAACCAGCCCCAGCGCCGAAAAAAGAGAACGCACATCGTGCCGATGATGATGTTATCCGTCACGTGCCCGGAGGGAAATGACGGGCCGGATTTGGTGCGGTCCGTTTCATCCGAGTAACGGATCGTCGGCCGTTTGAAGAGGGTGAGGAATTGCGGATGCGCTCGTTCCAGTTGCACCATCCGCACCCTTTGCACTTGTTTCGGCCGGCGGCGATCGATCGCGGTCTTCAAAGTGCTGACCAGGAAATAGTCCGCGAGCACCAAGGCCAGCGCCAGGCAGATGATGAAAGCACGTCCCTTGAATCCCATGAAAATCAGGGCGCACACGGCCAGGACGGCCAGGAGTGGTTTCCAGATCTCCACGTCGCTCACCGCCGCCATGAACAAATCAAGGGCGGGATGCGTCCATCGTTCGTTGATGAGATGAAAGATGGCTTGATCCATTCCCGACACACTTAACACTTGTTCAACTGCCAATGAAAACGCTCTTGTCGTTTCTGCTCCTCGTTAGTTCGGCCCTCGCCGCCCCGCCTTCCGCGAAGGAAATTCTCGAATCCGTCCGGCTGCGGCAGGCTCAACAGGAACTGAATCTGCAGGGCCAGATACGGGAAGGGGCGACGATCGTTCCTTTTCGCCTCACCCAAACAGGGCCGTTGATTCGTTACAGTTTTACGAAGCCGGACGAGGCGCTGCAACTGCGGCTGGGCGATAACGATTCGCGGCTCGAGGAAATCACGCGCGAGGGAGTGGAAAAAATTACGCCGGCCCAATTCGACCATAAAGTGCGCGGCACCGCGGTCACCTACGAGGATCTCGCGTTGAAATTTCTTTATTGGCCGAACGCGCGGGTGACGGGAGAAAACTCGATCAGTCTGCGCAATTGCTGGAAGCTGGAGTTGAAAGCGCCCAACCGGCAGTCGCAGTATTCCAATGTCTGGCTCTGGGTCGACAAGGAGGGCGGCGCGCTGATGAAGTTGGAGGGATACGATTGGAACGGCAAACTCGCGAAACGTTTCACCGTCGTCTCCGGCCAAAAAATCGAGGACCGCTGGTTTTTGAAACAGATGCGGATCGAGGAATTCGATCCGGCCACCGGCAAACAACGCGCGCGTACCTACCTCGAGATCATGAAGTAAAATCCTGTAGCCGGGATCGCTGATCCCGGCCAATCGAAGCGAGGCCATCACAAGGGCCGGGATCATCGATCCCGGCTACAGGAAGACGACTGGCGGGTTTTCGCGAAATGGAGTAAAAACATTTCCGCTTATGAATCGGACCAGACTCTTGCTCGCCTGCGCGCTCGCTGCCTTCGCGTTTTCCGCTTCTGCCCAAAATACGCCGCCGGTTGTTGTCGCCCAAATTCTCGACTTCACCGAATACGCTGGCGCGCCCGCGCGCTCGATCGATCTGGCGCCGGATTTTTCCGACCCGGATGTGAGCAACGCCGTTCGCATGACGACCGTGCTCGGCAACATCGACATCGCGCTCTTCGGTCAGCAGAAGCCGATCACGGTGACGAATTTCCTGAAGTACGTCGACCAGGGCCGCTACTTTGTTTTCGACGCGGCGGCGAACCAACAGGCCTCGAGTTTCATTCATCGGTCGGCACCCGGTTTTGTCATCCAGGGCGGCGGCTATATCGGCACGGTCGATCCGGCTGATTCCAACAAACAAAATGTGAAGCCGACGCAGGTGCTTTCTTTCGGAGCAATCCAGAATGAGCCCGGCATCTCGAACAAGCGCGGCACGATTGCCATGGCGAGATTGGCGGGCGACCCGAATAGTGCGACGTCGGAATGGTTCATTAATCTCGCGGACAATGGCGGGTCGCCCAACAATCTTGATACGCAGAACGGCGGGTTCACGGTTTTCGGCCGCGTCGTCAACAACACGATGACAGTAGCGGACGCGATCGCAGCCCTGCCGCGCTTCAATGCTGGCGCGCCCTTCGATTCCCTGCCGTTGCGCAATTACACGTCGCCGAATCCGGTGAAAGTGGCCAATCTCGTCTCGCTTCCGGCCATCGCGCAGATTTCACCGCTGACTTTCTCGGCTACGAGCGACAACGGAAACGTGAGCGTCGCCGTCAGCGGCACGAAATTACTCGTCAGCGGAAACAGCGTCGGCACTGCGCACGTCACCGTGACCGCGACCGATTTCGACGGCGGGACGGTTTCGCAAATGTTTACCGTCAACGTCATCGCGGCGCCGGGCCGGTTGGTTAACCTCGCCGCGCGCATGCAGGTCGGCACCGGCGACAACGCGTTGATCGCGGGGTTCATCATGCGTGGATCGGCCTCAAAGCGGCTGCTTGTTCGCGGCCTTGGCCCGTCCCTCACGGCGCTTGGTGTCCCTAACGCACTGGCCAATCCAACCTTGGAATTGCACGACAGCAGCAGCGCGACCATTGCGACCAACGACAACTGGGGAGATGCCTCGAACAAACAGGATGTGAGCGACATCGGCCTCGCGCCCAATTCGCCTAACGAGTCAGCAATTCTGACGACCGTGCCATCGGATACGAACGGGATCGCCTATACCGCTGTTCTGCGAGGCGCTAACAACGGCACTGGCGTAGGCGTCGTCGAAGTTTACGATCTCGATAGCGGTCCGGGCTCGACCTTGCTCAACATTTCCACTCGCGGCCAGGTCGGCTCCGATCCCAATGCCTTGTTTGCCGGACTCACTCTCGGCGGCACCGATTCGAAGCAGGTTCTCGTGCGCGCGATCGGGCCGTCGCTCACCGCGTTCGGCGTGCCTAATGCGCTCACAGATCCCATGCTCGATTTCTTCAACAGCCAGGGAACGAAGGTGGATTCCAACGACGACTGGATGAATAGCCCGCAGAAGACGCAGATCCAGAACAGCGGCCTCGCGCCGACGAACGCGAAAGAATCGGCCATCGTCCAAACGCTACCAACTGGCGCCTATACCGCTATCGTCCACGGGACCAACGGCGGGACTGGCGTGGGCTCGGTGGAAGTTTACCAGTTGCCATAAACTGTAGCCGCCGCCCTGTGGGCGGCGTGAGATAGAGCTATCTTCGCCGATCTCGCGCTTCGCACAGCGAAGCGGCTACAGAAGAATGCGCTACTTCTCCCCCGCCCCCTGCACGATCTGGGCGAAGCTCCGTGGATCGAGACTGGCGCCGCCTACCAGCGCGCCATCGATGTCCGGTTGCGACATGAGCGTGCGCGCGTTGTCGGGTTTCACGCTGCCGCCATACTGGATCCGAATTTTCTCGGCGGTCGCTTCATCGGAAATTTCACCGAGGACACGCCGGACAAATGCGTGCGCTTCCTGCGCCTGTTCCGCCGTGGCGGTTTTGCCGGTCCCGATCGCCCAAACCGGCTCGTAAGCGATGACCGTTTCCTGCAATTCTTTCGCACCAAGGCCAGCGAGGCTGCCTCTAAGTTGCGTCGATAACACCTGCTCCACTTCGCCGCGCTCGCGTTGCTCCAGACTTTCGCCCACGCAAAGGATCGGTCGCAGGGTCGCTTCATGCGCGGCGCGCACTTTGCGATTCACGATCTCATCCGTTTCGCCAAACAAGATGCGCCGCTCGCTATGGCCGAGCACGACGTAACGCACAAAAAGATCGCGCAACATCGCCGGGCTGATCTCGCCTGTGAACGCGCCCGAGCGTTCCCAATGCATGTTCTGCGCGCCGACCTTGACGTGCTGCGCGTTTTCGAGCGCCGCATTCACCGTCGCGATCGCCGTGAACGGCGGCACCAGCACGATTTCCACGTCTCTCGATTCGCCGACCTCGAGAAGAAACGTCGAGATGAACCGGGTCGCTTCGCTCTGGGTCATGTTCATCTTCCAATTCGCAGCGACGATTTTCTTTCTCATGACGACAAGCTCAGAACTGGAAATAGATGAACGGCGCGTAATGCGGCGGGATAAATAAAAGCACGACCGCGAACGCGCAACCGTATCCGGCGGCGAAAACCTCAGGAGAACCCCGGCGCCACCAACTGGAAAACACCCTGCGCCCGTTGAGTTGGTGGATCACTCCCAGCAGAACAACGATCCAAATCATCCGAAACCCGAGGTCGTGAGTTCCGGGACTCTGCCAAAAAACAAAACTCTTCGCGATCACTCCCGCGCGCTCCAGGTCCGCGGCGCGGAAAAAAATCCAGGTAAAGCAAACCCAGTAGAAGGTCAGCGACCAGGCCAGCCAGCCGAACGGACCGCGCCTTGGAGGGACGTCCTCTGTGGCGTCCGGGCTCCCGGGCACACCCGGCAAGGGACGGGATGGAGCCCGTCCCTCGACTCTTCGTTGCCATTCCCTGTGCACGACGAGCGCCAGGCCGTGCAACCCGCCCCAGATCACGAAGGTCCACGCGCCGCCGTGCCAGAGGCCGCCGAGCAACATCGTGATCATGATGTTGCGCGCGACGAACCACCGGTTCCCGCGATTGCCGCCCACCGGAATGTAAAGATAATCGCGTAGCCAGGAGGAAAGGCTGATGTGCCAGCGATGCCAGAACTCCGCGACGTTCCGCGCGAGATAAGGAAAGTTGAAATTGAGCGTCAGTTCGTAGCCGAGCAATCGCGCGCAAGCGATCGCCATATCCGTATACCCGGAGAAGTCGCAATAGATCTGGATCCCATAGAAGAGGATGGCGAGCCAGGCGCTGGCCGCGGTGTAATTCGCGGGGGAATCGAAATATTTGTCGACGGTCGGTGCGACTCCGTCGGCGATGCAGGCTTTTTTAACAAAGCCGACCAGGAAAAGCACGAGCGCGCCGCGAACATCGGCATTCGAAAATTTTCGGAGCGATTGGAGCTGCGGCAGGAATTGAGCGGCGCGGACGATGGGCCCGGCCACCATTTGGGGAAAGAACCCGATAAAACACGCGACGTCGAGGATGCTTGTTACCGCGCGCATCTTTCCCCGGTAGACGTCGATCGTGTAACTCATTGAATGGAACGTGTAGAAGCTCACGCCCACTGGAATGATGATGTTCAGCGTGTGCAGGCTCGCCGGGAGGCCGAGCCAGGCAAGAAAGACGGCGGCGGATGAGACGAAGAAGTTGTAGTACTTGAAGAACGCTATCGTGCCGAGATTGACGCAGAGACTGAGGATCAGCCAACCGCGCCGCGCTCCCGGATTTTTCGTCCGCGCCAGCATCAGGCCGACGAAGTAATCAAGCGCGCTCGACCCCATGAGCAGGAAGAGGAACTTCCAATTCCAGGCGGCGTAAAAGACGTAGCTGCAGAGGAGCAGCCAGATCTTGCGCGAACGGTTATCGCGCAAACTCCAGTAAACGCAGAAGACCGCGAGAAAGAACCAGAAGAAACGGAATTCTACAAAAAGCATGAGGAGAGACGCGGACTTTCGCCGCCAGATTGATTCACGGATGATGTCGGCGGCGGCGTTCTCGCGATCATTGGATTCTGTTTTCGCGACGCAGCTGCGAAAAATTCTCGGCTACGAGCCGGGTGAACTCCTCGGCAGCCTCGCCATTCAGATGGCTGCCATCGATCCGCGCCTCATTCCGATAAAGTTGCGGATAAACCCTGGCATTGTTGAACCTCATTACCGTGCCCGCGATACCAGATTCAGGCCGGAACCCAAGTTCGATCTGCATCGTCAGGGGCGTGACGAGAAAAATCGGAGTGGCGCCCGCCTTTCTCACTTCCCCGGCCAGCTGCCGGTAAGCAACCTCGGTAGAGGCGGAAACAAACCTCGACCCGGCGTGGGTCACGGCATATTTGAGCTCGGTCTCGTAAACGACCACCTCCGCCGTCGACATCTTCCTGCTTCGCGGAACATATCCATCGCCATTGCCACCCAGGTCTTTGGATAACGCCTCTTCTTTCCAGAGGTGCGAGAACCACCAGGAGAGATCGATCTTTCTCCCGACATTCGTGAAGTTTTTCGCGAAGAGCGCGCCGTGAAAAAAGAGAAGATCCCGCGCTTCTGATTTCCCCGGCCCGGGAAGGGCGAGCTCACCAATTTCTCTTAAGGCAAATCCACTCTCCTGATGACCGGCGTCAAGGATTTCTCGGAGCACAAGCGATGTCCGTTTCGGATCGTGCCAATAAAGCGACCGGCGAGTGCCCTCCGTGGCGGGAACGCGTTTGGTTTCCAATTCATCGAGCTCGATGAAAACCCACCTCAGATGAAGGGGCTTTGCGCTGAGCAAACGTTCCAGGACATAGCCGTCTTCCGGCGGGACCATTCCGTTTATTCCGAGATTAAAGGTGCGCGTGGGGAAGCCGGCCGCGCGCATCGTTCGATCGAAAATCGCCGGCGAGATTTGGTGGCGAATCCGGCTCGACCCGATAAAGACCGTGTCGAAGTCGTCCCGGTGTTGCCGAAAAAATCGGAGATTGCGACTGACGAAGTCGATTTCAGGAAAGGGAAGGGATGCGTTCAAACCGGCGCAAGCCAGGAGGAAGGCGAGCGCTGCGATCCCGACATTCAAGACTCCCCGACCGGGAGAAAATTCGCTCCGCGGCGGATCAACCATCATTTTCCGGCGAAGCATGACTTTAGGGTTGGCGCATGCGACGGGCGAATTCCTGCGCCAGCAGTCGCGTGAATTCCGCCGCCCCTTCGTTCGTCAGGTGCCCATCGTCGATGCGGACCCTGGTGTCGTAAAACTGGGGGAACTTCCGGGCATCATTAAAGGAAACCAGCGGCGCGGGATCGGGCGATCTCCGGAAACGCGGAAGTTGTTGGAAAATTACCGGCGCGACGACAAAAAACGGAGCCGCTCCGGCCTGGCGGGTCTGGGCCGCGGAGTTGCGGTAGCCGTCTTCCGTGGCGGGATCGAGGAATTTTGGCCGCGCCTCGGACATCTCCTGCGCGAGCCGCTGCTCAAACTGCGCCGCCCGTTCGGGCGACATCGCGTCTCCGGCCATCCGGTAGCCATCGCCGTGCGGTCCCAGTTCCGAAGCGGCGTCAGCGAAACGCTCGCGATCGGCGGATGGCAGGAAGTCAGCGGCGCGGCCGACATTGGCGAATTGTTTTCCGAACAGCGCGAGGTTCGAAATGAAATCGCGCCGGGCGAGCCAGAGCCGCGTCAGCTTGATGAACCAGTTCGCGTTGCCGCGCGGATTGAACGCTTTCTTCAGGGTCAACGCAGTCCGCGGCCAATCGTGCCAGTAAACCGCGCGCTGGGTTCCGAGAATGTTATCCCATTTCGTCTGGATATCGCCCATTTCGAGCACGACCCATTTCAGTTTTCGCGGCTTGGTTTTGAGGATTTGTTCGAGAACGTAGAAATTTTCCGGCGGATGCATTCCGTCGATGCCGAAATTGAAAGTCCGCGTCGGGAGGCCGTTGTCGCGCGTGGTCTGGTCGAAAAGCTCCGGCGAGATGGAATAATAAAGCCGGCTCGTGCCGACGATGACGGTGTCGAATTCGTCCTTGTGCTCGGCAAAGAATTTCAGTTTCGCCGCGATGCCCTTGGGAATCATCGGTGGCAGGAGCGAGTGGATCACCCCACTCGTCGCGATGAAGGCCGCGAGAGCGATGACCCCGTAACCGAGCTTTTTTAGAAACTGGACGCTCATTGGTGGATCGTGCGCTCCGCGCGCGATGTTACTATTCCCGGCTCCGCCGGCAACCTTGTCACCGAGCGACGGAGCGCTCGATCCACCATCGTTTCATCGATCACTCAACGCCGCAATTCCGGGAAGCTCTTTTCCTTCGAGCAGCTCGAGCGATGCGCCACCGCCGGTGGAGATAAAAGTCATTTTGTCCGCGAGCCCAGCCTGCGTCACGGCCGTGACAGAATCGCCGCCGCCAATGATCGTCGTCGCTTTCGAACGGGCCAGCGCTTCTGCGATCGCGATCGTTCCCGTCGCGAACGCCGGAATCTCAAAAACGCCCACCGGACCATTCCACAAAACCGTCTTCGCCTTCGCGATTTCGTCTTCGTAGAGGGTGACCGTCGCGTGGCCGATATCCACGGCCTGCCACCCGTCGCTGATTCCATGCGTCGGTGTAACCCGGCCCGTGTTTCGGCCCGGCGAACCGGCTTCCACCTTTTGGGTCTCGATCGCATCGACCGGCAACAAAAAGCGCACTCCTTTTTTCTTGGCCAAATCTAAAATCTCGCGCGCCAGGTCGACCTTGTCCGCCTCTACTCGGCTGGCACCGATCGGGACTCCCTGCGCTTTCCAGAACGTGTTCGCCATCGCGCCGCCGATCAAAATCGAATCGGCCTTTTCCATGAGCGCTTTGATGACGCCGATCTTGTCAGAGACTTTCGAGCCGCCGAGGATGACCACGAACGGCTTCGCCGGTTTGGCCAGCTCATGGGAAAGATATTGGATTTCCTTTTCCATCAGGAATCCCATGGCCGATTGCTTCACGAACTTCGTGATCCCGGCCGTGCTGGCATGGGCGCGATGCGCGGCGCCGAACGCGTCGTTCACATAAAGATCACCGAGCTTTGCGAGAGATTCCGCGAATGCCGGATCGTTTGCTTCTTCGCCGGGATGAAAGCGGACGTTCTCGAGCAGCGTCACGTCGCCCTCATTCAGGTGCGCGATAATTTCTTCCGGGATCTTACCGATCGTGTCGTGACTGAACGCGACCGGATGATCGATCAATGTGTGCAAATAATCAGCGACCGGCCGCAGCGAGTATTTGTCCACTGGCTTCCCCTTCGGCCGGCCGAAGTGCGCCATCAGGATCGTCTTCGCGCCGTTTTCTCGCAGATAACTGATCGTCGGAAGACTTTCGCGGATCCGGGTGTCGTCCGTGATCGCGGTCCGCCCGTCACGCTCCTCCGTCGGCACATTGAAATCCACGCGTACCAGCACGCGCTTTCCGCGCACCTCGAGATCGCGCAACCTCAGCTTATTCATTCAGACAGGATTAACAGGATCGCACGGGATTTCGGGAAAAGAGTCGGAAACGGATTCTTCAATCCAGTTAATCCTGTAAATCCTGTCTAATTTCCTGGTTATTTCCCGAGCAGCTCCAGCATTTGGACGCAGCGGTTGCTGTAGCCCCATTCGTTGTCGTACCAGCCGACGATCTTCACGAATTTGCCGCCGTGAGTCATCGTCAGTTTGCTGTCGAAGATGCAGGAGTGCGGGTTGCCGACAATGTCGATCGAGACCAGCGGCTCGTCGCTGTATTCGAGAATGTTTTTGTAGCGCTTGCTCGCGGCCGCTTCCTTGAAGGCATTGTTGATTGAATCAACCGTCGCGTCCTTTTCGACGATCGCGGTGAAATCGGTGACCGACCCGTCCGGCGTGGGGACGCGGAAGGCGCCGCCGTTCAGCTTCCCGTTCAACGCCGGAATCACTTCGCCGATCGCTTTCGCCGCGCCGGTGCTCGACGGGATAATGCTGACGGCAGCCGCCCGCGCCCGGCGCAAATCTTCATGGGGAAAATCGAGAATTTTCTGGTCGTTCGTGTAGCTGTGGATCGTGCTCATGAACCCGTTCACGACGCTGAAGTTGTCGTGTAATACCTTCGCCATGGAAGCGAGGCAGTTCGTGGTGCAGCTCGCATTAGAAATGATGAAATGCTTGCTGGCATCGTAGGCTTCGTCGTTCACACCAAGGCAAAGAGTGACGTCCGGTTTCTTAGCCGGGGCGCTGATCAAGACGCGTTTCGCGCCGCCCTTCGTCAAATGCAGCTCGGCTTTATCGCGACCAGTGAAAAAGCCGGTCGATTCCAGAACGACATCCACGCCGAGATCTTTCCAGGGCAAATTGCCCGGGTCGCGTTCCTTCAAAATCTTAATCTTGTGGCCGCGCACGATGATGTTTTCCGGGTCGTGCCCGATCTCGCCGTCGAATTTGCCGTGGACCGAATCCCATTTGAGCAAATGCGCAATGGTAGCGGTGTCGGTGAGATCGTTGACGGCGGCGATGCGTTTGACGTCGCTCTGCTCCATTGCGCGGAGGACGTTGCGACCGATTCTGCCGAAGCCGTTGATGCCGTAGGTTGCCATAAATAAATTTTCGAATTGCGATTTTCGATTGTCGATTGCTGAGCAAAAGTTCAGCACCGGATGAGGGCCGGAAAGTAAAATGGCTCAGGGGGCGAAGCAATGGAGAACTCTGGCGCGCTTAGGCGCGCTGCTCGCGACGTTTTCGTTTCCAACCGCCGGCGCGGCGAAAAGCGATGCTTCGAAAGTGATCACGATCGTGGCGCTAGGCGATAGCCTTACGGCGGGTTACGGCCTCTCCCGCCAGCAGGCATATCCGGCTCTGGTCGCTGAGAAAATGCGAGCCGCGGGTTACGAGTTCGAGGTGGTTAACGCGGGTTCGAGTGGCGACACCACCGCGGGAGGATTGCGCCGCTTGCCGGCGATTCTGCGCGCCCACCACGAGATCGACATTTTCATCGTCGAGCTCGGGATCAACGACGTCTTCCGCGGCGTCGATCTCGAGCAGATTCGCGAAAATCTCCAGGCGATTATCGATCAAACGCGCGCCCGCCATCCAAACGTGGCGGTTGTCGTCGCCGGGATGCAGTTACCCGGATATTCCAGTGAAGATTACGTGAGCGCGTTTGGCTCGATGTTCGCCGGCCTGGCCAAAAAAAATCGCGCCAACTCGATTCCATTTTTCCTCGAGGGCGTGGCGGGAGATCCCTCTCTCAACCAATGGGACCGCGTCCATCCCAACGCCGCCGGCCAGCGCGTTCTGGCCGAGAATGTTTGGCGCGTCCTTGAGCCGATCTTGCGAAAAAGGTTCGCCGCGCCTAATTCGCCCAGACCGGGTTAATCCAGCGCTCGTCGCTCTCATCCCAAGGCGGGGCCCAATCCATCATCCATGATTGCGTTAGGCGAAGCCTTTTGATAGAGCAGTCAGGTATGTTTCTCTTTTGCCCGGACCACCGACCCCACACCCTCCTTCGAGTATGAGCATTCACGCGAACGTCAATCCGGTCTTCCACGGGCTCGGGCTCCAGTACGACCACGGCGAGACGCCGGCGGTCGCCATCACCCGGCTCGGCAGGGTGGTCGAGGTGCACCGCGCCGAGAAAACCTACCCGCTCTACCACCGCGTCGGCGACCTGAACGAAGCGACGATCATCTGGAAGCAGAGCATCCGGTACGGCACCGGCATGACACCGCACGTCGCGGTGAACAACCACAACGTCGTCGTGGAGGTCCACAAGAACGAGGCGACCGGCCGCACGCTCTACTACACCGTGGGCAGGCTGACCGGCGACCAGGTGGACTGGGGGCAGCCGCGGCGGACGGTCAGGTACGACACGGGGATCAGGCCCTCCGTCGCGCTCGACGACACCGGCGTCGTGGTCGAGGTGCACGAAGCGCAATACTACGACGACCTTTGGTACAAGCTTGGACGCGTGCAGGGGAACGAGGTGATATGGGAGGGCGGGACGAAGATCGGCAGCGGTCGCTCACCGGGCGTGGCCATGAATAACGCCGGCGTCGTCGTCGAGGTGCACGAGTCGAGCCGGACAGCGATCGCGTACCGCGTCGGACACATCGTCGGAACGAACATCGTCTGGGGCCGGAATCTCCGGATCACCAGCGGCCGCGATCCCTCGGTGGCGCTCACGGACGACGGTACCGTGATCATCACCTACGAGCACGCCAGAACGAACCTCTGCCGATGGACGGGCACCGTCAAAGGCGAGCAGATCGAGTGGTCCGGCGAACCGCTCAAGTTCGATGACGGCGAGCGCTCGTCCGTCGCGGCATCGTCCACGAAGATGTCTGTCGAGGTCCATGAAGGGGACATTCTGGCGAGGCTGTGGTTCTCCACGTCGCTCTTCACGAACCGCGCTTCATGGATGGAGGACCGGCTCTCCACCCTCGGCAATACGAAGCTCCGCGACCTCGTCCTCCCGGCCTCACACGACTCCGGAATGTACCTTTCCGGAATCGCCGCGCTCGGAAAAACGCAGCAACTGTCCCTCTACGGCCAGTTGACCGCCGGCGTGCGCTATTTCGACCTTCGGATCATGGGAAATGGTCGATCGCACCCGTTCGTGATCTACCACGGTCGGATCATCGGTCCCTTTCTCTCGACGGTCCTCCAGGACATCCAGCGTTATGTGAAAGAGCCGAAAGGGCACAAAGAGCCGAAAGGGCACAAAGAGCCGAAAGGGCGCAAGGAGCCGAAAGGGCACAAAGAGCCGGAAGGGCGCAAGGAGCTTATCATCCTGACGTTGTACTTCCCGCAACGCACCCCCGCCGAGTACGAACTGCTCGTCACCCAGATCTCGAACGCTCTCGGCAGTTGGCTTGTGAAATCGAAGCCGCCCGGCAAGCGCCTGGCCGACATGACGCTGAACGAGTACGTCGCCAAAAGGCCAGCGATCCTGATCGCTGTCTATGACCACTATGCCGTCAAGGCGAAACACCCGGGCTTCTGGGTCTACCGCCGCTGGGATTCGGGCGCTCTCGCCGCCGCCGAAGGCGATCTGCGCGTCTTTGACGTCTATTCCGATAGGGTCAGTTTCGAAAAGATGAAGGACCACCAGTTCGATCAATTCGAGAAATACAACGGGAAGATGAAGCATGACCAGAGCCTGCCGTGCGACCTGTTTCTCCTTTCCTGGACGCTGACGCCGGCCACCGGTGTCTGGTTCGCGGCGCAGCTGGCGAACCGCCGCCTCGGCGAGTACATCCTGAAGACGCCCCGCCGCAATCGGTACGGGCAGATGATCAACCTGTTGTTCGTCGATTACGTGGAGTACGCCCGCGTCACCGACGTCGCCCTTTTCCGGAACGGCGAGCGCCTCACGGCGAGCGAACCACGTCGTGTGAAGAAGGCACGCTAACCGCAACCCTTACGATTCTGTGGAGTCGGCGGCGATCCCGACCTGAACCAGCGGGACTTGGTTCATCCCAATGCCGCAGGCCAGCGCGTCCTGGCGGAGAATGTCTGGCGCGTTCTAGAACCGCTGCTGCGAAAAATCCGCGCGAAACCCGCCGCTCTTCTGTAGCCGCTTCGCTGTGCGAAGCGTGGGTATTCGTTGTGACACGGCGGC
Organism: Verrucomicrobiota bacterium; assembly: GCA_003218375.1. GTDB lineage: Bacteria > Verrucomicrobiota > Verrucomicrobiia > Chthoniobacterales > UBA10450 > AV80. Next base: position 37,815 of record QHNH01000019.1, on the reverse strand, counting down.
GTCGCGTCGCCCACAGGGCGACGGCTACAGGGGTTGCTGCTGCGTCAGGCAATGAAAGGCGCCGAGGCCCCAGATCAATTCGGTGCAATCGATTGGGACGATCCGGCGTTTTGGGAAAAGTTTCGCGAGCGTGGATTCCGCGATGGTGTCGCTCGGGTCGTTGAAGGTTGGGAGCAGGATGCATTCGTTGGCGATGTAGAAGTTCGCGTAGCTGGCGGGTAATCGCAGATCTTCACGGTCGATCCGGGCGGGCATGGGCAGGGTGAGAATTTCCAACGGCGCGCCTTTCCATTTCATCGCGCGCAGCCGCGCCAGGTTTTCCTGAAGCGGTTCGTAGTTCGGGTCGTCGCGATTTTCCTCGATAACGGTGACGATGGTTCGCTCGCTCACGAAGCGCGCAAGATCGTCGACGTGACCGTCGGTATCGTCGCCTTCGATCCCCTCGCCGAGCCAGAAGATGTCGGTGACACCGAGATAATCGCGCAGACGTTCTTCGATTTGCGCGCGGGAAAAAGTCGGATTGCGATTCGGATTCAGGAGACAGCCTTCCGAAGTGAGGAGCGCGCCGGCGCCGTTCACATCGATCGAGCCGCCTTCGAGAATCATCCGCGGATAGAAGACCGGCACGTCCAGGATTTCGGCGATACGAGTGGGCACGACTTCATCGAGATCGCACGGCGGATACTTGCCGCCCCAGGCGTTGTAATCCCAGTCGACGACGGCGAGCCGTCCGGCGCCTGCGGAATTGCGCGTCAAAAAGATCGGGCCGTGATCACGGCACCAGGGTTCGTTGGTTGGGATGCGATAAAAAGTCAGCCGCTCCTGCGGCAAATCTTCCAGCACTTTACGCGCTTCCGCTTCGTGCGCGCCGTTGCAAACGTTGATGCAAACCGGCTCGGAAGTGAGCAGCGTTTCCACCATTCGCCGGAACGCGGGCATGACGCGATCGAACGCCCCCGGAAAACTGATCCCTTCCCGGCGCGGCCAGGAGAGCCACGTCGCCGCGTGCGGTTCCCATTCGGCCGGCATGCGATAACCGCGCGCGGCCGGTGGTTTCGTCGGGTCGGACATCGGCGAACGATTGCACTTCCGGCGACCTCGCGACAGGAACGTTCTCGACAAAGCGGACGGCAAAAATCACTCTGGCCCCTGACGGAGGCCTTTATGAAAACGAAAACTGCTTGGATCGGGTTAATCATTGTGTCAGGAATCTTCACGAGTTGGGCGAAGGAAATGTCGATCACCCAGACGATCGCCAGCCTGAACGCGGACGCGCAAAAGCCGGGCGGCGAAGAGCGTGTCCTGAAATCGATTTCTGCCAGCACTCATGTGCCGGTGGCGACGTTGGCGAAGGAAAAGGCGAGCAGTGGTCTTAGCCTGGGCGACCTCTACGTCGCTCATGCACTCGGGAACGCGGCCGGCAAGAACTTCAACGACCTCGTCAAGCTCAAGAAGCAAGGCAAGACCTGGGACAAAATCGCGGACGACAACAATGTGAGCCTCGGCGGGAAAAAAGTGAAAAAGATGGCGAACACCACCGCGACGCCGACCCCGAGACCAATGCGCAATCCTTCGAGCCAGCCGACGCCCGACCAGTCCTCCAGTTACAAGATGCCGATGCCCTGAATTTTTGCCGGCCTTAGATGCCGGCGAGAATTCGGCGTTGCTGCGCTGCGAGCATTGGCGGGAATTCCACCGCGGCAGGTGAGGTGGTATTTCCGATGAAGTGCGCCGCCAGTTTTTGAAGCGAGCGCCACCGCTCCCAATCCAGGCTGGGCGCGCCAACAATATGCCGCAGAAGACTGCGCCATTCCATCAACGCGCGCTCGATGTCGCCGTGCCGAAGCGATTCGTTGGTGAACCGGTAACGCGTCGACGGATCGGAGACCAGCTCGCGAATCACCTCCGAGGCGCCGGAACCGTACTGCATCGGCACGCCCATCTCCAAATAGCCGGGATGATCGGCCCGACCGTAAACCTGCTGACAGAGAATGCCGAGCCGTCCGCCGAGCGGTGCATCTTCACCGGCAAAGCGCGGGCCGGCCCGGATGTTAGCCAGATCGAAAACGAGATCGTCGATCGGATAGCGTTCGTCCTCGAGGCCGGCGGCGATCGCGAGACCTTCGCCGGCGTGAAAGAACGAGAAAAGAGTGCCACGGCGCGTGGGTGTCCCGTCCTCCGATACCAAACCGAGCTGGCGCCAGGCATAAGCAGGCGAGTGGGTGATGACGACTGTCAAATCGTGCTCGAGCTCGGAGCATTGCCGGCACATGGGCGGAATCGCTTCGCGTTCGGGAGGATCGAGCAAGGCGATGCCGTGCGAGTCGACGACCGCGGCAACCTCGACGTCGGAAAAATGGATTCGGGCGGAGATGGTGTTGCCGCGGGTGATGATTTCCGCAATTTGTCCGCCGGTGATCTCGGGAAGCAACGGCGGCACGACGTCGTCGAAGAGCGTTTTCGTGAAAGGCTGTAGCGGCGGTCTCTGACCGCCGCACTTTTCGACGGCGGCGCTGGAATCAGGATTAGTGCGGCGGTCATAGACCGCCGCTACAGAAGAGAGCTTCTTGCGCAGCCATTTCACCGGAGCGATTACATCCTCACCCGTCACCGTGGCCAGCGGGATCTCGCGACCGTAAATTCCTTTCTCGCGCAGCTTACAGAGATTGCCGAAGCCGCGGCCATCGAGCATCCGTGGCACGGCCAACGCCCGCACCCATGTATTGTTCTCGCGCACGAAAAGTTGGCCTAACGAGACGTTGCCGGTTTTCGGCTTCGGCTCCCATTCACCGGCCGAGTTCAGGATTTCGACAATGGGTCGGCGGGCGAAGCGCGCGCGCTCCGCGTCCACCCAGAGGCCGCACGGTTTCACGCCCGTAACGAGCGAATGCTCGGCGCCGATCGGCACTTTCTGCGTGCTGAAGAGCGACCGGCTCAAGTCGACCGCGGCGGAAAATGGTTGTTCAGCGCGATCCGCCGAGCTGCGCATCACGCTGATCAGGCTGGGCCAATCGACCTGCGTGGCCCGCTTCAATTTGCGTGGGCGCGCATCGCCGAGCCGCGGAATATCCGGGAGCATCAGGACGTAGCCAACATCGTCGAGGCCGCGGCGACCGGCGCGGCCGAACATCTGGAGAAGCTCATCCGGCTCCACGTGCCGCTCGAAGTTTCCCGCCTTGTAGCGGGTATCGGTGACGAGAACGGAGCGCATCGAAAAATTGATCCCGGCCGCGAGCCCCATCGTCGCGACGACGACATTCAATTGCCCCGCTTTCGCCAGCGGTTCGATCAACCCCGCGCGCACGGCGTAACTCAACCCGCTGTGATGATACGCAACCCGGTTCCGCAACAATTTCGCGAGCCGTTTCCCTGCGAGCGCTTCCTGTTCCGCCGAGAGCGGCAAAGGATCACGCAACGACACAGCGGAAGCGATGGCCTGGGCCATCTCTTCGCTGGCATTGCGGCGCGGCGCGAAGACGAGCACCGGCGCCAGCTCCGCGCGCAAGGCTTTGCCGATCATCCGCGGCCAGAAACTTTTCGTTTGGACGAAAACGGAATCCGGCAGGGCGCGCAGATCGATTTCCTCGAGGGGAACGGGGCGCTCGTCGTGCGAGATCAGGATGGAATCGCGCCCGATGCGCTGGAACCAGGCGACAATATCGTGCGGATTCTGGACGCTGCCGCTGAGCAACAGCAGTTGGGTTTCCGGCGGCGCGAGCGCCAGCGCCAGCTCGTAGTGCACGCCGCGGACTGGATCGGCGATCATTTGATATTCGTCGACGACGAGAAGTTTCGGACCGTCTCGGCGCAAGAAACGGGCGCGCTGCGTTTCCAGCGTCGCCACCAAAACTTTCGCATTGAGATTGAGGGCGAGATCGCCGGTGGCGATGCCGACATCCCAGCCCCGCGCGCGCCATTCCGCGAGCTTGTCATTGGCGAGAGCGCGAGTCGGCACGGTGAAAATCGCCTGTCCTTTCAGCGACGGATAGAGCAACTCGAAGATGTAGGTCTTGCCCGAGCCGGTGGGCGCCTGCACGACGACGTCCTTGCCAGCGCGGAGCGCCCGCACCGCTTCCTGTTGCCAGAGATCAGGAATGACCAAATTAATTTCGAGCCCGGCCGGCATCGGGAAAAGTAGCCAGAATAATCGTGCCTTCCAAATCGCGTTCGCTATTCTCGGCGCTGATGAAGAAAAAGCCGCGCCCGACAGCGCGACACACGGCCTCTCCGCCTGCGCGCACCCGCCGGAAATCTTCACCCCATTCCGTCCCAAAATCGGCGGCACGCTCGAACAAGCCCTCGGCCGCAGCGCCGCCCGCGGAAAAATCCGGCAGGCCGGTTCTCGTTTTTCTCCCCAACGCCCGCGAGAAAATGATGGTCACGACCGCGCTCACCCGCGCCGGTATTCGCACAGAAGTTTTCGATCAGCTCGATCACGTGGCGGCGCAGATTAGCGACCAGACCGGCGCGGTCCTGCTGGCTGCGGAAACATTCGCTGACGTGGCCGCCGCGCAATTAATGAAACGCCTGCGCGAACAACCCAAATGGTCGGACCTGCCGTTGCTGGTGGTGACGGGCGAAAACGAAGTGCCGCGACGCGTTCGCGATCTCGCGGGCGCCAGCGCGAACGTGATGTTTCTTTCGCGTCCCTTGCGCGATTTCACCTTGATCAGCGCCGTCCGCGCGACCTTGCGGGCCCGGCGAAGCCAATACGAAGCGTGCGATCTGATCGAGGAACGCGACACCGTTCTCGCCAGCATCAGCGAAGCGTTCTCCGCCCTCGATCGCAACTGGCGTTTCACCCACGTCAACGACAACGTCGCCGAAATGGCCGGATGGCCGAAGGAGAAAATGATCGGCCGCGTCATCTGGGAAATTTTCCCGGAAGCGGTCGGAACAAAATTTCATGAGAAAGCCCAGGCCGTCATGCGCACGGGCGAATCGAGCCATGACGAATTGTTTTATGCGCCCTGGGGTCGCTGGGTAGACACGCGGATGTATCCAACCAAAAACGGGATCGTGGTTTTCGGGGCGGACATCACGGAGCGCAAAAAGCAGGAAGAGCTCGCGCACGAGCGCGAGGCGAAATTGCGCGAAAGCCAGGAACGTTTGCAACTGGCCACGGAAGCGGCGGACATCGGGACTTTCGATTTTTTCCCGAGCACCGGCGAGTTGCAGTTCTCCGATCGCAGCCGGGAACTGTTCGGCATTCCGCCGGACATGAACGTCACTTACGAGACTTATCTCGCGGGCCTCCATCCCGATGATCGTCACATCGTGCACGAGACGGTGGCGCGGGTGCGCCAGCCGGGCAGCAGCGGGCGCTTCGACATCGAATACCGGACGATTGGAATCTTACTCGCGGATCGGAAGGAACGCTGGGTGGCCGAGCGCGGCCAGGCGTTGCTGGATTCCGCGGGCCAGATCACACGCTTCATCGGCACGATGCTGGATATTACCGGAAAGAAAAACGCCGAGATCCTCCTCCAGCGCGCCAAGAATGAAGCCGAGGAAGCGAACCGCGCCAAAGATCGTTTCCTGGCAATGCTCTCCCACGAATTGCGCACGCCGCTCACGCCGGTCCTGATGACGATCGCCTCGCTCCGCCGCGAACCGAATCTAAGCGACGACCTGCGCCACGATCTCGAAGTCCTCCAGCGCAACGTCGAGCTGGAAGCGCTTCTCATCGACGATCTGCTCGACCTGACCCGCATCGCCCATGGGAAATTGGAGCTGCACCGCGACGCGGTCGACATTCACGGGACGATCGAGCACGCCCTCGGCATTTCCGCCGGCGATCTCATCGGCAAGAACATCCAGGTGACCCGCCACTTCGACGCCCGCGAGCACCATTGCTGGGCGGATCCCGCGCGGCTCCAGCAGGTGTTTTGGAACCTGGTGAAGAATTCTGCGAAGTTCACGCCGGAAGGCGGGCGGATCGAAATCTCCACGAGTAACACCGAGGCCCACCAGATCGTCATTGAAATCAGGGACACCGGCATCGGTATCGAGGAGAAAGTCATGCCGCAGATTTTCGACGCGTTCGAGCAGGGCGGCCGGACGATCACGAGCCAATATGGGGGGCTCGGGCTCGGCCTGGCGATCTGCAAGCGCGTCATCGATCTGCATTCGGGCAGCATCACCGCGCACAGTGAAGGGAAAGGCCGCGGCGCCACCTTCACGGTGACGTTGAACGCGATGGCCACCTCGATGCTCCAGGGGCCGGTGCTCTTTCTCGAAAGCGAGCCGCCGCGGATGAAACACATCCAGATCCTGTTCGTGGAAGACCACGAAGATACCGCGCGCGTGCTCGGGCGGATTTTGCGCAACGCCGGATTCGATGTCAGCCATGCCGGGACCGTGGCCCAAGCGCAAAGGCTGGCCGCCAGTAAACGCTTCAACCTGCTGATCAGCGATCTCGGTTTGCCGGACGGCAGCGGGCTCGAGCTCATGAAGGCGTTGCGCGACGCGCAGGGTATGAAAGGAATCGCCCTGAGCGGGTTCGGCACCGATGAAGATGTGGCCGCGAGCGCCGCCGCCGGGTTCGCCGCGCATTTGACGAAGCCGGTGGATTGGGAACGGCTCCGCACCGAGATCGAGCGGATCAGGCCCGCGGAAGATTCCGCGGCGCGAAGCGCCGCGTAGGTCTTCTTTCCGGGGAGCGCACGCGCCCTCGCGTGCTGGCGATGGCGCCCTCGCCATCGCGAACTTTTTCCCCGAAAAGAAAAGATTGTTTCGGCGAGGCGCCGAAACCAACACGCGAGGGCGCGTGCGCTCCCCAGAAAGATTCAGCGATTGGCGCCGAGCAACATTTGCTTGAAGGGCGACGACGCCGGCGCATCCGTGCGCACTTCCATTTTCACCAGCTGCCCCGGCGCATGATAGGTGTGGCAGGTGATGCAAGCGGAACTGACCTTCTTTGTTTCCGGGCTGTGGCAAGCGACGCACTTTGCTTTGTCGGGCATGAGCACTTGCGAGGTCTCTTTGCTCTGGCGCGCCTGGGCGTGACACTCCTCGCAGCTCACGCTCGCGTGCTTGGCGTGATTGAAATTCGCCTGCGGCATCCAGCGATCCACCAGGTACGGTTTCGTCACCACCGGCATCCGGCCATCCATCTTCACCGCGTGACAATGGGCGCAGCCCGAGAAGTTCGCCTTGGTGGGGACCGCATCTTCTCTTTTGTAGGGATCGATTTCTAAAAAGACCGCGTTCTCGAAGGCAGCGTCGCTTCCGAACTGCCGGCGGAGACCATTCATCTGCTGGGCGATGAACGTCTTCACGTCATTGTAACCCGGTTGCTTTTCTTTTTGGCTGCGTGCCAGCTCCGCATATTGCGCCGGCAGGGTGCGCAAAAACGTTCGGACCAGATTCACGTCGCCGTGCGGGAGGTGGAGCCTGGGATTTCTCTCGTCGAACTGCAACGCGTGGCAGGTCTGGCAGTGCGCCTGGAAATTGATTCGCTCGTAAAAGCGTCCCTGTGGGTCCGGCTTGTGGCAGTAATTGCAATCGAGCTTTTGACCCTTCACCGGCGGAATGTCCGAGGCGAAATGGCGGGCGTGATTGAATCGCAGCGTGTCGGGATCCGGGGCCTTGTCGCGGATGAGCTGGAACTCGGGATGTCCGCCCCGGGCCGGGTCACGGTGAAACGACGAGAAGACCTGCGTGTAACCGGCGTCCGGCCGCGGCCGCTCGAAAACGATTTGCTGCGGCGTATCCGGACGGAGATGGAAAACTTTCGGCGGCAGCGTCGTTCCTTTTTTCGCCGAGGCTTCCATGATGGCGCGTTCGTTGTGGCAGGAAGCGCATTGCGAATCGGCGACCTTACTCATCGGGCCGGGCCCGAGATGTTCCTGATGGCAAATCGAGCAGGCCCGGTTCTCGACCACGTTCGGCTCGTGCAGATCGTATTCCTTCTTCATCCCGAACGGCGGGTTCTTCTCGTGGCACTCTTCGCACTTGTGATCGATCGACTTAAAATCGATCCCGTGATGGAACCGGTCTTTGACGACGCTTTTGAATTTGGCCAGGGTCAGCTCGCTGCCCATCGCGGCATTCTTGTCGTGGCACTGGGCGCAATCCTGCTCGTACTTCGCGTGATGACTGGAAATTCTTCCTGAGCTAAAAAATTCCTCGCTGGCCTGTCTTCGAAAAATCCGGTTCTGGTAAGCGATGATCGCCGCGAGGCCGCCGGCGAGCGCAAGGAAGCTGACCGTAAACCGCGCCACCCGCCACGGGTGCTTCCGTTTGTAATAGCCGAGATTGCCTTTGTAACGCTCGGCGATCTGTTTTTGTGTTCTTCCCGGCGCGGCCATGGCTTAATAATAAAAAACCGTCACGCAAGCGTGCCAGATCGTGAGCATCAAAAGCAGAAACGAAAACGGCACGTGGATGAAGAGCCAGCCGTGCAGCCAATGGTGCAATCGCACCTGGACATCGAGCATGCGCCGTTCATCGCACCAGCCTTGGATTTCTTCGACGCGAGCGCGATAACCCTCGGTCACGCGCAACTTCACGAACCGAAAGGTGTCATCGGAAAAACGCGGATTATTCAGGCGCATCCGATCGCCGCGGTGCGCATTCAGATAAGGAAGAATCTGGCGCTCGATGAACTCGATGAGCACCGCCTCGGACGCGGCGTCAGTGGGCACGGCCGGTTTGGCCGCCGGCTTTGCGGCCGCAGCCGGTTTCGCGGCGGCAGGTTTTGGCGCGGCCGCAGGTGGTGGCGGCGGAGCAACCGCTGGTTTCTCCGGCGCTGCCGGAGCGACCGGCGGTGACGGCGCTGGTTGATCGCCGGCCGGAATTTCCGTTCGCGCCACGGGTGCGCCGGGCGGCTCGCTTTGCACCCGCGCCGTCGGCGTCCCGATGGTCTCCGCTTTCGGCGCCGCCGGGGTCACCGCGGCATTCGGAATCGAGGCCGGCGCGGGCGCGCTCTCGGCTTCGGTCGTTTTCGCGGCGGTGGCGGTTGTTGCTCCTGCCGCCACTGGCGCTGCGGTGATCGCGGAACCGGTCACCGATTTCGCGCGCGCGACCGGAGTGCTCAACTCCCCTTTCGTCGAAGCCATTACCGCCGCACCAGCCGTCGCCGCCTTCGACGCGCTCGGCGACGGCGTCGCGGCCGCAGTTTTTTTCGGCGGCGCCGGCTTAAACGAATCGCGCATTTTCTCGGCGGCGACAGCGAGCTGCGCGCGGATGTGCGGGATTTGCTCGAACACAGTCTCGGCGGGTAGACGTTCTTTCATCAACCGCGGCATCAGGTGCTGCAGAAAAAGCCCGTAAAATCCGCTCACCATCACGACTCCGTAAAGCACCATGAGAAACGTGGTCATCGGTCCGCCGAACCGGAAGCCGCTATGCAAAATCACCAGCGGGATTGTAAGGATCGTGAGCCAAATGTGGGCGCGCAACCAGCGCTGCACGGTCCCCACCCGCCAGAGCGGAATTTTTTTTCGCAAACTCAGGAGCGCCGCGAAAACGAAAATCGCCAGCGAGATCGCGCCGAACCAAAGGCCCAGCGGAGTTCCGCCGACGGTGTGGTGCTCGGTTGGTCTTTGGATCAATGATCCCGGCAGATGAATCCACGAAGGGATACGCGCCGGATGAAAATTACCGACGTAAAGAATGCCGGCCGCGATCGTGGCGAGGCAAACGAAGACGAACCAGGGAACGTGTTTCCAGTTGTTGATCCGCATCTTTCAAAAATCGAAAATCGAAAATCGAAAATCGAAAATGGAGTTAGTGCGTATGGTGGCTTTCATAACGGCGCGCGGGCGACCATTCGTCGTTGAGGATGCGGTTCTGCATTTCGAGAGCGTCGCCGAAAAACCGCTGCGGATCGACCCGCTTCGCGGCATCGTGCGGGCAGGCGTAGACGCAGCTCGGGACGGAGAGCTGGGTGCAGAGATCGCACGTGTTCGCCTTGTAGGTCGTCGATTTTTTCTTCTCGATCTTCACTGTCGGCGGAATATTCGGGTTCGGCGATTTCACCTCGGTCCTGACCTCCTTGGTCACTTCGAGCGGGTGCATGTTGATGTTGCCGTACGGGCACAGCTCCGCGCATTTCCCGCAACCGATGCACCAGTCCTCGATGATGATCTCGAGGTTCTCCTTCCGCCGGATCGAGCCGACCGGGCATTGCGTCATGCAAAGCGGATCGCGGCAGGAACGGCAGGCGGTGGCGACGAGGAAATGGTCGTAGCGCAGTCCGTCGCGGAGAAGGCGCGAGATTCCGTCGTGCGCTTTCGCGCAAGCCTGCACGCACGCGTCGCACCGGGTGCAATTATCGAGATCGATCAGCAGTAAGTTCTGCGCTTCGAACAATCCCTGGTTCAGGTAATCGTCGAGCCGCAGACCGGGCGGGATCACGCGGCTTTTCGTCGCGGCCATCCGCGCGTCGGCCACAGGTTCGAGTTGGGCGCGCACGCCCGGGAATTTCTCCAGCATGAGGTTGAACTCGGCGCCGGGAACTTTCACCACGTCCACCGCATCGAGCGCGCTGCAGGTGGCAATCCGTTTGATCGAGCGGAGCAAACCGATCTCGCCGAAGAAATCGCCGCGGCTTAAATAGGTCCGCACCATGTCGCCGCCCGGCATCGCCTGCGAGACGCGCACCATTCCCGAGCGAATGAGATAAAACGCGTCCGCGTCTTCGCCTTCCTTGCAAATCACGTCATTCTGGTTGTAGGAAACCAGTTCGATCTTGTCCTTCAGGTAACGCAGGAACTCTTCCCCGACGCTGGCGAAAAGCGGCACGCTCCGCAGATGGGTCTCGAGCGAGCGCTGCCGATACTTCTCGTCCATCTGCGTCTTGAACGAGGTCCCTTTGAACGTCGGCGCCTTCACGGCCTTCGCCGTTGCCTTCGAGGCCTCCGAGACCTGGCGGGTCCCGACCAGCATGTCGAGGATCACCCGCAACATCTCGACCATGACGCACGGCTCGCGCGCAATCACCGTCGCCGACCGCGGCTGGAATGTGCGGCAGGTCATTTCGCCGAAGAGCTCGCCGGGCCCGAGCTCCGCGATCGGTTTGGTCATCGGCAAATCCACGTTGGCGTCGATCCCGATGAATTTTCGGTCGTGGGCCTCGGCCCGTTTGTCCTGGCCGTCGTCGAGCAGAAAACTTTTCATTCGTGCCACGCTGCGACCGAAGAAACCAGCCGCCGGGCGCGTCCGCAGATGGGCGAGCGGATTTTGAATCGAGATCTCGACTGTGCCCGAGACGATATAATAGGCCGTCGCGCCGAACTGGCCTTCGACGCAGACCGTGTCGCCTTTGCGGTAGCGTTGGAGCACGGCGGCGCCGGTGGCGTATTTCTCCAATTGGACCGCCGGGATTTCCTTCAGGGCGGGCAAAAACCCGGTGAGTTGCTCGAGGCTCAGCGGCTCACCCGAAGTTAGCTTTGCGGCCGTCTCGTCCATGGCGCTGGCCGCGATGATACGCAGTGGGGCGTTGAGGGTGGAAGTCTTTTAACGGAGGCGAGTGCCTGCGCTTCTGTAGCCGCCGCCCTGTGGGCGGCGCGAGATGTGGCGACGTTTGCTCTCACGCTTCGCCTAGCGAAGCGGCTACAGGACTGCAGCTAAATCGCCACCGCGTTGCCGGCAAAATGGAGCAACTCCAAAATCTCGCCGCGCAGTTGAAGAAAATCGGCGCTGCTGCGATCCCGCGGGCGTCGCAGGGCCACCGGAATGGTGCGCTCGATCCGGCCCGGCCGTTGCGTCATGATGACGATGCGATCGCTCATGTAAATCGCTTCGTCGATGTCGTGGGTGACGAGAAGCATCGTGGTGCGGCGCGCTTGCCAGAGGCGGAGCACTTCGTCCTGCATCCGCATCCGGGTGAACGCATCGAGCGCGCCGAGCGGCTCGTCGAGCAGCAATACCTTCGGATGATTGATGAGGGCCCGGGCAAGGGCGACCCGTTGCGCCATTCCGCCGGAAAGATGATGCGGATACGCGTCGGCGAAACTTTCCAGGCCGACGAGCCGCATGAATTCGTCCACCTCGTGGCGGTTCTCATGCAACACGTGCCGCGCGGCCAAACCCGCCTCGATATTCCGCCGCACCGTCAACCACGGGAAGAGATTTGGATCTTGAAACACCAGGCCGCGCTCCGCGTTCGGACCGACGATCGATTCGGCGCCAACCATCAGTTCGCCCGAGTCCGGGGAATCGAGACCGGCGATAAGACGAAGGAGGGTCGACTTTCCGCAGCCGCTGGGACCGACGAGCGAAACCAGCTCGCCCGCCGCCAGCGAAAGCGAAATGCCATCGAGCGCCAGCCGGCGCGTCGCCGGGTCATCGGGCGCGGGAAAACTTTTCCTGACTTCGCGAATGCGAAGAGACGACGCTTCCATCGCCGACTCGGCTACCATTTGATTACTCCCTTTTGCCAGACCAGCACGCGATCGCGAACTTTGAAAAGGACGGTCATGATCGTGGAGAAGAACGCCGCCATGATGATCAGTGCAGCGAACACTTTTCCGTATTCGGCCCAGCCCTGAGCCCAGGCGACATACCAGCCGAGACCCGATTTCACGCCCACGGTTTCAGCGACTACCAGCGTGAGGAACGACGCGCCCAACCCCATGAACAATCCGATGAAGATGCTCGGGAGCGCCGCCGGAATGGCGACGCGAAAAATCAGGTAGCGCCGTCCGGCGCCGAGGGTCCGCGCCACGTCGAGATAAGAGGCGCGCGTATTCGAAATGCCGGACGCCGTCAACATTGTCACCGGAAACCAGACCGCGAGAGCGATCAGCGCCGCCGCGGAAAAGACCGCAGAAGGCGAAACGACCATGGCGAGCGGAATCCACGCGGTGGCGGGAATCGGGCCGACCACTTTCAGCACCGGCATTCCCCAATATCGGACCGGCGACGACCAGCCGATGCAAATGCCGCTGATCAAACCGGCGATAACGCCGAGCGCGTAACCACCGAGAAGCAGGATGAGCGAATGCCAGGTGCTGTCGAACAAAAGCGCGCGATCGTTGATCAAGCTTTGAAATACACCGGCCGGGCTCGGGAAGTACGGGAGCGGTAGCCAGCGGAAACCCGCGGTGATCAGTTCCCAACCCACCAGAACCAGAAGCGCCGCGGCAAAGATCGGGCCCATCTGCCGCATCCATCGGCGCAGCGAAGGCCAGCCCACTTGCGCCGCCGCGAGAACGATTGATACGCCGAGCACGCTCCAGAGAAATATGAAGTAAGAGCGCGTTTCCGCCGGCGGCTCCGTAGTTGAAACAAACCAGTGAGCGCCAAGACAAATCACCGTCGCGGCGGTCACGGGCAGCCAGGTGCGGAGCGATGCCGCCCTGCTCACGACCGGCGCCTGGCGCGGCGCGCCTTCAGTCCACGCCTGGTCTACTTCTGCGATGCGAGGACCGGTTTCGCTTTGCAACATGATTCCTCAGTATCGGAGAGAATCAGCTCCGCATACAAACGGATGTCCTGGTCCGGCGGCACCTGGCCGCCCGCGACTTTCTCGACCTGCAAACTCTCCAGCCACTGATCCGAAACCCCCTCGAGATGAGCGAACGCCCGCTTCGCCAGGTCGGCCACGTTCGTGCTCGGGCTGAGCATCCCGGCAATTTTCATTTCCGCGGCGGCGGATTGGACCGCATCGTCGGCGCCGGAAACGCTCGGCACGTAACGCAGATGCGAAATCGCCACTGTGTTCAGCTCCGGACTGGACGCCAAATATTTTTTCTCGACGGACAAACGCGCCGCCGCCGCCGGATTTGCCTCGACCCATTTTGCGCCCTTCAGAAGCGCGCGGGTCGCAGCCGCCGATTCTTTCGGATGAGCGGCGAGATATTTGCCGTTCACGATCACAGCGCAGCAGTATTCGTTTTTGTAAGGCATGTCCTGCGCCTGATCGGCCACGTTGCGCACCTTGCCGTCGGCGAGGAGAAGGCTGCCGATCGGTTCTGAATCCGCGACCGCGTCTACCTCGCCTTTGTCGAGCGCGAGTCCCAGCTCGCCCGCCGGGAAAACCCGCCAGCTTACATCCTTGCTCGCATCGATCCCATTCGCGCCCAGGACGCGATTGGCGAAAATAAACGGCGGCGTTCCCATGCCGGGCACTCCGATGCGTTTCCCGCGCAGGTCCTGGACGGTGCGGATGTTTCCCTTGGTCGACGCCTGGACGCGGAGACAACCCTTGTGAATTCCCGCGGTGAACTTCACGTCGAGGCCCTGCTCGATCGGCTTCAGAAAATACATCACCAGATGGTGGGTGATATCGAAGCCGCCGAGGGCTAGCACGTCTTTGTAATTCGCCCACTCGCATTTTACCATCTCGACCTCGAGTCCTTCCTCCTTGAAGAAACCTTTCTCGACCGCAGTGAAAATTGGCGCTTCGCAGGTCAGCCCGATGTAGCCGACCCGAATCTTATTCGACACGCCGCCAGTCGTGGCGTTTTTCCTGCAGCCCAGCAGGAGGAGCCCACTGATAACTGCCAAAATAATCAGCTTGAACCTCATGGTGGACATAGAGGTAAAGAAAATACCGTAATAAGCAATACCTATGAAAGTCTAATCTTCGCCTTTTTCCTGATGGCGGAGGCGTGTTGCATTTCAAGACAACGCTGCCCAATATTCCGCCCGCGATGAACGAGCCGATGGAAATCCGCCACCTCCGTTATTTCCTCGCGGTCGCGGAAGCCGGCAGCTTCAGCCGCGCGGCGGACCGCCTCGGGATTTCGCAACCGAGCGTCTCGCAGCAGATGCGCGACCTCGAGGCCGGCCTGCGCGTCTCGCTTTTTCAGCGGCGCGGAAAGCGCATCCTGCTTACGCCGGCTGGCCAGATTTTCCAGGAGCACGCCCGCGCCATTCTTCGGCACCTGGAAAATTTTCTCCAGGAACTAACGAGCGAGCCCGGGCAATTGCGCGGCGCCCTGCATGTGGGCGTCGTTCCGATTCTCAACGTCGCCCTGATGCCGCCGCTCCTTGGTCTCTTCGCGGCCAGTCATCCGGGAATCAGCCTGACTGTGGAAGAAATTTCATCGACCGAGATCGAGACCGCGATCGAAGAGGGCCGCATGGACGTGGGCCTCGGATTTCTCACCCGCCATTCGCCGAACCTGCGCTACGAACGGCTTTGCACCGATGAGTTCGCCCTCATCGTTTCCGAAAAACATCCGTGGTGGAAACGGCGGATAGTTCAGTTTTCGGAACTGCACCAACAGCGGTTGCTCCAGCTCTTCGACACTTTCGTCATGCGCCGGATGACGGACCAGCTTTGCCTGAAACATCAGGTCCGCCCGAGAACCGTCGTGGAACTGAACGCGATCGAAACGCTGTTGCGTTCGCTCGCGCCGTTGGAGGCCGCCGCGATCATGCCCAAGATCGCGTTACGCGGACGGGAAGGCTTGAAATTGAAAGCGATCCCGTTGCGCGGAAAGAATCTCGGCCTCGATATTGGCCTCCTGCGCATGAGCGATTCCGCCGCGAACAGCGCCGTGGGCGCGTTCACGGCCTTGGCCAAGGCGGAAGTTCCGAAGCTGATCCGGTAGCGAGCTTTCTTCTGTCGCCGCTCCGCTATGCGACTCTTCTGTAGCCGCTTCGCTATGCGAAGCGTGAGAGTTGCTCTCGCTCGCTCTAATATCGTAGTCTGAAACTCACGCCGCCCACAGGGCGGCGGCTACAGTGAAGAGTTTCCCCCGCGTTCCACCCCGACTCATCTGCATTTTCACAAACAATCCTGTGTATTTTGTGACGGCGTGCACTCATCGCCGAAGAGCGATCCTAGCGACCGACGCCGTTATTCAAGCATTTCTGCGCTTCGGAGAGAGAGCCTACGCCGATCACAACATCGCCGTCGGCCGCTATGTGATCATGCCGGATCATATTCACTTTTTCGTCTGCGGACCCGATAACTTTGAATTACGACGCTGGATCGGCCTTCTGAAACAATGTCTCGCGAAGAGTGTTGTGCGCGGCCCAAGCGCTGATCCAGTCTGGCAACGCGGATGTTTCGATCATGTTCTGCGGAGTGACGAGAGCTACGGGCAGAAGTGGAACTACGTGCGCGATAATCCAGTGCGGGCCGGCCTTGTAACGAATGCCGATGATTGGCCATACGCGGGAGACATCATCCGGATCGATCGCGTCTGAGCCGACGTCGACTCCGCCCCTGGATTCTTCTGTAGCCGCTTCGCTATGCGAAGCGTGTGCGCGACGTTGCCAAGGGAACGGTCCGCCAGAGTATTCAAGCCGTCCACCCACGTCGCCCACAGGGCGACGGCTACAGAAGACGCAACTCGCAACGCGACAAATCAGAGCAGCTGATATGGATCGACGTCTACCGAGGCGACGACGTCTTCGGGGAGCGGAAGTTTATCGAGCGTTTCGCGGACGAGGCGGCTGAGGCGCATGATGGCTTCGCCGCGCATCAAAATGTGGAAACGGTATTGGCCCTGTAGTTTTTCCAGCGGCGCCGGCGTGGCGTCTCCGACGATAAACTCGGCGCCGAGATTTTCTTTTAGCCGGCGCACCAAAGTCTCCGCGGAAAGTTTGGCCCGGCCTTCGTGCTCCGACCGCACCGTGATCAGGACCGCGTGCTTGAACGGCGGGAAATCGCAGCGCTCGCGAAATTCCAGCTCCTGTTCGAAATACCCGGCGAAATCGTGGTGGCGCGCGAACTGGATCGAGGGACTGAACGGCGTGTAGGTCTGCACGAAAACTTCTCCCGGCGTTTCGCCGCGCCCCGCCCGGCCCGCAACCTGGGTGAGCAACTGGAACGTCCGCTCCCCCGCGCGGAAATCCGGCATGTGCAACGCGAGGTCGGCGTTGATAATTCCGACCAGCGTCACGTTCGGGAAGTGGAGGCCCTTGGCGATCATCTGGGTGCCGACGAGGATATCGATCTTGCCGGCGCGAAAAGCCTGGAGCGTTTCGCGATACGCATCCTTGCGCGCCATCGAATCGGCATCCATCCGGCGCACGATCGCGTCGGGGAAAATCTGGGTGACGTTTGCCTCGACTTTTTCGGTGCCGAAGCCGGCATAGATCAGCGTGTCCTGCGAACAGGCCGGGCATTTTTTCGGCACGGCCGCGGTGTGGCCGCACAAGTGACAGGTCAGCCGGGCCGCGCCGCGATGGAAAGTGAGGGCGACGCTGCAATTCGGGCAATCCCGCGCTTCGCCGCAGTTACTGCAGAGGAGCGAGGTGGAAAATCCGCGGCGATTCAGGAACAGGATCGTCTGTTCGCGTTTCTCGAGCCGGGCTGTGATCGCGGCGCGCAGTTTTTCGGAAAGAATGGCGGCAGCTTTTTCTTTCCGCCGCTCCAGCCGGAGATCGACGATGCGCATGAGCGGCATCTGGCAGTTGTCCACGCGCTGGGTCAGATTCAGCAGCCGATATTTTTGCTGAACGGCGTTGTGATAACTCTCGAGCGACGGCGTCGCCGTGCCGAGGAGCACGGCGCACTGTTCCATTTTCGCTCGCACAACCGCGACGTCCCGGGCGTGATAGCGCGGCGCTTCCTCCTGTTTGTAGGAAGTTTCGTGCTCTTCATCGACAACAATGAGCCCGAGATTTTCCAGCGGCGCGAAGACGGCGCTCCGCGCGCCAACCACGATCCGGGCGCGACCAGCGTGGATCTTGTGCCATTCATCGTGCCGCTCGCCTTCCGACAAATGACTGTGCAGCACCGCGACGGTGTCCTGCGCGTCGGCGAACCGGCTCTTGAAACGCTCGACCGTTTGCGGCGTCAGCGAAATTTCCGGCACGAGCACGATCGCCGTCCGGCCGCGAGCCAGCGTCGACTGAATGGCCTGCAAATAAATTTCCGTCTTCCCACTTCCGGTGACGCCATGGAGCAGGATTGGTTTCGCTTTCTCCGGAGACGCGAGCGCTTCTTCCACGGCGCTCAACGCGACTTTCTGTTCGGGATTCAGGGCCAGGTCGCTTGAAGCGATGAATTGATCTTCGGCGTGCGGATCGCGCGCCACGGCTTCCTCGCGCAAGGCCACAAACCCTCGTTTCTCCAGCGCGCGCAGCGTCTGGTTATCGAGCGAGGTTTGGCGCAGCAAATCGGCCACGGCTATCGGCTTCTGCAATTTCGAAACGGCTTCCAGCAATTCCGCCTGGCGCGGCGCGCGCCGGCGCAATTTGTCGATTTCCTCCGGCGCAATTTCCTTTGCGGCGCTGACGAACAATTGTTTCTTCCACGTGACTTCCGCCCGCCGAATCACCTGCGGCAACAGGCTGCGCATGACCGCCTCGATGGGACAGCAGTAGTAGGCGCTCATCCAGCGCGCGAGCTCGATCAGTTTCGCGCTCAACACCGGGCGGTCTCCGACGAGCGCTTCGATCGGCCGAATTCCCTCGGCGTCCGTTTCGTCCAGCAACCCGACCACCGTGGCCAGCGCTGACTTTTCCCGAAACGGCACCCGCACCCGAGAGCCAATCCCGATTTTCTCCGCCAGCAACTCCGGAATGAGATAATCCAGCTCGCGGTGAATCGAGCGATCGATAATGACGCGGGCATAGGAGGGGTTCATCATCGGGTTAGATTCGTAATCGTGCTCGTGCTCGTGCTCGTAATCGACTACTTATCCATGAAATTTTTTCGAGCACGAGCACGACACGATGGGCCGATTCCTGGTTAAACTGATTATCTGCGCGCTGCTCGCCGGAGCGGCCGGCCTGATTTATCTCTCGATGAGATCGGGCGATCCGCTCTACACCGTTTACGAATGGATCAGCCCGGGGCGGTTCCAGCAGCACGACGCGCTCATTCGGACCGTGGCGGCGGAACATCAGCTCGATCCGCTTCTGGTGAAAGCGCTCATCTGGCGGGAGAGCCGGTTCGATGCGCAGAAGATCGGCACGGCCGGCGAGCGCGGTCTGATGCAGGTGAGCGAGAAGGCCGCGGGTGAATGGGCGCGCGAAACGAAAGTGGACAATTTCCGGGTCGAGGAATTATTCGATCCGAAAACAAACCTCGAAGCCGGAACGTGGTATCTGCGGCGGGCGATCGAGCATTGGCAAAATCAGGCCAACCCGCTTCCGTTTGCCCTGGCGGAATACAATGCCGGCGCCAGCCGCGCCCTGCGCTGGGCAGGCGGCGACGATACCAGGCCCGTGGCCGAGAAGACTTTTCTCGCGAACATCGATTTCCCCGGGACCCGCAAGTACGTCGATTCGATCATCGCGCGCTACCAATTCTACAAGCGCCGGGGCCGGATGTAGGATTCGGAAAGCTCCAAACACCAAGCTCCAAGCTCCAGAGAAACTTCAAGCACCAAACATCAGTGCAGCGGCGCCGCTTTTGGTGCTTTGATGTTTGGAGCTTCTCTGGTGCTTGGTGTTTGGAGCTTTTGAACGTTTCCCTCGGCGTACTGCGCCAGCCTCGGGATGACAGCATCATCGCGTTGCATAACAATAAAACGATGGACAAGGCGACGATCGCGGACGTGCTCGAGAAGATCGCGACGCTTCTCGAATTGAAAGACGAGAACCCGTTCAAGATCCGCGCTTACACGAACGCGGCCCGTTCGCTGGAGACCTGGGGTGGAAACATTGCCGACCTCGGCAATGAAGAAGTGCTGGAAAAAATTCCGGGAATCGGAAAGGCCATCGCGGCCAAGATCAAGGAACTGGTCGAGACCGGCTCGCTGAAATTTTTCGAGGACCTGCGGGCGGAATTTCCGGCGGAAATCCTCGAACTGTTTTCGCTGCCCGGACTAGGCGCGAAAAAGATCAAGGCGCTTCACGAGAAACTGCAGGTCAGCTCGATCGCGCAGTTGCACGAGGCGTGCGTCGCCGGTCGCGTGGCGGAACTGCCGGGGTTCGGCAAAACGACGCAGGAAAAACTCTGCCACGCCATCGACGAACGAGAGAAATATGCGGGCTCGTTCCAGCTCGGGAAGATCGCCGCGGAAGCGGAACAGTTGCAGGGCGACCTGCGCGCGCATCCCGAGGCGCTCCATGTCTGCATCGCGGGCAGTTACCGGCGCCGGAAAGAGATCGTGCGCGATCTCGATTTCATCGTGGCGACTTCGGCGCCGGCGGAAATCTCCGCGCTCTTCGTTCACCATCCGCTCGTCGAGTCGGTGATCGCCCAGGGGCCGACGAAATCGAGCGTGCGATTGCGCTCCGGCATTCAATGCGACCTGCGGGTGGTGACCACGACGGAATATCCGTTCGCCCTCAATTATTTTACCGGCAGCAAAGAGCACAATATCGAGGTCCGGAGCCGGGCCCTGAAGCGCGGTTGGACTTTGAACGAGTATCGGCTCGGCGAAGCACCGCCGGATCCCGCCGCGAAACAAACAAAACAAGGTCGCAAAATCCCGGTCGTCCGCGAAGAGGCGGACCTGTATCGCGCGCTCGATCTCGATTACATTCCGCCGGAACTGCGCGAGAACTGCGGCGAATTCGAGGCGGCCGCGGCGGGAAAACTCCCACGCCTGATCGAAGCGGAAAATCTTCGCGGCACGTTCCACTGCCACACCACCGCGAGTGACGGCCGCAGTTCTCTCGAGGAAATGGCCGCGGCAGCGCAGGAGCTTGGTCTCCAATATCTCGGGATCGCCGATCATAGCCGCAGCTCGATCCAGGCGCGCGGGCTGGATGTGGCGCGGTTGCGCGTCCAGGTCGCGATGATCCACAAGCTCAACGAAGAGTTCGACAACTTCCGTCTCTTCGCCGGCGTCGAGTGCGACATCCTCCGCGACGGTTCGCTTGATTTTCCCGACGACGTCCTGGCGGAGCTCGATTACGTCGTCGCCTCCGTCCACTCCGCGTTCACGCTCTCGGAAGCGGACATGACCCGCCGGATTATTCGCGCGATGCAAAATCCGCACGTCACGATGCTCGCTCACCCGACTGGCCGGTTACTCTTAAAACGCGATCCGTATGCGGTGGATATTCCGGCCCTCATCGACGCCGCGGGCGAGACCGGCACCTGGATCGAGATCAACGCCGCGCCGAAACGCCTCGATCTCGACTGGCGCTGGTGGCCGCTCGCGAAAGAAAAAGGAGTGAAATGTGTGATCAACCCCGACGCCCACGGCATCGAGCGCCTGCAGGACTTATGGTTCGGTATCGGCGTCGCGCGGAAAGGCTGGCTCACGAAACAGGACGTGGTGAATTGTTTGCCGCTGGGGAAAATCGAAGCGGCGCTCGGACACAAACGCGCGCTGTAGCCGCGGCGCTGCGTCGCCGCGTTGACGCCCCGACGCAGCGGCGCGGCTACAGCTTCTCCCGCTGCGGCATGAACATGGTCAGGCATTTGCAGGCGCCACCGGCCTTGAGGAATTCGCTCATGGGCAACGGATGGCAGGTATAGCCGCGATCTTTCAAAGTCGTGACAAGCTTCGGCGCGCCTTTAGGCAAAACGATTTCGCGGCCGAGGACGACGGCGTTGCAGGAAAAATGGACAGCTTCTTCCTCGACGACGTCGATCAAATCGCGGAGATGATCGCGGATCGCGCGCTGGCCGTATTCGTCGAATGCGTCGGGAAACCAAAACGCGCCGCCGTCCGGCAACGGACAGAAGCAGGTATCGATGTGATAAAAACGCGGATCGACCAGCTCCACCGAGATCACGAGACAGCCGAGGATGTCCGCGACGGCGCGGTGCGAATTAATGTCGGACCGAAATTTGTAGCCACAGAAAAGAACGTCGCCGCCGAAGAGCGCGTCGCCTTCGCCCTCGAAATATAAATTCTTCGGGAGCCAGACGACTTCGTAGCCGCGCTCTTCCATCCAGCGGGCGAAATGCGGCGCTTCGCCGGCGCGTTCTTCGTGCCGGAAATTACTGGGGATAAAACGGCGGCCAATCGTCAGGCCGGCGTTGGCCGTGAATACCATGTCGGGCAATTTCGGCCGGGGCGGGATCAACTCGATCTTGCAATCGAGGCTGGAAAGTTTGTTAAAGAGCCCTTTCCATTGGGCCTGCGCGACCGGAATTTCGGCGCCGCGAGCGCGGCTCATCCAGGGATTGATCTCGTATTCGATCCCGTAATGATCCGGCGGACAAAGCAAAAGCTGGCGCATACGAATAAAAATTACCGCGCGACGGTCATCCTCAGCACGGGAACATAGGCTTCCAGCCTGTGCGCCCAGCGGACATTCTGTCTGCTGCGGGCGCCTTTACAGCGGGGTGAAACCCCGCTGGGCGCACAGACTGGAAGTCTATGTTCCGCCATATTCAACGCGCCAGCGCCATTGTTAACTCGCGCAGGAATGGTTCCAGGTCCGAGACGAGGCCGAGCGATTGGAACGATCCGCGCTCCGTCAGCTTGCTGACCGCGGCCGGATTCACATCCACGCATAAAGTTTTGGCTGTCGCCGGAAGCAAATTCGCCACCGCCATCGAATGCAGCATCGTTCCCATCATCAACGCGGTCGTGACGCCGGTGATTTTT
The DNA here is from genome assembly GCA_003218375.1 of Verrucomicrobiota bacterium. Classification (GTDB taxonomy): domain Bacteria; phylum Verrucomicrobiota; class Verrucomicrobiia; order Chthoniobacterales; family UBA10450; genus AV80. The sequence continues at coordinate 15,442 of QHNH01000019.1, read as the reverse complement.
TCCCGCATCGCGTCCTGCGCCTCGATCGTGTCGGTAATGACTTCCGGCAACGGGCCATCGTCCCGGATCGAGCCGGCCAGGACAAACTCAACGCCGTGTCGCACGCAGCCGGCCATGATTCCAGTCTTGAGCGTTCCGCTTTCGACCGCGCGCGAAATGCTGCCGGCTTCCCGGATCATGTTGATCGCGCGCATCTGATTCTCGTGACCGCGCTCGGCGAGGGAACCGCGCGCTAAGTGAACGCCAAGCGACGTGCCGAAGATCGCGTTCTCGATGTCGTGCAACGCCAGAGCGTTCCCGCCAAAAAGAAGATTCACGTAACCCCACTCGATCAGTTTTTCCAAATGCGGGACCGCGCCCGTGTGCACGATCGCGGGACCGGCCACGACCAGGATTTTCCCGCCTCCGTCACGCGCGCGCTTCAATTCCGTCGCCATCTCGCGGATCACCCCACTCTTGGGTTTTTCGAGCGCAATGCTGGTGGACATGAACTCGAAAACGTCCGTGCGCGCGGTGGAACGCTGTACGGGCATCACCTTGATGCCCTGGTGCCCGACGACGATTTCCATGCCGCGCCACACTTCGTGAAACTTCTTCGCCGTGGCGCGGCGCGCGTCGTGATCGACGACGATCGCGCAATCCATCAAGGCCGGGCGCACCTCGATCTCGGTGCCGTCGAGGGTGAGGAACGTCTGTTGATTTGTCGTGACGTAAAAGTCCTTCGGAAAAACGCCGTCCGCGGGCGCCGGCGCCAGTTGGACGTCGGCCTTCTCCAGGACTTCGGCCCCGTGCTGGCGCAAGCGCCGCACAATTTCATCGAGAACCTCGTGGCTCGGCGCGGAGACCTCGATGCGCGCGTAACTTTGATCGACCCGATTCTGGCCGATCTTGATTTCGCCGATCTTGAAATCGCCGCCCTGGGTCAGAATTTGATCGAGCACCTTCGGCAGAATCAGGGAATCAATAATGTGTCCGCGCAGGATGACGGTCTCGGAAAACATCGGCCCGGAACCTACCTCAGCCCCGCGACGCCGCCAAACTCTGTGACCTTCGTGTTCCCTGTGCGAAAGTAGCCGGATGGACGAGCAATTACCGGCGGTGATCGCGAAAATAGCGCGGATGCTGGCCGTGAAACCGGAGTATTCCGTGACCCATCCGTCGGAGCTGCGCGTCGTCCGCGCGCTTTCCGACGAAGAACTGCGCGACATCGTCCGTCAACATGGCTGGCGTTTCGTTCGCCGCGTCGGCGGACGGCAGATCGAATTCTATAACGACGCCGGCGTTATTTATCGGCCGCTATGATTTCTGTAGCCGCTTCGCTGTGCGAAGCGTGAGTATCGACGTCAACTGCTGCCGAGCCCAAACTCACGCTGCCCCCAGGGCAGCGGCTACAGAAGATTATTGCTCGCCGCCTGAAAAAAATCCGGTGAGCGGGCTGGTGGCGGAAGCGCTTGCTCTTGTTTCCGCCAAACCAATCTCGCGCGCTTCGCGGCCGGCTTCGACGGCTTTGCGAAAGGCGTGCGCCATCCGGCTCGGATCGGAGGCGATGGCGATGGCGGTGTTCACCAGCACCGCATCAGCTCCCAGCTCCATCGCTTCGGCCGCCTGGCTGGGCGCGCCCAAACCGGCATCCACCACCACGGGAACGGTCGCTTGTTCGATGATGATCTCGATCTGCGCGCGCGTTTCGATCCCGCGATTGCTGCCGATCGGCGAACCGAGCGGCATCACCGTCGCGGTGCCGACATCCTGCAAACGTTTCGCCAGGACCGGATCAGCATTGATGTAGGGCAGGACAACGAAGCCTTCCTTCACCAGGATTTCCGCGGCGGCCAAAGTCTCGACGGGATCGGGCAAAAGATAACGCGCATCCGGATGAATCTCGAGCTTGATCCAATTCGGCAGGCCTGCGGCCACGGCAAGGCGCGCGAGGCGCACCGCTTCTTCGGCGTTTCGCGCCCCGCTCGTGTTCGGCAAAAGCAGAAAGCGTTTCGGATCGATGAAGTCGAGAATGTTCGCGAACGCATCATGTTTGCCGGAAAGATCGGCGCGTCGCAGGGCCACGGTCACGATTTCTGTACCGCTCGCGATCAGGGCGTCGCGCATCAATTCGTTCGAGCCGAACTTCCCCGTTCCCACCAGCAGCCGCGAGGTGAACTCGCGGTCGACGATCTTCAACTTGGACGGCTTGTCGGACATCGTCGTAAAGGTAACACAACATCGAGCACGATAAACGCGCCGTCATCCCAAGGCTGGCGCAGCGCGTTCCTGAAAGCTCCAAGCTCCAAGCTCCAAGCTCCAGAGAAGCTCCAAGCATCAAACATCAAACCAGCTGCGCTCCCTTTTGGAGCTTGGTTGTTTGGAGCTTCTCTGGTGCTTGGAGCTTGGAGCTTTTGGCTTGTACGACAAACTGTATGTGGCCAAACTGCATCGTGACCTCATTCGATCTGCGCCAGGGCGATTGCCTCGAAACCATGGCGAAGATGAACAGCGCCACGATCGATCTCGTGGTTACTTCGCCTCCCTACAATCTCGGAATCGCTTACAGCCGCTATTCGGACCGGCAGGCGCGCGGAGATTATCTTGATTGGTGCCACGCCTGGGCGGTGGAACTGCGACGGCTGCTCAAACGCGACGGCTCGCTCTTCCTCAATCTCGGTGCGGCCCCGTCGAATCCGCTGTTGCCCCACGAACTCGTTCTTCGTTTGCGCGATTTGTTCGTTCTCCAGAACACGATCCATTGGATCAAGGCGATCTCGATCGAAGACGACGCCGGCCTAACGACTTCTCGTGGTCACTTCAAGCCGATCAGCTCGCCGCGCTATCTCAACGATTGCCACGAATACATTTTCCATCTCACGCCGGAAGGCAAGACGCCGATCGACCGCCTCGCCTTAGGCGTTCCCTACGCGGATAAGAGTAACATCGCGCGCTGGGGCCACACTCGCGGAAAGGACCGGCGCTGCCGCGGGAATACGTGGTTCGTTCCGTATGAAACGATTCAGCGACGCGCGAAGGAACGGCCGCACCCGGCCACGTTCCCGGTGCAATTGGCGGAGTGGTGCATCAGGCTGCACGGGATCACGCGGATTGAAACCATGCTCGATCCATTCCTCGGAATCGGAAACTCCGCCGTTGCTGCGAAACGGTGCGACGTGAAAAATTTCATCGGCTTCGAGATCGATGAGGAATATCTCAGCGAGGCGAAGCGACGTCTTCTGTAGCCGCTTCGCTGTGCGAAGCGTGGGATTGCGCGGTGCCGCTAGATGGATGGCAGAGTCGCTCTCACGCTTCGCACAGCGAAGCGGCTACAGAAGCCGGCCGGTCTCGCCACTCGTTTTCGGAAGCGGCGGCGGACCATTTGCTCCGGGCGCCTGGAATTTCTCCAGCGGCTTCACCAGATTTCCTGGTAACGGCCGGACGCGGTCGAAGATGCGATCGGCGATCGGCTTGGCGACGAGATAACCGGCCGCGAACATTTCCATTCGGGCATCGAGATTATCGATGTAATTGAGCGCCATCGCTTCCGGCGTCTTCGGGCTAACGGGCGAACCGAATTGGGGTTCGCCATGATGCGCGCCGATCAAATGCAGCAAATGCATTCGCACATCTTCCGAAGATGGCGTGAGCGAGCTCCACGCGCTTGTGTTTTCCTCCGTCTGCAATTTGCGCCAGATCGAATTAACCAGTTCCAACCCGATCGAGATGTGCCCCATCAATTCGCCGCGCTCGTCGTAGCCCATCGTGAATCCGGTCTCCGGCAAATGATTCTCCCAGAGCTTGCCGGCATCGTGAAATAAAACGCCCGCAATGAGCAAATCGAGATTGAGCTGCGGATAAAGCGGCGCGAGCGCGATCGCCATCCGCATCATCTGGGCGACGTGCTCGACGAGGCCGCCGCGGCGGGCGTGATGATACGAGCGCGCGCCCGCTGTGCGCCGAAAGCGTTCGCCATGCTCGCTGAGGAACGCTTCGCCGAGCGCACGCAGCCGCGGATCGCCGAGCGCGCGCGTTCGTTCGCCGATGTATTCCCAATCCGCGGCCTGTTTAGCGCGGAGGTCCGGCGGTCCCTGCAGTAGTTCCGAGCGTTCCTGGCCGTTGAGATGGCGCACCTTCCAATTCCGAGCGTCGAGTCCGAATTGCTGGTGCTGCACAAACTCGCCCAGCAGCTCGATGAAATCGGACGCCTTCAGCGTGCCGCACGCTTTGAACTCGGGATGATCGCTCCAGACCCGCAACGTCATGCGGTCGCAGGCATCCGCGAGGCTCAGCTCGCAGTATGGCTTTTGCTCGCGGGTGACCTTCGAGGCCACGCCTTCGATCTGAACGTGGACGCGCGCTTCCACGGCCGCGCCATTCTGGGCGTGTCGACGGATTTCGCTAAGGCTCAGCAGCTGCATTCCCTGTAGCGGCGGTCTATGACCGCCGGTCCTGACGGGGATTCTTCATGACGGTTCCTCGAACTACTTTGCCGCCTCGATCGCGCCGCACGCCTGCCGCGCACCGGAGTTGCCGGACGGGTCCGTCTTCAGGTCGTCTTCCTTCTCATGCACGACAACCGATTTGCCAATGATCGAATCAGCGCCGCTCAAGCTCATCTTTCCCTTCCAATCGATATGCGCTTTGCCGGAAGCATCGGCCTCGAGGTTTCCGAGATCGCCTTCGTGACGTTCGGCCGTCATCGGGCCGCCATGCTTATGTTGTCCCGGGTTAAAGTGCGCACCCGCGGAGGCGGCATCGGGCGCGGAGCAATCGCCCTTTTCATGAATGTGAAACCCGTGCTTGCCTGGCTTCAATCCAGTGATGTCGCCCACCACCTGGACGTTGTCGCCCACTTTGGTGAACGTCACCGTGCCCGTGACCTGACTGCCTGACTTCGACTCCAGCTTGCAAGTCGCCTTTGTCACCTCCTGCCCGTGCGCGACCACCATGAGAGCGCAGAGCATGCCCAGCGAAATGATAAGTGTTTTCATGGCCGCAACGTACCGCCGGGACAGCGAAATGAAAATAATTAATGGGGAAGCCGGAACATAGGCCTCTGGCCTGTGCGCCCAGCGGGCATTCTGTCCGCTGTAACCATTCAGCGGGCTACCCCGCTGGGCGCACAGACTGAAAGTCTATGTTCCGGCCGCACGCGATACTTTAATCAATTAACCGCTGTTCGATTCCGGAGTAGGCGTCGATGCGGCGATCGCGGAGGAACGGCCAATGCGTCCGGTGTTCGTCCACGCGGTCCCACTCGATCTCAGCTGTGACGATTTCTGCGCGATCGAGACTGCCTTTGGCGATAATTTCGCCGTTCGGCGCGACGATAAAACTTTGTCCCCAGAATTCGATCCCATCGCCGCCCGCCGGCGCTTCGTGGCCGACGCGATTGATCGCCGCGACGTAGCACCCGTTCGCGATCGCGTGGCTGCGCTGCATCGTCTCCCAGGCGGAATACTGCGCCGTGCCATATTTTTCCTTCTCGCGCGGATGCCAGCCGATCGCCGTCGGGTAAAACAAAATTTGCGCGCCGCGGAGCGCGGTCAGCCGCGCCGATTCCGGATACCATTGGTCCCAGCAAACGCAGACGCCGATCTTCCCGTGCTGCGTCGGCCAGGCTTGGAAACCGAGATCGCCCGGCGCGAAATAAAACTTCTCATAATAAGAAGGGTCGTCGGGGATATGCATCTTGCGATATTTCCCGAGGTACTGGCCGTCGGCGTCGATGATCGCGGCGGTGTTGTGGTAAACGCCGGCTCCCCGTTTCTCGAAGAGCGACGCGACGATCACCACGCCGCATTCCCGCGAGACGGTTTCAAGTTCCGCCGTCGAAGGGCCGGGAATTTCCTCCGCCAGAGCAAAGTTCGCGTGGTCTTCGACCTGGCAAAAATATTGGGAGCGAAACAGCTCCGGCAGGCAGACGATCTGGGCGCCTTGTTTCGCCGCGTCGCGAATGCGCGCGATCGCCTTCGCCATATTTGCGGCCGGATCGGTCCCGCACTGCATCTGGACAAGGGCTATTTTTGTTTTCGCGCTCATCGGTGGATCGTGCGCTCCGCGCGCGATGTTAATTCCGCCATCGCGAAGCGATCACAATAAGTGGTCTTCGACTTAGGCTAGCATCGCGCGACGGAGCGCGCGATCCACCTACTTCACAGAGTCCGCGGGCACAATCTTGATGCTCTCGACGTTCATCCGCTTTTCCGGCCGGTCGCCCGGCAGCGTTTTCGTCGTTGCGATCTTTTCCAGCACGTCATCGCCTTTGATCAGTTTCCCGAAGGCCGTGTATTGCCCATCGAGAAACTTCGGCGCGCCGTGACAGATGAAAAACTGGCTGCCAGCCGAATTCGGATCCTGTGAGCGAGCCATCGAGAGCACGCCGCGTTCATGTGACTTCTTGTTAAACTCCGCGTCGATCTTGTAACCGGGATCGCCCGTGCCCCAGCGCGCCTTTTTGCTCTCGTCTTTCGTGAGCGGATCGCCGCCCTGGATCATGAAACCCTTGATGACGCGATGGAAAGCGGTCCCGTCATAGAATCCCGACTTCGCCAGCTTCTTGAAATTCTCGACCGTCTTCGGGGCCACGTCCGGCCAGAACTCGGCCACCATTTCTCCTTCGCTGGTCTTGATCACGGCAACTTCTTTTGGTTCAGTCATGATGGCGGTCTCTTTCTTTTGTTCCTTTTTCTCGTCGCTCCGGGCCGGCGCGGCGACGAACGCCAGGCTGAACACGCAGCAGAGCAATATCAGTTTCATGCGTTGACGCTACTGTTCAAAGCCACGCCTTCAACTGCGCACTTCATTCGCCTGCCAAGCCGTAGCCTTGCGCGAAGGCTGGTCATTTCCCATGATATTCCTGCAGCGTCTTCACGTGCAAACTGCTTCGCTGCAGCGAACGAATCCCATTCGCGCTCGCCTGCGCGGCGCGAATGGTCGTCATGATCGGGATCTTTTGCGCGAGCGATGCGTTCCGGATCTTCACTTCATCTTCACGCGGGATTTTGCCACTCGGCGAATTGACGATGAAATCGATGTCCCGGTTGGTCACCAGGTCGAGCACGTTCGGGCGCCCCTCGCGAATCTTGTGGACCTTGGTAACGGGAACGCCCGCCGCGCGCAGCGCCGCCCATGTCCCGCTCGTGGCAATGATTTGAAAACCAAGGTCCACAAATTCTCGCCCCAGTGGAATCACGCCGCGCTTGTCGCTGTCTTTCACGCTGATGAAAATGTTCCCCGATTTCGGCAGCGGCGGCGGCGCCGCCATCTGCGATTTCGCATAGGCGAGGCCGAGATCGGCATCGATCCCCATCACTTCGCCGGTTGATTTCATTTCCGGGCCGAGCGCGATGTCGGTCCCCTGATACCGCAGAAAGGGGAAAACCGCTTCCTTCACGGAAAAGTGTTTCGGCAGGATTTCGCTGGTGAACCCAAGGTCGGCCAGGGTTTTTCCGGTCATCACTTTCGCGGCCAGCTTCGCGAGCGGAACGCCGATCGCTTTGCTGACGAACGGGACCGTGCGCGAGGCGCGCGGATTCACTTCAAGCACATAAACGTCGTCGCCTTTCACGGCGAATTGCACATTCATGAGCCCCCGGACCTGGAGTTCACGCGCCATCGCTTTCGTCGCGGTCCGGATTTGTTCGAGCACGGTATCGGCAAGCGAAAATGTCGGGATGACGCAGGCGCTGTCGCCGCTGTGAATGCCAGCCTCCTCGATGTGCTCCATGATCGCGCCGATGACGCTCATCTCGCCGTCGGCGATGCAATCGACATCGACTTCGATCGCATCCTCGAGAAAACGATCGACGAGTACCGGCCGGTCAGGGCTGACTTCGATCGCGCTCTGCATGTAACGGCGCAGATCGTCGCCGTTATAAACCAGCTCCATCGCCCGGCCGCCAAGAACGAACGACGGCCTGACGAGCACTGGGTAACCGATCCGGTCCGCGATCGCGATCGCTTCGTCGGCGCTGACCGCGGAGCCGCTCGGTGTCTGGCGCAGACCCAGCTTGTCCAGCATCGCCGCGAACAGCTTCCGGTCCTCGGCCATCTCGATGCTCTCCGGCTGCGTCCCAATGATCGGAACCCCGGCCGCCTTCAACCCCTCGGCGAGATTCAGCGGCGTCTGCCCTCCGAACTGGACGATGACGCCCTCGGGAAGTTCCTGTTCGTAAATATTGAGCACGTCTTCGAGCGTGAGCGGCTCGAAATAAAGTTTATCGCTCGTGTCGTAATCGGTCGAAACCGTTTCCGGGTTCGAATTCACCATGATGGTTTCGAACCCGATCTCGCGGAGCGCGAAAGCCGCGTGGACGCAGCAGTAATCGAACTCGATTCCCTGCCCGATCCGGTTCGGCCCGCCGCCAAGGATCATGATCTTCGGCCGATCCGTCCGCCGCATCTCGTTCTCGGTCCCGTAGGTCGAATAATAATATGGCGTGAACGCCTCGAACTCCGCGGCGCAGGTATCGACCAGCCGGTAGGTGGGAATCACGCCCGCCGCTTTTCGTTCCGCGCGAATCTGCGATTCGAAATCGCCGTGCGCTATCGCCAGTTGCCGATCGGAAAAGCCGAGTTTCTTGAGCCGGCGGAACATAGACCTTCGGTCTGTGCGCCCAACGGCCATTTTGTCCATTGTCTGATCGTCGATTTCAGCGGAGTGCAACTCCGCCGAGCGCACAGACTGCAAGTCTATGTTTCGAAGCGTTTCCTCAGTCGACAGCGCATATTCGCCGGGTGGCAATCCTGCCTTCTCCGGATTTCGGGCGATATATTGGCGGCACCGAACCAGCGAATCCCAATCGCGCACAATACGGTCAAAACTTTCTTGCATCCAAACACTGCCAGTTCGCACCAGAGTCTTATTGATTAGCCGCGCGCTGTAACTCTTCCACGAGCGCACGATATCTTTGAGCGCATAACCCGGAAGCGGCTGCACCAGCGCGTGAACGTGGTTTGGCATGACCACGAATGCGTCGAGAAAATAACGCGTCATATGGAAATGCCGGAGCGCGTTCGCGACAATTTCCGAAGCCGGAGTCTTCCGCAGCAGGCACCTGCCATGGCCTTGGTCGAGCCAGTCTTCGCGCGGCTGCAAGAATCGCCGGCGGTATTCTTGGGTCGTTTGCGCATCCCACGGTTCGGCATGGAATTGTCTCCAGGTTTGTAGTTCCTCGCGCCATTGTGCGGCCAACTCGGCAGGTACCGCATCCGCCAGCCGGAACGTTACGAAGTAAGTCGCCCCTTCCTGTGCCCAGTGAGGAAGATTACGGCGCGTTCGGTGGAGATTGGCGTGTTCGTCGAAAGCACGGAACACAGGCCTATGGCCTGTGCGCCCAGTGGACATTCTGTCCGTTGCTTCGTTTTCGCCTGCAGCGGAGTCCAACTCCGCTGGGCGCACAGACCGCAGGTCTATGTTCCGCAGCGTCTGCGCCTCATCTACGATCTGTCTCACATTGTGCAGGAACCAGCGGTCGATCTTCGTCAGGTCGAAAACTTCGTCGATCGACATCCCATCCTGGAACGCCTGGGCGAGGTGAAAAACGCGCTCGGCATTCGGGATCGCCAGCTTCAGCCGCAGGGTTTCGGCATCGACGCGTTTGTCGTTGCCGTCGCCGCATAAACCGAAGCGCTTGATCTCGAGCGAGCGCAACGCTTTCTGCAGCGCTTCCTTGAAGGTGCGGCCGATTGCCATCGCTTCGCCGACGCTCTTCATTTGCGTCGTCAGCGTTGGATCCGCCTGGGGGAATTTTTCGAACGTGAACCGCGGCACTTTCACCACGCAATAATCGATCGTCGGCTCGAAGCTTGCCGGCGTTTCGCGGGTGATGTCGTTGCGAATTTCGTCGAGCGTGTAGCCGACCGCCAGCTTGGCGGCGATCTTCGCGATGGGAAATCCGGTCGCCTTCGAAGCGAGCGCGCTCGACCGCGAGACGCGCGGATTCATTTCGATCACGACCATCCGGCCATTGGCGGGATTCACCGCGAACTGGATATTCGACCCGCCGGTCTCGACCCCGATCTCGCGGATGACGTCGAACGACGCGTCGCGCATCATCTGGAATTCCTTGTCGGTCAGCGTTTGCGCGGGCGCGACCGTGATCGAGTCGCCGGTGTGCACGCCCATCGCATCGAAATTTTCGATCGAGCAGATGACGACGCAGTTGTCCGCACAATCGCGCATCACCTCCATCTCGAATTCCTTCCAGCCCACGAGCGATTCCTCGATCAACACTTCGGTAACCGGCGAGAGCGCCAGCCCGCGCTCGACGATTTCCTCGAGCTCATCGCGATTGTAGGCGATCCCGCCGCCGGCGCCGCCGAGCGTGAACGCCGGCCGGATGATCAGCGGAAATTTGTCGATCGTGTCGGCGACGCGCCCGGCGTCCGCGATGGAATGGGCGATGCCGGAGCGCGGAACGTCGAGCCCGATCCGGAGCATCGCTTCCTTGAAAAGCTGGCGGTCCTCGCCTTTCGCGATGGCCTGCGCGTTCGCGCCGATGAGCTTGACGTTATGCCGGGCCAGCGCGCCATTACGGTTCAGTTCCATCGCAACGTTGAGCGCCGTTTGTCCGCCCATCGTCGGCAGGATCGCATCCGGTTTTTCCCGCTCGAGGATCGCTTCGACCACTTCCGGCGTGATCGGCTCGATATAAGTCCGGTCCGCGAACTCCGGATCGGTCATGATCGTGGCCGGGTTCGAGTTCACGAGCACGACCTGGTAGCCTTCTTCGCGCAGCGCTTTACAGGCTTGCACGCCGGAATAATCGAACTCGCAGCCCTGCCCGATCACGATCGGGCCCGAGCCAATCAGCAGAATTTTGTGCAGCTCGTTGTTCCGCGGCATTGGAGCGAGCGGACGATAGATTAAATTCCAGCAACGTCACGCGGAACATAGGCCTCTGGCCTGTGCGCCCAACGGACATGTTGTCCGTTGTCTGTCGCCGTTGCAGCGGAGTGCAACTCCGCTGGGCGCACAGACCAGAGGTCTATGTTCCGGAAACGGCGCCGCTTAACCCGCGCGCAAGGCCGCGGTGCGCTGCTTCGCCGCGATGCGCCATTCTTCCAGGCGCGTGCTGACCACCAAAAGCGCGGCGGGATTGCCGCGATATTTCTTCGCAGTCTTCGTCACCATTCCATCGTGCACGAGATTCTGGAGTTTATCGTAAGCGCGAAGGCGAAGCATCTCGTCGCCGCCGCTCGCCGCGTTTCGCGCATGGAGATTCGCGTAGACCAGGTCGTAGAGCGGTTTGAATTCGAACGAAACCTTTTGCGACAGAATCGCGCAAAGCTCTTCCGTCATGATGTCCGGAGTCCGGCGCGTGAAACCTGAGTGGTTAGCCATGATATTAAGCCGCCTTCTTTTCGACACGCGCGTCCGAAAACGTAACGATGGGCATGAAAGAGTTGTCAGGCCTGATGCCAGGCGCCACCTCGTAACTCAATTTCCCCGCGATCACTTCACTTAGGGCCACGTCGGCAAGGCCCATTCCCGGCGGCGCCGTGATCAACGGCCGATGTCCTCGCATCAATTGCCGGACCCGAAGGCGAACGAGATTCACGAGAAGGTGCTGATTGGGCAGGACGGTCGAGGCGCGGCTGAGAAGAGTGGATTGCATAAGATTGGTTGGCCTCGGGAGGTTGAGTCAGTCTCCCTTATCAGCAGCCGAACGGCTTCGAGGTTAAACGAAGGAGCGGAAGATGACCGCGACGACTATCGCCCGTTTCGGCCCAGAAGCAATCAGCAGTATTCCCAGGCTCTGGATTGCGCGGCTGGCAAACGTTTTGAATGGCGCTCTTCTGTAGCCGTCGCCCTGTGGGCGACGTGGGACGGAGCGCGAATCGCTCTCACGCTTCGCACAGCGAAGCGGCTACAGGAAGGGATTCGCAAATCATTGAGTGAAAATTGCGCAGGCCGTATACTGGCGACCGCATGCGCGTGTTGCTCATCGAGGACAAGAAAAAGACGGCGGCTTTTCTCGCGAAAGGCCTTCGGGAAGATGACCTGACCGTGGAAATCGCGCCCGATGGCGAGAGCGGGCTCGAGCTGGCCCGCACCAAAAAATTCGACCTTCTCATCGTGGACGTGATGCTGCCGAACAAAGACGGCTGGACGGTGGTGGCGGAATTACGGAAAAGCGGAATGCGCACTCCGATCCTGTTTCTCACCGCGCGCGACAGCGTGCGCGATCGCGTGAAAGGCCTGGAGCTGGGCGCGGACGATTACCTGGTTAAGCCGTTCGCCTTCTCGGAACTCATGGCCCGCGTCCGCTCGCTTCTGCGGCGGGCGCCGAACCACCACCCGGAACTGCTCCGCATCCGCGACCTCGAGATCGACACCCGCCGGCACAAGGCCACCCGCGCCGGCACCGCGCTCAACCTGACCGCGAAGGAATTTCTCCTGCTCGCGCATCTCGTTCGTTCCGCCGGCCAGATCGTGTCGCGCGCGGAGATCGCGCGGCACGTTTGGGACATCAACTTCGCCACCAACACCAACGTCGTGGACGTGATGGTGCGGCGGTTGCGCGCCAAAGTCGACGATCCCTTCCAGCCGAAGCTGATCCATACCGTGCGCGGCGCGGGTTATGTCCTCAAGGCCGGCTGAACCGCGTTCCATCGCGTCGCAGCTGGTGATCCTTTTCACCCTGGCCGCGGCCCTCCTCCTCTGTTGCGGGCTCGGCGCGCTTTACTGGATCGTCGTCGGCCACGCCTTCGAGGAAGACAACGAAGTCCTGGCCGATAAAGTGGCCGCGGTCCGGGCGGACTTGAGCATGCCCGGCGGCGTTAACGTCGTTACCGAGGAATTGAAGAACGTCAGGGCTGGCGAACGCACCGCCTACTGGGTCCGCGTCCTCGATTCGGGCGATCGCACTTTGGCTGAAACGCCCGGCATGACTATGCTCCTTCCGGCAACAGTTTTTCCTGCAACAAAGATCGTTGCCGAAAATCCGATAGATTTCCGCACCGATAATCGGTTGTTTTCGTTGGTCACGAATAAGCACAAAGTGGCAGGCGAGACTTACTCGATCCAGGTCGCGCAGGACCGCACCGCCGACGACCAATTCATGAAACAGTTCGCCGCGTTGCTCGCCGCCGTCCTCGCGCTCGGCATCGCCGCCTCGGCCATCATCGCCTTCACCGTCACGAAACGCGGCCTGCGCCCGCTCGCCGAAATGACCCGCGCCTTGAAGCGCGTCGGGCCGAAGCAGCTTCATCAACAGGTGAGCGCCGTCGGTTGGCCGCGCGAGTTGCAGCCGCTCGCGGTGGCTTTCGACGATATGCTTCATCGCCTGGAAGATTCGTTCGTCCGGCTCTCGCAATTTTCGGCCGATATCGCCCACGAGCTTCGCACCCCGATCGGAAATATCCGCGGCGAAGCCGAAGTGGCCCTGACCCGTTCCCGTTCGGCGGAGGAATACCGGGAGGTGATCGAATCCACCATCGCGGAGTGCCAGCACCTCGGACACATCGTCGATAATCTTCTCTTCCTCGCGCGGACCGAGGCCGCCGAAGGCCATCTTCAACGGACCACTTTCGAGGGAAGGGTCGCTATCGAAAAAATCGCCGCGTTCCACGAGCTGATCGCCGAAGAACAAAAGCTCACGATCCGTTGCGAAGGCGAAGCGAAGTTTTTCGCCGACGAAATGCTCTTCAGCCGCGCGCTAAACAACCTGGTCGAGAACGCGATCCATCACACCCCCGCCGGAGGATCGATCGAGATCTCAATCGCAAATCGAGGCTCGCATTCTGAAGTCTCGGTGAAGGACACCGGCGCGGGAATTGCCGCCGCGCATTTGCCTCGCGTCTTCGACCGTTTTTACCAGGCCGATTCCGCGCGCAGCTCCGACGGCGTCGGTCTCGGCCTCGCCCTGGTGAAATCGATAATGGATTTGCACGGCGGCTCCGCGCAGATCGAAAGCGAGCCGGGCCGCGGAACCACGGTGACACTGAGCTTCCCAAACGGAACATAGGCCTCCGGCCTGTGTGCCCAGCCGACATCCTGTCGGCTGTCAGGGAACCACAGCGGACTGCAAGTCCGCTGGGCATACAGACTGGAAGTCTATGTTCCGCCCGACGAAAAATGTTCGTCTTTAAAAGCGAACTTTCGTCTAATTCTCGTTAGGTCTTGCGATGCGTAAACTGTTGCTTGGTCTGGTTGTTGCGGCTCTTGCTGCGGTTTTCGTTGCCGCGGTGGTCGTCGCTCATCACTATCGCGTTGCGTGTGCTGCTGCTGACAAACACATGGCGACCGCCAATGACCGGCCATGGGAGCGTTCGAAAGTGCGCTTGGTGTTGGACGCCGGGGATGATCCTGCGCAGGCGCACGACGTGTCACTTCATTGGGTGTTTCGTTTTCGTCGTGCTCCCACTGGCGACGAATCCAAGCGTATCTACACTGCTTTTTCCGGTGATCGCGCTTGGAGCTACAGAATCACGCTAGATCCTTCACCTTTGCTTGGATCTTTGCCATGATCAGGCCTAACCATGCGATGGAGCGAACGGCCACCGGTCGCGTATCCACATTTCAGATGACTAAATCACTTTCACTGCGGGCAACGCTCGCTTTCGGTGGCCGTCGCTCATCTTGTTCTCGTTAGGTCCATCTCCATCGGCCGTGAAAAGTCAGTTGCGTTGGAGTAAATGGGAACCGCAATGGGAAGCTCCGATATTGAGATGAGCGGGCAGCGGGCAGCGCAGGACTTTGCCGGGCGCGTTGTCATCGTCACCGGCGCCTGGCGCGGGCTCGGGCGTGCCGCGGCGGAGCGCTTCCACGAACGCGGCGCCGCGGTGGCAGTGAATGTGCGGCACCGCGCGCGTGCTGAAAGTCTCGCCGCGTCGATCGGCGAACGCACCCTGGCCGTCCCGGGTGACATCGCCGCGCCCGGTGCGGCGGAGGAGATCGTGCGAATGACACTTGAGCGCTTTGGCCGCATCGACGTTGTCGTTAACAACGCCGCGCTCGCACGCTCCACGCGGTTTCCTGATCTGACTGCGGAGGAATGGCGCACCGCCCTTGAGGTCAATCTCACCGCGCCATTCCTGCTCACGAAGGCGGCCCTTCCGGCGATGCAAGCGCAGGGCTACGGCCGCATTATTAATATCTCGTCGTCCGCCGGTCGAATGGTCAGCACCCTGGGCGGCGCCCATTACACCGCATCAAAGGCGGGCCTGCTCGGCCTCACCCGCGCCGCAGCGAAGGAACTCGGCAAGTTCGGGATTACCGTGAACGCCGTCTGCCCCGGGATGATTGACACCGAGCTGACGCGCGAGAACGCCAACGACGAAACGCTGCAACGCCTCGCAGCAAGTTACCCGATCCCGCGCATCGGCACCGCGCGCGAAGTCGCCGACTTGATTTGCTTCGCTGCCTCGGAGGCGGCCGGTTACATCACCGGCGCATCATTCGATATCAACGGTGGCGACTTGATGATGTGATGAAAGAGAGCACCCGCGTCCT
>QHNH01000018.1:66168-104243 GCA_003218375.1 Verrucomicrobiota bacterium | reverse complement strand
TGGCCTGGTTGAACGGCGTTTTCCACAAGGGTGAAAGCGAGAGGTCGTGGCCGCGATTTGTTTCCGGGTAATCCTTCTCCAGACGTTGCGAAATGGCGTGAAGCTCAGCATCTCCCTGCTGACGCGTGACTCCGGGTTTGAGAAAGGCGTAGCCTTCGATCCAACGCGCGCCCCGGTCTTCCAACTTGTAACCGGTCGTGTCGAACGTCTCCTGCATGGAGGTCGGCACCCAAAAACTGAAGGAATAGCCAATAAAGGTGCCGTGAAATTTTTCCGGCGCGACGCCAATGATCGTGTGCTGAAGCCCATTAAGGATCTGAGTTCGGCCAATGATGTTAGGGTCGCCGCCATAACGATCCTGCCATGTCCGATAGCTGATCACCGTCACTGGATGCGCGTTGCGCCCGGTGCCTTCTTCCGGTCGGAACCCGCGGCCGAGAATCGGCTGCACCCCGAGCGCATCGAAATAGTTTGCTGAGACAATTCCACCGGTCGCGCGTTCGGCGCGATCGCCCACACTCAGGGTCGTGCCCATGATCCGATCGACGATGAAAGACTCGAAGAGGGTGGAGTTTTTTTCAAAATCGAGGAACTCGGGATAGGAGAGTCCGGTATATCCAGGTGCGCCGCGGGTGGTGGCGTTCAACGCGAACATTCGGTCCTGGTGCGCAACCAAAGGATAGGGTCGGATCAAAATTCCTTCGATCCAACTGAACACAGCCGCGTTCGTCCCGATGCCGAGAGTCAGACACAGAATCGCCAGCGCGCTGAACCCTGGAGTGCGCAGAAGCATCCGCGCGCCGAAGCGCAGGTCCTGCCAAAACTGGTCGGCCGAAAGCCAGACGCGTTGTTCGCGGGCCGCTTCCTTGATTTGTTCGAGGCCGCCGAATTCCCGGAGCGCCGCGGTGCGCGCTGCTCCCGGCTCCATTCCCTCGGCAATCTTCCTCTGCGTCAACAACTCGAGATGAGTCTGCATCTCGTCCCTCATTTGCTCATCGCGCTTCCTTTTTTCAAAGAGGCCGATGAACCGAGAAAACCAGGCACGGAGTTGCGGCATAAGCTCAGGTCCCCGTCAGCACGAGATTGATCCCCTTCGTGATTCGCGCCCAATGTTCCCTTTCCGCCGAAAGCTGTTTTCGACCGGCCGCGGTCAACTCGTAATAGCGCGCCCTGCGATTGTTATCCGAAACGCCCCACTCCGCCTTGATCCACCCCTGGGCCTCGAGCCGATAAAGCGCCGGATAAAGCGACCCTTGTTCGACGTGCAGAATCTCCTTCGACATCTGCTGAATCCGATCCGCGATGGCCAGCCCGTGTCGTGGATCATGCTGAAGCGCCCTCAGGATCAACATGTCGAGCGTGCCATAAACGAGATCCGGTTTTTCTTTCGCCATAAGTTTGTCTGATCTACCTAGACAGTCTTGGTAAGAGAACCGTTCAATCTTTTCCCTAGACTGTCAAGGCGAGATTTGACCGCAAGAATTATTCGCCTCGGTTCAGTTATGCGGCCGGCCGCACGCAGCCGGTCCTCGCAGTGACGAGCAAAACCGAGAGAGGAACCTTTCCAAACTTGAACTTTCTTCTCGCATTCGGAGGTCGTGCGTGATTTTATTTATTATATACCTCCAGACGAGCTCCGTTGTGAGGCGCCGGAGCCATCTCGAGATGCCAGTCGGCGTTGAAAAACGGATCAGATTTTTACAGGGGTCCGGACAATAATATGGCGAAAACAATCGATCCTAAAAAAGCTTACAACAAAGCACGGCAGAAAATCCTACGAGCAGCGAAGGTGCGACTGCATGATCTTGACCTTAGTGCGCTCGGGCTAAAATCTGTCCCTCGTGAGATCGGACGATGCACTCGATTGAATATGCTGTCGCTTTCGGAAAACGATCTTTCCACACTACCTAGGGAAATTGCAAAGTGTCGGAGTTTAGGATGGCTGGACGTTGACTATAACAGATTTCGTAGACTTCCAGCAGCGATCAGTTCGCTCCCTGGCCTCCGTGCTCTTTGGCTCAACCATAATCGTCTCCGCACCTTTCCGGCTAGCTTGTTGAAGTGTCGCACACTGGATTCGTTGAATCTCGCGAACAATGCTTTGACACACCTTCCGTCGAACATCGATAAACTCCGCAACCTCGAAAAGCTACACCTGAGTGGTAACAATCTGGCTAGCCTCCCGCAAAGTCTTCGTAACTTGCCTGAACTCAAGGAACTTTACCTTCACGGTAATGATCGCTTAGGTTTGCCGCCGGAGGTTCTAGGTCGACAATGGGCGAGCCCTGACTCGGACGCAACTCCTCCGGCACTGGCAAAATCGATTCTAGATTACTACTTTTCACGACTAGAGGGATCTAAACCGCTTAACGAGGTGAAAATGATCTTTGTTGGACGCGGCGGTTCTGGAAAGACATCACTTGTAAATCGCCTTGTGCATAACGCATTTGATCCTAACGAACCCGAAACACCTGGAATCGCCATAACAGATTGGATGCTTCGTAGCTCGGGCGGGGAGCCGGTCACTGCGCATGTCTGGGACTTCGCCGGGCAAGTTATTACTCATGCGATGCACCAGTTCTTCTTCTCTACCCGGACGATTTATGTGCTTGTCCTTACGGGGCGCGAGAACGCCGAGCGCGATGACGCTGAATACTGGCTACGCCTAATATCAGCTTTCGGGTCGGAGCGGAGGAGCAGTGCAGGCGACAGCAAGCGCGCTGTTCGGCAGGACACTATTGATGAACCCGTTACTGGTCCGCCCGTGCTTGTTGTTCTAAATAAATGGGATGACCCGGGATCTGCACGCGCGCGACTAGATCGAGTCGCACTTCGAGAGCGATATCCTTCTATTGCCGCTTTCGTTGAAACAGACTGTGCCACACGCCTCGGTTTGGATGAGCTGAGCAACGATATTCTGGGGACGGTAGGTAAATTGAAATGGGTGACCGAAGGTTTTCCTTCAAAATGGGCAGGAGTTCGTCATCGGTTGCAGGCTAACCCGCAGTCTCATTTGGGGTACGATGTCTATCGCCGAATCTGCCGAGAGGAAGGTATCATCGACGAAAGTGAACAGGATAGCCTCTCCGAAAATCTTCACCGTCTCGGCGTCGCTCTTAACTATCGTGACGACAAGCGCCTCAGGTTTGCCAGCGTTCTGAAACCCCATTGGTTGACAGAGAATGTGTATGCATTGGTTCGGCACGCCGAAAAACATGCGGGCGTCCTCTCGCAGATTGCATTGCGTCAAGTTCTGACAGCAGAAAAAAACGCAGCAATGCGACGATTTCTGGTCGATATGATGGTTCGTTTCGAACTAGCTTATCCGCTCGCCGAAGAAGGTGAAGAACCAGACCGCTGGCTCGTTCCGCAGGCGCTGGCAGATGATCAGCCGGCGGGGGTCGAAGCGTTTCGCACCGCAAAGGATGCTACGCGGCTACGCTTTACTTATCGCGCGTTACCACCGAATATTCTTCCGCAGTTTATCGTTCGAACCCACCCATTCCTAGAACGTCATGAGCATGATACGCGTTTGCAGTGGGCGAGCGGGGCGGTGTTGTCGCATTCTGGGGCTAGGGCTTTGGTTCGAGCTGACACATATGAGAGAATTGTTGAAGTGACAGTTACTGGACCAGCGAAGCCACGACAGCAATTGGCGGGACTCTGCCAGGCAGAATTGCGGGCGATTAACGGGATAATTGAAGGACTTAATCCTGATGAGGAAACTGAAGTGGTTGTAGCCGATACCGACGGCCGACCGATCCGTGGTTGGGTTGCGATTTCGTCCCTTGAGAAGAGTGAGGCCAAAAGTGTTTCAGGCGCTCTTTCGGTTGAAGATGCCGCTACAGTAATGTTTAACCCAACGGCGGAGTTGAATGAATTCACCAAACCTGAGGCGCGGGACGACTCTTGGAAGCCACGCGTATTCATTTGCTACTCCCAGAAAGATGATCGGTCGCGAAAAACATTAGAAATGCACCTGAAGATCTTGCGCACCCAGGGGATGCTTGAGGCCTCTTGGACAGATCAATCCCTGGATCCAGGCGATGACTGGGACAGTCGAATCAAGACGGAACTCGATCGCGCCGACGTCATTCTAATGCTAGTAAGTGCAGAAGCACTGGCAACTGATTATATCCGCAAGGTAGAGATGCGACGGGCGCTAGCAAGACATGCCGCAAGTGAAGCGTTAGCCGTCGCGGTTATCCTAAAACAATGCTCCTATCAAGACACGCCATTAGGCAAATGGCAGGCAATTTTACCTAACCGAAAGCCTGTCCTTGACAATAGTCCGCAGCGGAACGGCTGGGCGGCGGTGGAGAAAAAGCTACACGATTTATTTCGCGAGCTTCGAAAGAAGCACGGCTGAATAGCCATTTCTGGCCGTCGCGCAGCAGCTCGCAATCGTAGCGGTTCATCCAACCACGTCCATGAGCGAGGCGAGCGGATGATTCTCGTCTTCGCCGACTTCGTCGGTCAGGTGATCGAGAAACTCGACCAGGTTCTCATATTCACCCTTCGTGCGGAGAACGCGGGCCGCGCGCGCGATCGGCGGCCAGGCCTCGGTTACTTTTGCCAGTTCTGTGGCGGACATATCATTTTTTCCATTTGCCCGCGCTGTATTTCTCGTGGGTCAACACGCCAGGCTACTGTGATCAACGGAATAACGTATCGCGCGACAACATTGTTGTCACGAACGTCAGCATCGGCGGGACTCACCACTCATGCATCGTAACCGGCTTACGATGATTACGGGCGAGATGCTTTCTTGGCTTTTCGATAACCTGCCGATTTCTCGCGAACGACAGCGCCACGGACGTTGCTCTTCGGTGGATACGCGAACTTCGCTTTCGTTCCGGACGATGCGGGACGCGGTTTGATCGCCCGCGCCTTTGCCAGATCGAAATAATCGAGCACCTCCTCGCCACGATCGAATTTTTCTTCGAGGTTCTTCGCTCTCGTTGGCTCAGGTTGCGATTTTTTCATAGATCTCAATCTCCGAATGCGTGGCCCGGCGGACACTAATAATCCGAATGGTCGCTCCGCGATAGGTGATAATTGCGGCCCAATGCCTGGAATCCATTGCGCCGAGTGCCAGATAACGCTTTTCCAATCGATCTCGAGCGGGCAGGACGACCACCTTGGATTTCCAAAGTTTCTGCGCCTCAACAAAGTCAATTCCATGCCTGGCTTTGTTGATCTCGCTTTTCTGGGGATCGAACTCGAAGTCCACAACGACAACGATGATGAGTCATCGCGCGGTGAAACGAAACCGCGAAATCGACGCTCGCGAAACGGGCTAAGATCGACGCGAAAACTAGTGTGACGGCAAGCAGTTTGCCCGCGCGGGTCAGCGCGATGACCGCGTACTCACCGCTTGCTGGGCGGCGGCGATTTTCTCCGCGGGGACGCGGCGGAGATGAGAGGTGACTCCCAACTTGGACAGCACCCAGATGAGCCACTTGGTCGGGTCCCACTGCCACGGTTTTACGCCGTTGCGGTAATCGTATTGGAACTCGTGGTGATAGTTGTGGTAACCCTCGCCGAGGGTGAAGAGCGCGAGAAAGAACGAGTCGCGCGCAGTGCAACGCGTCGAGTACGGTTGCCGGCCCAGGCTGTGGCAGGCGCTGTTAATGAAGAAGGTTGTGTGTTGGGTCGCCACGACCCGGGCGATCCCGCCGATCAGGAAGCCACCCAGCGCGCCGACCCAGCCGTCGTAAAGAAATCCGGCAAGGGCCGGCAGGACAAAACCGACAAGGACGGCGAGGAGAAAAACGTAGCGATGCTGCCAGCGCACGAGCGCGTCACCCTCGAGATCGGGGACATTATCCAGGGGCGGCTCGGGATTCAGTTTGAACAGCATCCAACCCATGTGGGCATGGAAAAAACCCTTGGTGATGTTGTAAGGATCGTCGTCGTGGTCGGTGTGTTTGTGGTGCCGGCGATGATCGCTCGTCCACATGAGGACGGAATTTTCGAAGGCGGCCGCTCCGAAAATGAGCACCATCAAGCGCAGCGGCCATTTCGCTTCATAGGTTTTGTGGGCGAAAAAACGGTGATAACCAGCCGTGATGCTGAATCCCGTCAGGATGAACATGACGAAGAACATCCCCACGTGAAACCAGTCGAAGCCAAAGAACCAGAGATAGACAGGCAACGCGGTCACGGTCAGCAGGGCCGTTCCGATGAGGAACGAACTGGAGACCCAATTGATCCGCTCAAATGGAAGAGAAAAAATTTTCATGGCACACCTATGTTTGCCTAAACCGAATTATGGCGAGACCTCCGACGCCTGTCGAGAGGCGTCCCTATTGAAAATGCTTCTACCGCGCGAGGACGACGTCTTTTTTTGTCCAGTTATGGACCTGGTGACAATGCGGGCAGGTCAGGCGCGGGCGATTCAGCTTGGTGGTGTCCCAGGCGGATTCTTCCACGGTCTTTCCGGTCGGCGCGAGTTTGCCGGTGGAAGGGCAGCGCACGAGGATGCGCTTGATAACGGGTCCGGTGGCCGGTTTTACGGCGCGAGTAAGATCAAATTGGCTCATCAGAGTCTGTAAACGATTCGGGCTTTGTCCATGTCATAAGGCGACATCTGCATTTTCACGCGGTCGCCGATGGTGAGGCGGATAAAACGCTTGCGCATTTTTCCGGAAATATGGGCGAGGACGAGGCGGGCATTGATGCCGGCGCCACCCGCGCGGTTCAGCTCCACCCGGAACATCGTGCCCGGAAGGACGGAAGTGATCGTGCCTTCTACTTCGATCGCTTTAGCTGTATCCATTAATAAGTGATCGCGGGAGCCGGCCCGGAATTTCCCGGACCGGCTCCGCGATCGAATTAGTTACCAGCGTCCCTGGGCGAACTTGCGGTTGCCGCCGCCGGACGGGCGAGCGCCACGCTCTTCGCGCGGGCGCGCTTCGTTAACGGTCAAGGCGCGACCGCCAACTTGTTTGCCGTTGAGCGCCGCGAGGGCGGCGTCTGCCTGCGCTTTGTCGTTCATGGTGACGAACGCAAAACCGCGCGATTTGCCGGTCATGCGGTCCATCATCAGCGCGACTTCGCTGACCTGGCCGTGTTGTTCAAAAAGATCCTGGAGATCGTTTTCGGTGGTCTCAAAGGAGAGATTGCCAACGTATAATTTCATAGTGACTTGTTTTTGGAGCGAGACTGCCAGCTTCAGAGCTGTTCCCGGGAATCGGGTTTCAAATCACCACTGAGGAGAACCTCACCTGACGATCTACCAAGCAACGAACGATACAGAGTGTATCCAATAGGCGGCCAGTATCGTCCGCTTTGGGATTAACACAAGCGATCTTTCCGGTGATCGCTTCCCAGCTCTCGCCAGCTCTCCGCCTACGCCGCCACGGAGGGCTGCTCGGGAGATTGGGTGACGCGCAGTCGCTGGGAGACGATGACCATGTCGGACGCGGCTTCGCCGATCTCGAAGGTTTCCTGGAGCAACGGCGCGTTGAAGGAGGCCTGGAGATCGAGACGGAAAAGCGATTCGGTCAGCGCCTGGCGCACTTCATAGAACAAACGATCGAAAATTTCCCCAAACTCGGTATCGAGCCGGTCGCGGAACTGCTGCTGGGAATCGCCCAACCGTTGCTTGAAATCCTTCATCACGCTTGTCCGGCGCCAGAACAATCCGACGGCCACGAGAAAGATGCCGGTGCCGAGGAAAATTCCGCCGGTGATATCGAGCCAGAGAATCGGCGAGAGCGCCGCGATGATGACACCGAGTGCCGCCAGGAGGCTGCCCGCGACAGTGAGCTTCCTGACATCGGTCGTTTCGGCGACTTTGCCGCGGAGAATGTTTTCATCCACGCGCACGCCATCGAGCTTTGCCTGCAACCGTTGCAGCGTTCCGACTTGATCGGCCGCTTTCGGAAAAGTCACGTCGGCTCGGACCCGCTCCTGCCGGCGGGCGATGCTCTGGGTCAGGTCCTCCATCATCGTGCGCATCTCGTTGAACAAATCCATCGAGACCTGGGCGGCTTCGGCCTTGATTTCCCGGCGCGCGGATCTCTCGAATCCCGATTTCAAATCCCCGAGCCAGACGTCGGTATCCTTGTCGCGCAAGAAAGGAACGGCGCGCCGGAAGAGTTTTCCCACCCGCAGCCCCCTGGCGAATTCATCTTCGGATTGCCGAGCGAGCGTGTCGTAGGTCGCCGCGAGCTTATCGACAATCAGCAGCTTTAATCCCCTCGCCTTTTCCTCGCGCGCATCGACCTGGCAAAGAAGGTTCTGATAAAACGCGCGCTCGTCATCGACCGCCGTTTTCTCGGTCCGCAAATGCGCGAGCAACCGCGTCATCACGGATCGGATCGTCTGGTAGGATCCTTCCACTTTCATCCGCCAGGCTTCGCCGCAGGCGATCGTGTTCTGGAGAAAATTGCGAAATTCCACGAACGCGTTCTCCGGGATTCCTTCCATCTCGCGCTTGGCCGAAAGAATGAAGATCGGAGGATTTTCCACCTGACGTTCCAACGCGTACTGCCGGACGTGCTCGAGATTTGTCGTCAGCTCTTTCTGGCTGGCGCGGTCCGACTGTTGGAGAACGAAGACCACTTTCCGGTGCCATTCTTTCTTGATCAGAGTGAGCAGCTCCCAGGCGGATTTCGTGTGCGGATTCACCGCCGCGAAAACGAAGACGACGAGATCGCTCTGCGGGATGTAATTCTCTGTGATCGTCTGGTGATCTTTGACGATGGAGTTCGTGCCCGGCGTGTCGACCATGGTGATTTCGCGCAGCACTTCCTTCGGCAACGAGACGCGCTGCCAGGATTCACCGAGCGTTTCGACCCGGCGTTCCGCGCCGTAAACCAGTTCCTGGATGCGCACCGTGCACGGTCCCGGCGCGACTTCGCAAACGTCCTCGCGCAGCAGCGCATTGATGAAGCTGCTCTTGCCGGCCTTCACTTCGCCGACGATGACCAGGAGCGCGGCCGCCTGGAGATTCGTCAGGCGCGCCCGCAGGATTTGGGTCGCTTCACTATCGGCGCATCGTTCCGCCAGCCACAACGCCCGCTGGAGCAAATTGCGCAGGGTATCGAACTGTTGCTTCAGCTCCGGGCTGAGAATCCGAGCGGACAAATCGCGGCTCTCCGTCCCGGGTTCGGATTGCAATTGCTCGAGCTGGCTCATGCGCGGCGCCGATCATATCGCGCCCGTTTCGCGCTGCCCACAAATTTCGCTCTCAAGTTGTCGCCGGAACATAGGCTTCCTAGCCTGTGCGCCCAGCAGTCCGGTGCACCTGTTTTTTTTAAGCCCGGGACAACAGCGGACTAAAAGGCCGCTGGGCCCACAGGCTGAAAGCCTATGTTCCTTCTGCCGTTGTCGGATCGATGACCTGTTTCACCTCGGAAACCCGGTTGGCCGGGAATCCACCCTGCTTCGCGTGCTCGCGCACCAGCTCTTCATTCGGCGCGATGTAAACGCAGTAAATTTTGTCATCCGTCACGTAGCTTTGGATCCATTGGATTTGCGGTCCGAGTTCTTTCAGGACTCCGCACGATTTCTGCGAGATCGCGTGCAATTGCTCCTTCGACAATTTCCCCGCCTCCGGAATCTCCCGTTCAATTACATATTTCGGCATCGTTTTCCCCCTCCTATCTGGTCACTTGTCACTCGTCACTGGTCACTTCTTCAACACCGCCTGATGAAACTCATACCAATCGTCGAGGTTATTCAGGTTCACCGCATCCTTGGGCGCTGAGACGTCATCCGGAATCCCGCACGCACCGACGATCTCCTTCCGCGTCTCGTCATCGTGAATGTAACCGCGCACCGCCGCGTTGTGCTTCTCGACCGCTTCCGGCGTGAGTGACTTCGCGTTCTTCTTCACCCAGGCTTCGAACTGCGGATACGTCGGCTTGTTCTGCTTGATGAAATCCTTCACCGCCTGCTCTTCGAGCCCGAGGGCCGCGCACGTCATGGCATCGAACCCCCGTCCGATCCCGGGATAGCCGGCGGCCAGTTTGCCCGCTGCTTCCAATGAAACCTTCTGCCAAAGCCGCGGCAGATGCAGCACGCCGAGTGGCCCCGCCGTGCCGGAACTAATCAGTGGAACATATGTCTCGCTCATAATGTCGCGACGTTAGTGAGCCCGCGTCCCTAACACAATCCCGTTTACCCCGACCTCCGCGTTTCCTACTTTCTACTTTCTACTTCCTACTTTCCCGCCCCATCCACCGTCACGTTCAGGTCCTTCAGCAAACCACCATGGAGCCCGTAGACCCAGCCGTGCACGGCCAATTCCTGGCCACGCTCCCACGCGTCCTGGGCGATCGTTGTGCAGCAAACATTGTTCACCTGCTCCAAAACGTTTAGCTCACACAGCCGATCGACCGCTTCCGTCTCCGGAAAACTCGCCAGCACTTTCTTGTGTTTCTCCCGAACATCCTGGACATGGCGCAGCCAATTGTCACTCAGCCCCAGCCGTTCGCGCCGGAGCGCCGCGCTCACGCCGCTGCAGCCGTAATGCCCGCACACGATGATGTGGCGCACCTTCAGAATGTCGACGGCGAACTGCATCACCGACAAACAATTCAGGTCCGTGTGCACAACGAGATTAGCGAGGTTGCGATGGACGAACAATTCCCCCGGCGCGAGCCCCACGATCTGGTTCGCCGGCACCCGGCTATCCGAGCAACCGATCCAGAGATACTTCGGCGACTGCTGTCGCGACAACTCCAGAAAAAACTCCGGCTTCACCTGCCGGATCCCTTCCGACCACGCACGGTTTTTATCGAAAAGATGGTCGAGCGTTTCCATTTTTAGCGAAGGGCAACGCAAGCTATCAGTCCACGCTTCGTTGCCAACCTTCAAGGAGGGTCACATCATTTTCGGATGCCAGGTGAGGGCAAAGAATAGAAAGAAAAGCAAAAACCCGGCGCCGATCAGGATCTGGATCACAAACAGGATCGAGATGAGCCGACGGAGAGAAGCTGTGCGCCAAATCCAGAATGCGATCACGCTCATGACTGCGATCGGCTCGAAGATCGCCAGCGCGAGATTGACGATGTTGGGATCGTTGAGCCTGTAATGGTTTGTCAGCCACCCGCCGGTGATGAGATATCGATAGACGGCGGTGGCAGCGATCACATGCACAAGCGAAATCAAGATGGCTTTCAATGGCGATGATTCCCGTGCGTGTATCGGGCTATTTCGAGGGCTTTGGTTTTGACGTCAGGGCGCGGTAGGTAGCGAGGGCGTTTAGGATTTCGGGGTCGCCCTGGCACCAGGCGTTGTCGATGGTGATGCGTTTGAAGCGCCATTTCGGACCGTCGCGGACCAGGTCGCAATCGTAGCGATTCATCAGGAGCGCGTTCTCGGAGGCGCGCCGGGAACCTTCGCGCGGCATGAAGTGTTGCGACATCACGTAGGCGGAGAGCGTGGCGGAATCGTCGCTGATCTCGATTTGAAGATTGCTCGCAGTGTGGCTGGTATCGAGCGGGCCGATGAGAGGGAGCACACCATCGAGGATCGCCTGGCGACCCTTGAGCTTCGAGAAATCGAGCTTCAGCTTTTTGCCGGCAGGCGTGAAATCGAAAACGCAATCTTCGGTCAGCGCCGACGCGAGCGAATCGGCGTCGCCGTGGTCGAGGCCGAAGGCGTAGCGATGGAGAGCGTCGGCGATTTCATAACGGTCGGCGGCCAGCTGTGCGACGTCAGTGCTCATGCGCGGCAGTGTATCGGAGGGACGTGCTTCTGCACGTCCCACTTTGTGGTGGATGCGGCAATCACGAAAGAATGGGACGTGCGGAAGCACATCCCTCCGAGCCTAGATGAGCCGCGCCGCAAAGAGCGCGAGCAGCAAAAACAAAATGCTGAGTACGCTATAAACGATCGCATCTTGGACACGCGCGCGGCGCGCCGCTTCGGAGTAGGGCATGCGCGTGAAGGTGACCATCGTATAAAGCGGCAGGTAAATGCCGGGGAGCGCGGCTTCCAGCCAATGGTCGAGTTTCTTCTTCGCGCGAAAAGTTTTCGACGCGGTCTTGTCGCGCATCTCGATGAAATTTGCGACGGCCAGATCGGCGAGCGCGTCGGCGTTCTCTTTTCGGCGCTGAAAATATTCCGCGAAGGCGCTTTCTCGATTATTCGGGAACGCGGCCAGGCATTCATCGAGCACGACGCAATCTTCGAAGGCGGCGTTCATTCCCTGCCCATAGAATGGGACGACGGCGTGGGCGGCGTCGCCGACGAGCGCGAGCTTGTCTTTGTAGAACCAGGGCGCGCAACGGATCGTGACCAGCGATCCCGTCGGGTTCTCCCGGAAATCTTCGACGAGCGTCGGCATCAGCGGCACGGCATCCGCAAATTCTTCCTCGAAGAAACGGCGGACGGCGACATCGGTCGTGGCGGTCTCGAAGCTGCGCGGTCCTTTGAATTCCCAGAAGAGGGTGCAGGTGAACGAGCCGTCGGGATTGGGGAGGGCGATCATCATGAAACTTTTGCGGGGCCAGATGTGGAGGGCGTTTTTCTCCATGCGCCACGAACCGTCGGGCGCGGGTGGAATCGTCAGCTCCTTGTAGCCGTGCGCGAGATAACTCTCGTCGTACTGGAATTGCGGGAGCTGGCGTTGCATGGACTGGCGGACGACGGAGAATGCGCCATCGACGCCGATGATGGCGTCGCCGCGGGCGGCGACGCGTTGAGAGGTTGAGGGGTTGAGGGGTTGAGAGGATTCGAATCGCGCGGTGGCGGAATCGAGATCGACCTCGGTGCAGCGATGATTGAAGTGGACTGAAACGTTTGGATAACGCAACGCGGCTTCGATCACGGTCGTGTTGAGCGCGGCGCGGCCGATGGAGTTAATGTGCTTCCGCGGGTCGCGATCGTAGGGCGAAAAGTGGAGCTCGCCCGACTTGTCGTGAATCATGCGGCCGGGCATGGGAATGGCGTGCTGAAGGACTTCCTCCGCGATGCCGAGCTGCTCGAGCGCATGAATCCCGCGGGTCGAGAGCGCAAGATTGATCGAGCGGCCGCCCACGAAATTCCCCGCGCGCGGATCGGCCCGGCGCTCGTAAAGCTCGACCTCGTGGCCGCGCCGGCCCAAATACGCCGCGAGCAATCCGCCCGCGAGCCCACTGCCGACTAGCACAAACTTCGTAGCCATCAGAAAACGTGGACAGGATTAACAGGATTATCTGGATTTTTCTAAACCTAATCGGCCTTAATCTGGTAAATTCTGTCCAAATGGATCAACGCGTGACTCCCAGATTTCGAGTTCTCCTCGGTTTCGTTTTGCTGATTGGCATCGTCGACAATTCGAGAGCGGCGGCGGCAGACCCGGACAAAGATCCGGGGCTACCGAAGCTGTTGGAGGAAGCGCGGGCGCTGATCGATCGGAAACAGCCGCAAGCTGGCATTGAGAAATGCGAAAAAGTGATCGCGCTCTTCAAGGCGCATTATGGGAACAGCAAGGAAAAGGTCTATTGCGCCCGAAGCTCGGCCGAGACGCTCGGCTATTTGCTCCAGGCCGCGGCGGAGATGGACAAGGGCAAGTTCGAAAAAGGAAAGAAAAACGCGATCGTTCTCTCGAGCACCTGGGCGAGCGCGTATTTCCTGAAGGGCTACGCGCTGCAGGAGCTCGGTCGCATTGCGGAGGCGAAATCGACGCTCAAGCTGGCGCTGGAACTTTCGCCCTGGAGCTCGTTGTATCTTTCGGAACTGGGCAGCGTTTACAAGCTTGAGAAGAATTGGCGAGAAGCGAAGAAAACTTTCGAGACGGCGGAGGAGCATGCGGGGTTGTCGCCCGATGATCTCAAGGCTGCCGAACTGGGCCTCGCGCGTCGCGGCCTGGGCTACGTTCTCGTCGAGCTCGGCCAGCTGGATGAAGCCGAGAAAAAGTATGAGCAGTGTCTCAAGGAAAATCCGAACGACACAAAGGCGGCAGCGGAGCTGGAATACGTGCGCGGCCTGAAAGCGAAGAGATGAAAGAGTTATTGGTTATCTGTTATTAGTTATTGGGCCGGATGAATGCGCACCAATAATCGATAACTAATAACTCGTGACCTCATCTCACGATGTCACGGCTGAAATATCGCCGGGAACTTGAAGCGATAAACCCAGAGAAGAAAGAGAGCGAGAGCGGAGACGGCGATGGCAACCGGGATGCCCTGCGGATCGAGAAACACGTGATAGAGGACGATGTTTACGATCACCGGGCCCAGGAGAGTCAGGCCAAGCGGAACGAAGCGCGCGCCGAGGAGCAGACACAGGCCGCCCAGAATCTGCAGGACCGCGATCACATACATGTAGCCGCTGCTCATCAGGGCGGTCATGAAAGCGCCGGCTTGGCCATGCATTTCGGGAACCGGCATGAATTTCAGGAAAGCATTCGACCCGAAGACGACGAAAACGAGGCCGAGAAGAATACGGGTGATGACGATGACATATTTCATAAGGATGGGTTGGTGATTAGCGCAAATCTGCTCGAAAAGGAATGGTTAACTGCGCCGCGGCCGAATCTGACATTCGCAAAGCGGCGCCCGCGGCATTACTGCTGCTAAACCCACAACCACTTTTATCATGGCCGAAGAAACCCCAAGCCGATCACATCCGCTCGCTCTCAAAGCCGTCCTCGTGGTGGACGACGACAAGCAGCTCACCTCAGCTTTGCAATGGATTTTGCGGGACGAAAACTATCTTGTCGACGTGGCCTTCGATGGGGAGGAGGCGCTCCTCAAAGTGAAGATTCATGAATATGACGCGGTAATTTGCGACGTCATGATGCCGCGTTTGCGTGGCGATGAATTTTACGTTCAAGCCAAAAAGCTGCGTCCGTCCCTCGCGAATCGCTTTATCTTTATCACCGGCTTTGCGGCGGATTCGAACATCAGGGAATTCCTCAGCGCGCGTCGCCTGAAACACCTGATCAAACCCTTTCCGATCCAAGAACTGATCGGCTGCGTGAAGGAACTGATCGAGACGAAGGAATAATTTCCTCACGACCGCGTCGTCATTTGAGGAAAAAATGGGCGACCGCGGTTTCGCAGTCCCAGTAAATCATCGCGAGCGCGGTGAGATCGAAGGCGGCATGGGCTACCATTAAGACAAAGATTCGGCCGGTGCGGGCGAAGATCGTGCCAAAAACAAGACCAGAAACAAAGGCCTGCTCAACGCCCGGAATTCCCTGGTCGAAATAGTGGGCCAGAGCAAAAACGACGGAGGTGAGCGCGACGATTGAGGTCCGGGCCCATACACTCGTCCCAAAGAGCTTGCCGAGGCGTTCGAACATCCAGCCCCGATAAACCGTTTCCTCTCCGAATCCGGCGCCAACGATCAGGAGATAGAACATGAACGGAAGCGCCGCTGCGTTTCCGGTGACCCAATGGTAGGCTTGATTAATCGGAGGCGCGCCGAGCAGCGGCATCACGATCGCCTTCATCAAGAACTTAAAGGCGCCGCCGAAAACGATGCCGGTGACGAGAGTGCGCGTCCAACTCCGCGGTCGCACATAACCGATCTCGCGCCACGGCGTGCGGGAGAGCGACGCCCACCCCAGCACAAGAATGGCGCTGAGCGGAAGAAAGAGAAAATTCCCGGCGAGAATGATCAGGATCGACAGAATCCCGAGCAGACCGAAGCCGCGCAGTTGGGCGGCGATCCGCTCTTCCGTCGATGTCTCGCTCGTCACTGATGCGCGCTGAGAATCTGCGCGAAACGCCAGACGTCGTGAAAGGTATTGTAGAGCGGCGTGGGCGCGGCGCGGATGACGTTCGGTTCGCGGAAATCGGCTTTCACGCCGGCGGCTTCGAGTTTCTGGTGCAGCTCTTTCGGATGTTCATGCACCAGGATCGAGAGCTGGCAACCCCGCGCCTCGGTGTCGTTAGGCGTAATGATCGTGAAGCGTTCGGAACCGGCCTGCTTCAGGAGAAACTCGAGATAGCCCGTCAGCTTCCTCGATTTTTCGCACAGCCGCTCCATTCCGCCCGCTTCGTCGAAAACGGCGAGCGATGCGCGGAGCGGCGCCATCGAGAAAATGGGTGGGTTGCTGATCTGCCAACCGTCCGCGGACGCGACCGGTATGAACTCCGGCTCGAGATGCATTCGGAAACGCGTGTTCGGATCGTTGCCGAACCAGCCGGCGAGCCGCGGCAGATTCTTATTGGTGGCGTGGCGCTCGTGCACGAAAGCGCCGGCCACCGCTCCCGGACCGGCGTTTAAATATTTGTAGGAACACCAGACGGCGAAATCGACGTTCCATTCGTGCAACGAGAGCGGAACGTTGCCGACGGCATGCGCGAGATCCACGCCGACCGCGATGCCGTGTTTCCGCGCGACGGCGGCGATCGCCGGAACGTCGAATAATTGTCCGGTGAAAAAGTTCACGGCGCCGATCAACACCACCGCGAGGGTCTCGGCATTCTTCTCAATCAGGTCGATGATCTCTTCGGTCCGGACAGTGAATTCGCCTTCGCGCGACCGCGCCAGGAGCAACGCCTCTTTCGGATCGAGCCCGTGATGAACGATCTGGGTCTTGATCGCGTAGGTGTCGGAAGGAAACGCGGGATCTTCCATCAGGATTTTGAAACGCGATTTCGTTGGCCGATAGAATGTCGCCATCATCAGGTGCAGGTTCACCGTGAGGCTGTTCATGCAGATGACTTCGACCGGTTGCGCGCCGACCAGTCGCGCCATCGGTTCGCGCAACGTCTGGTGGTAGGAATACCAGGGCGTCTCGGCATCTAAGTGCGCATCAACCCCGAGCTGCGCCCAATCATCCAGTTCCTGCTCGACGATCCTGCGCGCAGACTTCGGCATCAGGCCGAGAGAATTGCCGGCGAAATAAATCAGCGGCTGGCCATTCTCGCCGGCGGGCAGATGAAATTTTCCGCGGAAAGATCGGAGCGGATCTTCACCGTCAAGCCGCAGCGCAAAATTCTCATCGGCAGAAAACTGCATCACCGATCTTAATCCGGTAAATCCTGTTAATCTTGTCTAATTCTGCGTCGGCGGCTCCATGAACTCGATGGTGGTGCCGTCCGGATCGCGGACGTAGATCACGCGTTTGCCAGCGTTCGGGCCCACGGTCAGAGTTTGCGGTTTGCCCGCGGCTTTCCAGCCCGAGGCGCCGATAGTTTCCAGGACTGCATCGAGATCATCAACCATCAGCGCGACATGGACGGAACCGACGTCGCACGGTCTCGGCTGGAGATGTTTGCGATCCGCCGGCGCTCGATATTCGAGCAGCTCGATTTTGTGCCCCGGCGCTTTGACGACCGCGATCAGAATCTCGGCGCCGGCCACGCCGGTGATCTTCGCCGCCAGCTCGCCGGTCTGATGCGCCCGATGCGAAAGCTCGAACCCGAGAACATCACGCCAGAAGGCGAGCGAGCGTTCGAGGTTCGACACGGTGATGCCAGTGTGATCGGCGGCGATGATGCGGAAGGGCATAGGCAATACCTTCTACGCTACTTGATGTTCGCCCAGTTTTTCCCAGTCGGCGGTCACGCGCTCCAAGTCGTCCGTGACGGCCTGCAATTCGCGATTGAATTGCGTCGCGGCGCCGCCGCGCTCGTAGGTCTCGGGCTTTTCCAGTTCTTCGGTCAGCTCTTTCTGCCGGCCTTCGAGTTTCAGGATTTGCATTTCCAGGTCGCGGATCTTCTTTTCCTGGTCGCGCTTGAGCTTCGCTTCCGCCTTCCGTTGCTCTGAAGCAACCCGGCGTTCCTCCCGAGATTCGCGCAAGCCCGGTTTGTTGGAGCTGGGATCGGCGATCCCGGTCTTGGCGGCATTCCCGTTTCGGCCGGGATCGCCGGTCCCGGCTACAGTGAGTGCGGCCCGGGCTGAAGTGGCTCGGGATTTATCCAGGTAATAATCGTAATCGCCGGCGTAAGGCGTCAGCTTGCCGGCGCTGATGTGGAGGACGGTTTTCGCCACGGCCCGGATGAAGTAAACGTCGTGGCTGATGAAAATGAGCGTGCCTTCATACTGCCCGAGCGCGCCGATCAAGGCGTCGATGCTGCCGACATCGAGATGCGTTGTCGGTTCATCCATCAAGAGCAGGTTCGGTGGATCGAGGAGCAGCCGGACGAGCGCCAGGCGGGTCTTCTCGCCGCCACTCAGGACGGCGGTGGTCTTAAAGACGTCGTCGCCGCGAAAAAGGAATGAGCCGAGGACAGTGCGCGCCACCTGTTCCGAAACCGGATTCGGCATGTCGCGCGCGGTCTCAAGAACGGTCTGCATCGGGTCGAGCATGTCGACTCGATACTGGGAGAAGTAGCCGACCTTGACGTTGTGCCCCAGATCGCGAACTCCGCTCTGCACCGGCAACACTCCAGCGAGCAGCTTCAACAAAGTCGATTTGCCGGCGCCGTTCGGGCCCACCAGGACAATGCGCTGGCCCCTTTCCGCTTCGAAATTCAAATCGCGATAGACGACCAGATCGCCGTAAGCGTGGTCCACGTTTTTCAAAGTGATCACGCGATGTCCGCTGCGCGGCGGCTGCGGGAAACGGAAGTGGACCGTTTTTTCGCGCGCGACCGGCGCCTCGATTTTCTCCATCCGGTCGATCTGCTTGAGTTTGCTCTGGGCTTGCGAAGCCTTGCTCGCCTTGGCGCGAAAGCGATCGGCAAATTGCTGGAGCGACGCGATCTCGCGCTGCTGGTTCTTGTAAGCCGCGAGCTGTTGTTCTTCGCGAGCCGCCTTTTGTTCGACGTAGCTGTCCCAGTTTCCGCGATACCGGTTCAACCGGCGATGCGCGATCTCGACGATGGAACCGACGAGTTGATTCAGGAATTCGCGATCGTGCGAGATCATCAGGATCGCGCCGGGATAGTTCGTTAGGTAATCCTGGAACCAGACCAGCGATTCGAGATCGAGGTGGTTGGTCGGTTCGTCGAGAAGGAGAAGCTCCGGTTCCTGCACGAGCAACCGCGCCAGATGCGCGCGCATGACCCAGCCGCCGCTCAGGGTTCGCGCCGGCCGATCGAAATCCGATTCGCGAAAGGCGAGGCCCGCAAGAATGCGCTTGGCCTTGGGCTCGAGCTGCCAGCCGCCATGCTCATCAAAGAGATGGAGCGCCTCATGATGTTCGGCGGAATCTTCCGGCGTCGTTTTCAGGATGCGTTGCGCCTTGATCAATTCGGGCGAGACCGCGCACGCGAGCTCGAGCACCGTCTCGTCCCCGGCCGGCGCATGTTCCTGCGGCAGGAATCCAACGGTGGCGGATTTCTCGAGGGAAATTTTACCTTCATCCGGCGACGCTTCTCCAAGGATAAGAGCGAACAGCGTCGATTTCCCCGCGCCGTTGGGCCCGACCAGGCCCACGCGATCGCCCCGATTTACCTGGAGCGACGCCTCTTCAAAAAGGACGCGACCGGCAAAAGCTTTGGTGACCTGGGAAATCGTGAGCATGCGAGCGGCGGCGAATCTCGCCAATCCGCGGGCCCGCGCAAGCCGAGCCTCTGCTCGCCATCCTCAATCCCTTGTCCGCCGTAGCCTTGGCGAAGGCGGATCCATTCTCACCCTACTTCCGCTCATCGTCCCAGGCCTTCGAGAGACGGGCGGTGGGCACCGCCGGAATCGCCAGGCCGGCCGCGGCGTAGTGCGAGGTATCGTTGAAAAGCGTCAGCCGCGCGCTCACCGCGTCCCTGAAATCGACGATGTTCAGCGCCGCCGGATTTTGATCGAGGGTGTCGCGGTAACGCCGCGGATCGAATCCGATGAGCGAGCTGAGGAGAAGCCGGATCGTCGCCTTGTGCGAAACGATAAGGACATTGTCCGCCGCGTGCTCGCGCACAATATCCATCAAAACCGGCAATGCCCGCGCCGTTACGGCGAGTCCGCTCTCGCCGCCGACAGGCGCAAACGTGTACGGATCTTTTTCCCACGCCGCCGCTTCCTCCGGAAAAGCTTTCTCCACTTCCTTGCGCGTCATCTGTTCCCACCGCCCGTGCGAAATCTCACGCAAGCCGTCGCGTGTTTGCACTTCCAGGCTGTGCGGCTTAGCGAGGATTTGCGCCGTCTCCACGGTCCTTCCCAAAGGCGAAGCGTAGATCGCGGTGATCTTTTCGCCGCTCAAGCGATCCGCCAGCCGCCGCACCTGCTCCCGCCCTTCATCGGAAAGCTCGACATCTGTCGCGCCAGCGAAACGATCTTCCGCCGTCAGCACAGTGGCTCCATGACGAACAAGAAAAATTCGTGCGTGCATAATTTCGCGAAGCACTGCGCGTCACGCCGCGAGTCGCTTTCTTGGATTATCCGCCGGGGCGGCCTGAAACAAGCAAAACCACCGTCCAGTAACCTTTCCGGTTTCCGCAATCCGCGATCCGCAATTGCCATGTCCCCGGCGAGAATCGAACTCGCATTTAAGGTTTAGGAAACCCTCGTTCTATCCGTTGAACTACGGGGACGTTGCCGGAACGGATTGTCCAATATGCGACGCGGGACGTCCAACACACAGTTTCACCAGACGCGCGTGCGTGGCTTGAATCGACGAGACGCCTCCTTAAGTTGTCACGTCTCAAAATCGAGGCCGCAGGGGCTGGTAATCAATATGAGGATACGGCTTGGGAAATTTTCGCTTGGGTTCGGGATCGCGGTCCTGCCGCTCCTGCTCTTAGGCGGAGACAGGGGCCGCACGCCGAGTGTTTCCATTCCGGCCGGGAGCGTTCCTTCCTTTGCCGGCAACGCCCAACACACGGCGGTCTACCAGCCAGCCGTGCCAAGTCTCAATCGGATTCGCTGGTCGGCGACGATCGATTTTAATAACACCGGCTCGCTCGCGCATTACGGCGCTCCGCTGGTGACTGCGGCCAACACTGTCCTCGCCCCAGTGAAGATAGCCGGGGATGCGTTCCGGGTTGATGCTTTCGATGGGACCACCGGCGCGGCGAAGTATTCGGTGGCCACCGACTACATCCTGCCGGCCCATAGTTGGATCCCGGTTTACAACCCTTGTCTAACGACCGGCGCTTTCGGGACTCGTCTCTACTATGCCGGAGCCGGCGGCACGGTTTACCACATCGATAACCCGGATTCCGCCGCCCACGGTCCACCGGTGCAGGAAGTGTTCTACACCACGCTCGCGAACTACCTCGGGAATGCCACCGCTTACAACTCCACTATTTTCATTAACACGCCGCTGACGCCGGACACCAGCGGCAACGTCTTTTTCGGATTCCGCGTTCAAGGCACGGCGCCGGCGCCTTTAAACACGACCCAAAGTGGATTCGCCCGGATCGATGCCAACGGCAACGGGACCTATGTCCTGGCAGGACCCGCCGCGAACGATGGCAGCATCAACCGAGACTCGCATAATTCCGCACCGGCGCTGAGCAATGATGAAGCGACTCTTTATGTGGTGGCCAAGTCCAGCGCCACCTCCGCTTCCTATCTCCTCGGCCTGAATAGTACGACACTCGCGACCAAGTACCGCGTCGCGTTGAGCGACCCGCGCAATAACAACCCGGCTACAGTTACGGACGATAGCACCGCCTCACCTACCGTCGCGCCGGATAACGATGTTTACTTTGGGATCCTGGGTAATCCGGGAGACGGCTTTCGCGGATTCCTTCTCCGTTTCAGCAGTGATCTAGCTACTCAGAAACTTTCCGGCGCATTCGGCTGGGATTATACGGCCGCGATCGTGCCGGCTTCGATGGTGCCTTCTTACCAGGGCAGTTCTTCCTATCTTCTTTTCTGTAAATACAACAACTACGCGTTTAGCGGGAGCGACGGCGACGGCGTGAACCGGGTCGCGCTGCTCGATCCAAACGCTACCCAGATCGATCCGCATTCCTCCGCACCCGGCTTTGTCGAAATGCGTGAAGTGCTCACCCTCATTGGCCCTACCCCGGACGATGAGAACTATTCGCCGCAGTTACCTTACGCCGTGCGGGAGTGGTGCATCAACACCGCCGCGGTAAACCCGGCGACCAATAGCATCTTCGTCCCAAACGAAGACGGCCGGCTTTATCGTTGGAATGTCGCGACGAATTCGTTTGCCCAGGCGGTGACGCTCACCGCAGGTATCGGCGAGCCTTACGTGCCCAGTCTGATTGGGCCCGATGGAACCGTTTACACGCTTAATGGCGGAACGCTGTTTGCCCTGGGCCCTCTCGTGGGCGTTAACGTAACTCTCGCCACCAGCGCGCCGGATGTTCGCACCTTTGTTACGGGCGCCCCTGTGACCTTCACGGCCACAGTTTCAAACCCAGCCTCACCGGCACCCACGCCTTCCGGCACCGTCACGTTTGTGGATTTCACTTACCAGGACCTCACACCTATCAGCACTACCCTGGCTACTAATGTTCCGCTGGACGGGAACGGCCAGGCCTCGGTTACGACTTCGGGCCTTGCGGCGGGAAACGGCTCCCTCGGCAACCATCTCATCACTGCCAGTTACAGCGGCGGCGCGAACTTCCCCACCGGCAACGCCGCGCTTCTCCAAAAAATCCATGCTTTCGCGACGACTACGACGCTGACTTCATCTCCCAATCCCTCGGCCATCGGGCAATCGGTCTCGTTTACGGCCACGGTCACGGGCGGATCGGTCACCCCCACCGGCATGGTTACGTTCCAGGAAGGACCGAGTCCCCTGGCCCAGATTTCTTTAAGTAACGGGAGCGCCTCCTTTAGCACTTCAAACTTGAGCCTGGGCAGCCACACGATCACCGCCACCTATCAATCCGATACCCTGTCGGCCTTGAGTAGCTCTACCACAAGTCAAAGCGTGGTCGCACCGACTCCGACTCCAACGCCGAGTCCCAGTCCCACGGCGACAGCCACCTCGACACCTACATCTACACCTACAGCGACAGCCACTCCTACTTCCACGCCGACCGCTACTGCTACTCCAACTGCTACCCCGACAGCTATCCCGGCTCAACCGATCAATCTCTCCACCAGGATGCGCGTGGAGAAAGGCGATAATGTCGGCATCGGCGGCTTCATCATCACCGGGGTCACTCCCAAACACGTCCTCATCCGGGCCATAGGGCCTTCGCTCACCCAAGCGGGAGTGCCGAACGCCCTTGCCGATCCTGTGCTCGAGCTTTACCACTCCAATCCCTTCCCGTTCGCTACGAACAACAACTGGCGAGATACTCAGGAGGAAAGCATCAAGGCGACAGGCATTCCACCCGTGAACGACCTGGAATCCGCCATCGACACTACGCTGACGCCTGGAAATTACACGGCAATTGTGAGAGGGAACAACGGCGGGACCGGGGTCGCGCTGGTAGAGGTTTACGATCTCAACCAGCCAGCCGGAAAACTGGCAAATATCAGCACGCGCGCTTTTGTCCAGACCGGCGCCGATATTACGATCGCCGGATTCATCCTTGGAAACCAGAACGGTGCAGACCGTATCGTGATTCGGGGTCTCGGTCCCAGTCTCGCTTCTTCAGGTGTGAACAATCCTTTGCCTAATCCCACCTTGGAGCTGCGCGATGGCGACGGAGTTCTGCTTGCCACTAACAACGACTGGCAGGATGACCCAGTCCAGGCCGCGAAGTTAATGGCGGCAGGTCTGGCGCCTTCCAATAAACTGGAATCCGGGATAGCAGTCACCCTGCCGCCAGGCCGTTACACAGCTTTACTGGCGGGCGAGAATAACAGCACCGGAATAGGTTTGGTAGAGGTCTACGATCTCGGCCAATAGTTTCCTTTGTCCGGAATCGTGATTGCGATTAAGGTGCCATAGGGTGTTAAAGGCGAAGCTTCTTCTTAGCTTGGTTCTCTCGCTGGGAGCCAGCATTGCTTTCGGCCAGGCGATCGCCCTCAAGCCTCTCCCCACCGAGGAGCTTGAACGCTACGGCGACCCTCCCATGTTCATCTGGGGGACCGGCGTCTCGGCTGGCATGATCTCGCAGCACGGTCCTTTCACGAGTTACCAGGTGAACGTCGACGCCAACGGCCAGAACATCACGGGTGACGCGGCCAACGAGCCATCGATCTCGGTAGACCCGACCGATCGCAACAAGATGGTGATAGGCTGGAGGCAATTCGATAGCGTCAGCTCAAACTTTCGCCAGGCCGGTTGGGGGTTCACCAGTAATAGCGGTGTCTCCTGGACTTTTCCCGGCGTGCTGGAGAACAATGTCTTCCGGAGCGATCCCGTCTTATCGTCGAACGAGCTGGGCAATTTCTTCTACCTCAGTCTTCTGACGACATTCTTCGACAATATGTGGCGCTCGCTCGATGGCGGCCAGTCCTGGACTAACCTCGGACAAGCAACCGGCGGCGACAAGCAATGGTTCACCATCGATAACACCAACAGCAGCGGTCATGGCTTCCAGTACCAATGCTGGAGCACAGCCGGCAATAACTATGGCGGTAGGCAGTTCAGCCGGTCTATCAATGGAGGTTCCATCTGGACGAATCCAATTTTCCTTCCAAACTCTCCTGCCTGGGGAACCCCCGACGTGGATGCGAACGGCAATCTGTTCATTGGCGGAGTCAATTTGAATACCGGCCAGGTGTGGTGCCTGCGCTCGAGTAACGCCAGGAATGGCGCGGTCACGCCGAGCTTTGATCAAATTGCAAACGTAAGTCTCGGAGGACAGGTTATCGGCGGCGAATTCATTAATCCCGAGGGCCTGGTAGGCCAGATCTTTCTGGCCGCGGACCGCTCGGGGGCCTCTACGAATAACAATATCTACATGTTGGCCAGCGTTCGGCCTGGAGGAGCTACTACCGGAAGCGACGTGATGTTTGTCCGCAGCACCGACGGCGGACTCACCTTTAGTTCACCGCGCCGGATAAACGACGATCCTGTTAACCACAGCAAATGGCACTGGTTTGGCACTCTCTCGGTCGCACCCCACGGACGGCTCGACGCAGTCTGGCTCGATACTCGCAATGCCGCGAACAACACCGATTCCCAGCTCTTCTACTCCTACAGCCTCGACGGAGGCAACAGTTGGTCGCCCAATGTTGCCGTGAGCGATCCATTCAATCCTTTTCTCGGTTATCCTAACCAGAACAAGATCGGCGATTATCTCACCATCGTTTCGGACATAGCGGGAG
Organism: Verrucomicrobiota bacterium; assembly: GCA_003218375.1. GTDB lineage: Bacteria > Verrucomicrobiota > Verrucomicrobiia > Chthoniobacterales > UBA10450 > AV80. The sequence goes on along the minus strand of QHNH01000018.1, from coordinate 79,262 downwards.
GTAACGTGGCTTACTCCGCGACGTTCAACGGCGAGGAGGACATCTATTATGTTCGGGTGGCGCCGCCCCCTTTGCACTTACTCAACATCTCGACCCGGATGCGCGTCCAGACCGGCGACAAAACTCTCATCGCTGGCTTCATTGTTAGCGGGACTGAACCGAAAAAGATGATTATCCGGGGGATAGGACCGTCACTTAATGGGATCGGCGCCGTCCTATCCGATCCTGTTTTAGAATTGCATCAGGGCAACGCAACCCTGGCCACGAACGATGATTGGAAAACCCGTTCCGACGGGACAAGCCAGCAGGCAGAGGTAGTAGCCACGACCATCCCTCCGGCGAACGATCTGGAATCCGCCATTGTCACTACGTTAAGTCCAGGAAGCTACACGGCCATCCTCTCAGGAAAGAACGGCGGAACCGGCATCGGGGTCGTAGAAGTGTACGACCTGGGCCAGGCAGCGAACTCCGAGCTGGCCAACATCAGTAGCCGAGGATTTGTGGAAACGAATGACAATGTCATGATCGGCGGCTTGATTGTCGGAGGAAACAACGCCGATGGAAAAGCTACCGTGCTGATCCGCGCCGTGGGCCCATCACTCGCCAGCTCTGGGCTCCAAGGCGCGTTGCCGGATCCGACCCTGGAGCTTCACGACGGCAACGGCGGCACCATCGCGACCAATGATAATTGGAAAGTCAACGATCAGACCCAGCAATCCCAGGAAAGCGCGGTGAAAGCTACCACGATTCCGCCGGCGAATGATTTGGAATCAGCGATCGTGACCACGCTTTCTCCCGGCCCTTACACGGCCGTGGTAAGGGGGCAGAATGGTGGCACTGGCGTGGCTCTCGTAGAAGTTTATAACCTCCACTAAGGTGGAAAGACGTCTGGCTACCTTACGTTATAAATCTCCACCAAACCGACTCATATGCCGCCGTTCTTGCCGGCAAGGATGGCGGTGAACTGGCCACCGGGCAGGAGCGTGAAGATGCCTGCTTCCTTCGGATTCGGAAGGGCCAGCCCGTTAGCGGTTAGCTGCGCAGCTGACACTGGATCGCTTTGCCAGTCGTCGTTCGCTACCAGGAGAGCGCCGTTCGCATCACGCAGCTCCAGGGTAGGATCGGCCAGGACATTGCTTAAGCCCGATTGAGCCAGGGATGGACCTAGCCCCCGGATCGCAATCCGGGTCGGGTTGTTACTTACTCCCAGGGTGAAACCTCCAATCATCACTTTGTCCTGGGTCTGGACAAATCCGCGCGTGCTCATGTTCGCCAGTTGCGAATCGACAGCCTGATTATTGTCGTAGACTTCGACGGCCCCGATGCCGGTCGTCTGGTTCTTGCCGGTCAAAATCATGGTGTAGGCCGTAGGCGGCAAGGTGGTAACAATGACCGACTCGCGATCGTCCGTAGGCTGGAACGGCGTGCCTTCGATCAGACTTCGCTGGGTGTCCTTCCAGTTATCGTTTCGGTAAATGAGGTTGCCGCTATTACCGCGAAGCTCGAGCACCGGATCCTGTAACAAATCGGTGAGTCCAAAACGGCTCAGGGAGGGCCCGAGTCCTCGCAGGACCACGGCTTTGGGGACATTACCCGTGATGATGAACCCGCCGATCATGACTTTATCGCCGATCTCGGTCCGCAATCTGGTGGAGAGGTTTATCGCCTGAGAAGGCGTCGCTGTAGGTGTCGCGGTCGGTGTGGCCGTAGGTGTAGCAGTCGGGGTAGCCGTAGCCGTGGCGGTCGCCGTAGCCGTGGCGGTGGCGGTCGGAGTCGGACTTGGCGTCGGCGCAGTGACCACCACCGACTCGCTTGGATCGCCGCAGGCGTTGGCCGTCGCCTTGTTATTATTATCGCCGCTATAGCTGGCTACGAAACGGTAGGTGCCTGGTGCACTCGGGACGAACGGAGCCGAATTGTACTGCCCATCCCCGGCTACGTCGGCGGTCGAAATATACGTCGGGCTGCTGCTGCAGGTTGAATCATCAGGACCGTAGACAAAAAAGTTGAGCGTGCCGGTCGCGGAAAATCCGCCGCTGAGCGTTGCCGTATCCGAGATCGATCCGCCTAACAAGACCGGGCCCGATGCCTGGGTGGTAAGTGTTGGCGCCGCGGCGACGACGGAAGTAGAAGCGTCGGAACTATCATTTTCTGAGTTCGGATCATTGGCTGAAGTAACGGAGGCCGTATTTGCGTAAACGGTCCCGGCCGGCTTTCCGGATGGAATATGTCCGGTGATACTAAAGGTGCTGTTGCTGCTGACCGGCAAACTGGCCACGGCACAACTGACGGTTCCGCCCGACCCAACATTCGGGGTGGAACACGTCCAGGTCGGCCCGGACGTTTGTTGTTCTGAAACAAACGTCATGTCACCTGGAAGGGTGTCATTCAAAGCCACCGTCGATGCGGGATCCGGGCCGGAGTTCGTTACCTGGATCGTGAAGGTAACGTTCGAATTGGCCAGCGTCTGATCGGAATCGACCGTCTTCGTTACTCCAAGGTCTGCGCTCGGCTCGGGAACAAAAGTTGCCGCGCTTGAGCTATTGTTTTCGTCGTTCGGATCCAAGGACTGTGTGCTAACGGTCGCCGTGTTGGTAATGAAGGTGCCCGCCGGCGTCTGGGGATCGATTTTGACCACGAGCGTGAAGAGATCGTCGCCTCCTGCCGGGAAACTGCTGTTGACGCAATTGACCGTCCCGTTCGAACCCGCGGCGGGAGTAGTGCATTGCCAGCCGTTGGGCGCAGAGAGGGAGACGAATGTCGTTTCCGGAGGCAGCGGATCATTCATGGTGGCGTTGGCCGCGCCGTCCGGGCCGCCGTTTATGACCTCGATAGTATAAGTGATATTAGCGCCCGCCGCCGCCTGCCCCGGGCCCGACTTTGTTACACCAAGATCGGCCTCTGGAGTGCCGGCGTGCAGAAAAACAATGGAGGAAACAAACAGAAGACAGGTGATCAGCGCGAAACGGTTTTGAAGGATCATGGTGGTAATAAGGAATCGGGGCGGATCGGCGTGCCAGCTGTGTAAACGCAGATCCGGACGAAATGTTTCAATTTAGTGGCAACAAAACGATGCGGCGGTTCGCCGCAAAGTCGAGGGAAATTCAACTGCGCGGACGCGTCGTCGATCGGCGGAGGCGAGAATTCCGCGCGTCAGCGCCAGAACGAAGAATCAGCCTGAAGATCGCTCTCTGGGGGCCGGTATTTACGCGGTGTAAACCAGAGAGCCGCAGCGCCAGCAGGTGAACCATTCCCAGCCGGGCTCGACGAAGTTTGAGGCGCCGTCGTTCCAGCAGATGTAAGCCATCCGCTTCGAGCGCGGCGCGGCTTCGACTGGGGCGGGCGGGTCCTTCTCCATCCCAAGACCGCCGGGTTTCTCCGGTTTCGTGCCCGATTTTTCGCCAGCCATATTATTTCTTCCTTGCCTGACCTCGTCCTCCGCGTGGAGTTGTCGAGGCCAGGCTAGGAAGCGCAGGGCATGGAACCCTGCTCTTCCGCGTAACTGTTTGCTTAGGTGTAGTTCAGCGCGCCGCAACGCCAGCAGGTGAACCATCTCCAACTTGGGTCGATGTAGTTCCCGGCGCCGTCATTGAAGCATGTGTAAAGCAGCTGTCGCGAACGACCGCCCGCTTCTCCGGCATCCGCGCCTTTTTCCGCGCCGCCGCCACCTTGATCCGAGGGCTTTTTGCCTGTTTTTTCGTCAGCCATAACTAACTTTCCTTTCGTTTCTTTGTTTCTTTTTGACTCGCCGTCACATCACTCGATGCAGCAGCAAATTTTCATTTTCTCTCGTGGCGCTTCAAGAACCTTTTTCTCCCCTTGCCTCGCCAACTTTGATAAGACTTGTTTCCTTCCGCTTCTTGCGAATTTTTTCCCACGCATTGGTTCCGCTTGCATCCGAATCACCCCGGCCGCGCTTTTCCCGAGAGCCCTGCCCCGGCCATTTGCGGCGGCGGCGCCGAGGTGTGGGCGTCGTCCCCTGCCGGCTTCGCGTCCTCTGCGTGATAAAGTTCGGCAAATAATCCGCCGCGCTGGAGCAACTCCTGCGCTGTGCCTTGTTCCGCGATCTTTCCGTTGTCGAGCACGACGAAGTAATCGCAGAACGGCATGAGCCATCGCAGATCGTGATCGACCACCATTACCGTGTGGCCTTTGAGCGCGTTCTTAATGATCTCGAGCATCGAAAATTTTTCGACGTTATCCATCCCGACCGTCGGCTCGTCGAGGAACAGGATCGACGGATTCCGGAGCAGGCACCGCGTCAGCGCGAGCAGCTTCTTTTGTCCGCCCGAAAGCCGCCGGGCCGCTGCGAATTCCTCATCGAGCGGATTCCCCTGGACGCCCGCCTGCAAAATTTTCCAGACACCGGTCTTCTCGCAAATCGCGCGGATCTCTTCGTCCGTCGCGTTCGCTCTCGCCATCTGCATATTGGCGCGGAGCGTGTCGTAAAAGAAGGCCGGGAACTGCGACATCATCGCGATGTGATTGTAAAGATTGTCGGACGCATAATCGCCGACCGGCCGCCCGCCGAGCACCACTTCGCCTGCCTGCGGATCGTAGAAACGCAACGCCAGCTTGAAAAACGTCGTCTTTCCCTGCCCCATCCGCGCCACGAACCCTGTGATTTTTCCTGGCGGGATCTCAAACGAAATGTTGTCGAAAATTTTTCGTGCGCTGGGCGAATACGAAAACGTCAGGTTCTTCGCAGCGAGCGTCGGCTCGACCGACGGCACCTTCACTGTGCCGGATTTTTCTTCGCGCCGCGCCCGTGACTCCATCATCTCGTTCACGGTCTCGATCCGCGGCCACGCGCTGCCCGCCATGATGAGATAAACCGAGAGCGCCTGGATGGGCCCCATCAATTGCGGGGCGAGAAGAAAGATCGCGACGACTTTTCCCGCCGCCTCGGCATCGCCGGAGCGATACGCCGTATACACCCCGAACGCGAGCAACACCACCTGCACGAGCCAGCTCGGCAGACCGCTGATCAATCCCATGTATTCCATGGTCAGCGTGTTTTTGATCCGCGATTTCAGGAGCGAAAGCAGTTGCTTGTCGTGCTTCGCCACGAACATCGGCTCGGCCTCCATCGCCTGGATTTCCTCCGGCGATTGCATCGCGCCCGTGACCAGGCTGTTGAGCGCGACCATTTTTCCCTGCATATCGCGCGAGACGTCGCGGACTTTGTTCGAAAGTTTGCCCGTTATCCACGGCGAGATGAACGCGAAGAGGACGATCGCGAGCGGGATCGCGGCCGGCGGAATCGCCACGCCAAATATCGTCGGCGGCGGTCCATCCATCTGGAAGTTGTAGATGAGGAGGCCGACTGTGATGGCGAGCGTTACCACCTGCAACAGCATGTCGACGCTCACCTGCCGCAGCGTCATCGACGCCTCGACGGTGAACTGGTTCACCACCGCATTCAGCTCACCCGATTCGTGGTCGTGATAAAACTCCGGCGATTGGCGCAGCATCCGGGCGAAAAGCTGGCTACGCAGTTTGTTCGAAAGCGCCATATCGAGTTTCGTCGAGATGGCTCGCATTGGGAGGCCGATGCCCAATGCGGCGAGCGCGAAAATTGCCCACAACACCGCGAAAAAAATCAGGCGGCTCTTCGGCGCCGCGGGCGGTGCGGGTGGATTCGACGGCGTGTTTGCGTTCGATGGGGCGATCGTCGTCGTCGCAGTGGCTGTTGTATCCTGCGCGGGCGCAGGTGCCCTCACGGTACTGTTGAGCGCCTTGGTTACTTCTCCGAGGAGCTGCGAGCCGCCGAGATTCACGCAGTTCTGTACCAACATCATCAGGCAATAGCCGATCGCGAGAAATTTGAAGTAGCTCAGCAGTTTCCAACCGAGCTTGAAAATCTTGCCCCAGCCGACGTCGCTCAACTGCACGCCCGCGCCGCCACGACCTCTTCGTTTCAAGTCAGCGCCTGCGGGCGGCGCCTTTCCCAGCAACCCGCCGGGCGGCGATGGCGGAGCTTGTCCCGGTGGCGATTGCGGCGCCATCCCAGAGGGTGACGATGGCGGTCCTTTTGCGGCCTGGTTCGGCGGCGGTTTTCCCTGCATAAATTTGGTGGGGGCGGTATTGCTAACAGGCTGCCCCACCGAAGCGCCAGAAAAATCTTTTTGCCGGTGTAGCGGCGGGTGTTCTCACCCGCAGGCGATCACCCGTCGTAGCAATCGAGATATTTAATCCCCGACCCGGTATTAAATATGACAACGCGATCTTCGGCCGCGATTTTGCCCTTCGCTACAAGCTTCCGCAGCGCAACGAAACACGCGGCCCCTTCTGGCGCGACGAAGAGTCCTTCCGCCGCGCCCACTTCGCGCGTCGCGCCGATCATCGCTTCGTCCTCGACCGTGATCCCGCCGCCACCCGAGTTACGCAAAATATCGAGCATCAGGAAATCGCCGACCGCTTTCGGCACGCGTAACCCGGAAGCGAGCGTGTGCGCGTTGGGAAATTCCGCCGCGAACTTTTCTCCCGCTTCGAACGCGCGCACGATCGGCGCACAACCGCTCGCCTGCACCGAAAACATCCGCGGCCGCGCGGCGCCGATCCATTCCAGCTTCTCCATTTCGTCGAACGCCTTCCACATCCCGATCAACCCCGTGCCGCCGCCCGTCGGATACAGGATCGCGTCCGGCAGCGTCCACTCCATTTGTTCCGCCAGCTCGTAACCGAGCGTCTTCTTGCCCTCCACGCGATACGGCTCCTTCAACGTCGACATGTCGAACCAACCTTCCGCCGTTTTGCGCTTCGCAATTTCGGCGCCGCACTCAGTGATCAGCCCGTCGATCAGCACCACGTGTGCGCCCAGCTCCCGGCACTCGATGATGTTCGCCCGCGGCGTATCGCTCGGCATGAAGATGTGCGCCTCCATTCCGGCGCGGGCCGCGTAGGCCGCCAGCGCGCCACCCGCGTTCCCCGCCGAAGGGACCGCCAGCTTCGTCGCGCCGAGATATTTCGCCATCGACACCGCCGTCGCCATCCCGCGCGCCTTGAAACTCTGGGTCGGGTTCTGCGCTTCATCCTTCACCCAAAGATTCGTTAGGCCAACGGCGTCGCCGAATCTTTTTGTGCGCAGTAACGGCGTCCCGCCTTCGCCTAACGACACCGGCTCGACGTCTGCCGGCAACGGCAACACTTCGCGATATCGCCACAACGATTTCTCCCGCCCCGCGAGATTTTCGCGTTTCAGCGCCCGCCCCACCGCCGCGAGATCGTAAACCGGAAACAGCGGCTTCTGGCAATTCGTGCACAAGTTTTGGAGCTGTCCCCATTCATGTCGCAGCCCACAGTTCGTGCAGCTCAGATGCGTTAAGAACATGCAGCCAATGGAGCGCATGTTCCCGAAGAAAAACAGGACAGGATTAACAGGATTTACTGGATTAGGAATTCCTGATCCCGGCAAAATTCACTTCTGGAATCCTGTTCAATCCTGTTAATCCTGTCTATTCCTCCACCATGACCGCGCAGACGCCACCTCGCCGCCCCTGGTATCGTCCTTCCCTCACCACCCAGATCTTCATCGGCCTCATCGTCGGCGGCGCGGTCGGCTATTTCCGGCCCGATTGGGGGAACGCCGTTTACTTCCTCCGCGACATCTTCCTGAACCTCATCAAATCCATCATCGCGCCGCTCGTTTTCTCCACCATCGTCGTCGGGATCGCCGGCGGGGGGGCGTTAAAAAAAGTCGGACGCATGGGCGCGAAAGCGCTCATCTACTTCGAAGTCGTCACCACCGCCGCACTCTTCATCGGGCTCGCCATCGTTAATCTCACCAAGCCCGGCAGCGGCGTCACTCTCGCCACCAGTAACACCGACGTCATTAAAACCATCGGCGCGACTCATCCCAAGACGCTCGTCGAGACGATCGTCCACGCCTTCCCCTCCAGCGTCATCGACGCCATGGTGCGCGGCGACGTTCTTCAGATCGTTGTGTTCGGCGTGTTCTTCGCGCTCGCCCTCTCCGCCATCGGCGACATCGGCCGGCCCATCGTCCGCGCGATGGAAAGTCTCTCCCAGGTCATGTTCAAGTTCACTAACTACGTCATGATGTTCGCCCCCATCGGCGTCGGCGCCGCCATGGCCCACACCGTCGCCACCCAGGGCCTCGGCGTCCTCGTCAATCTCGGCAACCTGATCCTGTCCCTATATCTCGCGCTCGTCATTGTCATCGTCCTCGTCTTCGGCGCGGTCATCATTATCGCGAAGGTGCCGCTCCGGCAATTTGTCCGCGCCGTGCGCGAGCCCGCCGTGATCGCGTTCGCTACGACCTCGAGCGAATCCGCGTTACCGAAAGCCATGCAAGCCATGGAACGCCTCGGCGTCCCCCGGCATATCGTCGGGTTCGTCATGCCGACGGGTTACAGCTTCAACCTTGTCGGCTCGACCTTATATCTCGCCATGGCCAGCGTCTTCATCGCCCAAGCCGCCGAGACCACGATGGGCTGGCACATGACCTTCGGCGCCCAGCTTACTATGATGGTTACCTTCATGTTAACCTCGAAAGGTGTCGCCGGCGTTCCGCGCGCCGCGCTAGTTATCTTATTAGCTACCGTGAACAACTATCTCCCCGCCGGCCTCGGCCCCATCGGCGTCGCCGTCATCTTCGGCGTCGACGAGTTAATGGACATGGGCCGCACCTGCGTAAACCTCATCGGCAACTGCCTCGCCACCGTCGTCGTCGCCAGGTGGGAAGGTGAGTTCGACGACCGGCGAGCCGCCGTCTTCGGTACTCCTGCAGAAATCGAATTCGACCTGAAGGAAGGCGACATCGCTTTCGCCGAAGCGGTGCGGCAAGGCGACTAACGCCGTTTCCGTCCCTCTTAATTGATTCGCTTTTGCCGAGGGTGAGGCAGGACTGACGTGGTTACCTGAACTTTCCGGGATAAGCGCGGATCAAGCGCTCTGAATCTTGGCCGTCGATTACGCCGTAATAAATGCGGCGCCCCTCGGCAAATGATTTAGAGATAGCGAGCGATTTCATTAGGTCATACACACTTGAATCTATTTCTCCCCAATACTGAACAATAAAGACGTCGGCCGGACTTCGAAACAGACGCTGGATCTGATCTCCATTTTTCCCCATTTTTTTGGGCGTAAGCTTCCCCTTAGTCCCCTTACCCTTGAGTCCGAAGGCACCAGCCAGCCTCTTTCCCCGAAATGACACCCGAGAGGAGAACAAATCATCTGTCTCTCCGCCCCAGTCAGTGAAAGTTCCCCTTTCGCCTAAGACACTCTGTAAGCCGTCCTTAAATTTCTTTTCGGCAAGCGGACCCGGGAGCGATCCGTCGCGCACGCTACGAACTTTGGAGAATGAGTCTAGATCATCCACGGTGATGCGCTGGACTTCGACTTTTTTCGCCAGAGGTTTTGTAACAACGGACACCTTCACTGCGCTGATTCGCGGCGTATTAGCTGTTGGGAACCTGTTAAGCTTCCCAGTGTCCCCGGCGAGCGTGAGAACCTTCTTGCAGTTCCTTGAGTAGAAGGCGTTCTTCTTGTAGGCCATCCGGCCATTAATTTTCGGTGCTTCATCAATTAAGCGTTCCTGTTGAAGCGGAGCGGCCGCATTTAATACCTGTTTGTACGACAGGCCGGTTTTCTGCTGAATGCGTTCGATGGATTTAATGCCCTTTTTGCCGTAACAGACCGCAGCAAACACCTCTCGCCGGTGCTGGGACCGACCAATTACTCGGGCCGCATTCGCGATCTTTTCTTGGCGGTGAGAAGGACTATCTGTGACCTCAGTTGTCATGGGGGAAATATCACTCTTTCACGATTCTCTTTAGTTTTTTCGCGGGCAAAATTCGACGAATGTTGGCGGCTCCCATTCGGACAGCAACGTCCAGCTCATCAGACGTTGCGCCTTGTCTCATTAAGAGCACCATCAAGAGATTCCTGATTCGTTGAAGTTCCTTAAGCGTTGCTCCTTCCGGATCATGGGAATTAGTTTTTTCATAGTGCCCTTAATACAGGTATTTCGATACATCCGTTGCCTTTTGCTTTCCGAAAAGATGAGCAATTTCGGTCGGGGTGTATCCTGCGCGATGTAGTAACTTTGCTACACGTCCGCGGTCGAAATCGGCGTTACCCTCGGAGTACTTGAGGGCGGCCAACAGCAGGACAATTGCGTCCAGCCGACTTCTTAGCTGACGTGGCGTAAGCTCATCCGGTTCGATTACTCTCGTTTTGGGTTTCATTTTTCTTCCGTTTTAATTCCTTCCAGCATTTTAACAGCGGTCGCCTTTGCAACATGAAGTCGTTTAGCGATCTCTCCCCTCGAAACGCCGCGCGCCGCCAATTGGACCGCCAACTGTTTCCGAAGCAGGTCGATTATCGTGTCTAGTTTCGCGTGAGTTGTTTGGTCGTTGTCCATACCGCTATCCTTTGCTCTTTCTAGCTTTCCGCACCTTATGGAGCGTTACACTGACGGCGTTCGCGGAGGTGCCGAGCAATTGCGCGATCCGCGTCGGGGTTAGACCGTGGTCCCCCAGCTCGGCGATCAAGTCGGCCTGCCTGGCGCCCCGCTTGGCAATAATAGCCAGAAAGCAGACCATCTCATCGAGACGTTGCAGCATTATGTCGTCGGTGGTCATTTCCGGCGAACCTCCGGCGCGCGCAGGTGAATTCCTGCCCGCTGCAGTGATTTTCGTACTGCCCCCTCGTTTTTACCCGTGATAGAGCCGATTTCATCGGGCTTGATACCGCACGCGGACAAAATCTCCTCGATTTTACGTGGTTTCATTTTGTCCTCAGTTAGCTGAAGCGCCGACAGCGCCAAAAGCGCGCGAAGCTTAGCGTCAATCTCCGTTAACATTTCTCTCTCCATACCTTCCATTTAATCGATCTTAGCTGTTTTTAAAGGGGAAATTAATGTCTACTTAATGTGCAACTAAGAGCTAGCGGTTTCTGCTGAGTGGAGCTATGGTAGTCAGTCCGGAGTAGGGGGCAAAAAGGTGTCAGTCTGTGAATCTCGGCATTTTCTGAAGATTTTCACGAACTTCGCCGGCCAGATCCCGTAGTAGGGGTGGGGAAAAAGTACCTCCCCGTCAATTTTAGGCTGAACCACCCAAAAACTAGAGACACCCCCATGTTCCCCTCCTTTTTCCACCGTACGGAAAAGCCCCCCGGCTTGTCGGGCGCGTTCGCGCGGAGCGGCGAAAAGCCGCCGGCGTTGTCGGGCATCCTTTCCGGGAGCCGGGAATCTGTGTCTTGCCCCTGACAATAGCCCAGCGCTTCAGCGCTGGGAGAGCGGTTGCCACAAGCGTTGAAAGTCCCGTCAGGGACGAAAGACCTCAGTCGAGCATGGCGCTATCGAACGCTAAACCGTGCCGTTGAAGAAACATGATTACCTCTTCGCGAAAAGTTCGCGTGCGATGATGCTCTTCCTGCGCACGGATATAAGCGCATGTTTCGTCGATTCCAGAAATTCCGATGCTGAACCCGCCATATCCTTCCTGCCAAGCAAAACGCTTCAGAGCGGGGAAGGTTTCATGAATCCACTTGGAAGAATTCCCTTTCAAGAGCTGCATGGACTTCGAGACCGACATCGTGGCCGGTAAACTGAGAAGGATGTGGACGTGATCGGCCACTCCGCCGATGGCGAGGGCTTTCATACCATTCTCGCGCGCGATGCCACCCAGGTACGGCCAGAGGCGTTCGCGAATCTCCCAGGTCAGCAATGACTCGCGGCCTTTGGTCGCGAACACGCAATGATGGAGAGAACTGGAGAAGGAATGCATTCTGCCGTCCCGGTCGGGACTCTGCCATTTTCGGAACCGGATTCCCAGCGCTAAAGCGCTGGGCTATTTTCGGCGACATTCAGAGATTCCCAGCGCTGAAGCGCTGGGATATTATCAATAACGGCTTGCAATTGACGCGCGAGAAAGCCTTTCTCGTAGCCATGCGATTCATTATTTCTGCAGTTATCGCGGCGTTTACCTTCGTCGTCTGGACCACCTCCGTCGCGGCGCAAGATCCGGCGGTCGTCAATGCCAAGACGATAAAGATTAAGTTCGAGAACGATCGGGTGCGCGTTCTCGAAGCGGAACTTCCGCCCGGCACCAAAGAGCAGGTCCACTCGCATCCGTCCTATGTGATTTATGTTCTGGCCGGCGGTAAGTACCGCAACTACGCCGCGGATGGCAAGACCACGGAAGGTGAGCTGAAAACCGGCGAAGTGCTCTATCGCGAGCCTTTGACCCATGCCGCGGAAAACATCGGCGACACGACGATGCACCTGATCCTCGTCGAGCTTAAGACGTCTCCTTCCCGTTAGGGGGAGCCCGGTGAACCCCGGCGTTCGGTTGTAGGGCAACCGCATCGGTTACCACGTTTTTAGCCTCGGCAAGCGGAGCGCTTGCCCTACAAATCTCTGCCTGCCACGCCGTACCCGTCGCGTAAGCGGGACCTCCGGCCTCCGAACTGCGGTCCGTGCCTCGCGGCACGCCAAAGCACGATTTCGTGCAGCAGCGTGTCCTGGATCCGTTTGTAAATCACGAAGGCAATCACCCAAAAATGATTGCGCTAACGAACGAAACAAACGGGCTCAACCAGAACCACAAAAAAGATGAAGAAGGATTCCATATCTACGGCTGCTGCCGGTGCGCCGTCGCGCCGTGCAACAAGCATGACAGCACTGATTACGGCTAGGTTGGTTTGCGCAGCCATGCTGCTGACCGGCCAGCTCGGGATTGCACAAAACCTTGAGAAAGACGGTGATGCATCAGTCGCGCTTCCGGGACCGCAGGTTAGCGTCCATTCCTCCCTGGGAAGGCTCGACGACGGCCAGGCAGACACTCAAGCCATCGCCAGGGAAACGGCGGACACGCTCGCGGGAAAGGTCGAACAGCCCGTCATGAGGCCGTCGCGGAGCAGCTTCCTGGCGAAGTGGGAGGCGGCCAGCAATGCCACGGGCTACCGGCTGGACGTTTCAACCAGCCCATCCTTTGATACCTATGTAAGCAATTATCGCGATCTCGATATCGGCAACGTAACCAGTCAAATTGTCAGCGGACTCAGCCCAGGGACGGAGTATTACTATCGGGTCCGGCCGTATAACTCAGCGGGTATGGGGGGCAGTT
>QHNH01000018.1:0-66139 GCA_003218375.1 Verrucomicrobiota bacterium | reverse complement strand
CATCCAGGCGATGATTGTCTCCGCGATTGACGCTTACCAGAAGCTCTTTGCCGATCCGATCACGGTCTCAATTCGTTTCCGGCTATCGACTTTCCGCGCGGACGGGAGGCCACTTGAGAGCAACCTGGTGGGGGCGAGTGACTCGACGAGCTATCCCAGAGACTGGAATACCTATATAACAGCTCTCAAAGCCGATGGCAAAACGGCCAACGACGCCGCCGCGAACTCGTCGTTGCCTACCACTCCTTTAACAACCAGCATCGTGACGCGAAGTGCGTCCGGCCGGGCCATTGGGTTGGACACGCAACCGGCACTGTTTGCCGACGGCCATCTGGATGTGGGCGGGCCCTACGACGGCATCATCACGTTGAACCCGTCCAAGCCGTTGCAATTCACGCGTCCGGTGGCGGCGGGCAATTACGATGCCCGAACTTTCCTCGAACACGAGATCGACGAAGTCCTTGGGCTTGGGTCACACCTTAACAGCCCGGCCCCACAGTTTCTTAGCCCGCAAGACTTATTCACCTGGTCGAGCCTCAACGCGCGCAATACCAGCTCGAGTGGCGTCCGTCACTTCTCAATCGACCGTGGACTGCACAATATCGTAACCTTGAACCAGAATCCGGCCGGGGATTTTGGCGACTGGGACAGCGAGGCCGGGTGTCCGCAAGTTTACCCCCTGGTGCAAAATGCTTTTAACTGCCCGGGCCAGAGCTCGGAGATTTCCGCTTCCTCGCCAGAAGGCGTGAGCCTCGACGTTATTGGCTATGACTTAATTGCTGACCTTCCTGACGATGGCATCCTGGCAAATATTTCGACGCGCTTGCCGGTAGGCACCGGTGACAACATCCTGATCGCGGGATTCCAGATCACGGGCGGCACAGCAAAGCAACTTGTCGTGCGCGCGCTTGGGCCGAGCCTGGCGCAGTTTGGGCTGACTAATGTATTGCCGGATCCTACCCTGGAACTGCACGACTCCAGCGGCGCGATCATTGCGACGAACGATGATTGGCAAGACGCCTCCAATGCCCAGTCCATTCCTCCAGGTTTGCGACCGTCGAATGACCTGGAGTCGGCCATTTTTACCACGCTTAACCGCGGCGCCTATACCGCAGTTTTGCGCGGCTATAACAACAGCACTGGCATCGCCCTTGTAGAAGTCTACGATACTTCCATTGGGAGCACACAGCTTGGCAACATTTCTACGCGTGGTTTCGTGCAGACCGGCGATAACGTGATGATCGCGGGATTGGTCGTGGCATCTCATAACAAGCAGGTCGTCGTCCGCGCGCTCGGACCGACGCTGACCGGCTTCGGTATCAACAACGCGTTGCCCGATCCGACGCTGTCGCTCTATGACGGGAACGGCGTTTTACTTTTCTTTAACGACGATTGGAAAGATACCCAGGAGAACAGCATCTCCGGCACCGGCCTGGCGCCGACTAACGAATCGGAATCCGCGATCGCGGGGACGCTCTCGCCGGGTAGTTACACCGCGATTGTGCGGGGCTTTCAAAACGCCACCGGCAACGCACTCGTAGAGGTGTACGGACTGAACTAAAGGTAATACCGCAGCCGCGCGCTAACTCATCGACCGTCCCTGATCTTCTTCTCGTTAGGTAATACCGTTCTCCGGAGACATCTGGATAGAAATCGGCCCGACACGCATCCTCGGGTTGCGGCTGACCACCGCGATGATCGGCGGAAAGTTGCCGCCGCATCCAAAATTGGTTTACCGGCAAATCGGCGGTGGATACACGCTGGCCCTGGAAGTGGATCGACGGGAGAAAACGTTCTTTCTTTGCAGCCCTAACAGGACTGATTGCATCTCAATGAAAGAAATAGGATGGAGAAAGCCGTTCATTATCTTTCGGACTGGTGCCGTCTTGATGCGGAACTTTAACGTTATCGACACGACCGGTATGAAACATTCCGAGTCGCCCAAGTATCTAAAGACCGTGCCTCTTTATCCCGTCGCCGTCGCCTGGGAGAAGTTGAGTCCCACTAGAGCGCTTTGGTGATCAACGCCAGCGGAACATAGACTTGCAGTCTGTGCGCCCAGCGGAGTTGCACTCAGCTGAAGCAGAAAACAACGGACAACATGTCCGTTGGCCGCACAGGCCACAGGCCTATGTTCCGTTCGCAGCGCGGCAGCAACACAATGCGAAATTCCGGGGCGACACAGCGGTTGTCCCTCCAAGGGCTGACCTCTAATCTCTGATTTTCTGCTCGCTCGCTCCGGCGCTGCCTGATCTTCTATTCGGCGCACATCGGCCATGAAAACGAGCGCAAGCGAGTTGGAAGGACAAACTCCGGCGGAACGGATCGGCGGGCATCATTATCTCGGGATTTTTCTTCTATCGCTGGCGACGCTTTTACTCGAGCTGAGCCTTACCCGGGTGCTTTCCGTCGCGCTCTGGTATCACTTCGGGTTCCTTGTTATCTCAACGGCGCTGCTGGGCTTCGGAACCTCAGGCGTAGTGCTGGCGTTGTGGCGACGCCTCCGCGAAGAAGTCTCTCTCGATCGCGCGCTCGCAATGCTCGCTCTGCTCTTCGGCGTCCTGACGGTAATTTGTTTCTGGCTGATGCAACGGATCCCGTTCGATCCCTTCAGCCTGTTTTCCGATAAGCGGCAGCTCGCTTTCATGCCGCTCTATTACGTCGTCATTTCGCTACCCTTCTTCTGTTCGGGACTCGCGCTCGCGCTCTTGTTCACGCGCGGCGGACAACGCGTGAATCGTCTCTATGCGTTCGACCTGGTCGGCGCGGGAATCGGCTGCGCAGCCCTGGCGCTTATCATGCCGGCATTCGGTGGGTCCGGCTCGGCGGTTTTCGCGGCGGCGCTCGGATTGCTGGCCGCGGCGATATTTGGTTTTCGTTCGGCGAGAACAATCGCGGGCCTTTCCGTTACCCTGGCCGCAGGATTTTTCGCGCTCGCTTTCTTCGCCGGTCGTCTGCTGCCGATTTCCATCACCCAGAACAAACGGATTCCGCCGTCGCCGCCGATCTATACCGCCTGGAACACCTTCTCAAAGATCGACGTCTACGAATCCAAGGCGCTGCCGGCGGATAAGACCGGGCGTGGCGGACGACGCTTTCTCTTCGACGCCGGGACAGCCGCGACCGGAATGATGGATTTGCGTCCGAACGTCCGGGAAGTGCTGAGGCAACTGGAAGGGCGTCATGATTTTTCTTCCAACATTGCTTACGTCGGCAAGACGCGACCGGCGGTGTTGATCATCGGCAGTGGCGGAGGCAGCCAGGTGCTCGATGCTCTCCATTACGGCGCGGACAAGATCATCGCCGTCGAGATCAACCCCATCATCAACGACGTCATCACCACCCGGATGCGCGATTACTGGGGCGACCTGTATCAGCAACCCGAAGTTCAGGTCGTGACCGAAGAAGGCCGCAGCTTCGTCCGCCGGTCGAAGGAACAATACGACGCCATCATTTCCGTGCACACGATCAGCAACGCGGCGATCGCTTCGGGCGCGCTGAGTCTGGCCGAGAATTACGTGCTAACCCGGGAAGCCTTCGAAGATTACCTGGACCACCTCAAACCGGATGGCGTTCTTTATTTCACTCGGCCGGAAGCACAGATCAGCCGCCTCTTCTCCACCGGCCGCGAAGCTCTGACCGCGCGCGGGGTGACCGATCTCCCGGCGCACTTCTTCGCCTACCGCAATTCTCCTCCCACCGGACAACAACAACTGGGCGGGGCGAACCGGCTTTCGTTTTCCGCTGGATTTCTGATGAAGAAATCGCCGTTCACCGCCCAGGAGGTCGACGTGATCACCCGGATCCTCCGCATCGGCCAACCGCCAGCGAGCGCCGATGACGGGACCACCGAAGTTCGCTACCTACCTAACGAGTCGCCGTCCGACTCGATCTACTATCGCCTCCTCACTGCGCCAAACCTGCGAGCCGTTTACGCCGCGGAGCCCGCGCAGATCGAGCCGGCCACCGACGACCGCCCGTTTTTTAACCAGCACACCCGCTGGTCCAGAATCAACCGGAAAACGTTCCAGGACATCTTTACCCAAAACCGCGGGGCGCGGCTGGCGCTCGAAGATCGCCCCGTCGCCGAAGTGACGCTTCTGGTCCTCCTCGCGCAATCCGTCGTCATCGCGGCCGTTCTGATTCTTCTGCCGCTGGCAAAATTCTCGCGCCAAG
Organism: Verrucomicrobiota bacterium; assembly: GCA_003218375.1. Lineage (GTDB taxonomy): Bacteria > Verrucomicrobiota > Verrucomicrobiia > Chthoniobacterales > UBA10450 > AV80. Next base: position 61,963 of record QHNH01000018.1, on the reverse strand, counting down.
GCTTGAGCGTCCCGCATCGCGGAAGTTTCCTCGTCTACTTTGCCGGCCTCGGCCTTGGGTTCATCATGATCGAGATCGCCCTTCTCCAGCGCTTCACCCTTTTCCTGGGTCAACCTGTTTATACTTTCGCTGTTGTCCTCGCTGCCCTGCTCATCTTTACCGGGATCGGCGCCGCGCTTTCGGATAGGTTCGGCGCCTCTGCCCGGAAAAGTCTGCGCGTTATTGTTCCGTTGATCCTGCTCACCTTGATCGTAACCGCGTTCCTGACACCTTATATTTTTAATGTCGCGCTCGGCTGGTCGCTCCTGGCCCGGGTGGTTGTTTCCGTCCTCATCCTCGCGCCGCTCGGCATTTTGCTGGGGATGCCTTTCCCGAGCGGCTTAAGGATCATTGGCGAAGAAGTGCCCTCACTCGTTCCATGGGCGTGGGGCGTAAACGGATTCTTCACCGTTATCGGGACCGTCGGCGCCCTGATCCTCGGAATGGCCTTCGGCTTCAAAGCCGTCCTCGTGATCGCCGCCGCCTGTTACCTGATCGCGCTCGCTTCCGTGTCGAGAAGTGGATGGAAACGCGGGCCGAGCGCTTCGGCGAACGGCGCGGTGCCGTAGATGTAGTGGCGGGTGTCATCACCCGCAGAGGTCAGGTGTAGCGGCGGCTTTTCCCGAGCCGCGAAGTGAGGTCAGAGGTCGGCCTGCCAAGCCGTAGCCTTGGCGTAGGCTGGAGGTCAGATATCCTCACGACGTCGATGCACCGGAACGCTTTCGGCTTGCGATCGAAGGGGCCAGCGAATAAAATCGACAAGCATGTTTCCCTTTTCTCCAGAGCTTTCTCTCGTGCACCCCCGAAATAGGCGAAACTTTGTTTCGTCTAATTGTAGTTAGATGGTGAGCTCGACCGGCCGATTTCTTGTTCGTTTCGCGGTGCACCTCCCGCCGGTGTATCGCACGAATTTCCTCGCGGAGTTGATCGAGTGCTGCCCTGCGAGGTTTCGAGAGTTGCCAGGCGGTAATTTTGAGATCGTGAGCCAGAAGCCAGCAAAGACGGACGAGATTCTCTGCGCGCTGAGGCAAGAAGAGAGCCGTGGTGCCATCGTTATCGAAGAGTTACCCTAATCATAGTTCTCCCACATGCCACACCAACCATCTAACCATGCGATGGAGCGAACGGGCACCCGCCGCGGGTCCACCCTTGCTCTCGCTTTCACCCTTCCTCTGCAAGCGACGCGCGCCCTCGGTGCCCGTCGCTCATCTTATTCTCGTTAGGTGATGCTCGCTTTTCGTAAACCAACGTTTGTCGCGACAGCGATATGCTCGCTTCTCGTCGGCATCGCTGCTCCGGTCAGCGCGAAGCGGTCGCCTCCGAAGTTCGTGGAGCCAGTGACAGTCGCAGGCGTCACTTTCTCAGCACCGGGTTGGCCGATTGGCATCGTCATCGCCACGGATGCGGCCTCCAACCGAGAGCTTTGGCGTCAGCGCATTTATGCTATCCGTTAGGACCGTACGTCAGAGCAAGACGTGCAGGATGTATTCATCACGTCGCTGAAGCGCCGCGGCAACGTTCTTGTGATCAACAACGAGCGCGGAGAGTGTTTCGTGCTCGATCTGTCTACGCGCAAAGTCACACGTGAAACCGACCGCAACGCCTAACCAAACGATGCAGCGGTAATAATATACTTGATGGTCAGTGAAACGTCGAAAGCAGCGCAAACGCAAAAAACCCAACGGCAACCCCAATCATGAAGAAAACGATCGGCCCCGTCCAGAGTTCTCGCGCGTTCATCGAATAAGTAGAACTCGCATGGATACGGCCCTCTACGTTTCTGGAGCCCTGTTCGCGGTCTTCAGCTTGATATCTGCGATAGTTGGCACACTTGGTCATAGGAGTCTTTCTATTTGGACAGGTCTTGCCGCGTTTTGTTTTATCGGACTGGCGGGTGCTTGTTGGTTACAGGATAGGGAATGGCAAAGGGATGTAACCAAGCGTCGCTTTCCGCGTTTTAATGAACGCGTAGATGAATATCGGTTTACGCTTGGTAGCGGCATTATCGCGCACAAGCTCGCCAGTGAGTTAAAGGCGGGCGCGCGATGGGAGCCGATAGTGATGGGCGACAAGGCTCCTATCACGCTATATGTAGAAAACGGCGAATTTTTTGCGGATTTTAATGCCGCTCTTTTACCAGGTGAGCACCCGATCAAGCTTCGCCACAACGAACTGCAGGGTAAGCCGCACGGATGGGATATGAACTCTAACGATTCTGCGCTAGAAATCGTGGATGAGAACGGAGCGCCAGTGTTCCAGATGGTATGGGCCGACTCCGCACACATAATCGTAAAGGGGGATTTTGTACTCAACACTATGCGAATGACCTTTCCGCCTGTAGGTTCTCCAATCTTTAAATATCCAGCTTGGAAGTTCCCTAGCGAGCTTGCTCCATGAAGAAAACTGAAACACGCGAAGAAACGCTTGAGCGACTGGCGCTCGATGCCAGCAAAGGCAAAGGGACCGCAAAGAGCTTTGAACGGCTCGTCAAGCGAGCGGCGAGCACGCCAAGCCCGACCGCTCAGGCCGCAGAACCAGAGCCGGAAGCGGAGTAAAGGCCTACTTCCCCGGCTCGCAAACCCGCATGTCCTACGGTCAGTCTGCGATATTAGTGCCGACACGAACGTCTCCGGCACGTGGGTGTACGTTGAGAAGTGGGAAGCAACGCGAGCAAATGTCGCCCCGGGCCAATGGCCGCTGTGTTGTCAACGTTTAATTTTATGAAACAGTTCTCGCAGTTGCGAAAGCTCGCTCCCGCCAGCGGTGGCTCAGCTCCGGCTCGTTAGGCCTTTGCCATCCCGCACGTGACCGCTCAGCCCATTGATCGCACCCACCGGAAGGTCAGCCGCCTCACCGCAGCGGTGTGGCTTCTCAGTGGCATCATTGCAATCGGCGTCTTTACGGTGGCCGTCCAATTTTGCTCGTGGTCGAATCCGTGTGCCCGCCTTGACGGACCGCCAGAAAAGAAAATCCGCGCCGCTAGCGTGATTGCTCTGGCCCGATACGAAAAGTCGGGTTCGACTTTACGGTGCGTCATTGCCGAAATCCTAAAGCAGGCTCCGAACACAGCCTTTTACTACCGTGTTGGCGACGAGTTTCGTCACGGAAATACAGAAATCCGAGAAAATACCGATTACGGAGACGGACAGATTTTGTTCTTCGTCGGGTCGCCAGCGGAGCACTGTTACTCCGTCGCCTTCAGTGGCGACCGCCTGCGATGGATGGGAGAGATGCCCATCACCCAGCTCCGCCAAATCATCCGTGACTCGCCCTAATGAGGCCTAACCAAGCGATGGAGCGAACGGGCGCGCGTATGCGCGAGTTAATTGTTATTGGTTATAAGTAATCGTGCGTGGCTTGATTCGCCTTGTTCCCAGAAGACTCACCCTCACGGGTCCACCCATGTCGCTCGCTTCCCAATAGGAACTTCGCAGATGGGTTCTTGGGGCCGAACCAAGCGGTGCGGTTGATTTGCGCCAGGGTTAACGGTAGCTGATCTTGTCGACGGTGATCTTCACGAGCTGCACCGCGCGACTCATTACCATCCTGTTCTTCGCTTTCGTCGCTGCGAACGCGAACGGAGAGACGCCGTCTTTGGTGTCCGGCGTTTGGAAGCAAGGCCACAACATTATGGAACCGCGTCCCAAATCCTCCAAGTTCATGAAGATAATCGATGCGGGCTTTCTCGTATCCCGATCTCAGGAAGCGTACCGTGTCGAAATCGAGATATCACCGAATCTTGCAACCCCGTATTTCATGCAGGCGTTTTTCGAGAATGCACGAGACTCAAAGAAACCATTCACGGAAGAGGCAATAATCTCGGAGCCGAAGGCGCAATGTTCGCTCACGCACGGCCCAGTGAAGGGCCTCAGGATCGGCCGGGACTATCGCGTCACGGTTAAGATTTTTCGCCGGCAAGGAGATGCTCAGCCGCTCGATGTCCTGGTGCAATCGGTGCGGTCGTATCTCGATACAACGGGCGCCGTTACCAGGTTGAAGGGCGGCATGAGGGCGCAGTAAAGGACCTAATGGCTACTTACATCCGGAAAGATCACCAACGACTCGGTCCTTTCGATGACAGCGAGGTCCTGGCGGACCTGCGCGATCACAAATATTCCGCGGACGATCTTGGGTGGCGCGACGGGATGGCCGATTGGAAGCCGTTGCGCGATCTTTATCCTGACCTATCGCTCCCGCCGCCTATTCCCCCTCCCTCTCCGCCTCCAGCGCTCGCGCCCACGCCTCAAGCGCAGCCTCTCGGCGATGATGCCGCGATGCGCTTGCTTCTTCCGGTGGGCCGATCGGGCTGGGCGATCGCGGCCGGGTACCTGGGATTGTTCTCGCTGATCGTGCTGCCGGCGCCGATCGCCCTGATCGTCTCGATCATTGCGCTGTGGGATATTCGCAGAAGCAAATCTTCCCCTCACCCCAAGCACGGAATGGGTCGCGCCATCTTCGGCTTGATCATGGGCGTCCTGGGGACGCTGCTGGCATTCCATTTCAATCTCGGAGCTCCTGATCTGCTCGTGATGCTGCTGATCATCGCCGTTCTGTCCGCCCCGGCGATCATTGCAACAGCGATCGTGCTGTTCCTGGCGCACCGCAAAAAAAAGCCGCCGCCATTGCCGCCCTCCCAGCCGCGGCGCTGAGGTCGCTGCCACATTTGCCGGGGCGCCAGTTTGGAATTGGCAACCGGCGCGGTTGCCCTACAACTAAGATGAAGAAATGACTCCGACATTGGGGAACGGAAAAATCTGCTACATCGAAATGCCGGCGAGCGATGTCCAGCGGTCGGCTGAATTCTACGAGAAGGTTTTCGGCTGGCAGATCAGGAAGCGCGGTGATGGCGCCATCGCCTTTGACGATGGCGTGGGTCAGGTGAGCGGCACCTGGGTTATAAACCGGACGCCATCTGCGATACCGGGGTTACTGATCTACATCATGGTGGACGACGTGGCCGCGGCAATTGAAAGCGTCATAGGTCACGGCGGCGAGCTGGTGCAGCCAGTCGGCGCGGATGCACCGCAAATCACGGCGCGGTTCCGCGATCCGGGCGGGAATGTCATCGGGCTTTATCAGCAACCAGCGCAAGGTTGAAGGATGAGGGATGAAGGATGAAACGGGAGCGTCAGCGGGCTTGCGTTTGACCGCACTGATTGCGCTCGTGATAGGAGCAGTTGGCTCGATCGGGTTATGGATTCATGCGGCGCGACATCCTCCGCTGGCTATCATCGTGCTGTTTGTCATCTGGGTGCTGTCGCCGTTCGTGCTTCTTGGGATAAGTCATGCGGTTGCGAAACGCTGGGCGCCTGGCACACAGACGGCGCTCTACCTGGTGACGCTGTTCGTCAGCCTCGGTTCGATTTTGATTTACGCAGACGACGCGATCGCACACCGCACGGCGCATCCGGCTTTCGTTTACGTGGCGGTCCCGCCGGCGTCGTGGGTGGTAAGTGCGGTTGCTGTCGGGCTTGGGGCTTGGATTGCGAAGAGAAAACAGAAGCTGTAAGATCGGAGCGAAGGGATCGAATGAATGTCACAACCATAAGGCGGCCGACCGCATGGATCCCGGTGGCGATGTCGGTGGCGGCTCTCGCTACGGTCCTCATTCATATCGTGAGGTTCGGCGTGGCGCGCGAGGCCGATGAAGGAACCGCGGCTCATCTCTGGCAGATCCTGATGGCGGGGCAATTGCCGATCATCGCCTTCTTCGCGATCCGGTGGCTGCCGCGAGCGCCGAAGTCGGCTTTGCTGGTCCTGGCGTTGCAAGCGATTGCAGGCCTGGCCGCGGTAGCTCCGGTGTTTTATTTCGGATTGTAAGCGGCCTCCCGGAGGGACGTGCTTCTGCACGTCCGACTTTCTATTCTCAGCGGCGCGGCAATAAAGTTTGGGGCGTGCGGAAGCACGTCCCTCCGAGAGAGATTACAAAAAGCTGAAGGAGTGGAAGATTTCCGCGGTGTCGCCTTTCACGCCCAGATCCTCGGCGCTCTTGATCTCCCGGCTAAGGGAGGTGCCGAGGATGAGAATGGCGACGCCGTTCTTTTTGCCGGGCGGATGAACCACGATGGTCTTCCCATAGATCATGGTCTTGGCGGCATCATTAAAATCCGCCTGGAAGAGCACGGCGCGGCTGGTTACTCCATCCACCGTCACGTCCGTGCGCTTTAGCTCGGTGTAGTTGTGGAAAGTCCGGCCAATCTGTTTACCGAGCGTATCCAGCAGCTTGTCATACAAGGCCGTGTTCTGCAGAGTCGGTGGGTCGAACCAGGCGGAGCCGACGGCGAAGTTCTCGGCGGTGTTGTCTTCGCCGGCGCCGGCGTATTTTTCGACCTTCACGAAGTTAACGTCCGATTGCGGTTGGACCTTGAAGGTCTTCGGATACATGAACCGGAAGGCGATGAATTTCTCCTGGAGAGGGCGCGGCAGACTGTCTTTCTCGTTCACGTAGACCCGCCATCCATCGTCCTGGTTTACGGACCTTGGATTGATGAACGCCTGGCTTGTCGAGTCGAGTGATTTCAATGTCGATCTAAAATCGTTCTTGAACTCTGTGACCTTCTGCTTCGCCCGGTAAGCCATGAAGACAAGGAAGCCGGCGATAAGGGCGATCAAGGTGAGGCATCCGCATCCGCCCAGGACCCAGGGCATCGCGCTTTTTTTCGCGGGCACGCCCGGCGGTAGTGGCGCAGCAACCGGAGGCGGTGGAGTTGCAACCGGAGGCGGCGTGAATGGCGGAGGTGGCGGTGGCGGCGGGGTGGAATCGGACGGCGGCTGGTTCGCTTCGGGCGGATTAGGCGGCTCGTTCATCGGCAGAAATTGGAGACAGCGGAGAGGTACGATCTTGTCAGGTGGGCCGCCCACCGTCAAGTAGCAGCTGTAGACCACTCAAGTCGAAAGAGCGTCCGGGGTGCGACCGTCGCGGCGCTCATTTTCGAATAGGAAATAGCCCGACCACTTCCCCACAACACCGCAGCTTATGAAAGCACTCTCACGTCTCTTGATCTTACTCGCAGCATCCGGCTTCTTTCTCGCGGCGGCGCGAGTCGATGCACGCACTATGCTTGACCTTCCCGGCTTTTCTGCCGCCGGATTGCGCGTTTATCTGCCCGCCGATGCATATCACAAGCTGACGAATGAGCCTGTCAAAGCCTGGCTCCAGCTCCGCGGCCAGATCATCGATTCGAAGGTAGCCGGGGCCCGAGTCATTCACTCCGAAGGCGGAGGCGTTTATGACAAGGCGGCGGTGCAAATAGCAAACGGGATGCAGCTTTACACGGACGTTACGGCGAGCCGCCTGCCTCCCTCGGTGGTGGTGCATGTCCTCATCTATCAATTGCCGAAAGGCGAACATGCCCTGGCCATCGCTCAGGACGACAGCCTGGGCGCAAGTAACTTCATCTACTCGCGCTCTCTCAGAATGCGCTTTCTGGGATTAGCGAACCAGAAGGCGCCGGCGCCAGGGCCGAAGCCAAAGAAGAAGTAGAAGGATAGTTGCCTATCGCGCGGGCGCTAATGGCGGGACCGTCGTCGGCCTGGCCCCCGCGCGTTTCAGGAGATTGAACAAGTCGCTGTCGGTAGACAAGACGAGCGTCGATTCTTTCGTCAGCACCCTTCGATAGGTCTCCATGCTTTTCAAAAAGCCATAGAACTCCGCGGCCTGCGGGTTCTGGGTGTAGGCGCGCGCATAAATCTCGGTGGCTTTGGCGTCGGCCTCGCCACGGATCTCCTGCACTTTGCGATAGGCAGTCGACTGAATTTCGTTGAGGTCTCGCTCCTTCTGGCCCGCGATCCGCGCGGCTTCGCCTTCACCTTCGGAACGGAAACGCTGCGCGATCTGGCGGCGCTCGCTGATCATGCGCTGATAAATCCGGTCCAGGACGTCTGGGTTATAGTTCACCCGGCGCAACCGAAGGTCGAGTAACTCGACGCCGAACTCCGCCAGCTTCACCGCGGCCGCTTTCTTGATTTCCTCCTCGACCTTCGACCTTCCAAAAGTAATCGGCGGCAGGACACCGATCGTGCCCAATCCCACTGGCCCGGTCTTGAGGCTTTCATCGTGCATTGGCTTGCGGTCCTTGTCCGTGCGGACGATCTCAATGAGGTCGTGCTTGGCGATCGAGTTGCGGGTCTCGCTGCCGAGAATGTCCTCGAGACGGGACTGGGCGCTGCGCTCATCATGCAAGCGGACGAAGTAAGTCTTCGGATCGTCGATGCGCCACCGCGCATAGGTATCGACGTGAATGTAGGTCTTGTCCCGGGTCGGGATCGCGACCGGCAAGCCGTCCCATTCCAGGAAACGTTTATCGATCCGGTTCACCTCTTGAATAAAAGGCAGCTTGAGATGCAGGCCCGGTTCGGTAGTCGGTTCACCCACTGGTTTGCCAAATTGCGTGATGATGACCTGCTGCGTCTGATGCACGGTGTAGAAGCAGCCGAGCAAGGCCCGGAACAAAACCAGGATGCCGAAAATCGCGAGGCCCCAAAGACAACCGCGCCTGGTCATTGTTTCGCCTCCGGTTTAAGTGAGAGGGGCAAGATCGGCAGGAGCTGCTTCATCGAATCGTCGATGATGATCTTGGGACCCATCGCGGGCAGAACGTCCTGCATGGTCTCGAGGTAAAGCCGGGTGCGGGTGATCTCGGGCGCTTTGATGTACTGCCCGAGCATGGCGTTGAACGAAGCGATGTCGCCTTCCGCTTCGTTCACGCGCTTGAAGCGATACCCTTCCGCGCCGCGGATTGTCTGGTCGGCCTGGCCGCGCGCGCGTGGGACCGCTTCGTTGTAGTCGCCGTTGGCGATGTTGATCGCGTTTTCGCGGTCCTGCTGCGCCTTGTTCACTTCGTTGAAAGAAGCCTGCACTTCCCGCGGCGGATTCACGTTCTTCAACTGCACCTGGTCCACGCGCACGCCGAGCTTGTAACGCGTCGCAAGGTCCTGCATCCGCGCCAGCGCGGAAATCTCGATGTCCTGCCGGCCGATGGTGATCACTTCATCCACGGTGCGGTCGCCGATGACTTCCCGCATGGCAGCCTCGGACAAATCGCGCAAAGTCTGGCCGGGATTGCGGACATCGAAGAGATATTCTTTTGGATCGGAGATCCGATATTGGACGACCCATTCCACGAGGGCCGCGTTCAGGTCGCCGGTGACCATCGATTTTTCTTCGACCTGTTGCTGGCCCGCCTGGTCCGGATTGGTGTAGCCGTAGGTGTAGAATCCGAACTCGAGCTTTAACTGCCGGCGCGTTTGCACCAGGGTGAATTCGTCGATCCCGAGCGGGATCTTAAATTGGAGCCCGGGCTCGGCGATCTTGAGGAATTTCCCGAAACGCAGCACGACCGCTTCGGACTCCGCCGGCACAGTGTAAAAGGAAGTCCAGACGAGAATCAGGGCGACGATCGCCAACGCTGCCGCGCCGATTAATCGCAGCGGTGGCTTCGGCAGATTAAGGCTAATGACCGCGGGCGGCTGGTTATTCATTTGGCAAAGCGGACGCAAGCTAGAGCAAAAACGAACAGGGACGAAGCTCAAAGTTGCTCCTGCCGGGTTATTTGAGTTAAACATGAGCATATGGCGACGAATGATTTCATTGTTCGCAGAGCCAGATCCACAGATGCAGCCGATGTGGCCGAACTCAGCGGCATTCTTGGCTACCCAGTCGATCACGAAACCATGCAACGCCGCCTCGAACGATTCGGCGGACGCGAAGAGCATGTCGTTTTCGTTGCGGAGATAAGCGGAAAAATCGTTGGTTGGATTCACGGCGTGGAGCACGAATTCCTCGTCGCCGGTCGCATCGGAGAGATTTGCGGACTGGTTGTGGCCGAAGGCGAACGGACAAGCGGCGTGGGACGACGTCTTGTCGAGGCGCTTGAGCAATGGGCGCGGGGGCGCGGGCTCGATCAAGTCTCCGTTCGCAGCAACGTCGTTCGGACGGAATCGCATCCCTTTTACGAAAAGGTGGGATACGTCCGCCTCAAAACGCAGCATACCTATCGGAAGCGCTTGGATTCTCAATCCACCTAAAAGCGACACAAACTCTGGTGACCCTCACCCAAGCCCGCTCCCTCAGGGAGAGGGAGTTTCTGTCCATCCCGCATCCCGCATCCCGCATCTCGCATCTCGCATCTCGCATCCGTCTTTCGCCTTGCCCGAAGCCTGACCGCGCGATAGTTTTCCTCGACCTATGAAAAGGACACGCGAAGAAGTCGCGAACACTATCGAGGGTTTCGTCAACGGCACGGGCAAGCAGTGGGATTGGGATGGGTTCACCTCGATCCGAATCGATGACCCGGAACTGGAAAAGATCCGGCAGCGATGCATCTCGGTCCGCGACGAATTTCCTCCGGATAAGGCGACCGACTATTGCAGCCCGGCGGGGATGGAAATGATGCGCAAGCTGGCGGGCGAACTGACCGCGCGAGCTGCCTGACGGACGCCGCCGAAACCTTCCGAGCGACACGAGAAAAACCTTCTCGTGAACGGCGCACCACGTCTCGTGGTCTCACTTACCAAATGAAGACCATGGTCGCCCTTGCGGTTGTTCTCCTGCTGGCTGGTTCGGTTTCGCCGAGGGCCGAGGAAGCCGTCATCCCCAACAGGATGATCGACTATCCGGGGTTCCTTCAAAACGCGGAAACGGTCGGCAAGCTGCGCGACAAACATCGCGTGAGCGAAGCAGAGTTTATTCGGATGGCGAAGGAACCAGGCACGATCGTGTTCGATGCGCGGAGCGACTCGAAGTTCGCGATGTTTCACATCAAAGGCGCGAAGCACTTGTCGCTGCCGGACGTGACCGCCGAAGAATTAGCGAAGGTGTTTCCCGATAAGTCCACCCGGATCCTGATCTACTGCAACAATAACTTCGTCAACGAGCCGACGGCCTTGCCGGCGAAGGCGATAACCGCGTCGCTGAATCTTTACACGTTCAACACGCTCTACAGCTACGGTTACACGAATGTCTACGAGTTGGGCCCGTTGATCGATGTGAAGAAGTCGGGCCTTACTTTCGAGGGATCGTTGCAAAGCAACTAGGGGCGGGCCAGAAGCTCCAGATCTCAAGCTCCAAGCTCCAGAGAAATTCCAAACACCAAGCTCCAAACACCAAATCTCGCGGCTGCTGGAATTTGAAGTTTGACGCTTGGAGCTTCTTTGGAGCTTGGATGTTGGTGCTTGGAGCTTTACGGCTTGAGCCGTGCAATACTTCGAGGAAGAGAAAGTTCGGCGGCTGCTTCGGATTGACGATCTTATTGAGGCGATGCGCCGGGTGCTGGCGGAGTTCTCGGCGGGAAAATGGAAACAGCCGCTGCGTGGAGTCCTCGCGCAGCACGGCGGCTTCTTCGGCGTCATGCCGGCGTCGGGCGATTCGATGGGGATAAAGATGGTGACCTTCTATCCGAGCAACGCCGGTACCGAATTGCCGACGCACATGGCGGTCATCGCGCTGTTCGATCCGAAGACCGGCGAACCACTGGCGCTCATGGATGGGCGTTACATTACCGAAATGCGGACCGCCGCCGTTTCCGCGGTGGCGACGGACGCGCTCGCCGGCCGCGACGCGAAAGTGCTGACGCTGCTCGGCGCCGGGGTGCAGGCCGCGGCCCATTTCGAAGTGCTCCCGCATGTCCGCCGTTTCGAAGAGATCCGGGTTTGGAATCATCATCCTGAGAAAGCAGACCGTTTTGCAGCGCAACACGGCATCAAAGCCATGGAGTTGGAGGCGGCGGTGCGCGATGCGGATATTATTGTGACGGCCACGAGCGCGCGCGAACCGGTTCTGAAAGGCGAGTGGCTCAAGCCTGGCGCGCACGTAAACGCCGTCGGCGCATCGCGTCCTGACTGGCGCGAGTTGGACGATGCCGCGATGCGGAATGTCGTGATCGTCGATTCCTACGAAGGCGCGCGCAATGAATCGGGCGACGTGATTCTTTCCGGGGCTATGCCTTTCGCTGAGTTGGGCGAAATTCTTAATGGATCGAAGCGCGTCGAACCAGGCGCGACGACTATCTTCAAGTCGCTCGGGATGGCAGTCGAGGACGTGGCGGCAGCGAAGCTGGTCTACGACGCGGCGCTGCGAATTGGAGACGGCCTGATCTCAGGCCGTTGAGGAAAAGAGTCGCTACATCTTTCGCCTCCGGCACGAAGACTCTGCCGGCTCCAAATGCAGCAGGTAGGCCGCATTTCACAGCATTAGATCGTGAATAATTCCGCGATAAGGCCAATCTTCAAAATGCGCCACCAAACCGGCGCGCACCGGATTCTGCTCTACATAATCCCATTTTTGTGAGTAGCTCTCCGTCGAGCGCAGATAACGGTCGAAATAATCAGCCTGCCAAATTGGAGGCGGGATGTTCAAAGCTTTCGCAATTCTTCTGGAACTCACGCCCTTCCACAGTTGGACCCATTTAGCCAGCGGCCGACCGTCGATTTCTGGTCGCGCGAAAAAATGAACGTGATCGGGCATGAGGATGTAATGACCGACCCACCAGCGCTCCCTAACTGATTCAGTCCAAATCGATCTGAGAATTTCGTGACATTGAGCATCGTCCAGGATCGCTTTTCTTCGATACGTACACGCCGTGAAAAACACGATCGGGTTATCGACGTATGACGGAACGTGAGCAAGATGCCGGCGGGGGGCCACCCGACAATAATGAGCCACCCGAGAATTGAAGCAAGGAATGCGAGGCTGCGAATTGGAGACGGCCTGCCCTCAGGCCGTTGAGGGAAGGCGAAGCCACGTCTTCCTCTCCGGCACGAGGGCGTGCCGGCTCCAGATCAAAAAATGGCGATTTCAGATCGCCGCTCCTTGAAGCCGAAGGCCGCTCGGGCGTAAGCTCGGGAGATGCCTGCCACGCTTGACGCTGTTCGGCCGATTGAGCTTTCCGAAATTCGCGAAGCCCGCAAACGAATCGCCGGCACGATCGTTCGTACTCCCCTCCTGCGGCTCGAACTCGGTCCCGGATTTCCGGATATCCGGCTCAAGCTGGAGAACCTGCAACCGATCAATGCTTATAAGCTCCGCGGCGCCGCGAACGCGGTGGCCATGCTTTCCGAATCCGAACGCAAACGCGGCGTCTGGACGATCAGCGCGGGCAACGCCGGTCAGGGAGTCGCCTATGCTGCGCGGCGCGCTGGAGTTCCAAGCACCGTCGTCGCCATCGAAACCGCTCCGGCCTCGAAGATCGAGCGGATGCGCGCGCTCGGCGCGAAGCTGATTCTGGTTCCCTACGAAGTCGCGTGGCAGACGCTGGAAGAACGCGCGTATCCCGGAGCGGAAGGAACTTTTGTTCATCCGTTTGACGACGACAACTTCATCGCGGGCCACGCCACCATGGGTCTCGAGATTCTCGAGGACGAACCGGAGACGGCCGCGGTGATTGCGGCCATCGGCGGCGGCGGCCTGATCACTGGAGTAGGAAGCGCAATCAAAGCGCTGAAGCCCGATATCAAAGTTTGGGGCGCGGAACCGGAGACCGCGGCGCCCGCGGCGCTCACCTTCGCGAAAGGTTCGCCGCAGGTCTTTAAGAACTGGCAGGCGTCTTTTGTCGATGGCGCCGGCGGCCAGAGCATGTTTCCGCGAATGTGGAAAAGGATGCAGCCGTTAGCCGATGGTTTTATTGTCGTGACCCTGGAGCAAACGAAGGCCGCCATGCGGATGATGGCCGAGAAAGCGCGGGTTATCGCCGAAGGCGCGGGCGCGTTGCCGCTGGCGGCGGCGTTGACGGGCAAAGCCGGCAACGGCCCGATCGTGGCGATTGTGTCCGGTGGTAATATCGATCTACAGAAGTTCTGCGAACTGATAGGATCAATCACATGAAAATTATCGCGTTAGTCATCTCGGTCCTGATGATTTTATTTGGACTTACCGGAGTTCTCTGGCCGGAAGGAGTAATGGACATCGCCAAATACTCTTTCACGTCCACGGGCATTTACGTCGTCGCCATCGCGCGAATGCTTCTCGGCGCGTTCCTCCTCGTCGCCGCTAACGCCACTCGAACCCCAAAGACCGTCCGCGTAATCGGCGTCCTCATCTTTGCCGCCGGGGTGGCGACGGCGCTGATGAGCCCGGAGCGGGCGCAATTGATGAGGGATTGGATGCTGGCGCGCGGCCCTGATTTTCTTCGGATCGCCGCCTGCATTCCGCTCGCCGCCGGTTTCTTCATCCTGGGCGCGACTCTGACCAAGTCCCGAAAGTTCTAGCCCGCCTTCTTCAGGTTATGAGCGGCATGAAAGACATGACCCAGGGATCGGTGACCAGGCACCTGTTGCACATGGCGTCGTTCATGGCGGTGAGCATGGTCGTCCAGACCTTGTACCTTCTCGCGGACCTTTACTGGGTGGGACGGCTGGGAAAAGAAGCGATCGCTGCCGTAGGGTTATCCGGTAACTTATTGATGTTCGTGGTAGCTCTCACCCAAATGCTGGGCGTTGGAACTACCACAGTGATCTCGCATGCGGCCGGCAGAAAAGACCAAAACGGCGCCGAGCTGGCCTTCAATCAATCGGTTATCCTTTCCCTGTTCGTCGCCGTGATCTTCGGTGTTTGTTCCTTTCCGTTTCGGACCCAGTACAGCCAGTCTCTCAGCGCCGACGCCCTCACGGCCAACCTCGCAGTAAGCTATCTTCTCTGGTTCATCCCTTCGTTGATGCTTCAGTTTCCACTGGTAGCTCTGGGTTCGGCACTGAGAGCCACGGGGATCATAAAACCCGCGGTCGGGTTGCAAGTGCTAAGTGTGATTTTGAACATGGTCCTGGCGCCGGTGTTGATCTTTGGCGTAGGACCGTTCCCGAAGCTGGGCGTGGCCGGCGCGGCCCTGGCGACATTCCTTTCGATCCTGGTCGCAAACATCCTGACCGTGATTTATTTCGAGCGAAGTTACCGCTATCTGCGGTTCCGCCCTTCCCTCTGGCAACCACGACTCAAGATTTGGTGGTCGATGTTGTGCATCGGCATTCCGGCTGGCGCGGAATTCGCGATGATGGCTGTCTATATCGTCGTTGTTTATGCCATCATTCGTGGTTTCGGCGCAGCGGCGCAGGCCGGCTTCGGGGTCGGCGCGCGTATCATGCAAGCGATGTTTCTCCCGGTGATCGCCGTAGCTTTCGCGGTCGCTCCCATCGTCGGGCAGAACTTCGGCGGAAGACGCGCCGACCGTGTCCGCCAGTCGTTCTATTCCGCGCTGGGAATCACCTGTGGCCTCATGGTTCTGCTTACGATCCTATCTCAGCTCGCGGCCGGAATATTCATTCGCGGATTTTCCAACGATCCCAGCGTCATCGTTTTTGGCAGCGAGTATCTGCAGATCATTTCCCTGAACTTCATAGCGATGGGAATCGTGTTTACATCATCGAGCGTGTTCCAGGGAATCGGCAATACCTGGCCGCCGTTGATCAGCTCCGCGACTCGTCTCTTTCTCTTTGCCTTGCCGGCCGTGATCCTATCGCGGCTGCCGGACTTTCACATCAAACAGGTTTGGTATCTCTCCGTCGCGTCGGTCCTGTTACAGGCTGGTGTGAACCTGCTTCTGCTTCGGCGCGAGTTTAGGAGGAAGCTTGTTTTTCCCGCGGATGATAGCATCGCTCCCATAACCGGTTCGGCTAGTCCGGCCTGAACGGGTATGAGTTTCCAGAGCCGGCTCGGCTGTTGGTGGGTCCGGGTGCGCACGAAGAAAAAGCCAAAGGGCGAGCGCGCCCTGGTGGATTTCACGCGCCGGGTATTCGCGCCTCCGGCCTGGCTCGTGAAGCTGCATTCACGCGGCGTGAAGATCGAACCAGTAACGGGGCCGGTAAAAGGTGAGTGGATTATTCCTCCCGGCGCGGCCGAGAAAAATTTCGTCGTCTATTATCTGCATGGAGGCGGTTACATTTCAGGCTCGGCGAAAACGAACCGGCCGATCACAGTGCCGCTGGCGCGGCGGCTGAAAAGGCAGGTGTTCGTACTCGATTATCGACTGGCGCCCGAACATCGTTTTCCAGCAGCGGTGGATGATGCTGTGACCGGTTATCGCTGGCTCGTTTCCACGGGCATCGATCCGCGGTTCCTCTCCGTCGCGGGCGATTCTGCTGGAGGCGGCCTCGCGCTCGCGCTGGTCATGGCGTTGCGCGACGCGGGCGAAAAGTTACCGAGCTGCATTGCGTGTCTCTCGCCGTGGACCGACATGACCGGCAGCGGCGAATCCATTATCGCTAATTCGGAACGCGACGCGATGTTCTATGGCAAAGACATCGGCGCCTATGCGAGCGCGTATCTTGGATCGCAATCGCCGGAGACACCGCTCGCCTCGCCGCTGTTTGGGAATTTCGCCGGGCTGCCGCCTTTATATATAGAGGTGGGCGAAACAGAAGTTCTCCTCGATGATGCGCGCCAGGTTCATCGGAAAGCGCTAGCCGCCGGCATTTCGAGTGAGCTACGGATCGTGAAGGACGTGCCGCACGGCTGGCAATTCGGCGCGCCGTTTGTTCCTGAAGCCATGGAATCGGTGGCTACGATGGCTCAGTTCATCACTCGACACTGACTGCGATGTTCGCGGACGCAAAGAGCTATCCAGACACGATGACGCTGGAGGAAGCGCGCGCGCTTTTCTTCGCGCGCTCCGGATTAGGATCTGATGGCGGTTACAGCGCGCGCTGGGTGCGGATCGAAATGAAGCCGTTCCCGGTTTATTTCCCAAACACCGCCAGTCGCGTTAAGTCGGCGAAACTTCACGACCTCCACCATCTCGCGCTGGAATACAAAACGGATTGGCCCGGTGAAGTGGAGATCGCCGGCTGGGAAATAGCCAGCGGTTGCGGGCCCCATCCCTGGGCATGGCTGTTAAACCTCGGCGCATTCGCCGTGGGAATGGCGCTCTTTCCCCGACGCCTTTATCACGCTTTCGTGCGCGGCCGGCGCGCCGCCAATCTTTACCGCGAAGGATTTCCCGAAACGGAACTCAGGACCAAGACGGTAGGTTGGCTGCGCGGCCGACTACGAATCGACCGCGCCGATCCTGAGGTCAGCCCGCGTGACAAGATCGCGTTCGCCTGGTGGTGTTTCATCGCGGTCAGCTATCACGCGGCGTGGCTCATTTTCGGACTGATCGTTTTCCTTAAGGGACTGACGCTCCTGATCCCCAGGTAGGGACGCTTTTCCGAAGCGTCCGACTTCTCCTGGATCAGCGCGAAAATTAAAGATAGTCGGACGCTTCGGAAAAGCGTCCCTACCTGTCTTATTTCTGCGGCGGAGGCGCCGGCGCTTCGGCAGGCGCGGTCTTCGTCAGGCCGCGGCGCTTCAGCAGCGGGGTGACATCGGGATCGCCGCCGGTGAAGTTCTTAAATAACTTCATCGCGTCGTCGCTGCCGCCACGGGAAAGAAGCGTTTCACGGAAGTGATCGCCGTTCTCGCGCTTCAAGCCGCCGTGCTGCTTCATCCATTCCACGCTGTCGGCGTCGAGCACTTCACTCCAAAGATAGGAGTAGTAGCCCGCGGAATAGCCGCCCGCGAAAGCGTGCGAGAAGTAAGTCGAACGATAACGCGGCGGGACCGGCGGATAATCCATGCCCGCCTTCTTCAGCGCGTCAGTTTCGAACGCGAGCGTGTCTGTCGGAACCTGGTCCGGTGCCAGTTGATGCCAGGCCTGGTCGAGCAATGAAGCCGCGAGGTATTCCGTCGTTTTGAAGCCCTGGTTGAATTGTTCCGCGGCCAGCACCTTATCGAGCAACTCCTGCGGCATCGGTGCGCCGGTCTTATAGTGCTTGGCGTAGTTCTTCAGGATTTCCGGCCAGGTCGCCCACATCTCGTTCACCTGCGACGGATACTCCACGAAATCCCGCGGCACACTCGTGCCGCTGAAACGCGGATATTTCACGTTTGAAAACATTCCGTGGAGTGCGTGCCCGAATTCGTGAAACGCGGTCCGCACTTCGTCGAAGGTCAACAGCGTCGGCTCGCCCGCGGGCGGCTTGGGAATATTGAGATGATTCGCGACCACGGGCTTGGTTCCCAGCAGTCCGCTCTGCCCGACGTATTGATTCATCCAGGCGCCGCCGTGTTTCGACGGACGCGCATAATAGTCGCCGATAAAAAGCGCGAGCGGTTTGCCGTCTTTGTCGGTGACTTCCCAGATCCTGACTTCGGGCAAATAGACCGGCAGATCCTTCCGTTCCTTGAAAGTGATGCCGTAGAGTTTCGTCGCCGCGAAGAAGACGCCATCGGTCAGGACATGGTTCAACTCGTAGTACGGCTTGAGCTGCGATTCGTCGAAGGCATACCGCGCCTTGCGCACCTTCTCGGAATAGAAATCCCAATCGCAGGCCGCCAGCTCGAAGCCGCCATTCTCCTGATTGATGATCTGCTGCATGTCGGCGCCTTCCTTGCGCGCGTTCGCCACCGCGGCTGGCGCGAGATCCGCCAGAAGCTTGTTCACCGTCGGCACATCTTTCGCCGTTTGATCTTCGAGCTGGTAAGCCGCGTGGTTCGCGTAGCCGAGCAGCGTCGCCCGTTCCGCGCGCAATTTCGCCGTGCGGCTGACTACTTCCTTGTTGTCGAATTCGCCGCCGTGGCTATTCCGCGCCAGCGAAACCTGCGTGATCTTTTCGCGGAGCGCCCGATCCTGGAGCGAGGTGAGCGATGGCTGCCCCGTGGTGTTTAGTAATCGGATGACGAACTTGCCTTCTTTGCCATCGTCCTTCGCGGCCTTGGCTGCCGCAGCGATTTCGTTATCGGACAATCCGGCGAGGTCCTCGCGTTTTTCGACTACGATCGACGACGCGTTCTTTTCCTTCAGGACATTCTGCTCGAAATCGGTTTGCAGCTTTGCAAGCTCGGCGTTGATCGCTTTCAGCTTCGTCTTGTCAGGCTCCGAGAGTTTCGCGCCGGCCCGGACAAAATCCTTGTAGTAACGCTCGAGGAGCCACTTCGATTCCGGGTCGAGATTGCTCGACGCGCGTGCGTCATAGAGCGCTTCGATCCGGGCGAAGAGCGCGCCATTGAGATGGATCGCGTCGTTGTGCGCGGAAAACTTCGGCGCCATTTCTTTCTCGAGCGCCTGGATGGCCGGGTTCGTGTTGCACGCGCCGAAGTTTGAAAAAACCCGGCGGGCGCGGCCGAGCAACAGCCCGGATTTCTCCAGGGCGACGACGGTGTTCTCGAAGGTCGGCTTCTCGGTCTTCTTCGCGATCGCGTCGGCCTCTTTTTCTTCCGCGACGATCCCCTGCTCCAAGGCCGGCTTGAAATGCTCGTCCTTGATCTTGTCGAACGGTGGCAGCTTGTAAGGAAGCGTGCTCTCGGTCAGAAGCGGGTTGGCGGTCACGTCGGCTGGTTTTTTCGTCGGATTTGGGGATGACGATGGCGAGGGCTGGGCGGCGCGACAAGGCGTTATGAGCGCAACGCCGAGCAGAAGCGTGATGACGCAAGTGACGGTGGCGGTTCGAAAGAACCCCGATGCGGACGATGGATGGCGATGATGCATAAGTATGAAACAGATGATTTGGTGAAACGCTTCGGGGCCTTGAAGCGAAGAGTCCATTAAAGCAACACTGAGAGCGAGCGCAAGAGGCGGAACAGCGTGCTTAGCGCCACAGGCGCGGCAATCATCGGTAGCCCTGGGGCAACGCCCCAGGTCCCTGTGCAACGCCAAACGACCAGCGCTGAAAGCGCGATTCAGGGCGAGATGATGCAAGGATGCCACGTGGTTCGGGCGTTGAAACGCGTTTTCAGCGCTTATTCATCCATCCGACGGAAATCCTGGGGCGCTGCCCCAGGCTGGGATGAGAGCGCGCCTTTGGCGCTGGCGGACAACGCGCGAATGCGGACAGGCGACGCAGGCCTCGCGGCTGGAACGGAGCCTGCTAAGCAAGATGCGGAGAAACACGTTGAACCATCCACACATGGCAAAACTTCCCTGCTCCGCTCTGCATGAACCAATCTCCGCCCGCGACCGCACTACCCAACCTTAGCGATCCAGTAGAGCTGGCGCCGGACGACGCGATTTTTCGCGAACTCTTTGAGGGCGCGCCGATCGGCATGGCCCTCCTCGCCCTGGACGAACGCTTTCTGCGCGTCAACGCCTCGTTCTGCAGGATGGTGGGTTACTCCAACGAAGAACTCCGCCAGCGCACCGCCGAGGACATCACTTTCGCCGATGACATCGAGACCGGCCGGCAATTGGCCCAGAGCCTCTTGCACGGAACGGCGCGCTCCACCGGCGACAAGCGTTACATCCACAAGAACGGGGCAATCCTTTGGGTGAGCCGCACCGCGAGCATCATCCGGGACGAGCAGGGCGAGCCGCAACATTTTCTCTTGATGGTAGAAGACATTTCCGAGCGCAAAGCCAGCGAGGCCGCGCTCGAAGAAAGCCGGCGCGAGCTGCAAGCGGCCCTCGATGCGAACCAGCTTATCATGGACAATTCGCAGGACGTCATCTGCACGATTGACGAGCACGGCTGCTTCCTAAGCATAAACGCCGCGTGCGAGGAACTCTGGGGTTACAAAGCCGACGAGCTAGTGGGCCGCCCTTATGTTGACCTTGTTTTCGAGGAAGATCGGCCGAAAACCGAAGCCGCTGCCAAAGGCCTCCTGGCCAGCGGCAAAGTCACTGACTTCGTCAATCGTTACGTCCGCAAGGATGGGACGCTGGTCGATGTCCTCTGGTCGGCTACCTGGTCTGCCAAAGATCGGATCATGTTTTGCGTGGCGCACGATGTCACCGATCGGGCGCGAATCGAGAAAGCTTTGCGCGAAGCGAAGGAAGAAGCCGACCGGGCGAACCACGCCAAGAGCGATTTTCTCTCGCGGATGAGCCACGAATTGCGGACCCCGCTAAATTCCATTCTCGGTTTCGGCCAGTTACTCGATCGCCAGTCGCCGACGGAAACGCAGCGGCCACGCATTCGCTATATCCTGAGCGCCGGCCGCCATCTCTTGAATCTGATCAACGAAGTGCTCGACATCAGCCGGATCGAGGCGGGAACTTTGCAGCTCTCGGTCGAACCCGTCTGCCTCGAGGAAGCAATCGGCGAAGCGCTCGATCTCATGCGCCCGCTTGCCGCCGAACGCACTATCGCGCTCGCGGCCAGTTGTTCCCTCGATACCACCACTTATGTTCTGGCGGATCGCCAGCGGCTGAAACAGGTGTTGCTGAATCTGCTTTCTAACGCAGTCAAATACACTGCGGTCAAAGGCAGCGTGACGGTTTCGTTTGCCCATTCGGGCGAGGACGTGACTCGAATTTCCGTGCGCGATACTGGCGCCGGAATTCCCGTGGAGAAATTGGCGCGCCTCTTTACGCCCTTCGATCGCCTCGGCGCGGAACAATCGGCGGTGGAAGGAACGGGACTCGGCCTCGCCCTCTGCCAGCGTCTCGTCCAGGCGATGAATGGATCGATCGGCGTCAATAGCACGCTGGGAAACGGAAGCACTTTTTGGCTGGATCTTCCGCAATCGAAATCTCCGCTCCAAACTCTGGCAGATTCACGCAGCGAATCCGCTTCCGCAGCGCAGCTCGCCGAAGAATCCCGCCGCATTCTCTATATAGAAGACAATTTCTCGAACGTGACCCTCGTCGATCAAATGCTCGCGGAACGTCCCGCGCTCGAGTTAATGACGGCCATGCAAGGCCGCGTCGGTCTGGAACTAGCACGGCAGCATGCGCCGGATCTGATTCTGCTCGACCTCCATTTGCCCGACATGCCGGGCTGGCAGGTCCTGGCGCAATTGAAAGCGGACCAGCTCACGCGAGAAATTCCGGTCGTCATCATCAGCGCCGATGCGACCTCGCCCCAGATCAAACGACTCCTTTCCGCAGGCGCGCGCGCCTATTTGACGAAGCCTATCGACATCGCGGAATTCTTCCGGGTGATCGAAGAAGCGTTGGGCAACGCGTTGAAGACCGAAGAAGCAGCGGCCTAAGAGGCGACGCTCCCCGCATTGAGGGATTAGGCTCGACATCAACCTTCGGGCGCGCTAGGTACCGTACATCCGCGCAACCCGGACCCGGTCCACCCAATGAAGAAGCGCTTGTTAGGCGTTCTTGTTTTCTTCTTGGCCATCCGTGCCTGGATCGAAGCACAGAGCTCATCGCCGACGGTACAATTCAGCTCGGCAAATTACAGTGCGGTCGAAGGCGCCGGTGTGGCGAATCTGACCATTACCAAGATGGGCGCCACCAACATGCCCGTGACCGCATACTACAAGACGCGCGACGGGACGGCGACGGCTCCGTCCGATTACACTTTCACCGGCGACGATCTCACCGCGAGCGTGACGTTCCAACCGGGGGAAACCAGGAAGAGTATTCAAATCGCTCTGAAGAATGACGGCTATCGCGAGCCGGATGAGACCTTCCAGGTTTTCTTCACAGTGGTTTCGAATGCCACCGTCGGGATGCCGGACACGGCGACTGTCACTATCATCGACGACGATCCGCAAGGCCCGGAGCCGCCGGCACGCGCGCTGAATATTTCCACGCGTGCTAAAGTCCAGACCGGCGACCGCGCGTTGATCGCCGGTTTCATCATTACCGGAAACAACTCCAAGGCGGTGGTGGTGCGGGCCCTGGGCCCGTCACTCGCACAAGCGGGAATACCGTCCGCCCAAGTCCTGCTCGATCCTGTCCTGCAACTGCGCGGAGCGGACGGGACGTTGATCATGCAGAGCGATGACTGGAAAGACAGTCCCTCCCAACGTTTCTACATTGAAGGCAGCATCTACCAACCGAAGGACGATCGGGAAGCCGCGATGATCCTGCCGCTTTCGCCGGGCGCATACACCGCGAGTGTGACTGGAAAAGGCCAGACCACGGGCATAGGTCTTGTCGAAGTTTACGATTACAATCCGACAACCGATTCGGAGCTGGCCAATATCAGCACTCGCGGCGACGTGGGCAGCGGGAACAACGTGATGATTGGCGGATTCACCCTGGGCCACGAGCCCGCGACGGTTCAGGTGGCGCTCCGCGGCCTCGGGCCGTCGCTGACTAATTCCGGCCTGACTAACTGTCTGCCGGATCCAGTTCTCGAATTGCACACTTCCAATGGCAGCATCCTCGCTTCCAACGACGATTGGCAAAGTGATTCGACATCGGCTGGTCAGCTTTCGGCGCATGGACTCGCGTTGCCGAACGCGAAGGAATCCGGTCTCTTCGTTCTGTTGCCACCGGGACAATTCACCGCGATCCTGACCGGCAAAAACGGCGGGACCGGTATCGGACTGATCGAAGTTTACAATCTAAAATAAACGCAACCCCTTTGCGGCCACCGTAATTTGGTAACGTAGCGCGATAAATCTTGACGCGGTTCCCGCGCTTTGAGTAAAAGCGGCGACGATTACGTCATTCGACATCAACGCATTTTCCGCCCCGCAGCGGCCTGAACCTCCGTTGGAGGTCGCGGAGCGCAATCGCCTGAAGACTATGAGTCCCTCGAGCCTGAAGCGCGCGGTAATCGGTTTCTTAATTGCCGGCGTGACGATCTTTTCGTCGGCGACCCTTCCGGCGGCGGAAATGCTGTATGGCATCTCCAACGGAACAGGTATTCCAGAGAATAACCTAATTTATCAGATCGATCCTGCCACCGGCAATCTGTCGAATCTGGTGCAGGTAACGCTCGCAGGATACACGGTGGGCAGGGTTCAATCCCTTGTGGCGCGGCCCAGTGACGGCGTTTTGTTCGCGGTCCTTCAAACCCAAGATCCGAACGGACCGCGCCGCCTCGTAACGATAAATCCGACTACCGGCGTATGCACGGATATTGGGGCGTTCACCGAGCAAATCGCTTCTTTGGCTTTCCGCGCGAGCGGGACACTCTATGCGGCGAGCGGCACGCTAGGAACCAATCCAAAGAGCCTTTTTACGATTAATACGACCACGGCCGAGGAGACCCTCCTCTTTGCTTTGGTAAATGGGGATGGTGGCGAAACGATAGTCTTTCACCCTAACGGACTTCTCTACCATTCGGCCGGTGGCACTCCCGGTGCTTCCCCCGCTGTCTTCGAGAGTATTAACGTCGATACTCAAACCGTGACGCCGATCAATTCGGCTTCCGTTCCTGAGTGCTTCGCGATGGGCTACTCGCCAGGTACCGGAAACTTGTTCGGGTCGGATTATAATTCGGATCTTTATACGGTGGACATTGCTACGGGCACCAGGACCTTCGTCGGCGCCATGGCCGATCAGTTGCCGGTTAGTGGCATGATCGCGGCTCGTAACCGCGGCCTGGCCTTTGCCGTTAGTCAGGTGTGCAGCGCACCGCCCGGCGGCATGGTGAGCTGGTGGCCGGCCGATAACACGGCCGCTGATATCCAGGGCCACCATGATGGCTCTTGGCAAGGCACGGCTGCTTACGGCGGGGGAGAAGTAGGCACTGCCTTTAGCTTCAATGGCGACCCGGCGAATTATGTCTTAGTGCAACCAGATACATCTCTCGATCTTACCGTCTTCACGGTGGATGCATGGGTCTATCCAACCGCCGTCGCGCCAGCTCAATGGATCCTGAACAAAGGAGCTCAGGCCACCCTCGCCAACTACGATCTGGCTTTGACGGATACTAATCGTGCCGAAATTAATTTCGACGCGCCGACTGTTGGCCACCAATCCGTTGACTCGACGGATCCTATTCCTCTGAACGCTTGGACCCACATTACCGGGACCTACGATGGCACAACACTGAAGCTTTATATCAACGGCGTCCCGAACAACTCACAGGTATTTGGCACGACACCATCTGCGACAGGACAGCCGATCACAATTGGAGTTAGAAACGTTTCTCCTGTCCAGTATCCATTTAATGGTCTGATCGATGAAGTAGAAGTCTTCGATCACGCCCTCACCGATGCACAAGTTCTGGCGATCTACAACGCCGGCACCGCGGGGAAGTGCCGCTCATGCGCGACGCCTCCTTTGAACATGTTGGCCTGGTGGCCGGGCGACGCAAACGCCAGTGATCTTCAGGGAAATCACAACGGGACGCTGATGAACGGCGCGACCTTCGGAACCGGAGAAGTCTCTCAGGCCTTCAGTCTCGACGGAGTAGACGACTATGTTGACGTTGGCGACGTCGATCTGCCCGCCACCTTCACCATCGATGCCTGGGTCGATCCGACGACGGTGACAAGTGATCCGAATAGCCATACTATCATCTCGAAGACGGACAATGCCTTGTTCAGCTATTACCTCGCCATTGGCGATGGGTTCCTTTTCCTCAGGGTAGAAGACAGTATCGGAAACGCGACGGTATATCGCACACTTGATGCGGTTGTTCCTGCCGGCGTCTGGTCACATGTCGGCGTGACCTACGATGGGAGCGCGGGCGCGGGCGAAAAGATAAAGTTTTACATCAACGGGATTAACGACACTGCCATACCTATAGGAGGCAATGACTCGGGCGGAACGCCACGAAACAGCAGTGTTCCCGCTGCAATTGGCCGAGTCGGCAGCTTCGCGGGCGCGTATTTTTCCGGCCTGATTGACGAAGTAGAACTGTTTAGCCGAGTTCTCTCGCTTGGTGAGATTCAGGCGATCTACGATGCGGGGAGCTTCGGCAAGTGCAAGCCGCCGCCGGTGGTCCAATTTAGCTCGGGAACTTATACCGTTAGCGAAGGAGATGGAAACGCGACGTTAACCGTGACGCGAACCGGCGACTTGTCCGGGACTTCCACGGTCCAATATGCAACCGCGAATGGGAGTGCGAACGCGGGCTCGGATTATACGACTACGTCAGGCACGCTGACATTTGCCCCCGGAGTCGTCAGCCAGGACATCCTCGTGCCGATCACGGACGATTCCACCTACGAAGCGAGCGAGGACTTTACCGTAACGTTAAGTGCGCCTTCGACTGGGACGACGATTGGAACACCCGACAGCGCTACGGTTACCATAACCGACGACGATCCCGTTCCGACCATATCCATCGACGATGTCGCGCATGCCGAAGGGAATAGCGGCACCACCAGTTACGACTTTACGGTTAGCCTTTCAAATCCGTCGTCGCAGACCATCACGGTCGATTACGCGACTGCGGA
The DNA here is from genome assembly GCA_003218375.1 of Verrucomicrobiota bacterium. GTDB lineage: Bacteria > Verrucomicrobiota > Verrucomicrobiia > Chthoniobacterales > UBA10450 > AV80. The sequence goes on along the minus strand of QHNH01000018.1, from coordinate 35,925 downwards.
CGGTTCTGCCACCGAGCCTTCGGATTACACCGCGATCTCGACGACACAATTAACCTTCGCGCCAGGCGAAACCTCCAAGCCGGTTACTGTCCTAGTCAATGGCGACACCGTGAACGAGCCGGACGAGACCTTTACCGTTCATCTGAGTAACGCCTCCGCGGGTGCGACCATTAGCGATGCGGACGGCACGGGCACGATCACGAACGACGACGACGCACCGGTCCTTACTATTGACGACGTGACGAAAGCAGAAGGCAACGCGGGAACAACTTCGTTCACCTTCACCGTGACAAAGACGGGCGCGACCGAACTGCCGTCATCAGTGAATTTCCAGACGAACGATGGAACGGCGACCACCGCCGATAACGATTATCAGGCGACCAATGGGACGCTGAACTTCGGGCCAGCTGACACGACCATGCAAATCACGGTCTTCGTTAACGGCGACACCGTTATTGAGCCCGATGAAACGTTTACCGTCGATCTGAGCGGCGCGAGCGGCGCGACCATCGGCGACAGCAGCGGCCTGGGCACTATCGTGAACGACGACACGGATGTGAGCGTGGCTGTTTCATCGCCGAGCTCGGTTCCGGAAGACGGCGCGCAGAATCTCACCTACACCTTTACCAGGAATCCGCAGACCAGCGGCGACCTTACGGTTAATTTCTCCGTTAGCGGCACCGCCACCTTTGGAAGCGATTATACGCAGACTGGTGCGGCCTCCTTCACTCCTACCAGCGGCACGATAACGATCCCGGATGGTCAGACGACGGCAACGATTACGGTTGATCCGACCGCGGATAATGTGGCGGAACCGGATGAGACTGTTACCCTGACCGTAACATCCGGGACGGGATACAATGTTGGAACGCCAAGCGCGGCGACCGGCACGATCTTGAACGACGACACGAGCGTGACCGTGACAGTCTCGCCCACGTCTGTCGCCGAGGACGGCACCGCGAACCTGGTTTATACTTTTACGCGTAATCCGGTGCTTAGCGGGCCGCTAACGACTGCGTTCTCCGTTGGGGGCACGGCCACCTACAATAACGACTATACGGTTACCGGAGCCGATTCGTTCAGCTCCTCGAGTGGGACTGTAACTTTCGCTGACGGCATTAACACAGCGACGGTTACGGTCGACCCGACCGCTGACAATGTTTATGAGTTGGATGAGACCGTGATCCTGACCGTCGGCTCAGGGAGCGGCTACAGCGCCGGCACTCCGGGAGCAGCGACCGGGACGATTACAAATGATGACCCGGCGCCCACTTTGAGTATCGGCGATCGAATCGCCTTTGAAGGCAATACCGGTACCACCAATTTTGTCTTCACGGTAACGAAGAGCGGCAGCACCGAAGTTCCAGTGACGGTAAATTTCGCGACCGCGGATGGGACGACGAATCCGGCCACGGGCGGCGCCTCATGCGGGCCTGGCGTCGACTATGTGTCGCAAAGCGGCGGTATCCTGACCTTCCCGGCGACTGGCGCTGGTTCTACCTCCCAAACCATCACGGTCGCGGTGTGCGGCGAGACGGTGGTCGAACCTAACGAGACCTTCTTTGTGGAGCTGTCCGGGGAGACCAATGCCACTATCCTGGACGGTGAGGGCCGCGGCACGATCCAGAATGACGACGCGCCGCCGCCATTGGTCCCGATCAACACTACGGATGATACGGATCCCACGGGGTTCTGCACGGTGGCGCACTGCAGCCTGCGCAACGCCATTAACAGTGCCAATGCCAGCAGCGGCGCGGTCTCGATTACGTTCGGGATTCCGGCCAACGATCCGCGCCACTTCTACTACGCGGACGACCATGTCGCGGGACAGGTAACACTCGCCAACGTTACGGCCACGACGGCTTCAAGTGACGCGGCTATCCCCGATATCGACCCGGATTTCCCGCACAGTTGGTGGTCGATCCTGCCGACCTCCGCGTTGCCTGCTATTACTCAGACCGTCACCATCGACGGCTATTCGCAGACCGGAGCAACGGCCAACACGGTCGCTGCGATGGACAATGCGGTGCTCAAGATTGAGGTCGATGGGGCGAGCGCCGGCGCCAGCTCGACTGGACTCACTATTAACGCAGCGACATCGAATGTGAAGGGCCTGGTCGTCAACCGCTTTACCAGCCATGGCCTTAGCGTCTCCGGCGGCAATGCCACCATCACCGGCAATTTCATTGGCACAGACGTAAGTGGCACGCGTGACCTGGGGAACACAGGACATGGCGTCGCCTATTCCGGCTTCAGCGGAACGATCGGCGGTTCGACCCCGGCGGACGTAAACCTGATTTCGGGCAATGAGGGCGACGGCCTCGCGTTCTCGAACAGCAATAGCGACCTCGTGCTCGGGAACTTCATAGGCACCGCGGCCAATGGAACCAGCGCCATGGGCAATACCGGGAATGGTATCAGCTTCACTGGAAGCGGTTCGGTCTTCAATACGATAGGTGGCACCCAGAGCGCGGACCGGAACGTGATCGCCTTCAATGGCGGTGATGGTGTGCAGCTGACAACCACAGCCGGCGTATCAAATGCCATCCGCGGGAACTCCATCTTCTCGAACGGCACCACCTCTTCGCACCTCGGGATCGATCTCGGTCCGGACGGAGTCACTCCTAATGACAACAAAGATCCCGATAGCGGGCCGAATGGATTACAAAACTTCCCGGTTATTACTTCCGCCCTGGTAACGGGAAGCACCAAAACAGTTACCGGCACTCTGAACTCGATCGCGGGCGAGGCCTTCGACATCGACTTTTACGCCAGTGCGTCATGCGATGCCTCCGGCAATGGGGAAGGCCAGACTTACCTGGGCTCGCTTACGACCAGCGCAACCGACACCAACGGCAATGTGTTGTTTACGTTCCATCCCGATGCGACCCATGCCGCGGGCATGACCGCTGGCAAAGTCATTACGGCCGCCGCCACCAGCACGGGCGCGTTCTTCGATACCTCGGAATTTTCTGCCTGCTTCGCGGTTACGGATGGATCGGCCGGGGCGGGAGATATTCAGTTTACCTCTGCCACCTACACCATCGGCGAAGCGGGAGGGACCGCCGCGATCACCGTGAGCCGCGTCGGCGGCAGCAACGGCTCGGTGACCGCGAACTTCTCGACCAGTAACGGCACGGCCACCGCGCCCGGCGATTACACGGCTGTCACAAACCTCCCGATCACCTACATCGAAGGTGAGACCGGGACTAAGACGGTGAACGTTACGATCAACAACGATAATATCTACGAGGCCAACGAAACCGTGAACCTCACCTTGAGCGCCACCCAGATTAATTCGCCGGACACGATCGCCGCGGCGCCAGACCAGGCGGTTAATCCCCACGCCGCCGTGCTAACTATTGTCGATAACGATTCGCCGCCGAGCTTCTCGGTCGACGACGTGAGCCATAATGAGGGTAACAGCGGCACGACAGCTTATGTCTTCACCGTAACGAAGACGGGCGCGACGGAACTTAGCGCCAGCCTCAATTACAGCACGGTCAATGGAACCGCGACGGCGCCTTCGGATTTCACGGCCATCTCGTCTGCCAGCCTTATCTTCCAAGCCGCCGATACGACCAAGCAGTTCACCGTCCTGGTGAATGGCGATACAACGGTAGAGCCGGACGAGACATTCACGGTCCATCTGAGCAATGCCCTGAATGCAACAATCTCGGATGCGGACGGCACAGGCACGATCCTTAACGATGATGTAACTCCGACCCCGACACCTAGCCCCACTCCCACGGCGACTGCGACGGCTACGGCTACCCCAACTGCGACGGCCACAGCCACACCTACAGCCACTGCGACCGCTACTCCTACTGCCACCGCCACGGCCACACCTACCGCGACCGCGACTGCCACCCCGACAGCTACGCCCACCGCGACGCCAGCTCGGGCCCTCAACATCTCGACGCGTCTCCGGGTTGACACCGGCGACAACGCCATGATCGCCGGGTTCATTATTACCGGAAACAGCAATAAGGCAGTCGTGCTTCGCGGAATTGGCCCGTCGCTGGCTGCCTTTGGTCTTACTGGGTTACTCCTAGACCCGGTGGTGGAATTGCACGGTCCCAATGGTTCCCTGATCACAATGAACGACAACTGGAAGGACACTCAGCGCAGCCTGATCGAGGGCGGACCCTTCCAGCCGAGCGACGACCGCGAATCGGTCATTCTCGCCACGCTCTCACCAGCGGCTTACACCGCCATCCTCACCGGTAAGAACAACACCACCGGAGTCGGCCTCGTCGAAGTGTATGATAACAACCAGGGTTCCGATTCGCAGCTCGCCCAAATCAGCACCCGTGGCTTTGTCCAGACCGGCAACAACGTGATGATTGGCGGCTTTATCCTGGGCGGAAGCCAGAACAATACCCGAGTGGCCTTGCGCGGCATCGGACCGTCTCTCAGCCAGTTTGGATTGAACAACGTCCTGGCCGATCCGACACTGGAGTTGCACAATGCCAACGGCACGACGCTGGTCGCGAACGATAACTGGACGGACGATCCGGTGTCCGCCGCGCTTTTGACGGCGAATGGCCTGGCGCTCCAGAACTCGAAGGAATCCGGCATCTTCACCTCGTTGCCGCCCGGACAATTCACCGCGATCCTCGCCGGGAAGAATGGCGGCGTCGGCATCGGGCTGGTGGAGATCTATAACCTCAAATAAGTTGTAGCCGCGGCCCTGTGGGCCGTGGCTACAGTCGGTTTGGCTTTGACATTGGTCTGCGGAATAGGTCGAGTAGAACGCTCATGTCTATGAAAAACATCTACCTCGTCGTTTGTGTTCTTGTCGTCTCGCTTGTGTCCCTGCCCGCCGCCGAGCCGGAGACGCCGGCGTTTCCCGGCGTCCAGAAAGCGATGACGCCGGAACAATACGAAGCGGCCGGATTATCGAAGCTCGATCCGGCGGAACGCGCCAAGCTCGATGAGTTCATTAAGAACTACGTCGCCGTCAGCAACGAGAAGGTGGCGACGACGGCGGTCGACAAAGCGATCAAGGAAAAGAAGGTTTCGGAACCGGAAGTGATCCAGAGCCGGATCGTAGGACCGTTCACGGGTTACACCGGCCGCACGGTCTTTACCCTCGAGAACGGGCAGCGCTGGGCCCAATCGCAATACGACAGTGCGTACTTTCCGAAAATCGATTCACCGCCCGTCATCATCATCAAAGCCGGCTTCGGCTACCGCATGTATATCGCCGGCGGCGGCGCTATTCGAGTGTCGAAAGTGCATTAGACGAATAGGAACTCACGCGGCTCCGGCGGGAGCGGGTGCTTTCCCGGGCGCGTGCTTTTCTGCATCGGATTCGTGGTGCATGTGGCCGCTACGAAGGAAGGGGACGCGATCGAAGATGTTTTCCTGGACCCATTCCAACGCCAGATAAATGACCGGAGTGATGTAGAGGGTGATGAGCTGGGAAACGATCAGGCCGCCTACGATGACAAGGCCAAGGGGCCGGCGTGATGAACCATCGGCGCCGTAACCCAAGGCGAGCGGCACAGCGCCCATCAACGCGGCCAGGGTTGTCATGATGATGGGCCGGAAACGTTCGATACTGGCTTCGTGAATGGCGGTGCGCAGGTCGTAGCCTTCGTCAATCCTATGCAAGGCAAAGTCCACAATCATGATGCCGTTCTTCTTCACGATGCCCATGAGAAGGAACAAGCCGATGACGGAGTAAAGCGAAAGGGTCGAGTTAAAGAGCCAGAGAGTCAGTAACCCGCCGACGACGGCGGGAAACAAGGTCGAGAGCACAGTGATGGGATGCACATAGCTCTCGTAGAGGATTCCCAGGATCACATACATGACAAAGATGGCCGCGAGAATGAGGAACGGAAGCGCCTGGAAAAGCTGTTGCAAGACCAGACCTTCACCTTGCATTTCGCCTTTGACGGTGGGTGGCAAAACCTGGGCAGCCGTCTTCTCGATGAAGTTGGTCACGTCGCCCAGGGCCACGCCCGGCTTCGTGTCGAAACCGAAGGTGACGCAGGTAAACTGATTCAGGTGATTGACTGCCTGCAGGCCCAGCCTGGTGACAGACTTCGTTAACGTGCGGACGGGGATGAGCGTGTCTTTGCCCTCGGGACGCACATAAAGCTGACGCAGATCTTCGGGGTGGGCGCGGTCGGCGTCCTCGACTTCCAGGATGACCTGGTATTGGTCGTCGGGCTGCTTGATCAGGTAGACGTAGTTTTGGGAATAGGCCGCGCGCAACAGGCCCTGGAGTTTCGTGATCGAGACGCCGTAGGTGCTGGCCCGCTCGCGATCGATGTCGATGTCGAGATTCGGCTGGTTCCGAAACAAATTGGAACGGGGCGGCGCGACGAAACCGTCGTAGTTCTTGAGTTTGTCGCCGAGCGCATCGGCCGCGGCATAAACTTCGTCCGGGTTGATGCCGCTGATCGAGTAACTGTAACGGCCAAACTGGCTGCCGGTGGCGCCGATATTGATTTGGAGAACGGGCTGCGAATTAAGAGTGGGAAAAATTCCCGGGAGGTCGCTAAACGATTTGCGCAGCTCGAGGGCGACGTCATCGATCTGATGGCGTTGCTTTGCGTCCTTCAAAAAGAGGACAGTGAAAATGCCGGAAGAACCGGCGCGTCCGCTGCCGGCGACGGTGAAATACTTATCCACCGCCGGGTTCGCCTGGAGAATGGGATCGAGCTTGTCCTGCATCTGGCGTTGTTGTTGAGGCGATGCCCCTTCCTGCATGAGCAAGGCCCCGCGAATCACGCCGCTGTCACCCGTGGGCAGAAGTGTGAAGGGCAACGAGGAAAAGAAGAACCAAACTCCGACCCCGCAGGCGACCAGGATGGGCAGCGCAAGCCAGCCATGATCGAGAAACCAATCGAGCGAGCGGCTATAGAACCGCAGGACCGGCTGGAAAAAGCTGTTAGTGAATCGCTCCATCCAAGTGCGCCGATGTCCTGGCTGATGCTCGCGCAACATTCGCGCGCACATGAGCGGCGTGAGCGTGAGCGAAATCAGGCCCGAGGCAAAAATCGCGACGATGATCGTGATGGCGAACTCACGAAAGATGCGGCCGAGCAATCCCGGCATGAAGGCGAGCGGAATGAACACCGCCGCCAGCGACAAGGTCATCGACAGGATCGTGAACGAAATTTCGCCGGCGCTGTTCAGGGTTGCCTTATAGATCGACTCGCCGTGCTCGGCGCGCCGAACGACGTTTTCGAGAAAGACGATCGCGTCATCAACCAGGAACCCGATCGCAAGGGTGAGCGCCATGAGGGTGAGGTTGTTGATAGAATAGTTGAGCGCCCACATGACGAGAAACGTCAGGAGGATCGACAACGGCAGGGCAACTACGGGAATGAGCGTATCCCGCGCGCGTCCGAGAAAGACAAAGATGACGAGCACGACCAGCACGAACGCGATGAAGAGAGTGACCTGCACATCGGAAACCGAATGGACGATGCTGAGCGAGCGATCGAAGGTCGGGATGAGATTGATCGAGCCGGGTAACTCGAGGCGCATCTGCGGGATGAGATCGTTGATCGATTGCGCGACCTGCACGGCGTTCGCACCCGCCTGACGCGAAACCGCGAGCACGACAACGGAGGCCGGCGGATTGAATCCGCGCGCGTAGAAATGACGGGAGAGGCGTTCGTCCTGCACGCTGTCGATCACGTTGGCGACATCGCGCACGTAAACCGGCGCGCCATCTTTGCCCCGGCCGACGATGAGGTTCTTGTACCCTTCGGCGTCGGCAACCTGTCCGTTCGGGCGCAAAACAAGTGAAGTATTTCTGCCATCGAACTGTCCGGCACCCGAATAGGAGGTGCTGGCTCGGATGGCGGCGGAGAGTTCGTCCAGAGTTATGTTGCGCGAGGCGAGCGCCGAAGGATCGACCTTGATTCGGATCGCGCTTTTGACGCCGAAGATCTGGACCTGCGACACGCCCGGGAGGATGTTCACGCGCTGCTGGACCTGCGAAGTGGCGTATTTGTAGAGTTCGCCGTCACTCAGCGTATCGCTCGTCAGGGCGATATACATCACGGGCTGGTCGTTGGGATTGCTCTTCTGGAACTGCGGCGGTTGCGGCAGGTCGTTAGGCAATTGGCCGCTCGCGCGCTGGATCGCGGCCTGCACGTCGGTGGACGCGTCGATGATGCTTTTGTCGAGATCGAACTGGAGCGTGATGTTGGTCGAACCCTGCGTGCTGGAACTGGTAGTGAGCGTCAGTCCCGGAATCTGGGTGAATTGCTTTTCGAGCGGCGTCGCGATGGTGTTCGCCATCGTTTCCGGGTTGGCGCCCGGATAATTCGCGCTGACCGAAATGACTGGATAATCGACGGCCGGAAGATCGTTCACGGCCAACTGTTTGAAGGTGAGAATGCCGAAGACGATGAGCGACGCCGTCAACAGCATCGTCATTACCGGCCGTTCGATGAACGGCTTCGAGAGCCCGGAGGAAAACTGGACGAGTTTGCCGCCGGGGGTTTTTTCGCCGGGAACGCCGTCGCGGCGCCGATGCGGTTCGCCCGGGGTCGCGCTTTCCGAAGCGTCGTCTCCGTTGTCGCGATCGTGGTCTCTCATCGTGGCCTAACGAATCGTGTTGGCCTGCGCCGGTTTCTCGCCGCCGTTCGCACCGGCTGCTCTCGGATTCACCTTCATCCCAGGCGACAATTGGAGCTGACCGGAGGTGACAACCATTTCACCGGGCTGCACGCCATCGGTGATGACGGTAAGATCGCCCTGCGATTGCCCAGGTTTTACCTGCCGCAGCTCAAGGGTCGAATCCGGTTTGACGATGAAAACGTAAGGACCGTTCTGCCCGATCTGGACGGCGCTGCCGGGAACGAGCTTCGCATTCTTCAACACGTCCAGGATCAAGCGCACCTTCACGAATTGCGCCGGCCAGAGCGCGCGGTCGGGGTTCGGCGTCACTCCGCGGAGCTTGACGGTGCCCGCGCCGGGTTGGACGGCGTTATCGATGAAATAGAGAGTGCCGGCGCGCGGCTCAACGTTGTCATCCTGGGCGTCGGTCATGACCTTCAGGTTTGGGTTGTTCAGGTAACGCCTAACGAGTGGAAGGTCGGGCTCCGCCACCGTGAAGTCGGTGTAGATCGGATCCATTCCCATGATCGTGAGCAGCGGCGTGGTCCCGCCCGGACCGACTACGTTGCCGATGTCGACGTTGCGCAAACCGGCCCGGCCATCGATCGGCGATTTGATGTAGCAACGGTCCAGGTTCACCTGCGCGGCCGCGACCGCGGCCTCTGATCTCCGGGCGTTGGCCTGCGCCGTGTCAAATTCCTGGCTGGCGGTGACGTTCTTCGCGCGCAGCTCGCTCTGACGTTTCAGGGTCGCCTGATTCAAGGCCAGATCTGCCTGGGCGCTGGCCAAGGCTGCTTCATAGGGCTTGGGATCGATCCGGAAAAGCAGATCGCCCTTCTTCACCTCGGCGCCGTCCTTGAATTCGCGGGCAATGATTTGGCCACTCACCTGCGCCTGCACCTGCACGATTTCGTAGGCGGCAGTGGACCCGATTTCGTCGAGATATAACGGCACGTCCTGGGTGATCACCTTCGCCGTGGTCACCGGCTTCGGTCCCGGCGGCGCGCTTTGCTTCGGCCGGTTGGCGATAGTGCGCAGGGTCAGCAGCAATGCCACCAGGGCAATAAGGCCGCCGCCCCAATAAAGACGTTTGCGTCCGAAGCGATGCTCGAGTTTCCCGACGGCCTCGCGGGTGATGAGATTAGCTTTGGCCATCGTCGTCATGATAAGCTGTTCCCCTTTGTCAGATTCGAGTGACCATTGCGCGCGCCGTTCGCGGGGCGCTCGGCTTTTTTCTTGATCTTCGAGAGCACCGTGATGCAGGTCTCGAGGTCACGTTGCGGAATATGCTCGATTAGTTCAGCGCGCAAGTCGTGGGCGGTATTGAAAATCTTATCAAGCACGGCTTTGGAGCGGCGCTGGAGATGAACGATCTTACAACGGCGATCCGCCGCCGAACCGCGGCGCTCGATCCAGCCATCATCCTGGAGGCGATCAAGCAAGCCGGCGAGCGTAGGGCCCTCGATGCCCATCCGCTCCGCGATTTCCTTTTGGGTGAGCTTGTTTCCGCCCTGGGAAAGATGCATGAGCGTTCGCCACTTTCCCTGGCTCAAGCCGAGCGGACGGAGGCGCTGGTCGAGCTTCGTGCGCCAGGCTCGGGCGGTGCCGAAGAGGACAAGGCCGAGCTCGTTGATGTTTGGTGGAGGCATCTCCGGGAAATTGGTTAGCGTGCTAACGAATCCGAATTTGCGAGCTTGTCAAACGAGTGGAGACGGCTCCAATCATTCGTCTCCCACTCTCGCCAGGATGATCGTGCGCTTTCGATAATCGGTGAGGCGCTCGATTGGCTGGGCGCGCAAAGGCGACCAGTGCTGGCTTTCCATGACTTCACGTTCGCGGTCGGGCTGGACGAGCAAATAGCGCGCGCTGGCCGGCACGTCCTCGAGCCGGTTCACGTAGACGAGACGTGATCTCACATAAAAAAGGAACGGCTGGTAATCCGGGTCGAGGGCATAGAGCCGCTCGGACTCGGGGACGCGCCGATCGATCTGGGCTGCGATCGGTTTCACTTTCGACCGCCGTTGCAGGGCGGGCACGAGGGCGACGGCATATAGGCACAATAGAATGCTCGCCGCGATCGCGGTCGAAAGCACCCAGCGCAAACGCGTCTTTGGCTCAAGAATTTTGCCGCGCCATCCCACGTTCTCCGCCGCCAACGTCGTCGCCATCAGCCAGCAGGCCGGCACCAACGCGGGCATCGAATAGCGTGGCAATGCTCCGGGCAGCAAATTCACGAGCAGAAACGGCAAAGCCGCTCCCCAGCCAAGGGCATGGGCGAGGTCGCGCTCGGAATTCGACGTCCATTTCGTTTTCGCCACCAACGGCAGCAACAAGGTCCAGGGCAGGAAATAGGCGAGACCGCGCGGGACGTTGAGCAGCCAGCTCCGGAGTTTGAAATCATCGGCGGTCAGGCGGCCGGTCAGTTGCGCCGACCAATTTTGGGCCACGTCCGCGTCCCGCATGGCCAGCCAGTAAGGAATCGCCCAGGCCGCGAAGATGCCAGTCATTATTAGAACACCGGTGAAGTGAGGGATGCTGAGCAGCTTCCGCAATTCGCCCTCGCGATAGAGCACCGCCGCGACTACGGCGTAGAAAAAAAGCAGATGCAGTGGGCCCTTTGCGAGAAGCCCAAGCCCAAGAAAAATCCAGGGCACGGTCCAGGCAAGCCAGCTCGATCGCCGCTGTTGCCACCAGCTCAGCCAGAAAATAAGAGCCAGCCCAAAGAGTGAAACGTAGAGCGCTTCGATCTCAATCAGCCGGCCTTTCTCGATCGTTCCGAAATTAGCCAGCCAGATCAGCGCGGCGATGAGCGATCCGTTTGGGCCGAGGGACTGCCGCGCGATCGTGATAAAAGCGAGCGCCACGGCGAGGACGCAGAGCGCGGAAGGCAGGCGCGCGGTCCATTCGTTGCGCACTCCAGTGATCTTGAAGGACGCCGCGACCAGCCAGTTCACGAGCGGCGGCTTGCGGTAATACGGCTCGCTTCCGACTTGCGGGACGAGGTAGTTGCCAGTGTCGAGCATGGTGACTGCCGGAAGAATCCGGCGGCCTTCTTCGCCTTTGATCTCGAGAGAACCGAGACCAGGCAGATAAATCGCGGCCCAGCAAAGGATAATGAGAAGGAGCGAGGCCGGGCGTGACATCACGTGCATCCTGCTTCGCTCCGCGACCGCGGGCAAGCTCCTCGACCCTGGATTCAACCCTTGACGAAACACCCCCCTAAAATTAAGTTGAGCGCCTAGTCCGCGCTGAACGGAGTGGGAGCTGGTGTCCCACTCTTTTTAGTCTGCGGGCTGCGTGTTTTTATGAACGCCGAGTTTATTGCCATGCTGGATTATCTGGAGCGCGAGCGCGGGATCAAACGCGAGATCCTGCTCGAAGCGGTCTCCAACGCGCTCCTTTCCGCCTCGAAGAAAAGCGTCAGCGCCTCGCGCGAGCTGCGCATCGATATCAATCCAAAGACCGGCGAGATCAGGGCGCTGGCCAAATTACTCGTCGTCGACGAGGTCACGAATCCGGCGGACGAGATCTCCGTGACCAAGGCGCGCCGGATCGATCCGAACGCCGCGGTCGGCGGTGAAGTGGAAATCGAAGTGACGCCGAAAAACTTCGGGCGCATCGCGGCCCAGACCGCGAAGCAGGCGATGATGCAGCGCATCCGCCAGGTCGAGAAGGAAATGATTTACGAGGAATTCAAGGACCGCGCCGGCGAGATCGTCAGCGGGACGGTGCGGCGGTTCGATCGCTCCGATGTGATTCTCGACCTGGGCAAGTTCGAAGCGATCATGCCGCAGCGCGAACGCGTCGTCGTGGAAGATTACAACGTCGGCGACCGCTTGCGCGCTTACGTCGTGGCGGTCGAGAACGGGATTCGCGGCCCGGAAATTATCGTGTCGCGCAGCCACCCGAATTTCGTTCGGCGTTTGTTCGAGCTGGAAGTGAGCGAGATCAACGACGGCACGGTGGAGATTCGCGGGATCGCGCGCGAAGCCGGTTACCGCACGAAGATCGCGGTGACGAGCGCGAACGAAAAGGTCGACCCGGTCGGCGCATGCGTCGGCATGCGCGGTTCGCGGGTGAAGAACATCGTCCGCGAATTGAACAACGAGAAGGTCGATATCATTCGCTGGAGCTCCGACCCGAAGGAATTTGTCCTCGAAGCGCTCAAGCCGGCGAAGGTGAAGAACCTCGTCTTCGATCCCGAGAAGAAGAGCGTCCAGATTTCTGTCGATGAAGATCAGCTTTCGCTCGCCATCGGGAAAAAAGGACAGAACGCGCGGCTCACCTCACGGTTGACCGGTTGGGAAATCAACATCGATCGCGACACGACGGCAACGCATCAGGTTGAGCAAAAAGTCGCGCAGGCGGCCCAGACGCTCGCAGCCGGACTGCCGATTACGCAGGAGCAGGCGCTGTCGCTCGTTAAATCCGGTTTTACGAATTTAGAAGGCTTGCGCGACGCCGCGGTCGAGGACCTGGTTGAAATTCTTTCCGTGGATGAGGCGAAGGCGCGTGAGATTCATGAGGCCGTTCATCAGGAGACGCCGGCCGCGCAGTAACATGGTTCCGCGCCTAACCAGCCGGCCATGAGTAATTTTTATGCCAACGAAAACGACGACCAAGACCGCAGCGCGCAAGACCGCGACCGCTCGCAAACCGGTCAAGGCCGCCGCGGCTGAGTCGAAACGCAAAGAGACCAAAAGCGCCAAGGCAGAAGCGCCCGCAAAAACAAAGAGCACTGCGGCGCACGCGCCCACCAAGCCGAAGTCGCACACGGAAGCGGCGCGGAAATCACATGCCGCCGTTACGTTGAAGTCGCGGGTCGAGGCGCCGTCGAAGCCGGCTGAGACGCCCAAGCCTGCCGAAACCGTCAAGCCGCCAAAGCCGGCCATGGAAACGGTGTCGTTGATCGACGAAAAGAAACCGCGGCCCAAACGCGCGGAGGGAGATGGCACCCCAAAACGATCGTTCCTGCCACCGATTTCGCGCATTCGCGCGACACCCGCAGCCGCTCCTGGATCGGTTGCCGCGCCTCCTCCTCCGCCTCAAGCGGAGGCCCCGGTCGCTGCCGCCGAGCCCACTGTCGCCGCGCCACCCACGGAGCCAGAGGTCGAGCCACAAAAGATCATTCACATCAAGCCGCCGATCATCGTCAAGGAATTGGCCACCCAACTTGGTTTGAAACCGTATCAGCTCATCAAAGAGTTGATGACCGACTTCAACATTTTTGCGAGCGGCCCGACCCAAACGGTCGAGCCGGATATAGCGACAAAAATTTGCCAGAAGCACGGCTTCGTCTTCGAGATGGAGCGCCGCGAAAAAGGGGGCGGCGTCCACAAAGTTGAGCAGGTCGTGGTCGCGCCGCCGCCGCCGGTCATCGAGAAAAAAGAAGAGCTCAAGGTCCGCGGCCCGATCATTACGTTCATGGGCCACGTGGACCACGGAAAGACCTCGTTGATGGACGCGATCCGCAAGACGCGCGTCGCCGCGGGCGAAGCCGGCGGAATTACGCAGCACATCGGCGCCTACACCGTGGATTACAAAGGTTCGCGCATCACCTTCCTCGACACGCCCGGCCATGCCGCGTTTACGGCGATGCGGGCCCGGGGGGCGCACGTAACGGACATTGTCGTCCTCGTCGTGGCAGCAGACGACGGCCTGATGCCGCAGACGCTCGAAGCGATCAGCCACGCCAAAGCCGCACCCCACGTGAAGATCATGGTCGCGATCAACAAGATCGATTTGCCCGGAGCGAACATCGATCGCGTGAAGAAACAATTGCAGGAACGCGAACTCAGTCCGGAAGATTGGGGTGGCGATACGATCGTCGTGCCGGTCTCCGCCACGAAAGGAATCGGCATCGACGAGCTACTCGAGAATATGGCGGCGCTCGCCGAGGTCTCGGAACTAAAAGCATCACCGACCGCGACGCCGCGCGGAACTGTCATCGAAGCGCAGGTCGAGGCCGGCCGCGGCCCGACAGCGACAGTCATCGTGCAAATGGGCACGCTCAAGATCGGCGATCCATTCATCTGCGGCGATTACGCCGGCAAGGTGAAATCGCTCATCGACGATCACGGCAAGCCGATCAAGGAAGCGGGACCATCCACGCCGGTGAAAGTGCTGGGCTTCAGCGGACTCCCACAGGCTGGCGATGAGTTTCTCGTGATGGAATCGGAGCGCTCCGCGAAAACGTTGAGCGAAGAGCGGCTCCTCGGGCGGCGCGTGGACAAGTTAGCCGCGCCGCAACGGGCCACGCTGGAAAGCCTGCTCGAGGCGGCGGACGGCAAGAAGCATCTGCGCATCGTTTTGAAATGCGACGCGCAAGGATCGCTCGAAGCGCTGACCGGCGCGTTGAGCCAGATCGAGAGCAAAAAAATCGATCTCGAAATTATCCACGCCGGTGTCGGACCAATCTCGGAATCGGACATCCTGCTCGCGAGTGCATCGAATGCAGTCGTGATCGGGTTCAACATCAAGGTCGAAAGCATGGCCGTGAATGCGGCCAAGCGGGAAGCAGTTCAGGTCAAGCTTTACAGCATTATTTACGAGTTGATCGACCAGATTAAGGAAGCGATGGCGGGGTTGCTCGACCCGGAACATCGCGAAACGGTGATCGGCCACGCCGAGGTGAAGCAGATTTTCAAACTGAGCAAGGGTATCGTGGCCGGCTGCCTCGTCACGGACGGGCGGATCGCTCGCACCGCGCGCGCCCGGGTGCTGCGCAAACGCCAGCCGGTTTACGACGGGGGATTATCCACGCTGCGCCGTTTCCAGGACGACGTGAAAGAGGTCCGGGTGGGTCTCGAATGCGGCATCAAGCTGGGGGATTTCAGCGAATACCAGGTGGGCGACATCATCGAGTGCTACCTGCTCGAGGCCGTCGCGCAGAAACTGTGAGGCGATGAAGCGTTGAAGCGGACGCACCGCTTTAACGCTTCAACTCTTTAACGCTTCAACCATTCTTCCATGAAACATCGATTACTCCGCGTGAACGAACTCCTGAAGCGCGAGCTGAGCAGCATCATCACGCGCGAGATCAGTTTTGACGGCGCGCTGGTCACGCTGAACCAGGTCGACGTCACGCCGGACCTCAAACACGCGCACGCCTACGTCAGCATCTTCGGCAAAGAGAACCAGGAGGCCGCGATGGCCAAGCTGGAAGAACATCGCGTCATTCTCCAGAGTGCGCTCGCAAAAGCGGTGACGTTGAAATACACGCCGCAGCTCGTCTTTCATCTCGACGATTCTATCGAGCGGGGCGCGCGCGTTTTTGAAATCCTTCAACAAATCGAAGCGCCGAAAGAGCAATGACGCAGTCGAGCTTCGAGGAGATCGGCGCGGTTCTTCGCTCGAAGGAAAGCTTCGCCGTCCTCAGTCATGTCCGGCCGGATGGTGACGCGCTCGGCAGCCAGCTCGGTCTTGGCCTTTCCCTTTCCAAGCTTGGAAAAAAAGTCGTGGTCCGAAACGAAGACGGTCTCCTCGAAAAATACAGCTTCCTGCCCGGTGGCGAATTTCTCCGGACCCCGCTCGGCGAACCACAGGATTTCGACGTCGCCATCGCGCTCGATACGGCAACCCAGAATCGTCTCGGCACCGCGACGGAGCTGGTGCGTAGCGCGAAAATCTGGATCAATATCGACCATCACCCCAGCAATCCGGGTTACGGCGACCTGGTTTACATCGACCCGACGGCGCCGGCTACGGGCCAGATTCTTTTCGAACTGATCACCAGCCAGGGACTCCCGATTGACGCGTCCATCGCAGAAAACCTCTTCGTTGCGATCTCGACCGATACCGGATCGTTTCAATATCCGAACACCACTGCGCGCACCTTTGAGATCGGCGCGGAACTTTTGCGCTGCGGAGTGAACATCGGACGCGTGAGCCAACTGCTCTATGAAAGCTACCCGCGCCGGCGGGCGGAGTTGCTCCGCGAACTTCTCGGAACGATGCGCTTCAACGGTCATGGGAAAGTTGCCAGCTTCAGTCTCAGTTTAAAAACCGCGGCGGAATTGCACGCGAAACCGGAGGACAACGAGGGGCTGATCGACCATCTGCGCGCGATTCAGGGCGTTGTCGTCGCGGTCTTCTTCGAGGAATTGGTCGATGGGAAAGTGCGCGTCAGCATGCGCTCGAAATCGGACGCGGCCGATGTTTGCGCGATTTGCCAGAAGTTCGGCGGCGGCGGGCACAAGCTGGCGGCGGGCGCACGTGTGCGCGGCACACTGGCAGAAGTGGAAGAGAAAGTTCTGAAGGAGATTTGCAATGTCGTTGACTGCAACTCCTGACGGCGTGCTTCTCGTCGACAAGGCGGCGGGGATGACTTCGCACGATGTCGTGGCGATTGTGCGGCGGCGTTTACAGATGAAAAAGGTGGGCCATTGCGGAACGCTCGACCCGATTGCGACCGGTTTGCTCTTACTGACGCTCGGGCGCGGGACAAAAATCCAGGACCTCTTGATGAGCGAGGACAAGGAATACTCGGGCACGATGATTCTCGGCGTGGAGACCGACACCCAGGATCGCGCGGGAAAGGTGGTGCAGGAGCGTCCGGTCCCACCGTTGGATGAGGCGACGGTGCGAGCGGCGTTTGAAAAATACGCCGGCGATTTCTACCAGATGCCGCCGATGGTTTCAGCGATCAAGCAGGGCGGCGTGCCGCTTTACAAACTCGCGCGGCAGGGGAAAACCGTCGAGCGCGAGCCGCGACTCGTCCACGTTTACCGTTACTCGATCGATCGAATCGCTTCGCCCGAAATCGATTTCAGCGTGGTTTGCAGCAAAGGCTTTTACGTTCGCACCTATGCCCATGACATCGGCCAAGCGCTCGGCTGCGGCGCGCATCTTAAAGACTTGCGGCGAGTGAAATCGGGGCGCTTCAATGTCGAGGGCGCGATCACCGTGGAGGAATTGCAGCAGGCAGACCCGGTGGACATTCTCTCGCGGATCCTGACTTTGCCGGAAGTATCGCGCATGCGCGGCGCCTAACGAGAGCCGCTGCGATGCGCATCCTGCGATCGATCCCCGAGCTGTCCGAACTTCGCGGGCCGCTTTTCCTGGCGATCGGTGTCTTCGATGGAGTTCATCTCGGGCATCAGGCCGTGATTTCCACTTCGGCAAGGCACGCCAGCGAAGTCGGCGGCACCGCCGTCGTCGTCACCTTCGATCCGCATCCGGTAAAAGTTTTGCGGCCGAGTCATGCGCCGCATTTGTTGACGGCGACGCAGCACAAGATCGCGCTCATCCGCGATCTCGGGGTCGGCCATCTTCTCGTCCTCCATTTCGATCGCGCTTTTGCCGCGACCAGCCCGAAAGATTTCGTTCGCCAGCTGGTTGAGAACTCGAAACCGCTTCGAGAAATCTGTGTCGGGCACGAATGGTCGTTCGGCAAAGGGCGCGCGGGCAACCTGGCGTTGCTGAAAGAGCTGGGCCGCATCCACGAGTTCAACGTCATCGGCGTTGAGGCCGTGAAGGTGAATGGTGAAGTGGTTAGCAGCACCGCGATCCGGAAAGCGATCGAAGAGGGTAATCTCGTGAAGGCGACCCAGATGCTCGGCCGCGAGTACACGATCCTCGGCACGGTCGTTCGCGGCGAACAGCTCGGCCGGCAGCTCGGTTTTCCGACTGCGAACGTGAGCGCGCACAGCGAGCAGTTTCCTCCGAATGGAGTCTATGTCGCGGAGGCGCGTCTGGGTGGGGCGCTTTATCGCGGCGTCGCCAATCTCGGATTCCGGCCCACCGTGTCCGCCGGAAAATCCGAGCGGTTGCTGGAACTGCACCTGTTCGATCTGGACCGGGAAATTTACGGCGAAGAAATGGAAGTGCGGTTTCTCCGCTACCTCAGGCCCGAGCAAAAATTCGCCAATGTCGAAGCACTCCGGGGGCAGATCGCCAAAGACGTGCAGCAGGCGCGCGAATCGTTTTCGATTCTACCTTGAACGTCCGCGAGCGCGCGAGTAGGCCGCGGCGAGGCTGCCGGCCATGAGCAGGACGGCCGCCGCTCCCACGCAAACCCACATCACCATTGCCGGCATCATCGTCACGTAGGTGACCCCTTCGACGAAGAAGCTGGTTCCGCCGGAAAGACGGAAAGCTGCAAGGCAGGCCACCAGCGTGATCCCGATCAGGATGAAGGCGCGATAGGACCGCCGCACGTGGCGCGCCGGCAGTTTTTGTACGACCCGCGAAGTAAAGCCGGCATCGTCGATGTAGGGCGCTTCCTCGCGCAGCCGCGCATCCAGCGAATCTTCCTGTAGCTTTTCTTCCATCTTAATTAGAACCCCAGCCCGCCAACATTCTCTTCAATTTTTCGCGGCCTCTCAACACATTTGTTTTCACGGTGCCGAGCGGAATCTCGAGAACCCGCGAGGCTTCATCGTGCGAGAGCCCGTTCTGGCAACAGAGCACAATGGCACTTCGCTCATGGACGGGAAGCAATTGGAGAGCGCGAGAGAGATCATGGCGGAGAGCGGGATCGACGGTTTGCGGATCGTGTTCCGCTTCCAATCGAGCTTCATCGATGCCAACCAGTTCCTTTCTTTTCCGCGCTTCTTCCCGGAAACAATTGTAGGCGATCCGATAAAGCCAGGTCGAAAAACGCGCTTCGCCGCGGAAGCTGCGGAGGTTTTTGTAAGCCCGCAAAAACGTTTCCTGGGCGAGATCGTCCGCGAGCGTAACATCGGTGCGGACCAGCTGGCGGAGCAGACCTCGCACACTCGATTGGTGATTCCGAACCAGCTCCGCAAAGGCGTGGTGGTCGTCATCGACAAGAACGCGGGCAACGAGATCTGCATCGGAGAGCGGCACCCGCCGATCTTAGGGCAACGGCGGAGCTTTGTCTTTAGGCCCTTCGAATTTCCAAACCAGTAGGTATCCCACGCCGATCAGGAACGGGATAATGCCCAACGCCCAAGCGCCGCCTTCCCAGTCGTTCACCGCCCCGAAGAAGATCATCAGCCCGAAGCCAACCATCAACAGGACAACGCCACGGCGCATATCGGAGCGGGCGCGGATCGCTGGCGGGGGCGCGAAAAGCGCGGGCGGCACCGGTTGGCCTTTTTCCACCATTTCCCGCACGGTCCGGTGCAGCGACCGGCTTTTCAGGTAACTGAAGAACATGATCGCCGCGACCACGAGTACCGGGGCGCCGAAGAGAGTTGAGAAAATGACCGCAATAATCGGAACTGCCATCCACGCGCCATCCGGAACGTCGAAATCGTCGTTGTCGTGATGACGTCGTGTCACCGTGATCCCGGAGGGGCTGGTGATACTGAACTTATGGGATGTTTTCCGCTTCACGCTTTTCTCGATGGAATCCTCGTCGTCGGGCGTGGCGCTGATCGCGGGTGAGATGCTCGCCCCGGCGCTGGCCGAGGCTACGGCGGTCCCGGACGCAGAGGGCGAAGGGGCGGGCGTTGGGGATTGGCCGAAGGCAGTCAAAACGAGCGCGATCGAGCAGAGGCAGGTTAAGATCGTTGTTTTCATAGGTGTCCTTTGGGAGTGAGATGCGCCCGGGGCCGGTTTTGGATTCAAGAAAATTCTCGGCCGGAGCCTCTCGCTCCCCAGACAAAAACCTTGCGTCTCTCTTCATGCCAGACATTATTCCTTCCCGCGCGAAATGCGGGTGTAGCTCAGTGGTAGAGCACCTCCTTGCCAAGGAGGACGTCGCGAGTTCGAGTCTCGTCACCCGCTCTCCGCTGCGCGGAGAAGGGTAAGCGAAGCCGATGTCCGATCTCACCGTTGCCCCATCTCGCGAACGTTTCTCTGAACTCGCAAGGCAGGGCAACGTTGTTCCCGTTTTCGTCGATTTCGTGGCCGATGGCGAAACGCCGGCCTCGGCTTTTCAGAAACTGGGTGATGCCGGTTATTCCTTCCTGTTTGAATCGGCCGAGCAGACGGAGCAATCCGGCCGCTATTCGTTTCTCGGCTTCAGCCCGCGTTTGACGATCCGCAGTGAGGACGGCGCGGTCAGCACGGAGGGAAACGGGAAAACCGAGAAAATCGCAGAGAGCGCTGATCCGCTCGCAGCCTTGGAACGAATCATGGCGCGGTTCCGTTTCGTGGCCGAGCCAGACCTGCCGCGCTTCGCGGGCGGCGCCGTGGGTTTTCTCGGCTACGATGTCGCCCGCTGTTTCGAGAAATCGGTCCCGCCCCCGCCGGAAGACGATCTGAAGCTTCCCGAAATGGTTTTCATGATCATGGGGTTGCTGGTCGTTTTCGACCACCGTTACCGGCGCGTAAAAGTCGTCGCGAACGTTTTCCTCGACGATCACGAGAACGCGGCAGCTGCGCATGCCGCAGCCGAACGAAGAATTCAGGAGGCGCTCGCAAAGTTGGCCAGCCCGTCGCGGCTGCCGCTCATCGATGCCCAGAAACCGGTTTTGCGCCCGCCGGTGCGCAGCAACATCACTCAGGCCAGTTTCGAGACCGCGGTCCTCAAAGCGAAGGAACACATCCGGGCCGGCGACGCTTTTCAGATCGTGTTGTCGCAGCGTTTCGAAACCGATTTCACCGGCGATCCGCTGAAACTTTATCGCTGCCTCCGGCTGGTGAACCCGTCGCCCTATATGTTTTGTCTGCGGTTTGGCAACGCGTTCTCGCTTGTCGGCAGCTCACCGGAGTTGCACGTCCGCGTCACCGATGATGTCGCCGAGGTCCGTCCGATCGCCGGCACGCGGCGTCGTGGAAAAACCGCGGAGGAAGACGCCCGGAACGCCGCGGAGTTGCTGGCCGACCCGAAGGAGCGCGCCGAACACGTGATGTTGATCGACCTGGCGCGTAACGATCTCGGCCGGGTGGCTGAAATCGGAAGTGTGCGCGTGACCGAGCAAATGGTGATCGAGCGTTACAGCCACGTAATGCATATCGGCTCGCATGTGGTGGCGCGTTTGCGGAAAGACAAGAGCGCGTATGACGTCATGCGCGCCACCTTCCCCGCGGGAACAGTGTCGGGCGCGCCGAAAATTCGCGCGATGCAAATCATCAATCAGCTCGAAACAAAAAAACGCGGATGCTACGCCGGCGCGGTCGGCTATTTCGGCTTCGATGGCGCGCTCGACTGCTGCATCGCGCTGCGATCCATCGTCCTCAAAGAGGGACGCGCTTACCTGCAAGCCGGCGCCGGGATTGTCGCTGATTCCGACCCGGCGAGCGAATATCAGGAGACGGTGAACAAAGCGACCGCCATGGTCGAAGCGATCAGCCGGGCGAGCGATGAATAAGATCCTGATCATCGATAACTACGACTCGTTTACCTACAACCTCGTCCAGTATTTCGGAGTCTTGGATTGCGATGTCGTGGTGAAACGCAACGACGAGATCACCATCCCCGAAATCGAGGCGCTGGGTCCGGAAAGAATCTGCATCTCGCCGGGCCCGGGCCGGCCGGAGGACGCCGGGATCAGCAACGAAGTCGTTCGCCAGCTCGGCTCGAAGATGCCGATCCTCGGCGTCTGCCTCGGCCATCAATGCATCGGCGCGGTTTTCGGCGGCGAAATCGTCCCGGCGCAGCGCTTGATGCATGGAAAAACTTCGCCGGTCAGGCACCACAACACCGGCGTTTTCTCCGATCTTCCCAATCCACTCGAGGCGACGCGTTACCATTCCCTTATCGTCCGGCGCGAAACTTTGCCATCGTGCCTCAAGATCACGGCCGAAACTGCCGAAGGCGAAGTCATGGGATTGCAACACCGCGAATTCCCAATTCACGGCGTCCAGTTCCACCCCGAATCGGTCCTGACGAATGATGGAATGGCGCTGCTGCGGAATTTCTTGTCTGGATAGCGGTCGCTACCCAGCAGCGGGCGCAACCACTTCTCGTATCGCTCGCAACTGACTCAGCATTTCCTCGTATTCCCCGAGCGTGAGCGCCTGGGCGGCATCGCAGAGTGCGACCTTCGGATCGTTGTGCACCTCCACGAGCACACCGTCGGCGCCCGCAGCCACACCGGCCCGGGCCAGCGGCGCCACCATGTAATTCTTCCCCGCGGCGTGCGACGCGTCGATCACCACGGGTAAGTGCGAGATGCGCCGGACCGCCGGCACCGCCGCCAGGTCCAGGGTGTTGCGCGTGTGGAGTGCGAACGTCCTCACCCCGCGCTCGCATAAGATCACCTGGTAATTGCCTTCCGACATGACGTATTCCGCCGCCAGGAGCCATTCATCGAGCGTCGCGGCCATGCCGCGTTTCAAAAGCACCGGCAGCTTCGAGCGCCCCGCCCGTCGCAGCAGCGAAAAGTTCTGCATATTGCGCGCTCCGATCTGGATGATGTCGCCATATTGCTCAACCAACTCGACCCCCGCGACGTCGAGCGCCTCCGTCACGATCTTCAATCCGAATTGCTCCCGCACTTCGGCCATGATCTTGAGCCCTTCCTCGCCGAGCCCGGGAAATTCGTAGGGCGAGCTGCGCGGCTTGAAAGCGCCGCCGCGGAAAAATCGTGCGCCGCTCCGATGAACGGTTTCCGCAACGGTAAAAGCCTGGGCCCGATTCTCGATCGCGCATGGCCCGGCGATCACCGCCAGCTCGTCGCCGCCAATCGTCGCGTCCCCCACCCGCACCACCGTCTTGTCCGGACGGAGATCGAGGGTGATCAACTTATACGGCTTGCTGACCCGGATCGCTTCCGCCACGCCGGCCATGTTCTCGAACCGCGCCGGATCGACCGCGCCCGGGTTGCCCGTAATGCCAATCGCGGTGCGGGTCGCGCCCGGCATAACGTGGGAACGATACCCGAGTTGTTCGATCACTTTGACGACGGCCGCGATCTCCTCCTCGGCGGCGCCCGATTTCATTACGATCAGCATGGCGCGATCATCCTATACCGGATTCATTCGCGCGACGATTCGCGCAGCCAATTTTTTGCCGCCGCGATTTCGTCGAAGACGAGCTGGTGCCCGGCCTCCTCGAATCGCAGCGTCACGTCGGCGCCGCTCTCACGCAGCATCGCGGTCAGACGTTCGGCGTTTTCGACGGGAATAATCGGATCGCGCGTTCCAGAGCAAATCAGGACGCGGATGCCCGCGAGGTCAGGCAACGTCGCGGGCGTAAGCGGCACCATCGCCCGCAAGAGGATCGCTGACTTGATCGCGCCGGGATACAAAAGAAGAACGGCGGCGGAAATGTTCGCGCCGTTGGAATAACCAACCGCGCTCAGGATTGCCGGATCGAATTCATACTTCGCGGCCGCGGCCGGAATGAAATCGGCCAGTTCATGAGCGCGGCGAACCACATCTTCCTCGTCGAAGACACCTTCAGCCAGGCGTCGAAAGAAGCGCGGCATGCCGTTTTCCAAAACGTTTCCGCGGAGACTGAGCAGGGCCGCCGCGGGATCGAGATCGCGGCCGAGCGGGATCATGTCGTTCTCGTTTCCGCCGGTTCCGTGGAGGAGCAAGAGAACGCGCCGGGGCGGCGTCTCGTGCGCAGGAATGAAGTGATGTATGAAATCCATATTGCCGGTGCGGCAAACCAGGGAGCCTATCAAGAATTAACCCGATGTATATCTGGCGAAAACGCGCGACCGCCGATTGGCTGCGACAGCATGACGACGATTTGCTGCGCCGATTCGGCAGTGCGCTTGCGATCATCGAGCAACCGGGAAAAGCGCGGACGCTGCTCGAAATTTCCTGCGGAATTCGGAAGGAAGCGCTCCAGCTTCGGCGCGAGTTTGGCGGCACGATCGAAAAATTGCGCGCAGACTGGCTGCAACAACTCGCAAAGCGATCGCGAACGAATCCGTTGCGGATCGGCTCGCGGCTGATCGTTAGCCAGACGCGAGTCCCGACAGCGAAGGCAGCGCGAACAATTGTCATTCCAGCCGAAGCCGCTTTCGGAACGGGCGAGCACGCCACCACCGCGATGTGTTTGCGATTTCTGGAACAGATCACGCGCAAAAGGGACGAGGGCTGGTCGATGCTCGACGCCGGAACTGGCAGCGGCATCCTGGCCATGGCGGCGAGCTGCCTCGGCGCGAATCGAGTCATCGCCATCGACAACGATCCCCTCGCCTGCACGATCGCGGCCCGGAATGCGCGCGCGAACCGCATCCGTAACATCGAGTTTCGGACCGGCGATGTTCTGACGGAGAAGCTCCCGGGCAAGTTCGACATCATTACCGCGAATCTCTACAGCGAAATTCTGATCGCGGCCTTGCCGGCCTGGACGCGGCGCCTGGCAGATGACGGTTGTCTGATTTTCTCCGGGGTCTTGCGTTCGCAGAAGTCAGCCATCGTCACGGCCTTGCAACGAAGTGGGTTGGTGGCGGACGAGACCAGACGGCGGGGAAAATGGATCGCCTTGCTTGCCACTCGCGCCGGGAAAAACAGTTGACGCCGGGCAGCGCCCAAAG
Source organism: Verrucomicrobiota bacterium (assembly GCA_003218375.1). GTDB lineage: Bacteria > Verrucomicrobiota > Verrucomicrobiia > Chthoniobacterales > UBA10450 > AV80. Next base: position 10,987 of record QHNH01000018.1, on the reverse strand, counting down.
CACTTTCTCCGACCCGTTCGCGGTCTCGATTTTCTGCATCCACGCGGTTGATCTTTCGAAGCCGCGCTGGGGAACCCGCATGCCGAACGAAGAGCTTTCCTACGTCATTGTCACGCCGTACTCGATGCGCAAATCACGCACGGGCGGCATCATCGCCCGGCTCATTTCCCGCACCGGGCTCGATCTCGTGACTTCGCGAATGTTCGCGCCGAGCGCCGAACTGACGAAGCGTTACGCGGAGACGATCGTAACGGAAACCGAGCCGCGGCACCGCGCGACGCAGGAGCTGATTCGCGATTACGTCCTCAAGAATTTCACCGGCAAGGTGAACGGGCAAAAGGCGCGGGTGTTGTTCCTGGTTCTGCGCGGAGAAGATGCCATCGAGAAAATCCATCGCACTATCGGACACATCGTCCACGAGCGGACCAGCGGTGAAACGATCCGCGACACGTTTGGCGATTACATCACGGACGATTCCGGCAAGGTGATCTATTTCGAGCCGGCGGCGCTGGCGGCCTTCGACCCGAAAGCAGTCGAGCGCGACCTGAAGCTCTGGGTCGAATTCTCCGACAGCGACGGCGGAATCCTGGATCACGTCATCGAGTTTCCGAAGGAGGCGAAGGTGGAAAAGTCGCTCGTCCTCATCAAGCCGGATAATTTCAAGTTCCCGAATCAGCGGCCGGGCGGTGTGATCGAAGTGTTTTCTCGCACCGGCCTTTTCATCATCGGTTTCAAAGTGCACCGGATGAGCGTGGCGCAGGCGGAAGAATTTTACGGCCCGGTGTTGCCGGTGCTCGAAGACAAACTCGGCGCGCAAAAAGGACGTAACGCCTGGGAAGACATCGTCGAGTTCATGGCCGGCGGCCGGCCGAGCGCGGTGAACGGCGACCAGCGCAACGCCCCTGGTTCCGAAAAATGCATCGCGATTGTCTACCAGGGCGACGACGCCGTGCGAAAGATTCGCGAGGTCCTCGGCCCGACCGATCCGGCCAAGGCGCCGCCGGGGTCGATCCGAAAAGAATTCGGCCAGTCGATCATGATCAACGCCGCTCACGCCTCCGATTCCGCCGAGAACGCGAAACGCGAGATGGCGATCGTGCAGGTGGACGAGAATAACTTCAAACCTTTGATTGAAAGTTTCTACGCGCGCCCATAGCTTGCGCTCCCAATTTTGAACACCCTCAACCCGACCACGACAGCCATGGACATCTCAGCGCGCGCCGCCCAATTATCTCCCTCCCTCACCCTTTCCATCGATAGCAAGGCGAAGGCGATGAAGGCCGAAGGCATCGATGTCTGCGGCTTCGGAGCGGGCGAGCCGGACTTCGACACGCCGGAGCATATCAAGGCGGCTTGCATCGCGGCGCTGGAAGCGGGTTTCACGAAATACACGCCGAGCGCGGGTCTGCCGGAATTACGCCAGGCGATCGCGGAAAAGCTGGAGGCCGACAACCAGATCAGCTACCGGCCGAGCCAGATCGTGGTGAGCAGCGGCGCGAAGCATTCCTGTTACAACGCGATTCTCGCGACCTGCCAGCCGGGCGATGAAGTCCTGATCCCTTCGCCCTACTGGGTGAGTTATCCCGACATGGTGCGGCTGGCCGGCGCCGAGCCGGTCATCGTCCAGACGACCGAGCGCAACGGCTGGAAAATGCGCGCGAGCGATTTTGAAAACGCGATGACGCCGCGGACGAAGATGGTGATCCTCAACAGCCCCGGCAATCCCACCGGTTCGGTTTACACGCGCGAAGAACTGGAAGGCATCGTCGAAGTCGCCGCCGAAGAAGACATCTACATTCTCTCCGACGAGATTTACGAGAAGCTTGTTTACGACGACACGAAGCACGTCAGCATCGCGTCGCTTTCGCCGGAAGCCTACGGTCTCACCATCACGGTCAACGGGTTCAGCAAAGCCTACGCGATGACGGGCTGGCGCCTTGGTTATATGGCCGCGCCGGAAGCCGTCGCGAAAGCGGTCGACAACATCCAGAGCCACAGCACTTCCAATCCGTGCTCGTTCGCGCAAAAAGGAGCGGTCGCGGCGCTCAAAGGCGATCAGCAGACGCTGGCCGACATGCGGGACGAATTCAGTATGCGGCGCGACTACATGTTTGACCGGATCACCAAGATCCCGAACATCACCGCCGTGAAACCGCAGGGCGCGTTTTACATCCTCGTGAACATCAGCCAGCTCGGGCTCAGCTCACAGAATTTCGCCGACCGTTTGCTGAGCAAGGCGAACGTCGCGGTCGTGCCGGGCGCGGCGTTTGGAGATGATCGCACCGTCCGTCTCAGCTACGCCACCAGCATCGACGTGATCAAAAAAGGCCTGGATCGGTTCCAGGATTTTTGCCGCACGCTGTAATTCATGCAGGTTTGAGGGTTCAGGTTTCAGAGTTCAGGAAAACTGAAACCTGCTGCCTGAAACCTGAAACCTCATGGTCGGTTACCTCGCGCTCATTCTTCACGCGCACCTGCCGTTTGTCCGGCATCCGGAACATGACGAATTTCTCGAGGAAGACTGGTTCTTTGAGGCGATAACCGAAAGCTACCTCCCGCTTCTCGGGATGATGGAGCGGCTGATGCGCGACGAAGTCCCGTTCAAGCTGACCATGACGGTCACGCCGACGCTCTGCGCGATGTTGCAGGACCAGCTGCTGCTGGAGCGTTACGTGCACTATCTGGATCGATCGATTGCGCTGGCCGAACGCGAAACCGTCCGGAACCGCAACCACGAAAAGCTGCGCGGGCTCGCGGAATTTTATCACCGCCATTTTCTGGAAAGCCGGGACCGTTTTTTTCAATGGAACGGCGATTTGCTCGGAGTCGTTCGCCGGCTCCGCGACGATGGCTGTCTCGAAATCATGGCGTCCGCCGCGACCCACGGATTGCTCCCTTTGCTCCAGCAATCACCGGAAGCGGTGCGCGCGCAGGTTCTCGTGGGCTGCGATTCGTACCGCACCACGTTCCAGGCCGATCCGGCCGGGTTCTGGTTGCCGGAATGCGCTTATCATCCCGGACTCGAAAACGTGATGCGGGAAGCGAACCTGCGCTGGTTCGTCATCGATGCCCATGGGTTAATGTTTGGGCAGCCGCGGCCGCGCCGCGCGATTTATGCGCCCTGCTACACTCTGGCCGGGCCGGCGGCGTTTGCGCGCGATCGCGATTCGAGCCGACAGGTTTGGAGCGCCGCGGAGGGTTATCCGGGCGATCCGGCCTACCGCGAATTTTATCGCGACATCGGCTTCGAGCTGCCGACAGAATACCTCTGGCCCGGAGAGGACGACGGCCTGCGGAAATTTACCGGCATCAAATATCACCGGATCACCGACCGCGATGGCGAGAAGGACCTTTACGATCCAGCCGCCGCGGCGCAGGTCGCGGAGGCGCACGCTTCGCATTTCCTGGAAGTGCGGCGCCAGCAGCTCAACGAACTGCGCGCGCTCGATTTCGATCCGATCGTGGCAGCGCCTTTCGATGCGGAGTTATTTGGCCACTGGTGGTTCGAAGGCCCGCAATTTCTAGAGGCCTTCATTCGCAAGGCGGCCCACGGGCAGCAGAACCTGCGGCTCACCAGCAGGACCGAGTACGGCCATGAGGATTTTCAGCTCGCGAGCCCGACAGATTTTCTGACGGCGCACCCGACGCAGCAGACCGTGGCACCGGCCGCCTCTAGTTGGGGCGAGAATGGGCATCTCAGCGTCTGGCTCGATAAGACCAATTCCTGGATCTATCCGCATCTCTATGCGGCGGCGGAGCGAATGACTACTCTGGCGCGCGCGCACGCGCCTGGCGACAACGCGTTGACGGATCGCGTCCTCAAACAAGTGGCGCGCGAGCTACTCCTGGCCCAGTCGAGCGACTGGGCGTTTCTGATCAAGACCGGGACTGCGAAACATTACGCGACAAAACGAGTCACCGATCATTTGCTGCGGTTCAACCGGCTGTATGATCAATTTGTGGCTGGGCAGGTGGACGAAGCTTTTCTGGCCAACTGCGAATGGCGCGACAACATTTTCCCGGACATCGATTGGCGTTGCTATGTTTGATCTCCTCCTGACGAAAAGAATTGGGCTGGTTTTTTGCGCCCTGCTCGTGATCGGCCAGCTCGCAGCGCAAGAATCTCCGTCGCCATCACCGAGCCCTCCGGCGCGAAATATCCGGGTCAGCTTCGTCCCGCCTCCACTCGATGGAACGATCAGTCTCGGCATCTACGACGCGAAGGGAAAACTGGTGCGCGTTCTTTTTCGCGAAGCGGACATCAACGAGTTCACGATCGGCAGCGACGCGCTCTCGACGACCTGGGACGGCAAAGACGACGCCGGCGACAACGTGCCGCCGGGCAAATACAGCGCGCACGGTTTTGTCGTCGGCGAGCTCAAGATCGAGGGCATCGGATTTTTCTTTAACGATTGGATCAGCTCGGCGGAGGCTCCGCGCTTTTCCCGGATTCGGTCCCTGGCCATGCACGATGAAAAACTGTTGCTCGCGGTCGACTTGGTGCCGCCCGCCGCGGGTCATGTCCTTTATGACGTAGCGAACAAGACCGTGCAGTTGAAAGACACCGACGCGGACGCCAAGACGCCAGCTCCGCCCGCAGCCTCCGCGAGCGACATCGATCCGATCGCCACGATCCCTGGACGGGAGAACAGCCGCTGGGTGATCGATCGGACGGAGAAAGGCGGAAGCACGATCGAGGTGAAGCAGTTCTCTGCGAAGGGCGACTTCCTGCGCCGGCTTCCGGTTTCGCCTAACGAACCGCAACCGAAAGCGATCGCCGCTTCCTTGGCGGAAGACAGGATTTACCTCCTTGAAGAGGACAGCGCCCGGCAGCGGGTCCGCGGCCTCAGCCTGGCGGCCACGAAAACCGAAGGGAGCGAAAAGGCCGTCTCGGAATGGAAGGTCGATTTCGAAAAATCGATCGTGGTGCACCCGGAGTTTTCGGTCGTGGATGGCAAAGTCGCGCCGGCCTCCCAGGGAACGACGCCGGACAAGGTGAAGATCAAACTGCAGGCCAACCCGTTGTTGAATGATGATCGCGTGACAGTCGAGATATCGGTGGGCTACGACGCGGACGGCAGTTTCCTCAAATCGGCCGATGGCTTGCCGCTCTGCACGATCAGCGAAACCCAGGAGTTGCGTCGCGCTTTGCTTTGGCTTCACGACACGAACGCGCTCGATGTTTTTCAGGACGACGGCGCGGTCGTCGAACAGTTCCGCGTCACCGGGATCGATCAGATGATGAGTTTCGATTGCGGCGGTTTTGAATTGAAATGACGCGGCTCCTTGGCTGAGATTCGACGATGCCGCGCGACATTGTTTACTTCGACCTCGAAACGCAACGCACGGCGAACGACGCGGGCGGCTGGGCGCGCAAAGGAGACATGCGAATGTCCGTGGGCGTTATTTTCAGCACGGCGACAGGCCGCTACGAAGTGTTCGGTGAAACGCAGGTCAACCGGCTGGTCGAGCGACTGCGCCACGCCGATCTCGTGGTGGGATTCAACATCCTGAATTTCGATTACCAGGTGCTGATGGGCTACACGATCCTCGATCTCGTAGCGGAACTTCCGACTGCCGATCTGATGGCCGACATGGAGCGGCGGCTCGGGCACCGGCTGGGCCTGGACACGATCGCGCACGCCACGCTCGGGATTCAAAAAACGGCCGTGGGCCTGGACGCGATCCGCTGGTGGCGCGAAGGCCGCATTCTCGAGATCGCAGAATATTGCTGCTTCGACGTGAAAGTGACGCGGCTTGTGCACGAACACGGTTGCCGGCACAAGGAGCTATTTTTTCACGATCGTTTCGCGCGCAAACAGCGCGTCGAGATCGATTGGGCGCATTTGGATTTGGAGACGGCCTGCCCTCAGGCCGTTTAACGCATCGTCGGACGCTTTCAACGGCCTGAGGGCGGGCCGTCTCCAGGAAAATGCATTACTGCAACTGGTAGATTTCCACCAGGGCCACGCCGGTCGCAGTGCCGCTGCCGCGGACGATCGCGGTGTAGTTGCCAGGCGCTAGCGGCGCGGAAAGAATCGCCGACTCGCGATCATCGCTGGGCGCGATGCCGGTCGCGGCGATCTGAGTTTGCTGATCGGATTTCCAATTATCGTTCATCGCAAGGGTGGTGCCGGAGGAATTGTGGAGTTCCAGGATCGGATCCTGCAAGGCATTTGCCACTCCCACCGCCGTTAAGGACGGCCCGATCGCCCGCATCAACACCGTTCGGTTCTGTGAGCCACCGACAATGAACCCGCCAATCATCACATTGTCGCCAGCCTCGACAAAACCGCGCGTGGCGATATTGGCCGGGTTTGCCGGCGCAGGTTGATCAAGATCGTAAAGCTCCACCACTCCGATCCCGGTGGCACCGCCAACCCCGCTCATGATCGCGGTGTAATTCCCGGGCTGAAGGGTGGCCACAATGGCGGATTCTTTCGGATCGGTCGGCGGGATAGTGCTGTCGATGATCTGCTGTTTCTGCGGGCTATTCATCCAATCGTCGTTCGTGTCCAACGGGCCCGCGCTGTCGAACAAGGTGAGCGTGGGATCGGTCAACCGGCCCGGAAGCGGCTGACCATTGACCGTGAGCGAAGGGCCGATCCCGCGCAGGATCACTTTTTTCGGCGCGCTGCCGGTAAGAATGAAACCGCCGATCAAAACATTGTCGCCGGTCTGCACCCGCATCCGAGTGGCCAGATTCACGAGCGCCGGCGAAGCAGGAGCGGGAACAATTTTTAAAACCCGGCCGGTCGTTCCCGTCGGGCCGATATTCGTATCAGCGAGCACGTAAAGTTCGCCGTTCGCGTCCTGTCCGAAACCTTTCAGCAACAATCCCAGCGGCCGCTCGACGTTGCCGATCCGGAATTCCCGAATCACCGCGGAGTTCAGGTCATCGAGATAGAAAAGCCGGCCGGAGACAGAGCCCGGCGCCGCAAGATCGCCAAAGATGTATTTTCCCGGCAGCGCCAGGACAGCACTGCCGCGGTAAACAAAACCACCGAGCACAGCGATGCCGTCATCGTGGCTGTATTGCGCGAGGGGATTGGTGAGGGCCGGGTCCGGCGATGAATCGAACGAAACGTTTCCGTTTGTCGAATTGAAGAGAAAGGTTCCTTCCTTGCGGTTCCAGCCGTAGTTCTTCGCCGCCTGGACGAGATCGATTTCTTCGACATGATCCTGCCCGACGTCGCCCAGTACGAGCGTGTCCGTGGGCGCATCGAAGCTGTAACGAAACGGATTCCGCAAACCGAGCGCGTAAATTTCCGCGACCCGATTAGGCGGCTGAGTCGTAGCGACGAAAGGATTGGAACTCGGAACACGGTATTTGCCGTTGGCGCTGACCGGATCGCCGCTGGAAGAAGTAAGCGCGGGATCGAGCGGATCGATCCGCAGCAGCTTGCCGAGCACCGTGGTGAGGTCCTGGCCGTTTCCGGTCGTGGGGTTGTGGCCGGCGCCGGTGTCATTAGCCGCACCGCCGTCGCCTAACGAGATGTAGAGATAATGATCGCTCGCCCGAAAGGCGAGTTTGCAGCCGTTGTGATTCGATTGCGGCTCATCGATTCGCATGATCTCACGCCTCGTGCTGGGATCGACCACGTCAGCGTTAGTCGCGGACACCTGCCATTCCGTCAGCACGCTCTGATGATTGAACGTAAACCCGATTGGGACGGGCACGGTGAAATCCGCCGTGCCGGAGACCGGTTCACTTGTGTAAGTATAAAGCTTGCGATAACCGGGGCTGGCCGGGTCCGCGAAGCCGGGGTGAAACGCGAGACTAAGCAAACCGCGTTCATCATAATTCGGACTGAGCGAAACCAGTCGGGTGGACACATCGAGGAAAGGAGTGCCGGAAACTGTGGTCCCGTTAAGGATGAGGATCTTCCCGGTTTGGCCGACAATAAAGAGCCGCGAAGTTCCGTCGTTGGCCGAAAGAAAATCGATCGGCGCTGTAATGCCGGTCGCGATCGTTTGGAGTTCAATCCGCACTGGCCCCTTGCCAATGCGCGGCAGGATCGGCGTCGGCGAAGGAGTCGGGGTGGGTGTTGGCGTCGGTGTGGGCGTTGCTGCGGGCGCCACTTCCACCGAGCTCGTCATCGAACTGCCATGGACCGTGCAGTAATACGGAAAGCTCCCGGCGCTTCCGAAGGTACGCGAAAAGGTGGAGGGAGGATTGCGAATGCCGGAGTTGAAATCGCTCGTCGGCTGAAACGGCGTGCCCGATGTGACGCTATGGTTCGACGAATCCCAAATCCATTGCACGGTGTCACCGACTTGAATCGAGACCGGATCAGGGGAAAACGACATCGCGCCCTGCGGACCGACGTGAACGGTAACTGTAGCGCCGCGCGCGTATGAAAAGAAAAGAACCAGGATGATCAACAGCCCCACGCCGAATTGACTTTGCAGCTTCACAATTTCAAGCTTCCTCTGGATAGTTTTAAGGGTTCGAAAACGAAAGAGCAATGGCGAGAGCGGAAAAGTAACGGCCCTGTTACTTTCATGCGCGGATAATCGTGCGGAGGGACGCGCTTCGGCATGTCCCGGACATGCGGAAGCATATCCCTCCGTTGCGAGTGCGCACTGGTCACCGCGCGTAATCTTTGTTTAGTTAATCGCCTGATGTCTTCCGAGCTCCAGCAAACTCTCGCCCGCAGCGCGACCGTCAGCGGGACGTCGCTCCATACCGGGGAGAAGGTGACGCTGAAATTATGCGAGCATCGAAAACCTGAAGACGGTCGAACGCGCCACCACCATTGGCGAAGGATCGGTCCGCGTTCACACCGTAGAGCACGTGCTCTCGTCGCTTTCTGCGATGGGCGTCGATAATGCGATCGTGGAGATGGACGCCAACGAACCGCCCATCGGCGACGGGAGCGCGCGCCCTTACGTCGAGTTGATCAAGAAGGCCGGCATCGCCGAGCAAGAGATGCCGCGCCGATTCTTTGAGGTGCGCGAGCCGATTCATGTCGAATCGAAGACCGGCTCGCTCCTCGTCATTTTGCCCGATCCAAAATTCCGAATCTCCTGCACGCAGGTCGGGCCCGGCGGGCAGTTCACGCAATTTCTTTCCACGGAAATCACGCCCGCCATTTACGAACGCGAGATCGCGCCGGCCCGCACCTTTGTTTTCTACGAGGACGTCCAGGCACTCATGGAAAAAAATCTCATCAAAGGTGGCAGCCTCGAGAACGCGATCGTCGTGCGCGGCGAAGCGGTCCTGAGCAAGGAACCGTTGCGCTTCCCCGACGAGTTCGTCCGGCACAAAATCATCGATATCATCGGCGACCTCGCGCTTTTTGGACCGCGCATCCGCGGCCACGTCGTCGCGGTAAAACCAGGCCATGGCGCGAACGCCGAGCTGGTCCGCGCGCTCGCGCGGGAATTTGCGCGCGCCGCGCCGGTCCTCCAACCGCAAGCTTTCCCGGCGGGCGAAGGCAGCCTCGACATCAACGGGGTCATGGCGTTTTTGCCGCATCGTTATCCGTTCTTGATGGTCGACCGCATTCTTCGCTTCGAAGGCGAAACGAAATGCATCGGTGTGAAATCGGTCTCGATTAACGAACCGTTTTTCGCCGGCCATTTCCCGGGTCATCCAGTCATGCCGGGCGTGTTGCAAATCGAGGCGATGGCGCAGGTCGCGAGCATTCTGATGTTGAAACTGACCAAGAGCGGCAGCGGACGGCTCGGTTATTTCGTCAGCGCGGACGAAGTCAAATTCCGGAAACCTGTTTACCCCGGAGACACGCTCGTCATTTCCGCCGAGCTGACGAAGACGCGCGGAAAACAACTGGCGCGATTGAAGTGCCATTGCGCCGTGAACGATTCCGTCGTCTCGGAATGCGAGTTGATGTTGAGGCTCATGGACCAATGAGCGACGCGCAGATCCACCCGACCGCGATCATCGATGCGCAGGCGGAAATCGGCGCCGGGACAATCATCGGCCCGTATTGCATCGTGCAGGCGGGCGTCGTGCTCGGGCCGGATTGCTGGCTCCAACATCACGTCACTATTTGCGGGCCGACGACAGCCGGCGCGCGGAATAAATTTTTCGCCTACTGCTCGATCGGCCAGCAAACGCAGGATCTGAAATACGCGGACGAACCGACTTATCTCGAGATCGGCGACGACAATTGCTTTCGCGAATTCGTCACTGTCAATCGCAGCACGACGAGTGCGGGCAAAACTCGCATCGGCAGCGGCGGAAATTTTCTCGCCTACAGCCATATCGGCCACGATTGCAGCGTCGGCGACGCCGTGGTTTTTTCGAACAACGGAACGCTCGCCGGCCATGTTAAAATCGACGATCACGCGATCATGGGAGGGCTGACCGCGGTCCATCAATTCTGCCGGATCGGCCGTTATGCGATCACGGGCGGTTGCTCAAAAATCGTGCAGGACATTCCGCCGTTCATGATCGCGGACGGCAATCCGGCAAAGGTGCGCGGCATCAATCTCGTCGGCCTCGAGCGGAGCGGATTTCCGCCGGAAAGCGTGAAGTGGATCAAAGAAGCGTTCCGCCTGATTTACCGCTCGAAATACAACACGGGCCAGGCCGTGGCCGCGATCCGGGGCGAGCTACCCGCGACCGCCGAGATCAACCAGATCATCGAGTTCATCGAGAAAAGCGAGCGCGGCATCATTCGTTAGGTAGGGCATCACGCGCGTCCCTACCTGTGGTTCGCCATCGCGCGCAGTTCGCTCTCGAGCTTCTTCAAAAGCGCCGCCGCGGGAGCATCGGCGGAAATTCGCAGGACGCTTCGAATCAGCTCGAGACCGCGTTTTGCTTTGCCCTGTTTGCCCAAGGCGTCGGCCTCGTGCAGGATCACCCGCAGGATGTCGTCCCGTTTCGTGTAGACAGCGCGCGCTTGTTGGAAATAACTCGTCGCCGGCCCGAAATTCCCGTCGCGCGCCTCCATCAAGCCGAGATCTTCCATCATCGGTCCGTTGTGTGTGCGCAAAGCAAATTGCCGGGCGAGCGTGC
>QHNH01000049.1 GCA_003218375.1 Verrucomicrobiota bacterium | reverse complement strand
CGCGATTTTTGAGAAACCGCGCCGAATTGCGGACGAACGCACGGTGCTATTGTCTCTCGACCCAAAGCGAACGTCGTCAGCACGGAAACGCCGCTAACCGAACTCTGACTTAGGGACTTTTTGCCGGCGACGGATTCACGATCGTCGTGCTCGATTCTTTTTTCTCCGTAGGATTCGTGACGTTAGTTTCTTTTTTCTCGCACGCGGCGAACAATCCGACGATCAGTGTGAGGCAAACATATTTCTTCATGTCCAATTATCGCCGTAGCTGTCAGGCGCAGCCGTATGTAACGACTGCGCCTCGCATTGGTCAGCTTTCTTAGATCGACATCCGGCTGGATTATCGGCGTGAACCGCTCGTAGTCAGCTCGCCTTCGACCAATGCCTCTAGTTTTTGTTAAGTGGAAATCGCGCTGCATTCACAACGCGATCCAAATCCGTTCTCAGAAAAATCGCGCCGCGAGTTAATCGCGCGTGTCGAAAATTTTTTTGGGAAAAAACTAAGGATTTGGATTACGAATCGATTCGACGTTCGACCGATTGCGAAATTCGTTTGCGATTCATAGCGTTGCCGCATGAAACGCGCGACGACAAGAAGAACCGAAAACAACAAACTGGTTTTCACTCATCACGGACACGCCTGCACCGTCCGGCGATCTCATCGTCGCGCGCGCGGACATCAGACAAGCGGGGCAGTTGCGACGAAAGCGCACGCGAATTTCGTCGAACGATTGCTTGGGTCGCTGCTACCGCACCTGGGTTTGGGCGAAATCGTGTGAGCCTGAGGCGCGACCTCGCGCAGTTATTGGATTGACGGCGTCGGCCTTTATTGGAACGCTCGCCGGCCAAAAACCGGGGCTTTTCCATGGGCAGATGTCGATCTTGCGGACGGATAATTTTCGGCCGGGCATTCTTCTTTTTGCTCGTGGCTGCGGCCGCTGTCTTGCCGTTGAGCGCGCAACTGGTTGAAACAACTCCGAGCCCAACGAATCCGGCCGCGCAGACGCAAAATGAAACGACCCTGAACTCGGGCGAAAGCGCTCTGATATTTTCACCGGCCGCCGCGCCGTTACCTGCCGATCTTACGCCGACCGGCAACGGTCTCATCACCGGCCGGTTCGGCCCGAACAAAGGTCCGTTTCAATATGCGATCCATCTCACGATTCGCGGCGCCTACGATGACAACATTGGGCTGACGCACACGAATCCGCTCCACGATCGATTTGTCGAAATTCAACCGAGCGTGCTTCTCGGTCTGGGCGACTTGGTAAAACAGGACACGTTTCTGGCGGCGATTTATTTGCCGAGCTTTTATCGATACGACGAAAATTCGCAGTTCGATTCCGACCAGCACATTGCGCATCTCCTGGGTGGGGTTACCTCGGGCAATCTGATCTTGAGAGTGAGCCAAGATGTTGCCATTCGAAAAAACATCGTTCTCGGAGCGATTTCATCTTCAGTGAACTGGTCATGAATCGGACCGACTACGCTGCGCCGTTGATCGACTCCGAATTGTACGCGGCCGATCTTTACCTCAATCACGGCTTTAACCAACAACTGGTTCTCGGTTTCGGCGTCGTGGGCGGTTATAACCCGGTCGATTTTCCTACCCCGGACCAATCGATGGTCCAAGCCAACGCCCATCTGAATTACACGCCGAATAGACAATTCAGTCTCGACGTCATCGCTGGTGAAGAATATCGAACTTTCCAAAATCTCGCGCGCGGAAGCTACAGCATGCCGGTGTTCGTTATCTCGGCCGGGTTCGCGCCGAACGACGATATCAAGTTCGGGCTCACCGCCTCGCGGCAGATTTACAATTCGGCGGCCGCCACCGCGCAAGATTACGTCGATACCAGCGTGAATGGCTTGTTGCGCGAGCACATCTGCAAACCGCTCTATTTCACGCTGCTTGGCGGCTATGAGCACGTCGAATATTTCAATGCGATCGATTTGCCGATGCCGCTTCCAACGCTACGGGACGATTACTTCTACATTCAACCTGCCGCCGATATCGTCCTGATCCGCTTTTGGATTGTTGGCGGCTATTATTTGCGGCGGCAAAACACTGGCTCCGTCTCCGCCGTAAACTTTCGCGCCAATGAATTTGGCGTGCGCACCACCATCAAATTTTGATCAGGGTCGACTTAAGCCGCGGTCAGCCTTGAATCGTAAAGTCCGCGACGAAGTAACTCCGTGGGCGGCCGCAAGCCGGCAAGATATTGGGCGTCGAACGCGCGCAGCGAGGCTTCCACGGTCGGACCAATACCGACAATCCCTTCCTCCACACTTGGACCCAAAAGTGCAATCCAAAGTTGTCCGCGATAGAGCAACTTCGGACGGCGCGCCGTCGAAGGACTACCTGGATGGGCCGCGCAATAACGCTCCATCCGCTCCATTGCTGCCGTCGTTGAGTCGAAAACTCGCTTTCCGTGTGATCTAAGCCCGCTGGTCCTTTTCATTTCACTTTCAGAACGCGCAACTTGCCATGGCTGGATGTAGGCATGACCGAAAAGAGTTCGACCTGAGCAAAGCGCCGTCATGCGCGCGTTCCGCATTTCCCTCGTGTTGGCTGAGTCGACGTGGCCCTTATCAGAGTTTTACCTATAATTAGATTCACCGTTCGGCTGATTGTCGAGACTGCTCGTGACTGCCATGCTCCATCGCGATGCCCCTGCTTTCGCCCATCGAACTCTCTAACACCGAGAAGCTCGAGATTCTGCAACGGCTCGATCGCTATCGGAAATGGCAATCGCTCGATGAGAAGCGTTATTGCCTTGCTTGCGCGCAGATTCTTGATGGAGACGATATCTTGGTAGTGGGAGGCACGCGTGGAACGGGGCCGTTGCGTTTGGTTTGCCCAACCCGCGGCTGTCATTCCATTCCGATGGATTGGGTAATTCCGACCGACGAGGTTTTGGCGCGGATGTCGATGTTGGAACAAGAAGAAGATTTGCCCCAAGCCCAACGCGTCTAAGGATTTGACCTATCACGCGACCGGTGTGTGCCCCGATTGCGCGTTTCGCTCAGATTTCTCATCGTTGGAGTTACGCAAACAACGAGATGAAACGGAACGGCAATAACTGGTGAGGGACGAACTTATGTTGAATCCAAATTTGCAGTACAGCACCGCGAATGGAGCCACGATTTCGGACGAGGCGCTCATGGAAGCGATCACCGCGCATCGGCCCGAAGCTTTGACCGAATTTTATTCGCGCCACGGCGGCAGACTAAAATCAGTTATCGGCAATGTCGTGCACGAAGAAGGTGACGCCGACGACGTGTTGCAGGACATTCTGTTGCAAATCTGGCATGAGGCGGATCACTATTCGCCGAAAGCGGGAAAATTACTCGGCTGGGTCGTGACGCTTGCCCGCCGGCGCGCGATTGATCGGCTTCGCCGCAAACAAGCTTATTGCCGCGCGAAAGAGCGTTATCAGGCGCACATCAATGAGCAACCCGGCGTCGCGCCAGACACCCATTCCTACACCGACAATATCTCGCGTTCCGATCTGAGACACTTTCTCCATCGTCGGCTTAATGTCTTGCCTCGCCAGCAACGGGAAGCACTCGAGCTCGCATTTTTCGCCGGAATGAGTCATCGGGAGATCGCGGCCGTAACTCGCGCCCCGCTCGGCACAGTCAAGACCCGCCTCGAGCTCGGTTTACAAAAATTGACCCAGTCGCTCAAACCGATCCGGCACAAAATCTAGAATCTTAGGGCGCCGGGGGCTCCGTCAAACACGGCCTCAGGGAAAATCGGAGCTCCCGGCAGGGCTTTTAATCGAGTCGACAGTTGGTTGTCGATCTTCTATTCGCAAAAAAATGGGGCTCGGCTCTATTCGACGCTGAAATTTCGCGACGCTGTGTTATCTTCCGAGCTATGGATTCGCCTCAAATTACTGCTTATTTGAAAACGTATTGTGGCTGGAGCGCCGGCGTTCGGGCCGTGCTCGCTAAGTACAATTTGCCTTACACCGAGAAAGACATCATCCAAAATCCAGCCTTTCGTTGGGAAATGGAAACCAAAAGCGGCCAACCGCTTTCGCCCTGTGTCGAGATCAACGGGGAAATGCTGCCCGACGTGAGTGGCGAAGAAGTCGAGAAATTTTTGATCGACAATCAGCTGGTGCAGGCCAGCGCCGCGCAAACAGACGTTCCGCTAAACGCTCCGTGCCCGACCGAGCAACACGAAGGCACGGTAAAGCTGAACTTTTAATTTGTGGTGGATCGGTCGCTCCGCGGACGATGCCCAAAAAAAATTGAGCGCTGAGCGCTCGATCCAACTTACTCTTCTTCCGTTTCCGGATCAGGCTTGAGCCCTTCTTCCTCCATTTTCCGGAGGACGTCGCTCATGTCGTCGACTTCGTCCCAGACTTCCTGGCTAACGTAGATCGGTGCTTTTTGTTGCGTCGCGATCGCGATGCAATCGCTTGGGCGCGCATCCAGCTCGATGATCTTCTTCTGCTGCAATTCGTTTTCCGCGCGAATGATCGCCCGCGCGTAATAGGTCGCGTTCTTGAGATCGTTGATGATCACGCGTTCGACTTTCGCGCCGAGCGCGGTCATCAGGTGCGCCATCAAATCGTGGGTGAGGGGGCGTTCCTTGGTGATGTCGCGCATGAACATGGTGATCGCG
>QHNH01000050.1:1596-3070 GCA_003218375.1 Verrucomicrobiota bacterium | reverse complement strand
GCCGATGCGGCCTGCATGCTCACGACGACACAGGTGAACAGGCTGACAGCGAGGACTGCTTTTGTGATGGTTTGCATCGTTTATTTCTCCTTTGTATGAAGATTTGACCAGAACTTGGGATGGTTGAAGGGCATCAAGGCGATGACTTGGGTACGCCGTTGCTGGCTTGCGTGCCGGGATGATCCAGCAGAAACTTCGCCGCCGACTTCTCGGACTCTTCTGTGAGGCGTCCCAACCAGACTTCTTCGACTTTGCCGTTTTCGCCGACGGCCACAACCTGGGGAACGGCAGCGAGCCCGAGCCGGAGGTAGGTCGGATAGGGGGGATTCACGAGTGTTTCCTCCAGAGGGATGCTGCTCGCGGTGCAGAAAGCGCGGGTTTCCTCGGGATTGCCGCGGCTGATCCACACGGTGCGCCATCCGAGTTTCTTGGCCTGCGCGCTCAGGGATGCGTCCAGTGATCCGCTCAAGACGCACTCGGAACATCGCGGCCCGAAGGTGAAGATGAGTAAGTGCTCAGCTGCGGAGCGGGGCATTTCAACGCTATGGAACCTACCATCGAAACCGATGCCGCCAATATCGTGCAGCGGTTCCTCGCGATGCACCTCCAATGCTGAAGGTAAGGGCAGCTCAGTCTTGAGGCGATGATTCTGGCGTAGGAGGACGATGTTTTCTGCTATGAGAGCGAGGACCAAAAGGGGCAGAACAACATTCAACGAGGTGCGCAGGTTAGGATGAAACACGACGAATCACTCCATCGGAGCGCAGCACTGCTCGACACCTATCTTGCTACATCACCGATGTTGTGAGAAGTCACAGTTTCCCTGCGCGCCCTCCAGTACAGTTGATCGGTCAGCGCCCGAGAACTAGCTTCACTTTGGGGGCGGGTCCCGGGCAAGATTGTGAAGCACCTAGCAGAGACGGTGCAACGAAAAATAGGGCTGCCACACCCGACTAAGCGGGGACTATTTCTAGAATCGAGTACGGACTCCTGGTATCGATCACGCGCTTCAGCCGCAAGCCGCATTTCGCGACCAATTCCGCATATTCTTCTTTGGTACGCTCCTTGCCGCCGGGCAGTACCAGCATTACGATATCGAGCTCCTTGGAGAGGTGCGGCTCCGGTGAAGACGGAACTACAGATTCGATGAGCAGCACACGCGCGTGCGCAGGCATATCTCGGCGGATGGCGGAAAGGATTTTGATGGATTCCGCATCTGCCCAGTCGTGAATGATGTTCATCAAGACATAGGCGTCCGCCTTAGGCATGTGGTCAGTAAAGAAACTGCCACCCACAACCGTGAGCTTCTCGCCTTTTTCCGGTGAGACCTCGGCGACGACATGGGGTTGGTCAAACAGGACGCCCTGAACATTGGGTGAACTTTTCAAGATGGCGCGCAGCAAGTGCCCGCGTCCACCCGCGATGTCGGCAATGATGCCGAATTGGGAAAAATCGTAAGCAGGCAAGATCGCGG
>QHNH01000050.1:0-1465 GCA_003218375.1 Verrucomicrobiota bacterium | reverse complement strand
TCACGCATGGAAGTGGGGTGATCAGCGCGCAAGAGGCGCGACATCTCTGTGTGCGCCCAAGCGCCGTTCCTGGCTTCGAATATCCCGTGCGACGCCAATACCCGCAGCACGCGATACAGCGCGCCCGCGTCACTTTGGGTAGATCTCGCCAACGCTTCCGTAGATTGCGGAGCGTCGTTGATGTGATCCGCGACGCCCAACTCGGCAGCAACATAGAGGCAACGGGAGGTCAAGAATGCATTGGTGACTTGCATCAACTGGACGTGGGCGGGTAGGGGCGCGGAGCTGGCCTGGGGCGGAGCTGTAACAGTGCTGGCACTCATAGAATCTCCTGAACAAATTGACCGCAACACGCTACCACAATCTGGCTGAATCAAACGCAGCCTGCAAGAAAAAAGCCGCCGAAATCGGCGGCTTAATGCAAGTGCTGTAATCCTAATGCGTCAACTTTTCTTATTGTTCTCGATGGCCTGGATGAGATCGGTGTCGCCGCCTGCTTTGCGGATCTCCTGTTCGGTATCGGCGTTCACATCGAAATTCACTCCACGCTTTTTAACGATCTCAGTCATCGTCTTCGCAGGCGTGCCGCCTTTCAAAGTGTCCACGATGTCCTCTTTGGTGAGCGGATCGGGATTCAACTCCTCGACCTTGCTACCGCCGTAATTAACGGTGATCTTGCCGATCGACGTGTTGAAGCGCTGGTAATTCGTGTACTTGATGATCTCGCGAATATGCACGTCGCCGGTTTTGAAGTGCAGAGTATCGTCGGCGCGCGTATAGGTTGGGAACCAGTACTTGCCGTCGATCTGCTCGCGGTAGGTGGTGAACCGGGGAAAGAGATTTTCGTTGCCTTTGTGGGTCTCAGGAACAGGTTTCCCGTGCGTCTTGACGATCTGGAAATCCCGGTCGTCGACCCAGATGCGGCCATCGAAGTAGCGGTGCCCGCTCTTCATCTGTTTTTCTTTGGGAGAAATATCAAAAACATAGGTGCCGAGCTCGTCGACCTGCTGCTGACCAACATACTTGATGTTGTAGTCGTTGATCTCGTCGGAGGTGAGTACGAAAGGCATGAGGCTCTCGATGTCCTGAAAATCCTCCCGTGACATGCTCACACGTTGCAGGGTGTTCTGGGGCGCAAAGGTCACGTTCTCAACGCGACGGCCCTTATCGTCGAAAGTGACTTCGACGGTCTGCTGGTATTCGCCGTCAACCGTATCGCCATCGAGCGTCTGTACCTTGACCGTCTGGGTATAAACGTAGTTCTCGCGTTCCTTCTTGAACACCTTTTCTTTCTCGGCAAATTTCTGAATCACCTGATCTACGGTGACACCTTTGGGCGGAGCAGGATTGATAGTGCCTTCCTGATCTTGCGCCATGGCGGCGCAGGCCAGAAGCACGGAAAGGGCGAGTAAACGCGGGAGTGCCTTTTTCATGATCATAAGAGTGCTGGATTCCTGGGGTCTTA
>QHNH01000048.1 GCA_003218375.1 Verrucomicrobiota bacterium | reverse complement strand
CCTTTTGCTCGTCGGCACTATGAAGGGCGGGTTTGTTTTTCGTTCAGACGCGAGCCGTCAAAATTGGAAAGAAGCCGGACCGTTCTTTCCCGGTCGTAGTGTTTACGCCTTCGATTACGACGGACGCAACGGTCGAAAGAAATTGTGGGCCGCCGTGAACAGTCCTTACTGGGGATCGTTTCTGAGTTCGTCAAACGACTTTGGCAAGACTTGGAGCGATCCGGAAAGCTACAACATCAAGTTCCCCGAAGGGTCTGACGTTTCGCTGAAGCAGATTTGGCAAATCGTGAATGATCCGCAGAACGCCGACACTCTCTATTGCGGAGTTGAGCCTGCCGCGCTCTTCAAATCAACTGACGGCGGCGATACCTGGACGTTGAATCGCGGCTTGTTCGATCATCCACATCGCACACAGTGGCAGCCGGGGGGTGGAGGGCTCTGCCTGCACACGATTCTTCCTGATCCGTCGGACGCTAAACGAATGTATATCGCGATCTCGACCGGCGGTGTCTATCGCACTGATGACGGCGGCGAAAGCTGGGCGCCGCACAACAAGGGAATCTGTGCGCGCTTCATGCCGCCCGATCAGCAGTATCCCGAATGGGGCCAGTGCGTGCACAAAGTCGTCAGCCATCCTTCGAATCCCAATCGCATGTTTCTCCAACATCACTGGGGTGTCTATCGCAGTGACGATGCGGGCGAATTGTGGCAGGACATCGGCAAGGGCTTGCCGTCGGATTTTGGATTCGCGATAGAGATGGATCCCAACGACGCAAATACCGTCTACATCATTCCCATCGAGTCGGATGAGTTTCGCTGCACGCCGGAAGGAAAGCTGCGCGTGTATCGCACGAAGAATGGCGGCGAATCATGGGAGCCGCTCACGAATGGATTGCCGCAGGAAGATGCGCTGGAAACAATTCTCCGCGACAACATGCAAGCTGACGCGAGCAAACCAACTGGTCTCTACTTCGGCACACGCAGCGGCAAAGTCTTTGGCTCAAACAACGGCGGCGACTCATTCGTCTATGCTCGCGCGTTAGCACGCAGAGATTTCGTTCACATCATCACCTGCTTTCGAGGAGAATAATGAAATTCCGACTTGTCTTGGCTATCAACTTCGTCCTGTGCGTCTCGTCAACGCTATTCGCGCAACCAAAAGAAGAGCACAAGCTGGTTCAATTTCAAATGGCGATCCTGAAGAAAGGGCCGGCGTGGGATTCTACGAAAGTGGAAGATCGAAACTCGATCTTGCAACAGCATTTGGGGAACGTCATCGCGCTGCTCGACTCTGGCAAAGTGATCATCGCCGGGCCATTCGAAGACAGCAGCGACGTCGCCGGCCTCTTCATCTTTCGGACTGCGTCAGCGGATGAGGCGAAGGCCTGGGTCGACGCCGATCCGCTAGTGAAGGCCGGATTGATGGTTGCCGAGATGCATCCGTGATAGTCGGAAGACATTTTCAAGAAGGCCGTGACTGAGCCGCTGAAGATGGAGGCAGTTTATTTCGGCTTCCTGAAGAAAGGTCCGAACCGCAAAGAAGGTGACGGCGACACGCCTGAGATTAAGAAACTTCAAGACGCACACATCGCCAACATCGTCCGCCTGGCCAACATGAAGAAGATGGTGATGGCCGGACCGTTTGGCGATGACGGCGAGTTGCGCGATCAGGGCAAGCTTGATTTCAACAAGCCGTTCGAAGTGTCCATCGATACATCGCTCGATGAGAAGGGCAAGCTGGTGAACCCGAATGTCAGTCGCAAGTCGGGCGACGACACGCTGGTCGATTTGGGCAAGCGACTGGTGGCGGCGATGAACGACAGTGGCGTGCTTTACTACTTGAAGAAGATCAATCAGGACAAGCCGGGCACAAAAGTAGTGTTTACGATCAAGCAGGAAGGCAATGACGTAATTGCCATCGTCGAAACTGAAGTGAGCTCCGAAGCCAGCGCGCGCGTATTCTCGAAAGACTTCGCAATCATGTTGGCCGCCGGCGCGCTTTCGCGAAAAGGAAAAGACGAAGAAGTTCTGTTGAAGAAAACTGAAGTCAACGCTGAGGGAAACAAATTGCAGTTCAAGCTGACTCTACCTCATAACGATGCAGTAGAGATTGTGAAGAAGGGAATTGCGGTGCCATCTCCGTCCGCGACACCTTCAGAACTGGAATGAAAGTGCGATTCACTGTTGTGGGATTGCTGCTGCTCCTGGTTGGGTGCGCGAGTCCGGCTCCGCCTGCGAAGAGGCAGTTGGAAAATGTAAACCTTCCCCAGACGGCCCAGCCCGCCATGCAAGTCACGAGTACCGCTTTCAAAGAAGGCCAGCCGATCCCGCGCCAGTACACGTGCGACGGCGTGAACATCTCGCCGCCACTCGAGTGGAACGGCACGCCGAAGTCTGCAAAGACGATCGCCATCATCGCCGACGACCCGGACGCGCCTTCGGGCACATTCGTTCATTGGGTCGTCTACAACTTGCCGGCTGAGAATATCGGACTGGTGGAGAATCTTCCGACAACCGAGAGTCTCAAGGCCGGTGGCTTTCAGGGTAAGAATGATTTCCAGAAGATCGGCTACGGCGGTCCTTGTCCACCCTCAGGCACGCATCGATATTTTTTCAAAGTCTATGCACTTGATTCCGAACTTGCCTTAAAAGCCGGCGCGACGAAAGCTGATGTTGAGAAAGCTATGCAAGGCCACATCGTCGCGCAGGCGCAGTTGATGGGTACGTATAGGCGCCAATAGCGCTGGAGCGCCGACATCAGGAGCGCACGCATCCTGC
>QHNH01000017.1:36183-200389 GCA_003218375.1 Verrucomicrobiota bacterium | reverse complement strand
TCTGGTGATTGAACGTGAACCCCATCGGGATCGGCACGGTGAAGTCCGCTGCCCCAGCCACCGGCTCACTCGTGTAGGTATAAATCTTTCGATAGCCGGGGCTCGAGCGAGTCGAGAATCCGGGATGGAACGCGATGCTGAGGAAACCACGTTCGTCGTAGTTCGCGCTGAGCGCGACCAGCCGGCTGGAGAGGTCGAGGAACGGCGTCGCGTTGAGCGCGCCGTTGTTGAAGATGCGGATCTTGCCGGTTTGCTCGACGAGAAACATCCGGCCGGTGCCATCGTTCGCCGAGAGCCATTGCATCGGCGATGTGATGCCGGTGAGAACGGTTTGCAGCTCGATGCGGACTGGTCCTTTTCCGATCCGTGGCAGCAAGGGCGTGGCGGTTGGCGTCGGCGAAGGTGTAGGTGTAGGTGTGGGAGTCGGAGTGGGACTGGCTGGCGCTTGCACGACGACCGTCCCAGTCATTAACCCGCCGTGCACCTCACAGTAATAGGAAAAATCGCCGGGGCTCGAGAACGTGTGGGAGAATGAGAAGGGCGGATTACGGATTCCGGAAGAAAACGTGTTTGTTGGCTGCCCTGGGATCCCGGAACGCACGCTGTGATTCGAAGAACCCCAGATCCAATTCACGGTATCGCCCGCTGAAATCGTCACTGGATCGGGACTGAACGACATCGAGCCACTGGGGCCGACTTGAACATCCATCGTCGCCGCGCGCGCGAGTTGAACCAAAACGACTGACACTATGACCAAGCAACGGCCTGTCAGCTTCATAATCTCAACAATCCTTCCGCGGCATAGTGTTCGCGTAAAGCGGCCGCGTGCGAACCTGGAAAAGTAACGGCCCTGTTACCTTGCAGCGCGCCATTGGCGGCTGCCCCTAGAACCCGAATCCAGTCGAAACCCTTCCTAGTCACCGCACGCAATCTTTGTTTAGTTAGGAGCCTTATGTCTTCCGAGCCTCAGCAGACCCTTGCCCGAAGCGCGAGTGTCAGCGGCACATCCTTGCATACGGGCGAGAAAGTCACAATCAAATTGCAGCCGGCGCCGGTCGATTCCGGCATCAAGTTCAAGCGCCGGGACCTGCAGGACGAGCCCACCATCGACGCGACGATCGCGAACCTGAAAACGGTCGAGCGCGCGACAACCATTGGCGAGGGCTCGGTCCGCGTCCACACCGTCGAGCACATCCTCTCGTCGCTGGCCGCCATGGGGGTGGACAACGCGATCGTCGAGATGGACGCGAACGAACCCCCGATCGGCGACGGCAGCGCGCGGCCTTACGTCGAGTTGATCAAGAAAGCGGGGGTTGCCTCTCAGGAAACGCCCCGCCGGGTCTTCGATGTGCGGGAACCGATCCACGTCGAAACCAAAAGCGGATCGCTTCTCGTGGTCTTGCCCGACCCGAAGTTCCGGATTTCCTGCACCCAAGCCGGGCCAGACGGACAGTTCACGCAGTTCTTTTCCACCGAGATCACGCCGGCGATTTATGAGCGCGAGATCGCGCCCGCGCGCACTTTCGTTTTCTACGAAGACGTCCAGCAGTTGATGGACAAGAACCTGATCAAAGGCGGCAGCCTGGAGAATGCGATCGTCA
This sequence comes from Verrucomicrobiota bacterium, assembly GCA_003218375.1. Classification (GTDB taxonomy): domain Bacteria; phylum Verrucomicrobiota; class Verrucomicrobiia; order Chthoniobacterales; family UBA10450; genus AV80. The sequence goes on along the minus strand of QHNH01000017.1, from coordinate 198,788 downwards.
TTCGCGGGGATGCGGTCCTGAGCAAAGAACCACTCCGCTATCCGGACGAGTTCGTGCGGCACAAAATCCTCGATATCATCGGCGACCTCGCGCTCTTTGGGCAACGGATTCGCGGCCATGTCATCGCGGTGAAGCCCGGCCACGGCGCGAACGCGGAGCTCGTCCGCGCGCTCGCCCGCGAGTTCGCGCGCTTCGGGCCGATTCTCGACCCAAAAGCTTTCTCGGCCGGCGAAGGCAGCCTCGATGTTAACGAAATCATGAAGATTTTGCCGCATCGTTATCCATTCCTGATGGTCGACCGGATCCTGCGCTTCGATGGCGAAACGAAGTGTGTTGGTTTAAAATCCGTCTCGATCAACGAACCATTTTTCGAAGGCCATTTCCCCGGGCATCCGGTCATGCCGGGAGTTTTGCAGGTGGAAGCGATGGCGCAGGTCGCGAGCATCCTGATGTTGAAGTTGACGCAGAGCGGCAGTGGCCGGCTCGGTTATTTCGTGAGCGCGGACGAAGTAAAATTCCGGAAGCCGGTTTTCCCCGGCGACACCCTCATCATATCGGCCGAGCTGACAAAGACGCGCGGGAAACAGCTCGCGAAGCTGAAGTGCAATTGCGCCGTGAACGATTCCATCGTTTCGGAATGCGAGTTGATGTTGAGGCTGTTGGATCAATGAGCGAAACGCAGATCCATCCGACCGCTATTGTCGATGGGCGGGCGGAAATCGGAGCGGGGACCATCGTCGGGCCGTACTGCATCGTCGCGGCGGACGTGATTCTCGGCGCTGATTGTTGGCTGCAACATCACGTCACGCTTGCGGGACCGATGACGGCCGGAGCGCGCAATAAATTCTACGCCTATTCCTCGATCGGCCAGCAGACGCAGGACCTGAAATACCAGGGCGAACCGACGTATCTCGAGATCGGCGACGAGAACACGTTCCGCGAATTCGTAACAGTGAATCGCAGCACGACCGCTGAGGGCAAAACGCGGATCGGGCACCGTGGAAATTATCTCGCCTACAGCCACATCGGCCACGATTGCACGGTGGGGGACGCAGTTGTCTTTTCGAACAACGGAACGCTCGCCGGCCATGTCCAGGTGGGCGATCACGCGATCATGGGCGGGCTCACCGCCGTCCATCAATTTTGCAGGCTCGGCCGCTATGCGATCACGGGCGGCTGTTCGAAAATCGTGCAGGACGTTCCGCCGTTCATGATCGCGGACGGGAACCCGGCGAAGGTGCGCGGGATTAATGTGGTGGGTCTCGAGCGAAATGGATTCGCGCCCGAAACGATCAAGGCGATCAAGGAAGCGTTTCGGTTGATCTACCGCTCGAAATACAACACCCGGCAGGCGATTGAAACGATCCAGCAGGAGCTGCCCGCGAGCGCGGAGATCAACCAGATCTTGGAGTTTATTCAGAAGAGCGAACGCGGGATAATTCGTTAGGCCGGACGCGTGAACTTCGGAGGGACGTGCTTCTGCACGTCCCATTTTTCTGATCTACGTGTAAGCGTGAAGTATGTGGGACGTGCAGAAGCACGTCCCTCCGAGATGGTCAGCGACGAACGGGCGGCGCCGCCGGCTTCACGGCGCGGAGTTCAATCTCCATTTTCTTCAACAACGCCGAAGCTGGCGCGTCGGGAACGATCCGGAGCACGCTCCGCAAAAGGTCCACCGCGCGTTTGGGCTTGTTTTGCTTCGCGAGCGCGTCCGCTTCGTGAAGGACCGTGCGCAGAATGTCGTCACGCTTCGTGTAAGTCGTGCGCGCGAGATCGAAACATCCCGATGCGCCAACGTAATTCTCCGCGGCCGCTTCGAGCAGACCGATGTCCTCCAGCATCGGGGCATTGCGCGTCCGCGCGGCGAATTGTTTTGCGGCCGCGCGAAACTCCGCTCCCGGCAGCGAACTGTTCTTCAGCGCGAAATCGTGATACGCCCTCCAATCCGGTGAGGCCTTTTCCGTCTCCCGTTTTTCGCCGAGCTCGAGCCACGCCGCGTAAGGCCGGTAAAGCGGATCGCCCACCATGACCGACATCCACGAAAGTGTCTGGACCGACATGTAGGCGCTCTCGGCAAAGGTGAAACCGTGAAGGAGCCGATCGTTGAACACATCCAAATGCGCCGTGAGCTGCAGATACGGCTCGTAAACGTTGCCGATCGTGGCCGCCGCGCCTTTCGTCAAAAGCGGCCCGGCCCAGTTCGCATTTTCGTCATGCAATGTGCTGGCGCTGAAAGAATGGATGTGCACCGCGACCGCACCCGGCGCGAACTGGAAATCCGGTTGGGTAAACGGACCGGCCATCGTCCCGGCGTACCATCCGAAGTAGAGGGCGCAATCGGTCATCGGATAACTGTTCGGAAAAATCTCCGGCGTATCCTCGTAAATCAACGGAACGCCGACCTTGTGAAGCTGATCGCGAATTTCCGCCAGCCAATGATCGCCGACGCCCAGTCCGCCCGTCGAATTATGGGCGCCATCGATGTAAGCGCGGCCCCAGAGCCCGGTCTTCTCGGTTTCGACGGCATCTGTGATCATGCGGCGAACGGTCGCGACCTGGGGCGCGTCGAGCCGGCAAACCAGGAGCACGGCTGAGTGATCCACCTCCGCGATGGCCTGATAACTTTGAAAATACGGGTTGGGCAGCGGCCCCGAGATCTGATCGGAAAACGCGGCGAGCGCCGCGACTTCGGAGTCGACAGAAGCGTCATTGCGATCCCCGAGGGGTGGCCCACCCGGTTTGTCTCCCGGATAATTCGGAGCAGGTCGAATTTTCAACGGCATTCCCTTGATCATCGCGACGAAGCGGATCGAGCTGCTCGTCACGGTGACCGGGCCGCCGCGCGGTTCGTTCAGCGTCCACCAGCTGCGTTCCTTGAACATGGCGCGAAGCGGATCGCGAATCATCGTGTCGTATTCGTCGCGGCTGATCTCTTCCGTTTTCGAAATGCTCAAGCCGACGAGATGATCGCGCTCGATGCCGCGCTTTTGGGCGTAAAATTTTGCCAGCTCGACGGATTCGGGAACGTCCTGGTTGAAAACAACGATGGTCGCGGGGGCGAGCGGCTTCTCCGCAAACGCCACGCTCGCCGCCGAAACGAAAAACAAAAACCACTGCCCGAGCCGGCGAAGATTCATTCTACAAATGCAGTTTCAACCCGTCGTAGGCGATGCCGACGCCGGCCGGCAGCTCGGCTTCACTCGCTTGCGGCAGCTCGTGGGCAATATGGGTGAACAACGTCCGCCTTGCCCGCACTTTCGCGGAAACATCCAAGGCCTGCGCCACGCTAAGATGCGTCGGATGCGGTTTGTGCCGCAACGCGTCGATGATCAAGACTTCGACCCCCGCGATCTCGCCCGCAATGTTTTCCGGCACGGCGCTGCAATCACTGAGATAGGCGACGAGTTTGCGGCCGCCGCGCACGAAGAGGTAGCCGTTCACGGTCGATTTCCCGTGCGGGACCGGCAACGGGGCAATGGTTGTGTCGCCCAGTTGAAAAGGCCCGTCGACGATGTGCGGCACCGGCACCAAGTAACCGGGAAAGCGGTTCAGGCCGTTAAAGGCAAACTCATAAACGCGCGCCAGATCCCGCATCGTTTCGGCGGAAGCATAAATCGGGATCGACCCGAGATCGTGCGAATAGCGGCGAAGATCGTCGAACCCCATGATGTGATCCGTGTGCGAGTGAGTGAAGACGACCGCATCCAGACGCCGGATATTTTCCCGCAACGCCTGGGTACGGAAATCTGTCCCGGTATCGACCACCCACGCGCACTCCGGCGTCTCGACATAAATTGACGAGCGCAGCCGCTGGTCCCGCGGATCGGGCGAATGACAAACCTCGCAGTCGCACCCGATCATTGGCACTCCCTGGGAAGTGCCGGTCCCGAGAAAGGTGAGAGAGAGTTGCGACTTTTTGGTTGATCCGACCGGAGCCGATTGAGAGTTTGAAACGTTCAAGCGTCGCAGCTTCCGCTTTCATCCTTCATCCCTCAACCTTCAACCTTTCGAAATGCCAGCCACCCTCAGTCTTCTACGGATAAAAAACCTGGCGCTGGTGGAGGACCTCGAATGGCAGCTGGCGCCGGGCTATACCGCAATCACAGGCGAAACCGGCGCCGGAAAGTCGATTATCATCGGCGCACTCCAGCTTCTCCTCGGCGAACGCACCGATAAGTCGTTGATCCGGACCGGGACGGAATCGTGCACGGTCGAGGCGATTTTCGAAGGGGCTGAACTCAAGCAGCTCACTTCATTGCTCCACGAATCCGGAGTGGAGAGCAACGAGAGAGAGCTGATCGTGAAGCGGAGTTTTTCCACGGCGGGAACGAATCGCCAGTTTATCAACGGCTCGCCCACGACGCTCGGCGTTCTCAAGAGTCTTGGCGATGAACTCGTCGATCTGCACGGTCCGCACGATCATCAGTCGCTCCTGTCGCCGGAGCGGCAGCTGGCGTTGCTCGACGGCTACGCGCACACGGAAGGGACGTTGCGCGAATTCGAAGCGTCCTACCGAAAACTGCAATCGTTGCGCGCCGAACACGCGGCGCTCAGCACGGCCGAGTCGGCACGCGAACAGGAGATCGACCTGCTGCGGCACCAGATCAATGAGATCAGCAACGCCAACTTGTCGGTAACGGAAGAGGACGAAATCGCGACGCGCTACCGCCTGGCAAGCAACAGCAAACGTTTGCTCGAGCTGGCCGGCTCCATCGCGCGCCGCCTTTCCGAGGCGGACGATGCGATCCTCCCCCAACTTGCCGAGACACAGCGATTGCTGCGCGACCTGGAAAAGATCGATCCGGAAAAAGCGACACTTGCCGAAGCGCACGCGGCTTGTGTCATCGAACTTTCAGAAATCTCGCGGGTCCTCGGGCAATACGCCGAGCAGCTCGACCTCGACCCGGCCCAGCTCGCGGCGCTCGAAGAGCGAGTAACCCTTTTCGAAACCTTGAAGCGGAAATACGGCGGCTCGATTGCCGAGGTGATCGCGTTCGGCGAGCGCGCCGCCGAACGAATGCGCAAAATCGAAGGACGCGACGCCGAGCTTGGACGTCTCAATCACGAAATCGAAAGCGCGCGCGGCGAGATGGAATCGATCGGACATGCGCTGCACAAAGCGCGCAGCAAAGCCGCGCCGAAACTCACCGAGAACATTCGCGCCAATCTCCGCGATCTCGGTTTTCGCCAGTCGGAATTTGAAGCGAAGTTGATCTCACTCGACGAAGCGCGCGCCACCGGCTTCGACGCGGTGGAGCTGCTCTTTTCCCCGAACCCCGGCGAGCCGCTCAAGCCCCTGCGGACGATCGCCTCCAGCGGCGAAATCTCGCGCCTGATGCTCGCGATCAAATCGTCCCTCGCCGCGCACGACGCGATTCCGCTTCTGGTCTTCGACGAGATCGACGCGAACGTCGGTGGCGAAATCGCGAACGCCGTCGGAGAGAAAATGCGAAAGCTGGCAGCGGATCACCAGGTGCTGTGCATCACTCACCTGCCACAGGTAGCCTCGGCGGCGGCGACGCAATTCGTCGTGACCAAGGACGTGGTGCAGGGGCGCACCCATTCGCGCCTGACGGAAGTCGCCGGCAAAGCGCGCCAGGAAGAAATCGCCCGGATGCTCGGCGGAAAAAGTGAGTCAGCCCTCAAGCACGCAGCGACGTTATTGAAACCACGGTAACGGCATTCTATAAACCGCTGTGCTGAATTACATCTGGCTCGCGCTCGTGGTGCTCGCGGTCGCGATTGGCGGTTGGAACAATCGGCTGAGCGAGGTGACATCCGGCGCTTTCGACGGCGCGAAGACAGCAGTGACGATAGCGCTCGGCCTGATCGGGATCATGGCGCTCTGGCTGGGTGTGATGCGATTGGCGGAACGCGCGGGGCTGGTGCAACGCATTGCCCGCGGTCTGCGCCCGGTCATGCGGCGGCTGTTTCCGGATGTGCCGCCCGAACATCCGGCGATGGGTTCAATGCTGATGAACATGGCGGCGAACATGCTCGGCCTCGGGAATGCGGCCACTCCCCTGGGTTTGCGCGCGATGCGCGATCTCGAGCGGCTCAATCCGCGACCGGGCGTCGCTTCAAACGCCATGTGCACTTTCCTCGCGATCAATACCGCGTCCGTGCAATTGATTCCCGCCACCGCAATCGCGTTGCTCGCTGCGGCCGGCTCGACGCGCCCGACCGCCATCGTAGGCACCGCACTCCTCGCCACGCTGTGCGCCGCGACAGTTGCGATCACTTCGGCAAAACTTTTGGAGAAGTTGTCCTTCTTTCGTTTGCCGGAGACCAATCCTAGAGTCGGGATCGATGATCCCGGTCGTGATGATACCGCGCCGACCTCCGGCGGGATCACCGCTCCCGGCTACAACGAAAATGTCATCGCGGTCGAACCGCGCGGCTGGCGGCGTTTTCTCCCGTGGCTGCTCGTCCTCTGCTTTCTTGGATTATTTGTCCGGCTGGTCTTTCCCGGCTGGTTCAATTTTCCCGCCGACCCGAACGCCACGGCGCAAAATGCTTTCGTGCGCAGCGTGAACACCCTCTCGATCCTCGCGATCCCATTTCTCCTGAGCTTCTTCCCAGTCTACGCGGCGACCCGCCGGATCAAGGTTTACGAAGAGTTCGTCGAAGGCGCGAAGGAAGGGTTCGGCGTGATTTTGAAAATCATTCCGTTCCTCGTGACGATGCTGGTCGCGATCAGCATGTTCAAAGGCGCGGGCGGAATCGATCTCCTCACCCGCGTCCTCACCCCGATCCTGACGCCGCTCCAGTTTCCGCCCGATCTGCTTCCTCTGGCCTTGATGCGACCGCTCAGCGGAAGCGCGACGCTCGCGATCCTGACCGACATCATTCATCGCCTCGGCCCGGACAATATCGTCAGCCGGATGGCGGCGACGATCTACGGCAGCACCGAAACCACGTTCTATGTCGCGGCGGTTTATTTCGGGTCAGTGGCCGTGAAGCAAACCCGGCACGCGATTCCGGCGGGTTTGCTGGGCGACTTGGCGGGAATTATCGCCTCGGTCATTATCTGCCGGGCCGTCTTCTAATCTCCCACTCGATGAGAAAAGAGAGTCCAATTTTTCCCTCGCCAGCGGCCTAACAGATTTCCTATCGTCCGCCTGCACATGATTCAGCGCGATTATCTCATCATCGGGAGCGGCGTTGGCGGCGGCAGCGCTTGCGAAAGCATCCGCAAATACGACAAGCGCGGCCAGGTCACGCTCGTCGGCGCCGAGACCTTCCCTCCGTATAAGCGCTGGATGCTCTCGAAGAGTTTTTTGCGCGACAAGGTTGCGCCGTTGAAGAAAATGCCGGTCCTCGACGCGCATTGGTACGAGAAGCACAAAATCGAGACGCGCTTCGCGGCGATGGTCACCCAGATCAATATCGATCGCCGGCTCGCTGTCCTGGGAAATGGCGAGACGATTGAGTTCAACAAAGCCTGCCTGGCCATGGGAAGCCGGCCGTTCCGGCCCCCGGTCGCCGGTGTCGGCCTCGGCAATGTGATTTATCTTCGCACCATCCGGGACGCGCTCGCCCTGCGCGAGATGGCGTCGCTGGAGAAAGCCATCGTGGTGGTGGGCGGCGGGCTCCTCGCCTGCGAAGCGGCGTCGAGTCTGCGCCAGTTGAAATTCAAGGTCAGCATGATGCATCGGAACGCTTACCTGTTGAACCGCTACCTCGATCCCGAGACGGGGGCTTGGATTACGTCTTATTTCGAAAAGCACGGCGTTACTTTGTTACTGGGCGAAAGCCTGAACGGTTTCGAAGGCAAAACCGTCCTGCGCAATATCCAGACGAAAAGCGGCAATCGGATCGCGGCCGGCGTGGCCGTCGTCGCCTGCGGGGCGGAACCGAACCTCGAGCTGGTGCGTAACACGCCGCTCTCCGGGCCGCACGGCTCGCCGGTGAGCGAGTATCTCGAGACCGAAGAAAAAGGGATCTACGCGATCGGCGACCTGGCCTTTTATCCGGATCGCATCATGGGTGGCGTGCGCCGGCAGACGCATTGGGAGAATGCCCGCGAACAAGGCCTCGTGGCGGGCGCGAACATGACCGGCAAGAAACGGATCCGCTACGAACAGGTCCCGTATTTCTGGACCGAGATGTTCGACCTGAAAATGGATTTCGTGGGCGATTTCAGTCTGCCGCCGACGCGGATCAGTTTGAAAGGGACCTACGCGAAGAAGAAATTCGTGGTCCGTTATTGTCAGGGCGACAAGCTCCGCGCGCTCCTGCTTTGCCAGGCTGCGCCCCGCGAAGTGGACGCAGCGAAAGTGGAGCTGCGGACAGCGCTCGGAAAATAGCGAATCGCTTTCTGTTTCCTCTTCTGTAGCCGCTTCGCTGTGCGAAGCGCGGGAGCAAACGATGTTGCGCGAGAACCGATCTCACGCTGCCCACAGGGCAGCGGCTACAGAAGAGCGGCTACAGATTCGGAATTTCGAGGGCGGGATTTTTGACGGCGACCAGTTTCCAATCCCACGGCCAGGTCGCTCCGCGTTGCCACTCGAATTCGAACGGCGAGTCGAGGGAGTTCACCCGGTTCTGGATAAGATCCGCGAACTCACCGGTGCTTTTGAGAGTGATCCGGGCGATCCAGGAACCCCGACCATTTCTGGTTTGCACGGAGACAACCTTTGATTCGACCCTCGCATTCGGCAGGGCGCGGAAAACGTCACGCAACCGTTCCAAGAGCAGCGCGCGATCGTTTCCCCACTGGTCCACGTAATCACTGCCGACAAATTCGTCGACTGCTTTCCAATTGTGCTTCTCGATTTGTGCGAGCAGACGGACGCTGTGCAGCTCGACCTGGCGTTGTCCCTGCCAAAGCCGCACCAGGTAAATTCCCCAGATCACGGCCACGATCAGGCCGACATAGAATCCGGTGCGAAAACTCATCCCGCTAAAATCGGGATCTTTCGACTCCGCTCAACCGGACAAATTGAGGGCGGACGGGAACTGATTCCGATTGACTCCGGGCCGCGACAAGGGCATGAACCGTGCTGACTTAAACGATTCTCTTTTCATGTTCACAATTGGTTCCTTCGCGATCGCCGTTTTTGCCGTGTTCGGTGGTGTTTTTTGGGCGTGCCGGAACGACCGCGACGAGACCTGACGACGTCTCCCCCTTATGCTGGATCACGAAGATTTGAAGTGGATCGCCACCACTTCCACCGAGTTGAATTCGATGCTGCAACAGATCTCGCGGTATGCGGACCTGGCGCGGCAACACAAGGGCGAATACAATTACATCGAGATGCTGGGCGAACGCGTCGAGCTGGCGTCGAAAACCGCCCAGGATCTTTTCGATCGAGTTACGACGCGGATCCTCGAGGGCAGCTCTGCGAAGTCGAAGCAAAAGGCCGATCCATCGCGCCCGCCGGAATTCAAAGTCGTCCGCTCTTCATCCGAACCTGCGCCGAAAACCAGAACGCCTGCGGACAAGGCGGCAGCGCGCAGCAAAGGCGCCGACACCAAAAAGGCGTCTGCAAAAGCGGCCGGGATTCCGCCGGAAATCAGGGTGTTGAACCCAAAAGGGAACCGCGAACTGATCCTGCTGGTCGACGACGAAACGGAAATCGCGGAGCTGGCGTCCACGATGCTGACCGATGAAGGCTACCGGGTGATCCTGGCGCGAGACGGATTCGAGGCGCTAAAAATTTACCAGCAGGTCGGCAACCAGATCGGTCTTGTCATCCTCGATTTCTTCCTGCCGGTCATGGACGGCGACGCTGTTTTTGACGAATTGCGCGCGCTGAATCCGGACGTGGTGGTTGTGTTGAGCAGCGGCTTCGCGGAACAGAGCAAACTCGGGGCGATGCTCGCCCAGGGCCTCAAAGGATTCATCCCGAAGCCTTACACGGCCGAAAAACTACTCGAACAGGTCCGCTCGACCATCGACGCCGCCCGGCTCTCCGGGTCCTAGCGCCGCGGCCCGAAGCAGGACGCGTTTTACGGGGAATGCCACCGACCGGTGGCACCGATTTAGCTTTAAGAAGGCGCGTCCATGGCCCGTATCGACTCATTCTTCAAGCTCATGGGCGAGCAGAAGGCATCCGACCTTCACCTCGCCACGAACAATCCCCCGATGCTGCGCATCAATGGCGAACTGGTCCGGGTGGATTACCCGCCGCTGCGCAACGACGAATTGAAGGCGATGGTTTACGAGATCGCCCCGGAAGGAAAAATCAAAGTCTTCGAAGAAACTTCCGACATCGACTTCGGCTATGAAGTGCCGGGGATGGCGCGGTATCGCGCGAATTTTTTCCAGCAGAAATACGGCATATCGGCCGTGTTCCGCCTCATTCCCTCAAACGTGCTGACCGTCGAAGACCTCGGCCTGCCGCCGGTGCTGAAAAAATTTCCGATGCTGAAGAAGGGCCTCGTCCTCGTTACGGGACCGACCGGTTCCGGCAAATCGACGACGCTGGCGGCCATGATGGATTACGCGAACCTCCATCGCCACGACCACATCATCACGGTTGAGGACCCGATCGAATTCGTGCATCGCAGCCAAAACTGTCTCGTGCAGCATCGCGAAGTCGGTGTCCACACTCGTTCGTTTGCCGCCGCGTTGCGCGGGGCCTTGCGCGAGGATCCGGACATCCTGCTCGTCGGCGAAATGCGCGACCACGAAACGATCGAGCTGGCTCTGACGGCCGCCGCCACCGGTCACCTCGTTTTCGGAACCCTGCACACTTCCAGCGCGTCGAAGGCGGTCGATCGTATCATCGACGTTTTCCCGACCAACCAGCAGAACCAAATCCGCGCCACCCTGGCGGAGTCGCTCAAAGGCGTCATTGCGCAAAATCTTTTCAAGCGGATCGATAAGCCAGGCCGGGTGGCCGCTCTCGAAATCCTCGTCGTCGACATGGCGATCGCGAACCTCGTTCGCGAAGCCAAGACCCACCAGATCCCCGGCATGATCCAGGTCGGCAAGAAGAAAGGCAACCAGCCGCTCGATGACGCGATCATGGAGCATCTGCGCCACGCGCGAATTTCGCCGGAGGAAGCCTATGACAAGGCAATCGATAAAAAGAAATTCCGGCCCTTCCTCAAGGAGCCGCCAATGGATGGCACGGACGAATAGGATTCCTGAGCGATGAGAATTCCGGATCTCGACAAAATTTTATCGGCGATGCTGCTGACTTACGACGGCATCTCGGACCTGAATTTTTCCGTGGGCCATCCGATGCAGGTGGAGGATTTCGGCGAACTGAAACCAGTCTACGTCGATCCGCCCATCGAAGCGCTCACGCCTTACCAGACCGAGCAGATCGCGCTGACGTTGATGCAGGGGAACCGGCGGCTGATCTACGATTATCTCACCGGCGGATCGTGCGACTGCAGTTATTCGCTCGGAGAAGAGGCGCGTTTCCGCGTCAACATTTTCCGGCAGCAGGGCCATTTCTCGATCGTTCTGCGGAAACTCCAGGGAGATATCCCGACGACCGAGAGCCTGCAATTACCGTCGATTTTCAAGGAGATCGCGACGGAGAAAACGGGGCTTGTCCTGGTAACGGGCGCGACGGGCAGCGGCAAGACAACGACGCTGGCAGCGCTGCTCAATGAGATCAACGAACAGCAGCCGGTCCACATTGTGACGCTCGAAGACCCGATCGAATTCGTCCACCCAACGAAACGTGCGACGTTCAACCAGCGCGAGCTCGGCCACGACTTTAACAATTACCCCAACGGCTTGCGCGCCGCCCTGCGCCAGGCGCCAAAAGTCATTCTGGTCGGCGAAATGCGCGACCGCGCGACCGTCGAAGTCGCTTTGATGGCGGCCGAAACCGGCCACCTCGTCTTGAGCACCCTGCACACGATCGATGCCGGCCAGGCGATCAATCGTATCCTTGGACTCTTTTCCCTCGGCGAAGAGCAGCAGCTCCGCATCCGGCTCGCAGATACGTTGCGCTATATCGTGAGTCAGCGCCTCGCGCCGAAGGTCGGCGGCGGCCGGCAATTGCTCACGGAAATTTTGGGCAACAATCTCCGCACCCGCGAGACGATCGCGATCGGCGAAGGCGAGCACCGCAGCTTTTACGAGATCATAGAGGCGAGCTCGCCGTTTGGCTGGATGACGTTCGACCAGTCGATCCTCAACGCTTACGAGAGCGATCTCATCACGGAAGAAACCGCGCGGCTGTTTGCCACCCGCAAGGGCCGCGTGAGCCGCGGCCTCGACCTTATCCAAAAAGCGCGCGGGGTGGACAGCGACCTCGATTCAGGTTTGCGCCTCGATCTTCCCGCAAACGCCTTCCGTTAAACCATGGAACCGCAAGACTCTTCCTTCTTCGATCTCGGCGACAACACCGCGCTCGTCTGCGTCGATCACCAGCAATACCAGAAAATGGTGGTCCCCCAGTTGATCGACATGACCTACAAGGTGCACCTCGGTTTGTTCGAGGAAGACGTCCTCCTGAAGCTGAAGACTTACAGCTACAACGTCGTGATCGTTTACGAAAACTTCAAAGGCTCCACGCCGCAGAACAACCCGATCCTGCGCGCCATGGTCCGGCGTCCCGGCGCAGAACGGCGGGAGCATTTCCTCGTCCTCATCAGCCATCGCTTCCCGACGAACGACGCCATGAGCGCGTTTGTGCAGAGCGTGGATTTGATCGTGAACATCGCGGACTTGGCGAACTTCAAGCCGGTCCTGCGGCGCGGCGTGGCCCAGTATCGCGAGCTTTACGGTTCGTTCCACGAAACGCTCAAAGCCGTCCAGGCAATCTAAAGCTCACAACCAACGCTTCGCACAGCGAAGCGGCTACAGAAGATGAGCGGAGCGCGCTTTTTGTCTTCTGTAGCCGCCGCCCTGTGGGCGGCGCCGAAATTTGCATAGGCTCTTCCGCGCACGATACTACCGGGCACCTCTATGAAGCTGAGCAACTGGATTCGATTCACCTGGGATTTGACCCGGCTTCCGTCATTCGACAATACCCTCCCGGAACATTACGAGATCGGGCCCGCGACCGCCGAAGACGAAAAGGAACTGCGCAAGATCATCTCAAGTTCGTTCGTGCTCGATCCGATGTGGAGCCCCGAGCTGCAGGAAGTGACGGAGAAAATTGAGTCGTGGCTGGAGCGCGCGTTCGCCTCGCCGGCCTGCAGCCTTCTGGCATTACGCCATGGCACTCGCATCATCGGAGCGTCCGTGATTTCCTTCGAAGCCGAGGCTGATATGCACCTGATTCCGGGCCCTTGCGTGTCGATGGAATATCGGAACCGCGGTTTCGGAACCCGCCTCCTGGAGCAGGCGCTTTCCCGGCTGCGCGAAGCAGGCCTGCGAGAAGCCGCCGGCGTAGCCAAGGAAAACCTGCCGGTGAGTAAATTCCTTTACCCGAAGTTCAACGCAACTTCGTCCCCGTACGATTTCACGCCGCTCGTGCCGGCCTGATCATCCCTTCGTCTCGGGAGGATATTCCGGCGGCGAGTAAACATTGAACGTCACCGCGCGTTGTCTGCCGGCGTTCCTGAAACGGTGGGGCGTGCCCGCGCGGATCAAAAGTACGTCGCCCTTTTTCAGATTCACGGTTTCAGGTCCAACCGTCCCCGACAACTTTCCCGAGAGCATCAACAACACTTGATCGCTTTTCTCATGCGCTTCCGCTTTCTTGCCGGTGTCATCCCCAGGCGCCAGGGTCATCATCGCCGTCTGCGTTCGCTTGCTGGTTTGCAATACTTCGAACCATTCCGTGGCGTCTCTTGTGTTCGATAAATCCATTTGCGAATTTCCACCCCCAACCCGTGCGCGGCAACTTCGCAGGGACGGCCTAAAGCGCTGGCCGACGAAAATCTGCATGAATGATTGCCGTTGACATCTCGGCGCCGACTCTCGCTTAATTGCTCGATTCTTCCCCAATATGTCCGCGGACGAAAACCTTGGAGAAACGTCGGATGCGCCCGTAACCAGCGCTTCAGAGGAGTCTCCCGATAATGCCCCTCCACCGCTAGCCCCGAACAAGTCGGATAAGCAAACCACGGATGGAAACACCGGTACCGACAAGACTGCGAGCTACATGGTTATGGGATTTTGGTTGGTTGTTTTTGGTCTTATTGCGTACTACTGGTTCTTCAAGCCCAAGGACCAGGCGCAAGTGTTCCTGGAAGCTTCTTCCCAACAACCGTTTCAAGTCAGTGGAGTAGTCTCGTTCAAAGGCGCGCCGGTGGGCAACGGCATAGTGCATGTTGTTTTCGATGATCCGGAAAAAAATCTGTACCTGGGCGGCGCAATCTTGTCCCTCGCCGAAGGGGGGAAGTTTGCTACTGGAACTACTCCGCCAGATCCGGCCGGCTCTCCCCCCAACACGCCAGCCCCGCTGCGCACCCCGGTTCCGGCAGAGTCCGTTAGCAGTTCGCCGCCGCCGATCCGAGTGACCGCTACTTTCAGCGGCCAACTAAACGAAAAAGACAAAGCTCCCACTGCCTTGAGCGGCACGGCAACGCTGTATCTTAATTATCCTCCACCAGAAGGCAAATGGGCCGTCACGGTAGCCCTTATGGTGGGCGGAGTTTTCGCCGCCATCTTGATCATTCTGTTCACGGGCGGTCTCACCCAGCGCAGAGCGAGGTTTTTGTTTGCGCTCACCTATATCACCACCTTCCTGTCCCTCGCCGTGCCCATCGGTGCGATCGTGTTAGTTTCGAAAAGCCAATCCGCGGTCGCGTTAATGGAGAAAGCGCCGGTCGGGCTCGTCAAAGGAACAGCGAAAGGAGTGAAGGATCCGCAGTGGCTGGTGAACTTGGGCGGTGCTGTCTCCCCCAAGAAAACGCCAAGCGAAAAAACAACGTCGCCGCCCATGCAAACCCCCAGTGGCACTACCTCCGCGGCTGCCGCCGCTTCCCCCGCCACACCTCCGGCGCAGCAGCCATCACCGGCCGCACCGGAAAGTGTGCGCCGCGATGAATTGCAGCAAAGGCCCGGTTTCGCCTTGGTCGAGGGCGGACTGGCAGTCCCATTCTATGTCATCATCCTGGCGATGCTGGGCGCTGGAATTAACATGACAAAAAAGGTCCCGGACATCCAGAAAAGTTACGATACGAAAGACCTGCCCAAGGATGAACAGGGCATGGTCAGAGCTGCTTTCAATGCGCCAATCAAGGGGCTGGTCGGCGGCGGACCCCGCGTCACTACGGAAGCAGGAACCACGGCGGCTTGGGGCATCCGCAAGGATCTAATCGATACTTACATGGGCCTGATCTCGGCTCCGTTCCTCGCCATTGCGGTTTACTATCTTCTCCAGATTGTCGCGACCAATATTGCGGAACCGGTGTTAGTCATCGCCGCCTTTGCCACCGGATTTATTTCCGACAGCATCGTGACCGCGATTACCAAGATTGCCTCGGAATGGATCAGCAAAGGTAGGACTGGCGAAGAGAAAGAGAAGGAGAAGGAGAAGATAACGCAGGGGACGCCGCAGGCTAAAAAAACACCTAAGCCATAAAGCGATTCAGAGAACCCCTTTCGCACTCATGGTTGGCATGGGCGGGGCTGATCGGTTGCCAGGAAGAAAAATTTATTTTTCGAATGCGCCAGGCACCCGCATTTCTTTGGCGCGTTATCCTTCAATGGTCGAACACGCCAGCCTCTTGTAGTCCTCTCTCGGCCTGGACGCCGATCGCTCCTGAACGCCCTAAATTAGTCGCAATAAAAAGTTTGAATCCAATCGAGGGCGGGCGTGCATCTGATTACATATGATCCAGGATCTTAAGTTCGCCCTCCGGCAACTCTTCAAGGCGCCGGGGTTCACGCTCGCGGCTGTGATCGTTCTCGCGCTCGGCATTGGCGCCAACACGGCCGTTTTCAGTCTCGTCCACACGATGTTCTTCGCGCCGCCGCCGTACGCCAAGCCGCAGGAGGTCGTACAGGTGTTTTCGCAGGACAAAAAGAACCCGAAAACCTATCGTGGCTTTTCTTACCCGACTTACACTGACATCCGCGCCCAGAATACCTTCTTCACCGACGTCATGGGTTACAACCTCGCCATGATCGGTATCGGCCAAAAAGGAGACACGCGCCGCACGTTTGGCGGCATCGTCAGCTCGAATTATTTCTCGGTGCTCGGCGTTCCGCTCGCGCGCGGGCGGACCTTTCTGCCCGAAGAAGAAACTCTGGGCCGCAACGCGCCGGTCGCGATTGTCAGTTACGCTTACTGGCAGAAACATAATCTCGATCCAGCCGTGCTCGGCTCCGAGCTTTTGGTCAACGGACATCCCTTCACGGTCGTCGGGATCGCGCCGCGCGGCTTCACCGGGACGCTCCAAATATTTTCCGTCGAAGTCTGGCTGCCGCTCAGCAATTACGACCGAATCGCGAACGATTTCGAGCAGGCGAACAAGACCGCGTTCGGCGATCGCGCCGGACAACAGTTGATCGTCGTCGGCCGGCTCAAACCGGGGATGACTGCAGCCAGCGCCAAGCCCGCGCTCGAAGGCTTGGCGGTGAATCTCGAGAAGGCATTCCCAGTCGAACAAAAAGATCAGACGTTTACGATCACGCCGATCTCGCGTTTCTCCGTCAGCACCGCGCCTTCGGGCGAGGGCGGCCTGGAAGCGATCGCGCCGATGCTGCTCGGGATGGCGATCGTGGTTCTATTGGTGGCGTGTCTTAACCTCGCCAACATGCTGCTCGCTCGCGGCACGGCGCGACGGAAAGAAATTGCGATCCGTCTCGCGCTGGGCGGCAGCCGTTTCCGGATCGTGCGCCAACTCCTCACCGAAGGTTTCGTCCTCGCGATACTTGGCGGCGCATGCGGATTGGTCCTCGGTCTTTGGTCGTCGGATCTCCTCGTCGCGTCTCTCGGCAAAATGTTGCCGCTCGACATCGTCTGGCTGGCCGGTCCCAATTTCTCTATCCTCGCCGCGACATTCGCCTTCTGCGTCGTCGGCACGCTCGGCTTCGCTCTTGGGCCTGCGCTGAAACTTTCTCGCAGCGCCGTCGTCGCCGATCTCAAGGAACAGGCCGGCGAAGATGTCGTTAGGCGGCGTTGGAGATTTCTCCCGCGCAACCCGCTGGTCGTCGCGCAAATCGCGTTCTCACTCGCGTTGCTCACCGCCGCCGCGCTCTTCATCCGGGGCGCCGGCAAAGCCGCTTCGGTCGACACCGGCCTCGCGCCCGGCGCGAGTTTCCTTCTCGAAACGGATGCGAGCCTGGCCGGTTACGACCAGAAACGCGCCCAGGATCTTTATCGCAACCTCGAGGAACGCCTCGCGGCGTTGCCCGGCGTCGAGCACACCAGCATCTCGGCCACGGTCCCTTTCGGGATGATCTCGCTCAGCCGAAACATCCAGCGCGCCGGCGTGCAACCGGCGCCGGATGCAAAGCCGGCGACTGCCGCCGAAGGCCTCGCCTTCAGCGCGGCTTGGAACAGCGTCGGCGCTGATTACTTCGCCACCGTCGGTCTGCCGGTGCTGCGCGGCCGCGTTTTCAACCAGGCCGAAGCCACTCAATCGGGCGGCCCGATGGTCGCTATCATCGATGAAGTGCTTGCGAAAAAACTTTGGCCCGAAGGCGATGCCCTTGGCCAGCGCATCCAATACGCGAGCGACAACGCTCCCCGCGCCAAAAACGACTCTAAAAGCGTCGGCATGACCGGCGATCTCAGTGGCGAAACTGGAAAAGAAACGATCGAGATCGTCGGCATCGTTCCAACGACGAAACAAGGGCTCTTCGAAAAAGATCCGCACGGCCAGATCTACCTTCCGTTCGCGCGCGGATTTCAGAGCAATGTCTCCTTCTTTGTCCGGTTCCATTCCCTCGCCTCCGGCAGTGAAGCAAACACCGCCGATCTGCTGCGCCGGACCGTGCGCGAAGTCGATCCCGCGTTGCCGGTCCTGACGCTGAAAAGTTTCGCGCAACATCTCGACAGCAATTTCCAGCTCTGGGTCGTCCGTGCCGGTGCCGCGATGTTCTCCGTCTTCGGCGGCCTCGCGTTGGGTCTTGCTGTCGTCGGTCTTTACGGCGTGAAAGCGTATTCCGTTGCGCGACGGACGCGCGAGATTGGGATTCGCATGGCTCTCGGCGCGCAACCCGGCACCGTTCTGCGCATGATCATGCGCGAAGGCTCCATCATGCTCCTGAGCGGCATCGTGATCGGCCTGCTCCTCGCCGCCGGCACCGGCAAAATTTTGAGCGGCATGCTCTACGAAGTCGGCGCGCTCGATCCGGTCGCCTTCACCTTTGCTCCCCTCACCCTCGCCATCGCCGCCTTGTTCGCCACCTGGCTCCCCGCCCGCCGCGCCACTCGGATCAGCCCGATGGCCGCGTTGCGCACGGAATAGTCTACCGAAAAAGGCGAAGGGTTCGACGACACCGTTGGACAGCAAAGATCCGCCAATCGGGAGGCGTCCGAAGGTTGTGTTCTTCACTCTAGGTTGTCCTATTCGAACGCCCCTATGGGCCCTGCCGTTTCGTCGCTACACCACCTTTGCCTTGACGGCTGTTGCCTAACGCGAATAACGAATGGTCGTGGCCGTACTGGACATTAAGTCCTTCCCCGATTTCTGTGGCGTCGCCGGTCTACTGGTTTCGGTCGTCGGCCTAATCGGTACATGGCTGGAAGCTCGCAAGGCTCGCACCGCAGCCGAGCATGCTGCTGCAGCATCGCAACGCATGCGCGAGGATCTCGACAAATTTGACATCGTGCGAAGTCTCTCCGAAACCGTGGCAGCTTTCGAAGAGGCAAAGACGCTTCAACGATACGGCGTGTGGGAACTCCTTCCCGCCAGCTATTCGGAAATCAGGATGTCGCTAATGACCATAAAAAATATCGGGCCGAACTTGACGAACACTCACCGCCGGAGAATCCAAAGTGCCGTCCAAACCTGCTCCAGCATCGAAGATGAAATTGAGATCGCTTTATCACAGAACGTGACGCCTCAAGACGTACCCCTGATGAACAAAACAATAAGTGCGCATATATTGGATTTGCAGGAGCTTTTACTGCACGTCCGTAACCAAGTAGGACAGGATTGATATGGAAAACCCTAAACTGGCCGCGATAGTTGACCGCCTCGCCGCAAAGACGCGCGATGGAGAGGTGCCATGGGAAGCGACAGAGAACCGTAATACGTTGCAAGCGGCTTTCTCTAATTGGACGGTCCGACTGCTACAAAAAACCCCATCCTTATTTCAAATTTCCATCTACAACGAGGCGGGGCTCTTGCTCGACAGCGCTACGGATGAGGATCTGACAACGAGCGTGCAAGGCGGGGCGTTCACCACCATGAATCATATGTACAATCTGGCGCGGAGGCGGGCCATGGGCGTCGATCAAGCTCTCGATTCGTTTCTCGCAGAACTTGGCTCGGGAGAGTGATACGAAGAGGTGGCTGGGAAGGGAATTGAACCCCCGACACGAGGCTTTTTGGTCCTCTGCTCTACCAACTGAGTTACCAAGCCAGTGAACGGCGTTTCTGTCGCAGAGCGCGGGCAATCAGAGGCTGAATCGCGGGCCAGACTGGCACCTTTCTCGCTACCTCCAGAAGATGTGCGGTGCGGCTTCTCCATTCTCAGTCTCATTGTCGGTTTGACCGCCGGGTCTCTTCGGGCCCAGGTGGTTATTGAAGGGACCGTCCAGCTTCCAAAACCTTCTTTTGATCGCGGCCTGAACCAGCGCTACGCGACGGCCCCCGATATCGCCCTCGCCCCAACTAATCCGCCGGCGGCGGTGGTTTATCTCGAGGGCGATTTTCGGGCGCAGGCAGCCAGCGCTCAAAAGTCCCAAGCCCAGGTGGCGCAAAAGAACGTCGCGTTTGCGCCCGATCTCCTGCCGATCCTGGTCGGGACCGCGGTCGAGTTCCCGAACATGGATGAGACTTACCATAATGTTTTTTCCTACTCGAAAATCAAGCGCTTCGACCTCGGCCGCTACCGCAAGGATGAAAAACCGAGCGTCGTCGTTTTCGATAAACCGGGAGCGGTTACGATCCATTGCGAAATTCACGAGAGAATGCGCGGCACCATCCTCGTTCTGGAAACCCCTTATTTTCAAAAAACAGACACCGCCGGCCGATACCGTCTGGAACATCTTCCTCCCGGTAACTACGTGCTGAAAGCTTGGGTGGCTGGCGACGACGTCCGGCAGCGTCCCGTGGAATTGAAAACTGGCATGACTTTGCATGTCGATTTTCCAGCCAAGTAACCAAGCCATTATCTCCAAGTACAGTTTTACGGGAACGCTCAGCTTTCGCGCGAAGCTGCTCCTCGCGATGATGCTCGTGGTTCTCGCCGTGACGACCGCCACTGTCTATCTCGCCGAGAAAAATCGGCGGGCGAACCAGCAGCAGGTGCTCGACGCCCAATTCCAAAGCCGAGTCCAATCGTTCCTGAAAATTCAAGAAGCCCAATCGGAAATCATCACGGAAAAATGCCTCGTCATTTCGCACGCGGTCAGGCTGCGCGCGGCCTTGGAGGAAAGGGATATCGATGATCTGTATCAAAACGCGCTCACCGAACTGGAAGGACTCCTGGACCGCTCGGGCGCCTCGACCGAGAATGCGCCCGACGTAAGCCGCGCATCGTTCTTTCGTTTTCTCGACGCGGACGGTCTCGTGCTGCCGCCCGAACGTCATCCCGCCGGGCTCATCGATCAGCCGTCACTCGATGAGTCTTTGTCCAGCCTGGGAAAAATGCTGCGCCAGGAGGATGATCAAGCCGTTGGGTTCATCGCCATGGCCCGCGGAAATCGTCCCACGGCGCTGCGCAAAGTTGTCCTGACCCAGATTCGCGCTCCCAACGGCCGCAGCCTCGGCGCGCTCGTAGTCGGTTTTCCGATCACTCATTTCGAGGACACGGAAAGCGATCGCGCCCGCGCCATCAAAAGCGGGATCTGGCTAAATCAACGGCTCTACATCGAAAGCCTCGAGGCAGCTGACCGCCGTCTTGTTGCCGAACAGGTCCGCGCTGCCTCGGGTAAAAAAACGGCCGGCCATTTCCCGATCGAGCTCGAAAGCGGTTCCCATCTTCTCTATTACAAAGCGCTCGACCCGGAGACGCAATTCGCCCCCGCCTATCAGGTTTGTCTGTATCCGCTCGCCGCGTCGATTCGGGAAGAACAGGCGCTGCGCTGGAAGATCATCGCGTTCGGGCTCGTCGTGCTTTCCTTTGGATTCGCCGCCAGTCTGTTCGTGGCCAAAGGCCTTTCCAAACCGGTCGAGAAAATTGTGGCCGGTTCCGTCGAGAACCTGACCCGGCGCAAGCAAGCCGAAGATGATTTGCGCGCGAGTAATCGCGAGCTGGAAAAAGCGCTCAATGAATTGAAGGCCACCCAGCAACAGGTCATTCAACAGGAGCGGCTCAGTGCGATCGGCCAGATGGCCAGCGGCATCGCGCACGATTTCAACAACAACCTCACGCCCATTCTCGGGTTCGCTGAGTTGCTCCTGCACAATGACCGGTTGCTCGATAACAAGGTGGAAGCGCGCCGCTGTCTGGAAATGTTGCGGACCTCGGCCAAAGACGCGGCCAGCGTCGTCAGTCGTCTGCGTGAATTTTACCGGCCCGCTGAGACGGATGAGGAATTTCCCGTCGTCGACCTGGCCAAGATCGTGCAACAAGCCGTTTCCCTCACCGAGCCGAAGTGGCGGAACCAGACTCAGGCCAAGGGATTGACTGTCATGGTCACCGCGGAGATCCAGGCATCACCGTTCGTCGCCGGCCAGGAATCCGCGCTCCGCGAAGTGTTGACCAATCTCATCTTCAACGCCGTCGATGCGATGCCTGAAGGCGGCCACGTTTCCATCGAGACTTCGATCGAGGGCAACGAGGCGGTGATTCGCGTGCGCGATACCGGGACCGGCATGACGGAAGCAGTCCGCCAGCGTTGCCTCGAACCGTTTTTCTCCACCAAAGGCGAGCGCGGCACCGGCCTCGGTCTTTCGATGGTTTACGGGATCATCGAGCGGCACCGCGGCAAATTGGAAATCGAATCCGCCGCCGGCCAGGGAACCACCTTCATCATTCGCCTCCCGCTGGCGGAAAGTTCGCCGCTGACAGCCGTGGCCCCTTCCGGCACACGATCGAAGGCGTTACTGAACGTCCTCATTGTCGACGATGAACCCCGCGTTCTTGAAGTCGTCTCCGCCTACCTGCGTTGCGATGGGCATTCGGTTTCCACGGCGGCGAGCGGACGCGAGGCCCTGGAAAAATTCCAGCGCAACGATTTCGATCTCGTCGTTCTCGATCGCGTGATGCCGGAGATGAGTGGCGATCAGACGGCGCGATTCATCAAGCAAGTGAGACACGATATCCCCGTGATCATGCTCACCGGCTTTGGGGCGTTGATCGAAGTCAGCGGCTCGCAACCGGCACCGGTGGATGTCGTCCTCGATAAACCGGTCACGCTCGATGCGCTCCGCCAAACCATCGACAAACTTCTTTATGCCGCCTAGTTCCCCCATTCCCTTTCGAAATTGTCGATGGCTCGCCCTGGCCTTTGCGCTCGTCGTCACTGCCCGCGCCGATTTTCTCGAAAAAGTCCATGACTCACTTTCCCTCAACGATTCGCAGGACCGCTTTCATTTTCAGTTGAGCGGCCTCGTCGATCTCGAGACCTATTTCATCGACCAACCCGCGCCTGGCCTGATTTTTTCCAGCCGCAATTTCCTGCTAAACCCGCGGCTGCGCTTGTTCCTCGACGCCCAAATCGGGTCGAACATTTATCTCTTCGCGCAAACGCGCGTGGATCGCGGCTTCGACCCGAGCGATGACGGCGCCCAGATCCGGCTCGACGAATATTTTATCCGTTACAGCCCTGCAAAGAACATCAACATTCAGATCGGACAATTCGCCACCGTGGTCGGCAACTGGGTCCAGCGACACGACTCCTGGCAAAATCCATTCATCAACGCGCCGCTGCCTTACGAAAATCTCACCGGCATCTGGGACACTGGCGCGCCAGATGAGACCGACGAACTTCTGGAATGGGGCCACGTCGGTGAGTACGATACCCGCGATTACTCAGACAAATATCTGCGCCTTCCCATCCTCTGGGGGCCGAGCTACTCCACCGGCGCCGCGATCTCCGGCTCCTGCGGCCGATTCGATTACGCCGCGGAAATGAAGAATGCGGCTCTCGCCTCTCGCCCTGAATCCTGGAACATCACCCAAACCGGTTTCGAAGATCCTACTTTCAGCGGGCGCCTGGGCTTTCGCCCGAATGAAATGTGGAACCTCGGGTTGTCCGCCAGCGGCGGTCCTTATCTTCGTTCCAACGCCGTGCCTGATCTGCCACCCGGCCGCGGCATTGGCGACTATCGCGAGCTCGTCCTGGCGCAGGACCTTTCCTTCGCCTGGCATCACCTTCAATTATGGGCGGAATTCTACGAAGCGCGCTTTGAGGTGCCGCGGATCGGCAACGCCGACACTTTTTCCTATTACTTCGAGGCGAAATACAAGATCACTTCCCAACTCTTCGGCGCGCTGCGTTGGAACCAGCAGCTCTTCGGCACCGTCCGCGACGAGGATCACCGCTCAAAATGGGGCAACGACATCTGGCGCATCGACGCCGCTCTCGGTTATCGCTTCACCGATTACCTGCAGGCGAAACTGCAATACAGCTTCAGCCGCCAGGAAACTTTGCGGAACGGCGAAAATCTCATCGCCGCGCAAGTCACCCTGAAATTCTAGTTCGGAGGGACATGCTTCCGCATGTCTCACTCTTAAAGAGGTGTGGCTGGGGAGGGAATTGAACCCCCGACACGAGGATTTTCAGTCCTCTGCTCTACCAACTGAGCTACCCAGCCCTGGTGCGCGATCACGCGAAAAGCGTGGCGGGCGTCACTATGCGGAATTCGCGGCAGGGAGCAAACGGAAACAGGACGAGGATAGAGAATGGAGGATTGAGGATGGCGAGAAGAGTCAGTCCACGAAACTTCGCGGCAAGTTCACCGCCGTGGCGAGAAGATGGAGGTAATCGGAGCGCGGGATTTCGATGGCGCCGAATTGTTGCAGATGAGGGGTGAGCCATTGGGTGTCGAGAAGAACGAAGCGCCGCTTCTGGAGGTGGTTGACCAAACCGAGCAGGGCGATCTTCGAGGCATCGCGGAGGTGGTGGAACATCGATTCGCCGAAGAACGCGCCGCCGCTCGCGACGCCGTAAAGGCCGCCGGCCAGCTTCCCGTCCCGCCACGCTTCGATGGAATGGGCGTGGCCGAGTTGATGGAGACGCGTGTAACTCGCGATGATCTCGTCATTGATCCAAGTCTCCGGCCGTCGCGCGCATTCTCGCATCACTTCCGTGAAGGAAACGTCGAACCGAATCTCGAAGTTCTTTTTGCGGACAGCTCGCTCGAGCGTATGCGGCACATGAAATTCCTTGAGCGGCAAAATGGCGCGCGGATCGGGCGAGAACCATTCGATGGCACCATCAGCCATCGCCATCGGGAAGACGCCGAGGCGGTATCCCTGGAGCAAAACTTCCGGGTCAATCATTGGGGACAGGTGACATGTGACGTGTGACGAGTTTCAAACCAGCCGTTCCGCGGCCTCTTTACTTGTCATTCGTCATTCGTCATTCGTCATTCGTCATTTTTTCGCCCCTTGTCACTCGTCACTTTTCCAAGTATTCTTCGCGTTTGAAGGCCTTCTCTATCGCTTTCTTGATCGCAAACGCGATTCTCCTCGCCGGTTGCGCTGATCCGCTCGAAAAGCCCGTGATGCAGGAGGTGCCAGAAAAATTCCAGCGCGGCATTACCGGCAACGGCACGCTCGGCCCCATGGATCGTTCCGACGACCCCACCATCAAGGAAACGCATCCGTGACCAAGACTGTCGCGACCGCGCATTCGAAAATCCTGATTCTCGATTTTGGTTCGCAGTACACTCAGGTGATCGCGCGGCGGATTCGCGAGTGCCAAGTCTATTCGGAAATAGTCCGGTTCAATATTCCGGCGGAGGAAGCGGCGGCCCTGGCGCCGAAAGGGATCGTGCTCTCGGGCGGGCCGGCCAGCGTTTACGACGAGCGCGCCCCGCATCCGGACCCGAAGATTTTTTCGCTCGGCATTCCGGTGCTCGGCATTTGTTACGGGATGCAGTTGATGGCCCATCACCTCGGCGGACAGGTGGAGTTCAGCGACCGGCGCGAGTATGGCGCGGGCATGCTGCACGTCGCGAACGGCTCTAAGCTTTTCGACGGGATCGGCGACCAAATCGATATTTGGTGCAGCCACGGTGACAACGTCACGGCAATGCCCGCGGGTTTTCGCAGCGCCGCGCACACCGAGAACGCGCCTTTCGCCGCGATGGAAGATCCGGCCCGGAAACTTTACGCGCTCCAGTTTCATCCCGAGGTCGCGCACACGCCGCGCGGGAAAGAGATCATCCAGAATTTTGTCTTCCACATTTGCGGGTGCTCGATGGATTGGACGATGGGGTCGTTCATCGAGGAGGCGTGCGACCGCGTCCGCCGGCAGGTGGGCGACCAGAAGGTGGTCCTCGGGCTGAGCGGCGGCGTCGATTCGTCTGTCACCGCGGCGTTGTTGCACAAGGCTATCGGCGATCAGCTCACCTGCATCTTCGTCAATAACGGTCTGCTCCGCTCGCGCGAGGAAGAAATGGTGCAGCGGGTGTTCGACGAAAACTTTCACATCAAGCTCAAGTATGTCGATGCGGCCGATCGTTTCCTGAAATTGCTGCAAGGCATCACCGATCCCGAGGAGAAACGAAAAATTATTGGACGCGAATTTGTAAAAGTATTCGAACACGCAACCGAAGAATTGCTGGCGGAGGATGCCGCGAACGGCTCCGGCAGCCACGGCGGTTACCATTTTCTCGCCCAAGGCACGCTCTATCCCGACGTAATCGAGAGCGTCGCGATCGGCGGAAACCCGGCCCACGTGATCAAGAGCCATCACAACGTCGGCGGTCTGCCGGAGAAAATGCATTTCGAGCTGGTCGAGCCGGTCCGCCAGTTATTTAAGGACGAAGTGCGGCAGGCCGGACTGCAACTGGGCCTGCCGAAAGAAATTGTCTACCGGCAGCCGTTTCCCGGCCCGGGCCTGGCGGTGCGGATTCTGGGGGAAGTCACGCCGGAACGCCTCCGGATTTTACGCGACGCCGACACGATCGTGGTGAGCGAAATGAAAGTGTCCGACTGGTATTATCGCGTCTGGCAATCGTTCGCCGTCCTCTTGCCGGTGCGTTCCGTCGGCGTGATGGGCGACCAGCGGACCTACGAAAACACGATCGTGCTCCGGGTCGTCGAAAGTCAGGATGGAATGACGGCGGACTGGGTGCGGCTCCCCTACGAATTGCTGGCGCGCATTTCCAGCCGGATCATCAACGAAGTCAAAGGCGTCAACCGCGTCTGCTACGACATCTCGACGAAGCCCCCGAGCACGATCGAGTGGGAGTAATTGGATTTTCGATTGCCGATTGGCGATTTTTGATTGCTAATCGGCTCCGATGAACGCCGAGCAGCAGCGCCTCGCGGAAAATAACAAGGACGAGCGCTGGCATCTCTGGGGGCCGTATCTGGCGGAGCGGGCCTGGGGCACGGTGCGGGAGGATTACAGCGCGAACGGGGACGCGTGGAATTATTTCTCGCACGATCAGGCACGGTCGCGCGCGTTCCGCTGGGGCGAGGATGGCATCGGCGGCATTTGCGATTTCAAGCAGCGGCTCTGCCTCGCGTTCGCGTTCTGGAACGGACGAGATCCGTTCTTGAAGGAGCGTCTCTTCGGCGTAACCGGTCCGCAGGGATCGCACGGCGAAGATGTGAAGGAGGTTTATTTCTATACCGATTGCACGCCGACCCACAGCTACATGCGGATGCTGTATCGGTATCCGCAGACCCAGTTTCCCTACGAGGAACTGGTGGCGGCCAATTACGGGCGGCCAAAAGAAGCGCCGGAGCCGGAATTGTGGGACACGAGCATCCTGCGCGATCAGCGCTATTTCGACATCGTTCTCGAATACGCCAAGGTCGATCCAGACGATTTTTTCATTTCCGTGACGGCAACCAATCGCGGGCCGGAACCAGCGGAGCTGCATGTCTTGCCGACGCTTTGGTTTCGCAATACCTGGGCGTGGGGCCGGGGCGATCGGCGGTGTGTGCTCCGCGCCAGCTCGGATCTCGCGGAACGTTGTCCCACCATTCAGGCGAACCATCCGGCGCTCGGCGATTACACGCTCCATTGCAAAGACGCGAGCGAACTGCTCTTCACCGAAAACGAAACAAATTCCGAGCGCCTCTTTTCTTCGCCGAGCCGGCATCAGTTCGTGAAAGATGGAATCAACGATTTCATCGTCCATGGCCGAAAAGACGTGGTGAACCCCGAGCGCGTGGGAACCAAGGCGGCCGCGCATTATGCGTTTACGATCGAGCCGGGAGCGAGCAAAGCGGTGCGGCTCTGGTTCGGCCGTGTGGGAGAAGCGGTGGAAGAACATCCGTCCGGCGAGCCGGGAAAAATTCCGCGGCCGGTTTGTTTGCCGGTGCTGGAACAGGATGCGTTCGAGCAATTCGAGCCGGTTATGCGCGCGCGGAAAAACGAGGCGGACGAATTTTACGCCGCGCTGGAACCGTCCTGTTTAAGCGAGGAACACAAGCTGATCCATCGGCAGGCGCTGGCGGGGATGCTTTGGAGCAAGCAATTCTATTATTACATCATCGAAGATTGGCTCGAGGGTGATCCCGGCCAGCCGGCTCCGCCCCGAGAACGAAAGTCCGGCCGCAACGCTGAGTGGCGCCATCTCTACAACGAGCGCGTCATGTCGATGCCGGACAAATGGGAGTATCCGTGGTACGCGGCCTGGGACCTGGCCTTCCATTGTCTGCCGCTGGCGCTGGTCGATCCGCTCTTTGCCAAGGGCCAGCTCGATATCATCCTGCGCGAATGGTACCAGCATCCGAACGGCCAGGTGCCCGCCTACGAATGGAATTTCGGCGACGTGAATCCGCCCGTGATCGGCTGGGCCGCCTGGCGCGTTTACAAAATCGAGGAGAAACAAACCGGCAAAGGCGATCGCGCTTTTCTCGAAACGGTTTTTCACAAGCTGCTTATCTCTTTCACCTGGTGGGTGAACCGGAAAGACTCGGAAGGGAAAAATATTTTCCAGGGCGGTTTCCTCGGGCTGGATAACATCGGCGTGTTCGATCGGAGCGCGCCGCTCCCCGGGGGCGGCCATCTCGAGCAAAGCGACGGCACCAGCTGGATGGGAATGTTTTGCCTCAACCTGATGCGAATGGCGCTCGAGCTGGCCCGCGAGAATCCCGTCTACGAAAATATCGCGACGAAGTTCTTCGAGCATTTCCTCGGGATCGCCGGCGCGATGAACAATCTCGGAGGCCAGGGGATCGGCCTTTGGGACGAGCCGGACGAATTTTATTACGACGTGCTCCACATGCCGGACGGACGTTACCTGCCGTTGCGCGTCCGCTCGCTGGTTGGATTGATGCCGCTGCTCGCGGTCGAAACCATCGAGCCCGAGCTGCTCGACGCGATGCCCGGCTTCAAGGAACGACTCGAATGGTACCTCGAAAACCGGCCCGATCTCGCCAGCCTCATCTCACGCTGGCACGAGCCGGGTGCGGGCGATCGCCGCCTGATTTCGATCACGCGCGGTCATCGGATGAAATGTCTCCTGCGCCGGATGCTGGATCCGAATGAATTCCTGAGTGACTTCGGAGTGCGGTCGCTGAGTAAGTCTCACGGCGAACATCCCTACGTTCTCCATTGGGAAGATGGGGGCGAGCGTGTCGTCCGTTACGATCCGGGAGAATCGCAGAGCAACATGTTTGGCGGCAACTCGAACTGGCGCGGGCCGGTCTGGTTGCCCATCAATTATCTGCTGATCGAGTCGCTCCAAAAGTTCCATCATTATTACGGCGACGAATTCAAGGTGGAATGCCCGACCGGTTCGGGCCGCTTCATGACGCTGAACGTGCTCGGCCCTTCGAGCGGTCCTGCGGCGATGCGCTCAGCGCCGGGCATGATCGCGATCACTATTGGTTCCACGAATATTTCCACGGCGACACCGGCGCGGGCCTGGGAGCGAGTCATCAAACCGGTTGGACCGGTCTGGTGGCGAAGCTGATTCAGCAACAGGGCGAAAGCGGCACGATCGTGAAGCGCGATCCGTTCACGGATCTGTAAATCGCTCGCAAGACTCGGCGCTATTCGATTAGATCGACCAGCGAGCGTCCCAGCTCTTTTCTGAACTTGCGGTGACTCCATGCTCCCACTTCGAACGGACGCTCTATCAAAGCCAAGGCCGACGGCAACAACGCACCTCTGTCCCGCGGCAGTTGCACGGCGCCGATGTTTCCGCCGCTGATTTTTGCAAAAGGCCAGCAATCGAAAAGCCATTCCGCGCCGAAAGGTGCGCCCTGGGTAAGAGTCGCAGCTTTCTCCGGTCGCGTCGCCGCCATCGTTCCGAGCTGAATATCGTGCAGAACGATCCAGCCGCCGCTTTGCACATAACGCGTCACGCGCAGCAAATCGAGCAAAGGCCAGGGATGTTGATGATCCGCATCGATAAAGACGAGCCCGAGTTCGTTAGGCCGCGCAAGGTCAGGCACGAAGTCGGACTCACGCTGGGTGTGCACGGCCACCGCCCCGGCCAGGTCTGGCACGAGATCGGGAATTTCGAAACCGATTGGTTTCGTCCGATCCACCGCATAGTTCGAGTGTAGATCGATCGTATCGACGAGGGTTTCTTTTGATCGCGGATTTCTATGGTGCAGCGCAGCCGCCAGGAGCGCCGCGGAAAAGCCGCTCGATGTGCCGATCTCAATCGTGCGCGCAGGCGCGAGAATGCTCGCCATCGCCGTGAGAAAGAAAAATTCCGACCCTCCGATCGCGCCGGAGTAATGGGTTGCACGAGTGCAGACTTGCTGGAGAAATTCGATCTCGCCCGGCGCCGGCGTTTGTCCGGGTCGGCCTAACAAGTGAGCGAGCCGCGCGTAGCAAGGGCGATATTCCTCGATCGAGTCAAATTCACAAGCTTGAGCGATCGACGGTTGGGCCGCGCGCTGAAACAATATGGGCACGAGCGCCCGCAAAAGTGCCAGGCGGCGCCCGGGCGGGGCATGGCGAACCGCCGCGACTATTTCCCGAAGAGGAGGCGGCATCGGAAATCCCGCCGGACTTCAGCGGCGCATGATATGAATGGCGAGGATACGGCTCTGATGACGGGCGAGCAGGTAATCGATGAAGTCGCCGATGATGGAATTAGGTTTGTTTCCGGACTTGGTCACGACCCGGCAGATCAGGACCCCGGTGCGGCTGTGCCACTCCAGATTGATCACGCCGTGCGCTTCGCCGGCGCTGTGAATTTTCGCCCAGCCATGCGGGCGGCCCGGGCGTTGATGCTCGGTCGGAATGAGCTTGAACTTTTTCTCGAGCTGCGAATCGCCCATGATCCGGTTGCGCAATGAGCCGCGCCCGGTGGTGATGACCTGGATTACCGTTTGCATTCGTTAGGCCTTCTCTAACGAACGAAACATCACGTAAGCGTCAACAAATCCTTTTCGCGCGTGACGAAAGGCGCCGGGCAACGTCCCGACAATCTTGAAACCAAGGTGCTGCCACAGATGGACTGCGGATTCGTTTGTCGAAATCACGAAATTGAATTGCATGGCGCGATAACCCAGCCGGCCCGCCTCGGCCAGCGCATGCTCGCCCATCGCGCGACCAAGCCCCAGACCGCGTGCTTCCGGCGCGACCATGAAGCCGGCATTTGCGACGTGGTCCCCCAGCCCCGGCCGATTCGCTCGCAGGATGTAGCTGCCGATTACCTTCCCATTCTGTTCCGCGACATAACTGCGCGTGCCCTTCGCAAACCAATACGCTTCGGCTTCTTCGCGCGGTGTTTTCGGATCGTAAACAAAGACATCACCCGGCGCGACCGTTGCGCGAAAAATTTCCCAGATCGCATCACGATCGCTGGCGGTGGCCGCGCGAATGTTTAAGCCGGCGCTCAGGGTCATTAATTGCGCTTGAAGAACTGAACCGCTTTCTCGTGCTTCTTGGCAGCTGCGCGGGTTTTGAATGTGCCGAGGTTCCTTCGCTTGCCCGTCTTCGGATTCTTCTTCCGGGAATACAATCGGTAACTGCCGGATTTCAATTTTCTAATCATGATCGTTTGTCGAGAAGAACGCCGACTTTGCCGTCGCGGGTTTCAACCTTATACGTTTTCAAATCCACTTTGGCCGGGCCCTGCACGACTTTTCCGCTCCGAACATCGAACCGCGAGTTATGCCATGGACATTGGACGTAGCTTCCATCCAGACAGCCTTCGGAGAGCGGGCCGAAACGATGCGTGCAAAATTCCTGAAAGGCAAAAAACTGATTGTCAATCCTGGCGATCGCGATGACCTGCCCGTCGATCTCGATGCGTAATGTTTCTTTTTCGCGCAAATCTTCGGCCTCGGGAACCGGAACGAAACCAGATTCGGTCGCGGAGAAATGCAAGGTGCGTTCCGGAGTCGGCGTGCGCCGCTTGTGCCGGCCGACGGCGATGCCTTCGTCGTACACAAGACGTCCGCCGAGATAACCGGAGACCGACAGCAACGCGATCCCAACCAGCGAGAGGAGCAACGGGACTAAGGCAATTTTCTGAGCGGCGAACAGCGAGGAGCGGACACCGAGATTGATTCCGTAAAGTGCGACGACGATGAGGTTCAAAGTCATGTGCAAAGTCGCGGTGCGCTTAGCCGGATGATCGCTGCGAATAACGGTGTAATCGGCCAGTCCGGGCACGGCGGCGAGAAGCGCCGTAATCACGCCGGTGAGCATCGCGTAGAAGGAACCGGTCAACAAATTCGGGGCCGAAGGGCGGACCAGACTGGCCAGATCGAGCAAGAGACTCAGGAGAAAGAGTCCGATCGGAAAATGGACGAGCATCGGATGGAGCGGATGCCGCAATGGTTTGCCTTGGAGAAAATTTTTCACCATGGCAATTTCATTCCGGTGGAAGATTTGCGCCGCCGGCCGCGGCAATTTTGCGCCATTTCTTTTTCGACATTCGGGCGACGCTAATACCGTAAGTGTAAGTCATCATTCCACCGAGATAAGCGGACCCGATCAATAGGGCCGTGCCGATCGCCGAAAGCAGAAGCTGCGTCCTGTTGACGTCAGTCGCTTCGCGAAATGTGGGCCAGCGCAAGGCGAGATTGATCGCAAACAAGAGCGCCACGAGAAGATTGAGCGCCATGTGATACAGCCCGATTTTCCACGCCGGTTTTTCTTTTTTGATTCCACTCCAATCGAGCAATCCGGTCGGTACCGCCAGGAGCGCCGCGGCCAATCCAAAAGCGATCGCATAAAACGACAATCGCACCATCGCGTTGCCTCCGGTGTTCCAACGCGAAAGGAGATCGAAGATCAGCGCGCCGGGCCACATCGCCATCGGCACGTGGACCAGAATCGGGTGCAACGGATGCCCGAGCCATTTGCCTTTCAGAAAATCCAAGAGCCATTTCATGCGATGAAATTGCGTCCCCCTCATCTAAAGACGCGGCTGCTCCTCGTTTTGGTCGTATCCTAGCCAGCCGCGCGCGAGGTTGATTGTTGCCTAACGAAAAGAAAAATCAGCGCCGCAAGCAGAACGAAATCGAGCGCGAGATGCCAGGCGAAGCTGAGGTATTTGCTGGCATGGCCGAAGCAGCCGCAACTGATATCGAGACCGCGGGCTTTGGCGACAATGGTGATGACGATGAAAAGCACCATCAGTGCCGCCAGAATAAGAACGCTGCCGCGATGGAAAACGCGGGCGATCAAGGCGAGGCCGCAAAAAATTTCCAGCCATGGCAAATACAATCCCAGCGAGACACTCACCTGCCAGGGCAACATCTTGTAATTGTCGATGTCGCGCGCGAACTCCGCCGGGTCGAGCACCTTCACCGCGCCCGCGTAGACGAATAAACCACCGATGAGAATGGCGACAACGCGCCAGAGGTATCGGGGAAAGGATGAAGGATGAGGGATGAAGGATGAAACGGATTCAGCAACTTGCGCGCCGTAGCCGGGCGAAGGCGGGTTGGGCGTTTCCCTCACTTCTTCTTCTTCAGCCATGCTTCCCAGCCGCCTTTCAAAATTCGAATCTCGTTAGGAAGTTTCGCTTCCTCTTTCAAACGGCGCGCCACGTCCTCTGCCAGGTTGCAGCTTTCCGCACTGCAGTAGACGACGATCTTCTTCTCCGGCGACCATTGCGTTGCCAGAAACTGCGGGAGCAACTCGCTCCAGCGATCTTCATTTAACAAAACGGCGCCGGGGATGTGGTCGCGCTCGAATTCCTCGGCCGGGCGCGCATCCACCCAGAGCGCGCTCGCGCCCCAGCCGCGAGCCATCTCCACGCTCACCAGGTCCGATTCCGCGACGCGCGATTGCCACGGAATTCTATCGCGGAAGTAAAGTGCCTGAACGGCGGCAGGCAGCAACGCGAGGGCGAGCAACGCCACGCTCTGCCGAAGCAGCGCTTTCACGATCTACGGCTTGGCCGTCCCCGGAGGCAGAACGCGCGCCGAGGCATAATAAACTTTCGGTGGCGTCACGTCGGGCTTGATCGTGAAACTGGCGTTGAGCGGTTTGGTTGTGTCCTTCGGCTGCACCTGGATCTTAAATTCGCCCGCCGCCGGGCCGGGTTCCACTTTCGCGGTGAAATCGCCGCTCGAGGAAACCACCTCGACGTTCTTGACCGTCACACCTTTGGCGGCCTTCGCGATAATCGTCTTCGGCTGCGCCGCCTCGTTCGCCTGCCAGAAAACAAAATTCGGCTGCAGTTCGAACAACTGGGCGATGGTGGCTTTGAACGTCAAAACCGTTTGCGGCGCTTTCGGATCGTCCGTCTCCACCGTAACCGTCTTCACCTGGACGCCGGTACGATCGCCGATGTTGAACGTCGCCGTGATAGTGCCTTTCTCTCCGGGCGCGACATCGTTCTTGGCCAGCGCCGCCGTGGTGCAGCCACAGGAAGGCTTCACCGCCTTGATGTGGACTGGAGTGTCGCCTTTGTTTTCGTAATTGAAAACGGCGTCCACTTTTTGAGCGCCCATTTCCGGTTTCAGATCGAGCTCGGTTTTTTCAAAGACCAACGCCGCCTGTGTCGTGGCCGCGACTGCGAAACAAAGGACGCCGAAGAACCAAATTCGTTTGCCGTTCATGGCTGAAAGCAAAAGGGAGAACGCATCCGGTGTCAATCTCTGTAGCAGCGTCCCTGTGGGACGCTCGGGAGAAATCGTTGCCGCACATCCACGTCGCCCGCAGGGTGACGGCTACAGCTAATTAAGCTGGTAAACTTCCACGACGGCCACGCCCGTGGTCCCGTTCGCACCGCGAACGATGGCCGTATAGGACCCGGGCGAAAACGTGGTGACGATCGCCGACTCCGCATCGCGCGTCGGCGCGACGCCGGTGTCGATGATCGCGGTCTGCTGGGTGGATCGCCAATTATCGTTCGAGGCGAGCAGAGTCCCGCTCGCGTCGCGCAACTCGAGGGTTGGATCCGCCATCGCGCCCGGCACCGTGAGCGACGGCCCGATGGCGCGAACGATGGCGTCCACGGCTGATTGCCCCACCACAATCAGACCGCCGATCAGCACATTGTCGTCGCTCTGCACGAACACGCGCGTCGAAATATTCGCCAGCTTCGAATTCGCCGCGCCATCGAGATCGTAGACTTCCACGACCGCCGTGCCCATCGTCTGGTTCACGCCGCTCAAGACCGCGGTATACGAGCCCGGCGCCAGGCTCATCAGGATTGCAGATTCGCTCGGATTCGTGGGCGCTACACCGCTGTCGGCGATCTCGGCGCTGTTTGCGTTTTGGCCCCAGTTGTCGTTCGCAGCGATCACGGCGCCTGAGGAATCATGAAGCTCCAGAATGGGGTCGAGCATTTTCCCGGGTAAGGCCAAGGAAGGCCCGATTCCGCGCACGATCACTTTCTTGCTCTCCGTTCCAGTAACAATGAAACCGCCGATCAAAACGTTCGCGCTGGTGCCAACGACCGCGCGCGTGGAAATATTGGCCAGCCGCGGCGCGCCGGGAGGTGTCGGCGTAGGGGTGGCCGAACCTGTCACGACGTAATCCGACTTTACATTCTGTCCGTTGCTGACGCTGACGTTCTTTTGATTCGTCGGCACGGAACCACCGCCAAAGGTGACTGTGTAAGTTCCGCTGCCGGGCACCGGCACCGAATATCCGCCCGAGCTGGACGTGACCGCGTAACTGTTCGAATTCGAAACCGTCACCGTCACGCCGCCCACGCCCTCGCCCGGCTCATAAAAACCGTTGTTGTTCAGATCGCGATAAACGACGCCGGTCACGAACGGCAGAAGCCCGCCGACTGTGCCGAAATCTTGCGTGACCAATTGCGGGCCGACACCGCCGCTGCCGCCATTGCTACCGAGCACCACTCCGATTCCCACTTCACGAAAGGTGGCGCTATGAATGTTTTGCCGGTGTCCGGGCGGCGATTGCATTCCGCCGGTAGCGGCGCTGCCGCCCCAATCCACTTCGAAGCCGGCGTGCCCGTACCAAACGGACTTGGAATAAGCGTAAACATTTTCGCCGATCGACCAGCCGTTCGCGCCCGAGGTGTAACTCTGTAGCCGCGTGGTCAGCGAACCGTCCGGGCCGCTGTGTCCCTGGTAATTGTTCTGGAGCATGTTCTGGCTGTGCGCCCGTGCCGCAGTCATTAGCGTCGCGTTCATCGAGAGCGGCGGCGCCGGTGGCAGCACAGCGAACTGCGACTGCATCAGCACGAGATTCACGCCGAAGGCGCTGTAAGCGGCGAGCACGTTGGAATCCGTCGTGGTCGCCAGGCGAATGCCTTCCGCCGTCGGATTGGCCCGGGCGCGGTTGATCAGCTCGAGATAATATTGCTCTTCGTTCGTCGGGTCGCCGATCGAATAAAGCTGGGCGGTTGTCGATTCCGTCGTCTCGATCGAGAACGGCGCGCTGCTGATGACGGGCGGCGCAGGCGGCGGCGCGACCTGGGCGCGAGCGAGCGGGGCGCAGGCAAGAAAGGCCAGAGCAAGTGAAATTCGGTGGCTTTGGCGGGGGTTGAGTCCGTCCATTGCCCTTGAAGTAGCAATTCAGGTACCGCTGCGAGGTTGGAGACGGCACGCCCTCGTGCCGTTGCGATGGACACGTTTTCCCGCGGCGCGGATGCACGTGCCAAAACACTAATTCAGTGCGTAGACTTCTACGACCGCGATACCGGTCGTGCCCCCTACCCCGCGGACGATGGCAGTATACTGCGCGTTGTTGGCCGGCAAGGTTGTCACGATCGCTGATTCCAAGTCGTTCGTAGGCGGAATGGTCGTCGCGGTGACTTCTGCTTCCTGACTGCTGCCATCCGGACGGGTTTTCCAGTTATCATTCGCCGCGATCGTCGTGCCACTTGCGTCATGCAGCTCCAGCGTCGGGTCCGCCAGTTTGCCTGGCACAGAAAGCGACGGACCGATGGCTCGCACGATCACCTTCTGCGGCACTTGACCTACTACGATCGTGCCGGCAATCAAAACGTTGTCTCCCGTCTGCACCAGGCCGCGCGTCGAGATGTTCGCCAGCTTCGAGTTAGCGGCCGGATCCAGGTCGTACGCTTCTACTACTCCAATCCCAGTCCCACTGCTCACCCCGCGCACTATCGCGGTGTAAGCGCCAGGCGCCACACTGCGCACAATAGCCGACTCCAGATCATTCGTCGGAGGTATGGTGCTATCGATGATCGCTTTCTTGTTCGGGCTATCAATCCAGTTGTCGTTACCTTCCAGAAGCGCGCCGGAAGAATCGTGCAGCTCGAGAATTGGATTCGCCAGTTTGTCGGCAAGGGGCAATGAAGGTCCTATGGCGCGCACGATGATCTTTTTCATCTGCGTGCCCGTGACAATAATGCCGCCGATTAGGACATTGTCGCCCGTCTCCACTCGCAACCGCGTTGAAATGTTAGCGAGCACCGTGGCCGGCACTTCAAACGCGCCGATGTCACTGGCATCGCCGCCGGTGACGTTAGTGATGCCGGGTAAATCAGCCGGTCGGGTGTAGCCACGTTGATCGGTGGATGACCCGCCGGAGTCGCCCTTGTCTATGGCCGTGCTGCCGGAAAGCAGGGCGTGCGTCTGAGTCGAACCGCCATTGTTTTTCAGTGGCCCGAGGAGCGGATCTTTCGGTGAAGCGCCCGTGCCGATCTGATCGGTAAACTGCGCAGGCGTGATCGTCGCGCCTTGGCTATTGCCGATGAAGTTGAAGCCCTGCGAGGTGAGCGTGCCTTTGAAATCAGGGAAGCCGAAACCCGTGGTGGAGGTGTTCAGGGCAATGATCGTGTTCCTGGCATTCACCGCGCCGCTCGGATTTTGAACACCTGCGCAGCCGCCGAAATTGCTGGCAGAGTTGTTAGTGATGGTGCTGCTAGTGAGGTTCACGCCACCGCTGGTGCCGTTGAAGATGCCACCGCCGCCGTCGGTCCCGCTGCCGGTGGCAGAGTTACCGGAAATGGTAGAGTTAGTAATCGTCACCGTGCCAAAGGCGTTAGCCACTCCGCCGCCGGAAGTGCTGGTAGAGTTGCCGGAAATGGTGCTGTTGATGACTGTCGCGGTGGCGCCGATGTTAGCAATGCCGCCACCGCCGACACTGCCTGCAAAATTGCCAGAGATGGCGCAGCCCGTGACCGTCAAGCTGCTGCCAAACTGGTTGTAAATGCCGCCGCCGACGTCGTCCGGGTTTCCATTGGCAATCGTCAGGCCGGAGATGAAGTTGAAGCCGCCGGAAGTGATGTGAAAGATGCGGAAATTGCTTCCGGCAGAAGCATCGCGCTGGACGGTTAACAGATTCGCGCCCGGGCCACTAATCGTCATCGCCTTATTAATCAACAACTCACCGCTGGTTAGGTTGATCGGGCTGACGACGCTGGAAGCAAAAGTAATCGTTTCCCCATTGCAGGCATTGGCGAAGATGAAACGGAGGGAGCCTGGCCCGCTGTCATTGTTGTTAGTCACGATCGTGTTGCCGCAGCCGGGCAGTTGGTCGGCCTGCACTTCGTAAGCGCCGATGTCGCTGCCGTCGCCACCGGTGGCATTAGTGATGGCAGGAGTGTCAACTGGGCGGGTGAAGCCGCGCTGATCGGTGTTTGCACCGCTGGACTCGCCTCCTTCGATAGCGGGGCTGCCGGAAAGCAAGGCATGAGTGAAGGTCGGTCCTCCGTTGTTCTGCAAGGGGCCGAGCTTCGGATCGACGTTAAGCTGATTGCCGGTGGTGGTGCCGGTGATGGTCGTGCCGGAGGTGTTACCAATCAGGTTGTAACCCTGCGAGGTGAGGGTGCCGCTGAAATCAGGGCTGATCGTGGCCGTGTTCTTCGCAATAACGGTATTCCTCGCATTCACCGTGCTGCCGCCGCCAGGTTTGTTGTAAACGCCGCCGCCCGAGCTGCTGCCACCGGCGGTTGCAGAGTTTCCGGAGATAGTGCTGTTGGTGATAGTCACGGTGCCGCTGTTGCTGAAAATTCCACCACCGTCGTTGCTGGTCGAGTTTCCGGAGATAGTGCTGTTGGTGATAGTCACCGTGCCGCTATTGTTGAAAATGCCGCCAGCGAAGCCGGCAGTGTTCCCGCTGAGCGTGCAGTTAATGACATTCAGTGTACCGCCACCGCTGTCGTGGGTGATGCCACCGCCGAAGCCGATATTTGCCTGGTTCCCGCTGAGCGTACAGTTGGTGACATTCACGGTGCTGGTGCTGGCGTTGTAAATGCCGCCGCCGGAGCCGGAACTCTTTCCATTGGCAATCGTCAAGCCGGAGAAGGTGGCGTTGATGCTGGTGGATGCGATATTGAAGATGCGGAAATCCGGCGTGCCGCCGGCGGCACTGCGCTGAACGCTCAACAAATTCGCGCCGGGGCCGGCGATCGTCAGATTCTTGTTAATCAATAACTCGTCGCTCGTCAGCGTGATCGTCGTCAGACCCGCGGCGAAGTTGATGGTATCGCCGGATGCCGCCGCAGCGATCGCCTGCCGGAGTGTGCAAGTCGCTCCCGGGCAAGTCCCCCCGGCGTCCGCGGCGCTGTTTACGGTGAGGGTTGCGGCCTGAGCGGGGGCGAGAACGCCCACCAGGCCGATTGCCACCAGGGCACCACGAAAAATGCGAATCCGCATCGACAACCCAAAAGACTATTCGGCTGCAACCCCCGAGGTGGCCGCGTCCGATTTCAGTTCAGCGCGTACCTTTCGACGACGGCGATGCCGGTCGTATCATTCACGCCGCGCACGATCGCGGTGTAATTCGAGGCGATAACGTGCGGACAATCGCCGACTCCAAATCATCGATCGGAGGGACGGTGCTATCGGTGGTTCGTGGCGCGCTATAAGTGCGTGCCAGTTTGCGAGGCAGGTCGCGGAGTAAGGTTCCGCTCTTTCTGGGCGGCTTTCCCAGCGGCGCTGTTCGGATCCGGAGAGGGCGCGGGCTTGGTTTTCACAGAATTCAAAAGCGCCTTCGAAGGCGGCTTCGGTGAACGTTTGTGAGTTTGTGCGCCGGTGCGAACGACCTGGCCGTTCACATACTTGTAGCCGTCTGCATGAATCCATTCGCCCTTCACGTAACTCCAACCTTCCGCTAACGGAGCCATCTTGGGGGCGGCGTTGGTTTTGGCCCGTGGCTTTTCGCTTTCGACTTTGTTTGCGTTCTTGCTCGATGTGCTATCGGCGCTCGGCGTCGGGTCCGCGTCGAGCGAGAGTGTCCCGGCGAGAGTCGTGAGCGCGATGAGAGATAGAATCTTTCGTGTCATAATTCGGTTCCTTTTCTTCCCTTGGCTCCGGGGGACTTTTTTATCCCGTGCCCGTGACGATCCGGCCCACGTGCGCATTTGCCCACCAGCCAACGCCATGCAGACCAATGCGATGACATGGGCGCTTGTCTTCACTTGGTTTTCGTTCTTTCTCTTGGTTCTTTTTCTAGTTTTGTTACTCTTGTTGGTGACGGGATGGGGTCCGTTCTTTCATGGTAATTTTCCAACAAACCGGTCTGAAAGTCCTTAGGATGGGACTGAATTTTTCTGAAACTTTATGAAACTCGCGACGAATGCTCCGCCTGGGCACGTTTATGAGTTTGGCGAGTTCCGCCTGGATGCAGGAAAACGCCTTTTGTGGCGGGCGGGCGCGCCGGTCCCGCTGACGCCGCGCGTTTTTGAGACGCTCCTCTACCTGGTCGAGCATCACGACACCGTGCTGGACAAGGAGCGCTTGATGGAGGCCGTCTGGCCCGATTCCATCGTGGAAGAAAATAATCTCACCCAAAATATTTCGACCCTGCGCCGCGTTTTCGGGGAAACGCCTGGTTCCCATCACTACATCGTCACGATCCCAGGCCGCGGCTACCGCTTTGTCGCCAACGTCAAAATGCGCGAGGCCGATGGAGGCCCGCAGCAGCGGAGAATGCCGACGGCCGTAAGCGCGCTCGCAGAGAACGAGACACAATATATTGCTTCGATCGCCGAGCCGAATCACCGCCGCAGTTTCAGGCCAATCTCTCTGGCGATCGCAGCCGTGCTGGGGCTGAGTGTTGCCGCCGCGCTCTTTTTCTGGCGCAGCCGAACGCAAAATCCACCTGAAGCGCCAGCCAAAATTCCATCCGCAAGGATTGTGCTTCCGGAAAAAAGCATTGCCGTGCTGCCATTCGCCAATCTCAGCGACGACAAGGAGAATGCATTTTTCACCGAGGGAGTGCAGGACGACATTCTGACCGCGCTCGCGAAATTCGCCGATCTCAAAGTCATCTCGCGCACGAGCGTCGCGAGTTATGTTGCCGGTCCGCATCGGAATCTTCGCGAGATCGGACAGGAGCTGGGCGTGGCTAATGTTCTCGAAGGAAGCGTGCGGCGCGCCGGGGGCAAAGTGCGGGTGACGGCGCAATTGATAGAAACACGCACGAATACGCATGTATGGGCCGAAACCTACGACCGCGAACTGGCGGATGTCTTCGCGATCCAGAGTGATATCGCCCAACGGATCGCGACCGCTCTGGAAGCGAAACTCGCGCCGGAAGAAAAGGCGCGTCTTGATGCCAAACCCACTACTAACTCGGAGGCTTACGTGCTTTACCTGACGGCGCGTGGAACGGAAGATTATGTCGAGGCGGAGAAAATCTACCTGCAAGCGATCGCGCTTGATCCAGGGTTTGCCCTGGCTTACGCGCGGGCCTCCATGCTCAATAGCCAGTTTCCCGCAGATGATCGCGCGCATAAGGCGAAAGCGCGCGCCCAGGCCGAGGAAGCTCTGCGATTATCGCCAGCCTTGGGCGAAGCGCATATGGCTCTCGGTCTTTGCCTCTATTGGGGGGAGAAGAAGTACGACGCAGCGCTGAAGGAGTTTGAGGTCGCCGCCGCGACTTCTCCCAATAACGCCGAGATCTACGGTTACATCGGTGGCATCTATCGCCGGCAGGGGCGCTGGCGTGAATCGATGGCAAGCTTCGAACGCGCTCGGTCCCTCGATCCTCGCAACCGCATCATCGCTTTCCAAGCGGCCAATAATTACCTTTTTGTGCGTGACTGGCCTGCCGCTACGGCCGGTTTCAATCGCACGCTGGCGATCAAGCCGGATTTTGTGCCTCCCAAGATTGGCCTTGCTTACCTTGAAGTGTTTCGCAACGGCAATC
This sequence comes from Verrucomicrobiota bacterium, assembly GCA_003218375.1. Classification (GTDB taxonomy): domain Bacteria; phylum Verrucomicrobiota; class Verrucomicrobiia; order Chthoniobacterales; family UBA10450; genus AV80. The sequence continues at coordinate 157,203 of QHNH01000017.1, read as the reverse complement.
CCGCCGCGGGTAGAAAAATTTTAGAAAACATCCCTGCCGGCATTGAGGCTTATGGAATGGTGATTATTTCACGCTGGGATTTGGCCATGCTGGAACGGGATTATGCCACAGCGGAAAAAATCCTGACTGACACTCGATTAAAAAATTTTTCTCCAGGCGGAGACGCCCCTCGGGAATATTACCAGGGCCGCATGGCCCTCGCTCGCGGCGAGATCGAATCGGCCCAGCGCTATTTTGCCGCGGCGACGCCGGATGCCGAAAAGCGCGTGCGCGACAATCCCGACGTAGCCGAGCGTCATGCCGTCCTTGGATTACTCTACGCCTACATGCAGAGGAAGGACGATGCCATTCGCGAAGCTCGTCGAGCTGTCGAACTCGAGCCCGAAAGCCAAAACGCATTTCACGGTGCCAACTATGCGGCCAATCTGGCGCTGGTTTACGCACTCCTTGGCGAGTCGGACCAGGCCATCACGCTGATTGAGCGTCTGCTTTCCACTCCCGGACCGGTTGAGTGTTCGGATTTTCCGAATAACATCACGCTCGCTGATCTTCGTCTCCGTTGGGAATGGGATTCGCTGCGAAGCGATCCGCGTTTCCAGAAGATTCTGGAAGGTCCGGAACCGAAGACGGTTTATTAATTGAGCGCGTAGATTTCCACGACCGCGATGCCGGTCGTGTTGTTCACTCCGCGCAGGATGGCGGTGTAGCTGGCGCCGTTGGCGGGTAACGTCGCGATGATGGCAGACTCGAAATCGTTCGTCGGCGGAATTGTGGTGTCGATGATGGCTTGTTTATCCGGGCTATCGATCCAGTTGTCGTTGGCTTGCAGGATGTCGCCGTTCTGATCGCGCAATTCCAGAGCCGGATCGCCCATCTTACCTGAGATTTGCAAGGAAGGACCGATCCCACGCACGAGCACCTTCTGGACGTTCGGTCCCAAAATTATGGTGCCGGCGATGAGAATGTTGTCGCCGGTCTGGACAAAGCCGCGCGTGGAAATGTTTGCCAGCTTCGAATCGACCGATTGATCCAGGTCGTAGGCTTCGACCACGCCAATGCCAGTTCCACCATTCACCCCGCGGACAATGGCCGTGTAGCCGGCGTTGTTCGCCGGAAGAGTCGCTACAATCGCTGACTCCAAATCGTTTGAAGGCGGAATTGTGGAATCGATGATCGCCTGCTTGTTAGGTGAATCGACCCAGTTATCGTTCGAATCGATCCGGCCTGACGGGCCAAATAACTCCAGCGTCGGATTCGCCAGTTTATTTGCGAAGGGCAAGGATGGACCGATCGCGCGCAGAATCACCTTCTTCGGCTGCGTCCCGGTGATAATAAAGCCTCCGATGAGGACGTTGTCGCCGGTCTGTACCGGCAGACGAGTCGAGATGTTGGCGAGCCTGGTCACCAGGCTGGTCTGCACTTCGAAGGCGCCGATGTCCGTCCCATCGCCCCCGGACGCATTCAGCGTCGCGGGGTCATCGAAGGTGCGCGGAAAACCGACATCCCGCTGGTCGGTCGTCAGGACTCCGGTCAAACCACAAGTCGAGCAATGGCTGGTGCCTTTATCGATTGCCGGGCTGCCGGGAAGAAGGGCGACGGTTCCAGTAGGGCCACCGTTGTCCCGGAATCCTGCCGGGTCGAGTTTCGGATCAAGTGGTGAGGCCACTGTTCCGGTCTGATCGGTAGACTGGGTGAAGCCGGTGCTGCCGTCTCTCTTGCCAATCAGGTTGAAACCCTGCGAAGTGAACGAACCAGAAGCATCCGGGTTTGATCCCACGGTCCCGTCATCCGCGACTACCCTGCTTAAGGCGATGATCGAGCTCTTGACCGTGACGCCGCCAGTCGCGTTGAAGATGCCGCCGCCAAACGTCATGGAGGATGGGTGCCCGCTACAAGAGTTATCGCTGAGCGTGCTATTGGTGAGGTTCACTGTGCCGGTGTTGATGAAAATGCCGGCACCGCGTGCGGTCCCAGAACTAATGGCGAAAGCGAAGTTAGCGCTAAGTGTCGTATTAGCGACGTTCAGGGTGCCGCTTGCGCTGAAAATGCCACCGCCACTGGCGGCAACGAAAAAATTCGCACCGGAAACAGGACCGCAATCGTTAAAGTGGAAGGCGCTGTTGGCGACGTTCACTGTGCCGCTTTCGTTGTAAATGCCGCCACCACTCGCGTTGCCATTAGGACAGTTGGCCGCATTACCTTCGATCTTGCAGTTGGTGACGTTCACGGTGCCGCTGGCGTTGAAAATGCCGCCGCCACTCGCACTATTAGCACCCGAAGCGGTAGCACGATTTGAGGAGAGAGTGCTATTGGTTACGTTTAGCGTGCCGGTGCTGTTGTTGTAAATGCCGCCGCCACCGACGGTGCTGCTTCCATTGGAAAGGTTATTAGAGAGCGTGCTGTTGGTGACAGTCACCGTGGCAGTGCTGTTGTTGAAAATGGCGCCGCCTCTGCCAGCAGAGTTACCGCTCATCGTGCTGTCAGTCACATTCACTGGGCCGGTGCTATTGTTGAAAATGGCGCCGCCAAGCCCGCTCGTAGTGGAATTGCCGCTGATTATGCAACCGGTAACGGTGAGGGTGGCGGCGTTGTCGTTAATGATGCCGCCGAGCCCATTGCTAATCGTGATGCCGGAGAAAGTAACAAACCCTGCGGTTGTCACATGAAAGACTCGGTAACTGCCGCCGGTATCCCGCCTTACAGTCAGCACGCTCGCGCCGGGGCCGGTGATCGACATGTTGGTGCTCAAGTCAGGCAGGACCTGGGTCAGGTTGATTACCGAGCCGGCGGGAAGATTGAATTGGATCGTGTCCGTATTCGCATTCGCATTCGCCGACTCGATCGCGGCCCGTAGCGTGCACGGCCCGCCGGAATGAGTTTTGTCGATTGCCACCGTGCCGCAGACGCCATCGCTCGGCACAGGATCGCTTTCGTCGCCCGTGCTGTTGACGGTGAAGGTCGCAGCCGGCGCGGAAACGGCGAGCCAGAATCCGATCAGGGGCACGGCAACGAAAAACAAGAAGAGTGTCCCGCGACTGCGGGATTGCGGCGCATCTCGGAAAACTGTTTTTCCTGGTTGAGTTGATGGCGCGAGTTCGGATTTCGGTCGGGATCTCTTCATCATGAGCTAATGCGAGATTCCGGACCGGAAAGTGCAAGCAACCCCGAATGTTTTCGGGGTCGGAATGAAGGCGGGAACTCACTCCCAAGGGATCGAGGTCTGGGGAGCGATTTGTCCCTATTGGAGCGCGTAAATTTCGACGACGGCGATGCCGGTCGTGTTGTTCACGCCGCGTAAGATCGCGGTGTAGCTCGCGCCGTTCGCCGGCAACGTCCGCACAATCGCAGACTCCAGGTTGTTACTGGGCGGGATCGTGCTGTCGATAATCGCTTGCTTGTTCGGGCTGTCCACCCAGTTATCATTGGCCTCGAGGAGACCGCCGTTTTGATCGCGCAACTCCAGCGTCGGATCGGCCAGCTTTCCGGGCACCGACAGGGACGGTCCTATCGCGCGGATGATTACTTTCTGCGATGCTTGACCCAGAATAATAGTTCCAGCTATCAGGACGTTGTCACCGGTCTGCACTAACCCGCGGGTGGAGATGTTCGCCAGCTTCGAGTTAACCGTTCTATCCAAGTCGTATGCTTCTACCACTGCTATGCCGGTGGTGTTGTTTACCCCGCGCACGATCGCCGTATAAGCGGAGCTGTTGGCCGGCAACGTCCGCACAATGGCTGACTCCAGATTGTTCGGTGGCGGAATGGTGCTATCGATGATCGCTTGCTTGTTCGGGCTATCGACCCAGTTGTCGTTGGACTCCAGCAGCGTCGATCCACTGTAAAGTTCCAGCGTGGGATTGGCCAGCGCTCCGGGCACCGGCACCGACGGCCCCAAGGCGCGAATAATTACTTTCTTGTCCTGCGTCCCGGTCACGATGAAGCCCCCAATGAGAACGTTGTCACCGGTTTGCACTGGTAGCCGGGTGGAAATATTAGCCAAGGTGGTAGGAGTAGCCGTAGGTGTTGCTGTTGGTGTCGGCGTGGGGGTAGGTGTGGGAGGAGGAGCTACAACTTGCACTTCGAAGGCGCCAATGTCTGTGTTGTCGCCACCGTTCGCGTTTGGAATCGCCGGATCGTTAAAAGTGCGCGGGAAGCCTGTGCCGCGCTGATCAAAGGCCGGATACAAACTCGCTCCTGTGGAATGAGAGGCCGCCATCGTGCTGTTCGCGCCGCGCGTAACGGTCAAGGAATTGCCGGCTTTGCTGGTCACGACCATCTGCTCGCTATCAATGAGGATCGTATAGCCGGCTCCGGCAGGAATATTGCTGGCGTTATTAACGTTGATTGCTGTCGTCGAGTTATTAATAGCGCTAGTGACGGTGGCCAGGACGGTATTAATGCCTTTGTCGATGGCCGGGCTGCCAAAAAGAAGCGCGGTCGTCGAAGTCGGGCCGCCATTATTTTGCAAACCGGCTGGATCGAACTTGGGATCAATCGGAGAAGCGGCGGTTCCGACGATATCGCCGCTCCCATTTGGGTTTCCGGTAGGAAAACTCGCGGCCGCGCCGTCGTTCTTACCGATCAGGTTAAAGCCTTGTGAAGTAAAAGAGCCATTAACATCCGGTCCAGAAGCGCTGGCCGTGCTTCTGGCGATAATGGTGCTCTTAAGCTGAGTGACGCCGGAGCTGTTAATACCGCCGCCCACACCGGGTCCAAATCCGGAAGGAGCGGTAACGCCACCGGTAACCGAATTGCCCGAGAAGGTACTATTGCTGATACTAATAGTGCCGGTCTTATTACGAATTCCACCACCCTCGCCCGCACCCCCGGCACCGGAGGAGGGACCACCAGCTCCACCAGTAGCCGAGTTACCCAAGAAGGTGCTGTTGATGATGGTTACGGTTGCGCCGTCGCTGTAAATTCCCCCACCCTCGCCGTTGCCGCCCTGGCTGTTGCTTGCACCTGTACCACCCACAGCCGAGTTGCCCGCGAACGTGCAGTTCGTGATGGTCACGGTATCGCCATTGCCAGTGGCAATGCCGCCACCGTCAGCTTCCTGTCCATTTCCAAAGCTGGCAACAGGCCCAAGGACAGAGTTGCCGGAAAGCGTGCTGTTGGTCACGTTTACTCTGCCAGCGCTGGCATTCGAAATGCCGCCGCCCGCGGCGGTAGCAGAGTTATTGCTGAGCGTGCAGTTCGTAATATTCGCCGTGCCGGTTATGGGGCCGTTGCTGAAGTTGGAAATACCCCCGCCATCGCCGGCGCTAGCAGAGTTACCCGTCAGCGTGCTGTCGGTGACATTGAGTATGCCACTGTTGTAAATGCCGCCGGCGGAAGGAGCGGAGTTACCCGTCAGGGTCGTGTGGGCGACATTCATTGTGCCGGAGTTCACAGTTCCCCCGCCAGTGTTATCTATGCCGCCGCCTTTGAAAGCAACGTTACCGCTGAGCACACAGTTAGTGATGCTCATCGTGCCGCTGCTCGCATTCTCTATGCCGCCACCGAAGAAAGCAAAGTTACCGCTGAGCACACAGTTAGTGATGCTCACCGTGCCGGTGCTCGCATTCTGAACACCGCCGCCGCGCTCCATGCTGAGGCTGACCGAACCGTTACTGATGGTCATCCCAAACAAAAACACGGTCCCTGCAGTCGTGACATTGAAAATGCGGAACTCGGTCCCGGCGTTGCGCCGCACCGTGAGCTTGTCCGCGCCGGGGCCGTCGAACTCTGTGTTCACGGTAATGTCGGGCAGCGCTGACCCTAGATTGATCGTGCAAACACCGCCGGTGCAGAACGGATCATTTGCAGGGATCGCGAAGGCTATGGTGCTGGCGCCACTCGCGTTCGCAGCCTGGATCGCACCGCGCAGCGAGCACCCGGCTGTGGCATTGGCGCACGCATTGGCAACGACCGTATCAGACGTATTTTTGACGGTGTATAGAAAAGTAATTTGCGCTTTTGCAGGGACAGCAAAAGCGCCGAATCCCATCAGCGCTACGAGAAGCACCAGGAATCCGCGGCACCTTGCAAAAGAGTCTCCCGCTAGACCTGATGGCGCAATCTCCGCGTGGAACCGCAGAGCAGCTCCCATCCGCAGCCAAGATAGTTGGCGCCGTTTCAAGGCCTCAAATCGGCACAGGCCTGCTTCTTGATCAAAACGCGGCGCGAGGAGCAAACCTAAGTCCCGCGTTTGTCGGACAGTGTGCCGGCAGAGGAAAAATAAAAAAGGGCGCACGACTGTTAATTCAGCGCGTACAGCTCCACCACCGCGATGCCGGTGCTGTCGTTTACGCCGCGCACGATCGCCGTGTACTGGGCGCCGTTGGCTGGCAGCGTCCGCACAATCGCGGACTCCAAATCATTCGAGGGCGGAATGGTGCTGTCGATAATGGCCTGTTTGTTCGGGCTATCGACCCAGTTGTTGTTCTCTTCCAACACCGTGCCATTGCCATCGATAAGTTGAAGCGTGGGATCGGCCAGTTTTCCTGCCACCGACAACGAAGGACCAATTGCGCGGATGATGACCTTCTGCGGCGTTTGCCCAAGAATGATCGTACCGGCGATTAAGACGTTGTCGCCGGTTTGAACAAAGCCGCGCGTCGAAATGTTAGCTAACTTTGAATCCACACTGCGATCCAGATCGTAAGCTTCTACCACTGCTATACCGGTGGTGGTGTTTACCCCGCGCACGATCGCCGTATAAGCGGAGCTGTTGGCCGGCAACGTCCGCACAATGGCTGACTCCAGATTGTTACTCGGCGGAATGGTGCTGTCGATGATCGCTTGCTTGTTCGGCGAATCGACCCAGTTGTCGTTGGACTCCAGCAGCGTCGATCCACTGTAAAGTTCCAGGGTGGGATTGGCCAGCGCTCCAGGCACCGGCACCGACGGCCCCAGGGCGCGAATAATTACTTTCTTGTTCTGCGTGCCTGTAACAATAAAGCCGCCAATGAGAACGTTGTCACCGGTTTGCACTGGCAGCCGGGTGGAAATGTTAGCGAGGACCGTGGGAATTGCTTGTACTTCGAAGGCGCCGATGTCGGTGCCATCGCCGCCGGAAGCGTTTTGGATTGCAGAATTATCAACCATCCGCGGAAAGCCGCTACCGCGCTGATCGGTAGTAAGCTGGCCGGTCAGACCGATGCTCGTACCTTTGTCGATTGCCGGACTGCCAACAAGCAGGCCGACAGTCTGGGTCGGGCCGCCGTTATTTTGCAAACCATTTGGATCGAGCTTTGGATCGAGCGGCGAGGCTACGGTGCCGTGCCGATCGGTAGCCGCGGTAAATCTGCCGCCGTCGTCCTTTCCGACCAGGTTGAACCCAGCGCTGGTAAACGGCGTGTTACTGTTATCGTAGCGCACATCCGGTGTCAGTTTGTTTGCGGTAGTATTCAGCGCGATGATGGTGCTCTTGATCGTTGTGAGGCCGCCCAATCCCTCGGCGAAGTAAACTCCGCCGCCGAGCGCGCCAGACAAATTCATCGTGACCGAATTCCCGGTGATCGTGCAGTTCGTGATCTGATTCGACAAACTGGCAAAAATGCCGCCAGCGGCTGTGGCGGCAAAGTTTCCGGCAATCGTGCTGTTGACGATAACATTGTCGCTTCCATCGATTCCGCCGCCCGTTCCGTCGCTTACGTTCCCGTTGATCGTACTGTTGACGATCCTGAGACGCTGACCAAGCACACCTCCGCCGCCCGGTGACGTATTGCTGCTGAAGGCGACCACGTGATTAGCAGCGATCGTGCTACCCGTAATTGTCAGCGCGGTGCCTTCGTTATAGACGCCACCACCGGCATCTCCCGAAAGATTGGCGCTCACCGTGGTATTAGTCATATTCGTGGTCGCGGTGTCGCCGTTGAAAAGGCCCGCGCCCCTCGTCGTTCCATTGCCGTTGTTGCTGATCGTGCAGTTGGTAACGTTCAGCGTTCCGCTGCCCAGGTTGGAAACTCCTCCGGCTGTGCCGTTGCTGATCGTGAGACCGGACAAGTTCACCGTGCCCGTAGTCATGACGCTGATAACGCGAAGGTGAAGAAGAGAGGAAGTCCCCCTGACAGTAAGCAGCGCCGGTCCGGGACCGTTTATCGTAATGTCCGTACTCAGGTTCGGCAGCCTCGAGCTGAGAGTGATCGTGCAAACGCCGCTCGCGCAATTGGCATCCGAGGCCGGGATGTTGAAGGTAATGATATCCGGGCCGGCGTGCGCGTTCGCTTCCTCAATCGCGGCGCGCAATGTACATGGGCCGCTGCTTTGACCGCCGGTAAGCACTGTCCCGCAGATGCCATCGCCGGGCGCGACATCGCTTTCGTTGCCAGTGCTGTTGACGGTGATGAAAGCTGTCGCGCTGCCCGCGAGCAGGACGACAATGGAAAAAAGCAGGAGCGTCCGGCGGCTGCCGGACTTCGGCGCATCTCTGAAAACTATCCGGCAGCTGCCGGACTTGGTTGATGGCGGGAGGAGTTTGGTATTGGGTCGGACTGGTTTCATGGCAGCTCCTTGGGTAGGCGTCTTTGACGGCGAGAAAATCATTTCATCATTAGGCAATGCGAGATTTCCGGCAGGAAAGGGCAAACGAAGTGAAGACGCCCGGTCGAGAACGCCGAAGGTCGATAAGAACTGCCGAACCGCTTCCGGCATGGCCATTGCCTGGCGAGCCTTGCTGGAGAAGGCCAAGACCGTGGCCGTCAGGGAACGCCGCCTACAAAGTCACTTTGATTCCGCCGACGTGATTTCGTTGAACAACCAAGCCCGGGCGTGGGCCCAATAATATTTTGCCGTTCGCAAGGAAATGCCGAGCGCTTCAGCGGTTTCATCATGCGTTAGGCCCACGAAATAACGCAGCTTCACGACCTCGGCTTCGAGCGGATGTGCAGTTGCGAGCTGTTCGAGCGCGTCGTTCACCGCAAGGAGTTGGTCGTCGTCGCCCGGGAAAGGCAGCTCCACATACTCTAACTCCACACGCTGCTGGCCGCCGCCGTGGCGAACGGCGCGCTTTTGCCGGGCGTGGTCAATGAGAATCCGCCGCATCGCCTCGGCCGCCGCCGCAAAAAAATGCGCACGGTTCTGAAAACTTGGGGTGTGGTCGCCGACGAGCCGCAGCCAGGCCTCGTGGACCAGCGCGGTCGGTTGCAGGGTGTGGCCCGCGGCTTCATTGGCCATCTTGCTCGCAGCGAGGCGGCGCAATTCTTCATAGACCAGCGGCAACACTTGATCGGCGGCTTTCGCGTCGCCGCTTTCAATTGCGTTGAGCAGAAGGGTAGCCTCACTCATGCCTCGCGGAGATTTGTGGCGAGTAGGGTGGCAAAAATCGGAACGATTGTCACGGACAGTTTGGCCCGATGGGAACATAGGCCTTTGGCCTGTATGCCCAGCGGACATGTTGTCCGCTGCTGGAGATTCAAGGCGTGGATTGTTGGGTTACAGCGGGTTGCAAACCCGCTGGGCGCACAGACTGCAAGTCTATGTTCCGACAAATGCCGCTACGGGCCTCGCGCTGCTTCAACCGTTTCCGGATGATCCTTGCCGAGCGTCGGTTCCAAATGTTCGACCGCGGACGCATACGCCGCCCGCGCTTCTTCGAGCTTGCCTTGTGCGCGCAACGCGCGGCCCAATGCGAGATGAGCGCGACCGATGAGAGATGAGAGAAAATTCGTGCCAACGTCTGCTTGTTGCAGGGCCAATACCGGCGCCGCGTCAGCTCGCGATTCTTCGACCTTCTGCAACTGCATCCGGAGATTGGCTCGTCGTAAAAGGTAACTCTTCAGGTGGTCGTGAGCCGCCGGGTTCGCTTCGGCAAGGGCGACAGCCTGCTCCGCCTGCACCAGCGCGGCCTGAGCATCGCCCATGGCCAGCGTCAGCAGTGAGCGCTGTGACGCGAGCGAGGCAAAAACCAAGTGTCCGCTTGGCATCGTGCGCTTCCATCGCGCTTCGACCTGGTTAAACATTTCCGCGGCGCGGGTGAAGTCGCCGAGGTCCCGATAAGCGCACCCTCGGACGTAAAGCGAAAGGTTTACCACATTTTCCGCGCCGGCGCGTTGCGCCTTGGCGTATGCGCGCTCGGCGTAGTCGGCAGCTTCAGAGAATCGCCGCAGCTCAACAAGGACGCGCGCGAGATTATTGAGCACCATCGGCGAAACGCTTTCCTCGTTTCCTTCGGCAATGTCGATGGCAATCGCGCGCCGATAGAGCCGCTCGGCTTCGAGTGGTTGGCCGAGCACTTCGACTGCCAGAGCCCAATTGTTCAGCAATGTGGCAGCTTTATCCGTGTCGTCGCGCCCGAGCGCGGAGAGCTGTTTGAAGGCCGCTGCAAAGGCGTCCGCCGCTTCGCGATGCCGCCCCGCCAAGCGATAGGACTCGGCAACGTCCATCGCCACCGTCAGGTCGAGCAGTGGGGATCCCTGCGCTGACTCCCGCAAAAGTCGTTGCGCCGTCATGACGCGCTCCAGCCCCAACCCCGATTTGCCGTTCTCTCGCGCGACATGGCTGCCGCGCAGAAGACAAAAAACGCGAGGCAATACGTACTGCGGCAACTCGCCCAATTCGGCCAGCCCTTCGGTGACAAGGCTCTCGCCACGCTCGTGTTGACCGGCTAGCGAGAGTGCATCGCCCAAGGCGGCGGCGGCCTTCGCGCGAACCGCCGGCTCCTTAACATTGCGCGAGAGCGCGTAAGCTTTCTCGAGCAACTCGCGCGCTTTGGAAAGCTCGTCCATGACCTGATATTGGCGGCCGATCGCCATCAGGAGTTCGACTCGGTTTTCGTCGGTCTCACCCGATTGCCGGTTAACGATCCGTTCGGCGCGCGCGAGCAGTTCACCTACAGTAAAAGGTTTGCCGGACGGCGCGGCGTCAGAGAGCAGGAACGTGTTTAAGTCATTGATGGCTTCGGCACGGGAAAGCTGGCGTAGTGCGAAGTCGCGTTCCGCGTTGGCCGCGCGCGCCTGTTCGTCAGCCCGATGACGCTGCTTTTCCGCTAAGGCAGCCTGCCGCGTCGCCCGCTGGGCCTGCGTGATCGTGCCGGTCAAGCCGCCGATCAAAGCAATGAAAACAACCGCGGCAAACGTCGCGGCCGCGCGATGGCGGCGAACAAATTTCGCAATCCGATAAGCCCGAGTATCCGGGCGCGCCAGAACCGGTTGGTGGTTCAGGTGCCGTTCGAGGTCGATCGCCAATGCATTCGCGGTTTCATAGCGACGGGTGCGGTCTTTCTGCAAACACTTCATGACAATCCAGTCCAAATCGCCGCGCACCAGATGAATCAACTGTGGCGGTTCGGATTGACGATTGCAGGCCACCGTTGCCAGATCATTCGGCACCATCGCGCTAAGCCGCGTGGAAGGACGAACGGGATCTTTCTCGCAAATCGTACGCCGCATTTCATCCAGCCCTGACGCGAGCAGGTCCTTTTGGGCAAAAGGCGTTTGGCCCGTGAGCAATTCGTAGAGCAGCACGCCCAGACTGTAGATGTCGCTGCGAGTGTCCACTTCCACGCTCGTCAACACGGCTTGCTCCGGGCTCATGTAAGCCGGCGTGCCGATGAATTGCTCGAACGCGGTGAAGAGCGTCTGATCGGTGAGCCGACCCTGCGTCGCTTTTGCGATGCCGAAATCAATCACCCTGGGGACCGCCACGCCGTCATTCACGGTTACTAGAATGTTGGTCGGTTTGATGTCGCGGTGAATGACGCCTTTCTGATGTGCGTGTTGGATGGCGTGACAAACCTGGATGAACAATCGGAGCCGCGCTTCGGTCGGAAGTCCGTTCTGATCGCAGAAATCGGTGATCTTCACGCCCCGCACCAGTTCCATGACGAAGTAAGACCTGCCGGTCTCGGTGGCACCGGCATCGAGCACTTTGGCGATGTTCGGATGGTCCATCAGCGCCAGTGCCTGCCGCTCCGCTTCGAAACGGGCGATGACTTGTTTGGTGTCCATGCCGAGCTTGATGACCTTGAGCGCCACGCGCCGGCGGACCGGTTGTTCCTGTTCGGCCATATAGACGATGCCGCAGCCGCCTTCGCCGATTTGCTGGAGTAGTTTGTAGCGCCCGGCGTGATCGCCGGAGATTTCCCCCGCCGGCGCGAGCCGGCGCCGCCGGGGATTCGCCTGTCGCGCAGCGGCCGCCATTGAGGATGCTGGCGGTCTATCGGCTGGTTCCTGGAGAAAAGTGCCCGCTCGTTCGTGCGCTACAAGCAATGCTGCGACGCGGCTGTGCAGTTCGATATCGCAACGACAGGCTTCGCTCAGGTAGCCGACCCTCTCGTTTGCAGGCAATTGCAAGGCCGCATTGAACACGAGCACTTCGCGATTCGGGGGATCATTCATCGAACGAAATCATCCGCTCTCCAATGCGAAATACGAGAGCAAAAAGGGCAGAAAAAATTAAAGCGATAGATTCGCGCCAGCTCACGGCCCAGCCGGGTTTGGCCGGAAAACAGACGACGGCAATGCCCGTCGTGTTGTTCACGCCGCGCAGAATTGCGGGCCATGGAGGGACGGGCGCTGTCCGTCCCATATTCCGAGGACGCCCAGCGGGCGTCCCTCCATTCTTCAATTCAGCGCGTAAACTTCCACCACCGCGATGCCGGTCGTGTTATTTATGCCGCGGACGATCGCGGTGTAGGCGGCGTTGTTCGCTGGAAGTGTTTCGATCAACGCGGACTCCAGGTCGTTCGTCGGCGCCACTCCCGATTGCATGATCTCAGTCTCCTGGCCGCCAGTGCGCCAGTTATCGTCAGCCCGAATCAACGCTCCATTGGCGTCTCGCAACTCCAGTATCGGATCCGCCAGTTTACCGGCAATGTTCAAGGACGGGCCAATCGCGCGGACGATGACTTTCTGCGATGCCTGGCCCACGACAATCGTTCCCGCGATCAGGATGGTGTCGCCGGTCTGGACAAACCCGCGTGTCGAAATATTCGCCAGCTTCGAATCGACGGAGCGATCGATGTCGTAAACCTCCACGACTCCGGTTCCGGTGGTGCCGCCAACTCCGCGCACGATCGCGGTGTAGGCCTTTCCGTTTGCCGACAACGTGGCAATGATCGCTGACTCGAGGTCGTTGCTGGGCGCGAGGCCGCTGTCGATGATCGCCTGACGGTTCGGCGACGTTGACCAATCATCGTTCACCTGCACCAGGCCGCCGGCGGAATCGCGCAGCTCCAGCGTCGGATTCGCCAGTTTGCCCGGCAAATTCAACGACGGACCCAGAGCCCGCACCACGACCTTCTTATCCTGCGTTCCGGTAACGATGAAGCCGCCGATCAGGATGTTGTCGCCGGTTTCGACGCGAAGGCGCGACGAGACATTCCCGAGGACGGTGGAAGGACTAGGTGTCGGACTGGCGGTAGGTGTCGCGGTAGGTGTAGTCGTAGCGGTTGCAGTAGGACTCGCAGTCGCGGTTGCAGTTGGGGTTGCCGTGGCGGTGGCAGTCGGTGTCGCTGTGGCCGTGGCAGTCGGTGTCGCTGTGGCCGTGGCAGTAGGAGTCGCCGTTGCTGTTGCTGTAGCTGTCGCTGTAGCTGTGGCGGTCGCGGTCGGTGTCGGTGAGGCTGTAGGTGTTGGCGTCGGTGAACCCGAGGCATTCACCGCCGCGAGCGCATCGACCCGGCCGTAGCCGAAAGAGTTGTTCGGGATGTCGGTCGTAGATAACGTTCCACCGCAAAGCTGGGGCGGCGTCACCGTTACCGAAGGGTTCGCCGTGCTCTGGAGAAGTGATTTGGTCGCGGCGATGTCGCGCACCAATTGCGGACGGGCAGACCAGACCAGCGCGACGACACCCGCCACGTGCGGGCCGGACATCGAAGTACCGCTCAGGTTAGCATAAGTCGTGTCCCCCGAATAATAGCTCGAGCGCACATTCACCCCGGGAGCGGAGATATTGGGCTTGAGCAGATTTGGCGTATAGTAGGTGCTCGGTCCGCGGCTGCTGAAGCCGGCCAGGGTGTTGTTGATGTCGTACGCGCCGACGGAAAACGAGGCGCTGTAAATCGCCGGTACATCGCTCACCGATGAGCAACCGGAGCCCGAGTTGCCGGCCGAAACGACAACGAAAATGCCCGCGGCCTCCGTGTTGTTGATAATCGTCTCCAACTCCGCGCGCGTTGTGCAACCCTCGCTCGCCGGACATCCCCACGAATTGTTGAGCACGTGTGCGCGCAAGGTCGGATCGGCGTTGTTCCCGTTCAGGTCCGTCGGCGCCATCATGAACTGGAAACACTCCGTGTAACGCGCCGGCGTCCCATTACCCTGGTCCATGTTTCGGCAGCCGATCCATTTCGCGCCGGGCGCGACGCCGATCTGGTTCCCGGCGCCGTCGTCACCCACAGTCGTCCCGGCCGTGTGCGTGCCGTGACCGCTGTCGTCGCAAGGCGCGACGGTGTCCGGCCCGCAGACGCCGCCACCCGTGTGGATCGCATCGTGCCAGTTAAAATTGTGATCGGCGGTGGTGCCGTCCCAGCCGCGATACCGCGGCTTCAGCGCGTTGTGGGTCCAGCGTTCGCCGGTATCCTGATCGCCAATCACCATCCCCTGCCCGGTGAACCCCAGGGCCCAGACCGACGGAGCGTTCACATTTTGCACACCCCATTCGGCCGTGTTCGGCGCGCTCGGACTGTTCGGGGCCACGCTGAAATTCGTCAGCTCCGGCGGCTCGATCCAGCGCACGGCGTTGTTCGAATCGATCCGCGCCACGTCCTCGCGCGCGGCCAGCGATTCGAGCAACGCGCGATCCGCCGTGGCGACGATCATGTTCGCCGCCCAAAAAGATTGATAACTTACGCCACGCGCTTCGAGTTCCGCGCGGAGCGCAGCCTGAGTGCGGGCCGCGTGTTGCGTCAGGGTGTTGTAAACAAACCAGCCGCGCGCATCCTGGTCTTTCATTTCATGGGCCGCGCTCACGTTCGCCTGATCGGCGAGCAGGATTATAATGGAAGCGCTGCCGCCCTGGGCTGTTTGCGCCAAAACTTCCGGCGCGATCTTCGCCGCGATTCCGGTCAGTTTTGGCCCGGCGGCGGACGACCATGCCATCATTGCCAGCAACGCGCCCGCGAAGAACAAAGCGAAACTCGCCGCCACCTTCACCTGAAAAAATCCGCTCGAAGAAACCTGTTTCATGTTCCGGCGCGCCGCAAAACGCCTGTTAGTTATTACGTTGAATCAGGGCAGGCGCAAAGGTGCTTCTGTAGCCGCTTCGCTGCCTGCCACGCCGAAGCCTAGGCGAAGGCGGGTGCGAAGCGCGGCGATGACGTCGCCGGGTCAATCGGCGTCGCCCACAGGGCGACGGCTACAGAAGAGCGCTAATTCAGCCCGTACACTTCCATCACCGCGATGCCGGTCGAACCATTCGCGCCGCGGAAGCCGAAAGCTCCGCTAACGTTTCGCCACGAAATCGCGCACGAAATCTGAAACCGCTTCTTGCCAGGGACGCGGCGCCCGTCCAGTCAACGCCTCGTATTTCGCGCTCGAGAGCACGCTGTAAACCGGCCGTCTCGCGATGAAGCTCTTCATTTCCGCGAGCGACGACGCGCCAATCTTCCGTGCCTTCATCGGAATGCCTTCCGCGCGGCAGCAATCAAGTGCCCATTGCGCGTACTCCCGCCAGCTGCATCCGCCGGTATTCGCGAGGTGCAACAATCCCTACGCCTGTCCATTTGCGATGAACGGCTGCAAAAGACCTGCCAGGTCGAGCGTGTAAGTCGGCGTCGCCCACTTGTCGGCGATCGCGCTCACCTCTTCGTGCTCGCGCGCCTGGTTCAGCGCCCAATCGATGAAGCTCGGCCGGTCCGGCCCGAAGACCCACGAGACGCGGACAATCAGCGCCCGCTCGTTCGCCTCCAGCGCGCGCCGTTCCCCTGCCCGCTTCGATGCGCCGTAAACGCTGATCGGCCGCGCTTCGTCCTCTTCCGTGTAGGGCGCGCGCTTCTCGCCGTCGAAAACATAATCCGTGCTGATGTGAATGAACCGCGCCTCTTTCCGGGCGCAGATTTCCGCGAGCACACCCGGCGCTTCGCCGTTAATTGCGAACGCTTCTTCCTGATGCGTTTCGCACCGGTCCACATTCGTTTGCGCCGCCGTGTTGATCAGCGCCTCGAACTCCAACCCGCCCAACGTCGCCCGCATCTGCTCGGCCGTACCGAGATCGAGTTGCGCATGATTGAACCCAACGATGTCGAACTGGTTCGAGTATTCGCGCCCCAGCGCCGCGCCCAGCCGACCGCCGGAACCGACGATAACAACGCGCTTCATGGTCAGCTACCCTAAGCTTTCGAAGCTCCAAGCTCCAAGCACCAAGCTCCAGAGAAACATCAAGCACCAAACACCAAAGCGGAATTCTCTCGCCCACTCGTTGGAGCTTGGATGTTTGGAGTTTCTTTGGAGCTTGGTGCTTGGGATTTGGAGCTTCCCGCCCTAGCGGGCGGGTTTCTTCGCCTTCGCCAGCTTGCTGCATTCCTGCGCGCACTTGCGACACGCCTCGGCACAACGCGAGAACGCCTCGATCTTCGAATGCTTGTCGAGCGCCTTGGCCAGCTCCTCACAGGCGCGCGCGCATACCTCGCAAAGCGGATAGGCGTACTTCGAACCGCGCTCCAGCATCTGGCTCGTCAGGGTCGCGATCCGCGCGCAATCCCGCGCCGTCACGATCACCGACGCGACCGTATTGACATCCGGCTGGGCCAGCCCCGCCGTGACCACCCGTTCACAGCGCCGCCGCGCCACATTACAAGCATCGATGCAATCACTGAATTTTGGTGGCCACATAGTTTTTCCCTCGGTTTGGTTGCTCTCGTCAGTAAAAAAAACTTCCCGCCCCGACGCAAGATTTTATTCCGTGCCTTTCTTATTCGACATTTGGCGTTCGATGTTGGGCGTTGGGCGTTTTCTTCTGCCCCCTCTTCAGAACCCGCCTCGCTGCGTCGAGGCGTCGGCCTGCCGCGCTCATCCGATTGGAGCGCGCCGGTGCCGGCGCCGATCTGCCCACTCCGCCCACATTGCCTGGGCCTGTGACTGCTGGCGGCTCCCGTGCAATCTTCCGGCACATAGCGGGTGCCGGTCACGTTGCTGACTCGCTTCGTAGTTATCCCGTGGCTGAAAGAGGCCTTGAGCGGGAAGCGTGGTTGACGAGGACAGCCGATGGAGTGGGTGGACCTTTGGTTGCAACGCCTGGTTGATAAGAGCTTCGCACGGTCACCACGCCCGGCACAGCTCAAGAAGCCGGCACTCGGGTCTATTCTTAACGCATCGCTGGCCCAAAGCCTGCGTTGGTTGCCTCATATCAGCTCCGGTATTGGTTCAAGCCCGTGTCCTTGCGCAGGTAATTGATCGCGCCGTCCCAGCCTTGCCAGTTCGACGCGCGCCGGTTCCCCAGCGCGTCGTAGCTGAAATGATCTTCCCTCACGTCGAGGAAATTTGCGGCGATTCAAGACTGACCTCTTCTCTGTTTTTCTCCTTCTCTCTTTGATTTCTTTCTGAGAGCACTCTTGCCAAGCGTTCGTACCGCAGCAAAGATACCTATCTCAATAGTTACTACTGTCAAGATCATAGCTGCAGTTCGACCACTATGAAAACTGTCCATACGGAATGCAACGAGCAAGACGTGATAAGGTATGGCTATCAATAGGAAGAATGTTCTTATGGCGATATGCATATCCCCGTAATCATTCGGCACAGCTATAGTCCAAAGCAAAGCGAATAACAGCGCGACACCGAGAACAATAAGAGCGACACGAATAATAAATTTTGCGATTTGCATCGTCCTCTAATGCGCTACTCCTGACTCAAACGCTTGATAGTAATCGCGAATGAGCGAGCTTGTTTCATTGAGTTTCGTGGGGCTGATTGCGGATTCTTGCTTCGCATGGTTTGCCATACTGGCGAGGTTAGCCGCAACACTCTCCGGTGATTCCGTTAAAGGATTAGGCAAGCCATTCCATACTTGATACCCCTCATGTGCTGGGGACGTACTATCCGATATAGCGTGCATCCCTTTCGCCAACGCTTTGAGCGCGGATTCTCTGTGCCCATCCTTCTGTTGCTGGATCGCCTTTTTCAGATTGTTAGCAATATAGTTTTGTGTAGCACGGCGAGCGGCGTCAACGGATTGTCCAGGGCTACGCATTGCGTGTTTGTAGGCCTCTGCCGCAGTTTGATGTCCTATCCCGTCCTGCTTTGCACTTTCATTCTTAATAGTCTTAAGCTCGTCGGGAGAAAGCGTGTTTTTGAGTGCGGTTTCGTAAATTTGGTCGTGGATTGGCGTGGGCCACAAGCCCATCGGATCCGAGCGATTCACCGGATCGTTGTGGCAATAACGGTACAAGTTATAGTCACCGGCGGCGAACTCTTTCGGGTCGGGCTGGAGGAAGCGGCCCATTTGCGGGTTATACAGACGGTTCCGATAATCGTAGAGCTTCAAGTCGCTCAAATACTCTCGCCCTATGAACAAGAAGCGGTTTCCGGAGGGTGACGATGCAAGCCAGTTCCCCGCGCCGTCAAACAGGTACGGCTTGCCGAATGCGTCGTAGTAATATTGTTCGGTGATGTTTCCGGCGGCATTGGTCAGGGTCATGCAATTGCCGTTGGCATCGTAATGGTGGTAGCTGGGCTCTCCCCAGGTGTAACTCGCCACGATCTCATCCACCCGCGCCCCGTGCACGTAGAAGTGCTCCGGGTTCCACGGGCTCGATCCATCTTCGATCAGGTTCCAGCCGTCGTAATAACTGTAGCGGATGAACCCCGGGGCGGACCCATCCCCCGGCCCTAACCATTGCTTCACGCACCGGCCCAAAGGATCATAGCCGTACCACAGGTAATTGCTCCCGTAACTCGCGGTCCAGATCGCCCTCGGCTGGTTCAACGCGTTATAGCTCGCGGTGATATTGCCGTCCTGCATTACCACTCCATTGGCCGCGCCCGGGCTCCCCCACGGCGGGCCAAAGTCGTCATCGTAATTGATAATCGGCGAGTAGGGTTGCCAGCTCCGGTATTGGTTCAAGCCCGTGTCCTTGCGCAGGTAATTGATCGCGCTGTCCCAGCCTTGCCAGTTCGACGCGCGCCGGTTCCCCAGCGCGTCGTAGCTGAAATGATCTTCCCGTACCGTCCCGTCCGTCGAGTTCGCCGGGTCGTAGGGGCCATACCAGGCATCGGTCAATTGCCCTTCGGCGTCGTAGGCGAACCGGTGCCCGCGACCGTCCTGCATCGGGTTCACGCTATTGTCGCTGCCCGCCTGCCACGAAATGATCCGGTCCCGCTCGTCCCGTGTATATTCGCGCCAGGCCAGGTTCTGGTAGGGCGACACCCGATGATGATGGAGCCAGTCGATCATTCCCCGTCCATCGTAATGAAAGCTCGTCTGCACGCCGTTGACGTAATCCTGCCAGCTTACCTTCCCGTCATACAGATAATAGTAGGTTAGCGTGGGCTTCCAATAACCGTAATTCCAATCGAGCACGTTTTTGAGCTGCCCGCGGGCCGTGTAATTGTGGTGCACCCAGAGGTTGTTTGGATATTGCATGTAGGAGACCGACCCATTGGGATAACGGAGATAATTGATGTGGGTGTAATTGCCGGAGCCGGCGATGGTATTCCCTTCCCACAAAGGCTGGCCCGCGGAGTCGTAGCCGAAGTCGACCGTCGACACGGAATTCGAAATAACGGTCAGGCGATTCGCATCATCCCAGGTGCGGGTGATGCCCGGCGTGTCGTCACTCCAAGTGTGCGAAATCTCGCGGCCCCGCGCATCGTAGGTCATGATTTTCTGCTGACCTTTTCGTGTAGTCCAACTATGCGGCTGGTCGCAAAAATAAGAAGTGAGGCCGACTTTGCAATAGTACGTCGTTGTTTCGTGGCTGTGATCCGGAAATTCAACGTCGATCGGCTTACCCATGAGGTCGTAGCTGAAAGTCGTCGGCTGATCTTCCATCGTTCCGTCATCCCGGGTCCGGTGGGTGGTGACGGTGTAGAGCTTCTTCATCGGCCCCCAGATGTAAGTCAGGTTCGTCGGGTTATTGCGTTCGTCAATAAACGTCCAGGCTTGGCCGAATGAATCGTAATCCCGCCACTGCTGCGTCCGACTATCCGGAAAAGTGACGAGGGTCTTGTTGCTGGTCACGTCGTAGAGCGTCTCGGTCGTGCGCGGGACTGTGTTAACCGTCTCGTTCGTTTTCCAAAGCCGGTTGCGCAGATCGTACTCGTAGGTGGTCACGCGGCCCAGGGGATCGGTATAGCTATTCTTCTGGCCGTTCTCGTTGTAGGTGAAGTAATGGTTCTCGCCATCGGGACCGAAATACCAATTGCCGATCGGCTGATTGCAGGGTTGGATCCAGCCGGTTGATTCAATAACGAGGCGATTATTGACGTCGTGGGCGCGGGCGGTCATGCGGCGGTCGCAGGCGCCGTTGAAGGCGGGCTCGATCTGGATGCGCCATTCATTCTTGGTGTGGGCGGAGGCGTCGCGCGGGCCGATTCCATCAATCCAGCGATCGTAGATCCAATTCCACGTTCGCGAAGCCACGGTGGAACCGCCCTCCCAATCCGGTGCGTTCAGCGGCTCGGTGTAGGAGATGCAGCGACGGTAGGAATCGTAGGTGTATTCACTGCGTTGCCCCAATTCATTGGTGATTGCGGTGCAGTTTCCGTAACCATCGGCGTACTCATAGGAAACGTGAGGATCCGTCGAGCTTCCGGGGGTAGGTGGATAATGCACCGCGATCACCTGGTTGCGGCCGTTGTATTCCATCATGACGGTGTATGGAGCTCCCGAACTGCGGGCGCGGCCATCGGTCATGGTGTGAACGAGATCGTCGTAGAGACCCGGCTGGAGCGGATCGCCATAGGTGTATTCCTTGCGGGCGTCCCAGCCGTCTATTGAATTGTATTCCCGGATCAGCCGGTGAGTAGTCTCATCGTATTCGTAGGTCTGAACGGCCCCGCTGGGGAGCGTGTGGGTTGCCAACTGGTTATATGTTTCCCCGTTACCATATACCTTGTAAGTGAAATGCTCCGCCGTGACGGGATAGATGATATCTTTTACCCGGCGGCGGGAATCGCGGACGTAGGTCGTCGTCAAATTGCGTTCATCCCTCTGGCTAAAGAGCCAGTGATTAAAAGGATTGTGGATGCGAGTTGTATCCGGAGCCTCTGAAGCGCCGGCATTAACGCGATCATAGTAATGGGCGCTGCCATCACCAGAACCGGTATGGTGAATTTCGCCAGGCTGCCCGCTATAGTCTCCGGGCGTAAGAACTAGGTCTGTAAGGATGTTGCGGCCATCCCAAACCTGCCGCGGCTCCCCAGAGAGAAAATTCTGGAATTCGAAGGGCACATTATTGGGCGAGCCGGTATAGAAATCGGTTACCTTGGCCAACTGGTAACCGGTGCAACCGTATCCCATGCCTCCTTGCACGCCCGCCGTGCCGCCAAAGTAAAAGTTGCGGACAGCGCCAAAGCCGTTCGTTTCCTGGCGAGTGGCGCTGGCACAAAAGTTGGCAAAGCTCGAGACTGGAATAGCTGTGTCTCCGCTTTTCTCCGCGGCGATGGCGTACGGTTGCGGGTAGAACCGCCAATAATAATCGGGGGGCGGTGTATCAGGCGGCGCGTTGGGGATCGGGCAGGTGCCGCCGTAATAATCGTATCGGATGGTTGTCATCGCGCCGGGGTAGCGTGGATCGTTCGCGCTTTTCAACAGTGGGTAAGGAGCCTGCGGGCCCACATTGGGGTCATCGCCAGAGTAGGCGAAGCCATAGGTGTAAATGGCGTGACTTGGCTGTTCCGGCGCTCGATCATGGGGGTAATCCACGGATGTAAGAACCAGGAACGCGCCATTCACGACGTCCGGGTAACGGTTGTAATTATAAGTAACCGTCTGGACGCCGGCGTAGCCGCCGCTTTGGACTTTAGTGATGACGGGGACGGAGAAATTCTCCCGGTACTCCCACGTTATATCGAGCCAGCGCCCGCCATCCTGCAAAACTTTCAACAAGTAACCATCGACGCCATATTGCAGTTCCGTTCGGAGCCCGTGGGGATCAAATACTTCGGTGGCCTGATAGACCCCGGGACCACCGGTGAAGTGGACCGACCCACCGTCGGCCAGGTGCAGCCAGAACTCGGAGCCATCCTGGGCCATGTCGCAGAGCCGATCTTGCAGCCACCCGGGCGGAGGCCAGTTCCTCTCCCCACATTGATCGAGATAAGGTGGGCCCCAGCCGATCCTGCCCGCGCATCCAGGCGATTCACCCTGGTACGATCGGTTAGCGCGAATAATTTTATACTTGGTGCTGTGACCGTCGGGGAAACCAATTGTAATGGAGGTCTCCCAGTACTGCGTGCCTTGGGGACCGCCGCCCTCGGCCGTCTGCCAGATGTCCGAACCCTCGACCGCACTCCATCTCCACGAGTGCGACCAGCCCGAAGCGCCAAATTCCATGGGCCATTCCGCATTTGGATTATCCAAGTCGGGATGGAGCGAATTCCAATATCTGGTGAAATCCAATCCATAGACTCCCAATGCCCCCGGCAGATGAAGATCATTTGCGATTCGGGTGGCATTACCCGAGTGGGCGCTATAGCTGCCGGCTGTCTGGATTTGTTCCTTGAGCGCGCCTGTGTTTCCAGTCGGATTTTCATCCGGAGTTGGGGCCGGAGCCTGCGCCAGCAACGAAGAGTCGAGAAAAGCCGCGCAGGCAATAACAGCGAAACAAGCGAATCGGTTTCTCATCGCTTGAGTCCGGTGCGGCCTTGCGGGCTGACTTGTTGCGCTGGAATGGAACGCCACAAGGGCAGGGTGGTTATGATTCCCTCGCAATAAAATTTGATTGCCCCGCTCGAAAAACCTTGAGCCAAAGCGACCGAGACCGCGCAGTCTCCGGTAGATTGGACAACCAAAACCTGTTGCGGCGGATCAAGCACCGCTCCCTGAGCTCTGGTTACCACGACAGTTTTCCCAATAGCCAGAAGTCCGAACTGGAGCCGCACTGTCAGAACTTCATTTGGAGCAATGAAAACCGGGATGAGATACTTGCCCCGGCGCGTGGGAACTTCAGGGGTAAGAGCGGCAGGACGCCAGATTTCGACAACGGGCGTAAGCTGCTGTACCTGGACGAGCGTCGGAGGGTTTGAAGCTGAGGCGGGCGCTCGTCGCGCAGGCATCGCGAGCAGCGGCGCGGGATTTGGTGGCGGCACCGGAAACGCGGCGATTGGCGCTGGCTGCGGCGTGGGCGGTGGCGGAATGGAAGGAGCCGGTGTTGCTGTTGGCGCGATGGTTGGCGTCGGTGCGATCGTGGCTGACGCCAAAGGCGACGAGAACGGAAGTGGTGTCGGGCTGGGAAGCGTTTGCGCGGCGGCAGAGAGTGCCTCAGCTAGCAAAAGGCCGGCAATAACCGAATCCAGGGGAAACCGAAGTTTCACGAAGAGCAGTTAAAGCCGAAGGATGATCGCTTTGGCAAGAACTTTTCCCCGAGCGCTGCTTCGCGACCGTTAAAGCGTCTCGGTTTGGCTCGAAAGCGACCTTCTTTGATCTGAAACAGAGTCGGTTTGCCTGCAAACAGAGTCGCTTTTTCCTAAGAGCGATTTGCTTTGATCTCGAACAGACTTGCTTTGACGCAAGAGCGGCTCGCTTTGACCACAAACAGACTTGCTTTGCCTGCAAACAGAGTCGGTTTTTCCTAAAACCGAGTAGCTTTCACCTCGACACGAGTTGCTTTGACGACAAACAGAGTCGTTTTACTTCCAAAGCCAGTTGCTCCCCGACGATCAGTGGTCTCACCCCGGGCAAGGTCTATTGGGTGAGCGCGCAGTCGAACGGCAGCGCCGGCCCGAGCGGTTGGGGCGGCCCGGCTAACGCGATGGTCGTGTAAGAAACGGAAAGGAATCCCCCAGAGTCCCCCAAGGACAAGTCCCCCAGGACAAAACAGAGGTTTTTCCCAAAGAAATCTTGCGAGCCGCGGCGAAGCGAAAGTTTCGCCGCGGTTTTGTTTTTTCAGGAAATATCCGGGGGAACGGGGTTATTTCGACTACTTCGATAACCACTCGGAGTCCGGTCTCGGTGGCCTTCCAATCGTTGTTGGTCGCTCCACAACCGGAGCCATCGCTAGACAAACAGATTGGGAGCAGCTAGGTACACCTTGAGTACACAATTGGCTGCTGTGGAGTGGCCTTAGCTTCCAGGAGATGGCTCGAAAAAAAGTCACGCGGGTGTTAGCCCCATTGCCCAACCGGCGCGCGCTCGACAAGGCGCATCATAAGACTGAAGCGCTCACCGCGATCCTGCGGGATGTCGCGGTCAAGAACCAGCGAGAGCAACCGCGCGCGTTCCATTCCGTGCGAGACGTTGCCGCGCACTTCCATGTCCCGGTTTCCACGGTGTCGCGAGCTTATCGCGTCCTGGAACAGGAAGGCCTTCTTAGCCGGGTCCGCGGATCGAAGACGCTCCTGCAAGGTCTTCACTTCGACCGGCAACTCAAAGTTCGCTCCTTTGTCGGGTTCCCGGCGTCGGTCTCTCGGTTTGTCACGCTCCAGGATTACCGGACGTTTTTCATTCGGATCCGGCGCGAGCTAAGGCTCCGCGGATTTGCCGCAGCGACGGCTTTCTTCGAACCCGGGGAGGCCAGCAGCGACGCCTTAAGCAAGCGGTTCAAGGCTTATGAAGTGGACACCGTTGTTTGGTTTCAGCCCGGTAAAGAAGCGGCCCTCACCGCCTTGCACCTGGCCGACATGGGCATCCGTCTCCTCGGCGTGGCGAACGATTCCTACTGCCATATCCCCTGCCGCTACCAGGTGCGCCGGGAATCGGCCATCCGGACTTTGCTGACTGATTGGAAAGCGCAGAAGCCCGATCGAGTCACAGTGGTCGAGTCGAAAGAACAACGTTCAGCCGCCCTTGACGAAACCTTGCACGGCATCCTCGACGAACTGGAGATTCCCTGGTCTGTGGCAACCTATCAAAACCAGCGAAGCGAAGCTTTCGTGCGCGAGCTGCAACGCAAGAAGACCGGCGGCATCATCTTTTCTTCTTCCGCCCTGGTGTCGAAGTTCTGCTTTCGTGGTCCGGATGCGGTAGCGGATTTGCTGCAAGCGCAGCGAGTCGCGTTGATCAATGGACCAGTGAGCATGCCTTTCGCGCGCGTGCCGGACGTCCAGGTCGATCTGGTTACCGTCGACTGGCAACTGGTCGCCGAACAGATCGTGGACGACCTGATCGACCAGGAAGCCTTTCAGTCGTCGGGCCCTACCTTCTTCGACGCCGAAGCGAAACTGCGCGTCCCGCTCAGCGCTTTCGCTCAGAGTATCTGAACCTTCCAACGCCCAGTGTTTATCCCTCGAGTCTCTCAGTCATTCTCGCCGAGGCTAAGCTTTCTCTAGGCGAGCGACCACCTTTAGCCAATAACGAGACTGGTTCGGGTTCCGTGTCGGACATAGGGACGTATTCCGCCGTCGGTTGTGGTCGCCGTATAGTCGAAGTGCAACCGTTAACCGCAAGCTCGCAAACAAGAATCAATCTGAAGTTGGGAGGATCGGTTGCTTTCCGGATAGCTGCATTGCGCACGTGCGGAGAAGGAAGGGTCAGTCCTAGGGATCAGTATTCCTCGGTTTGAGGATTCAATGCCGTCCGGTGCGCTCGAGGAGCGGTTCCCACCACAAGCGGTTGTTCGCGTACCAATCGATCGTGGACTCGAGGCCTTCCTTGAAATTGTGGAGGCGTTTCCACTTTAGCTCGCGCTCGGCGAAGGAGGAATCGATGGCGTAACGGCGATCGTGGCCGAGGCGGTCGGTGACGTAGGAAATGAGGGTCTCGGGTTTGCCCAGCTTGCCCAGGATTGCCTTCACGGTTTCGAGATTCGGCATCTCGCTGTCGCCGCCGAAATTGTAAACGGCGCCGGGTTGGCCTTCGAAGAGCGCGGCGACGATTCCGGCGCAATGGTCTTCGACGTGGATCCAGTCGCGCACGTTCATGCCGTCGCCGTAAACTGGCAGCGGGTCGTCGCGCATGGCGTTGATGATCATGAGCGGGATCAGTTTTTCGGGGAACTGATAGGGACCGTAGTTGTTCGAGCAACGGGTGACGATGACTTCCTGGCCAAAAGTTTTGTGACAGGCGAGCGCGAGGAGGTCGGCACCGGCTTTGCTCGCGGAATAGGGCGAGCTCGGCTCGAGCGGCGATTGCTCGGTGAACTTCCCGGTTTCGCCTAACGACCCGTAAACTTCGTCGGTCGAGATCTGGAGGAAACGCTGGACGCCGTGGCGCCGGGCGCAATCGAGCAGGATGCTGGTGCCGACGACGTTGGTGTGGATGAAGTTCTGGGGATCGTTGATGCTGCGATCAACGTGCGATTCGGCGGCGAAATTGACGACCGCATAAAACGGATGCTCGGTCATGAGCGCGTCCATCTGGTCGGCGTTGGCGATATCGGCTTTGAAAAATTCGTAGCGCTCGCCATGTTCCTCCGCGACTCCGTCCAGGTTCGCGAGATTTCCGGCATAAGTGAGCACATCGACATTGCTCACCGACGCCGGCTTGTAATGTTCCAAAATATACCGAATAAAGTTGCTCCCGATGAAGCCACAGCCACCGGTCACCAATATGCGCATCGCTGCGGGTACTAGCAGCGCCGCCGAGGTCGCGCCAATGATTTCTCCGACGATCGGGAGTCGAGTCGACGACATGCTCGCGCGCGCGCGGGAAATCGATTGGACGCCCTGGATCATCGTGGGCCTCGGCGCTTTCCTCCGCTTTTTCCTGCTCGGGATCAAGCCGCCCCACTTCGACGAAGGGATCAACGGCTGGTTCGTGGACCAGATGGTCAAGAGCGGCTTCTACCGCTACGACCCCACGAATTACCACGGCCCGCTTCATTTCTATATTCTCCTGGTCTGCCAGACGCTTCTCGGCCGGAACCTTTGGGCGATCCGTTTGCCCGTGGTCCTGGCCAGCATCTTCTCGATTCATCTCACTTTAAAGTTCGAGCCGTTCGTCGGCCGCAATGTCAGCCGCCTCGCCGCGCTCGCCATGGCGGTCTCGCCCGGGTTTGTTTTCTATGGCCGCTACTCGATCCACGAAGTCTGGCTGCTTCTTTTCTCGCTGCTCTTCATCCTGGGTCTGCTGGGTCTGTGGCAACGGGGGACCGTTAATTATCTGTGGTGCGCCGGCATGGGTCTCGCCGGCATGATTTTGACGAAGGAGACCTACATTATCCATGTCGGCTGCGCCCTCATCGCTGGCTTCGTTACGTGGATGTCGCATAGGATCACGACCACGCCCGATGCGAAACTCGTGAAGCAGAGCTGGACTTATCTCGACCTTATCGTTGTCGCGGGGACCGGCCTGGCTGTCATCATCTTTTTTTATTCCGGCGCCTTCATGAACTGGCCCGGCGTAACCGGCTTGTATAAGACGTTCGCTGCCTGGTTCAAGACGGGCAGCCAGGGCGCAGGTCATGAAAAACCGGTCTATTACTGGTTACAACTGATTACGCGATATGAGCAGCCAGTCCTTGTCGCGTTGGTCCTTGCACCCCTTACCCAGACGATTCGCAACCTTAGCCTGCGTTATTTGGCGATCTACGGCGTCGGCACCTTCCTTGCCTATAGCATCGTCACCTACAAGACACCATGGTGCATCATCAGCATCGTCTGGCCGCTGCTTTTCATTTTCGGAGCCTTGGTTCTCAACATGCCTGACCAGTTTCGCCGCGCCACCTACGCCTTGACCGCAATCCTATTGGCGATCTCGCTCGGACTCAGTGTCTCGTTGAATTTCTTCCGGTGCAGTACGTTCAACGAGTTCAATTGGAAGTCAGAACGCAGCGCGCCAGCGAACGTGGGGCAGTTTTTCGCATGGGAACCGTACGTTTACGTGCAGACCTACAACGACGTTTGGAAGCTCACGAAACCGCTTCTTCGCCTGGCGAAAGCGAATCCAACCTACTATCAACTCGTAGGCCATTTGATCCGCACCAGCACCTATCCCCTCCCATGGATGCTCGGGGACTTTACGAAGGTCGGCTACTACGAGCACAACAACATGCCGGATAAGCTGGACGGCGATTTTCTCGTCGTCCAGGAAGATAAGATTGAGGAAGTCGAATCCAAGCTCCACGACACCTACTATACGGAGCCGATGACGATCCGGCCCTACCAGGATACTTCCAAGCTCTATTTCAACACGAAAGTATTCTACAAACTCTTTCCGGGGCGTGTCCCCGAGTTTTCGGGCAAGCCCGCGAAATAACCCGGCGCCAGCATCCAAATGAAGTGGTTATCGGCTGCGCTCGCTTTTCTGAATGCTTCGACGCTGCTTAGCCTGGTCGCCGGAATCCTGGCCCACGGATTAAGCCGGCCCATAGCTACGTTCTGCATCGTAGCCGGCTTGTTGATAGCATTCCTGGCCTACCAGGCGACGACGGAGGTTCCGCTGCGAGTGCGCAAACCGAAGCTGCCGCCCGCTCTTCCCGAGACCAAGTCCAAGCGCCAGCAACGCCGCGAAGAGCGCGCCCGAAGAGCGCTGGCGAACGAAACTCCGCGCCGGCGGTATGGATCCATCTGGTTCTGGGTGCTCGCCGCCTGTTTCGCCATCTTTGCCGTTCGCTCCTTTGCCTGGCTCATTTACTACGATGGCAACGAAGTGAAGGTCCAATCGGTCAACAACCTCGGCGACCTTTCCCTTCACCTCACTTATATAAAGCATTTCGCCAGCGGCGTGCCTCTCTGGCCGGATAACCCGATCGAACCCTTCAGTAAACTGCGGTATCCCGCCGGGATCGATTTATTCAACGCGCTCCTGACCTGCCTCGGGGTCGACGTTAACCGCGGTCTTGTCTGGACTGGTCTTATCGCCTCCATCGCCACCTTCTATGCCCTTTATCGGTGGGCGGGAACTTTCGGTATCGCCGCGTTTCTCTTTAATGGCGGAGTGGTGGGATTTCGCATCCTGCAAACATTCAGTTTTCGGGATAACCAGGGTGTCCTCAGTTTGAAAAGCATTGCCTTGTCAATCTTTCGTTTCTTGCAAACGGCGAGCTTCCACGATTACCAGGGAGCGAATAACATTGCCTGGAAAAGTATTCCGCTGGCGATGTTCGTCACCCAGCGCGGCCTGCTCTACGCCTTTCCGGCCGCGCTTCTTCTGCTCTATCAATGGCGCGCACGGTTTTTTCCCGAGTATGACGAGCCAGCTCGAGTGAAGCCGCCGCCAACCGAGGAAGAAGGAGCCGCCACCCTGCCCGCTCCCCGCCGCGCCCCTTTGCCTCTTTGGCTCGAGGTATCGCTCTACGCCACGATGCCGCTCTACCATTCGCATACCTTCATCGCGCTCTCGGTCGTCCTCGCCTTCCTTTTTGTTCTGGGCGATCGCAACGTCGGCAAAACAACCATGTTAATCGCCGGCCTGGCTCTGCTTCCCGCCACCTTCTGCGTCTGGATTACTACCGATTACTTTCACGCCGGCTCATTCATAAAATGGCAGCCGGGCTGGGTCCAGGGTGTTCCGGGCGATATGAAAATGTCGTTTCTGCCATTCGAGCCGCTTAACTACCTGGCCTTTTGGCTGATCAATTTCGGCTTCTGGGTTCCGCTGATCCTCTTCTTCATCGGAATTACAGGCCTCGCCTTCTGGAAAATGTTTTCCTCGCCCGACTTCAAACTGCCGGCAGGTCGCGCGTTCCTTGTCCCGGCGATCCCGGTTCTCCTTCTCGCCTACCTGGTCAAGCTACGAATATGGGAGAGCGGCAGCACCGGTCTCCGGTTGGTCGGCTGGTTGTTTATCCTATCCCTGCCTTTCGCGATAGCTGTGACTGGACGATGGGCTTGGAAACAGTATCGCGCTCCCAGCGCGACGATGCCGGCTAGCCTGGTATTCCTCCTTTCGGCCATCGCTATTTTCCTGCTTGGCTACTTCGTGAAGCTCGCTCCCTGGGAATGGGACAACATCAAGATCATCGCCTGGGCTTACCTCCTTGTCCTTCCGTTTCTTTGGACCGACTTGATCGTGCATTGGCCTGTTCCTCTGCGGGCCGTGGTTTGCGTGGCGCTCTTCACTTCCGGTCTTATCACCCTGTTTGGCGGACTGGCCCCCAAAAAGGATAGTGAAACCGGCTACGGCATAGCCGATCGTTACGAGCTGGATAGCGTTGGAGTGATTGTTAAGAAACTGCCGGCGGACGCGCGTTTCGCCGGTCACCCGATCTGGGGTCACCCTATCCTGCTCCAAGGAAGAAAAATGGTCCTCGGTTATCCGGGCCATCTTTGGACCCAGGGATTCGATTTCGCGGACACGGAGAAGAAGTTGCAGGCGCTGATGCTAGGCGCGCCAAACTGGAAGGAACTCGCCCGCTCCTTCCACGCCCGCTATTTGTTCTGGGGCCGCAACGAAAAGCAGAACTACGCCGCGAGCAAGCGCCCGTGGGAACGGGAAGCGACGCTCGTCGCGTCAGGCGAGTGGGGCGCGATCTATGATCTGGAAACGCCGCGAAATCAGTTGATACCCACACCACCGCCCTCAATTCCGCGTCAGTAGCCCCGGTCCGGGTTCGGGATGGCGTCGCGGATTGAGGATCAACTGCCGCGCTTTTGTTTTTTGGGCAACAAAGTAAGGAACGCCGTGATCGCGGCCGAGACGATCGCGGCGAAGGAAGACGACGATTTTTTCCCCGCGATGCTCTCGAAAGCGCCCGGCGATTTTCGCGGCCGCGTATTGCTCGGCCAGCAACGCGGTTTCATACGCGCCGCGTACCCGGGCTTCGCTGAATTCGCGCGGCGAGAATTTTCTCCCAAATCTCTCGAAGTCGCCCGGGGGCGGGTCGAATCCGCGCAACGCCTCATCCACGATCATCTGCGCCGGCGGGCGCAACGACAGAATCTCAGCGCCCGACCTGCCGGCCTCCGCCAGAAATTCGCGATGCTCGGCATCGTTGCTTGCCAGGTCCCAGCCGAGCGCAAACGAAGGAGCGCTGCGTCGCACGGCCTCGAGTAATTTCCACGCAGCTTCCGAGCGCGAATCGAGCGCCACGGATTCGCTGGGAAAATAAATGATGTCCGCGCCCTCGATGAGCCTGGCGAATTTTTCGCCGCTGCCGGTCGGCTCGATTGCGGCGTGGCGCGGTAAGGGAGGCTGCCGGGAAAAAAAGGAACAGCTCGAAACGAGAAAGAAAACCGCGCCCAAAAACCCGCGGGCCCAGATCGGCAGGGTCACATTCCGCGCTGCGGTTGCGCGACGAGCGGCTTCTGCGGCAGGCTGGGCTCGACGGCCGCCAGCGGGCCGAAGCGCAGGCGCGCCCGCCAGCCCGCCGCCAGAATGCGACAGCCGATCGCGAACGTCCGCCGCCAGGTCACCCCGGACACTTTCTGCTTCCCGGCCAGCCGCGGACGTTCGCTCGCTGCGACCTCACAGATCGGCGCTCCGAGTCTTGCCGCCGCGATCTGCGGTTCGATCGTCCAGCCGTAAGTCATCTCGCGCGGCGCGATCGTTTCAAACAATTCGCGGTCGATCAACCGCACCGGCGCCAGGTCTTTGAACCACCGGCCTGCCAGCACGCCGCACCAAAGGGCCACCAGGAAATTCGCGATCACGTGCGAGACGCGCATCGTGCTCCAGTTGCGCAATTGGCCGGTGCGCGCTCCGAGCACAAAGGTAAATCCCTGCTCGTATGCTTCCACGAGGGTGCGAACGTCGCGCGGATCGCTCGCGCCATCGCCCGCGAGGAAAACATAGGCCCGCACTTGCGGAACGGAGGCGGTGACGAGATCGATCGCGGCCTGGCAACCGTAACCGTATCCACGCCGGCGCGTTTCCGCCACCAGGGCGCCGTGTTCCCGCGCGATCGTTGCCGTTCGGTCCGATGAGCCGTTGACGCCGACCGCGACGACGAATTTCTCCGGGTCGATCATCGCCAAAAGCTCTTCGAGCACGAGCCCAATGCACTCCTCCTCGTCACACGCCGGAATGACGATAGCGAACCGGCCTTCAGATGTGGGATTTGGTAGCATGCCTGGGCTCCGGAATGATGCGCTATTCCGGCGCGCGCGCAAAGTCCGCGGCGATGCTGAGGACAAGCTGGCCTTCCGCCGCCACCGCGCCGTTCACGCTTGCGCTGACCTTGAATTGCAAGAGCGTCTCGGTCCCGGCGATCTTCTCCGCGTGCAGATCGATTTGATCTCCGGGCCCGACAGCTTGAAGAAATTTCATTGTCCGGATGGCCGAAAGCAGGAAGAGCGGCCGCGCTGTTTCCGGATAACCCGAAGCCGCCGCGATCCCCGCGGCCTGGGCCAGCGCCTCGGTCAGGATCACGCCGGGGACGATCGGATTGCCGGGGAAATGTCCGGAGAACATCGGATCATTCGCGTCGAAAACCGTGCGAGCTTCAACGGATCGCCCAGGCTCGCAATTGATTAATTCCCGCACGAAAACAAACGGCGGGCGATGGGGAAGGCCGAGGAATGGGAGCGAGGATGGAGGATGGAAAATGGAGGATGGCGGCTGTTTCAAAAATCTATCCTCAATCCTCCATCCTCTATCCTCGCTTCGACGTCATCCATTCACGAAATAGACGAACTTCCAGCTTCCTTTGACCCGCCGGATTCCGACGCGGTAGCCGTCGTAATTCAGGGTCGGATCGGCGAACTGCGGCGGGGCGACCCAGAAGTCGTCCTTCTTCACGAAACGCTCGGTCATGATTCCTTCCAGCTCCGGCCAGAGATTGTTTTCATCCCAGTACTTAAAAACGCCTTCCCCCTTGCGATCTTCCGCGGTCGTCTTGCCGAGGACATAGGCGAAATCTTCGGTCATCATCGAGGCGATTGCATTCACGTCATGCGCGGCGACCGCTTTCTTGAGCCGGCCCACGAATGCCTGGAAATCCACATCGTTGTTTTCCTCGCGCAGCTCCGCTTTGGTCCGCACCGCAGGTTTCTTCGCCGCTTTTTTGGACTTGAAGAGATCGCAGCCGCCGAAGGCAAGCGCACCGATGAGCAAAACAAACGCGATTTTTTTCATGTCGGGATTAACTCTTGTCAGGTTTGTTGCTTGGACTCAAGCGGGGAAGCGAGAATAGAGGAAGAAGCAAAAGGAGCGAGGATGGAGAATTGAGGATAGAGAATGGCTTTGGGCTTTTTCTATCCTCCATTCTCTATTCTCCATTCTCGCTTTCGGCGCCGCCACGGGTGCGCCACGAACACGAAATAAATCGTGCTCATCAGGTCGATGAACGAGCAGGGCGGGTTCGTTAGGCGAAGTGGCCCGCTTCGGAGAGCGCCGATCACATTTTCCACCGTCAATTCCGCGAGGCCCGGGATGCTGGCGTAATTCGAGCCGAAGGCATGGAGCCGATGCGCGTCCGAGGTGGCGATGAGCGGCTTGCCAAAGCGCTCGGCAATTTCCACCGCGCGCCGGTTCGGATTGAAAAAGCGGCCCCAGAAATGGCAGAGTTCGATCGCGTCGAAACAATCGATTCGCTCCACCAGTTTTTCCCCGATCGAACCGCCGAGAACGTAGAAGGGGTGCGGAGCGATCGTAAACAATGACGGCCCTCGCCGCGCCCGGAGCGCGGCCAGGTCGTCCAAGGTGCGGAGTGACTCGATCTCGTCCGGCGCGACGTTCAGCAGAATAACGTCCGCGCCCTCGAGGCGCATTTCCGCCGCCGGGATGAGCAGAATTCCCATGCTCGCGGCATCGGCGAAGACTTCCTCACGGTCGAAGACGGCATCGTGCAGCGTGATCGCCAGCACCCGAAACCCAAGCGTTCGTGCGCGCTCGAGCAACTCATGCGCGGAATAGTCGAGCGCGTCTTTCGGATCGTCGAGCGTATGAATGTGGAGATCAAGCTTGATCCAGTCTTCGTCCGCCATCGCGGCAAAGATTACACGGCTATTCTCAATCCTCTATCCTCCATCCTCAGGCGGTGAGCTCGGTGAGAAAGTTGCGGGGGATCACGGCTGTCTATCTTTGCAAAGTTCCTGGAAGCGCGGATCGCCCCGGAGCGCGTCGAACATGGGATCGAGTCGAAGCAATGCTGGAGTCAGCGGTGCACCTGGACCAAGCGGTCCCGAGTACGGCGTCGTCATAAGCTTTTGAAGAACGGCAATCGCGCGATCGGCTTCTCCGAGCTGCGCTGCCACGCGAGCAAGGATTTCGACCGGCTTCGGACCGCTCACCGCGTCTTTCTCAATCGGAAGGGCAGCCATCGCCTGCTCAGCGAGAGCTATCGCGGCAGCTTTGTCACCAAGGGCTGCATCGGTCAGCGCGAGATGGCCGAGCAAAATATAATCCTTCGGATGTTCGCCGAGGAACGACTCTAACTCCCGACGCGCCTGCAACCAAGTTTCGTGGGCGCCGGTATGGTCGCCGGAGATCTCCTGGGCCCAGCCTAACCAAAAGCGTAGTTCGCCGTTGGTAAAACCCAAAGCCGGGTCGGGCTTGGCAAGCATACCTCGTAAAACCGGAACGATGGGTTCGGAGTGGCGCTCCAGGATGACCTGGTAGATTTGTGTTTCCAACGCATTGGGGTTGTCAGCCTGAAGATGAAGCGGAGCCAGGAGCGCCGAGGCCCGCGGAAGGTCACCTTCAGCCTGTGCGATGACCGCTTTCTCCACGATGGTATCGACGTCATCCGGCGCAATATTAAGAATCTGTTCAAGCTTCCTCGACGCTTCCGGGAACTGACGACGGTCCTTGTAGGAAAGAGCGTGCTGGGTAAGCAGGGCAACGTTCCGCGGATCCAGTCGTTCTGCTTCGTTGAAGTAGGCCTCGCTTCCGTCCCATTGGCCTTGCTTCCGCGTAACATAGGCCAGCGACTCCGGGATCCGGCTGCTATTGGGCAGCAGCGCGCGTGCTTGCTCAAAGTAACGCAAAGCCGTCTCGTAATCCCTCAGGCAGGAATAATGATAAAACCCTTTGGCCAGGACCGCTTCGCCCAAATTCGGCTGGAGAACTAGAGCAGTTTCCGCTGCCTGCCGCGACTCTTCTCGGAGCGCATCCGTCGGTTGAAGAAACTCAGTGCGATACCCGACCGCCTCGACGTAGGACAGAAGTGCCCAGGCAAGCGCGAACTTTGGATCCAAACGCACGGCTTCCCTGAGGTATTTCTGCGCCTTGAGAAGATTGGCGGTGTTGTTAGCCGTTTTCAGGCTATAGGCTAGTCCGCGCAGATAGGCATCGTACGCTTCGGTGCTATCGGTCGGCCTTTTTGCGGCGCTTTGCTTTTCCTCGCCGGTAAATTTCGCCTGCAATCGATCGGCAATGGCCTTGGCTACCTCACTTTCGACGGAGAAGATGTCGGTGAGCTTGCGATCAAAGGTTTCCGCCCAAAGATGGAAATCATTTGTAGCTTTGATCAATTGCACGTTTATCCGAACTTTGTCGCCAACCTTTTGCACGCTGCCTTCGAGGATGGTGGAAACGCCGAGCTGTCTCGCGATTTCAGCTAAATTTCGGGGCGCACTTTTATAATGCTGCGTCGAGGTGCGCGAAATCACCTTCAAATCGCCAATCTTAGATAAGCGGGTCAGAATTTCGTCCTGAATACCGTCAGCGAAATAGGCGTTTGCTTTGTCATCGCTCAGATTTTCAAACGGGAGGACGGCGATGCTTTTTTCCGGGACGGCGGTCGGGACGGCAAGATTGTGTTGCCGGTTACGCCAGAACATCAAAGCAGCGAGACCGAGGGTGACCACGGCGATGCCAGCCAACACCGCGAGCTTACCCTTGCGTCGGCGTGTTACTGACACAGTCTTGCATGACTCCAACTCTTTAATTAGCACTCGCGCTGAAGTAGGCCGTTCCGAAGGATCGGTCGCCAGGCATGACCGGAGTAAGTCAATCACGCACCGGGGCACTCCTGTCAGTTGCTCCAGCGGTAACTTCTCCTCACTCTGGCGCCGGCGAATCTCTTCGATCGTGCGACCAACAAATGGAAGCCGGCCGCTGAGAGCGAACCAAAGCGTAACACCGAGCGCGTAAATGTCGGTGCGCGCATCGATCGCGCCGCCTGTGAACTGTTCGGGGCTGGCGAACGCAGGGGTACCGACAAATTCGCCATGAGTCAGCTCCATTTCTCCGGCGACATTACTGGCCGCTTTGGCTAGCCCGAAGTCAATCACCTTTACTTCTATTTTCGCCGGCGAGTTCTCGCTGGACGTCAGCATGATATTGCCCGGTTTCAGGTCGCGATGAACCAGATCGCGGTCGGCCGCCGCTATCAGGGCTCGCGTTATCTGGATCGCGATTTCCAGGGCTGTCTCGAATTTCAGGGGCCCGTCCCGCCGCACCAAAGCATCGAGAGTTTCACCCTCAACCAGCTCCATCGCGCAATAGCAGCGATCGGCGTTGGCCAGGGCGCCGAAACGATATACGCCTGCGACATTGGGATGCCGCAAAGCTGCGGCCGCGCGCGCTTCCCGCAAAAAGCGTTCACGCACGGTCTCCGAACCATGTAACTCGATGACCTTTAAAGCTACGCCGCGATGCAAGGTCTTTTCGGTGGCGCGATAAGTCACACCCATGGCGCCGCGTCCCAATTCCCACAACGAACCGTCCTCCCGCCGCGCGATCTCGAAATCGTCGAAAAGCGCGGCAGCTTCGGGCGCACTTGGTTGCTCAGCCTCATCCAAGCCGGCGCGCAGCAGACAAGCAAGACATACATCTTTCGCGCCCAACGGTTCTCCGCAGACCGAACAAACCCTGGTCGATGCTGGTCCCATAGCGGCGGACGCGCTAGTTCCCTATCAGAACGCGCAACAGTTCGCGCAGCTCTTCATCCACTTCTGATTCCGTGTCTACCGTCCGTCGCACCTCGGCTCGAAGCATCTCGCGATAACGCCCCCGCAGACGCGTGACATGACTGCGGATCGTTGATTCCGCCACCGCCAGTCGGGTCGCCAATTCGGAATAAGTCGGCAATGGATCGGCGCCCACGGCGACGAAAGTTTGAAAACTCTCGAACAGGTTCTCTTTCCCTTCGGCTTTGTAGGCTGCCGCCAGCCGGCCCAGCGCTGTCTCAACCAGCGTCTCAGCCCAGGTCCTTTCAAAGAGCCTCTCTTCCGGGAGGGCGCTGCTGCCGGAAGAACTGTGCGTCTGAAAAAGTGATTCCGCCTCTTCGGCTCGTGCTTCGTCGAAGGGAATAAATTCGCGCCCACCTCCTCGTTTGAGCGTCTGCTCGCGCTCGCGCGCGTGGGAGAGGAAATGCTTGAGCGAAGCGAGCAGGAATGAACGGAATTTTCCCATCTGTCGATCCGCGCGCAGATGGATTTTGTGTTCAATCAAATAGGCAAAAAAACCCTGCGTCAGATCCTGGGCGTCGTGCACGGAATAGCCCCGACCGCGGACGTAGGTATAGAGCGGCGGCCAGTAGGTCTGGCAAAGCTGGGCCAGGGCAGCCCTCGCGCTCTCCGGATCGGCCTGAGTTTTTCCCGCCGCGACAATCACGCTCCAGTGCGTGGCGGCGAAGGGATCAGTCTGGCCGTAAACGGTTCCCGGCAAATTCTGCACCCGAAGATTCTAACAACCCTGCGCGAGAATGCCAAGCGGCGCGAAAAAAGCACGATTTCCTGCAGCACCGTCTCCGGAACCCGTTTGTAATTAGGAAGGAAATCATTATCCCGAAAACTGAACGGAAACATGTATGAAACAAACCCTGCTTGGCCCATTGCCGATTTCCATGAAGCGAAAATATAGCAGAGTCACGGCAGCTTTGCTTTTCGCATCTGCGGCTATCATTTGCTCCCTGCCCGTGTGGGCAACTCCGGGAGATAATCAGGCGAACGGAAACGCGACCCTGGGACAATGCATCGGGGCGCCTGGGGTGCTAATAGTCGACCCGTTTGCCGATCACTACTCATGTGTCAGCCTGGGCTCAGTGCCTGGAGTCCAGACGCCTTACGGCGGTCTTACCTTCAAGTATAACGATACGAATACGCTTCTTATCGGAGGAGGCGCCAATGACTCGACTGGCCGCATTTACCAAATCGGAGTTATTCGCGGCCCAGGTGGGCACATCACTGGATTTTCCGGCCCGGCAAAGTTATATCCGACCTCATCATCGAGAATTGGTCAATACAACGATGCCGGCGTGGCCTTTGGGCCGGAGAATGTTCTTTTCGTAACTCGCTTCCCTGCTAATCAGCTCGAGCAAACCAAGCTTGGCAGCGTCACCCCGAGTAAACTCACCAATCTCAGCCCTTTTGGTGTGACCTCATCCGTCGGATCGCTCGCCTTCGTGCCGCAAGGCTTTCCTGGGGCGGGAAGGATGAAGCTGGGCTCCTTCCCCGGTGGTGACTGGTATGACGTCGATTTCAGTCCCGATAGCAACGGCACATTCAGCATTAATTCAGCAAGCCTGCGCACGAACATTGGGGACGCTGAAGGCATAGCTTTTGTGCCGCCCGGTTCCCCGGAATTTCCTCCTAACAGTGCGCTTATCGCGAAGTACGTAACTGAAAGAATTGTCACGGCGCCCTTGGACGCCAACGGCGATCCGATCATTGCGCAGAGCCAAGATTTTATTACTGGCCTTCCCGGCGCCGTGGGCGCCGCCGTCGATCCGGTAACGGGAGACTCCCTGTTCAGCACGTTCGGCACGGACAACAAAATCATACTCGTTAGGGGGTTTGCCGTCCCGCCGGCGCCTGCTCCCATCCCTACCCCGCCGCGATGTAACTTCCGCGTGGGGATCATCTATGTTGATCCCAGCGGGGTGCCGCCGTTTGCGCTACGCGATGAGATAACTGCCGACCCAGACGTTGCCTCGGTGGGTTTGTTCAGTGCGGTGGCTCTCCCGCCCACTTTGGAGCAACTCCAACAATACGACATCGTGGTGGTGGTGAACGCTGGGCAATTTGGTAACCCTACTACACTTGGAGATAACCTGGCCGATTACGTCGATCGTGGCGGCGTGGTCGTCGAGGGTGCCTATGGCTATGACGGTCCGGGTAGCGTCCTCGGGCTGAGCGGCCGATGGCTGACCGGAAACTACAGCCCCTACAACTACTCGAAGATCGAGCGTACCGGTCCATTCGATGGCTCCATTGATGACCCGGCCCACCGACACCCGTTGATGGCGGGCGTGACCACGCTCCAGTTCAATTCCATGTTGGCGGGGTCGCTTCCTGCCGGTGCGACGAAAGTGGCGACGGCACCTTCGACTGCGGCTGGTGAGGCATTGGTGGCCTACCGGGCGGTGAGCCTTGGCCACACCACGGTGGGTATCACCGCGTATCTCGGCAACGACAATCACAGCGGAGATTGGGGCAGGGTAATCGTGAATGCCGCCAGATGGCTGCATCCTTGCAGAATACCGACGCCCACACCTACCCCAACACCCACCGCTACTCCGACAGCTACTCCTATTGCGACGCCTACGGCAACACCAACAGCTACACCTACAGCTACAGCTACACCGGCGTCCACGGCCACTCCAACTGCAACTCCAACCGCCACCGCTACCGCGACTCCGACAGCCACTGCCACACCGGCGGCGACCGCAACCGCGACTCCGACTGCGACACCTAGAACTGATTCGCATCTTGCTAACATTTCTACCCGCATGCGGGTCGAAGCCGGCGACAACGTGCTCATCGCCGGTTTCATCATCGAGGGCACTGCAAACAAGCGCATCCTCCTTCGCGGCATCGGCCCTTCGCTCGTTACCTTCGGAATCGCGGATCCACTCTCAGATCCGACGCTGGAACTGAACGCGAGCGGCGGCGGTCTGATCGCGTCCAATGATAATTGGCCGCAGAATCCAAATGCCGCAGAAGTTATGACCAGCGGGCTGGCACCTCTAAACCCTAATGAGTCGGCTCTTCTGCTCTCGGTCCCGCCGGGCAGTTACACCGCGGTCTTGCGCGGCAAAGGCGGTTTAACCGGTATCGGCCTGGTGGAAGTTTACGATCTCGACGCCGATGGCGCTGCCAAGGTGGTTAACATTTCCACCCGCGGCTTCGTCCTGACCGATGAGAACGTCATGATAGGCGGCTTGATCATTACCGGCGACCTCCGGTCACAATTGGTCCTGCGCGGGATCGGACCATCCCTGAGTAATTTCGGCGTTCCCGATGTCCTGGCGGATCCCTTGCTCGAGTTACACGACGGCAACGGCGCTTTGATCCAGGCCAACAACGACTGGCGCGACACCCAGGAAGTTGCGTTGCAAAACACGGGCCTGGCACCGACGAACAGCCTGGAATCCGCCATTCTCATTTCCGTTCCGCCAGGCAATTACACAGCCGTCTTGAAAGGCGCTGACGGCGGCACCGGCAACGGGCTGATCGAAGTCTACAAGCTTGCCCTTAAATGACCGTTAGATTGTAAAAACCCCGGCGTCGGACGAGCTCGGCCCTCCAATCTTACAAAACGCGAGAAGCACTTGCCAGAAAGCTCCCTCCGTTGAACATTCCAGCCTTCACTCTCCACACGCTCGGGTGGTGAAATGGCAGACACGTACGTTTGAGGGGCGTATGCCGCAAGGCATGGGGGTTCAAGTCCCCCCCCGAGCATTTCAATCTTCCTTTTTCTCGTCTTCTCTCCTGCAATAACGGGCCATGCCGCCGACTGGTTTGCGCCAGCACACAATTTCCGGCTCCGACGATGTCTTGATCGCCGTCGCCGCAACGGCGGACGAGATCTTTTTCAGTTATCGTCCGCCCGGGCCGTTCGAGCACCCGCAAAATATTTTTCTCGTCCTGGGAACTGAGCGGGAGATCGGCGCCGCCGTCCTGCCCTTCGCGCCGGGCGCGGAAGGATCGACCGTCTTTCTACCTTTCCAGGCCGATCTCCTTTTCTCCACGGAAATCAGAAACGGTCAGATCTTTTCGTTCCTCAGGAGATGGGAGGGGCGGCGCTGGAAAGAACGAGAATTAACCCAGGCCCTCGACGTAATCGAACTCAATGGCGAAATTCACTTTCGCATTCCTCGTCCCGTCGCGGGCAATGCTCGCGCCGTTGACTTCGTCATCTACGCGAAAGATCCGAACGCGAACCACGGCTGGGGTTGGTTCTGGGGTTGCTCAGATCGGACGGTCGATGCGGGGATCGGCGATAAATTTATCCCGCATCACCACGAACTGCGGCTGGAATCGGAGCGGGCTGGTTCAGTGACTTTGCGCCGACGCCACGATGTGGGAGAAACCAGGACTCGAATCTATCAACTGTTCGTCAGGCTATTCGGGAACATGAACGAGACCCGCAAGCGCAACGGGACCCTCGCGGAGAATGGGGTGGGCCAGTTCGCAGATATCAACGACGCAGCGCTGGGCGCAATCCGGCAGATGGGTTTCACCCATATCTGGCTTACCGGTGTTTTGCAGCAGGCGACCGCCACCGATTACTCCGAATTCGGTCAGCCGGCCGATGACACCGATCTGTTGAAGGGACTCGCGGGCAGTCCTTACGCGATCAAAGATTACTTCGACGTTTGCCCGGACTACGCGGAGAAGCCGGCGGAACGGCTGAAGGAATTTGCGCAGCTCATCAAACGGCTTCACGCCCACGGACTGAAAGCGATCATCGATCTCGTGCCGAATCACGTCGCGCGCAGCTACGATTCGTGCGTGAAACCGGACTGCAATTTTGGCAGTTGCGGCTTCGGTGGAGGAGGCGACGACATCACCAAGTTTTTCCATCCGCACAATAATTTTTTCTATCTTACGCCGGACGGGAACGGCCCGCCGCTCCGGTTGCCGACAGTTCGTGACGGCGTGGCCATGAGCCCAACCTGCCAGTTGCCCGGCGCGAAATGCGACGGAGTTTTCGAGGGCGAAAAAACCTTCGGGCGCGTCACGGGAAATAACGTGGTGAGTTGGACGCCGCAGCTCAACGATTGGTACGAGACCGTGAAGCTCAATTATGGCTTCGATTTCACCGATCCCTCGAAATCAGTCCGCGAATATCCCAACGCCTGGTCGCCCGACAAAGCGATCCCTGATACCTGGAATAAAGTCGACCAGGTCATCGAGCATTGGCAGGCGCTCGGCGTGGATGGCTTCCGCTGCGACATGGCGCACATGGTCCCGCCGGAGATGTGGTCGTGGACGATCGCGCAAGCGCGCCGGAGGCAGCCGGACGTGTTCTTCATGGGCGAGGCTTACAATGACGATCCGGCGAAAGTGCCCGGGAGCGATCCGGTCGTCTCGCAGCTTAATGGGGGACACGGGAATGTGCTCTTCGATTTGTTGAACGCCGGATTCAACGCGGTCTACGATGCGCCGGCGTATCGCGCCTTGAAACGGATCTACGACGGCTCCGGCTGGGCCAACGATATCGATCGCGAGATCGCGGACGATTTCATCTGCCACAATTCTGTCCGCTACGCGGAGAACCACGATGAAGTTCGCCTGGCGGCGCGCGGGGAATGGGGCGGCGTGGGCATGAATGTCGGCCGGCCGGTGGCGGCGATTCTCTACGGAATGTCGCGCGGCGCGATCATGCTTTACAACGGCCAGGAACTCGGTGAGCCCGGCGCCGGCGCGGAAGGTTTCGGCGGCGACGATGCGCGCACGAGCATCTTCGATTACTGGTCGATGCCGGAGTTCGTTAAATGGGTGAACGATCACAACTACGACGGCGCCCGCCTTTCACCCGAGCAGAAAAGTTTACGGTCCTTCTATGGCCGCCTCATCAATCTCGTCGGCGAACCGGCCTATCGAGACGGCAAATTCTTCCCGCTCAATCCGGCCAACCGCGACAACGAACGCTTCGGCCGGCTTCCCGGCGAACAAGCCAGCGGCCACTGGACTTACGCTTTTCTTCGCTACGATCCGCTGACCTGCCAGCGTTTCCTCGTCGTCGCGAACCTGCATCCGGAAACAGCGTTGCGCGATGTTCGCATCCTCATCCCGGAAAGCGCGCTTCAGTTTCTCGACCTAAAAAGCGAATCATCCGATACCAGACTGAAGCTGATCGAATGGCTCACCGAGAAACCGCTCGAGATCCGTGTGACGATTGCAGAAGCAGGAAATCCCGGGATTCCCATCGCGGAGATGCCGCCGCTCTCCGCGTTCTATTTTGAGGTCATGCTGTAGCCGCATCTCTATGAGAC
Source organism: Verrucomicrobiota bacterium (assembly GCA_003218375.1). GTDB lineage: Bacteria > Verrucomicrobiota > Verrucomicrobiia > Chthoniobacterales > UBA10450 > AV80. Next base: position 114,200 of record QHNH01000017.1, on the reverse strand, counting down.
GCGTGAGACGGCGCTATGAACCCACCACCGCCAGCAGCACCGCTTTCTGCACATGCAGACGATTCTCTGACTGATCGAAGATCGTTTGCGCGTGAGCTTCGAGCGTCGCGTCATCTATTTCCTGGCCACGGTGCGCGGGCAGGCAATGCATGACCAGCGCTTCCGGCTTCGCCAGCTTCACCAGATCTCGATTGATCCAATACGGTCCCAATTCCGCTTCACGCCGGGCTTCTTCGCCTTCCTTTCCCATCGAGACCCAGATGTCGGTGTAGAGGACGTCGGCGCCCCGCGCAGCTTCCTGCAGGTTCGGATTGCAAACGACGTTGCCGCCGGCGCGCTTCAACCATTCCGCGCTGGGTTGGTATTTCGCCGGCGCCGCGAGGCGCAATTCGAAGTTCATCTTCCCGGCCGCGAACATCCACGAGCGCGCCGTGTTCGAAGCGGCATCGCCGACGAACGTCACGATCTTGCCTTCAATGTTTTCTCGTTTTTCCTGGAAGGTAAAAATGTCCGCCAGGATCTGGCAGGGATGTTCGTCGTCAGTCAGCGCATTGATCGTCGGCAGGCCGGAGAAATCGGCGAATTCTTCGATGTCGGCCTGGGCAAAGGTGCGGATGATCGCGCCGTGAATCATGCGCCCCAAAACACGCGCCGTGTCTTTGATCAGCTCGCCGCGGCCGAGCTGAATGTCGTTCGGGTTCAGGAAAATCGTTTCGCCTCCCAGCTCGCGCACGCCGACCTCGAACGAAACGCGCGTGCGGGTGGACGGCTTGGAAAAAATGAGGCCCCAGCTTTGGCCCCGCAGCGGAAACTCTGTGTGCTTCCCGCGGTTCTGTTTTTGCAGCGCGGCGACGCGGAAGATGTCGTCCATCTCCGCCCGCGTTAGCTGTTCGATGCTGAGAAGATTTTTCATGGTCAGGTCGCCAACTCTGCGACAACAGCCTCGATCGCGCGCAATCCCTCCATCGCTTCTGGGCGAGTCAGATTCAGAGCTGGCAAGAGTCGGATGACGGAAGTCCCGGCCGGAATCGTCAGGACACCGGCAGCGTGCAACCGCTCCACCACCTGAAGGGCCGGAGGTTTTTCGCTGCCGCCGAAAGCCGGTGCATCGGCTCGAAATTCCAACCCGATCATCAAACCGAAACCGCGCGCTTCCTTCAGCACCGCAGGAAATTTGCGGATCAATCTTTGCAGCTCGCCGTTGATGAACCGGCCGATCTCGCGCGCATTATCGGCGAGCTGATCGCGCTCGATAATCTCGAGGACCTTCAAGGCCACGGCGCACCCAAGCGGATTGCCGCCGAAGGTCGTGGCGTGCGTGCCGGCCGCAAGCAGATCGGCGTAGGGCTCGCGCACCCAGAACGCGCCGATCGGAAATCCGCCGCCGAGTGATTTCGCCATCGAGACGGCATCCGGTAAGAATTCGGCGGCTCCGTTCCCAAGTGCAACTTGGGAACGAGGATCGCTAACATTCTCCAGGACTCGCTGCCAGCCATGAAAACGGCCGGTGCGAAAATGCCCGGCCTGCACTTCATCCAGGAGCAGCAAGAGTCGGCGCTCGTCGCAAAGTTTCCGCAGCCCGAGAAGATATTCCGGCGTCGCGACGGTGATACCACTTTCGCCCTGGATCGATTCAACCAGGATCGCCGCGGTTTGCGGCGTGATCGCGGCGCGCATAGCGTCGAGATCGTTGAACGGCACCTGGCGAAAGCCGTCCATCATCGGCTCGAAACCCTTCTTCACCTTTTCCTGTCCGGTCGCCGCGATCCCCGCCAGCGTCCGGCCATGAAACGAGCCGTCGGTCGTCAAGACTTCATAGCGGCCTTCGTCGTGCCCAAATTTTCGAGCGAGCTTGTAAAGCCCCTCGTTCGCTTCCGCGCCGCTGTTGCAAAAAAAACAGCGGCCGGGCCCGATCAGCCTAACGAGTGCTTCCGCGAGCTGCGCCTGCGGCTTGGTGAAATAAAGATTCGAGACGTGGAGCAGCTTTCGCGATTGCTCGAGGAGCGCGTCGGTGATTTCCGGATTCGCGTGACCGAGCGCGCAAACGGCGATGCCGCCGCCAAGATCGAGATAGCGTTTTCCGGCGACATCGAAAACGTAACTGCCCTCGCCGTGATCCAGCGCCAGATCGAACCGCGCATAGGTCGGAACGACATTGCGTTGAAAGAGCTTCCGGATCTCGCTGAGCCGATCCGCCTTCACCGTCTTCATCTCCCCCGCCATCTCGATCTTCACAGGACCACCTCCGTTCCAACGCCCGCGTCGGTGAAAATTTCGAGCAACACCGAATGCGGCACGCGGCCATCGACGAACTGCACTTTCTCGACGCCGCTCTGGACCGCCGCCACGGCGCTGTCCACTTTCGGAATCATCCCCTCGCCCACGACGCCGGTCGCTTTCAACTCCGGCACTTCGCTCGCGCTCAAATGGCTCATCAGAGAATCTGGGTCGCCCGGCTCGCGGAGCAACCCCGGGACGTCACTCATGAAAACAAGCCGGCGCGCCTTGAGCGCGATCGCGGTCCGCGCCGCGGCGATATCGGCGTTACAATTATAAATGAGGCCGTCCTCGCCGCGCGCGGTGGGGCTGATCACCGGCGTGATGCTGCGCCGGATGCATTCGCGCAACGGTTCCACATTCACTTCGCAAACTTCGCCGACGAACCCGAGATCGATTGGGTTCCCGTCCTTGTCGTTAGGCGAAAATTTCCGGCACCGGAAAACTTCGGATCCGGCGAACCCGCGTGCTTTGCCACCGAGCTCCTCGATCGCCGCGACGATTTCCGGATTGATTTGGCGGGAAAGGACATCGTCCACCAGTTTCACGGTGGCTTCATCAGTCACGCGTTGTCCCTGGAGAAATGTGGTCGTCAGGCCGGCGGCTTCCACCGCGCGCGTGACCGCCTTGCCGCCGCCGTGCACGACCACCGGATTGATCCCGACCGCTTCCAGGAAAACGATCTCGTGGGCCACGCGGTGGCGCTCGGTCGGATCGGGCGAATCCATGAAGCTGCCGCCATATTTCACGACGAAGATTTGGCTGCGAAAACGCTGAATGTAAGGCAGCGCCTCGAGCAACGTTCCGGCTTTGGTGATGATCTCCTGCATCGGTTTGCGCTAACCGCCGAGCGATTTCGGATCGCTCAGGTTGCCCTTATTAAACTCCACATACTCTTCCGTGAGATCGCTCGTGTAGAGGACGCAATCGTGCCGGCCCGCGTTCAGGAAAATATGCAGATCGAATTCCGGCTGGCTGACGATGGCACCCAAGGTTCGCAAGGCAATGCGAGTCGGCTGGCCGCGACGGACTGCAAACGTGATCTTATTTTTTCCCGACCGGCTATACCCGACATCGATTTTCGCCTCGTCCACTTTCGCGTTCGAATAACCCATCGCGCACAAAATCCGCCCCCAATTCGGGTCACCGCCAAACCAGCTTGTCTTCACAAGCGTGCTATTCGCAACCGCGCGCGCGACCGCTTCCGCGTCCGCCGCTGTACGCGCACCGTGGACATGCAACGTGATGAAGCGAGTCACGCCCTCGCCGTCACGCACGATCATTTTCGCCAGCTCGAGCGCGACGAAATCCAGAGCGCGCTGAAAAGTTTTGAGATTCCCTCCGGGAGGATTCTTCGCCAATCCATTCGCGAGAATCAGCACCGTGTCATTCGTGCTCATGTCACCGTCCACAGTGATACAGTTGAAACTTTGGGCGACTGTCTTCTCGAGCGCCTCTTTCAGAAAATCCGGTTCGATCGCGGCATCCGTCGTGAGGAAAGCGAGCATCGTCGCATGCAATCCGGCCGCGGGCCTTTTCCCGCTGGGAGTCATCCCCGGCTGAATCATCCCGGCGCCTTTGCAAATTCCGCCCAACCGAACGCGGGCACCGCCGAGATCGAATTCCACGGCAATCTCTTTCCGCCGGGTATCGGATGTCATGATCGCTTCGGCGGCCTGGCGCGCGCTCAAACGCGTTCCGGACAATCGGCGCGCCGCCGCCGCGATCCCGCGCTTCAAGTTCCCCATCGGCATCGGCACGCCGATGCGGCCGGTGGAACAGACGAGCACGTCGCGGGCTTCGAGGTCGAGACTTTGCGCGGTGAGCTCCGTCATCTTTTCGGCGTCCGCCATTCCGCGCGTCCCGGTGCAGGCGTTGGCGTTCCCGGAGTTAACCACAATCGCGCGGGCGAATTTTCCCGCGGCATTTCGGGCGCTCACTTTTACCGGAGCCGCGCAGACCTGGTTCGTCGTGAACATTCCGGCCACAGCCGCCGGCACGTCGGACACGATCAACGCGAGATCGTCTTTGCGGCCTTTCTCGGAACCCTTGCCGGTACCGAGCCGTTTGATATCGCAAGAGACCGCCGCCGCTTTGAATCCGCGCGGCGCACAGATCGAGCCGGGGATTGTTTTGAAACCGTCGACGCGGTTCTTCATCGCCGGGGAGCGCACGCGCCTCGCGTGCTGGCGATCGCGCCCTCGCGATCGCGAACTTTTCCCGTAGAGAATTTCGGCGAGGCGCCGAAATCAGCACGCGAGGGCGCGTGCGCTCCCCAGAATTTAGCCTTCACAGCAATCCTGCGGTTTCTTCGTAACCGCACATGATGTTGAAACACTGGACCGCCTGTCCGCTCGCGCCTTTTACCAAATTATCCTCGGCACTCATCACGATCAGCCGGCCGGTGCGGGGATCGTGGCGCCACGCGATCTCGACGACATTGGAACCAACGACATTCTTTGTATCGGGCAGCGTTTTGTCGTCCAGCAAACGAATAAAAGCTTCAGTCTCGTAACTATCGCGGAACGCGGCCTCGATTCGTTTCGTGTCCTGACCAATGGCACTCGGCCTGAGATAGAGAGTCGTCAAAATGCCGCGGTTCACCGGCACCAGATGCGGCGTGAATTGAATCGTCACCGTCGCGGCGGCTGCGATCGATAATTCCTGTTCGATCTCGGCGAGATGCCGGTGCTTCGGCACGCCGTAAGGCCGGACGCTTTCGTTGCATTCCACAAACAAATAATCCAGCTCCGCTTTCCGGCCCGCGCCGCTCACTCCGCTCAGGCTGTTGGCAATAATGCTGGCCGGCTCGATCAGCTTCTGGCGCAGCAACGGAATCAGCGGCAGCAAAATGCTGGTCGGATAACAACCGGGACAACCCACCAGTCGCGCGCCGCGAATCGCGTCGCGATAAACTTCCGGCAAACCATAGACCGCCTCCGCCAGCAAATCCGGCGCGCCATGCTCGTGGCAGTAGAATTCGCGATAGATCGCCGGGTTCCTGATCCGGAAATCCGCGCTGAGATCGATCACGCGCGCGCCGGCCTTCAAGAGCGGTGCGGCAAAATCGACCGCGATGCCATGCGGCAGGGCGAGGAAAACCAGCTCCGCTTCCGCCGCGATTTTTTCCGGCGACGAATCGCTGAACGGCAACGACTTCGCCGCCGGATGAAGCGCCGTGCGGGGGAAGACTTCCGCGAGGTTTTTCCCCGCGAACTGTCGCGAAGTCACGGCCGTCAGCTCAGCGTGCGGATGACGCAGGACCAGCCGCACCAGCTCTTCGCCGGTGTAGCCGGACGCCCCCACGACCGCCACCCTGGTTTTCTCTCCCGTTTTCACCGAGCGCAATGCGTATTCCGTCTCGCTCCGATTGCAACGAAAGATTCGCGGCGCGAATAAACTTTCCGCGCTGAACGGCCTTCGTTAACCTGCCGCCATGGATTCCCTTTATCTTGTCGGCATCGCGGTGCTCGCGCTCTTCGGGTTCATCTTGTGCATCATCCTTTTTAATTTCTTCGGGCTCTGGATTCGCGCCCGGATCGCGAACGCGCCCGTCGGCCTGGGAAAAATGGTGGGCATGCGGCTGCGGAAAGTGCCCGTAGGAATGATCGTCGATAATCGCATCACCGCGGTGAAGGCCGGCATCGACATCCCGAGCGATCCGCTCGAAGCGCATTATTTGGCGGGCGGCGACGTTTCGCAAGTCATCCTCGCGTTGATCGCCGCCGACAAAGCCGGCATCTCGCTCGATTTCAATCGCGCCTGCGCGATCGATCTCGCCACCAAAGGAACCGGCAAGACGGTGCTTGAAGCGGTGCGCACGAGCATTAATCCAAAAGTCATCGACGTGCCAAATCCATCGATGGGCCGCACCACGATCGACGGCGTCGCGAAAGATGGCATCGGGGCCAAGGTGAAAGCGCGCGTCACGGTCCGTTCGCACCTGGACCGTTTCGTCGGCGGCGCGACCGAGGAAACCATCATCGCGCGCGTGGGCGAAGGAATTGTGAGCGCGATCGGATCGGCCGATTCTTACAAGGACGTGCTCGAAAATCCTGACCGCATTTCAAAGGCGGTGCTGGCCAAGGGTCTCGACAGCAACACGGCTTTCGAAATTCTCTCGATCGATATCGCGGACGTCGACGTGGGCGACAATATCGGCGCGAAATTGCAGAGCGAACAGGCGGACGCGGACAAGCGCATCGCCCAGGCGAAAGCGGAAGTGCGCCGCGCCGCGGCGGTGGCGGTCGAGCAGGAGATGCGCGCCAAGACCCAGGAGATGCGGGCGAAGGTGGTCGAGGCCGAATCGCTCGTGCCCCAGGCGATGGCCGATGCGTTCCGCTCCGGCAATCTCGGCATCATGGATTACGTCCGGATGAAAAACGTCCAGGCCGATACTTCGATGCGGGAGTCAATCGCCGGCGGAGACAAACCCCGCGCGGAGAATTAGGAAGTAGAAAACATGGCGGCGAGCCTGTTCGACCATCCGGGGTTTTTGTTGATCATCGCGGCGGTCGCGTTGTTGCGGTGGTTGATCCAGAAGGGCAAGGGAGACGCGCAGAATACGGAAACGCAAGCGCCACCGTCCACGCCGAGCCAGCCGATCACGCGCGGTGGCGAAACCCAGACGGAAGAAGAGCGCGTCCGCAAATTCCTCGAGGCGCTCGGTCAACCGGCCAGGTCCGCGCCGCCAAAGATGGCACCGCGCCGGCGGGAGGTGCAACCGCGGATTTTTCCGCGCCTGCCTCCGCTCACGACCGCGCCTCCGCCGATGCCGGAAGCGTCCGAGCTTCGGACGCCAACGCCGCCAGGTTTGCCGGTTGAATTGGTAACGGCGCGCACCGTGACCGTGCCCGAATTCGAGGTGCGCGACGTGGCCCGGCAAACTTCCAGCGAACCGCCGCCGGAGATTCAACGCACCACCGCCGCCGGATTCGCCGCGCGGATCAAACTCGGAACACCCCAGGATTTGCGCACGGCGATCGTGCTCCGGGAAATCTTCGGGCCGCCGCGCAGCTTTCAGCCATTCGACTCACTTACTTGACTCGCTTCCAGACCGCGAAACTGACGCCGTCAATTTCGACCCGAACGATCTCGTCGGTTGGCAGACCGGCTAAAATATCCGCGGCAGACGGCGCCCCCAGCCACAGAATCCCACCCACCGCGCTCCCGCCCTGATCAGCAGCCACGGCGTTCCATTCCGTGCTGGTGCGGAGATTGGTGAATGTCTCTCTCTTAGCGTAATACGAAAGCGAACTGTAATAGGGATCGAAGTTGCAAAGGATCGTGGCATCGGCCGGAAAAGTTTTCGCCAGATGCCTTCCTACGTCCCGGATGAGATTTGACGGCTCGGGCGCGTCTCCATCGAGGATGAGAAACTGGGAGCGCATCTCTTCCGCGCGGGCAAAACCGGCCACCGCCAGCCAGACCAGGAAACCGAAAGTCGCAACAGCGCCAGCCGGTCGCAAGATGTTCGAGCGCGGCCCGCGCTCAATCCAGGTCCAGACGGATTCGAGCCCCAGGCCGCCAAGGATCGCGATGGAACCGATGCAGAAAAAGCTGGCGAAATCGTGAATGAAAGACCAATTCCGGAGCAGCACCATGTAGAGGACGCCGGGAATCGCCATTTGCAGGACGGCGCCTCCGAGCCAGCGGAAGCCGGGCTGTTTCAGGTTACGCGTCAGGTAGATCGCCCCCACCCCAACGAACAGCCAATCCGCCAGCAAATAATCCTGGCCTAACGACTGAAATATTCTGTGGAGCCATTCGCCGAAAGCGAAATGCGGAGCTGCGCCTGGGGCGATTCCCGAAGAGCCCGATTGTACTCCGCTGCCGAGTCGCATCGTGACCGCTGTCCACAAATCACGCCACGCCTCCGGATTGACGTAGCGAATCTGAAGAAGAAACAGGATTCCGGAGACGGCCGCCATTCCGAGCAGCAGGCTGGCGAAACGACGTGATGATTCTTCCTTTTTCAGGAGAAACGAAACCGCGACGGAGACGGTAAACAAATACCCGGGCCAGTCTGTCCAGAGCGCGCAGAAACAACAGAAGGCGGCCAGAATTGTCCAACGACGCTCTCCGCGAACTTCCCAGTTTCGCAGGCAAACCAGCGCGGCCAGCATCCACATCACGAGGCAAGGCTCGTAGTCAACCAGGTCCCCATAGTGCAATTCCATCGGAAGCGTCGCGAAACAGGCAACAGCGAAAGTCGCGGCGCGCTTGTTGATCGCATCGCCGACGAGAATCCAAAGAAACCAGGCGCTCAGAATCGAGCAACCGATCGGCACTAATTTTATGGCCCACTCCTTTTCCCCGAGCGCCATCACCGAAGCTGTGACCAGCAAAGGAAAGAGCACCGGATGATGAACATAATAAGCGTCCGGCGGAATCGGCAGCGGTCCGACGTAAAATGTGGCCGGCACTCCCGCGGTAACTGAAAGGCCCGCCCGGAGATTATTGCAGGCCGCCTGGGCGTAGGCCGCGCCAAACACGTTGTCTTCTTCGACCCACGGAACGTTGATCGTGTGGAAGAGAGACGCGGTCAGAAAAACGAGCCCGACCAGGAAAATGGCGAGCCAAATTTTCCCATCCTTTCCGAACAGGAGGGGGCTCCGCTCGGCCGAACCGGCCGTGCCCGCGGATTTTGGTGCAGTGCGAGCCGCCCTGCCTAACGAGTGGTCGTCCGGTCGCCGATCCCGGTTCCGTTTACTCGTAGGCAGAGACGCAAACGATTACGCGAGCGTCCGGGTTGCGGGCCAGACACTCCCGCCTTGCCGCCGCCCGCGCGGCGTCGGCTGTTTCACCCCAGGCCGAACCCCAGCCTCCCGGACTTTCGTCCGAAATCGCCAGGGCGATCCAGGCATTCTTGCACCAGTTGGTGCGCGCGTCAGACCGTCCGCATTCGCGGCGAGCGCGCGCGATCGCTTCACTTTTCGTTGCGTAGTTGGCGCCGTAACCCCAGCGGCCAGTCTTCGGTGAGTAAGCAACGGCCGCGTAACGATCGCCGGCGGCTTGCAGGATCGGTGCGAGCCCGAGCGCGAACGTGAATACGATCAGTAAAATCCCGCGAGTCAGATTTCTCATAGCGGAGAGATTGTGCTTTTTCGAGCCAGGGTCAAGCACCTCTTCTGTAGCCGCTTCGCTATGCGAAGCGTGAGAGCGATCGCGGCGGCCAATCCCACGCCGCCCAGAGGGCGGCGGCTACAGAAACCGGATCCGAATCCGGGTCTCCGCGCGGCGTCCGGTCGCCGGGTCGGTAACGACGAGGCGATGCTCGCCTTCCCTGGCCAGCGCGAAATCGACGCCGGCTTCCGAACGACAGGTGAGCGAATCGCTTTGCCATTCCACTTTCGCGCTTCCGTTCGCGATCAACGGAATCCGGCGGCTCGACGGCACGTCCGGATCGACCACGTAGATGCTCCCGGGAAGTGGCGACGCGATCAGCAATTCGCCGGCAGCCGTCGCCAGAACAGCGCGGTCGTGCAAACTGTTTTCGGCGCTGCGAAACCAGTCGGCGTATTCGGCGTTGAGCTGGACGTTGCCGGAAAGATCGTAATCCGTGGCGGATTCTGCGGCTGGCAGGCGATCGGCCATGAATTTTTCCCGGACCCCGCGCGCGTCGCCGTCGGCGAGCAGTTTTCCGGTGAGCGGATGAATGGTGCGCTCGACGATTCCCGGCGGCGTCCGGTACCAGGTCGTTCCATAATTGCCGTGCAGATAATCAAAAATCGCGTGAAGAATTGGGCCGGCGCCGGTGACCCCGGAAACTTCGCGCATCGGCGCGCCATCGAAATTGCCGGCCCAAACGCCGACGGAAAATTCGGGCGTGAACCCGACCGTCCAGTTATCGCGGAAGTCGGTGCTCGTGCCCGTTTTGCAGGCGACCGGGTAATCGAAACGCAGGGCGGAATTCATGCCGAACGCCAGGGTGCGCGCGGAATTGTCGCTCAGAATATCGGCAATCTGCCAGACTAGCTCCGGCCGCGAATAGCGGTGCGCGGCAGAAGTGCTCGTGCTGAGCACTCGCCACGGACGAAACTCGCCGAGGCGCGCCAGGCTGGCGTAGGCGTTGGTCATTTCGAGCAGCCGCGCTTCGCAATTCCCAAGGGTGAGCCCAAGCCCGTAAATTTCCGCGGGCCGATTCAGAGTCGTTAGGCCGCACTCGCGCAAGCGTTCGTGCAACGCGGCCGGCCCGCCCGCGGCGAGCAGCACTTTCACCGCCGGAATGTTCAACGAGCTGGCCAGCGCCGTCCGGTATCGGACCGGTCCGTAACAGCGGCGATTATAGTTTTCCGGGCGATAAAAACCGCCGGCCGCCGGGAAACTTGTCCGCACGTCCGCCACCATCGTGGCCGGGGTCGCGCCGCGTTCGAGCGCGAGCAAATAAGTAAACGGCTTCAAGGCCGACCCGGCCGAGCGCTGGGCCCATGCACCGTTCACCTGTCCGGCTCCGGGTTCGAAATAATTTTCGGAACCGACGAGCGCGATCACGTCACCGGTCGCGTTGTCGATCACCACCGCGGCGGCGTTGCGAACATTCTGCTCGCGCAACTGGGCGAGCCGGCCGCGCACGATTTTTTCCACCTGTTCGTTCAGACGGAAGTCGAGCGTGGTTCGCAATTCGGCGGCGGGCGTCTCCGGCAATTGCCGCAGGACCATTTCGACGAAATGCGGCGCGCGAAACCGGCGCTGCGGCGCGCGAATTGTGAGCGGCTCGGCCATCGCGGCATCGTATCGCGCCAGATCGAGTTGATGATTGGCGCGCATCCTTTCGAGGACAGTGAGCTGACGGCCGCGCGCGGCCTCGGGCGCGAGGTGAGGGTTCAGTTTGCGGGGATTTTTCGGCAGTCCGGCCAGAAACGCCCCTTCGGCATCGCTCAAATCGGAGACCGGTTTGCCGAAGTAATAATCGGCGGCAGCCGCGAGCCCGATATTGAGGTTACCGAAATCGAGGCGATTGAGGTAAGCGGCGAGAATCTGGTTTTTCGACCAGGATTGTTCGAGGCGAAGCGCGGTGACGCTCTCGATTAATTTCGCCCGCAAGTTCCGCGGGCGATGAGTGGAAATCTTTACGAGCTGCTGGGTGATCGTCGATGCACCGGAAACGATGTGACCATGCTTCAAACCCTCGAACCCGGCCCGGCCCGCAGCGAGCCAGTCGATCCCATGGTGGGAATAGAAGCGTTTGTCTTCGGCGGCGAGGACTGCCGCAATGACGTGAGCGGGCACATCTTCCAGCGCCAGTTCGCGGCTGAAGCGCTCGGCGACGCGAGTTTCCCGGAGGGGGATGCCGTGCCGATCCAGGAGCGCGATGCTTTGCACCGGTGGTCGCAACAACGTTCCCGGAATCGGAACGAGCCTCAGCGCGAGTTCGCCCGCGATTAGCAGCACCGCGAGTGTCGCCAGGATCGACGCGATGCGCGTTTTCACTTCAGCGACTCGGTGTGGACGCGCAGCGTTTCGGTCGTGCCCATTCGCTCGGGATGATACATCTCTTCGATCTTCGCCGAGGGGGCGATGGCGTCGCCGGCGGAGATAACGCGCGCCAGATAGCGCAACGTGTATTGGCCGGGATACAGCAGGTCCGAGAAAAAGAGGGCGCGATCGGTCCGCAGTTCCTTGTAATCACTCACCCACTCCGTGCCGAGCGTTTCGCCGGCGGCGACCTCCTGCGATTTGAACGCCGGGTTGATCGCTTCGAAAACTCCCGGCAACGGATCGACCACGGCGAGATACGTCGCCCGGCGCGGCACCGCGATGTCGAGCGTGACCAGCACCCGATCGCCCACTCGCAAATTTTCCACTGCGCTCAGTTTACCGTCGTCGCCGAGTTTCGCGTAGCGGCGCGTGATCGTGTAGCCCCGATTTTGCCGCGGTTGCTCGATCAGCTTCGGCCGCGCTTCCGCCGTCGTCTCCGAATAAACTTTGCCGCCAGTCTTGGTGAGGCGGATCGGTTCGGCGCCGCCTTTTCCTTCGATCGGGAATGTGGCGGTCGCCAGCGGTTTCGCGTCGCTCACCGAAAACGGCGTCACCGTTTTGTTCCAGCGCACTTCGCCGCTGGCATTGCGATCGCCCGTCTCGATCTTGCGCAGATAGGATGAAAGCGCCAGGACTGACCACGCATTTGCTTGCGTCGTGCTCCAATGTCCGTTGCTGCGGCGCGAGAAAAGTTCGATCGCCAGTTCATCCACCCGCGGCGATGCCGGCTGATAGAGGGTCCACGCCATCAGATGGAGCGCGTTCTCGCGCGCGACCGAGCCGAAGAACTGCTCGAGATAACCGTCGGTCGCATCGGCCGGACGCAGCAACTCCTCGATCATCTTTTTCGGTCCCTTGCTTTCGATAATGGCGAGCGCGACGAGCGCCCGGTCTTCCGCGCTAAGCTTTACTCGCTTTTGGAAAAGCAGATCGTGATAAGCCGGCTCCGGCTTGCCGGCGATCGCCAGCGTGTAAACGGCCAGGCAACGATCCGAGAGTCCATAACCAGTCGCGTCTTTGGCCGTGCCACGCAGTTGTTCGCTGAGATAACCGAACAGCTTCTTCGTTTCCGCGGCGGGCACGGCGAATTTTTGTTTCTGGGCCAGTGCCAAAGCGAGACCACCATACGCGCTTCCCCACAGCGTCGGCTCGCGGCCACCCGGCCAGTAACTGAGCCCGCCGGAGCCGGTCTGCATCGTGAACAGCATGTTGATTCCTTTATTCACGACCTCGGTGACTTCCGCGTCGCTCTTCGCCATCTCGGGCAGCGTCGCACGCAGGTCGCGCACCGTCAGCCACGGGAGCAGACTCGAAGCCGTTTGCTCGACGCAGCCGTACGGATAATGAAGCAACTGCCGGAGCGATTCGCGGATTTCCGTCGCGCGCGTATTCGCGACGTTGACGTCGATCTTCCCGGTACCCTCGAGAATCTGCGGATCGGAAATGCGAGAAATCTCCGCTTCGTTGGTTTCGATTCGTTTGGTTTGGACTTCGCGAACGAGCGGCGCCGGATAATTTATCTCGAGGTCCGATTGCAATGCGTCCGTGAGTCCAGTGTTCCCGCCGCCACTGAAACGAACGCTCCAGCGCCATTGCGCGTGACCCGTCGCGACGAGTTCCACCGGGAAATCCAGCGAGATCGATCCCTTCGCGGGTAGACTCACGTGACGCTTCGTGTCGCCAGCCTTCGCAGTCGCATCGAACTGCAATTCCACATCGGCTTCGCCGGCAACCTCGGTGTTGTTATGCAGGACCGCGCGCAAGACGAGTTTGTCGCCGAAGTTTCCGAATCGCGGCAGCGACGCCTCGATCATGACCGGCTTGCTGATCTCGATCGCTGATTCGCCGGTCCCGAATTGATTCTTCTTCGACGCTGCGACCGCGATCACGCGATAACGCGTCAGGCTGTCCGGCGCGGTGAACTCGGCGTGGACATGGCCCTGCCCGTTGGTCCGCAGAGTCGCGTTCCAAAACGCGCAGGCCAGGAAATTTTTCCGCAGGCCCTCCAGGAGCGGCGGGCCACCTTTCGCGTCGCCGATCAGATAACCCTTGTTCGCGAAGTCCGATTCGTCGGCGTCCTCTTTCAAGAGCGTCGGCAGCGTCAGGCTCGTCTGCACCGCGAGGCGGCGGCGTTGGTTGAAGAACGTCAGCGGATCGGGCGTTTTGTATCCGGTCAGGGAAAGCACTCCTTCATCAACCGCGAAAAGGACGACCTCAGAATCAGCCACCGCCTGGCCGCTCGCATCGCGCACATCTGCGTCGAGCTGGACTTTGTCGCCCGGTTTCGCTGTCGGCTGGCCTGGTCTTACGGTGATGGCCAACTTGTCGTTAGGCCGGGCCACCTTCACTTCGCAGTAACCGATCCGGTATTCCGGCGTCTTGATCTTGCGCGGGCTTTCGTTCGCTCCGCGCAACAACATCACCGAAACGAAAACGTTCGGCGCGTCGGTTTCGGTCAACGGCACCTGGACGGAAGGCGCGTTCCCGCTCAGCCGCGTCACGAACGATCGCAGCACCCGGTCCCGCTCGATCGTAACGAGCGCGTCGCCCGCGATCGGCGTTTTCACCATGATCGTCGCGGTCTGCCCCGGCGCGTAGCTTTCCTTGTCCGTCACGAGATCGACCGCGTACGGATTTCGATAATTCCAAACCGTCTCCGTCGCCCCCGCGACTTCGAAGGTTACCGAAGTCAGAATGTCGTGGCCCTGCGGATCTTTCCCCGTCGCTTCGAGCAAATACTGGCCGGGCTTTCCCGCGACCGCGTCGCTGAGCGTGGCGACGTTCGGTTTCCGATCGGTCCCCAGGCCTGGCGTCGTGTTCAGCTCGCGTTCCCATTCCACGTGCAGCTCGGCTTTGCTGTCGAACTCCGTTGTATCGCCGGCCGCCGCGAGACGATTGGTCTGCCACGTGATGCGGGTCAGGCGAATTTTCGATTTGACCGGGGACGGCAGGACCTTCCCATCCGCGCCCACCGCGATCAGCTCGATCGGCAACGCATTTCCTTCCTTGAAGACTCCATCGAGCCGACGGAATCCGAAATAATAATTCGAGCCATGCTGGACGAACGAGCGTGACTCGGAAACGGTCTGCTGGCTGAGATCGGTCACTTCGCAAAGCAGCTTGGTCGCCCGAGGTTGCGGCGCCTTCGGGTTGATCGGCAGCTGGGCGGTGATCCTCGCGAATCCGTCCGCGTCGATGGTCGCTTCGCCCTGGGCGTTGAATTGCGAGATCCGATCGAGCGCTTTGTTTAAGCGGAAATCCTCGATCGCGTTGCAGAATGCGAAATCAGCCAGTCCCTCTGGGCGGAAGGGCTCGTCGCGCGCAACCAGCGACCAGGTGAGCTTCGCTTTCACGAGAGGTTTGCCCATGAAGTATTTTGCGGTCACCGGCAGATCGAGCGCGAGCGGGCCGGGCGCTGCCGGCGGCGCGGGAATCGTGATCTCGAACGCGTTCGGGCGATACTCCTGGACCTGGAAATCGCAGTTGCCCGTGAGCGCATGCTCCTTCGCATCATCCGTCACGGCCACGCGATATTTCCCGAGGCTGCCCGCCGGAATCGTGATCTCTTCCGCGAACGAGGCGAATTCCGAAAGCGTCACGGCTTTGTTAAAGATCTCGCGGTCTTTCGCGTCGTTCACTTTGACCGTGACTTTTCTGCCGGCCGGCAGCGTCGATTGATTTTCGTTCAGGTTCCGCGCGATTCCCTTGAGATGAACGACGTCGCCGGGTTTATAAACGCCGCGTTCCGTGAAAAGGAAAATCGAGCGGACCTCGGTTTCTTCTTCGCCGTAATCGTCCGTCACGCCGAGCCGGTAAAGCGGCACCGAAGCCTCGCCGCTGTTGATCGAGATCAGGTGGGCGTCGCCTTCGCGTCGCGCGAAGACCCAGCGCGAGTCGCTCTCGTAGGGAAGATGTGCGCCGCCCTGGGCGTCGGTCACCGCTTCGCCGAGTTGCTTTCGTTCGGTATCGAGCAGGCGAAGCTGGACGCCGGCGAGCGCCTGACCGGTCATGAGCGAGAAAAGGTGGAGCGTGATTCCGCCGGCATCGCGTTTCCAGACCGAGCCGATGTCGGTTAACTGGACAACTGCCTGCGTGCCTACGCGTTTCTTTTCCACCGTGACGGGATCGATCGATTCCGCGGTGAGCAACACCGCCCCGGTTTTATGTTCGCCCAGGATCTCGTCCCAGCTCAGCGGCAGCGTCTCCGGCTTATCGACGCCGGCGCTCGTCTTCAACTCGCGCTCCCAGATCATCTGTCCCGGCAGCTTCTCGACATCGATCCGCGAATACATCTCGTCCGGCGCGCGATCGCCCGAGGACTCCTCGTATTTATCGTAGGCCTTGATCGCGACCGGCGTCGTGTCCCCGGTGAAGAGGCGCGCGGTGATCCGAATCCGCGGCACGTTCACGGACAGCAGGCGAAACCGCCGCGTTCCGGCGCGGTGCTGCTGGGTTGCGAAATCTTCGAAGTAAAGCCGGGGCGCGATTTGAGTGAAGACGAGGTCGTTCGTCTGCGCACGTTCGAACTTGAACGGTTCTTTCGCCGGCAATCCGGACTTCGTCGTCACACGATATTTCGGGCCCAGCGCGAAATCGCCTTTCAATGTCACGGTATCGCCTTCGACTTCCGTTTTGAATTTCTCCGGAACTGGCGCCACCGAAATCCAGCGCGTCACGTTCTCAGCAGAAACTCCCTGAGACAGCGGTTTGGAAAACTGAATGATAATCCGGCGGCCCGCGACGCGGTTGCTTTCCGCGGCGATGCTCGCGATCGCGAACGGCTTCACCACACCGATGACGATTTCCTGGCGCGCGGGCAGCGTCGCTTTCCACTCCGCCGCGGGCAGACCTGCTTCTATGACAAGCTTCCAATCCTTTCCCGGCGGGAGAGGCTTCGCTGCCGCAACCCATAGCACATTTTTCCGGACGGCCCGCGGCTTGTCGCTTTTGTCAGTTGTCTCCTCGTCCGATTCGACCGGCGTCGGCTTTTCTCCCCACGCCGAAAGCTTCCGATCGTCGCTTAGGAAACTTGGAAAAAAGAGCTCGGGATTTTCCGGGTCGTCCGCCGCGACCTGGGCGTCGACTTTCGCGCCCGCGCCGTTGGTGAATCGGAAAAATTTCGCGCAGGCGGCGGCGTCAACGTTGGCATTGAAGAGGACGAGGAAACGCGGAGTCGCCGAGGCGTTCTCGGGATCGTTGCTGCCGCGTGCTAAATCCGCCGACGTGCCCTTGACCCGCAATGGCGGCGTCTCCACCGCTTCGCGCAGGTTCGACTTTACATCGCGGCCGGCCGCATCCTTCAACCCGCCCCGCAACGTGATCTGATACTTGGTGCCGAGGGGCAGGATTCCTTTCGGCACAAACGTTCCGCTGCGCGTGCTGAGCCAGATGAACTGGCCCTCCACCGCCGGCGTAAAAACCAGCGGTGAAATTTTCTCCGGTTTTCCGATCTGATCGGCCGGAACCATTTCGCTGGCGAAACGAAGCTCGAACGTGCTCGTCGGTTCGAGCCGGCGCGAAGGCAGCAAAAGCTGAACGGCGCGTTCCTCGGCCAAAGCGGAAGCGGCGAAACAGAAAACCAGCGCAAACCAAAATGATCGGATCATCTTGGACGGCGAGAGTAGCACGCCGGGCCGTCGTTACTTCAACTCAATTCGCGCTGGCTCGAACGGCACGGGGGCGTGCCGTCTCCAATGGAGGCGGCCTGTCCTCAGGCCGCTTTGACTGCCTCTGATTTCACTTGCGCGCTCCGCTTCCAGTGCGAAACGGTAGCCTTCACCAGCCGGCGTGGCGGAACTGGCAGACGCGCTGGACTCAAAATCCAGTGATCGCAAGATCGTGTGGGTTCGATCCCCTCCGCCGGCAGACAAAGACTCCGGCCTAAACGGCGCGAGTTCTTTGCCGGTCTAATTACGGATGAGGGATTATCTCGCCCTCATTCACTCCACGACCGCGGTCTTGCAACTTGGTTACGTCCTCCCTCCGGAGCTCGCCAGAGTTTTGCGCCGCGATTGCTTCGGCAGAATCTGCTAGAACCCAGCGGCCCGGCAGATTGCTGCCAATGCGTTGCGGAATCCAAACCATCTTCTTTCCGTCCTTCATCGCGACCTTCGACTCCACCGCGACTTGCCCGGTGATCTTCACACTGGCTCCGACATCGATCTTCATTGCTACGCCGCCAGCAGCGAACGTCTCTCCCGTGACCGAATTAGCGGACACCTTTTTCTTGCCGGCGGAAATCACCAGCGCGTACTGATTGCCTTTCAAGGCCGGATTCGTCGAGTGGAACTGGACGACGTAATTGCCGGGCTTGAGGTTCGTGGTCGCGAAGGTGCCGTCGGCGTTCGTCGCGCCTCTAAAGGCGGCTTTGCCGCTAGCGTCAGATACGGTCACATTCAGCGCCGGAACCGCGCCGTAAACTATGGAGATCGCGATAAAAAAGAACGCGATCGGAACGAAGCGGAGTATGTTTTTCATGCGAAAAACCTACGAAAAAACGGTCTGAAAGTCCTTAGGATGCGACTGAATTTTTCTGAAATTTTGTGAAAGACGTTGCGGGAGAGAAGCTCGCGAATTCGTCGAGCCGAGTTGGACGATGTACTTACCGCCGCGCGCGAATTCTTTGCCCGTCGGCCATCGCCATGCGGACCAATGCGATAACGCGGGTTCGAACCCTTCCGCCGCCAAGTGCTCGTTAGCCCACCGGCGAAGATCAATGCGGCGTATCGCCGTGATCCTGCCATTTGCGAACGTCTTCGCGCCGGATCTCGCCGGAATTAAAGGAAGAAACGATTTCGGCCGAATCTTCCGGGACCCAACGGCCCGGCATATTGCTGCCGATTCTGGGCGCGAGCCAAACCAATCTCTTTCCGGTCTTGGGGTCAACGCGCACATTCAACGCGCTCGTGACCAATCCGGATATTTTCAAACCGGAGCCGACTTCGAGTCTCATCGCGACGCCGCCGCCGAGGAATTTCTCTCCCGCAACGCTGTCAGCCACAACTTTCCTTTTGCCCGCGGAGATGACGAGTGCGTACTGATCGCCGTTCACCGCGGAATTCGTCGCATTAAACTGCACGACGTAACGACCGGCGTTAAGACTTCCCGTAGAGAAGGTGCCGTCGGCATTGGTCGAGCCTTTGAAAGCAACTCTGCCGCCGGCATCAGAAACGGTCACCTTCATTGCGGGCGTACCCGCATCTGCAACCGACACTGCAGCTACCAAACCGGCGAAAACGGTGGAAATGATCTTCTTCATTTTTTGATTCTCAGCGCGCATGGACCCCATGCCATAGGTTATTGTAAAGCTTCGTCAATTACCCGGCATGGTCACGCCCTGGCTTTGCCGATTCTGCAAATCCTGCCGGCTCATCGAGGTGCTCGTCATCGCTTCCTTGGCCTCAGCTGAATCGGACTCCGCCCAGTGCGCGGCAAGGTTGCTGCCCAGCTTTTTCGCAATCCAAACCATCGGCTTGCCGTTGCTGCCCATGGGCGCGCTGCTCTTGTCTTCCGCTGCGACCTGGCCACTGATGTTTAGTCCTGCGCCCACGTCGATCTTCATCGCGACGCCACCCGCGGCAAATTTCTCCGCCGCCACCCCGTTGGCGGCGACTTTCTTCTTACCCGCCGATATGACTACCGAGTAGTGGATGCCTTTCGGTGCACTGCTGGAATTGAACTGCACCACGTAATTGCCGGGCTTGAGCGCGCCGGTCGCGAAACTTCCTTTCACGTCGGTCACACCTCTATAGGCCGCCTTGCCGCTCGAATCCGCCACGGTCACGTTGACCTTGGGCAGAGCGCCGGAGGCGAATCCTGCGGCCAAAAGAACCATCAAAAAAACCGCGCTGCGCGTCATGATTGTCATAGAAGAAACCATATCGCAGCTGCGCCGACCCGCCAAGGTCTAATTTATTATCCGCTGGACTTGCTCGCGCTTATCCACGCCTCCACTAACCGCCCGAGCATATCGAGCGGCAGCGGGCAGTTGGTCAGGACCACGTCGTGGAACTCGCGGAGATCGCAGTTCGCGCCGAGCTGCTTATCTCTGGAGATTGTTCTGCCCAGCCCCGCGCTATCGTTTCTGCAGCTCCTCCGCGCGCATCTGTTGGGTATTGTGATGAACAGCGGCCATGGCTTCCACCGAGCCTGCCTCCACCCAACGCCCCGGGAGATTGCTGCCGGTTTCCTTCGGTATCCAAACCATGTTCTTCAGGGCACCCGCCGCGACTTGTCCGCGGATCCTCGCGCCCGGTCCAAGATCGACAACGACATCGACCCCGGCCACAAGGTCATCGCTCGTTAGGCCACTTTTATTCACCGCACGTTTTGTCCCTTCAATCTTGATCGAATAAAACTCGGCAACGATGACCTTATTCGATGTGCTGTGGTGGAGGTCTCCCGCTTTTCGCGCGCGGAACGTCAAGGTGTACGAGCCAGCGGCCAGAGCTTCAATGGCAAAGTTGCCGCGGGCATCCGTGACCGCACGGTCGCTGGGCCTTTGTTTCACGATCACGTCCACTCCACCTACCCCGCGATCGGGCTCGCCGCCGTAAATGACTGGCGTCGCCAGAGCGATGAGCAAAAACACGATACCACGGGTCCTGTGCTTCATGACTTCAGAGTTTAACATCCACCTGCGCTCAAGCCCAGCAAAAACTCACTGTTTCCAGATCGGGTTGTGGTAACATCCTAGGTGGCGCGCGCGTCTAAAAATCTGCGCTCACGGGTGGCGAAGATCTTCTGCGCTCTGGCGTGGCTCGCGTTTTCGGCGAGCGCGTTCTCCGCCGGTTTGAGCTTTGCTGGTGTGCCTCTTACCCCTGGCGCCACGATACGCGTGAGCGTGCCTTTGAGTGAGTTGGAGAAATCGTATCTCACGGAAGGTGGCAACGCCGTGCCGTCCTGCACAATGGCCACGCTGGCCGTCCCGCGCGGGTTTGATCCGAAGAAAACATGGCCTGTTCTAATCGTGTTCTCTTCGAGCGATCACCAATATCCGAGTTGGTACGACCTGATGGTCCACTACCGTGTGACTGCGCTTGCGGAAGGCTGGGTCCTGCTTGCGGGCGATGGGCCGAAGCCACCTCCCGTCGTGGACAGCTCCGGCTGGCGCGCCGGACATACCCTGGCGGCGCTGGATGCGTTGAACCGGAGCTTCCCCGGTTCGGAGAAATGGCCGATCGTCTGCGCCGGTCAATCCGGCGGCGCGAAACGGTCGAGCTACCTTGCGCCGCTCCTCGCGGCGGGTGGTTATCGCGTCGCGGGAATTTTTCTCAATGGGATGAACGAGGAGAGAATCACGCAAGGCTACCGGCGATTCAAACCGGGCCACGATTTTCTCCGCACGCCCATTTTCCTGAGCAGCGGAGTGCACGACACGATCGCCACGCTCGACCAGCAAAACGCTGTGGAAAATTCGATGCGACGAACGGGATTCGAGAATATCCGGCACACGACCCACCCGGGCGGGCACGAAATGAGGCCGACCCAGTTTCAGGAAGCGCTCCGCTGGTTCCGAAAAGGATTCTAGCCGCGCCCGGCGAACTAGCTTTTCGATTTTACCCAGGCATCGACGAGCTGTTCGAGCATATCGAGCGGCAGCGGGCCGTTGGTCAGGACTACGTCGTGGAATTGCCGAAGATCGAATTTCGCCCCGAGCTGTTTCTTCGCTTTCTCCCGCAGATCGAGAATGCGGAGCATGCCGATCTTGTAAGCCGTGGCCTGGCTCGGCATGACGATGTAACGATTGATCGAATCGATACAATCGGTTTCGGCATTCGGCGTGTTCTGTTTCAAATAATCGATCGCCTGTTGCCGCGTCCATTTTTTCGAGTGCAGGCCGGTATCGACCACGAGCCGCCCCGCGCGCCAGAGCTCGAGCGAGAGCCGCCCGAAATCGGAATACGGATCCTGATACATCCCGATCTCTTTCGGCGTTAGCTCGCTATAGAGTCCCCATCCTTCGGTGTAAGCGGTAAACCGGCCGCCGAACTTCCGGAATTTCGGAATGCCCTTCAGTTCCTGCGCGATCGCGATCTGCATGTGGTGCCCGGGAATTCCTTCATGATGCGCGAGCGATTCCAACTCGTAAGTCGGATTGTTCTTCATGTCCGAAAGGTTCACGTAAAACATTCCGGGGCGCGATCCGTCCGGCGCGGGCTGGTTGTAGAAAGCTTTGCCGGCTGAGCTTTCCCGGAATTTCTCCACCGCTTTCACCACGATGTCCGCTTTCGGCTTGGTGAGGAAGAGCTCGTCGAGCCGTTTCTTCATGTCGTCGACGATCTTGGTGGCCATCGCGAGATACTTCTGCTGGCCTTCCTCGGTTTGCGGTAGGTAGAACTGCGGATCTTCCCGCATGAATTTGAAGAACGCCTGCAGGTCGCCCTTGAACTTCACTTTCTCCATGATCTTGCGCATCTCGCCATGGATGCGCGCGACTTCTTTCAACCCGGTCTCGTGGATCTGGTCCGCGGTCAGGTTCGTGGTCGTCGTCCGCCGCAGCGCGAATTCGTAAAACTCCGCGCCATCGGGAAATTTCCAGACGCCGGCGTCGTCGTTCGCTTTTTTCTCCTGGGCCTGCAACGCCGCGATCAACTTCAGGTAGGCCGGCTTCACCGAGTCGATCATCGCTTTGCGCGCGTCGAGGATCATTCGATCGCGCCCCGCCATATCGACGTCTTTCAAGGCGCCAACCTTCTTCGTGAAATCCTCCAGGAGTGGACTCGCCGGTCCGGATTCCTCGAACGGCTGACCCTTGATCACCTTCTGGCAGGCTTCGAGCACGAGCGGGAAAACGAACTTCGGCGGGATCACGCCGTGCTCCTCGCGCTCCGTCAAGTTCACAATCAGCTGATCGAACAACTTCGTGATGCCATTCAGCCGCGCGATGTAAGCCTGGGCATCTTTCTGGTTATCGATCTTGTGGATGTTGATCAGGAACGTCGGGATCTCGGAGTGGGCGCCGCCCATCTGGTTTACCGGATAATTGTCCAACCGGAATTTGAAGCCCTCTGTGTCCCGCTGGACTTGGAACTCATAGATGTCGCAACTGAGCTGCGCCTGCTTATCGAGCTTCTCTTTTGGGAACTGGCGCTCTAACTCTGCCAGATTTTTCTGCGCGATTTCGAGGTCGCGCTTGGCGGCTTCGTCGGAGAAGTCGTTCCACTGGTCGTTGTGGGTCTTGATCCCGAGCGACGTTTCGATCTGCGGATGCGTAGCGACGTACTCGTCGAAACATTTGTCGAGGAATTCATTCGCGCGCTTCGATTCGTCGGCGGCCTGGTCGGCCGGCGAAAGAGAGGGCGTTGTCTCTGGAGCACCTTGGGTAGTGAGAAACGCGAGGGAGGCAATGGCGATAATGGAAGCGAGTTTTTTCATTGGCGTTAAGGAGCTCAGGCATCCTGCCCGTTGTCGCCGCCACGTCAACCAGCTTCCTTTATCGCAAGTGTTGCTATTGACAGGCCGCCTCCCGTTTAGTCAAACTTCGGCAGCCTTGGACATGAACGAATCCACCACCCAAATCAAAGACAACACCGGTAACCCGGCGCCGCTCGGCCTGCTCGGCTTTGGCATGACCACGGTGCTACTCAACTTTCACAACGCCGGTTTCTACGAGCTCAACAGCATGATCCTCGCGATGGGTCTCTGCTATGGCGGCGCCGCGCAAATCATTGCCGGCATCATGGAATGGAAGAAAGGAAATACTTTCGCCACGACTGCTTTCATTTCCTACGGTTTCTTTTGGTGGTCGCTCGTGGCCTTGATCGTCCTGGCGAAGCTCGGATGGGGCGCGCCGGCCAACGACACCTCGATGGCGGCGTATCTCGCGATGTGGGGACTGTTCACCGCCGTCATGTTTATCGGCACGTTGCGGCTGAACCGGGCGCTCCAAATTGTTTTCGCTACGCTCACGATCCTGTTCTTCCTCCTCGCCTACGGCGATTTCACGGGTGCCAGCGCCGGGTTCAAACATTTCACCGGCTACGAAGGAATTTTCTGCGGCTTCTCCGCCATTTACGCCGGCCTCGCCCAGGTGCTCAACGAATTGTTCGGGAAAGTCGTGCTGCCGCTGGGACCGATGAAAAGGTAACGGCGCCAGGCGCAAATGCCCGAGGCCAGGATACCCTCCAGGTCTGCTGTCAGCTTACTCCAGAGCTGCGCGCTTCTTCTTTGTCTCTTCGCGCCCTCGGCCTGGATGATCGCGACCATACCGCCGCTCTGGCGCGATGTGGACGCGTATAACCAACTCACGCGAGACCCATTGGTCACGACCTTTTGGGGTCATGCTCCTGCCTACAGCTATGCCGCGAAAGTGCCGCTTTATCTCGGAGAACAGTTAGAGCGATGGCGCGGAATTCCAGTAGCTGACGTCGCGATTGGCTTATCCCCTCTCAGCGATACCGGGGTGTGGCTGCTGATCGTCGCCCAGCACCTCGCGCTGGCCGGCGCATCGTTTTATTTTATCCTCGCGATCAGCAACTCCTTTTGGGTCCGCCTTGCCGTGTCACTAGTCTGGGCGAGTAACGCACTTTTCTACACGTTCGCCCACTGTGTTGGGTCGGAAACCCTTAGCTTGATTCTCATCGTTCTCGTCGTGGCAAAGGGGTTGCGGCTGATTCAACACCGAGGCAATCCGCGCTGGATAGACTGGTATATCTTCACGGTCGGTCTCTGGCTTTGCCTTCTTTCCCGGCAAGTCAATCTCTTGCTCATTTTGCTGCTCCCAGCGACCTTTCTTCTTTCCTGGGCGCAGAACCGCATCTCGAGCCGCTTTGCCACCGGCGATAGACAAAAGCGCTGGCTGCAGCGGCTGGGGGCGAGGCGCTTCCGCCAATCGCTGATCGCGATATCAGTCGGCATTGCCTGCATAGCCGTCGCGCATTCTTTGACTCATCACCTGGCCCGAAAGACGAGGTTCCATCCCCACTCCAGGATGGGATATACGTTTCTGTTTCGACTGCAGTTCTTGAAGCCGCTGCCGCCACCGGCGCGGGCAGCTCTTTTGGAGAAGGTTTCGGCCCGGGCTTCCTCAAAGGAGGCGCGCCAGCTCGTGATTCTCATGGGACAGATGTACGCAGAAAGCGCCGATCCAGATGCCGAGCGCTTCACGCAAAGAGCTATTCCCCTGCTCTTTCCCGGCGAGACCATTGTCCCCTGGGAAAAGTTCGACGTCGCGCTTAACCAAATGGCCTATGCGTTCCTCCTGCCGCCCATACCTGAGCACTTGGACGCTGCCAGGACAGACTTCGTTGCCGCGCTGAGAACACCGGCGACCGAGATCGTGGACAATCTCTTCGAAACCACCGGATACTTTTTTGAACACAAGGACGCAATGCCCGCGTGCGCGAGTTTGGTTACATTCCGCGATGCAAGCCTGGAGGCGATAAGCCGGATTCCGTCCCAGCACTCCTACTTCTATCTCTGGCGAGGCGTGACCTGTAACAAGCTGTTTGTCATCTGGTTCCTTAGTCTACTAATCCTCCTGGTCATCGCACGAAAAAAGAAAGTGAACGTTAGGGCAATCCCTTCCTATGGGATCGCCCTGGTGGCCGTCGGACTCCTGATTACGGCGACAAACTCTCTGCTCACTGAATTCCTCCCGCGATTTGTCTTGCCGATATGGCAACTGCTTCTGCTCTCTTTCCTCATCCTTGCCGGGAGCGCAGCCGATGTCCTTATTCGCGGCTCTGGCGAGAGTCCGCCGGGCAGCCTGTCGCCCCGAGCCGTTAGGGGCTGCCGAAAGCCGGGTTAAGTCCCGGCGGACTCCTTGAATCTATTTCGCGGGAAGGCGTTGCCGGATTCCCATGATGACGGGCATCATCGTGGGAGGGTCCGAGTTCATGAGGAGGACCGCGGTGTAACCCAGCTCCGGATACATCTCGAAGTTCGCGCCGATGCCGGCCGAGCCGCCGTTATGTCCGACGATATGTTTTCCGCCAAATACCTTGTCGCCAAAGCCGTAACCGTATCGGCCGATGGGGCCGCCGGCATCTACTTTGCCGGTGGTAACAAGCTTGGTGTGTTCCTCATTCAGCAGCTTGTAGCTCCGCAGCGCCGTGTGAAACTTAACCAGATCCCCCGCGGTCGAATACCCACCGCCAGCCGGCCCGCCTTTTACCTCGCGTGTACTCGTGTTATCGCGAACTTCTTCCAGCGGCTTACCATCTAGTCCCATCTTGGTATAACCAATGGCCAGGTTCGGAATGTCCTTGCCCGGTTCGTAAAAGCCCGTGTCGCTCATCCCGGCTGGTTTGTAGATGTGCTCGGCGACGTAGCTGTAATAATCCTCGCCCGAGACCTTCTCGATGATGGCGCCCAGGACCATGTAGCCTGAATTGCTGTATTGGAACTTCTCTCCGGGAGGAAACGAAAGTGGATCGGTGACAAAGAGCGGAAGGTGCGCTGCCACGGTTGTCAGCTTCTCGCGCTGCGCCATGAACTTCTCGTTCCAATACATCCCCATCCCCGAGGTATGAGTCAGCAGCTGATGGATCGTCACCTTCTCCACTACTTCCTTGTTCGGATAATCGGGAAGATGTTTCCCGACGGTATCGGTGAACGAAAGTTTCCCGGCCTGGGCCAGTTGCGCGACAGCTACCGCGGTAAACATCTTGTTCATCGACCCAAGGTTGAACTTCGTGTTCAGGTCGATCGCGGCGCCGGTCGCCTTGTTGGCGATGCCGGCGGCCTTACTCGCGACAGTTATTCCATCCTTCGCGACGAGGAGGACGCCGGAAAGCTTGTTGTCGGTGGCTAACGAGTCAAAGTAACCCTGAAGTTCGTTAGCCGGTTCGGCCTGAGACTTTGCCGGGCTCTGGGGCGCTGGGGATTCTGTCGAGGCGATCACCGCAGCCACTAACGTCGCCCCTAGAACTATAACGGTTCCTTTCATCCAGATCGACGGCGTTTCACAGAAACCCACTGCAAGAGTGCTAGATGAAAACTATGTTGAGATTCCGAACGGCGCGCGGGCAGGAATGATACGACACCTGTTCCATCGTGGCCCCGGAAACATCGGCACTGCTGTCATCGTTACCATTGTCGTTATCGTTGTCGTTGTCATTCTCATTGCCGTTATCATTGTCATTGTCGTGGTCGTCGGCGTCCTCGCGATCTGCGAACTGATTCGGAATGATGGCCTGAAGGTCTTTCTGCTCGAGCTTGTCGTAACGCTGGCGCACATCTCCCGGTACCTTGTCCAGTTCCTCTTTGCTATCGACCGGTCCACTGAAGAGCAAGCGGCCCTGCGGATCCTTCGCGGTCAGGATCTTCTTCCCGGCCACCGTTTCGATCTTCATTTCACCCTTGTCATCCGTGAAAACGATCGTCGCTTTGCCGAGGTCAATCGTAGTCGATTTCATCGCGCCTTTGTCGCGGCTAAAGAGACGCATCTCGCGCGCCGAACGCCGCGCTTCCTCTGCCGCGCGCCGCGCTTCCCTGCGCGCTTCCGCGCTGGCCCGCACGGCTTCACGCTGCGCGTTCCGCACGGTCTCACGAATGTCAGGACCAAAGTTCGAGTTATTGAAATCGAACTTGAAGTCCTTCATTTTCTCGTTCATCGCCTGCATCTTTTCGTTCATGTCTTCCATGTTGAACATGCCGAAGTCATGCTCGCGCTGGCGGACTTCCTTCTTGCCCAGCTTCACCGTGACCTTCGTTTCCGCGTTCTTCCGCAGGATCGTTAAGGTAACGCTTGTCCCGTCCGGGTAACTCCGAACCAGCTTCGCCAGTTGATCCGGTTCCATCAGGATCTGGTCGTTGAACATCTTGATGATGTCGTTCTGCTGCACTCCCGCGGCGGCCGCCGGGCCATCCGGCACCACGTAGTCCACCACCAGCCCGAAGCCCTTTGGCAAGTTCAGTTGCTCGCTGACCACGCGCGGGACGCTTGAAGTTTCGACCCCGAGAAAGGTCACAGGCACCTTCGGCCCTTTGTCCTTATCTTTGTCCTTATCCTTATAAGGCGGAATCGGCGGGATAGGTTGGTTTGGTGGGTTCGGCGGGTTCGGCGGATTGGGTTGACTAAATCCCGTGATAGGAAGCAGCCCGAGAGCTGCGATCATAGCTAGCGTTTTTGTTTTCATGGTTTGGTTTTGGTTAAGGTAGATTGGTTACTGGCCCGATACGGGAACCAGAGTTACTTCTTCAGTCGGATAGGAAACTCGGAGCGAGGCGCCGGTCTTTGGATTGTTCCATTGCATCGTCTCTCGCTTCTTGGAACGAAGGCGGCGGACCGGTTCATCAGTGCCCTCGGCGAAATGCAGACCCTCATCTTTCCTGTCGTAAACGACCTGGGTCATCGCCGAGGGAACGAGTGTATCCGCGACCTCTTTGGCGGCCGGCGTGATCGGCGCCGGAGTCAGCAACGCGAGCCCCGTCGATTTCGATGGCCGGTCGACATTCATCCGCGCCAGGACAAGAAACGTCGCGGCCGCCGCGAGCCCGAGACCTAGCGCGATCCAGTTCAGGCGAAACCGCCGCTGCTTCGGTAAAACTCCGGCTGTAGCAGTCCCGCGTCCGGCGGCTTCCTGCGCGAGACTGACTTCAATCCGCGCCGCCAGGTCCGGCGACGTAGGCCGCGGCCGCAGCTTCTTCAGTTCGGCTTCCAGTTCGGAAAAATCATTCATGGGCGACAAAGTTCTTTTTCAACGACGCCAGCGCGTAGCGATAACGCGACGCCGCCGTGTTCTGTGAGATCCCGAGCGCCTCGCCGATCTCCGCGAAAGTCAGCTCGTTCCAAATCTTCATGACCAGCACCTCGCGCTGTTCCACCGGCAAAAGATCGATGGCCGCAGCGAGCTCGCGTTGCGCGCCATCGTCGAAATCAAATTGCGGCTCGGCCGTTTGCTCCATGTCGGCCGAAGCCGCCGCCTCGCGGCGAGCCCGGCGGATATCACGCCGGAGAAGATCGAGCGCGACCGAGCGGACCGTGGCGTAGAGCAGTCCGCGATTCTCGATCGAATGCTGTTTGCGCCAGAACCGGACGAACGCTTCCTGGACGATGTCCTCGGCGTCTGCGATCGAGCGGACAAACTGGCGGGCAAACAGGACGAGCCCAGGCCCCAGTTCCACGAAACAGACTTTCCACCTTTCTTCATGAGTGACGACATCTTCCATGACCTCTTAACGGTCTTTTAATAACCCAACGCCGCCAACCACGTATTTTGTCTAAAGCGTTCCCCAAACGCCCAGACTTGCCAGTTTCCGGCGATCCTGCCACTCTCGTCATCGAACCGGTGTCAGCGCCACCTCCCTCACCAACTCCGACCAAAAAAAACTCTATGAAACCAAATCAACCCCTGGACCTCGTTCCACCCGGATGGCTCGGCGGATTCGCCGAATCAAATCCCGCCTTTGCCTATCCAAATCCAGACCTTTCATCGCTGCCCCTGTTGGATAACATGGCCAACATCGATTTACTCCAACGCCAGCAGGGCGTGGAGTGGCCTGAGTTCAGTTGGGAAACCGAAAAAGGGCAGGCCGATCCCAGAAGGTGCTTTCAGATGTTCGCTCCCTACATTTCCCGGCTCGGTTACACCGATACCGGAAGGGTCTATTCCATCATCTGTCCCCAACAGGGTGTTTGCCATCCCAAGATAGGTTGCCTGAATGTAGAAGTCACCGTTACCGGGCAAAGGGGTTGGGTTAACGAGACAACCATGGAGGTCGCAGCGGATATGACCGTGATGGGTCAAATTTGGTTTAGTCCGTTCGCAGACGAAAATCCGATCTTTCAGATTTTGTGGAACAGTTTCAAGAATAGCAAACTGCCCTTCCCCTCGGACAAAGCCAACTCGATCAAGGTCACCACCCATATCTCGGGGAACCCCGACCAACCCATCTTTCCGGTGCGGACTGGTCAAACCGATCTATTTAAAAGTCCTGACTTTGCCATTCACAACGAAGCCTGGGCGGTTGCAAATGTGGAAGTCGAGATCGGCCCAATCCAAAAGACAAATAACGATCTCGTCGATCACTTTAACCAACTGATCATGGATGTTTTCAACCTGGCTTCCGGTAACATACTCCAGCCTGGCAACCTGCTCTCCTGGAACGTCTGGTTCACGGCGCCCAAGCTCGTCGACCAGGAGGAGTGGCGGACCCATGCAGAGCGCTGGCGCAAATCCATCGATGAGGGACATGGAAGCCCCGATGGCCCTGGAACCATTGCGCGCTACTTCGATGGTACCCCGTTCAGTCCCGTCGAAGAGTTAATAGAGGATAAGATCAAAGAAATTATTCATTGGATATGGGAACACCTTTAGTCTTTGGGCGACGACCGTTCCGGCGCGCTGCGGTTCTTAAATCCATTTCAATCCCGTTAATCCTGTCAAAATTGCGATCTCGCTTTTACAAACGCCCAAACAAAGTTGACCAATCAAAGAACTGAAGTGCTGGAAAAAATACCTTTCGGAAGCCACCAGTCCATAACGCGCGGCGACCGCCACCTCATCGTCTCCAACGGCGCCGGCAACTGGTTTCCCTTGAGAACGAAAGCCCCGGCGAAAATCATTCGCCTCACTCTCAGACCCACCTGATGGATTAGCGGTTGTATGTTACGGGAAATCGACGCCCAGTTTGTATATACCCGGCATCTTGGGATGTTCTCGTAAAAGAAGAGCAAATGAGGACTGTATTTCCTTCTCCAACCGATCTTCCTGAATGCGGAACAATTTCAGCATTCGCTCAATTTGCCCCACGGCTAGAGACGGAGGTCGAACTTCCCAGAACGTTCTACCATCCTCTTTTATCTCGACCTCCACATTGATGGCCTCCTCCGCGGTGAACGGCGCTTGAATCAACGAGCCACGCTCGCGAAGATTATTGTGAGCTTCCTGGATATCTCGAGCTCGGAGAATACCGTCGTGGGCAATCTGGGCTCCCGCATCGTCGAATTGCCGGAACTCATTCGGGAGTGTACCCAAGTTATCGTTCTCCCCGAATGGCCTCGCATACGAAACAACGATTCCAGTCTCAATGGCGCGGTATGCCAAATTCTCGTGTAGAATCTTCAAGTTTGTTAACAGAATTTCAGTTAGGTCTCGCGCGGCTGCAATATCCGCTTTTGCCCAGACGAGCCTCTTAAATGCCTTCATTTTCTTCGACTTCATGACGCTTTGCTCACCATCGCCGACCCCTGGAGCAATGCCAAATCAGTCGCGCGTTGCCGACGAAAACCTGGATCGCGAACAAAAAATCTTGACGCGGCCCTCGCCAACCGGCTGAGATAGGGAAAACCAGCCGCCCCAACCCCCAGATCCCCCAAGGACCTTCGAGCAAAGGACGGCGCAACCAAGAAAGCCGAACCCCTTATGCCGAATGCCGAATCCCTCGCCGCCATTGCCCAGGGCCGCCTCGTCCAGACGGGTTCCTCCGCAACCGACCACCATATGAAGTTCGTTCATTCTTGTTATATGATGAAAAAAACATATGCCCGATAACGCGTTCCAGAGATGGCAAGGTCGCTCAATAGAGCAGCTCGGCAACACGTCAAACCTGATCATCGGCATGGCTGGCGGAGCACTAGCGCTAACTGTTACGGTGATTAGGGAAGACCACTTGAGAGCAGCAGCACCCGAAGCGCCTTTACTCTACGTTTATGCCCTGAGCTTCATCTTTTCTCTGTTCGCCGGCTTGCTAGTCGCCCTCAAAAGATTGGAGGATTACCGACTGACAGCCAAGATCGCTCGCACTCGGAAACGTCCTCATGATGACGTCGAGCTAGAGGAAATGCGCTCAAACAGCAAAGCCTACGGCAAATGGACATGGTGGTTCTTCAAAGCGCAGGTAGGGTTATTCGGTTTTGGGGCTGTCGTATTTCTGATTTTCTTTTTCTGCGCGCTCCATTCGAAACTTAATTAAAACAAGACGGCTGTGCGGCATGATCCTTCCTAGTGGATAAGGTAGCTAAGGCAGACCCGATTCTTATGGCCAGCCCATCGCAACTATCCCATCTTGAGCAATACAAGACTCTCCGTGACGAAATTCTACGCGTTTTGGACGAAATGCGCCGAACTGAGTTTTGGGGAGCCGCAGCAACAGGCGCGGTATACGCTTGGCTATTAACTCACCCGAATGAACTAAAAAATGCCGCCATCTGGTGGATCGGGCCGATCGTGGTCTTGGTATGCGGCATTCGCTGCCTTTTACTATTCGATCGTATCCGGACAATCGCAGTGTATCTAAGGCGAATCGAGGACGATGCCTTCGCGCATCAGCGCGATTTGCCGGGGTGGGAGCGATACATGACGGAAGCGGGAGGTCTGAGGATTGTTATCACGACGGTCATCGCATGGGTCTTCATGCTCGCGCTGTCGGTTTTCGCATCGTTGTACTTGCCAAAATAAACGAGTCGCGAAACCAATCCCGGCAAACATCGAAACAGAGTTTTGAAGACATCGGCACTCTGTCGCAGTGCGAGCGTAATACCACGCTCTCGACAGAGCGAGGCGGCTACAGCGTCCTGAGGAATCTGCGTGAACGCAATCCGGCTGTCGTAATCTGAACCTATGAGCGTAGGGGAAATCCTCGAGGAGTTGCCCCGGCTCGACGCGAGCGAAAGGCAGACCGTCCTCCGCCGCCTGATCGAGATCGATCCGGCCTTGGAAGTGGAAGAAACACCGGAGATGCTCGCGGCGATTGATGAAGCGGTCCGCTCCTTCGACGCGAGCAAGGGTGTGGGCATTGAAGAGGCGCGGCAACGCGTCGCTTGTTCGAATCCGAGCTTTTCGTAGAAGGGTTGGGCGGCCGGCAGGTTGTTCCGGCGCATGTTCCGCTTTGAGCAACTAACAGCAATCGAAGGTCGATGCCGACGGAACATAGACTTGCAGTCTGTGCGCCCAGCGGAGTTGCACTCTGCTGCAGAAAGACAGCGGATAAAATATCCGCTGGCCGCACAGGCAACATGCCTATGTTCCGGCCCGCGGCGTCCCTCCGCCTCGACAGAGCGAGGCGGCTACAGGGCAAATCGCAAGTCACTGGCTCATTGACTTGGTGCGCCGGACTCCTTCAGTAGCGGCGTGTTTGGGACACTGAGAAAATGGCGAAGGCAGAGACTGGGCAAGCTGCCGTTTCCGGCGGCCTGGCTCGGCATTCTGCGTGAGCGGGTGCCTTACTACCGTCTGCTCTCCCACGACGAACAAACGGAATTGCGGAAGCTTATTCGCGTTTTCCTGGCGGAGAAAAAGTTTGAAGGCTGCGGTGGCCTGGAGATGACCGACGAGATCCGGGTGACGATCGCGGCGCAAGCCTGCATTCTTCTGCTCAATCGGGAGCATGATTATTATGCCGGGCTCCATTCCGTTCTGGTTTACCCGAGCTCGTACCTGGCGCCGTCGAAGTTTGTCGATCGGGCGGGCGTGGTGCACGAAGGCGACCAAAGCCGGCTCGGCCAAGCGTGGCTCCGGGGAGCGATCATTCTTTCCTGGGACGATGTGCGCCGGGACTCGGGCGATTTCCAGGATGGTCACAACGTCACGCTCCATGAGTTCGCGCATCAGCTTGACCAGCAGGACGGGACCTTCGATGGAGCGCCTCTCCTGGAGAAGCGCTCGCACTACCGCTCGTGGGCGCGGGTTCTTTTGAAGGAATACCAGGCCCTGGGCGAGGCGGCGGATCGCGGACAGGAGACGCTGATCGATCAGTATGGCGCGACTAATCCGGCCGAATTCTTTGCCGTGATCACGGAAGCATTCTTCGAAACTCCAAAGGCCCTGAAGGAGAAACATCCGGAGCTCTACGCGGAGCTGAAGAAATTTTATCATCAGGACCCGCTCGCGCGATTGGAAGCAGTGCAATAGGTCGTAGCACAGGCATCTTGCCTGTGGGTAGGCCGGGCGTGAGCAATCGCTCCGGACAGATCAACGGGCGAGACGCCCGTTGGCCCCACAGGCAAGATGCCTGTGCTACGGTGCAATACGATGAGCAAGGACTTCGAAGAGCTGGATTATCAGGAGACGACGCTGGGAGAACTAATACTTCGCAGGCGGCGGATGCTGTCGTTAGGCGGGATCGACGTCTATGAGGTAAAGCTGGGCGAGGCGTTCCTGATGTCGAGTTTGTTTCATGAAGTGGAAGAGGCGCTGGCGCATTTGGGATTAGGCGAGTTGAAAGGCGATCGCTGGGATGTGGTGGTCGGCGGGCTCGGACTGGGATACACGGCGGCGGCGGCGCTGGAGCATGGTGAGGTCGCGTCGCTCCTGATCGTCGATGTGTTGCAGCCGGTGATCGAATGGCATGAGCGGAGATTGGTTCCGCTGGGAAAGAGACTCACGGGCGATCCGCGTTGCCGGATGGTGCAAGCGGACTTCTTCGAGACGGCGCGGTCGGCGGATGGATTCGATCCGGAGCAGCCGGGAAGAAAGTTTCACGCGGTGCTATTGGATATCGATCACTCTCCGCGCAACCTGCTGCATCCAGGCAATGCCGCGTTCTATCAGGCGGATGGACTAAAAGCGCTGGCGGCACATCTGCATCCGGGCGGAGTGTTCGCGCTCTGGTCGGATGATCCGCCCGATGAGGAATTCCGTCTACGTGGCGGGGCAGTAAGGAATTTCGAAGCCCGAATTTCGAAGCCCAAAACAAGATCCGAATGTTCCAAAGACAGAAATTCGAAAAACCCGTTTCCGTCATTCCAATTTCGAAATTCGAGTTTGTTTCGGATTTCGTGCTTCGAATTTCGATATTCTACGGCCGCGTTAGCCGGACCCGCTCGTTCTGTTGGTCGAAGGTGATGACGAATTGGCTGAGGACCTTGACGCCGACGTTGCCGATGTCGCCGAGCGCGGGATAGGTCACGGTGGCGTCAGCGAATTCGTGGCGACCTAACTTCACTACGTCCTTCAACTGGACTTGTTTGATCTCCATCTCGCCACTGGCGCTTCGGGCGCGGCCGACGACGCGAGGCTCGCCAGCCAACGATAACTTTTCAACGAAGGCCGTGGGAAAAACGAAGGTGCCGATTGCGTTCCCACTATCGAGGTGGGCTTTGATCTTCTTGTCGCCGACACTTAGCTCCACCTGGGTGATGCCGGCGGCGTTCTTGTAGTCGAGGATTTCCGCGCCGTCGGCTTTGGGTAGCTCGCCTTTCTCGAGGCGAAGCTTCTTTGCCGGAAAATCTAAGGTAACCAGATAGTCAGCGAACAGATTCAGACCGAGGATGCCGTCCACCTTCAAGGGCCGCGGCGAGTTCTTGTAGTTACGCGAAGCGGCGGTGACTTCGGTAAAACGCAGGCTACCGATCGACAGGGAATCGAGCTTAACCGTGGCGCTCGCTTGCGGGTTCCGGCCCGAGGGATCAATGGCCCGGACTTCGCCGGTGGCTTTCAAGTTCAGTTTTTCGACCAGCGACGCATCGATCTGCGGTCCGGCCTGCGCTCCGGTGTCGAAGCCAAAGACGAATGGCCCCTGGCCGTTCACCATCACTTCAACGGTGGGCATGCCCTCACCGACCTGCATCGGAAATTCCATGGGCAATTTCGGCGCGGAATCGGCCGAGTGAAGTTGCGGGGCTTGCCAGACCGCCCAGGAGAAAATCGTCGCGATCGCCAGGAACGGTTTCAACAGTCTGGGCATCGTAACGAAACGCCGTGAGTCATCGCTTTTGTCTTGAGCTGGCAAACTTTCCGGCGCCAGCCGTCCATGCTGCATGACTTCGCGCCCGATTTTTTGCTTTATCAAATTTCGCCTGCTAGTTAGGATCGCGCCATGAGTGGGGACACATCCGCCCCGGGTTTGGACGCGACCATGCGCGACTTTGGTGGCGGGCAGAAGGTCTTTAATCGCTACACGTTGATCAAAACCCTCGGTCGCGGCGGCATGGGTGTTGTCTGGCTGGCGCGCGATGAAGAGCTGGAGCGAAACGTTGCCCTGAAATTCCTCCCGGAACTGATCGTGCACGATCGCGCGGTCCTCCGCGACATGAAGCGCGAGACGCGGCGCAGCCTCGACCTGACCCATAAAAACATCGTCCGCATCTACGATTTCGTGCACAGCGACCAGTCGGGCTGCATCTCGATGGAATACGTCGACGGCGATACGCTTTCGAATTTGCGCGCGGACAAAGCGCACAAGGTCTTCGAGCCGCACGAGCTGGCGGACTGGACCAGCCAGCTCTGTGACGCGCTCGACTACGCGCATACTCACGCCCGCATTATTCATCGCGACCTGAAGCCGGCGAACCTGATGGTGAACCAGCGCGGCGACCTGAAGGTCTCGGATTTCGGAATCTCACGCAGCTTAAGCGATTCGGTGAGCATGCTGACAATGGAGCGCGGCCGGAGCGGCACCCTGGTGTTCATGAGCCCGCAGCAACTCGACGGCGAACGCGGCAGCCCCCTCGATGACGTTTATTCCTTCGGCGCGACGATGTACGAGCTGATTACGAGCAAACCGCCGTTTTCGTCCGGGAACGTCGATCGCCAGATCCGGGAAAAAATTCCGCCGACCATGGCGGCGCGGCGCAAAGAGCTGGAGGTCGAGGGCGAACTAGTGGACGAGACCTGGGAGAAAGTGATCGCGGCGTGTCTCGCGAAGGATCCGGCGCGGCGTCCGCAGTCCTTTGTCGAGGTCGCGCAACGCCTGGAGATTGCTTCGCCGAAAACGGTCCGGGCCGAGCGCGCCATTCAGCCGCCGACGATAGCCACCGCAAGCGTTCCAATCCCGGCGACCGCGACCGGAACGGCCCCGCCTCTCCCGAAACCAGCCGGGCCCAGCTCCGCCAGGATCGCCCTCCTTATTGGCGGCGCGGCCGCGTTGTTCCTGTTTTTCCTGGGCGCGATCGGCCTTTGGTATTTTGTGTTTCATAAGCCGGCGCTCACAAAGACTGTCACGACCCAGACATCGACGACCGCTCCGCAGCAAGCACCGGCATCGACCACGGACCGCACCAGCGGTATGGCCGACAAGGCAAAAGACGTGAACCCGTTTAAGAGCGTCACCAAGCCGCAGTCCTCGGTCGCACCGAGCAATCTTCCCGTTGTGCCGACCACGCAGAACGCACCAAACGCTCAACCGGTTGTTCCGTTGAATGACTTCACCGGAGGTTAACGAAATGATATGAAACCTACCAAGTATCTTCTGCCCGTCGCCTTCCTGCTTGCGACCGCGGTCACCTCATCGGCCCAGCTCGATACCGTCGTCCGCGCCTTCATCGACCAGGCATCGCGCAATCAACAGCGCCAGCCGCAATCCCAGCCGCGCCGCACGCAACAACCGAAGCAGCAGTCCAACGTCTCACGCCAGCCGAAGAAGTTGTTCGACGGCACCTGGCTGGCCGCGCAGTCAAAAACCAATCCGGAAAATCAGCAAACGATCAGTCGAACGTTCACGCTCATCATCAAGGACGGCAAAGCAACCAAGACCCTGGACACCACTAACACTTCGACTCCCGACAAACCGTTCTACAGCTCGATCCATGAGCTGCAACGCCGTTGGACCTACAGCTCGATCGATTGCACCGAACAAGGCACCAGCATCACGATTCAATGGAGCCCAGGCCAGCTTAGCGACTGGTCGCCCAAGACCGTTCCTAATCCCGTCATCGAAGGCTTTGGCTCGCCGATCGCGGAAACGTCGGTTTACAAATTGGACGGCGACCAGCTAACGCGGATCAACGATCCGAACGGACTGGTCTTTCGCCGCGCGAAGTAAGACTGGCCGCTGGCCTTTAGCGCTGAAGGCGCGGCGTTCAACACTCAGCCTGGGGCGACGCCCCAGGGTGCTCAACGTAACCTATGAGCGCCAGCGCTGAAGGCGCGACTCATGGCGAGAGTTACTGGGAGGCATGTGTCACCCGCCGCATATTGAAACGCGCTTTCAGCGCTTACTTCACTCTTCCATCAAAATCCTGGGGCGATGCCCCAGGCTTGAATTGAAGGGCGCCGTTGGCGCTAACCGCGACAAAGTCGAACCTACTATCGGCGGCGCAGTTCAGCACTTGAAGAACTCGAAGCTGCCTTCGAAGCCTTTGAGCGGGTGGCTGCCGGCTGGCTGGGATGGAACGGCCGGACCCAGCTTCTTCTGCGCGGCGGCACTTGCCATGAGATGAATACCTAACGAGCCAGCCAGTTTTTCCATCCGGAAGACAAAGATGACTTCCTTGCCGATAAGACTCTCCTCACCCATCGACCGCAGCCCACCACTCGAGACCAGGCCGTAGTGCAACACGAGCCGGAAACGCGGTTCGACCTTCTGAAGCTGTTTCAGTTTCGTTAGGCCGGCGGCGACGTTCTCCGCGCTTTTCTCGTCGTCATGCCAGTAAGCGAGAAACCCATCGCCAAGATACTTGTCGATCTCGCCGTGATGTTCCTCGACGATTGTCTTGCAGGCGGCGACCCAGCTGCCCACGAGCAACGCCAGCTTGTCGCTCACCATGCTCCGGCTAAGCGGCGTGAAATTCTCGATATCGGCGACGAGCAGCCAGACGGGAATGTTCGCCGTCTCGCGAATGGTTTGCTGCGCGAGGGTGGTGCGCATTTCGCTGGTGACTTCTTCCGGCTGGCGAAAGGTAAACGGCGAATCGCCCACGGTGATCTGGTCCATGTCGCAAAGCCGGACCGGTTGATGGACACGGCGCTTGTTCAGGAAAGTCCCGTTGCTGCTGCCGAGATCGATGAGCCAGAACTCGCCCACATTTTGCAGATTGATGATGGCGTGGCGGCGCGAAGCCTTCGGCGAGTCCAGGACGACCGCGCTCTTGGGCGACCTGCCTAACGAGCAGTTGCCGCGCAGAGGGATCTTCTCCATCCCGGGCGCTTCGAGCCAGGCTCCGGCCTCTTCCAAATCCATGAACGCGTTCTATTCAAACCCGCGAAAAAGAAAAGCCTCTACATTTGTTCCTTGGCAACGCGCCCGGGTGGCGCGAAGACTCGCTGATGCGGGCACGTTCATTTCTTTTCCTGGCGGGGCTTGTCCTCGCGATTCAAACGGTCGGTGCCGAAACCGCGTTAGACTCAGTGCGTGCGATGGTCGACGCGGAAAAGAAATTCTACCAAACCGGCCAGGAACAAGGAACCCGGGCGGCATTCCTGGCCTTTCTCGCCGATGACGGGATCGTCTTTCGGCCGGGGCCCGTGAATGGGAAGGAAGTCTGGAGCAAGCGCCAGGAAACCGGTCTCGATCTGGTCTGGGAACCGACCTTCGCCGTGATGGCCCGGAGCGGCGATTTCGGCTTCGACACCGGCCCGTCGAAGTGGCGCGGGAAGAAGAGCGACCAGAAGTTCACCGGCTTCGGGCACTTCGTTTCGGTCTGGAAGAAACAGAAGGACGGCTCGTGGAAGGTCGCGCTCGATTGCGGGATTGAGGATACCAAGTCGGACGTCAAACCTCCCTTGAAATTGGTGACACCGAAGGATCGCGGGCAAGGAACGTTGGAATCGTTGCAGCAAACTCAGAGCGCGTTCATCGCCACGGCTGGACTGGATTTCACCAAAGCATTCCGACAGTTCGGCAGCGATGATGTGCGACTTTATCGCGACGGCTCATTTCCAACCGTCGGCAAGAAGGCCGGAGTAGAACTGCTCGGCTCGGAGCAGGCCGGCGTCACAATGGAAATAATGAAAACCGATATGAGCAGCAGCTGCGATCTCGCCTATAGTTACGGCAGTTGCTCCGACAAGCGGACCCAACCAGGCAGGTCCGGACATTTCCTTCAGATCTGGCAGATCGACGCGAGCGGGACGTGGAAGCTGGTGCTCGATTGGCAGCAGGCCCTGCCGGCCCAGAAGTAGCATCGCCTTCGCCACGAGAATGGGACGTGCAGAAGCACGTCCCTCCGAGAGCCTGCGACGTTATCGTTTGTTGTTTTCCATCGGCCGCAGAATTAGTTCCCCGTGCCAATCGGGATGCGCCACGCCGGCGCGATAGGCGTTCAGCGATTCGACCGACGAATTTACCCGCAGGTTGCTATAGGTCTGGTCGGGATTTTGCCAGCGTTCGTGCCAGTAGATCGCGGCTTTAACGCGCGGATAACGAGTCCGAAACAGATCGAGGGCTTGCTTGATCCACGCCGGCTTGAGCATGCCTTTCTCATCGGCTGAAAATGGGAAATCACCGGTGGCCCACTCCGCGATCATCACCGGCTTTTGCGGATCCAATCCGCATAATTCCTTGTAAGGCCAATCGACGAGCGAAGGGATATCGGGATTGGGTTCGTCTTTGAACTGCTGGCCGTAAACGCTCATGCCGAGCCAGTCGACGTAATCGGACCCGGGATAGTAGGCGGGCGCGAAGTTCCAGGTGTCGAGTGGGTAAGAATAATTGTTCGTGTGAAACATCCATTTCACGTTGGCCGCTCCGCGCGCCCGGACGCGATCGACTACGTAACGGTACGCTTTCTTGAAACGCTCCGGCCCTTCCCACACATCCGGCGCATCGCCGACCCATTCTTCTCCGCCGTAAAACCAGCCCGACCACGGGAACCAATCGCCATTCATCTCTACTCCGAAGGCCACGATCATCGGCTTGCCGAATTCGCGCGCGGAATCGCCCCACTTGTCAATGTAAGCGTCCCACTTCCCGGCAACAATTTCGTTAAGACTAAATTTATCCGGCCCGCGGTTTTGGGTGTAAGGCCGGTCCCAGGGCGACCAGAACACCAGCGGCATCGCGCCGTGCCGCCAGATCACATTTAGATTCCGAGTCGGGAAACTTTGTTCTCCCCAGTAACTGGAGGAAGCGATGATCGCCTGGTGTTTGCCCACCATGTTTTCGAATTCCTCAATCGTCTCCAGAGTCACATCGTCCTCCGCGTCTCCGAAGTCCATGAATGCGCCGGTGTAGGAGCCGTTGGCCGGCAGCAAAACTTCCACCGACGCGTTGGGATCGATTGGTAATTTTTGCGGTTGGGATTTGCGACACGCGACGATCGCGAGGCAGCTGACGGCCAAAATGACGAATGACGAATGAAGAATGACGAATGAATGTCGAAATCCGAAATTTCCGAGGCGCGATGCGATCACAGATTCGTCATTTGAGCATTCGGACTTCCTTCGTCATTCGACATTCGTCATTCGTCATTCTTCAAGCCCGCGCGGGCACGCTCGCCGTCCGTTCCAATTTCCCCCATCCGACCAACGCTCCCTTCACCGCGCGCAGGATCGCTTTCCAGATGACGTAGCTCAGCATCGGACGGTAGATCAATCGCATCGGCAGAATTCGCCAGGCCACCAGAATCGATTCGTGTTCGATGATGCACGCCAGGGTCGCGAGGAGCACATCCATGCTGAGGAACACGATCACGAACGGCAGCACCGCGCTCCAGGCGCCGAACGGCAGCGACGCGAGCAAGAACAAATCCACCATCGGCGTGATCGCGACCAGGATGATCTGGAAAAACCAGACGCTGGGCAGACTGAACCAACCGAGCGCGCGGTAATTCCAGTTGAAGACCATGTCGCGATGTTTCCAGAGACATTGCAACGTTCCGTAAGCCCAGCGAAATCTTTGGCGCGCGAGCGTCTTCACCGTTTCCGGCGCTTCCGTCCAGGCGATTGCTTCCGGCACATAAACCATCCGCTGGCCGCGCTTGTGGAGCGTCAACGTAAGATCGGTGTCTTCGGCCAGCGTCTCGAGGCTCAGGCCGCCGGCATCGTCGATCGCCGATTTCCGGATCGCGCTGATCGCGCCGGGCACGACCGTCATGCAATTCCAGCGCGTGTAAGCGCGCCGATCGAGATTGAAACCGCAGGTGTATTCGAGCGCCTGACAGCGCGCGATGAAGGTGCGCAGGTTGCCCACCTTCGCATGGCCGGAAACGCCGCCGATGCTTTCATCGGAAAACGGTTCGACCAAACGCCGAAGCGTGTCGCGCTGACAGTGCGTGTCCGCGTCGAGAAAGACGGCGATGCCGGTGCGCATCGTGGCGAGTCCGCGTTGCAAGGCGCGCGCTTTCCCGCGATTCGGCTGGCGCAATAGGCGCACGCGCGGATCGGAGTTCGCCTCGACTTCCGCCGCGGTCCGGTCCGCCGAACCGTCATCGATCACAATAACTTCCACTTCTCCCTCGTAATCCGTGGCCAGCAAACTGCGCAACGTTTCCGCGATTACTTTCTCTTCGTTGAACGCCGCGACGATCACGCTGATCGGCTCCTCGAAATCGCGGGGCCAGCTCCGCCGGAAACGCGCCGCCAGCCAGATCACGATCAGCGTTCGCAAAACAACCAGCGCCGTCGCCACGATCATGAAGGCCCAGAGAAATTCTTCCGCCGCGTGGAAAATCCGGAACCCGACGCCAGAAACGAAATGGCTCAGCGACCGTCCCTGCGTTTCGGTCGATGGCATTAAGGCATCGCGCGTCGTCCCGAGCAGCGCGCTGATCGGCACTACCGAATCGCCCCGCGTCTTGAGATAATCGAGGATGCGCGGCAGCGCCTCAACGGTTTGCTCGCGATCGCCGCCCGCGTCATGAAGCAAAATGATACTGCCATCGCGCCGCTGCTGCTTCACCCGCTGCAGGATCACGTCCGCGCCCGGCCGGGCCCAATCCTGGGGATCGATGTTTTCGAGCACGACGAGATAGCCGAGATCCTGCGCGAGCTGCAGCGGTACCAGCTCGGTAATTTTCGACGGGCTCGTGTCAGCGGCGTAGGGCGGGCGGAACAACGTCGTCGAGCGACCTGTGATTGTTTCGAGCAACAACTGCGTCGCGTTCAGCTCCACGCGGATATGCTCCGGCCAGCAGAGCGCGAGATTCGGATGGTAGTAGGTGTGGTTCCCGATCTCGTGTCCTTCGGCGACGATGCGCCGGACGAGGTTGGGATATTCCTCGGCCCGCGCCCCAACGAGAAAGAAAGCGGCTTTCACGTTTTCCGCCTTCAGGATATCGAGGATCTTCGGTGTCCATTTCGGATCGGGCCCGTCATCGAAGGTGAGCGCGATCTGGTGCGGCCCGCCGGCGCCCTGGTGATAGAGGGTCGGAAATTGCGGGAACTTTGAATAGATCGCGGTGAGATAACCGTCGTTGTCCACGGCCAGCGTCCGATACCCGTCCGCCGTCGATTCATCGACCGAAACAATTTCGCCGTCGCCGACGTCCGCGATCGTGTCCGTTCCCTTTAGCACTTCGAGCGGCGCCCGCGTCGCCGTATCCATCTTGAAATCGTTGGCGACTCCGAGCGCGTCCCAGATGGCCACGTCTTCCGTCCCGAGCCGGTAAATCGCGAAGCCGCCCGCCTTCGCCTCGCGGACCCGTCGCACCTGGTTCAGGAACGTGACCACATCGAGGAACCAGACCGAATGGTCCTTGTCCGCGTCCTCATAATAAAAATACGGATTGTAGTGCGGCGCTTCGACCGTCGTCTTGTCCACTTCCGCGTAGCTCGCCCGGCTCATCGCTTCCGGGAAACTGATCAGCTCCGCTTTTTTCCCGCCGCTGGTCCAATCGTAGCCGTAGCTGCCGAGCGCGATGATCCATTGGTTCGTCTCCGCGCCGTCCATGAGCACGCTGAGCCAGCCTTCAAACCAGCGGCGCGAGCCAAGCGGCCCCGCCGGATCGATGTCGGAAGTCTCGTCGAACAGCATGGCCACGAAGCGATCGACGTTGTCGGAGAGTTCATCGAAATCGATGTAATCGAGGTCCTGGCCCGGCTGGACGCAGAGCCAGAGCTGCTTGTCGTCGTAGTGGAGCGCGTCGGTGAAACGATCCAAGAACGCAGTGATGTCCTTCTTGTAAGCGGGATCGACCTGCTCCCAATCGATGATTACGCCGGCCGCTTTCGCGTCGTTCAAAATCGCGAGCACTTTCTGGATAAACCGGTCCTGTCGCTCCGGCGAACTGTGCGCGAGATTCTCGACCGCTTCCGGTTGCCAGGTATCGCCGACCAGGTTCGTGAGCAGCGGCATGAGCGCGATCCCTTTGCTCGCGGCGAGCTTCGGCAACCGGCTATCGGCATCGATCTGTAAATCGCCCGCGCCATTGGTCATCGCCATCCATTCCGGACAGACGTGCGTGATCTGGGCGGCGTGCTGCTCGAGCGACGTGTAACTGTAGGGATCGCCATTGGCGTAAAAGGCGAGCCGGACTTCGTTGTTCGGCAGCTTTTTCCGCGGATGCGCCGGAGGGGTCGGGGCGATGGGCGGCTTCGGTTTTTTCGCGGCGAGCCTGGTGGCGGCAAACTTTTCCCAGAGCGCCAGGTTGGTCGCGACCTGGCCGGCAGGGTTCACGGTCTGGAGATGCTTGAGTTGTCCCTTCAACTGCCGCAGGGAAAAAGGCAGTCTCAATTGGGGCGCGACAAAAAGCGTTTGGACGAAAAGGACCGTGCCCAGAAAAATCGCGATGCCGCCGATGAGCAGGGCGAGGCGCAGCCGCGGCCAGCGTTTGCCGGCTGGGTCTGAAAACACGAATGGCGCGATGGCGGGTGACGGCTCCTCTTCCATTGACGGGAGCCTATTCTACATCATCCCGGCCAATTCTCGCGCCCGTTCCTCTACCAGCGTCGCTGCTCGGGCCACCGATTGTTCCGGGGTGATCTCGCCGCGGGCCAGGGCAAGGACCGCGCCGAAAAGCGCGCCACCGGTTATCCCTTGATTGGTGCTCCCAACGATCGCGAACACAGGTTTGCCCAATTGCCGCGCCAGCCGCGCCACACCTGCGGGCGCCTTTCCCTCCAAAGTTTGCTCATCCAGCCGGCCCTCACCGGTAATCACCACGTCTGCTTCTTCAATCGCGGACCGAAGCCCAACAAATTCCGCGACGACTTCGAAACCCGATTTCACTTCGGCGCCGCAGAAGATCATCAGCCCGAATCCCAATCCACCAGCGGCGCCGGCTCCCGCTGTATCGCGAAAATCACTGCCGAGATAGCGAGTGGAAATATCGGCCAATCTCTCTAAACCGTTCTCGAGAATTTCCAGTTGCTCGGGCGTTCCACCCTTTTGGGGTCCAAACGTGCGCGTCGCCCCGCGCCGCCCCAGCAGCGGATTCCTCACGTCCGCCGCCGCAATCACTTTCGGATAGACCAGAATGGGCGCTTCGCGAACTTGACCGCTTAAAGCGGTCAAGTTTCCAGCGGCATTGTTGGACACAATCCCCGTTAGGGTAACCAACTCGCCTGGACGCGCCAGTTCGCCTTCGGTCCCAAGAAATCGAAACCCTAACGCGCGCGCCATTCCGAGTCCGCCATCGTTCGTCGCGCTGCCGCCGAGTCCAAGCAAAATCTCCTTCGCCCCTCGCTCCGCCGCGTGCTTCATCATCTCGCCGACGCCGTAAGTATTTGCGCTCAGCAAATCGCG
Organism: Verrucomicrobiota bacterium; assembly: GCA_003218375.1. Lineage (GTDB taxonomy): Bacteria > Verrucomicrobiota > Verrucomicrobiia > Chthoniobacterales > UBA10450 > AV80. The sequence goes on along the minus strand of QHNH01000017.1, from coordinate 69,218 downwards.
CTCTTCCGGCGCAATCCGCCACATTCCCGCCGCTGCGCTCATCTCCATGACTGCCGTAGCGCTCTCGCGCAGCCAGACGTAACGCGCATCGATCGCGCGGCCCAACGCATCATGCGCCGCGCACGTGATCCATTCGCCGCCGCGCGCATCGCAAATCACCTCCGCCGTCCCCTCGCCGCCATCGGCCATCGGCAGAGTTCTGACGGTCGCATTCGACAAACGATCGCGAATTCCGATCGCGATGTGTTCCGCAACGTCGCGCGCGCTCAGCGAGCCTTTGAATTTATCGGGCGCGATAAGAATTTTCATCAGGTAGGGACGGCTTTCCGAGCCGTCCGACTATTCTCTGCTGGTGAGCGCGACCGGAAACAAGTCGGACGTTTCGGAAAAACGTCACTACCTAAGTTTCCGCTCCAAGATCTTACCCACCAACGCCGGATTCGCCGTTCCCTTCGAAAGCTTCATGACTTGTCCCTTCAGAAAATTCAGCGAAGCCGTATGGCCGGCTCTGAAATCGGCCGCTGGCTTCGGATTCGCGGCGATGACTTCGTCGCACAGCGCTTCGATCGCCGTCGCATCGCTCAACTGCTCGATCCCTTTCTCCTGCACGATGGCCGACGCCGTTTTCCCACTCGCGAACATCTCCATGAAGACTTCCTTCGCCTGTTTGCCGCTGATCGTTCCGGCCTCGACCAGATTCACTAGCTCATCCAGCGCCGCCGGCGACACCGGACAATCAGCAATCGAGCGCCCCGCATCTGCGAGCGCGCTTTGCAAATCGTTCAGGGTCCAGTTCGCCAAGCTTTTCGGTCGCCGCGCGCCCGTCGCCGCGGCCTCGAAGTATGCAGCCAGCTCGAGATCGTTCGCCAGGACGCCGGCATCGTAGGCGCTCACGCCGTATTGTTTCACGAAACGTTCGCGTTTCGCGCCGGGCAGTTCCGGCAATCGAGAACGGGCCTCCCGCACCAGCGCTTCCGTCCGGATCGGCGGCAGATCGGGATCGGGGAAGTACCGGTAATCGTGCGCAAATTCTTTCGTCCGCATCAGAAATGTTTCGCCTGCGCTGTCGTCCCAGCCACGCGTTTCCTGTTGAAGTGTTTCGCCGCGCTCGAGCGCTTCGATTTGTCGTCGCACTTCAAAAGCGAGGGCGCGTCGGACCCCGCTGACCGAATTCATGTTCTTGATCTCGATCTTGGCCCCGAGCTCGGATTGCCCCTGCGGCCGCAGAGAAATATTGCAGTCGCAACGCAGCTGCCCTTTCTCCATATCGGCGTAGCTCACCTCGCCGTAGAGGAGGATTTGTCTCAGCGCCGTGAGAAAAGCGAACGCTTCTTCTGGCGAATTGATTTCAGGCTCGGTCACGATCTCGAGCAGCGGCGTGCCCGCGCGGTTGAAATCGATTCCGGTGCTGTTCTCGAGATGGAAACTGCGCGCCACATCTTCCTCAAGATGGATCCGGACGAGCTCGACTTTCTTGTCCGGGCTCTCGATATTTTTCTGCGCGTCCTTCGGATACGCGAGATCGTGCAATGGTACCCAGCCCCTCATGCAGAATGGCCGCGCGTATTGTGTGATCTGATAATTCTTCGGCATGTCCGGATAAAAATAATTTTTCCGGTCGAAATGCGACTCCGACGCGATTTCGCACTCCAGCATCAGCCCGGTCAGAATCGTTAGACGTACGGCCTCCGCATTCACTACCGGCAACGCACCCGGCAAACCCAGGCAAGTCGGACACGTGTGCGAATTCGGAGCCGCGCCAAATTCCACGGGGCAAGCACAGAACATCTTCGAGCGCGTCCGCAGCTGGACATGAACCTCGAGGCCGATCGTGGTGAGCATTGCAGATTTCAGATTGCAGATTTCAGATTGGAAGCAGCTGATTTACGCGACGCCGCCATGATCGCGACCAGCTCGTTGGCCTCGATACGAATAGGGTCGACACGTTTCGCCGGCAGTAGGTTTGCTTCACCGATGAGTTCCAGCCAAAGCAACGCCTCGTCCGCCTCTTCCAAGACAACCCCAATCTTGGCAATAAACTCCGCTTTAGACCTAGCCCGACACGTCGCTCGATAATTCGCGGCTACGGAAGTTCCGCATCGAACCAGTTGGTTCGCGATCGCGCGGCCTTCCACTGTCTTCGGTAATGCAGCCACCAGTTTCAGAATGCGAAGAGCAAATTGTTTCGTCCGATCTTTTAGTTCTTCGGGGTTCATAACAGCGCAATCTGAAATCTGAAATCTGAAATCTTCAATTGTCCTTTTTCGCCGCGAATTCCAGCGCCTTCTTGATATCGAACTGCTTCACCCGCTCGACGAGCGTGGGATCGTTCGCGGCGGCGAGGACGCGGGGATGTTGGAGTAACTCCAGGATCCGGCCTTGTCTGATCAGCTCGGCGATCTCGGGATCGTTCCGCAGGGCGACGATCTTCGGGTGCTCGCTCAGCTCGACGGCGCCGGGGAAGGACAGGAAGCGGCGCGCATTCTCGGGATTGGCGGAGACAGTGCCGACATCTTTCAGGATTTGATATACGGCTGGCGGAGTAACATCGGTTTTCTTCAGCAGGTCACCGATGCTTCCCAGCTCGACTGAGTTCTTCAGTCGCGCCAGGAAAGAGGTCAGCGATTCGGCATCTAGATTCTCAAGGGCGTGCGATCTGTCAGTACGCGACGAAGGCGGTGCCGCGTCGGTTCGCGGACGCGCTTGCACCTGGGCGTCGGCAATCGAACCGACGCTGCGAATGCCGACCAGGATCAACCAGATGAAAAACAAGCCGAACACAATTCCGGTCACGGCACCGCTAAGACCGTAAACGAGACGAACCGGCGCTGAGCCGTGCTGGGCGGTCCGCTTGAAGAGAATCGATCCGAGGCTGGCGATGAGACCGTAGACCACCAGAGCGACGATCGCGCCGCCGATCATCGTGAGGATGAAATCGGGCCACTTCAGGATCGGCTGAAGCAGCGGCAGCAGAAGCTGGCCGCCGAAATAGGCGGCCGCGTAAGCAGCGATGATAGCTGCGCCGCGCATCAACTGACGCGGCAAACCAAGCCGATATCCGCGAACGACCTCGAGTAGAAGCAAAACGGCCGCGAAGGAGAGAAAAACAATCTGCCAAAGTGTTGAACCGCTGGCGGACGATTGAATTTCGGATACCGGACTGCGGATTGCGGAAAGGAAGAGGGACATTCGCGCCGTCTTAACTATCCGAAATCCGCAATCCGAAATCCGAAATCGCTTTCTGCCGCAGCGCGTGATCGCACAGCACCAGCGCGGCCATGGCTTCCACGATCGGCACCGCGCGTGGAAGAACACACGGATCGTGGCGGCCGCGCGCGGCCAGGGTCGTCTCTTCACCGGACGCCGTCACGGTTTTCTGGTCGCGGGCAATTGTCGAAGTCGGTTTGAAAGCGACCCGGAAAAGAATGTTCTCGCCATTGCTGATGCCACCCTGGACGCCGCCGGAACGGTTAGTCACCGTTCCTACTTTTCCGTCGCGGATTTCAAAGGCGTCGTTGTGCTCCGATCCGCGCATTCGGGTGGAAGCAAAGCCAGAGCCGATTTCAAAACCCTTCGACGCCGGCAAACTCAGCATCGCTTTCGCCAGATCGGCTTCCAACTTGTCGAAGACCGGTTCGCCCAGCCCGGCAGGAACGCCGCGAGCGACGCATTCGATCACGCCGCCTAACGAGTCCCCATCGGCGCGGGCTTCCTCGATGGCTGCGATCATCTTCTCCACCGCCTTTTCGTCGGGACAACGAATCGCATTCCCTTCGACCTTTTCTCTGGTCACGAGAGCAGGATCAATCGCCGCAGCTAGGTCATATACGTGAGTCACGTATGCCATCACCTCGAATCCAGGAGACAACCTCGCCAGAACTTTTTGCGCAACAGCGCCGGCCGCGACGCGCCCGATTGTTTCCCGCGCGGAAGCGCGCCCGCCACCCTGCCAGTTTCGAATGCCGTACTTCGCTTCGTAGGTGAAATCGGCGTGCGAGGGACGATAGGTCGATTTCATGTCGGCGTAGGCTTCGGGCCGCGCGTCCTTGTTCATCACCAGGATGGAGATGGGCGTTCCTAAAGTGCGGCCTTCGAAAACCCCGGAGAGAATCTGGCAGCGATCGGCTTCATCGCGCGGAGTGACGATGGCACTCTGACCGGGACGGCGCCGATTGAGCTCGCGCTGGATGTCTGCTTCGCTCAGTTCTATTCGCGGCGGGCAACCGTCGATCACGACGCCGACACCGCCGCCGTGGGATTCTCCCCACGTCGTGATGCGGAAAAGTTGTCCGAAGCTGCTGCCCATTTGTGCAACACTTAGCTCGCGGCGATTCAAATAACAACGCAGCAGCTGATCTGGGGAGCGCACGCGCCTCGCGTGCTGGCGATGGCGCCCCGCCATCGCGAACTTTATTCGGCGGAGGAAGAATGTTTCGGCGAGGGCGCCGAAACGAGCACGCGAGGCGCGTGCGCTCCCCAGATCAGATTGCCGCGAACGCGGTCCTCAGATCCTCGATCAGGTCGTCGATGTTCTCCACGCCGACCGACAGTCGCACGAGTGAATCGGTGATCCCGAGCGACGCCAGCATCTCCGGCGGGATCGAGCCGTGGGTCATGATGGCAGGATGATTGATGAGGCTTTCGACGCCGCCCAAACTTTCCGCCAGAGAAAACAGATGCGTGTTTTCGAGAAACCGGCGCGTGCCCGCCAGGTCGGTTTTCAAAACAATGGTGACCATTCCGCCGAACGCGCGCATCTGTTTCTTCGCCAATTCATGCTGCGGATGCTGCTCGAGGCCGGGGTAGTAAATCTTCGCGACTTTCGCCTCCTTCTCGAGCCAGCGCGCGATCTCCATCGCGTTCTCGCAGTGCCGCTCCATCCGGAGGGCAAGGGTCTTCAATCCACGCAGCGCCAGAAAACTATCGAACGGTCCCGCAATCGCGCCGACGGCGTTCTGCAAAAATGCGATCTGATCGCCCAGCTCCTTGTTCTCGCCGACGACGATCACGCCGCCGACCATGTCGGAATGGCCGTTCAAATATTTCGTCGCCGAATGGATCACCATGTCGAACCCGAACTCGATTGGGCGCTGCATCCAGGGGCTGGCGAAAGTGTTGTCGGAAACGCTGATCGCCTGGTGCGCCCGGGCGATTTTCGCGACGGCCGCGAGATCGATCAGCTTGAGGAGCGGATTGCTCGGCGTCTCCACCCAGACCATCCGCGTGTTCGGCCGCATCGCTGCTTCCACTTTCGACGCGTCGCTCATGTCGATGAAGGTGAAATCGAGATTCGCCGAACGGCGCCGCACTCTTTCGAAAAGGCGGTAAGTGCCCCCGTAGAGATCGTCGCTGACGAGGACGTGCGATCCACTATCGAGCCCGTCAAGTGCGGTGGCCATGGCCGCGAGGCCGGACGCAAACGCCCAGCCGCGGGTGCCGCTTTCGAGATTCGCGACGCAACGCTCGTAAGCGCTCCGGGTCGGGTTGATCGAGCGGGAATAATCGTAGCCTTTGTGCTTGCCGGGACTTTCCTGGACGTAGGTCGAAGTCTGGTAGATCGGCATCATGATCGCGCCGGTCGTTGGATCAGGAGATTGGCCGGCGTGAATGACGCGCGTCGCGATGTCGTGTTGTTTTTTCATGAAGGCATTTGCCGCCGCCAGGAACATAGGCTTTTAGCCTGTGCGCCCAACGGGCTTCCAAACCCGTTGTCTTCGCTGAATCGGTTGGCAACGGACCATAGGTCCGTTGGGCGCACAGACAGGATGTCTATGTTCCGCCGCTTCGGCCGGATCCAATAGCCCACCAAGATTTTCATGAGGGCATTTGACGGCGGAGATACGAAAGCAGATCGCTGCGCGTGATGAGGCCGAGGAACTTGTCGTTGTCCATGACGATCGCGACCCGGCCGCGATCGAAGACTTCGAGTAAATCTTTCATTTTCGCCGCGGGTGAGAGCGTTTCGAGCCGATCGGTCATGGCGGTGTGCACCGCGTGATTAAAACGCTCCGGATCGTGATGCACTTTCACCAGCACGTCGGATTCATCCAAAAGTCCAACGACCTTCCCGTTCTCGTCCACAACCGGCACTTGCGAAACGTCGGCGGCGCGCATCCGCTTTACGGCGGTGAGCAACGTGTCGTTAGGCCCGACCGTCACGACTTCGCCCGCTTCGTAGCGATGGCTGATAAGATCGCTCAGGTCGCCATGAGCGGGCCGGGCCGTGAACCCCTGCTCGGCCATCCAGAAATCGTTGTACATCTTCGACAGATATTTGTTCCCGTCATCGGCGACGAAAGTGACGACCCGCTTCTTCTCGGTCTGGGCGCGGCAATAACGAAGCGCGCCGGCCAGAAGCGTGCCGGTGGATGAGCCAGCGAGAATTCCTTCCTGCCGTAAGAGCTCGCGCGTGGTCGAAAAGCTTTCCGCGTCGTCGATCGTATAAGCCTCGGCGACGCGAGACAGGTCGGCAATTTCGGGGACGAAATCCTCGCCAATCCCTTCGACTGCCCAGCTCCCGGCGGTGCCGACGTTTCCCGTCTTCACGTAATCGACCAGGATCGAGCCCGCCGGATCAGCCAGCACCATTTCCAAATGGGGCTGCACCCGGCTGAAGAAACGCGAAAGGCCGGTGATCGTGCCGCCGGAGCCTACCCCACAAACCACCGCGTCGAGATGATGACCCATCTGCTCCCAAATCTCGGGACCGGTCCCGCGTTCGTGCGCGATTGGGTTCGCCGGATTGCCGAACTGGTTCACATAAAACGAGCCGGGAATTTCCGCGGCCAACCGCGCCGCCATGTCCTGGTAATATTCAGGATGTCCGCGCGTGACGTCGGAGCGCGTGAGCCGCACCTCGGCCCCGAGCGCGCGGACGTGCGCGATTTTTTCCTGCGACATCTTGTCGGGGATCACGAGGATGGTTCGGTAACCTTTGGCACCACCGATCAACGCGAGACCAAGACCGGTGTTGCCCGCCGTCGCCTCGATAATGGTCCCGCCAGGCGCGAGTCGCCCGTCGCGTTCAGCCGCTTCGATCATCGAGAGCGCAATGCGATCCTTGATCGATCCACTGGGATTGTAGTTTTCGAGTTTCAGGAAGAGCTGGCAGAGACCGGTCTCGAGCCGGGTGACTTCGACGAGCGGCGTGTCCCCGATCAGCGAAAGAATGGAGGGCGGTTTCTGGTGGGCGGCGGCGGCGTGAGAGAGCTGCATCATGCGCAAATTAACTTCGCCGTTATGTTACCATTTTGAATTGCTGTCGGCGAAAAACTGCTGGAGAACATCGAACCGGATTTCGCCGTAGTTGAGCGCGTAACGAAGATCGCCCCCTTTGTAAACCCACGTCGTTGGGATCCAGCTCAACGGCATATCGAGGAAACGTTTGATCTTCGCGTCGCCGTTCCGCGGACTGGGATCAGCCAGGATCGTGACGTTGGGCTGATTCGCCAGCTCGTACTTAGTGAGCATCGCTTTGCCGTCGTCGCCGCCGTTCCAGACCGAGACGAAATAGAATTTCACCTCCGGGTTTGCCTTCACCGTTTTCAACCAGCCGCCGCTTTTCAATTCCGCCTGGCAATTGGAGCACCACGGCGCCCAGAGATGGACGACGCTGAGATTCGGCGCTTTAATGGCCTCGGAAAGCTGTTGCTCGGCCGGCGACGCCGCGAACACAGATGTGGCGAGGGAAAGGGCGAGAGTTAGGACAAGATTCTTCATTTCCAGAAAGCGAGGGACACGCTTGGCGGATTAATCAATATGCGGAGATTTTCGTGAGGCTCAAGATGGAGGCGCTCTTGTTTCGAAGGGTGGCCGCAAGTTGATCTGGGGAGCGCACGCGCCTCGCGTGCTGGCGATGGCGCCCTCGCCATCGCGAACTTCATTCGCGGCGATGAAAGATTGTTTCGGCGAGGCGCCGAAACCAGCACGCGAGGGCGCGTGCGCTCCCCAGATTCCTTATCGTCCTCCCCGGTTGACCGCGCCTAACTTCGGGCTAGTATTCCTCCCCCTTTCTGGACCGCGTGGCGACAGGCGCCGGCGCGAGAGACAGAAATGCGGCTCCGCGCCGCGAGGAGAAAACTTACCCTTATGTTGCAAATGCAGGATTTACTTGCGAGCTCGTACCGCGAGTTCAAAGAAGGTAGCATCGTCAAAGGACGCGTTCTCGAGATTCGCCCGCGCGAAGTCCTGGTCGACATCGGCTACAAATCGGAGGGAGTCATTCCCTCCTCCGAGTTCGAGGACATCGAATCGATGGAAGTCGGCGACGAAGTGGAAGTGCTCCTCGAGCGTCTCGAAAACGACGAGGGCATGGTCGTGCTTTCGAAAGAGAAGGCGGCTTACCGGCAGAATTGGAACAAGATCGCGCAAGTTTTCGCCGGCGACGGGTTGATCAAGGGCAAGGTGAAGTCCGTCGTCAAAGGCGGACTCATGGTGAACATCGGCGTCGAAGCGTTTTTGCCGGCGTCCCAGATCGACATCATCCCGCCGAAAGATTTGCAGCAGTTCGTCGGCAACACCTACGATTTCAAGATCGTCAAGATCAACGACGACCGGAAGAACGTCGTCCTGAGCCGGCGCGAATTGATCGAGCAGGAACGGAGCGAGAAGCGCCAGAAATTCCTCGAGAGCGTCCAGGTCGGCGACCGTGTCCAGGGCAACGTGAAAAACCTGACCGATTTCGGCGCGTTCATCGATCTCGATGGCATGGATGGTTTGCTCCATATCACCGACATGACCTGGGGCCGGCTCGGACACCCGAGCGAGCTGCTCAAGGTCGGCCAGCCGCTCGAAGTGGTCGTGCTCGACATTAACAAAGAGAAAGAGCGGGTCTCGTTAGGCCTGAAACAGACCCAGAAGAATCCGTGGGACCAAATCGAAGAGCGGTTCCCGGCCGGTCAGCACGTCAAAGGCAAGATCACGAACCTGGTGCCGTACGGCGCGTTCGTGGAGTTGGAGGAAGGCGTCGAGGGACTCATTCACGTTTCCGAATTATCCTGGACGAAACGGATCATGCGGCCGTCCGATATTCTCACCCAAGGCCAGGAAGTCGAAGCGGTCGTGCTCGGTGTGAACAAGGAAGAGCAGAAGATTTCGTTAGGCCTGCGCCAGCTCGAACCGAATCCGTGGGATGAGATCGAGAAGAAGTTCACGATTGGCAGCCATGTGAAGGGCGCGATCCGCAACATGACCGCCTATGGCGCGTTCGTGGAGCTCGAAGACGGCATCGACGGAATGATCCACGTCTCCGATTTGAGCTGGACCCGCAAGATCAATCATCCGAGCGAAGTCTTTAAGAAGAACGACGAAGTGGAAGCGGTCGTGATCGACATCGACAAGGTAAACCAGCGGATCAGTCTCGGCATCAAACAGCTGAGCGACGATCCGTGGAAAGAGATCGACACGAAATACAAGATCGGCGATCTCGTTACCGGCAAGGTGACGAAGCTCGCGAGCTTCGGTGCGTTCGTCCAATTGCAGGACGACATCGATGGGCTCGTCCACATTTCGCAGCTCAGCGAAGATCACGTCGCGAAAGTGAAAGACGTGCTCAAGGTCGGCCAGGAAGTCGAAGCGCGCGTCATCAAGGTGGACAAAGTCGAGCGCCGGATCGGTCTCTCGATCAAGGCCGCGAATTATTCCGAGGAAGAGCTCAAGCGCGAATCCGAAGCGTTCGACAACCTGCGTCCGGGCGAAGACATGGTCGGCCTCGAGAAAGCATTCGAAGCCGCCGAGGAAGATTATCGGCCCGGCGAAGGCAAGAAGAAGTAGACCTGTAGCGGCGGTCTATTGACCGCCGCATGCGTTTTCGTTGGTCGATAACGGCGGTCATAGACCGCCGCTACAGCTACTTCGCCAGCTCGTAGAGATATTCCACGAACGACATCGCGGCGCCGTCGTAGCCCTGAATCTTTGGGTTCGTCGACTCGATCACGTAATATTCATCCGGCGCATGCGCGCCGCTGCCGTGACCGAGACCGAAATGGCCCGAGGCTAATTTTAACGGCTCGCCGGTGAAGACGAAACCCGGATACGAGCCGGCGTTACGCGGCCACATGACCGGCTCGATGCCGGCGCGTTTTAACACTGCGATCTGTGCTTGAATTAACGGCGCGCTCGCCGCGCTCTGCGTGGGATCATAACCGCCGCTCATGTTTACTTCGATGTCGCCGAAACCGCGCTTGGCCAGATGCGCCTTGATGGCCGGCACCACGTCCGCCGCTTTCATATCGGGCACCAATCGGAAATCCATTTTCGCCACCGCCTTGTGCGGCAGCACCGTTTTCCCTCCGGGACCGGTGTAACCGCCAACGAGCCCTTCGATGTTCGCGGTCGGCTGCGATTCCAGACGAATATTCGCCTGCTCCCACGGCAGATCGTTGATCCAACGCTGCACGCTCATCTGCTTCTTCGCCTGCGCTTCGCTGCGAATCTTCGCGCCGTCCGCGATCATCTTCTTTTCCTCATCGCTGATTGGACGCGGCTTCGGATAATTATCGATCGCGATTTCGTTGCCATCCTCCGAGACGAGCGTGTTGAGCGCCTTGACCAAGTGCCAGGCCGGATTATCGACCATCGCTTTCAGTGACGAATGAATGTCCTTCCCCGGCCCGCGCCCCCATTTCTCGCCGGTCGAAACCAACTCCAGCTCGACCACGCCTTTCGCGCCGAGACTCACCGTGACGATGCCATCGAGATCCTGCATCGAGGATGGCATGAAGACGCCCACGGTTTTCGCGAGCGCCGCCTGCACTTCCGACTTGTGCACGATTTGCCCGATATGCGGCGAACCAATTTCTTCCTCGCCCTCCGCCACCATCACCAGGTTCACCGGCATCTTTTTCCCAGCGCCCTTGATCGCATGAAGCGCCGCGAGAAACGCCGACTCCGGCCCCTTTTGATTCACGGCACCGCGACCGACCACTGCCTTTCCTAATCCTGGCTTATCAATCAGCGCCGCATCGAGAGGAGGCGACGTCCATTCCTTCGGATCGAACTGTTTCACGTCATACATGAAATAAAGCCCGACCGTTTTTGCCGCGCCCGCATCCAGCGTCGCGAAGACGCCTGGCTTCCCCTCCGTCTGAATCACCGTCGCCTGCTGGAATCCGGCGTCCTTCGCCAGTGTCGCCATGTATTCCGCGCCTTCCGCTGAGTTAAGATTTTCCGCCGCGATCGACGGCAGCTTGATCCAATCCTGAAGACGCTTCAGCGCTTCATCGTGGCGCTTCGTGATCTCGGCTTTGATCGGGCCAAGATCGTCCGCGGCCCGGAGCGATTGATTTATCGTTAGAGTGACGACAGCGGCAAGAGCGATGGCTGAGACAAGACTTCGGCGATGGTTAGTGATCATGGATTTTGTTCGTGGTTGAATTCAGAAGTTAGAACGTTCCCGCGTGGGACGACAAGAAAATGTAGCGCACACGGAACATACGCTTTCAGCCTGTGCGGCCAGCGGGAGTTTTACTCCGCTGTTCTCGTTGCAGCAGACAGAATGTCGGCTGGGCGCACAGGCTGAAAGCCTATGTTCCGTCGCCAGACATTCCACACCCTAAAACTCCGCGCTGCCCGGCGTGCGCGCGAACGGAATCACATCACGGATGTTCGAGACGCCGGTGACGAACATGAGCATGCGCTCGAACCCGAGGCCGAAACCGGAATGCGGGACGGTGCCGTAACGGCGCAGATCGAGGTACCATTTGTAATCGGCCGGATCCATCTGGTGCCGGCGCATGTTTTCTTCGAGCACTTCCAGCCGCTCTTCGCGCTGGCTGCCGCCGACGATCTCGCCGATTCCGGGAACCAGGACATCCATCGCGGTCACGGTCTTCCCGTCATCATTCAACCGCATGTAGAACGGCTTGATCTCCTGCGGGTAATTGAAAACGGTCACCGGACATTTGAAATGTTTCTCGGTCAGCCACCGTTCGTGCTCCGATTGCAGGTTCGCGCCGTAGGCGACCGGAAATTCGAATTTCTCACCGCTCCTTTTCAAAAGCTCGACGGCTTCCGTATAAGTGATCCGTTGGAACGGCCGGTCGATCACGAAGTCGAGCCGCGCGCTTAGTTCTTTGTCCACGAACTTCGAGAACAAGCCGAGGTCCTCCGCGCAATTCGTTTTGATATCGCGAATAAGATATTTCACGGTCTCCTCGGCGAGATCCATGTTGCCGTTCAGATTCGTGAACGCCATCTCCGGCTCGATCATCCAGAATTCGTTTGCGTGCCGGGACGTGTTCGAATTCTCAGCGCGGAAGGTTGGGCCGAAGGTGTAAATTTTCGAGAGCGCGCAGGCGAACGCTTCACCTTCCAGTTGCCCGCTCACGGTGAGGTAGGTCGAGCGCGCAAAAAAATCCTGCGCATAATCGATGGAACCGTCGGCGCGCCGAGGCGGCTGCTTGAGGTCGAGCGACGTCACGCGGAACAGTTCGCCCGCACCTTCGCAATCGCTCCCCGTGATGATCGGCGTGTGGACGTAAACAAAGCCGCGCTCCTGGAAAAATTGATGAATGGCGAACGCGAGCCGGCTGCGGACGCGGAATACGGCGCCGAACAGATTCGACCGCGGCCGCAAATGCGCGATCTCGCGGAGGAATTCCGGCGTGTGCCCTTTTTTCTGGAGCGGATAGGTGTCGTCCGACGGACCTACGATCTCGATTTCGTTCGCGACGACTTCCCACGCCTGGCCTTTCCCCTGCGACGCGACGAGGTCGCCGCGCACAGCGATGGACGCGCCGGTCTGAAGCCGCTGCACGTCCGCATAATTCGGCAGCGTGCTCTTCGCGATGATTTGGAGGCTGCGCAGGCACGAGCCGTCGTTGAGCTCGATGAACGAAAAATCCTTCGAGTCGCGCCGGGTGCGGACCCAGCCTTGGACCTGCATGCCAGAAATCGGCGCGGTACTCGCGAGTGCAGCTTTGACGGAGATCGGTCCTGACATGCCGGAACTTTGGCGGGCGATGCGACTTCGACAAGCAAAAGCCGAGTCGCGCTTCTTCTAACTGTCATTCTGAGCGGAGCGAAGCGGAGGCGAAGAATCTCTAAATTTTCCGGCAGCGGGGCATGATCGGCAGAAAATTTAGAGATGCTTCGACAAGCTCAGCATGACAGGGAAAGGTGCGCTGCGTTTATGGAAGAGCGGCGGCTAATTCTTTGGGATATTGATATGACCCTCGTGAATACGGGCGCGGCCGGACAACATGCGCTTATTCGCGCCACGATCGAGTGGTTCGGCGGCGAGGGAGATTTGAGCGGAGTCGAGATCGCAGGCCGTACCGATACGTCGATCGCGCGCCAAATTCTGGAAAAATACGGCAAACAATTGACGCCGGAAAACGTGGATTCATTTCTCGATCGCTACGTCGCGCTGCTGCCGGAGGAATTGCCGAAGCGCAATGGGCGCGTCCTGCCCGGTGTGCGCGAATTGCTCGAAGATCTGGCGCGGCAGCGGAATAAGACCCTCGGACTGCTTACAGGAAATCTCGAGCGCGGGGCGCGATTGAAACTTGGATATTATGATCTCTGGCATTTCTTTCCATTCGGGGCTTTTGCCGACGATCACCACGATCGCAATGCGCTCGGCCCTTGCGCGGTCGATCGCGCGGCGACGCATGCCGGCTTTCAATTTCACCCGGAGCAAGTGGATGTCGTTGGCGATACCGGTCACGATATCAACTGCGGAAAGGCCTTCGGCGCCCGGACAATCGCGGTCGCGACCGGTTCCTGGTCCCGGGAGCGGCTGGCGGAATGCGAACCCGACTTTCTCTTTGAGGATCTGGCGAATGTGGACGAAGTGAAACGAAAACTCGGCTGGTAATCGATTGCTCACGGCCGGTAGAAGAACGTCTTTCGAACCTTAATCGTATGACTTTGCCCGACGCTCCAAATGTCTTGCCGCTGGAAGGCGAAATAGACTTGCACGTGTCGCCGCGGATAGCCGCGGCGTTGGGAGCGATGATCGAACAAAAGCCGCAGCGGCTGGTGGTCGATATGTCGGCAGTCACTTACATCGACAGTTCAGGGCTTGCGGTCCTGATCGAAGGGATGCAGAACGTCGAGGCCTACGGCGGGAAATTTATCCTGGCAGGATTGCAGGAAAACGTGCGACCTATTTTCGAAATCGCACGGCTCGACCAGGTGTTCATTATTTTCCCTCACGTCGACGCGGCCTTGGCGGCGATCTGACGTAACACAGACTTTTAGTCTGTCCCGTCACGCGGACATACTGTCCGCTCCGCAGAAACGCGGAGTTCAACTCCGCTCGACGGACAGACTACAAGTCTATATTACGCGCGGCCCTCGCGGCGATCTGAGTGAGGATCTGTAACGTCTGGGCGACATTAGCGGAAATATCGAACCGCGCGGCCAGCGCGAGATTGTCGAGCCGAGCCTGCGCGCGCCGAGCAGGGTCGGACCAGAGCTGGAGTGCGGCGCCGAGCGCCTCGATGTCGCGCGCATCGTCGACGATCGTGCCGTGCCGGCCGTTTTCGATGATCTCGGAAAAACCGTTGGCGCGGGTCGTGATCACGGGCCGGCCCGCGGCGAGCGCTTCGAGGCATGCGTTTGAGAATGGATCGTAAACCGTCGGGAGCAGAAAGATGTCGGCCGCGTGGTAAAGCGAAGGCATTTCTCGAACGACGCCGAGGAACTGGACACGCGCCGAGGAAAATTTTCGCGGCTCGCCCCGACCGGCGACCAGGAATTTCATTCGCGCGTCCTGGCGTTCCATCGCGTCGATGGCGAAGCGCAGCCCTTTGCGTTCCCAACCGGAGCCCGCAAAAAGAACCACGACGTCGTCGTGGCTGAGTCCGAACGTTTCCCGCGTTTTCGCCCGATCCAGTTCGTCGCGTTGCATGGTTTCGAGCGGAAGACCGTTGTAGACGACATCGATCTTGTCCGCGGGATATCCATAGATGCGGACAATTTCCTCCTTCACCATGCGCGAGTTCGCGATGACCCGCCCGGCGCCGGCTTTCGCGAAGAGCGATTCTTCGAGGGACAGCGTGGCAGAATGCTTGCGATTGAACAGCCGGCTGAGCTTCTGCAACGGTCCCGCGATTTGGCTGCGCCTTTCGAGCCAGGCGCGATGGACGCCGTCTCCGGCCCGATAAACATCGCAGCGCCAGACTCGCTCGAGGCTCAATAAAACATCGCAGTTCGCGCGCGATACTTTTTCCAGCTCATCGGCGAACCCGACCGCACTCGTCGACCGCAGGCGCACGATCGGCCCGAAATTCCATTCCTCAGCCGGCCATTCCGCCGCGGTGAAAAGCGAAACCTGATGTCCCGTTTCGGCGACCGCCGCCGCCAGCCGCTTCAGGTATGCTTCCGCCCCCCCGCCGGAAGAAAAACCGCGCCGAACGATTCCTATGGTAAGTTGCATTTGCGGGACGACATGGACGCTTTACTTGGCTGCGAACGCCACAATACTTGTTAGCCGATGGTGGGTGAAACTCTAAACGCCCCTCCTGTTTTGCATCCGGCCCCTCGGGAGCACCGCGTGCTGCCGAAGCATTTGCTCTACTCGATTTTTGCGCGCATCGGCGGCTCCGGGTTGGACACGGACGCGTTCGAGACCCTGCGCGCGTCGCATCGCGGCGGTTTTCTCGGCCGCGCCATTGCCTACGATAACCGGCAGAGCGAAATCCCGGCGCGGCTCATCTACTCGCTCCGCTGGCATCCGGTCCGGCTGATTTCGTTTCTCGATCGGCCCTACTATTACGGCGCGAAAAAGAAGTACCTCGACTGGGTAGCGTCGCGTCATCTGGCCACGGGACGCTACGATCTTTTCCACAGTTGGTCGGGCGATTGCCTCCAATCGTTGCGGGTCGCGAAAAAGATGGGCATCCCGTCGATCGTCGAGATTCCCACCTGGCACCGCGACCGGGGAAAAGTCGGCGAGCGCCTGCCGGCCGCACCGTCAGAAACGCCGCGGAATTGGAAAGAGAATCTGCTCCAGACCCGGGAACGCTTCATCGAAGAGTACGATCTGGCCGACCTGCTCTTTGTCCTTTCCCAAAAGGCCGCGGACACTTTCCGGATCCAGGGTTTTCCGGAGGATAAACTTTATTACCTGCCCCGAGGCGTGGACGTGGAGCGATTCAAGCCGGGGCCGCGCCCGCCGATTTTCCGGGCGGTTTTTTCAGGCGCGCTCATCGAGCGGAAAGGAATCCATCATTTGCTGGAGGCGTGGCACCGGTTGGACCTGAAGGACGCAGAGCTTTGGCTGGTGGGTTCCGTGCACGACGAAGCCAAACCGCACCTGAAGAAATATTGGCGCGACAACATCAAGGTCGTCGGGTTCAAGCGCGACGTGGAGAATTATTTGAGCCAGGGAACGGTGCACGTGTTCCCGTCACAATGCGAAGGGAGCGCCAAGGTGGTGTATGAAGCCGCCGCCTGCGGGCTGCCGCAAATCACGACCCGGGAAGCGGGCGACGTGGTGAACAACGGCGTGGAAGGAATCATTATTCAGCCGGGGAACGTGGGCGAGTTGGCGGCGGCGATCCTGGAACTGTATCGGCATCCGGAAACGGTCGAGCGAATGAGCGAAGCCGCGCGCCAGCGGGTGGTGGACAATTTCACCTGGGACCATTTCCGGACCAGACTGCTCATCGCTTATGAGAAGGCGATGAAGATGAAATGATGCGCGAGCAGTCAGGCGTGAGAGCGTGGATATCCAGAAACGCCGAACGCCCAACGCCCAACGCCCAACGTCAAATGCCAGAAGGATTTTCCGGAGGCTTCGTCATTCGAGATTGGGCGTTGGACGTTGGGCGTTCGACGTTTTCTTTTTTCCCTCGGTGAATATTCTTCTCATCCAGCTCAAGCGGATCGGGGATCTAATCCTCACCACTCCAACGATCGCCGCGCTCCGCGAAAAATTCCCGGAAGCTTCCATTTCTCTCGTCGTTTCCGCCACCGTGAAGGAGCTGCTGCCGGCCATTACCGGCATCGACAAGATTTTCGAAGTCCGGGGAAAAACCGACGACGCTCTCGATTGGATCGCGTTATCGCTCGGGAAATTCGATTACTGCCTCGACTTCACCCGCAACGATCGGTCGGCGTTCCTCACCTTTCTTTCCGGGGCTCGGAAGCGAATCACCGCGGACCATCCGAATCTGCGGACGAAATTGCGCGCGCGCAGCTACAACGAGTTCGTGCAGGCGCCGGTGGGTAACTTGCACACCGTTGATTACCACCTTGCCTTGTTGAAACCGCTCGGGATCGAGAACGCCTCGCGCGCTATCCGGCTCCATTTGCCGGACGAGACAACGGCGAAAGCGAACGAGCTGTTGCGCGCTGCGAATGTCGGTGAGGACTTTGTCTGCTTTCATGCAGGCTCGGCCCGGGCCGAGAAATTCTGGGAGGCAAGCCGCTGGGCCGAGGTCATCCTCCATTGCGCGAAGCAAACGGGAATGACCTGCGTGCTCACGGGCGGCCGCTCGCCCGTCGAGCAGGCGCAAATCGCCGCGATCAAGGCCGCGACAAAATCAGCGCCGATCGATCTCTCTGGAAAAACCAATCTGCTTACCCTGGCGGCCCTGGTTCGCAGGGCGCGCCTCCTCGTCACCGTCGATTCCGCCCCGATGCATTTCGCCGCCGCCTGGGACACTCCGCAGGTGGTCCTGTTCGGGCCGACCAACCCGTTCCACTGGCATCCGCGCTCAGAATCCGCGATTGTTTTGCTGGGCGGAAACGAGGGACCGGTGACAGAATTCAAACCCAAACAACGGGCCGTGGCGATGAACCAAATCTCGACGAAAGCGGTGATCGATGCTATGGAAGCGCTGCTGTCGGTTCCGGCGGCGCGTGCCCTATGAGCGAACCGCAAGCCGCACCTCAGAAAGTTTCTTTCCTGCAAACCCTTCGCAGGAGCATGGGTCCGTACAAGCGGCTCTTCTCCTACGTCAAGCCGTATAAGTGGCGCTTCATCCTGGGGTTGATCTTCGGGTTCGGGTTCGGCGCAATCACCGGCTGCATGCCGCTGGTCCTGGCCAACGTCATGGGCGCGGTCTTTCACGGCGGCGGCGCGACTCCGCAGCAATTCGCTCAAAATCCGGCGCTCATGAATGCCGGGCCGAAACTCAACGCCATTATCCTGACTTGCCTTTGGATTCCGGTCATCATGGCGGCACGAAGCCTCTGCGCCTACGGCGGCGCTTACTATATGCAGTGGGTGAGCAATCGCGTCGCCACCGATGTCCGCGACCAGCTGTTCAGCAAGATGGTCCGCCATTCGATGGACTTCTTTAACAAGATGCGCTCGGGCTTTCTCATGTCGCGCATCACCAACGACACCCGCGGCATGCAGATGGCGCTCACCACCGTGAGCAGCGACCTGTTCAAGCAACCGATCACCATCCTCATGGGAGTCAGCGTGCTCCTTTACATGGATTGGAAATTCACCGTCGTGACGATGGTGCTGTTCCCGGCCTGTCTGTTTCCGATCATGTATTACGGCAAGCGCGCCCGGAAAGCGGTCTATCACCAAAACGAAGACATCGGTCAGATGGTGGCCACGATGCAGGAAACTTTTGCCGGCATCCGGGTGATCAAATCTTTCGCGCGCGAGAAGCACCAGGAAGATTCGTTCCGGCACAGCAACAAACTGCAGTTCGACAACATGATGCGGGTGATCACTTCCATGGAGGCGACGGGACCGCTGGTCGAATTGATCGCGGCCGCCGGTGTGGCCCTGGCGCTGGTTTACATTTACATGTCGAACCTGAGCGCCGCGCGTTTCATCGCGCTCAACGGCGGCATCATCCTTCTCTACGAGCCGATCAAAACCCTGAGTCGAATCCATGTCGTGATGCAGCAATCGATCCAGGCGACCACGGAAATTTTCGCGATCCTGGATTCCGAACCGAGTGTGAAGGATGCGCCGGACGCCAAGGCGCTGCCGCGATCCACCGGGCTGATCGAGTTCGACGACGTGACGTTCCGCTACGCGAACACGGTCACGAACGCGGTGACGAACCTGCAACTGCGGATCGAGCCCGGGAGAAGCTATGCGCTTGTGGGAGCCAGCGGCGCAGGCAAGAGCACCATCCTATCGTTAATCCTGCGCCTTTACGATCCGACCAGCGGGATTGTCCGGATCGACGGGCACGATCTGCGGACGCTCACGCAAAAATCACTGCGGCAGAACATCGGCCTCGTTACCCAGGAAACGTTTTTGTTTCACGATACCATCTTCAAAAACATCCAGTTCGGCCGGCTCGACGCGACTCCGGAGGAAGTTTACGCCGCCGCCCAGGCCGCCTTCGCGCACGACTTCATCATGGCGCAACCGCAGGGCTACGAAACCACCATCGGCGACAAAGGCTGCATGCTCTCCGGCGGGCAACAGCAGCGCCTCGCGATCGCACGCGCCCTCCTGAAGAACGCGCCCATCCTGCTCCTCGACGAAGCGACCTCGGCGCTCGATTCGGAATCGGAAAACCAAATCCAGATGGCGCTCGAGGCCCTTTCCGCGGGGCGCACGGTGATCGCGATCGCCCATCGGCTTTCCACCATTCTTTCCGCGGACCAGATCGTGGTGATGGATGAAGGGCACATCAAGGACATCGGCACGCATCGCGAGCTGTTGGAAAAATCCGTTTATTATCGCCGGCTCTACGACATGCAATTTAATCGCAGCGGCGAAACCTTGCCGTCGGCCGAGACACCCTTCCTTGTGGAAGCGGTTGGATGATGCCGTCGCCGGGATCAGTGATCCCGGTCACATTGAGAACGACGATTCCCTTCAGGGTCGGAAGAACCACTCCTCGTTAGTGCCGACTGCGTGGGTCACACGCACGTAGACAATGTACTTCGAAGGCAGCGGTGGATTTTGGCAGCACATTTTGAAGGTGAACGATTGGCACGGCCCAAGGTTCTGGTTGAGGTTCATGCCGAACTTGCAAACCGCATGGCAATTACTCTGGTCGAAGACCAGCATGATCGCCGACTTACACAAGAGCGGTGTGGTCCGCAGATTCTTGATCGTAATCGGGAAGCAATTCGGCGCAGGTGGCGGTCCGATGCGGACGGCGAGGTTCTGTGCCAGAGCGGGCACGGTCAGGGCGGCGAGGAATAGGAATGCGATGGTGGAACGGGTGATGAGTTTCACGGGTTGTTTCTCCAGGGGTTTTGGGTTTTGGGCATGGGCCTTTAACCGGGCCCGTTGTCGGGAAACCACGTCTAACGCCTGCCCGGCGCTGTTGGCAAGGACAATCAGCTCCTCGCCATCGCGCGACTGCAATGGCAGGCAGCACGAATCTGTTTCGCCCTCGCCTCGTGCTCGTCATCCGTCAACACCGGCTGGAGTACGGTGCGCGCCGGACACTCCGGCAGTTCCACCCACGATCGGCAGCCGCCGTAGGCCGGCTTGTCCGTCAACCTCCAGGTCGGCTCCAGCCGAAACACGCGGACGAGCGCCACGTGCAGACCGGCTCCCTTGTATTCGAAGCGCTCCCGAACCACCGGCTCCGCCAGAATATGAAATGGCTCCAGAGCCGCGGCCATCGGCCACGAGGTGATTTCGCGTTGCGCTTCGAGCTTCGCGAATAACCGGATCTCGATCTCACCCTCAAACGCGGCGGGAATTCGCGCGCCCGGCGTTCGCACCTTCGCGATTTGCTCGTGAAAGAACGTCGGGAAAAGAAAGAACTCCGAATGGCGGAAACCGAACCCTTCCCGCCCCTCGGCGATGCCGCCTTTACGCAGCAAACACGTCTGTTCGCCCCGGCCCAGCGCCTCGCAGACCAGAGCCCATTCCTTGAAACCGACGCTTTGCATTTCGCGCTGCCCAAACTAGCCTCCCGGCGATGGCCTTCAACATCGACCTGCACACCCATACTTTTTTCTCGGGCGATGGCGTGTCCAGCCCGGAAGAGAACATCGCAGCCGCGCGCGAGAAAGGCCTGCATGGATTCGCCATTACCGATCACAACACCTGTGACGCGATCACTTATCTCCTGGAAAAAGGATTGATGCGCGAGGATGGCCAGCCGGTCGACGATTTCCTTATCATCCCCGGCGTCGAAGTCACCACCGCCGACGGCCACCTGCTCTGCATCGGGGCCACGCTCCCCTATTTGAAAGGCAAACCGGCCCGGGAGGTTTGCGAACTCATTCACGAACGCGGCGGGCTCGCTATTCCCCCGCATCCCTACGATCTCTTCCGCGCCGGAATCCGTTTTCCGGTCCTGGAAACGCTGCCGATCGACGCGCTCGAAGTTTTCAACGCCGCCACCACCCTGCGCCGCTACAACCGTTACGCCTTCAAATACGCCCAGATGCGCGGCCTCCCCATGACTGCGGCAAGCGACGCCCACCACGCCGAGGCCATCGGCACCGCGCACACCATTTTGAATACCGACGATCTCTCGGTGCGCGGCATCATCGCCCAGCTCGTGAAAAGCAACGAGCTCAACCAGAATTACCTCACCCCGCGCGATAGTGTCCGGAAAACCTGGAACAACTGGATGCGGCTGCGGCGCCGGAAAAAACTGCCGCAGGCCAAACCGACTTTGAACGGAGGTTCGCAGGAGACATGAGCGCGTATGTGATCGTGGAGATCGACGTCCAGGACCCGGTCGGCTACGAGGAATACAAAAAGCACGCCGCCGCGACCGTGCACGCGCACGGCGGCAGATACATCGTCCGCGGCGGCAAGACCGAGGTGCTCGAAGGCGATTGGCAGCCGAAACGGATCGTCATTCTCGAGTTTCCCTCGAGGGATCAGGCGAAGGAATGGCTGACTTGCGAGGAATACCGCGAGCCCCGCAAAATGCGGCACCGGACCGCGAAGACCAACATGGTCCTGGTCGAGGGCGTCTGATCGGATTTGGAGACGGCCTGCCCTCAGGCCGTTGAGAGAAATCGACGCTCCTCCCCTACCAGCACGAGGGCGTGCCGGCTCCAAGTAATGCGCCCAGCGCCTTCGGGTCCGTCACCGGCGCTTTGCAGGTGAAGTTCTCGCAGACGTAAGCCGCCGACTTTCCGCCCACCGGCTTCATCCCGCGCAACGCTTCGAGCTTCTCCTCGAGATAGCGCTGCCCGCCCCCGCCATCTGCCAGCAACAGTACTTTATTCGGAACGAAATGACGATGCGCTTCAGCGACGAGAGCGCGCGTCTCCGCGGAATCACGATCGCCGGCAATCACGATCTGCCGCGGCTCACTGAGCGTGAGATCCAGCGCCACCAGCATTTGCGGCATCGCGCTCGCAAAATGTCCGATTTGCGGAGCAAAAGCATCAATCGTTTTCTCCGCGCGTTCGTAGAACTGGCCGTCATTCCGGATTTGGGCCAGACGAAGAAGATTCAGCGCACTGACCGAGCTGGCCGCCGGCTCCGCGCTGTCGTTGTCGTCCTTTAGCCGGAGCAGAATGCTCGGATCGTTCCCGGCGCCGCTGAAGTATCCTCCGCGTTCGTTATCAAAAAACAATCGATCCTGGATTTCCTGAAGCTCGATTGCAAAACGCAGCCAGCCGAGATCGAACGACGCTTCGTAAAGATCAAGCAAGCCCTGGATGTAAAACGCGTGGTCGTCCGCGAAACCCTCCACGGCGCTTCGGCCTTCCCGATAATTTCGGAACAGAACTTTCCGCGACGCGTCATACAACTCCTTACTCAGAAAAATCGCGGCACGGGTCGCCGCTTCGAGATAAACTGGATCGTCGAGAACCTGGGCAGCGCGGGCAAACGCCGAAATCATGAGACCGTTCCAGGCCGTGATGATTTTGTCGTCCAGATGCGGGCGCGGTCGTTTCGCGCGGATCTCGAATAATATCTGACGCGCCTTCGCCAGAATGTCGCGGACTTCGGTTTCGTCCTTCGCGAAATGTTTCGCCGTCGCCGTGACGTTCCCCAACTCGATCAGGATGTTCTTGCCGGTAAATTCGCCGTGCGGATCGCCGCCGGCCGGGACGTTTCCCTCGGCTTTGACGGCATAGTGAAAATTGAAAACGTCGGCGGGCGGACCGAGCGCAGCGTCGATCTCCTTTTTGTCCCATGCGTAAAACGCGCCTTCGGCTTTTTTCGCGGGATTGTCGGGTACAACACTGTCGGCATCTTCGGCGGAGAAAAAACCGCCAGCTTTCGCGGTCATGTCGCGGCGAACGTAATCGAGCGTATCGCGACCGACCGCTTCGAAGAGCGGGTCCCGGGTGATCTGAAACGCCTCGAGATAGGCGACAGCGAGCTGGGCCTGGTCGTAAAGCATTTTTTCGAAATGCGGGACGTGCCAGTAAGCGTCGACCGAATAGCGATGGAACCCGCCGCCGAGATGATCGTGCATTCCACCGGCGGCCATTTTTCGAAGAGTGAAAAGATCCATCTCCAGGGCATGCTTGCCGCCATCGGACTTCGGTTTGCGCGCGTGAATTCGCGCGAGAAAATTCAGCGTCACCGGCCGCGGAAATTTTGGCGCGACCCCAAACCCGCCTTCGTGCGCGTCGTAGCTGCGGGCGATTTGCTGGTAAGCAGTGTCGAGCGTTTTGGCGCCGAGCCGTTGGCCGGGATCGGCGATCGCGGCTCCAGCGTTTTGTTCCAACGCGGCGATGATTTGGGTTCCCTGCTCGGAAATTTTTTCGCGGTTCTGTTTCCACGCGGTCGCGATTCGTCCGAGGACCTTGGTAAATCCCGGCTGGCCCCAGCGATCTTCCGGCGGAAAATAGGTGCCGCCGACAAACGGCTTCAGCTCCGGCGTGAGCCAGACGCTCATCGGCCAGCCGCCGCCGCCCGTGGTCGCCTGGACGAAAGTCATGTAAACGCGATCCACGTCCGGGCGCTCCTCCCGATCGACCTTGATGTTCACGAACTCGCGGTTCATCACCGCCGCGACTTCAGCGCTCTCGAACGATTCGTGCGCCATGACGTGGCACCAATGGCAGGTCGAATACCCGATCGAGAGAAAGATCGGTTTGTTCTCGCTGCGCGCTTTCGCGAACGCCTCTTCGCCCCAGGCGAACCAATCGACCGGGTTATCCGCGTGCTGGAGAAGGTACGGAGATTTTTCCTGCGTGAGCCGGTTGCTCATCATTCACCCTATCGTCTTGTTTCCTACTTTCTACTTCCTACTTTCTACTTCGCCCGATGGCTCTCGATTCCACGCAATTCATTCTTCTCCTCGCCGGGATCACCATCGTTGCGTTCCTCTATTCATCCGTCGGCCATGCCGGCGCCTCGGGCTACATCGCGATAATGACGCTCTGCGGATTATCGGCGACGTTTATCCGCCCGACCGCGCTCGTCCTCAACATTCTCGTGGCCGCGATCGGCTCGTTTCAATTCTGGCGAGCCGGATATTTTTCGTGGCGCCTTTTCTGGCCATTCGCGCTGCTCGCGGTGCCGGCCGCGTATCTCGGCGGTTATTTGCCAGTGCCGGCCGCGATCTTCAAAATCGTAATCGGCGTGGTGCTGCTCTTCTCGGCCGCACGGTTATTTTTCCGCCATGGCGATCCGACGGACATCGCGGCGCCGGCAATTCCAGCGGCCATTCCCATCGGCGCGGGAATCGGATTTCTCTCAGGGCTGACAGGAACTGGAGGCGGAATTTTTCTCACACCGCTATTGCTGTTCTGCCATTGGGCCTCGATCCGCGGCGCGGCGGCGGTCTCCGCGTTGTTCATCCTCGTGAATTCCATCGCCGGCCTGACCGGACTCATTTCGGGCGGACGGCCGATTCCGAAGTTCGCCTGGATCCTGGCGGTGGCAGCCGTCATCGCCGGCACGGCGGGCTCGCATCTCGGGAGCCGGCGGTTCCCGGTCCGCACCATCTCGATCATTCTCGCGACCGTGCTCGTGCTCGCCGGCTGCAAGCTGATCTTTTGGTAGACGACGAGGTTCCCTTCTTCTGTAGCCCCCGCCCTGTGGGTGGCGTGGGAATGGGGGAAGGCATCGGTTGTCGCCCTCGCGCTTCGCATAGCGAAGCGGCTCCCGCCAGCATCTCGCGAAACTTTGCGACATCAAGGTCGTGCCGCCGCGGGCCGAATGGCGCCAGATTTTTTTCCGCGAGCCGGAACAACCGCACCGCCGGCGCGAGCCGCTTTCCATGCTTCGGATGGGTCGGGAGCTCAAAATTTTTCTGCAGATGGACAAACGCGCCCGCCGCCTGGATTAGCCCTTTGAAATACTGGGCGTCCTCCGGCGTGATAGTCTTGCCGAGCCAAACCTGTTCCAGGACATCGTGCGCTTCATAGTAACGCTGCTCATTCCAGCACCGGAAAAAGGCGCGGTAATACGGGTGCGCCGCGATGCCGTCCCCCGCCCTGCCGAGTTCGTCTACTGTTAGCGATTCAACGAATCGCGAAATCCTCTCGCCTTTGCTCATGAAGGCCTTAACTTGACGGCGCCTGCGATGATGGGCAAACGACGACGCTTCAGTCTTCGCGAGGAATGGTCGCTCCGCCTCCGCCGCCGCAGCCGACCATGACGCCGCTGGCCCTCACCGTTTTTCTTTTTCTCATCGCTATCCTCGTCTTCTGGTCGGCGCTTTTTTCCGGGCTCGAGACCGCGCTCTTCTCGCTCAAGTCCCATCAACTCCGCCGGCTCGAGGAGAAACATCCATCGCTCAAGGAATTCATCAGCGTCTTTCGCCAGAACCCGCGCCGCGTTCTGAACGTTCTCCTGCTCGGCGACGTTTTCGCGAACGTGCCGATCGTCGTCCTCTGTCTCTTCCTGATCTGGGAAGCACCGCTGGCCGCGCGCGTGCCGGCCTGGGTCGCGGCCACGGTTATCTTCGCGATTGTCGTTCTGCTTTGCGATTTGATTCCGAAACTTCTCGCGCTTTCCGTGCCTTACCGTCTCTCGGCGCTCGGCGTTTTCACGCTCAAGGCCACGATGCCGCTGCTCGATCGCGTGGGACGCCTGCTCGAGCGGGCGAGCACGGCGATCGTCGAACGGCTGACGCCGCTCCATTTGCGAAAACGAAAACAGCTCAGCGACGAAGAACTCGAGACCCTCGTCGAAATCGGCGAGGAGCAAGGCACGCTCCAGGAGGCCGAGGGCGAGATGATCCAGGAAATCATCAAGCTCGGCGACAAGACCGCGAAGGATTGCATGACGCCGCGGGTGGATACCTTCGCGCTGCCCGACGACCTCACGAACGAAGAAGCGATCGCGCAGCTCAGACAACGCCGCCATCATCGTGTCCCCGTCTACGCCGACACGCCGGACCAGATCGTCGGCGTCCTCGACGTGAAATTATTCCTGGTCGATCCGGTGGAGCATTACACCGAGCTAATGGGCGCGCCGTCCTATGTCGCGGAAACGATGAAAGCGATTGATCTGCTCCGGAGTTTTCTCACTCACGCCCAGGGACTCGCCATCGTGGTGGATGAATTCGGCGGCACCGAAGGGATCATCACGCTCAACGACATCACCGAAGAAATCATCAGCGACGCCGCCCCGCTGGGCGACGCCGATCTTTACATCGAGCCGCTCGAGGACGGCCGCTTTCTCGTGAGCGGCAACGCCCGGCTCGACGACTTGAGCGAACATCTCGGGTTCGAGCTGGAAGCCGACGGCCTCGATACCATCGGCGGTTTCGTCTTCAACCGGCTCGGCTACCTGCCACCGTCCGGGACCCGTTTCGAGATGCCGCGCCTCGCCGTGACCATCCGCCGCGCGGGCCGCAAGCGGATCGAAGAAATCCTGCTGGAAAAAACCGCCTGCCTCGATCCCGACGAGGAAGGCAGCGCAGCGACCGCGCCATGATCTACGGTCTCGCCATTCTTTTGCTCTGGACCATCTCGTTTTTCTTCGCGGGCATCGAAGCCGGCTTGCTCTCGGTCGATCCGGTCCGTCTCCGCCACCAGGTGAAACAGGGCAAACCCGCCGCCCTGCGCCTGGATCGTCTCACGAAACGACCGGAGCGCCTGCTCATCACGGTCCTGCTCGTCACGAACTTCGCCAACATCCTCGGCTTGCTCATCCTCACGAAATTGCTCGTCGTTCGATTTGGAACGCTCGGTTTCGCCCTCGCGATCCTGATTGCTCTTCCGATTTATCTCTTCGTTCTCAGCGTTCTACCGAAATCACTTTTCCGCCGGTTCCCGTTCCGTGCGTTAGCGGCGCTGGGCGGCGTCCTGGAATGGTTCTCGATCCTGCTCTGGCCCATCCTCGAAATCGGCGAACGCGCCGGGCGCCTCCTTTTTCAGCGGCGCGCAGCCGAGCCGGGCCGGATCTTTATCGCGCGTGAGGAATTGAAACAGATCGCAGTCCAGAGCGAGCGTGAAGGCTCACTCACCTCGACCGAGCGCGCGATGATTCACAACGTGGTCGATTTCCGAAACGTCCGCGCGTCCGACGTCATGGTGCCGCTGGCGAAAGCCGTCAGCATCCAGCCGGACACTTCAATCGAGGAAGCTTTACGATTAAGTGCGGTCCACAGCGTCGATCGCCTGCCCGTGATCTCCGCGGACGGCGACGCCATCGGCCTGGTCAACACGCTCGACATTCTGCTCGAGGAAACACGGCGCGAATCACTCACCCGTTACATGCGGCGGATCGTCATCGCGCGCGACGCCGAGCCGGCCTATCGAATCATCCAACGCCTCCGCGCCGCCCGTCTCGGTCTTGCCGCCGTGATCGATTCACAGCGAAACCTCATCGGCATCGTCACCGGCGAAGACGCCATCAAGCGCCTCGTGCAGAGCGTCTGAGCTCGCGAGCGGGCAAGCTGCGGTCAACGCCGCAGATCATAAAACTCAACCAGCGCCACCCCCCCGCCGTTCGGTTTGGCGCGAACAATTGCAGTGTAGTTTCCGCGAGGAAATGACACTCGCAGGGCCGAGTCGGTACTCCCAGAGGGTCTAAAGCCATCGGGAATTTGCTCGTAGTTCGTCGACCAATCGTCATTGAAGGCCAACAGGCCGCCATTGGCATCGCGCAGCTCGAGAGTCGGATCGTCGACTGCGTTGAGGATGCCGCCGATTCTCAAAGTCCTACCGACCGCCCGGACAACCACTTCATCGTTCGCCTGTCCGTCGCCTCCGATGATGACGCCGCCGATCAGGAGAGTGCTCGCATCAGTGAAGCCGCGCGCGCTGATATTCGCCAATTTGGAGCTGCTGTTCCTCGAAAGATCGTAAATCTCGACCAGTCCGTATCCTGACAAACCGCTCTTTTCCTTGAGGACAACAGTATACGAGTAACCGGGATCCAAGGTGACGATCATGGCCGCCTCGCGGTCGTCACCGGGCGCGAGCCCGCTTTGGGCAATGGCGTTTTGCTGCGCATCCTTCCAGTTATCGTTCGTGGCGATGACCACGCCGGAGCCGTGCAACTCCAGAACGGGATCGGCCAGGGTGGAAGCGAGCCCAAATCTCGATAGCGACGGACCGATTCCTCGCAAAGCCACAGTCTTTGGTTCTGTGCCGGAAACAATGAATCCACCGATGAGCACACTGCGAGTGTGAAAAGCGTCATCGTTCGAGGCGGACAAAAAAGCGCGAGCGGAAATATTGAGTAGTTGAACGGGCGGCGGGACGGCCATGAATTGTGTGAGTGTTACCCTCTTCGGTTCGTAAACCACCACGAACGATCCGCGGCCATCACTGGTCAGGATTCTGGTTCCGTTGGGCGCATTCCCAAACGTGCCGGTAATCGACGTATTGCTTTCGAGAACCGTAAAAACCTCTGCACTCCCGAGGAAAACTTGCTCGGTCATCTCGAACTCCAAGGTCCCCGCCACGACAACTCTTCCGGCGATCTGGCGCCATCCCGCGACCTGACGAAAACGATCCATGGTGCTGTGATAATGTGAGCCCGAGTTCAGGGTCACGTCTCCATTGACAACTGACCTTATCCCTGGAAAAACCGTGGCATCTGTCACCGTTACATTGCCGTTGATCGTGCCGATGTCTGAACCGAGCGATCCTCCGAAAATATTGACGCGATCGGCCGTGAGGGTGCCGTTGTTCACGGTTGTCCCGGCAGTTTGGGTATAAGAAAATCCCGGTGGAACAGTGAATTTGCCAACGGCCGGCGGATTCTCGGGAATGCCGAGGTAATAACCGGTGGTCTCGATCTTCCCCGCGTTTGTGAAATCACCGGGTGCCTTGACCTCTTCATCCTGACCGACAACAAAGACAGCGCCCGCCAGATTATCGCTGAAATTCCGCAGCCCGTTGTTTCCCGTGAGGTCAGTGATGCTTCCTCCAAACAGGGAGATCGAGGCGCCGTTATGCACGATGTCGGCGCCGCTGAATTTAAGGCTGGCTCCTCCACTCATTTCATAGGCACCGCTGGTCAGCGTCCGCGTCGCGGGATCGAAGCTCGTAAATGGACCGGCAACAATGAAGGTGGATTGCGCGAGCGACAACAAACCCTCATTCCCAAACTGGCCCGCCGTCGCAAAATCGTGTCCTGCCAGCGTCAGCGATGCGCCCGGAAGATTTCGCGCGAGATTCCGCAGGCCATCGTTGCCCGCCAGGTCCGCGATTCTCGAAGCAGCGCCGCCAAGCTCAATCGCACTGCCGTTATTCACGATGTCCGCCCCGCCGAAACGCAGTTCGACGGGCAAATTCCCGGGCGAACCGAATTGATTCAGAATGAACTTCCCACCGCTTAGGGTTCGCGTTCCGAAATCGAAGTTAGTCAACGAATTCGCCGCCGTGAAGATGGTGGCATTATTGCCGCCCAGATGGAGCGTTCCGTTGTTCGTGAATGGAGCGGCGACCGCCAGATCGCGACCATCTGAAGTGAGGAGCGCGTCGCTTTCGATCCGGGCGAGGTTACGCAACGCGTCGCTTCCCCCCTCATCGACAACTCTGGCAAACGCGCCGTACAGACTCAGCTCTCCGCTCAACGTCACAACATTCGCTCCCTTGAATTGAACTGTGGCCGGGCTGCCTCCACTCCCGATGATGTAACGCCCTCTGAGGGTGTTGGCCGAAAATGCCGCGAGTGTGCCCGCGTTAAATGTGGCGGGCACGGTCGCGTCCGACTGCACGCTCACGTTGGGCGCTTGATTAGCTGGACTCAGCGTCGTCGTCGGAGGGATCGTGACGCTGTAATTCCTGGCGCCCGTATTGTTCGGCACCTCAGCGGGCGCCCAATTGTTCGCGGCGCCATAAGTCCCGTAGGATGGGCCGATGTAGGTGGAATTCACCACCGTCTGGGCCAGGGCAATCCCCCCGCAAAAGAGGATACCGAGTGCTGCCAGGAAATATCGTGGAGGAAACATAAAGGCGCCACTCTTACGCACCTGACTTTTTCTGTAAAGAACTAATTATCTAGGGCTGTCTCACGCTTCCTTTCGCTCAGCATCCGCGCGGTGTTCACCAACGCGACGTGCGTGAAGGCTTGCGGAAAATTGCCGAGCTGCCGTTTCGCCCGCGGATCGTATTCCTCCGAGAGAAGGCCGAGGTCGTTCCGCAATTTGAGCAGCCGCTCGAATAGTTCGCGCGCTTCGTCCGTTCGCCCCATCAGGTGCAGGCAATCGACCAGCCAGAATGAACAGGGGAGGAACACGCCTTCTCCGCCGGGTAATCCATCCACGTCGTTGCGCTCGGCCCGGTACCGCAGCACGAAACCGTCCCAGATTAGCTCGCGTTGAATCGCTTCGATGGTGTTCACAACGCGCTCGTCATCGATCGCGAGAAATCCCGTGAGCGGCATGGTCAACAGGCTCGCGTCCAATTCATCCGATCCGTAGAATTGGGTGAACGCTTTCTTCTTCACATTGTAACCCTCCTCGCAAACCTGGGCGTGGATCTCGTCGCGCGTTTTCTGCCAGCGCTCCAGGTGTTCCTCGGCCGCGCAACTGCAATGTTCTACCAGCTTCACCGCCCGATCGAACGCCAGCCACGCCATCATCTTGGAATGCGTGAATTGCTGCGGCCCGCCGCGCACTTCCCAAATTCCTTCGTCCGGGTCGCGCCATTTTGTTTCCAGGAATTTCATCAACTCGATCTGGAGTTGCCACTCCGTCTCGTTGTTCTCGATCCCGGCGCGATGCGCTCCATACATCGCGGCCAGCACTTCGCCGTAAACATCGAGCTGAAATTGATTCGACGCGGCGTTGCCGATTCGCACCGGCTTCGAGTTCTCATAGCCAGCGAGCCACGGAATTTCCTCTTCATTCAGCCGGCGCTCGCCGTGGACGCCATACATGATCTGTAATTGCGACGCACTTCCCGCGACCGCACGCAAAAGCCATTCGCGCCAGGCGCGCGATTCTTCGAGATAGCCGGCATTCATCAGCGCGTAGAGTGTGTAGGTCGCATCGCGCAGCCAGCAATAGCGATAATCCCAGTTCCGCACTCCGCCGATTTCCTCCGGCAACGATGTCGTCACGGCGGCGACGATGCCGCCGGTCGGCGCGTAGGTGAGCCCCTTCAGCGTGATCAACGACCTAACGACCGCTTCGTGCCATTCGCCGTGCGGCTGGCATTTCTCCGACCATTGTTTCCAATAGGCGCTTGTGTCCCGCAGAGCGTGGTCTGGGTTGACCTCGCGCGGCGGTTCCTTGTGCGAAGCAAACCAGGTCAGGACAAACGGCACGCGGTCGCCTTTCGTCACCGTGAATTCGGCGACCGTGGTCAGATCTTCGCCGCGCGTTTCGATGGGTGTGCGCAGAATAAGCCCGTCCGGGCCTGCGATCGCTTCGAGGTCGCCATTGCGTTTGCGCACCCAGGGGACGATACGGCCATAATCGAACCGGATGATCAATTCCATCTTCAGCTCGACGCTGCCGCGCAGCCCTTCGACGATCCGGACGATGTCCGGGTTTTCGCCGCGGGGCGGCATGAAATCGATCAGGCGAATCGCGCCGCTGGCCGTTTCGATTTCTGTTTCCAGGATGAGGGTTCCGTCACGGTAACGGCGGCGCGTCGCGGTGATCTCCTCCGTCGGGGCAAACAACCAGCGGCCATTCTTTCGATCCCCCAGCAACGCCGCAAAGCACGCGCCCGAATCGAAGCGCGGGAAACAAAGCCAATCGACCGAGCCATCGCGCCCGACGAGCGCGCCCGTCTGCGTGTCGCTCAGGAATGCGTAATCTTCGATCTTCATCTCGGAGCTTCTTGTTTCATCGGTTCGCGATGCCATCTTCGGCTGTGTCGCGCATGTCCGCCAACTCGCAGCTCATCGACCTGAGCCACACCGTCGAGGATGGCATGATCACCTACAAAGGTCTGCCCGCTCCGATCATTTGCGATTACCTTAGCCGTGAAGCGTCACGCGCACGTTATGCCGCCGGCACCGAATTCCAGATCGGCAAGATCGAGATGGTCGCGAACACCGGCACCTATCTCGACAGTCCTTTTCATCGTTATGCCGACGGTGACGATCTCTCGCAGCTGAAACTTGAAGCGCTCGCCGATCTCGATTGCGTCGTCGTGCGCGCAACGAGTCTCACTGGCGCATCGATCAATATTTCGAGGGCCACCCGCATCTCACCGGCGAATTGGCGAACTCTCTCGTCGATGCCGGCGTCACCCTCGTCGGCATCGATTCGTTCAACATCGATTCGACCGATGATGGAACGCGCCCCGTTCATTCCGCCTTGCTCGGCGCCGGCATCCCCGTCGTCGAGCACATGTGCGGGCTCGGCGCTGTTCCTGATCGCGGCGCTCGCTTCTTTGCCGTCCCGGTAAAAGTGAAAGGAATGGGCACCTTCCCCGTCCGCGCCTTCGCGAAGCTTTAATTCTTTTCCTGCTCGTGCTCGTGCTCGTGATCGTGATCGTAATCGATCTTACCTCTCTCGATCACGATCACGCGTACGAGCACGATTACGGCGTGGCGCCCGCCAGCTTCGCGATCCCATCCTCCGTCAGCCGGAAGACCGTCCACTCCTCCATCGGTTCCGCGCCGAGCTTCCGATAGAACTGGATTGCCGGGTCGTTCCAATCGAGCACCGCCCATTCCATTCGTCCGCATCCACGGTCTTTCGCGATTTGCGCCAGCCGTTCGAGCAACGCGCGGCCGTAGCCTTTGCCACGCAAGGCTGGCCTAACGAACAGATCCTCCAGGTAAAGGCCCGGCCGGCCCAGCCAGGTGGAGAAATTGTAAAAATAAACGGCGAATCCGACCGCTTCCC
>QHNH01000017.1:0-35889 GCA_003218375.1 Verrucomicrobiota bacterium | reverse complement strand
AGCCACCACTGTGTGCCCGCGTAAAAAACGAGATGGGTCGCCCCACGGCTCCGGAGTTTTTCGAGATTCGCGGTGATCTGGGCGCTGTCCAGCGGGTTCCCGTCGTAAACTCCGTCTCCCAGAAAATGCCAGCCTTTGCGATGCGCGTAATAGAAGACGGTGGGGTCGCCATCGGTGGCCGCGATGATCAACGCGTTCCCGGTCGTCGCCTCATTTAGTTCCAGACCGAGGTTCCGAAGTGCGGCGGCGGCGGGGCGATAGAGCGGTTGAACGCAGAAGTAAGAAGAGACGGCGAACGAGAACACCAGCAGTGCTGCGCCCAGCGCAAGAAGCGGTCGCGGAATTGGGGCCCGCGCCGCGATCCAGGCGCAGGCGCACCCGGCAAACCCAGCCGCGATCGGGACCAGCGGAAGTTGATACCATTGATGGCGATTGCCATAGCCGGCCACGAAAACGAACAACAGCACGGCAGCCAACCACCAGTGAAACAGACGCACATATTTCCCGCGCGCGACAACCAGAGCGCCCAGGAGCGCGAGCGCAAAAAGCGCCAGGGTCAGACTTGAGAACGCCGTCTGCCGAACGAGCTCCCAATACCACCCCAGACTCATGATCCGAAAACCGCCCGCGCCAAAAAAGTGGTAAGGATAAAAGCCCATCGCGATCCGATGCGCGTGCCAGTACCAAAGTGCGGACGGAACCAACGCGACCACCGCGAAAAACCAAAGCTCCCAACGCGCGAAGAAATTCCGCGTCGGAGGGACGTGCTTCTGCACGTCCGGGACTCGCCGCAGCGAGTCCCTTCGAGAAGCGAGATAAAATAACGGCGCGCCGATGATCGCCGTCGGCAGTTTGATCAGCAACGCAAGCGAAACCAGGACGGCCGACAAAACCAGCCACCGGAACCGGTCCTCGTCCAGCCATCGCAGGAAAAAATAGAGACCGATGATCGCCAGGCTGAGCGAAGGCATATCCGGCATGAAGGCGCGGCTCGCGACGATACTGAGGGGCGCGAACGCGTAGAAAAATGTCGCCCACACCGCCGCGACTTCGCCAAAAATCCTCCGGACTAGCCCGAAGAAAAACGGCAGCGCCACGATAAACAACAACACGCCCTGGATCCGCCCGATCCATTCCTGGACGCCGGCGCTCCGGTAAGCCAGCGCCGCCAGAAATGGCAAAACCGGAAATTCCGTTCCCACAAATCCTGGCTGGTTCCCGGCCCAGTCAATTTGCGGCCGGGTGAAATGAAAACCGTTCTCGAGAAAATTCCGGGCGATCGCAGCCACGTCGCTTTGCCGCCAGCTCCAGGGATCGATGAACGGCTGGTCGATCCCGATCAGGCGCACCACGAAGGCGGCCACCACGATAAAAAGCACCATCCATTTGCCGCGCAACACGCATCGCGTCTTGACAAACCGCCCCGTTAAAGTCAATCGAGTACACGCGTTTCGCGCATTCCCGGAATGAAAACCGCCGCTACTCTGCTTGCTCTGGCGCTCGCTTTCAGCGTGGCTGGCCGCGCCGCCGAAGAGCCGCAGCTCGTCGAGGTCGTCGATTTTTCAAAGCTCCTGCCGATCCTGCCGAATCCGCCGGAGGGTTGGACCGCCGACAAAGCCGAAGGTTCCACCGACGACATCGGCGGCACGAAGATCACCAGCGTTCATCGCGATTACAAAAAAGGCGACGGTGATACCGCGCCCACGACGTCGATCAGCATTCTCGATTCCGCGGCGAACCCCGATTACGTTTCGTCCACCACCGCCGCCTGGAACATGAGCACGTCCACCCCGGAGGGCTACACCAAGACCCTCACCATCGAAGGCATGCCCGGCTTCGAGACCTTCGAGAACGAAGGCAAACACGGCACCCTCTGGCTGATGGTGGCCAAGCGTTACGTCCTCACCATCGAGACCCAAAACCAGGACGCGAAAGATCTCCAGGATTGGCTCAAGCGCATCGATGTAAAAAAGCTGGCGGCGGTGAAATAGCCATGCCTGATCAAAACTCCGGGGAGACACTGAAAAAGATCGTGGGAAAACGTAAGCCGGGGGACGTTTGGGATCGGCTCTATCGACTCAACAGTTTCGCGGCGCATCTCAATCAGCGCTCAGCCGACGATGGATACCCCGTACGAAAAACTGTTGGTCAACCTCGCCCGCGGCGAAGTTAAATTCATCGTGGTCGGCGGAGTCGCGGTCGCCTTGAATGGGTTCGTCCGGACGACTGAAGACGTCGACATTCTGATCGAAAGTTCGCCCGATAACGTTAACCGTCTTTTGACGAGTCTTGCCTCCTTCGGTCAGGGACACGCTCGCGAGCTTTCGCTGACGGACTTTGCCGAAACTGAAGGCGCCGTTCGTGTCGTCGAGGATTTCCCGCTGGATATTTTCACCATCATGCGCGGGCAGGTGTATCGGGATCTCATCGATCAAACCGGACGGACGGAGATCAACGGAACCCCAGTCACTTTTCTAAGAGCCGCCGCCCTGATTCGGTTGAAACAGGATTCTGCTCGAGAAAAAGACCAGATCGATATTGCTGCGTTGCGTCGCATAGGGTCGGATTAACCCTGACGCATCGTGCTACCGCAAATCCTAGTCTCTTAGCGGCGCCCACATGTGCGGCTGCGAGACAACTTCTTGTCAAGCAGCGTGAAGTCGCGGAACCTCTCGCCGTAATCGTGAACGACGAACGCAAAACTTTAGAACAACGCGCCCAGATGACCGACATCGAGCGGCTGCGTCATTCCGCTGCCCACGTCCTCGCGACGGCGATCTTGAAAATCTGGCCCGAGGCCCAGTTCGCCGCCGGGCCGCCGGTCGAGAACGGATTCTATTACGATCTCGAACTCGAGCACCGCATCTCGCCTGATGACTTCGAGAAAATCGAGGCCGAGATGAAAAAGGAAGTTAAAGCGAATCACACCTTCGAGCGCGTCGTCGTCCCGCGCGCTGAAGCGCTCGACATGGCCCAGCGTGGCGTCCTTGGCGCGCTCGGTGAGCGATCTTCCCCGTCGAAGTTCAAGCTCGACATCATCCAGAACATTCCCGAGGGCGAAGAAATCTCACTCTATCGCAACGGCGAGTTCACCGATCTCTGCGCCGGCCCGCACGTCATGCGCACCGGCAACATCGGCGCGTTCAGGCTCACCCACGTCGCCAGCGCCTACTACAAAGGCGACGAAAAGAATCCGCAGCTCCAGCGCATCTACGGCACCGCCTTCAAGAACAAGACCCAGCTCGACGAATACTTCGCCATGCTCGAGGAAGCGAAGAAGCGCGACCATCGCAAGCTCGGCAAGGAGTTAGAGCTATTCACCTTCGACGACGACGTCGGTCCCGGCCTCCCTCTCTGGCTCCCCCGCGGCGCCGCCATAATCGACGAGCTCGAGAAGCTGGCGAGAGAAACAGAGTTCGCCGCCGGTTATCAACGCGTCCGCTCAACCAATCTTGCGCGCGAAAGCTTATATATAAAGAGCGGACACTTGCCTTACTACAAAGAGTCAATGTTTCCGCCGATGGAAGTCCCGGCAGACGACTCGATCGAGGAAGAAATAGCCGACCTAGAAGAGCAGATCGACAAGGCCGCGCTCCATCGCGCTCGCATCGCAGGGCGTTTGGATGTGAACGTTACGTCGGACGATGAACCGCCTTATGACCCTGTGGATGAGGTGCAACTCATTGAGTCCACTACCGATGAAGCAAAGGCCCAAATCAGTAGATGGTCCGAGCGGCTCGAGGAACTCATGAAGCACAAACGCTACTACCTCAAAGCGATGAACTGCCCGCACCATCACAAGATGTATGCAGCATTACCGCGCAGCTACCGAGACTTACCGTTGCGCTTAGCGGAGTACGGCACCTGCCATCGCTATGAACAGAGCGGCGAGCTGTTCGGCCTTATGCGGGTGCGCTCGTTGCAGATGAACGACGCGCATCTTTATATGACGCCGGAGCAGTTCGAATCAGAGTTCAATGCCGTCAACGAGATGTATCTCAATTACTTCAAGCTCTTCGGCATCGAGAAATACCTTATGCGTTTCTCAACCCACGATCCGTCGAAGCTCGGACAGAAATTTGTCGATGAGCCGGAGCTTTGGAAACAGACCGAAGAGATGACGCGAAACGTTCTTAAGAATTCTGGAATCAATTTCGTCGAGGTGCCGAACGAGGCCGCGTTCTATGGACCGAAGATCGACGTGCAAGCATGGAGCGCCATCGGCCGGGAGTTTTCCATCGCCACCAACCAGGTCGATTTCGCCCAGCCGCGCCGGTTCAGTCTCGTTTACAAAGACCGCGACAACACCGAGAAGGTTCCTCTCTGCATTCATCGCGCGCCGCTCGGCACCCACGAACGTTTCATCGGCTTCCTAATCGAACATTACGCCGGCAACTTCCCCCTCTGGCTTTCTCCCGAGCAGGTCCGCATCCTACCAATCGGCGATGAAGCGCCGTTGCTCGACTACGCCCGCTCCGTTCAATCCGAACTGCGCGCCCAGCAGGTCCGCTGCGAACTCGACGCCAGCACCGACCACATCAAAGCCAAGATCGCCAACGCCGAGCAAATGAAAGTCCATACCATGCTCGTCATCGGCAACCGCGACCTGGAAGCGAACGCCGTCAGTGTTCGCGTTCATGGCCAAGGCAATCTCGGCGCCAAGCCGCGCGATGAGGCGATCGCGAGAATTTTGTTGTCGATTAGGCAACGGACCGGTTAAGACAAAGGCATGCCGAAGAAACCCCCCGGCGGTAAAGGACGGGCCGATTTGATCCGCTCGATCACGACGCCGCTTGGCTTTTTCGTTCTCGCCTTACTCATCGTTGAAGTGACCCTCGGGATCGTGCTCAGTAAGTCGCGTCTGCCCGAGCAGTACGTTTGGCCGGGCTTCTTATGGATGGTCGGGATCTTTATCGGTGTCGTGGTTGTTGTTGTGGGTTTAACCATTTTCAGCCCGAAGAATTTGTTGTACGGCAAGGAAGAATATTTGAGTCCCCCGCTCGATCCTTCGGCGCTGAACGATGCCGTCGAAGACCTTATCATTACTAATGTGAAAGCCGAGTGCTTGAAAAACTCACCGCTGTGAAGCAATGTTTGGCATGAGCTGGGAGGAAATCATCACCGATCCGGAAGAGCGAAAGGTGTTCGCTGCTTTGGACGGCCCCAGCTATACGTGGAGGACACAGTCAGCGGTAGCTAGACAAACTGGTCTCCCTGAATCACGCGTCGCGCAGATTCTGGATAAGTACAATTTCAAACTGACGCGCCGCTCGGAGGTGCCTTCCATTTCCGGGCAGCCGCTCGTTGGGTTGATCGAAAAGGTCGGTGCCTGATCGCATCTCGCAAAAGCGACGACATCCCGGTAGGATAAACCTGCGCAAATTGCTTCAGAGACTTGGCGATCGCCGACCGTAGGGTGAGAGGGACGGCCGGAATGAAGACCGGGGCACTTCACTCGATTATGAAAATGAAAATTGCTTTCGCTCTCCTGCTCATCATCAGCCCGAAAGTTCACGCTGATCCACAGCTCACGTCGTGGTTCACAGCCACGTCCGACCAGTACGCGCGGGTATTTACTACCACCGCGGCGGAGACCTCGGGCACGTCCGTGACAACCTGGAGTCGCGGCACGACGACGCAATCGACGCCGGTTTACGCTGGCGTGCATGAGGTGTCGTATTCAAACAGCTGGGTCTATATCAAGTCATCAGGCCTCGCGAGCCATCTCATGGGCCCTTGGTATCTCGACGCCGCGAAGACGCAGTTGTTCCCGAATCTGCCGACGGATACCGCAACGATTTACCGCATCCCGCGCTCGCCAACGGTGCCGTCGACGAAGACGAATACACCCGGCGGCGCCATCGGCTATTTCGTTAACGGCGTCGCGCTCTTCGATAATCGCGACACTTTTTCTTATTCCAATGCGAACGGGCGCGACGCCGATCCGATGGCGGGCATCGGCCTCGGCGACGGCATTTGGAATCGCGAAGCTTATGCCAATGAGAGCGTGTCGTTCGACGCCGCGCTCGCGCACCAGGCTGGAAATCAGTACCACTACCACGCGCAGGCGATCGCTCTTCGTTATCAGCTGGGCGATCACGTCGATTACAACGCGAAGACGAATCGCTACAATGAGAGCAGCGTTATCGAGACGCAGCATTCGCCCATTCTGGCGTGGGCGGCGGACGGTTATCCGGTTTACGGGCCGTACGGTTACTCGACTGCGACAAACGCCAGCAGCGGCGTCCGGCGCATGGTGTCGGGCTATGTCGCGCGGGATAGTTCGAACGGCACGACTAACCTAACGACTGCCGGACGCCACACGTTGCCGGCGTGGGCGGCGATCGCGCAGAATCGATCGGCCACGCTCTCGCCCTCGCAGTATGGGCCCAATGTCAGCACGACCTACGCGATCGGGCATTATCTCGAGGATTACGATCACCTCGGCGATCTCGGGAAAACCCAGGGCGTCGATTTCGACCTCGATAAATACAATGGCCGTTTTTGCGTGACGCCGGATTTCCCGAGTGGCACCTACGCCTATTTCGAGACAATCGCGGCCGACGGCACTCCGCTCTTTCCATTCAACCTCGGCCGGCAATTCTACGGCACTCCCGCCGGCGGAACCGTCACGAGCATCAGCGAAGCAGTGACGAATTTCTTCACGAACAATCCGAGCGGCGCTCCGACACCGCCGCCGCACGCCTTGCAGAACAGCTCGACTCGCCTCCTCGTGCAAACGAATGACAACGTGTTGATCGGAGGCTTCATCATCCGCGGCGGCACGAAGAAGGTGGAAGTGCGCGCCATCGGGCCGTCGCTGACGCAAGCGGCCGTCTCTGGCGTGGTGGCAAATCCGACGCTCGAACTCTACGACAGCACGAACATGCTGATCGCGTCGAACGATGATTGGGTGAACAGCGATCAGCGGCGCGCGATTGCCGACAGCAATATTCCGCCGCTCAACAGCCAGGAATCCGCGCTCATCGCGAGCCTGGCGGAAGGGAATTACACCGCTGTCGTGCGGGGCGCGAATAGCACCACTGGCGTCGGTCTCGTGGAAATCTATGATCTCGATAATGCGGCCACGATTCACCTGAAGAATCTCTCCACCCGCGGCCGGGTCGAGACGAGCGACAACGTCATGATCGGTGGTTTCATTCTCGGCGGAGGCGTCGCGACGAACATGATTGTGCGCGGCCTCGGACCTTCGCTCGCGAACGTGGGCGTCCCGGGCGCTCTGACCAATCCATCGCTCGAGTTATACAACGCGCAGGGGATGTTGATCGATTCAAACGACGACTGGATGAACAGCGCAAATAAAACCGCGATCACGAACAGTGGCCTTGCGCCGACAAACAATCTCGAGTCGGCGGTTTACGATTCGCTCGCCGCCGGTAACTATACCGCGATCGTGCGCGGCGTGAACAGCACGACTGGGGTCGGCCTCGTGGAAATTTACGAACTGGACTGAGGCACGGCACGCGCCGCGATGAAAACGATTCCGGTATCGTCACCATTCCCACTGGTCCCGTGGTAGGTCGATGCGCGCGGCGGTAACGTCGCCAAGATACTGAAGCCGGCGACTAGCCTTTTCCGCAGATGGAAAGGAGTCGATGTAGAGTTTCTCGCCCGCGTCACGACCCTTCAGCCATTTGCGCTGGGCCTGACGCAAACCCTGGACGCGGTCCTTGTCCGTTTTGGCGAGAATCTCAGCATACTTCTTGTTTAGGTCTCGATCCAAGGTATCGAACCTCTGTTTCAACTCAGCTTCAGATGGCAGGGGATCGATCGGCTCGGCGCAAGCCAACACGTCCGGCTTTGCCTTGTTCACCTTCCGCGAATAATCGCTTACCTCGAACTTGTTCGTGCGAGTATTAAAATAAAGGAAGCCGCAGAACATGTTTCGCTTTTCCTCGCCTCCACAAAGTCTGATCAGGAGACGACTCGAATCGAAGCTCCAATTCATGAAGGCAGTCATGGCATAGAAGCCCATCGCGCCATAGTCCTTCTTCAAGGCTCCGAGCTTGACGGCCTGCTTCCAGACCACCTCGTTAAATGCACCTTGTTCTCCGGCCACCTCGACACGGAGCGGGCGCAGCAGGTGATAGATGTTGCCGTAGCGGAGGCCGGAGCCGATGTGCCGCGAGGCGAAGAGCCATTCCTCGTTAGGCGAAAAGTGAAACTCATCGTCGGGCGGCGAGTCGGCTGACTGCTTGGGCAGCTTCGCGCGTTGCGCCGGGTCTTTCGTGGAAACGACCCAGACGTCTGCCATTGCATCGTCTGCAGAGTGGTCGGGAATCCTGGATTCGATTCGAAAGGCCCCGCTCGGACTAGTGGAAAGGACTTCAGGTTGCTCTTCCGACGTCGCGGCTGTCGGCAGACTAATGAGAAGCGCCGTCCCTAACCCGATCTTGGCCAAACATTTTCGGTTCATGATTCCATTACCGCACTCGCCTCTGGGAACCTGTTCGATGGGAATCAGCAACGCGAGATAAAACCAAGTCAAGGGGGGCGGCGATAAACCGATCGCTCAAGGATTATCCTCACGATAAGCCTTGTGCTGTTGATACAGCGCCAGTCGTTTTTGCATTGCGGGGCGTGAGTCACCGGCGTCATCATACACCTTAAGCGTCTCGGACTGCCACTTGATCGCCTGGTCAAAGTCGCCGGCCTCAGCGTAGGCCGCGGCAAGCGTGTCGAGCAGGCTCGCATTTTTCCACTGAGTGAGCTCGCACGCTTTAGTCGCCAGCGGGACCGATTTCCTCCCATCTCGAGCCGACTCGTCCGGACAGGTGGCCAGGAACCAGGCCACCGCGTTCAAGACCCGCGCCTGGGGATCGCGAGAGCGCTCAAGCACACGCTCGAAATCGGCACGCGCCTGGGAGTATTCATTCCGGGCGGATCGCAAACGGCCCCGGTAAAAATACGCTTCCGGATTATCGGGCGTGAGCGCGACCGCCGTGTCCGCGTCGGCGAGCGCGTCATCTTGTCGTTTCAGGCGCAGCAAAACAACCGAGCGTCTCGAGTGAGCTTCCGCGAATTTTGGATTCAACCGGATGGATTCGTTTAGATCAGTCAGGGCGCGATCAAGATCGCCGGCGTCGAGGAAGTTGAGAGCGCGATTGCAATACGCCTGGAACAACTTCGGATTGAGCCGAATTGCTTCGTTATAATCCTGGGTTGACTTATCTCGCTGTCTCTTATGCGCGTAGGCATTCCCGCGGTTCGTCAAAGCGTCGAAGTTGATCGGCTGGACCTTGATCGCTTCGTCGTAATCACGCAGCGCGTGGTCCCAGTCGCCTTTGCCGGCATACCCGTTGCCGCGCGTCATGTAGCCGTTTGACAGGAAGGAAGGACTAAGCTTGATCTGGAGCGCTTTGTCACAAAGATCGATAGCTTCATCGTAACGTCCCGCCATCTCAGCTAGCCTGGCCGCGTCGAGAAGGTCAGCGCCGGACCGATTGGGACCAAACATCGGGGAGACCGAAGCCGAAGGAAGCTTCCCAGGCGCGAATTGCATCGCTGTTAGCTCGTCATTTCGGGCGCGCTCTGGTTCGTTTCTCCGTCGATAAACCGCCGCACGAGCCTCGTAGGCCTGGGCCAGTCTTGGATCAAGCGAGATCGCCGCGTCGAGACTGGCGAGAGCGCCATCGAGGTCACCTAGTTCGGCGAGAGCAGAACCGCGGTCGAGATAGCCGTAGCTCCATTGCGGTTCGCAGCGGATAGCTTCACTAAAATCCTCGACAGCTAAGGTCCACTCTTTGCGTTGCACATAAATCAGGCCTCGATTGAAGTAAACCCAGCCTGCATTTTGATCATGACGCAAGACCTCGGCATAATCGCGCAGGGCGTTGTCCGAGTCGCCCTTCGATTGGTAGGCGTAACCACGACCCCAATAAACTTCAATTGCGTTGGGATTAAGCCGGATCGCTTCCGAAAAATCCCGGATAGCGTCGTTGTATCTCCCCTTCTCAGTTTCCGCATGAGCCCGGCCGTAATAGGCAGAGGCCGCCTTCGCCGCCGGCAAACGCAGCTGAAGCGCTTGATCGAAGAGTGCGATCGCGCTTTCAAAATTGTGCTCGCTGAGAGCAGTTCCAGCTTTTTCCAAAGCGAGGTCTTGCTCGCGATCGCGCTGGAACCAGAAAATCCCAAGCGCCGTCAGACCTCCGAAGACAAGCAACAAGACCCCGCCGGCTGCCAACGCGATTTTTGTGAATCTCGTCATCTTATTGCCCGCGACCCTCATTCCCAGCCCTGGCCTGGCAGGCTGCACCAGGCGCACGGACCGATGTGGAGTTATTTGCCTCGAGCAAATGAAAGTCCACGCGATGTTCGTCATCGGCAACCGCTGCCTGGAAGCGAACGCCGTCAGCGCACACCTTCATAGCAAAGGCAATCTCGGTCCAAGGCTACATGTCGAAGTGATCGCCCAATATTGCAGCGATAAAACACCGCGGCGGGCGACCGGCACAGCAGCGGAATCCGTTCCTCTTTTGTGAAACGGCACGCGCCACCCGGAACATTCAAGAGTTGTATCGTGGCCACGTCCGCGGTCCTTTTGCTGTTTTCGAGCGTCCTGACACTCGCAGCCGAACCAACGCCGCCAGAGAATCCCACGGAGCGCGGGGACGCGGCGATGAATGCGAGTAAGTGGGATGAAGCGGTCAAGGCTTATACGGAGGCGATCGAGCGCGAGCCGCAGAAGGCGGGTAACTATCTCGATCGCGCCGCCGCCCAGGATGCCGCCGGCGATATCGAGAAGGCGCTCGCCGATGCGAACAAGGCGATCGAGTTGGACCCGAAAAATTCCCTGGCTTACGACGTGCGCGGCTGGGTGAAGTATACGAAGCGCCCGAATGCCGAGACCATTGCCGACCTGACCAAAGCGA
The DNA here is from genome assembly GCA_003218375.1 of Verrucomicrobiota bacterium. Classification (GTDB taxonomy): domain Bacteria; phylum Verrucomicrobiota; class Verrucomicrobiia; order Chthoniobacterales; family UBA10450; genus AV80. The sequence goes on along the minus strand of QHNH01000017.1, from coordinate 24,997 downwards.
TCGAGCTGAACCCGAAGAATGCGCGCGCCTTGAATCGAAGGGCCCGCGTTTTCACGGACGAGAATCGTTACAAGGAAGCGTTGGCTGACGTGGAGAAGGCGATCGGCCTGGCGGAAGATTATGCGGACGCTTACACGACCCGCGGCCGACTCTTTTACGTGCAGGGAACATATCGGAAAGCGATCGTCGATCTCTCGACTGCGATCGGATTCGACCCGCAACAACCGCGCCCCTATGGACCGCGCAGCCGGATCTGGTCGATCTGGAAGGAACATAAGCGCGCCCTCGAAGACGCGGAACAGTTAGTCCGGCTCGATCCCAAGAACTATTACGCGTTCCTGGTCCGAGCTTATGCGCAGGATGGCGTGAACAAGTTCGACGCGGCCCTGGCCGATGCCGAAGAAGCCCGGAAGATCAATGACAAGGCCGCGGACGTTTACGCCGAGAAAGCCTTCTGTTTCTTCTACCTGAAGAAGTATGATGAAGCGATTGCGGAAGCGACGAACGCGATCCGGTTGCAGGAACGATTTAGCGAGGCCTATCAGACCCGGGGGAATGCGCTCCTGGCGAAATCGCAACTCGATCCCGCCATTGCCGATCTTTCGCTCGCGATCCGGCTGAACCAACGGGATCTCCAGGCGCTGATTGGACGCGGGTCGGCGTACTACCAGCTCTCGCAATTCGCCAGGGCGCTGGCGGATTTTGACGCGGCGCTCAAGGTTGATCCGGCATCCTTCGAGGCGCGCCTGCGACGGGCCGATACCTACAAGCAACTCGGCCAACTGGACAAGGCCAGCGCTGACTTCAAACAGCTAGCCAGCTCAAAGCCGGAGCGGCCCGATGCGTTTTTCCGGCGCGCGCTGGCCTATGAAGGCGACGGGCAATTCGACGCTGCGATCGCGGATGCGAGTAAAGCCATGGCGCTCGATGAAAAACTCGCGCCGGCGTCCTTGTTAATCATGGCTTCAGCCAAGCTGAAGAAAGGCGACCTGAACGGAGCCCTGGCGGACGTAGACAAAGCGATCGCTCTCGATGCGAAAAATACAACCGCGTTCCAGATTCGCGCCGGTGTTAAGCATCGTTTAAAACGTTTCGACGAAGCGGTCCAGGATTGCCAGAAAGCGATGGAACTGGCGCCGACGGACCCGATGCCTCGCCTGAACTACGCTTATGCGCTTTCTCGCATTGGCGATTATGCCGGAGCAAAGCGGGAGCTGGAGGAAGCGGAACGAATGGGAAGCCGCTCGGCCTGGTTCTATAATAACCTGGCCTGGCTCCTTTCGACCGCGGACGACGACAAGATTCGCGATGGCGCGAAAGCGGCAGAGGCGATCAAGGAAGCAATCGAATTGATGCCTAACGAGGGGCGGATCTGGGACACCCAGGCGGCGGTTTGCGCGGAGCAGGGACAATTCGACGAAGCGGTGAAATGGGAGAAACGCTATCTCGGTCTGAAACTCCTTACTTCGGAACAGCGCAAAGATGCGCAACGCCGGCTTGAGTTCTACCAGAAGCGCCAACCCTACCGGCAAGGTCCGGGTGAATGATATAGCAGCGTAATTAAACGCCCGAACTGTCGGTTGTTGCCTTAAACCCCTTGAGATCGAACAAAGACACCTTCTGGTCAATTTCATCCAGGACCCAGGTGTCGCCTTCCCGAATGAATTTCCATAGCTCGGCAAAGCTCTCCTGCGAGTCTTTCCCGGAAACGATGTCCCTCGTTCTATCGTCCGCCATGAAATCCTTCATTGAGCCTTTAAGGTAGACCCAAAACCGATCTCGCTTGTTATCCGCGAAGTCTTCCACGTCGACGATCTCGATCTCGGCCAGATTGATGTCCTCGAGCACGTTCCTGCGGTGCTCCGCGATTAACTGGTCCGTTTGCATCTTGTGCTTATCGAAGATTGCCTTGCTCATGCAATCTTTCGCGAGGTTTTGGTCCCGCTCCATCCAGGCCTCCTGCACTTTGAAGAACACCTGAGACACCCGGCGGCGGATCGCATCAAGGTCCCAGACCGGGTCCTGCTTCTCCAACCTGGCGAGAAGTTCTTTACACGCCTGGCTTTTTTCCCGGACCTTTAGGGTGATGATCGCCGAATAAAGAAGCATGATAGGAAGCACGATAAGATTCAGCCAGCCACCCCTGCCGTGACTACCGCCACCACCGCCTCCCGCCCTTGCCCAGGCTGTCTCCAGTGCCGCCATCCAGAAACAAAGAGCCGCCGTTATCGTCGCGAAGCGAAGAGTTTTCATCCTGTCTTTAGGCGGACCGGTTTCCCATCGGGGCCGATGTAAACCTTCTCCACCTGCTGGCCACGACTGTCATAGGTAGCTTCCCAACCGTGGTAGCCATCCTTGAGCACCACTGGTTCGTCATTCAAGCCGTGATAAGTCTGCCGGATGATGTTTCCTCTCCCGTCATAGGTGAACTTAACGGTCACATAGCCCAACGGAAGCAGCGCGGGCCTTTCGTCCAGTCCCAGGTAAGTTGTCGCGGTTTCGTTACCGCGCTCGTCGAACTGCGATTGCCAGCCGTGATACCCGTTCTTATGCAGAACCGCCTCGCCGTTGTTCCCGAAAAACGTGACTTTAACCACTTTCCCGCGCGCGTCGTATCCGGCCTTCATCGTGGCAAAACCAAGCCCGCGCGCTACCGGCTTGCCATCCAACCCGATGAAGGTCCGAACCAGCTCGTTACCGCGCTCGTCAAATTGCGACTGCCAGGCATGGTAACCCTCCTTGTGCAGGATAGGCTCTTCGCTGACCCCGTAATAGCTGGTGCGCGTGGCCTTGCCATGCTCGTCGAAAGTCACTTTCATGATGGCATAATTCTCAGCCATCAAGGTTGGCTTTTGGTCGAGACCGATGAAGATCGTTGCGGTCTCGTTGCCGCGCTCATCATAACGGGATTGCCACCCATGGTACGACTCCTTGTAGAGAACCGGTTCCCCTTTGACGCCATAGTAAGTCACCTGGGTGATGTTACCGTGGATGTCGTATTCCCATTTCACCTTCGCGTACCCATCCGGCATTCGGATCGGTTTGTCGTCCAGACCCAGATAGGTCTTTTGGATCCGGCGGCCGCGGTCGTCATATTTCGATTCCCAACCATGATGCCCGTCCTTGTGCAGGACCGGCTCGTCGTTTACTCCGTGTAAACTCATTCGGGTCTCTCGGCCACCCGCGTCATACACTGACTTCATGGTGGCAAAGCCGGCGGTCAACAGGACTGGCTTTCCGTCGAGACCTACATAGGTTGTCACGATCCGGTTGCCGCGATCGTCGTATTGGCCATCCCATCCGTGATTGCCATCCTTATGCAGGAACGGCTCGCCGTTAGGTCCCCAATACCTTTTGCGTGTGACCTTGCCACGACCGTCGAAGATATTCACGACCCGGTGGATGCCGGAATCTCGTTCCAGGGTCGGCTTGCCCGCCGCATCGAAATACGCTTCCTCCAATTCGTTGCCATCAGAGTCGTATTTTCTGCGGACAATGGCGTAGCCGCTGGTGATGACGACCGGTTTGCCATCGATGCCGATAAAGGTGGTCGCGATTTCGTTGCCGCGCTCATCGTATTCCGATTCCCAGGCGTGGTTACCATCCTTATGGAGCAATGGTTCCCCGTTCACCCCGTGATAGCTCTGGCGTGTCTTCCGTCCCCGCGCATCGTAGCTGGAGGTCATCGAGGCGTAACCGGCGGCGACCAGAGTCGGTTTACCATCCAGGCCGAGATAGGTCGTGGCAACGCTATTGCCGCGGTCGTCATATTGCAGGGCCCAGGCGTGGTTACCATCGCGATGCAACACGGGCTCGTTGTTGACGCCGTGGTAAGTCATCCGCGTTACCTTGCCCTGGCCGTTATAAACCGATCGGTAGATAGCTACGCCGGCTCCGAGCGAGGTCGGTTTTCCGTCCAGCCCTACATAGATAGTTGCAACCTGGTTCCCGGCCCCGTCGTATTCCGCTTCCATGCCGTGATAGCCGTCCTTGTGCAGGATGGGCTCACCCTTGGCCCCGTGATAGGTAGTCCTGGTCGATCGACCCAGCGCGTCGTATTCGTTCTTCGAGCTATACCAGCCGTCCTTGACCGGCATGGGTTTCAGGTCGGGGCCAATGGAGCGCACTTCGGTCATCCAGCCTTTGTCGTTGTAGGTAATGATGAGGCCGCAGTTACCGGCGTTATCGATCATGTTCTTGCGATCGGCGTCGAGCGAGAGTAACTGCGTGACCTGGCCGCGAGAGTTATGGCTCATGTCCTGGCCAAAAGCGCCATCCGGCCCGGCCGCCGGCAGGTTCTTGCCGTCTCGATAGGTGATGCGATCTTCCCAGCCATCCTTGTCGTAGTGGATCGAGACGTACTCGGCCTGCGAGCTCCGCTGCAACTGCGGGAACCCGTCCGGACCCACGAAGCGTGCCAGGCGGGTGGCGGCTGGGCCTGAGCCAGGCGGCGAATAAATGAAACCAAAGACCATGAGACCGTCGCGATCGAGCGCGCGCTCATAGATGATTTCGCCGTTTGCGTTGGAAACGAATTCCCACTGGCAAACCGTCTGGAGACCGAGCCGCTCCGCACGCGCCTGGGATTGGCTCCCTTCCGTGTCGCCGCTATCGGAATCTCGCTTCCACAAATAAGTGCCGACAGAATGGTTCGTCGTCGGTTTCAACCGCGAATCGATAGCTATCATGCGAAAGGCGGGCTTCCAATGCCACTTCCAACCATCCCGAGTGATGCCTTTGTGGATCAGCAAAAAAGAAACGGCATGATGCCGCGCGTCCGCCTCGGAAATCGTTGTGGTGCCGACCGGGAAACCGTTCCGCTTCGAGAAATCCGTGAAGTAATCCTTGTGTTCCTGGACAAAGAAGTAGTAGCCGCCCCAGATCGTAGCTATCAGAGCTACCGCCAGGGCGCAGGCTACGGCCAGGGTTACGCGTTGCTTGCGCCTTTGCGCTACCTGTTCCGCGCGGAGGCGCTCAGCCTGGGCTAATGCATCGCGGGTCAGGCGCGAGTCCCGGCTCGCCTTGATCACAGGAACCAGGACGTCGTGGGTAAGCTCGACGCGCCGGGTGTGGTGCCGGTCCTCATAAGCGAGCAACCGGCGGTTCACTAACTCATTGAGAACCGGGAGCGTCACGTCCGGCCGGGTCAGGGCATCGTCGAGCGCGCAACTGTTGCGGTGTCCGCTTGCGGTCAGCAGTTCGTCTTCAATGAAGAGCCGCACCGCCGGTGGAAAATCAGCCAGGGTCCGAAGATAGAAGTCCTCAAAAATTTTGTGCTGCTCTACATCGAGAAGGTCTGGCGTGATCTTCGCGTCGGGACCGCGCGCGAGTCGCCGCTCGTTCAGCTCGCGGAGCACCAGGCTCAACAGGGCGGGCGCCACCGTCATCTCGTCCGCGTCTCCCGCCCCGCCCGCGACGTATTGCACGATCCGATCCTCGACTCCCGGCGCCAGTAGCGGCGCTCCCAACGCGATAACCTGCCGCGCCTGTTTCTCGCCCATCGGGAGAAGGCGCAGCCGGTTTTGCCCGAGGGCGCGGAAATGGGAGCGAATGCGATCAAGGTCCGCGAGGTAATCCTCGCGCATCGCCAGCAGCACCTTGAGCGGCGCAGGTTTGAAATTGTATCCCTTCACGCGCGAAGGATCGTCGCGGAGCGCCGCCGGTGGACGGTTCTCCACGAGATCGGCGAATTCCATGACGAGCGCGTTCGCCTGCGCGGCCCGGGCTGGCGTCTCGCGTCCGAGGGTGAAGAATTCTTCGAACTGATCGAACGCGAGAAATGGCGTAACCAGATCGTTTCGCGCGCTCCAGAAATGGTTTCCTTCGCGATGAAAATACTCCCATAACGTCTCGTCCGGGCGTGGCTGCGGCGCTTCCACCCTCGCCGCGATGGCGGCGGCCGTGATCGCATTGAAGATTTGATGCGCCAGAGGCAACGCGCCTTCGAGGTAATCGAGCCGGATCGGGACCGGCAAAATATTTTCCTCGCGCACCGCGGGGAACAGGCCGGCCTGGACCAGCGAGGTTTTCCCCAGGCCCGACACGCCGTAGAGCAGGGTGAGCGTATCGCGCCGGACCAGCCGCAACAGGTCCTCGATCTCGTCGCCGCGTCCGGCAAAAAAGCTGCGGTCCCCTTCCGTGAAGGAAGCGAGCCCGATCCACGGATGCTGGGCGTCGGCCCGATCGGCTCCCGAACCGTTCATTGGGCGGCGGCCTTCAGGCGACGTTCGCGCACGATGTCGGTAAGCGTCTTAACGAATTCCGGCTTCGCTTCTCCACCGGTCGCGCGGGTGTAATGGAAGTCGCGAAAACCGCTGAAGCTGACCGCCGCTTCCGGCGTGTCGTCGATGATCACCGGGTGAATCAACCGCGCCGTCGCCCGATCCATGTCGCGCAATCGTTCCAAGGCGCGGTTCCATTCCCGGATGAAAATGCCTTCGTCGCGCTTGTTCGTGTTCGCGGAAATGACCGGGACGAAAACGTCGCAGCTCGCAATGTTCTGCTCGATCACCGGCCACCAGGGATCGCCCGAGCCGAGCCGGCCTTTGTCGAACCAGACGTCGAGACCGGCACTGCCGAGACTGCTTTGCAGCCGCTCGACGGACTCCACATCCTGGCTCGCGTAGCTGACGAAAACCGCCGGAGGCTTCTTCGTCGCGAAGGATGCGTGGACTTCGGTAACGGCCGGTTTCTCCGTGAAGGCCTCCCATTTCTCCGCGAGCTGATCGACGAACTCGATCGGGTTCGCGACCCCGAACGATTTGGTTTGCGGGCTAAAGTTTTCCAGGAAATCGCGCAGATGCACGTCCGCCACCACCGCGCCATCGGCGACGAACTCGCGCGCTTCGTTGCCGCTGTAGAGCCGATCGCGCCGGCTCAGCCGCACGAAGAAACGCGCCAGCCAGTCAGGGTGCGCGTTGCCAATGAGGAGCAAACGCTTGGTGCGAAGTTCATCGAAGAGATTGGCGAGCCGGCCGGACATCGATTCTTCGTGCAGCTTCCAGATGAACTCGAGAGTCTCTTCGTCGATCAACGCGCTGTCCGGGATGCCGGAAATTTTGCCGAAGAGATGGAACACAATGCGGTGCGGCGAGCGCGCGTAATCGCGCGGAATATCCGTGAGCGTGGAGTTCGGCGCATAGGCGAAAACATGATCGGCCGGCGTACCCAACGCCTTCGTCAGAAGCGAATCAACCGTGGTGCTGACGAACAAACGCAACGGCTCGATCGTGGCCAGTTTCCGCAACGGCTCGGGAATAGGAAGTTGCCCCTGCCCATCGCGCAGCTCGCTCAGGATTTCGAAGGTCTTGACATTCACGTCGTCGCGAGAATTTCGCCGGCTCGCGTTTAGGTACGCCGCGACAACCTGATCGATGCTCGAGCAGGGACCGCACTCATCGACCTCCAGTTCCTTCGCCAGGCGCTGCGCCAGGAATTCGTAAAGCAACTGCGACTTCCCCTCGATTTCGATCCGGAGCAGATCCCGCCCAACGATCGGAATCACCACACCCTTGGCGATGGATTGGAGCAGCTTGCTCCACTGTTTCGAATCGTCACTCATTTTTCGGCTGCAAGATTGTCAGGAACCGAAAAAAATCGCAACGGTGGATCGCGCGGCGACAGAGCGCCGCGCCCGCAGCGCAGCTGTTCTCTCAATTACTGGCCACCGCGCTCAACTTGAGCTGATCGCTCAAATAACTACCGAGGTAACGCAATGGATGGGCGCGGTCCGTCTCAGCCTTGCCCAGAAATACCTTGAGGTATGACATCGCCGCAGGTCGCGTCCGGATCGCGTCAATCAAGTCAGCGCGATATTCCGCCTGCGCGAGGTCGGCAAAAATATTCGCTAATCGCAGCGCCGCCTCCGGCTGGAGATCCGGCTTCGATTTGTCATCCAATTGCGCCAGCGTGAGATCGAGCGCTTGCGGCCAGTCGTGCATTCGCCAAAGCGTCATCGCGCGCAGGTTGCGCACGTCTGCGGCATACCGGCCATTCGGAAATTCGCGATCGTATTCATCCAGAGAGCCCAGCACGCGCTTGGGATCGAACGCTTCCCGTTGATGCCATTTTTGCACAACCTCGAGGTCTTCCGCGCCCTCGCTTCCCGCCCGCGGCACGCCGACATCAAACAGGTATTGGCGTGAGAGGGAATGGACCGAACGGGCGATGACGAAAACGGCCGCCTCCCGCTTCCGGCTCTTCGGATATTTCTTCAGGAAATCGCGAGCCATCTCCTCCATTCCGGCGTGATCGCGCGACGTGTAAGCGGCCTTGCCATCCTCGCTTTTCTGATCGGCGATCTCCGTCTCGACCATCACCCGGTCCCCGGCCTTCAATCCAATCAGGCTGAATTCGAGATAATCGGCTACCGGCTGCATTACCGGATCTTTCAGGGCCGCGTTTATCTCCGCCTCAATATCGCTGTCCTTTTTTCTCGGCGAATCGTAGTCGCCGCCCAATGCTGCAAAACCGTTGCTCTCCAGCACATCGAACCGGATGCCGACATAAACCTTCTGCATTTCCTGGGTGATGTTTTGCTCGCCAAAAAACTGGGCGAGATCGTCCAGAAAGTTCACTGTAATGGCATCGTCGATTTCAGTGATGTTCTTCCGGAACCAGGTGTCGATTTCCTGAATCTCCGTGGCCATGCTCGCCGGGCTCGCGCTCGAAGACTTCTCCGGCAGCTGGGCGACGCGTTTCCTCATGTCTCTCCAGGTGGCCCAATCCTTTTCGGAATTTTCCTTCTTCCTAAACGCCCCGAAATCATCATAGGGGTAGCCGAGAATATGGGCGTCCCGCGTGTCGACATCGACGTAATCTCGCTGGGCCACGGAGTTGGGCGGCGGCGGAAAACTCCAATAAGCGGCCAGCCGTTTCGCTTCGATGGAATCCGGAGCTTCCGCGCGCAAGCGATCGTAAATTTCCCTCGACACCGCCTCTCCTTTTATTTCGCGCGCCAGCTGCTCCGCATATTCCGAGGCAACGGCAATTTTCGGCATCGCCTCCAGCGCTTTCCATCGCGCTTTTGCTCCCAGCGGTGTCCCGGGTCGCGCCCGCGCGGCGCTTAACCACCAACGAGAGGCATGGCGCAACTCATCGCGCTCAGAAAGTTCGGCATCGATATTCTTGAGCCGGATCGAACGGCCGTTCTCGCGACGCGCCGTGGCATCGAGCGCACCGCCGCCTCGTTTCAGCAGATGCACCACGCTATCGAGCGGCGCGCGCAAGAGCCGGCCGCGCGCTTCCGCCCAGGCATCTCCCAGGCGCAACATCTCCTCGGCTTTTTCCTTCGGCGGACCCGCGGCCGCCAGTGTAAGAGTTTGAAGCTTAGCGGCGAGGCGATTGAATTCATCCGGCGCCATGAACTTCTTCGCCTCAGCAAAATTCTCCTGCGCCAGGTAGCGTTGAGCGATGATGGCGCGAAATTCCTTTTTGTTCTCCTCGCTGAAGCCTGGATCCGCGATCGCCGTGACCAGCTCGGTCAGCGGCGCGAAGTTGAGCAGCGTATCGATCGCTTGCTGGATCTGCTCGACATCCGCGCCGGTGAGGTTCGGATAGACGGCGCTTTCCTTTAGGTCCCATTCGTCTTCGCCATCCGGGTATGAGTTACCCGACGTGTAGCGCGAGATCGGATACTCAAGAGAATCGGAAGAGTCCGCGTCCTCCGCTTCGGTCTTGGAGTCCTGCTCCTTTGGCTTGGAGAGCAACCGCCTCAACTCGACCACCGCCGCGCCAGCCTGATGATTATCCTGAAGGGCGAGAGCGAGACGAAGACGCACGCCGGCCGCCAGGGGCGACTTTGAAAACTTCGCGAGAAACTTGCGATAGGTTTCGATTGCTTCCGCCGCTTTTCCCGCGCGTTGAAACGCCAGCGCGCGCACCATGAGCAGATCGTCGCTCCGTTCCAGCTCCGCCGGCGAAAGATTGGTCAACTGCAATGCCTGGTCCTGGTTCCCCGTCGCACTGGCGGCCTGGGCCAGCATCGCCAGGTATCGAGGCTTCCAGTCGCCGGATTGATAAATTTGTTTTTGGTTCACCACTTCCGCGGCGATCCGCGGGAGGATTGTGCGACGCCATTTTTTTACGTCCGCCGGCTTATCGATCTGGCCGTCGTAGTTCTTCGCCTCGGGCGCGCTGAGCACGAGATAAGTGAATCCCATCGCGATCCGCGGATGGCGCGCGATCATGGCGAACGCCGCCGTGCTGTCAGGCTTTTCCGCCACGTGGACCAGGCATTTCTCACACATGAAAACGGCCGACTTAATGGTCTCGGGGTGTCCCGGCGTTTCGGCCTGGCCGATGTAATACTCGAGCGCCTTCAAGTAATCCTCGCTGTCAAAGGCCAGCGCGCCCAACCAACCGAGCGCATCCGCTTCAAAGCGTCCCCGCGGATATTGCTTCCGGTAACGCTCGAACATCGCCACCGCTTTTTCCCGCGCCGGCGCGCGATCCCGGGCCTGCTTATCCGTGCGCTCATCCTGGGAGTCAATGCCGCGCCGCGATGCCGAAAAAGCGCAGCGCGCCTGCATGAACAACGCGATCTCCGCGCGCGGATGCGCCGGGAATTCCTTCGTCACCCGCTCGAACCACGGCAGGCATTTCGTGCGATCGCCTTCCCGGAAAGTCGCGGCTCCAACCAGATAGAGCCAATGCGCCTTCAGCGGGCCCGATACTTCCTGCGCCCTTTTTTCCAGATCAACTGTGTCGGCGGAACTCTTCTTCGATTCGCCCTGTTCCTCCTCCTCTCCTTCCGTTTTTTTCGGCGCTGTCGAAAACGGAGTCTTGTTCTCGACTCGCCATTTGAGGTAATCGGCAGCCGCGGCTTTGTTTTCCGCCGAGCCGACGAGCACATCGCGCACATCGTGGAGGAGATTGCACGCGTCGCCTCCCTTGGAATAATGCTGCCGCGCCTGCGCCAGCAAACCGTCCGCCACCGCGACTAGCGGCGCGGCCGGTTCGGAGCGAAGACGCTGCGCCAGTTTCAGGATTTTGTCATCGAAATCCGGCGTCTCTTTGTCGGAAGGATGCGCGTCCGTTTCGAGAAAAATTTCGCCAAGAGATTTGCCCGGCAGAAAATCCAGGGCATCGCCCAGAGAAATCGCGGGCTCGTCAAAAGAATCGCCGCCCGTGGCATAAAGCAATGGACCGGCTGCCCAGAGAGCGCCAGCGGCTACGAGCAGAATTATTTGGCGATGCTTTTCCATTCGGAATCTCCAGCGCTGTTGCGAATCCGGTAACGAATCTGATCAAAAGATTCGCCTGGGGCGAGATGAATCACGCCGGTTCGCCATGATTGCCGGGCGCGCAAATGACTAAACCAAAACGTGAGCCGTGTCGCCAGCGGCACCGTCACCGCTCGATGCGCGCCGTCGGGGTCCACGTGTCCGATGAGCCGCCAGAAATCGCCTTCCTGCGCGTCGCGAAAAATTGCAGCCGGCGCATCGAGCTCTAAAGCATATCCACGATCGAGCTCGCCTTTGCTGGTCGTGCTGGAAAGCCGCGGCTCGAGGTCGGCGTCACTTTCGTTCACGAGCTCGAGTTCGTGCGACTCTGTTCGTTGCCGGAGGACAAGATGGGGCGTTGCCTCCAGATGCCCCAATTGGCGAAGCGACCATCCACTCGCTGCACTCGAATCCGGCATCCGAAAGAAAACCACGCCCCGCGCGCTTGTCTTTTTCACTCGATCGATGACGCGCATCAGGGCCGCGCGATCGGGCCAGCGAACCGCCAGAAGCTGATCCGCGTTGACCGGCGTGTTCGCGACCCGCGTCGCAGCGCGCGGCCTTAAGAGCGTGACTCCCAGGTCGATTGGCCGAAGTGTTGCGAGCGATCTGTCGAAACAAAGAGCGTCCCAGCTCCACTCGCGAATATGCCCGCGCGATTTTCCGGATGGATCGAACAGCGTCAGCCGCGCAAAAGCGGGAAGCCCAGGTCGCCATGGAATCCGGCATTGGTCCCATTCCCCGAGCGATCGTTCCAATTTCTCCGGCACCACGAGCGGCAATGGCGCGGCGCCCTCGACGATCGGATCAGGCTCAAAATCGTAAAGCATCGGCAGTAATTCATCCACGCTCCGTTCAAAAAGACGCCGGACCGAATCGCGACTCCAACCCGGCAGCGCCGTTATGCTCAGCCGCGGAACAACCGTGTGAATTTTCCTGAGCGCCGCCGCGTAATCCGCAAGAAGACGGTCGGGCGCATCGTAATCGAGTTGCAGTTCATCCGCATCCTTCGCCACGGGCGAGAGCACTCCGAGCAATGAATCGAGCGACGCCGGCGAAAAAGGCGATCTCTCGCGCGATTCCAATCGAATGACCGGGACAAACTTTAATTCACCGGTCTCAGACCGCGGCCGGGTGAACCGAGCCTTCCACCTCCACGCCTGCCCGACATTTTCGAGCTCACCGATCTGCCAGTAAATTGTTCGCACATTCTGCGCGGCCAGCTCGGCACGCTCCGCCTCGGATAACGGCTCGCTTCGCTGCCAAACCCAAAACGCCGTCTCGAACGCCCCCGCTGAAGAACAAAACAAAGCCGCTCCAAGAGCGAGCGCGACCGGAATGCGCACAGCGAATCATCCACTCATCGCCCGCGACAGACAACCTTTTGCGATTGCATTCGCTTCGCGGAATCGCTTTGCTCCGGCCATGAACGGGAACCTCGACATCGACGAGAAAAAGCGCCCTGAGCTCACGATTCGCGGCCTGATCGTAGGTGTGATCATCACGCTGGTCTTCACGGCCGCCAACGTTTACTTCGGGCTCAAAGCCGGGCTGACTTTTTCGACCTCGATCCCGGCGGCGGTGATTTCGATGGCGATCCTGCGGAGTTTCAAAAATGCCACCGTCCAGGAAAACAACATCGTCCAGACCGTGGCCTCAGCAGCGGGAACGCTCTCGTCAATCATCTTTGTCTTGCCAGGTCTGATCATGATCGGCTGGTGGACCGGGTTTCCGTTCTGGATCTCGTTTTTGATCTGCGCCCTCGGCGGCATTCTCGGCGTTATGTACTCCATCCCGCTCCGCCGCGCCTTGGTGACGAACTCCGACTTGCCCTATCCCGAAGGCGTCGCGTGCGCCGAGGTGCTCAAGATCGGCAGCGGCGACAAGGCGAATGCCGGCGAAGTCGAACACAGCCGCTCTGGACTGCTCGCAGTAGTGTGGGGATCAATCGTGGCCGCGGGCTTTGCCATTGTCGTCGCGACGCAATTATTCGCTGCTGATGTCGCGCAGACTTTCCGCATCGGCAAACGCGGCGCGGTCAGCGGTTACGATTTCAATCTTTCGTTCGCGCTGCTTGCGATCGGTCACCTGTGCGGCCTGTCCGTCGGGATCGCCATGCTCATCGGCGCAACGATCGGCTGGGGCTGGCTGGTGCCGTTTTACTCCTCGCTTAGTGGCGACCTGACCACTGCTGCTGGCGCACTCGCGCAAGTCACCTGGAGCCGCAAAGTGCGGTTCATCGGCGCGGGGGCGATCGGCGTTTCCGCGATTTGGACCCTGCTGAAGCTGGTCAAACCTGTCGTGAGCGGTCTGGCTGGCGCGATGGCCGCGTCCCGCGCGCGGAAGGCTGGCAAAGCGGACACGCTGCCGATCACCGAGCGCGATATTCCCATCGGCATGGTCGGTCTTATCACGCTGGTTTGCATGCTGCCGATCGGTTGGGTTCTGGGCTACTTCGCAAACGAAAGCGGACTCGGCGCGCACATGACCACGCTTGTCATTGGCGGCGTGGCCTACGTTTTCCTGATGAGCTTCTTCGTCTCGACAGTCTGCGGTTACATGGCGGGGCTGATCGGTTCGTCGAACAGCCCGCTTTCCGGCATCGGTATTCTGGTAGTGATCGGCGCGGCATTGCTCCTGGTGTTTGGGGTCAAGCCGTATGTTTCACCGGATGCGGTCAAGGCGTTGATGGCCTTCGCGCTTTTCACCACGGCGGTAGTCTTCAACGTCGCCGCGATCGCGAACAACAACCTGCAGGATCTGAAAACCGGGCAGCTGGTCGATGCGACGCCATGGAAACAGCAGGTCGCACTGGTCATCGGTGTCCTCGCTGGTGCGGTCGTCATTCCTCCGGTGCTCAACCTTGTTAATCAGGCTTACGGTTTCGTGGGCGCGCCGGGCGCGGATTTGCGGCCGAATCCATTACCCGCGCCGCAAGCGGGCCTGATCTCATCGCTTGCGCAAGGCGTCATCGCCGCGGACATCGATTGGAGTCTCATCCGGATGGGCGCCATGATCGGCGTCGCGATCATTATCCTCGACTTCGTCTTGTCGAAGTCGACGAAACACATGCGCGTTCCTCCGCTCGCCGTCGGCCTCGGAATTTACCTTCCGACCGCGAGCACGCTCATGATCGTAGTCGGAACGATCGTGGGTTATATCTTCGACCGCTCCGCTGACCGGACACCGAAACCAGAATCCACGAAGCAGCTCGGCGTGTTGCTCGCGTCGGGTCTGATCGTCGGCGAAAGCATCATCGGCGTGGTGCTCTCCGCGATCGTCGTGTTCTCCGGCATAGCCGCACCGTTCTCGTTGAGCTCCGCTGAGGGGCCCTGGTTTTGGAAACCGGCCGGGATCATCATGGGCGGCCTCGCCTTCGTAGGCATAGGGTTCCTGTTGTATCGCTGGATCTTGGGAATGGCATCGAAGCGGTCCGCGTGAAGCGCGTGACTCGTTAGGCCAGCACGGATTGCCATGGCAAACATCGATCCGTCCAATCCACCTAACGAATTTCCGGACATCGTCGGGCCGCACCCTACGAACCCGATCCTCGCGCGCTTTCGTCCGTTCATTCCGGCGGGCGCGCGGTTACGCGAGCTGACGCCGCTGCCGCTCATCATGGGCACGCTGCTCGGGATGGTCTTCGGCGCGTCCTCGCTTTATCTCGTCCTCAAAGTCGGGTTGACGGTGAGCGCGTCGATTCCGGTGGCAGTCATCTCGATCACGATCTTCCGTATCCTTTCCAAAATCGGCCTGCGCGATTCAACCGTTCTCGAGAACAACATCGTGCAAACCGCGGGCTCGGCCGGCGAATCGATCGCCTTTGGTCTCGGCGTAACCATGCCCGCGATCATGATCCTCGGATTCGATCTCGAGATCACGCGCGTCATGCTGGTCGCGATCCTCGGCGGACTGATTGGAATCCTGATGATGATTCCGCTGCGCCGCGCGCTCATCGTGCAACAGCACGGTTACCTCAAGTATCCGGAGGGCACGGCCTGCGCGGAAGTGTTGAAGGCCGCTGCCTCGCCTGAATCGCGCGATGCCGCGCACGCCAGCGATGCCGTGGCGCGCGCCGCGGCGGATGAAGCGGTCAGCGGCGGCAAGATCATCATCGGCGGCTTCGCCATCGGCTTCATCTATTACGGTTTGCAGCAGATCTTCAAAATCATGAAGGAAGTGCCGGAGAAAATTTTCGCGAAGCCATTCGAAGCCGGCGATCAAATATTTCGGCGCCGCCGGAACCTTGCCGCTGCCGACGGAAACGGCGCACAGCATCGCCGACATGTCGGTCGAGCAGATTCAGAAGGGTTACATCCTCTACATCGGCGCGGGTGCCGTCGCCGCCGCCGGCATCATCAGTCTTTTCCGCTCGATCCCCCTCATCTGGCATGGATTGAAAGGCGGGCTCGCGGACCTCCGCGGCTCCGGGGTCGCGCGCGCAGACGTGCCGCGCACAGATCGAGACCTCTCGATGAAGTGGGTCATCGGCGGGATCATCGCCTTGCTCATCGTCATCATGATCGCGCCGCAATTGAATTTGCGATTTAACTTGTTAGGCGCGCTGCTCATCGTCGCCTTCGGTTTCCTTTTCGTGACCGTTTCGTCGCGGCTGACCGGCGAAGTCGGCTCATCGTCCTGTCCGACCTCAGGGATGATGATCGCGACGCTGTTACTGACGTGTTTCATCTTTCTCATTATCGGCTGGACGGCGCCGCCGTATTTTGTCACCGCCCTTTCGATCGGCGGCATCGTCTGCATCGCGTCGTCAAACGGCGGAACTATTTCGCAGGATCTAAAGACCGGTTTCCTTGTCGGCTCGACCCCGAAATCTCAACAAATCGCGATCCTGATCGGCACGCTCGCGTCGGCCCTTATTCTCGGTCCGATCCTGCTGCAGTTTAATCAGTCTGGCACAGTTTACGTTCCGGTCCTCGGTAACAAGGATTTCGCCTTTCCTTCCAGCTACCACGCCGATCCGGCCGATTACCTGAAGGACGAAAGCGGCCAGCCGAAACGCGAGCACTTGTCCGGCGCGCAAGCGGGCGGCGATCCTAACGAGTATTTCGTCTACCACAAAACCAACGCCGACAACGGACCCGCCGGCCGTTATCTCGTGAATAAAGACGGCGTACCGGTTTACCTCGCCGATCCCGGCATCAACGGCGTCTACGACAAGCGCCCCGACGGCTCGAGCGTCCAGAAATTTACCGCGCCCAAAGCCACTCTCGTTTCCTACATCATTAAAGGAATCCTGGGCGGCAAGCTGCCGTGGGGCCTGGTTCTCCTCGGCGTTTTCATCGCGATCGTGCTCGAGCTTTCCGGCGTTTCCGCACTCGCCTTCGCGGTCGGGGTTTATCTTCCCATCTCCACCTCCGCGCCGGTCTACGTCGGCGGAATGGTGCGCTGGCTGGTCGATCGTTACACGCGCCGCAAACACGCCGGCGCCAAACTCACCGAAGATCAGCTCGTGGCCGAAGGCGACAAGAGTAACGGCGTCCTTCTCTCATCCGGCTACATCGCCGGCGGTACCCTCGCCGGCGTCCTCTTCGCCTTCATGGCCATCCCGTGGAAAGAGCGTCTCGACAGCTGGGAAAAATGGGCCAGCGCGCATAACCCAATCTTCGACGGCCCCTGGTCCGATATCCTTGCGATGCTTCCCTTCCTCACGCTCTCCATCCTCCTCTACCTCGTCGGCCAGATCCTCGCCGTCTCCCACGCCATGAACGTGTCGAGATCGGAGCGGACCGATTTCAGCGCGAGACTTACCACAAACGCGTCATCGATATGTCCGAGCACCGGGATCCAATCCGGAATCACATCGAACGGTGAAACGAAATAGATGATCGCCGCGATAATGATGAGCAGCTTCGGCGCGGGCATGTCGCGATATTCCGCACGGTGATAATCCCGGACCACCCGGATCATCGCCAGCAGATAAGGCCAGGTATCACCGAAAGGCCCGCGTGGAATCACGTTGATCTTCCCCAGCGCATCCTCCACCAGCTTCCGCAACCGTTTCGGATCGCCCGCATAAAATTCCGCGTCCACCGTCGCCCTCCGAAACGCCGAACTCTGCGTGATCTCGTTTCCGGCGAGCCGTGCCTGCTCAGCCATGGTAGGTTTCGCCGCCGCCTTTTTCTTCCGCTGTTTCGCCGCCTTCGATACTGCCTTACGTTTCTTCATCTGTTCTCGTCATTCGTCATTCGTCATTTCTTCAATGACCATACCTCTTCTCCCCCGCCTTGATCTCCATTTCGATGCTATTTCCAGGCGGCGGCAACGGGCAGGTCGCATAGGGAGTGAACGCGCACGGCGGATTCTCAGCCTTGTTGAAATCAAGAACGGTTTCCCCGTTCACCGGCTTCTCCGCGTAGAGAAATCTTCCTGATTTGTAAGTCTCGCTCTCGCTCGATTTGTCGCGAAAGATGATGAACAACGTTCCCTCTCCTTCATCGACCGGCTGCAGCGAATACTCTTTTCCCTTGAGGGAAAACTTCAGGACACCTGGGCTCTTCATTTTGAAATTACCACCCAGGACATTCGGCACTGCGATCTCCTTCGGCTCGGGAAACGCTTCGAGCTGCGCCGTTATTTTGTAACTCTCATCAACCGGAAACCAATGCAGTCCTTTGAAGTTCCGTCTCGCCTCGCTGTTACTGTCCTTTAGCCGGATCCCAAACCGTTCCTCCCGCTTGATCAGGTAAAAGGTCTGAGTCCCCGTCCGAATCTCCGTCGGCTTCCCCTTCTCATCCGACATCAGTTCAACCGGTGCCGAAACACTCTTCCCATCGATTTGAGCGTCCACGCCTCTCTCCACCTTCAATACCGCCTTGCCCTCCTTGAACTCGATCTCGCCGAACTTCCCCTGCTTGAAGTTGTCCGTCAGTCGAACATCAAACTTCTCGCCCGCGCCGACCGTATTGATCCCCTCCTTCAACCAAGACAATCCCGCCACCGTCAGCCACCCCGTCTCCTTCTTCAGGTTAGCCTCACGTTCACTCCGCCACTTCTCTACCTCTTTCGCGTAATTCGTTTGCGCTTGCCCAGAGCTCAGCGCGCCAAGAGCGATCGCGAGAAATATGAATCTCTTCTTCATTCAATCTGAAGTCTGCAATCTACAATCTGCAATTATCCTTCGAACGCCTTCTTCAGCTTCGCCAGATCCAGCTTCTTCATCTGCATCACCTCGTGCATCACGCGCTCCAATCCGGCCGGATCTTTGACCCATTCATCGAAGAACTTCGTCGGCACCACCTGCCAGGAGAGCCCGTATTTGTCCGCGAGCCAGCCGCATTGCACTTCTTCGCCGCCATCCGCCGTCAGTTTCTCCCAGTAATAATCGACTTCCTCCTGGGTGTCGCAGTTGATCACGAACGAGACCGCTTCCGTGAACTTGAACTGCGGCCCGCCGTTCAACGCCGTGAAGTCCTGCCCGTCCAGGACGAAATCCACCGTCATCACCTGTCCCTTCCTTCCCGGCGGCTCGTCCCCGTAATGCGTGATCGTTTTGATCTTCGAATTCTTGAACACCGAGACGTAAAACTTCGCCGCCTCTTCCGCCTGGCCGTCAAACCACAACATTGGAGTAATCCTTTGCATGGCACACAGTGCGCGCAGGGAATCAGCGCGCAAGCCGAAGGGAGTGAATCAGGAAGCCAGGAATGGAGGAAGCCAGGAGGCTGGGAAGGGTCTTGATTGTAGGGCAGGCGCATCGCCTGCCGGATTATTTGGTGAGGCAACCGGAGCGGTCGCCCTACAATCTCGCGGACTTTCAGCTTTTCAGGATCTCAGCGTTTCAGCTTTTTGCCTTTATCTCCGCCGAATACTGCGTGTCTTCCCACATCAGCTTTAGAATGCCGTTGTCGATAGCGATCGTGAATTGATCCACCGGCTTATCCGCCGCCTGCTTCTTCAAATCGATTCGAACCAGGTCCTGGCTCTCATCGTACTTCGTTCCCCATTGCCCCGTCTGCTTGTTCACGATCAACTTCGCGCCACTCTCCGACGGCAGCAGATACAACGAATAACTTCCCGCCTTGATCGGCGTCCCGCCGATCGAAATGTCTTTGTCCGTCGTCAGGATCGTCGCTTCATCCGCCCCCAACCGCCAAACCTTTCCGTACGGCACCAGCCCGCCCCAGATCTTGCGCTTCTCCCCGCTCTTCGGGTCCTTCGTATAAGGCCGCCCGTAAACGATCGTGATCTTCGCGTCACCGACGCTCGCGTTCACCGTCTCATGCGGACTCACCCGCGGTTTCTTATCCTGGGCGAAAAGCGGCGACGTCAGGGCGAGAGCAGTAACAACAAAAAGAATCGATCGAATTGATTTCATGACGCAAGACTCGCCGCGTCCCCCGATGGCGTCTAGTTTACCTTTTTTCAGCGTTTCAGTTTTTCAGAATTCAGCTTTTGCTTTAACGATGGTCGAACTAATCCTGATTTGCCTCGTGACTGTCGCGCTCCTCGCGATCGTCGCGCGGAAAATCGACGTCCCTTATCCGATCCTCCTCACCGTTGCCGGCGGTTTGCTCGCTCTGGTGCCCGGGCTTCCCGTAGTCCACCTCGATCCCCAGCTCGTCTTCAATCTGTTTCTCCCGCCTCTCCTTTATCCCGCGGCGGTTTACACCTCCTGGCGAGATTTCCGCGCCAACCTTCGTTCGATTCTTCCGCTCGCCATTTTTCTCGTCCTGCTCACGATGACCGCCGCCGCCTACGCTTTGCATCTCCTCACCGGATTACCTTTGGCGGTGGGGTTCGTATTCGGCGCTCTCATCTCGCCGCCCGATGCCGTCGCGGCGCTCGCCGTCACCAAAGATCTCAGAGTGCCGCGCAAAATCATCGTCATCCTCGAAGGCGAAAGCCTGGTGAACGACGCCACGTCATTCATCTCGTTCCGTTTCGCGGTGGCCGCCGTGCTGACCGGGACTTTCTCCCTGGGTCAGGCGAGCGCGCAGTTTCTTTTCGTCGCCGCGGGCGGCATTGCTGTAGGTCTCGCCACCGGCTGGCTCGCGACCCAGGTGCAGAAACGCCTCGACGATCCGCCGGTCCAAACCATGTTCTCGCTCCTAACTCCTTACGTCGCCTACTTCAGCGGGGAAAAGTTGCACGTCTCCGGCATTCTGGCGGTAGTGATTGCCGGAATTTATTACGGCTGGCGCGCCCCGCGTGTCCTGAGTGGCCGAATGCGGCTCCAAGCCGTGCCGGTTTGGCAAATGGTCACGTTCATTTTGAACGGAATCCTTTTCATGCTGATCGGCCTGCAACTACCGCAGGTGATCCACGCCCTTCCTCCAGGATCGACGGTCGCCATCGTGAAATTGGCGCTGCTGATTCTGTTAGCGATCATCCTCGTTCGTTTTGTCTGGCTATTCGTTGCCACCTACTTGCCTCGTCTCTTCAGCCCGGCATTTCGCCGGAGAAATCCGGCGCCCTGGCAACAGACAGCCTTGATCGCCTGGACCGGAATGCGCGGCGCCGATTCGCTGGCCGGCGCGCTCGCTATTCCTTTTGTCCTGGCTGATGGCGCACCGTTTCCCGGCCGCGATCTCATCCTCCTCCTCACGTTCTGCGTCATCTTCGGAACGCTCGTCCTTCAGGGACTCACCCTTAAGCCTCTGGTCGGCTGGCTGAGCATTGTGGACGACCACGTTACCGAGAAAGAAGAAAGACTGGCGCGCTTGAAAGCGAACGAAGCGGCTCTGGCGCGCGTCGAAGACATGGGCTCATCGAATCGCGCCCGGGCCCAGAGCGTCGAGCGTCTTCGCTCCGAATACGCCGATCGCATCCGGCAACTGAGCAAGGAACCATCGCAGGGCGGCGGCCTTCACCGCTTATACTCACGCGACTTCGAAGAACTCGCTCGCGAAGCGTTGGAAACCGAACGTGAAACGGTCATAGCTCTCCGCAACGAAGGATCGATCAGCGACGAAGTCCTCCGCCACATCCAGCACGACATCGACCTCGCCGAAGCCCGCCTCCAACGGCGAGCAACGTGACGCTAGGTGTAGAGGCGGGTGTCCCCACCCGCAGAAAATCAGAAGACGATTCGCAAAACTAAACATCTGTGGGTGAGACACCCGCCTCTACACCTGATCGCCAGCCGCTTTGTTTGTAGGGCAGGCGCACCGCCTGCCATCGTTGTTGGATTCGGCAACCGGAGCGGTCACCCTACAATTGGTTGCTTGGCACTCTAGCATTTCGTCCAATCCTTGCCGTAGATTGAAAAAATGACTCCGATCAAGCTCGTCCTGGCCGATGTCGACGGCACGCTGGTTACTCACGAGAAGGTGCTGACCCCGCGAGCCATCGCGAGCGTGCAGGCTTTGGCTCGCGCCGGCATCGCCTTCGCCATCACGAGCGGCCGCCCGCCGCGCGGAATGCAAATGTTCGTCGAACCGCTCGGCCTAACGACTCCGCTCGCTGCCTTCAACGGCGGGCAGTTTGTCCGGCCGGACCTTTCGTTGATCGAACAGCGCGTCCTGGCCCGAGACGCCGTCGAACCCGTTCTCGCGATCATCGCGGCGCACCAGCTCGACTCCTGGATCTATCGCGGCAACGATTGGTTCGTGCGCGAACGCCACGGACCGCATGTCGACCGCGAAGAATGGACCGTGAAATTCCCACCTACCGTCGTTCCCGATTTTTCCGATAAGATGGACGAAGTCGTAAAGGTCGTCGGGATCAGCGACGATCTGGACGCGGTAGCGCGCTGCGAAGCCGACATCGTCCGCCAATTTTCGACCAATGTTCTTTGCAAAAAGACTACCCCGCATCGCGATCATCAACCGCCCGCCGTTTTCGCCGCGCGCTCCCAACCTTACTACGTCGATGTCACCCATCCCGAGGCCAACAAAGGCGCCGTCGTCATCGCGCTGGGGAAGATGCTCAAGATCGATCCCAGCGAAGTTGCTACCCTTGGCGATATGCCTAACGACATCTCCATGTTCGAAAAATCCTTCCGCAGCATCGCCATGGGCCAAAGCAGCGAGGAAGTAAAACGCGCTGCGACCCACGTCACCACCTCATCCGAAGAAGAAGGATTCGCGAGCGCGATCGAGCACTTCATTCTTGGCTCAAATTTGTAGGGCGTTTGTGTCAGACGCATGATGTAGCGGCGGGTATCCCCACCCGCAGAAAACCAGGACACGATTCGCAAAACTAAAACATCTGCGGGTCGGACACCCGCCCTACACGTTCCGTCGCAACAGCGCCGCGCAAACAAGAAATTACAACATCTTCGCAAAAAGGTCCCGTTTTTGCTCTACACCGCTGACCATGACGAAAACCCACAAGATTGCAGTAATACTTATGATAGCGGCCGCGATGAACGGTCAGGCCCAGGGCCTTGGTGGATCGCTTGCCACGAAGAAGACAACCACCGAATCAACAGCCGCGGCCAAGCCCGGCATCGCAACCGAGAATGCGACCCAGAAAATTGAGGCTGCTGGAATCCAATTCCTGGTCCCCAAGGACTGGAAGCTTGAAGAGATGGCCGGTCCGGTCGGTCCGATTTACCGCGTGATGAGCAAGGATGGCGCGGCCTTCGGTTTCATCACCACGGAGCAGGAAGACCTTCAAACGAGAATCACCGCGATGCGCGACGCAGTGAAAAAGAAAGCCAAAGATTTCAAACCGGGGCCGGAACAAACCGACACGGTGAATGAGTTGGAGTATGTGCACCAGTCCGACACCATTGATGGCGGTGCGGCCGTTCAGGATGTGGGCTACGTGAAGGCGACACTACCGGTGATTCTGGTCCAAGCCGGAGACGCCGCGCCGATGAAGGCCCGGGCTGCGGAGCTGCAAGCCATCCTGCAAAGCGTGAAGAAGAGCGAGTAGCTGGCTATTCATGTCCCTCCAACCACTCGCGATCCTGTAAGGCATAGCGCGTGGACGCGGCGATGTAGCGGCGGGTGCCCCCACCCGCAGAAAATCAGCACCCAATTCGCAAAACTAAAACATCTGCGGGTGAGACACCCGCCTCTACACCTGGTCGCCCCGCCGTTTTGTTTGTAGGGCAGGCGCACCGCCTGCCGTCGGCGTTGGATTCGGCAACCGGTGCGGTCGCCCTACAATCCCCATCTGCGGATAATAAGATCTGGAAACCATGAGACCAGGAACGATTGCGTGTTGAAAAGAGGATTAATCAGGAACGCAGGATGAAAGCTTAGGTGTAGTGGCGGGTGTCCCCACCCGCAGACAGCGCCCATGAAAGTTTGGTGTCCCCACCCCGCGCGAACAGTCAATCCACGATCTCCTCGTTCCCAAACTCCGTTTAGGAGCAACAATTCTCTTCGCAACTCCGTTGCCATCTTTGCTTCCTTCGCTGCCTTCTGTTTTTACTCCGGAACAGGTCAACAGGAGAAAACGAAGTTAACAAAGGTTTCTCTAGCCGACGCTGGACGGATCCAGCCGAAAAAGGCCGCCCGGTTTCAGCGTTTCAGCTTTTCAGAATTTCGGCTTTGGGTTCTCACTTTTGCCGAGATTCAACAAGACTGACGCTTTCTGCCTTCTGGAATTTGGCTCTGAAACGGGGATTTGCTGGCGCGCGGGGCGCCGCCACCGCCGAGATTCACAGACCCCTTGCGCCCTTACTCAACGGCGACCCTGTTGGAATTCAGTGCGAAAATCGCCGGCTATCACTTCACCGTCCCACGAGTAAACCCCGAGAATCGTCAAGCGGCCAAGCCAGCTACTAATCATCTCCGGCGGGTAGATGTTCTTCTCTCCCAGCAAAGTCCAAAACAAGGCCAACCCCTCTCGATCTAAGAGCTCACGCAAGGCATCCTTTCGGACAACTAACGCACCATGGCCGCTTTCCCTAGTCGAGGGATCGAAGGCAATGAGATTACCAGCACCATCCACAAAGTCGCCGCGCCGCCCCACCATTTTCAAACTCATCTTTTCCGCCAACCAACGGGAAGGAAGCGAAATGATTACTGTTGAGTCCAAAGAGCAGTCATAGGTGTTATACTCACACACGTATTCACCCGTTGTTTCGACCATTGGGTGAGGCAGGTCAGTAGAACGCCAGAGTCCCGAAATCCACTCGTCT
Organism: Verrucomicrobiota bacterium; assembly: GCA_003218375.1. GTDB lineage: Bacteria > Verrucomicrobiota > Verrucomicrobiia > Chthoniobacterales > UBA10450 > AV80. Next base: position 718 of record QHNH01000017.1, on the reverse strand, counting down.
TCAAGCTGGCTATCAAAGTGTGCGCTCCAATGATGCTCATGAAGATGCTGCCGATACCGACCATCCGGCTGAGGTAATCGATCGTTGATCCAATTCTGTTCGCGACCCCATGCCATTATTGCAGGCAGGTGTTCGCGCCGCGTGAGATACGAGCGAATGATGTAATGAAGTTCTTGCTTGTCGGCTTCCCTGCCTTCAAATGCGACGGCTTCTTTTTGACGCCAATGCGAGTATCCCTCCAGCATGAGCCAGCGTTTGCCACCATCAGGCTCCGCTAAATCAAAGAAGTCAGTTGGTGGAGGTAAATCAGCGGGGGATTGCAGCCACTGCGACGGCGTGGCTTGTGATGTCCAAGCGTCGTAACGACAGGGAGTCCACCAATTGAAGTGATTGACACCCCAACCATCTCTCGGAGTTCCCTTGAGCAACAGGGACGGATCAAGGTCTCGGAATTCGAGAGGCCACAAGCCTTGTTCCCAGTCACGATCTGGCATAACCGGCATATCAGTTTCAGCAACGCCAAAATTGTCGCTGATCCGGGCGTGAAACTCGTCGTAGGCGATCCACTGGTATTTCTTCCCAACGCGTTCTGGTTTGCGAGATTCGCGGCCGGCTGAAAAGACTCGGTCGTCGAATTCTCCGAATCGCTCCGTTGTCCAGCCAAGCTCCAGCACCCGGTGAAGAATCAGACGCTGGAATAACTCGATGCTGAAGGTCT
>QHNH01000046.1:1601-3735 GCA_003218375.1 Verrucomicrobiota bacterium | reverse complement strand
CCGGGGCGTTTTGCACAGCTGCGTGTTGGTCCTTAACGTAGCCCCTAAGGTAGCTCAGCGCGCCAGCCATGGAATGCGTCCCCAGTATCGCACCACGACTAGGACGAGAATCAGGAGGGCCAGCAGCAGCAAACCTTGGGCTTGGCTGCGCTGGGGATCCACGCTTATTTCAGTTCACCGCGATCGGGGTTGTAGTAGAAGCGGAAACGCAAGGCAAGGTATGGCCCATTGAACTCTTTGGGCAGCGGTGGAAAGGGATTCGACGCGGTAATGCCGCCCCATGCAGCTCGGTCAAGGGCGACATCGCCAGACGGCGTCACCAGCCTCATTCCCTCAACGGCACCGCTCTTATTGATGACAAACTGAATCTGAAGCTTGCCTTGTTTGAACAGTGGAGACCGCGCCTCCTCCGGGATGAGGTTGTACCAATTCCGTCTTACATCCTCGAGCACACGCGACAAATACGGGCCAAAGTCCACGCCCAGCGTGTCATTAAGGATGTCGACTGCGCCCTGAGCATTGGTGTTTGGCGAGAGCGGTCTGATGCCGTAGTCGCCGCCGCCTCCTCGTCCCGCGGCTGCGGCCCGCGCGGCCTGCTCAATCGCTGAGCCGGCGGAGGCTGCAGACGTGAACACATTCCGATTCGTCGGACGCGCCTCAGGGGGCGATTCCAGCTTTGCCACAGTCTTCGATTCTTCTGCGGCTTTCTGCGAACTCTGGGGCTGTGCCGACTGCTGAGGAGCCGCGGCAGCGCTCTGCTGGGGAGCGGGCGCCTGCATAGCTCTTGGTCCAGGTGCGCCCTGTCGGCGCGCGTTCTGAAGTTCTTCCAGAGTGTGGCGGTCGATCGTAGGTCTGCGAGCCTGTGCAACACGGTTTTTGTCAGAGATGATGTTCGTCTTCGGCGGAGGCACGGCCTTCTGCGAATCGTGAGGAAGCGCGAGGAAGCGCACATCGCGATCGTTCAGTTCTGGCGTGACCAGAACGATTTTTTCTCTGGCTGAGAACAAATTCGGGAAAAATTTCGGCTGAATGATGATAGCCATCACCAGCAGCAAATGCAGGATCACGGAAATCCAGACAGACTCTCGCCAGCGCGATCGTTCCCGTTCGTCCTCCATTTCTTCTATAAGGAGATGGAGTTCGGCGGGATCCTGAGGCAGGTCGCGGCGTAGCGGACGTTCCTCTACTGGCGGTTTAGGTGGCGCCTCAGTGACTGGCATTTCTAACTGACTTTCCCGACCCACCTCTGGTGGCAGCGTGCAGGTGGAATGATTGTCGCACTACCACCACCAGCCATGCACTCAGGCTGCAGCCTTAACACGCACCTGAGTACGTAATTAGACGTGTACTCAGTGGCGCTACACGCCGTATTTCCTCAAGGGCGAGCCAATCGAGGTCGAGACCCGCATCATAATGGACTTCAACGCGCGTTAATCCCCAACCCGCCGTCCTGCAATATACATTTTTTTACAGTTGCGCTCGCGTCGGCTCATAAATCCAACATCAGCTGCGACTTTGCCATCTTTTCCGATCAAGCCGGAAAGCACTACTGCACCCCGTATGCCGGCACTCTTGGCGAATTCCGGATACAGCGGCTTCACACGGTGCACCAGCTTACCGGGTATCACCTCCGTTGGCGGAGCGGGAGATAGATTCCGCGATTCGACATTCTTCGCCAGAGCTGGAGAGGACGAATCAACCGGGAGCGCGAAAGTGTTTGTGGCAGGAATATTCGGTGCCACAGGAGACTGTTCTGCGGATTCGCTGCCCCTGCTTGTTTTGGCAAAATTTAACTGCACCGATCGCTCGTGCTCGGCAGGCTTCCTGGATACAACCTTATTTGCGACGAGTGTTGGCAGCTTCAGGTCAACAGTCTGCACAATCACGTTCTGGTCCGGCGCAGTTAGTTGATCCGAACCCGCTGCGAGAATTGAAGAGACTTCCGCACGAATTGCTACATTGGCTTGGGACCTGGCTTCAGCTCTTGGAAGAGCAACATAGCGATTGAGGTAGTCTCCCATCCCGATGCTCACCGCAGCAAAGAGCATCAACAACAGATAGTTCCGTGATCTGGCTTGCCAGGAAGTGCTATCTCGCTCATCGGGAGAAGGCTGCTGCTCCAAATCCCTCTCCA
>QHNH01000046.1:0-1433 GCA_003218375.1 Verrucomicrobiota bacterium | reverse complement strand
TTGGAGAAAATACTTCGGCCACCCCAACGACTTCTTCCGCCGCGACAACCGGTACGATCAGCAGTGAACGGAATTGAAGCTGACGGCACACGTCAGCTTCGACGCGCTGATCGGCATCGGAATCGGCCAGAGAGACGATGTTGCCTGTGCGGTAACACTCACCGGTGAGGCCAGCGTCCACGTTGAGCTTCACACCGACATCGGGCGCATTGCCTGCGCTCGCGCGGCAGATCACGCCGCTGTCCTCACGCCAGGCGATCGCGGCTCCCGTTGCTCGCGTCAAGCGAGCCATTCGTTCGGCGATCAGCTTCAGCGCGGCGTCTTCCCGAAGTGCGGATGAGGCCAGGTCGGCCAAAAGTTCTGCGATTTCGGATTCGGCCCGCGATACCAGAGAAGCCAATTCGGGAGAACGATCGGCAGCTTTTGCGGCCACATTCGATGGTTGCGGTATTCCACTTTTCAACCATCGCTTGAGCGCGGCGCTCGAATCCGGCTTAATCCGGGTGAAGCGCACGCCTACCCGCCCGGAGCTGCCGCACCACGCGACTACCCCGGCAGCTTCGATCATTGAATTGGAGCCGGGAAAGTGAAAAGTGAGGAAAGTAGCCGTGCCGAGCTCTAGACGCGAGCTGCCTGACACCGAGAGTCCGCCCTCGCCGAGATCGTGCAGCCAGACTTCTTTTCCCGGCAGGAGCTCGATAGGCAGCGGCGTGTCTACCTTTTTGCGGACAAACAGACGCTGTTCAACGAAACCCGGCGGTCCAGACGCGAAGGGAGGGTCAGGATTAGAACTCACTCAGCTCCTCGCCGCGTTATGGAAATTGTTTGGCCGAAGCCCAAGGCGTCGGCGTAGCGGCCGGTGTGTTCGCTCGCGGGGCCGGAGTAGCGGCATAGCCTTGCGAATCGCGCGCAGCCGCGGGAGTGTTTACAGTCGTAGTACGCGACTCGCTGTTTTCATCGAGCAGGCGCACGGCAATACGCAACGCCTCCACTTCCTTTTGGACGCGCTCGAATTCGCTTTCCTTTTGTCGGATCAGCTCGTAAATGTCCTTCACTAGGATTCGCTCCTCATTGGGCAGAGTGTTTGGACTTCTTTGCATAATCCATCACTTTCTCGCGCGAGTAAAGAAAGAAGTGAGCGCTAATGTGCAATTTTTCGCAGTTCTGTACATTTTGGAAAACAGGGGAGCGGATCGGCAAAGTCCACCGCGATGCCGAGGGGCGAACGCAACCACGCTACCTAGGTATATCGATCACGCCGATAGGATTCCCAATCTCTTTCCCACTTTACTCAATGTTTCCAGCGCCTGATCGAGCTGCTCGCGCGTGTGCTTCGCTGTCATGATAGTGCGAATACGAGCTTTGCCTTCTGCCACGGTGGGGAAGGCAATGCCAGTAGCCATCACGCCTTCATTGAAGAGTTCGCGAGAGAA
>QHNH01000047.1 GCA_003218375.1 Verrucomicrobiota bacterium | reverse complement strand
CTATCCGCGGATAACCCGCCACAATGCTATCGCTATCCGCCGCCCGAATCGCCCAGACCAGATCTCCCGATGAAGTCAGCTTGGAAATGTACACGTCGCTGATGAACGCACCTGGGTCCGCCTGGTCTGGCGGAGGTGAAGTGAGCAGCCGTTTGCCGGGCCCCGGATCAAAATCAACCGAGCCGTCAAAGTTGCCCGCCGTGTAAATATTCCCCGCCGCATCCACATCGATCGTCGTGCCCATCGACTCGGTGGTCCGCACCCATTTGAAATTCCCCGACCCGTCCAGTTTCAGCACGTATGTTGCGATCGAGTGTTCTGTGCTGGCAATTGCCTCCGCCGGTCCCGGATCAAAATCCACGCGTTGATCAAACCATCCCGTGGTCAATACATTGCCAAGACTGTCAACAGCGATGGCCTTGGGAGAAACGAAGGCGTTGTTGTCGATACCTCGCAGACTCTTTGCCCATTCCACGCTCCCATTGCTCGAGACCTTGGCGACAAAACCGTCGACTTCGGCGCCATCACCCACGAGGTCGACGGTGCCGTTGTTGTCCAGATCAAGCGAGCCATCGAACCATCCTGTAATAAATGCGCTTCCCGCCGCGTCGCTCGCCACGAAATACCGAAACCCCGATTTCGTCGAGCTCGAGATGTTGCTCCACAACTCCTCCCCACTCGGACTGAATTTGGAGAGAAAGATCCGCGCGATGTTGTCTTTGACAATTGAACCGCTGGCGTAGATGTTTCCCGCCGCATCATGCGACAATCCTGCACCAAAAGTGCGCCCCGCATCATTGGGGAACAACTGGAATCCCCACGCAAACTTTCCGGCGCTGTCCACCTTCGACAGATATGTCCCCAGTACGCCTCGATCTTCATGCCCGACGCCTACGTTGACACTCCCCGGGCCAGGATCCACATCAACCTGGCCGGAATCAAACCATGCCATGTGATAAACATTGCCCGACTCATCGACATCAACCGCTTGTGACTTATCCTCGCCGTGATTGCCAATCGCGAATGCCGACTCAAATGTGAAACTCAGCAACGTTCGCCGTTCCAGCCGCTCGCACAGACCGACCGAAGCGCGCCTCATGATTTCTCCTCAAATGCCGCCTGCCACCTGGAATTTAGCAGCAGATGAATTGATGAGGTAAGGCACAAAGTTGACAAGCTCCATCAACCCGGCAGGCTCGGCCGCAGCGTTGCGCCGCGCTAAGGCTGAGTTGCCCCCCTCGCTGTGCAATGTTAAAGTCGCTGTGGAATTTCAGTCTCGATTCTCGCCACCAGTTTCTGGGTGATCGCCGAAGCGGGCGTGAAAGCCGGCGGAGAAAAATATGGCGCCGTCGCCAGCGCCTACATGCCCGCCGAAGGGATCGCCGACCAAAAACGAATTATCGAAGACCTCCTCACCCGCGGCGTCGATGGCATCGCCATCAGCCCCATCGATCCGGCCAATCAATCCGACCTGATCAATCAGGCCTGCGAAGCGACGAAAGTAATCACGCATGATTCGGATGCGCCGGGCACAAATCGTCTCTGCTACATCGGCATGGACAATTACACGGCCGGCCGAATGTGCGGCAAGCTGGTAAAGGAGGCGATGCCCGAAGGCGGCAGTGTGATGATCTTTATTGGCCGGCTCGAGCAGGACAATGCGCGCCGGCGGCGGCAGGGTGTGATCGATGAATTGCTCGATCGCAACATGGATCCCACGCGCTACGATGCGCCCGGCGAGAAACTCAAAGGCAATAAATATTCCATCGTCGGCACGCTCACTGATCAATTCGATATGGCCAAGGGCAAGGCGAATGCGGAGGACGCGATTGCGCGATATCCGGATCTGGGCTGCATGGTTGGCCTCTTTGCCTACAACCCGCCGCTGTGCCTGGAGGCGCTGAAACAATCAGGAAAAGCGGGCAAAATCAAAATGGTGGCGTTCGACGAAGCCGATGAAACGCTCCAAGCCATCAAAGACGGCATCTGCCACGGGACCGTCGTGCAGAATCCGTACATGTATGGCATGGAATCGGTCCGCATCCTGACCGCACTGGCGAAGGGCGACAACACCGTGATCCCCAAAGGCGGCTTCATCGATATTCCGGCACGGCAGATTCGCAAAGACAATGTCGATGAGTTTTGGAAGGATCTGAAGGAGAAACTCGGGAAGAAATAAAACCTCGAAGCTTCCATGGCTCTTCTTCAAGTCTCCAACCTTTCTAAATCTTTCCCGGGCGTCCAGGCTCTCAAAGATGTCTCTTTCAATCTCGACGCAGGGGAGATATTGGCGGTAATCGGCGAAAACGGGGCCGGCAAATCGACGCTCATGCGCATCCTTGCCGGTGTTCAAACCGCCGATTCGGGAAGGATCGTGCTAGACGATAAAAACGTCGAAATCAAATCGGTGCAATTAGCACTGACCCTGGGCATCGTGCTGATCCACCAGGAACTGAATCTCTCCGACAACCTCACCGTCGCCGCCAACATTTATCTCGGCCGCGAGCCGAGAACTTTCGGCTTCATCAACAAATCGCGCCTGCGCGACGACGCCGCACAAGGCCTCAATCGCATCTGCCTCGACTGCTCCCCCGACACCATCGTGGCCGACCTGTCGATTGGCCATCAGCAGCTTGTTGAGATAGCCAAAGCCCTCAGCGTCGATGCCCGAATTCTCATCATGGACGAGCCGACATCGAGTCTCTCGCAGCACGAAGCCGATCAGCTTTTTCGCGTGGTGCGCGACCTCCGCTCCAAACGCATCAGCATTCTCTATATCTCGCATCGGCTGGGTGAAGTGAAGGAGTTGGCCGACCGAGTGCTGGTGTTGCGCGATGGGCGCGTCGCCGGTGAATTATCGCGCGAGCAGATCGACCACGACCGCATGGTCAAGCTGATGGTCGGCAGGGAAATCTCCGCCCTCTACAACCGCCAACCCAACCCGCCCAAAACGCCGATGCTCGAAGTGCAGAATCTCCGCACTCCTGCGCACCCGCGCCACGAAATCAGTTTTTCCCTCAGCTCCGGCGAAATTGTCGGCATCGCCGGCCTCGTCGGTGCAGGCCGAACCGAGCTCCTCCAAACAATTTTCGGCATTGCCCCAGCCGTAGGGGGCCTGATCCGCGTCAACGGCCAAACGATTTCGATCAACTCTCCCCG
>QHNH01000032.1 GCA_003218375.1 Verrucomicrobiota bacterium | reverse complement strand
GACAGTTCGGTCCTTATCCACTGTGGGCGCAGGAGAATTGAGGGGTTCAGACTCTAGTACGAGAGGACCGAGTCTGACGAACCGCTGGTGTTCCAGTTGTCGTGTCAACGGCAGTGCTGGGTAGCTATGTTCGGAAAGGATAAGCGCTGAAAGCATCTAAGCGCCAAGCCTATCCCAAGATGAGTTCTCCCTGAAGAGTCGTGGTAGACCACCACGTTGATAGGTTACTGGTGTAAGCGTGGTAACACGTTCAGCTAAGTAATACTAATAACTCGTTCGGCTTGGTCATTTACTTTTCAATTAACCCGGTCCGTCCCGCGCAAGCGGGACGGGGCGGCAAATTGAGAGGAATGACTTCTAAAAAATTAAATAAAACGAAGCCTGAAGTGGTAAATACTTCCTGTATGTAGATATCAGAGAATTAGCGGAATGTTTGATGTCCGATGTCCGATGTTTGATGTTTGATTGAGAAATCAAACCTCGAACTTTAAACTTCAAACTTCGCCAGAGCCGAGCGGCGCCCGCGCCGTTCGGTTCTGGTGATAATAGCGCAGTGGCACCACCCGTTCCCATTCCGAACACGGAAGTGAAACGCTGCAGCCCCGATGGTAGTGCGACGATAGGTTGTGCGAGAGTAGGACGTCGCCAGAACAAAAGCCCCGCTGGGTTCATCTCCAGCGGGGCTTTTGCATTTCCGCGAGAATCGCTACCGCTCATTGACGATTAGCGACAGCGGGGTAAGTGAGAAAGGACAACGAAAGGATTTTGCCATGCTCACAAGTCAAAAAGTCATCGATGCTATCAACGAACAGATCGGGTACGAATTCAGTGCGTCCATGCAGTATTACGCGATCGCGGCGCATTTTGCGGCGGAGGCGTTGCCGCAGTTATCGGCGCATTTTTTCCAGCAGGCGGAGGAGGAGAAGGCGCATGCGCTGCGGTTTATCAAATATGTGGTGGACGCGGGCGGAACTGTGGTGATCCCGGCGCTCGATGCGCCGCAGTCGAAATTCAAGAACCCGGAGCAGGCGGTGAAGTTGTCGCTCGACCAGGAGGTGAAGGTGACACACCAGATCAATGCGCTGGTAGAGCTGGCGCGATCGGAGAACGATTATATCACGATCAATTTTCTCCAGTGGTTCCTGACGGAACAACTCGAGGAGGTTTCGTCGATGGATAATCTGTTGAAGATCGTGCAGCGGGCGGGGGCGGATTTGCTCCAGGCGGATGAGTACTTGGCGCGGGTGGGAGTGAAGACGATGCCGGCGACGAAACAAGAATGACCGCGCCGATGGCGCGGAAGCTCCAAATCCCAAGCTCCAAGCTCCAGAGAAGCTCCAAGTTCCAAATAAACAGTTTCGAACCCGAGTGAGCTGTCGCGAAGTCATAGAGTGACAGAAAGCGGATTCAAAGATCATTTCTCACGACAGGTGGCGGATTATGCGAAGTTCCGGCCGCGGTATCCGCAGGAATTGTTTCGTTATTTGGCGACCGTTGCGCCGGGCAACGCTTTGGCGTGGGATTGCGCGACGGGGAATGGGCAGGCGGCGGTCGAGCTTGCGGACCAGTTCAAGCGGGTGATCGCGACGGATGCGAGCGGGAAGCAGGTCGCGAACGCGGAGGCGCACGCGCGCGTCGAGTACCGAGTGGCACCCGCGGAGGAGAGCGGGATCGAGCCGAACACGGTCGATCTCATCACGGTGGCGCAGGCGCTGCACTGGTTCGACCCAGAGCGCTTCTATTCCGAAGCGAGACGAGTGTTGTTGCCGCGAGGAGTCGTGGCAGCGTGGGCGTACAAGCTCGCGAAGGTAACGTCTCCCATCGATGCGGTGGTTAACCATTATTATTCCGACGTGGTGGGCGCCTACTGGCCAGCGGAGCGTGTGCTAGTCGAAAAGTTTGAGGAGCTGGCGTTTCCCTTTCCTGAAATTGCGACGCCGCCATTTGAAATGGTGGCGGAGTGGAACGTGGAGCATCTCATCGGATATTTGCGAACATGGTCAGCGACGCAGCGGTTCATGGCGGCGGAGCGGCGCGATCCGTTGGAAGGGGTTGGGGAAGAGTTGCGATCGGCGTGGGGCAGCGAACCGCGGCGGGTTGTCTGGCCCCTGACGGTGCGTGTGGGGTGCCTTCTGTAGCCGTCGCGCTGTGCGCGACGTGGGAGCGATGTTTGCAGCAAGCTTTCCTCTCACGCTTCGCACAGCGAAGCGGCTACAGAAGAAGGGACAACAGAAGAGCGCTAGGTCTTTCTCCGCGCGAGCTTTTTCAGCGCGGCGTGGCGGCGGGCGAACTCGGTGAAGGGAACGGCGGGTGAACCCATCACCTTGGTGTCGTCGGGGACATCGTCGAGGACGGCGCTCTTGGCGGCGACCTGGACACGATTGCCAATCTTGAGGTGGCCGGAGAAACCGCTTTGGCCGGCGACGGCAACGTAATCGCCGAGCTCGGTAGAGCCGGCGATGCCGACCTGGGAGACGAGCAGACAATGTTTCCCGACCTTCACGTTGTGCCCGATCTGGACCAGGTTATCGATCTTGGTCCCCTCGCCGATCACCGTTTCGCCGAGCGCGGCGCGGTCGATCGTGGTTCCGGCGCCGATCTCGACGTCGTCCTCGATCCGGACAATCCCGATCTGCGGGATCTTGTGATGCTTACCATCGTGCGTCGCAAAGCCATAGCCGTCCGAACCAATGACGACGCCACTGTGAATGATGCAGCGATTACCGATTCGGGTGCCGTCGTAGATGACGGCGTTCGGATAGATGATGCAGTCGTTGCCGATCGTTGATCCCGCCTCGATGGAGACGCCCTGGAAAATGGCAACGTTGTTTCCAATGACAACGTCGTCTCCCACGATCGCGAAATGGCCTAACGAGACGTTCGCGCCAAGTTTGGCGCTCGGCGCGACGACAGCTTTCGGCGAGATGCCGCGCGGCAACGGCCGATTCGAAAACCAGCGAGTCATGATGCGAGCGAGGGCGAAGTAGGGATCGTCCACCCGGATCCAGCGGTCATCAGTGCCCTCGAGATTCTTCGGAACCAGAACCGCTCCGGCTTTGGTCGCGGCCAGATCAGAGGCGTATTTGCGATTGCTCAAGAAACTAAGCTGATCGCTGGTTGCCTGGGTGAGCGAGGCGACGCCACTGATGGACCCTTTGCCGTCGCCGCTATGCTGGCCGCCGACGAACTCCGAGATTTCTCGTATGGCGACAGCAGGCATGCGCCTCTACATCATTCGGCCACCACCGCCTCGGCTTCAATCTCGGCCAGGGACGGATCGGGCGGCGTGACGTCCACGGGCGCGGGGTCGATCGAGATGATGCCGAACCGACGGGTCTCGTCGTGATCGGTAAGCGTGACGACTTCGCCAAGCTTATGGCCGAGCAAGGCCTGGCCGATCGCGGTTTGATAGGAAATGATGCCGCGATCGGGATCGCCGTCCCAGGCGCCGAGGACGGTATAAGTTTCTTCCTTGCCGGAATTCGAATCGCGCAGCCCGACGATGGTGCCGATGGAAACCTGCGAAGTATCCGGGCTTTCGAACGCGGTGCCGCGCGCATTATGCAGCGCGGTTTCCAGCTCAGACTTCCGCCGCATCAGCACCGCCTGCATTTCCTTGGCGGCTTTGAATTCAAAATTCTCCCGGAGATCGCCATAGGACCGGGCGATACCGATCTCTTTGCTGTTCTCGGGGATCTTCTTGTTTACGAGCTCTTCGTATTCGGCTTTGCGTTTCTCGAGGCTGCTCCAGGAAACAACGAGCGCCTCACTTTTTTCCTCTTTTTGCTCGCCGGTAATCACGCTTTCCAGCTCCGGATAAAGTTTGATGATGCGCGCCAGGAGCGAGCGTTTCGTCAGCTCATCGAACACCGGGGTCAACATGAGCCGGCGCATCGCATCGCGCGCCACGCCAAGCTCGGCGCCTTCGAACATGTCGGGAATCAGCTCCCGATCGTCGAGCAACAGGTCCCGCAGCTTGCTGCCGCGGCTGTTCTCATTGTGCTGGTCGCGCTCGAGCGCCGACAAGATCGCGCCGAGCAGGTCGGGCATGATCAGCGGGCGCCATTCGCCGCTGCGTTCCTTGCAAAGCCAGACCAGGATCTCGCTCGTCACCGAGTGGTCGCGGATCCCCCGCTCTAGAAACGCCCGCAGCTCATCCTGTTTTCCTTCCTCGGCGAAAACGCGCGGCAACTGCATCACCGCGCGGGCATGATGGCTTTGCATCAGTTGCAGGGCGCGGGTCGTCCAGGCCGGACCGAGCGCCGCCGGCAACGCCTGCAAAACGCGGCGCTCCTTCGCGGCCGGAAGTTTCGGCAGGATCGCGACCAATCGTGCTTGCTCGTCCTCGATCAAACGGATGAGCGACAACGACAAATTCGTGGTCTTGAGACCTGGACAACGCGCCAGCAGATCATCGCGCCCCAGGACCAGCTCGAAAGTGAGCGGAGCGTTCAAGCGCTGGTTGCGCGCGGCCACGTTCTCGATCGCGGCCACGATCGGTTGGAGCTGCGTCTCCGGCCGATCGAACTCGCTGTGAAATTTGATGATCTGTTCCAGCGCCGCCACCTGCTCCTTCGGCTGCCGGGTCTGGTTGAAAAATTTGATCAGCTCGTCTGCTCTCGAGACTTTCTCGCCGCGGAGCTGGATCGGCTCGCTCTTCTTCGTCGGGACGGAAAAATATCCTTCCTTGTTCAGGAGTTTCTTCGTCGAGTCCCACCAGCGTTTCCATTCCGGCTCGGTGAAAATGTCGCCGAGCATCATCTGGCTGATCTGCGTGACCGTAGCGGAACCGCCGAGGCTCTCGAGAACGTTTCGCATCAACGCGACCGGATCTTTTTTGACCAGCTCTTTGACTCCGGGAAGGTCGGTCGCCTTTTTCGCCAGAAAGTGCGCCGGTGGGATGACGGTCAGGTTTTCCGCCGCGTAGGAGAGCTGCATCGGGTGCGCCTTTTTCCCCGGGAAATCGATCAGGACCTGGTTGAGGAGGAGGTTCCACTCGGCGACCCGGCCGAAGCCCCAGCTTTTATGGAGGCAAAACGTGCCGGGGCGAAGTTCCTGAAGGTGGTCCGCCTGCCGGGCGGTGAGCTTTCCGGCTTCGACGAGTTTCTCCAATTCGGCATCCATGGCGGGACGGATAAGTTACGGAGAAGGGTTGTATTCGCGAATGGAAATTGGATGCGCGCCCGCAAAGCGCGCTGTAGCCGCCTCTTCTGTAGCCGCTTCGTTGTGCGAAGCGTGAGTGAAATCGTCGCCGCGATCACGTCGCCCATAGGGCGACGGCTACAGAAGAAGGCGCTTTGCCGTTGCGACGGCGAGCGCCCCATGGGACGGTCTGCGCCGTGCCCACGAATATTTGGTTTTGGGTCGCCTTTCACGTGGGCGTTTTCATTGCGCTGGCCGTCGACCTGATCAGTTTCAAGCGGCGCAATCGCGAGCTGAGCATGCGAGCCGCGATCCAGCGCAGCTTTATTTGGATCGTTCTCTCGCTCGCCTTCAATCTTCTCGTCTGGAAATCGAAGGGCGACGAGGCCGGGCTCGATTTTCTTACCGGCTACATCATCGAGTACTCGCTCAGCGTCGATAATATCTTCGTTTTCGTCCTGATCTTTGCCTACTTCCGCGTCCCGCCGCGCTCGCAGCATCGCGTTCTGGTGTGGGGAATCCTCGGCGCGCTCGTCATGCGCGGGGTGATGATCTGGCTCGGCGTCACCCTGGTGGAACGGTTCCATTTCGTCCTCTACATCTTCGGCGCGTTTCTCGTCCTCACCGGTCTCCGAATGCTCTTCGATCGCGACGCCAAGATGGACTTCGAGAAAAACTTTTTCATGCGCTGGTGCCGGCGCCTGCTGCCGATCTCGAAGGAATTTCACGGGCGTCGCTTCGCCATTCGGATCGACGGACGGCTCAAGTTCACGCCGCTGCTCCTGGTCCTGCTTTTGGTCGACGTCATGGACCTCATCTTCGCCGTCGATTCCATCCCGGCCGTCTTCGCCATCACCACCGATCAATTCATCGTCTACACCTCGAACATCTGCGCCATTCTTGGTTTGCGTTCGCTCTACTTTTTGCTCGCCCGGATGATGGATCGCTTCATCTATCTCAAGACTGGCCTCGCCCTCATCCTCTTTTTCGTCGGCACAAAAATGATCGTCGCCCACCGGTTCTCGATTCCAAATTGGATCTCGCTCCTGGTGATCCTGCTGATTCTTGCAGTCACGATCAGCGTCTCGCTTGCCGCCACGAAGCGATCCATCGCGCCTCCCCCGTTGTAGCCGGGATCGAATCTGAAGGGTTGCGTTTTCGCGGAAAAGTCGCTTAGCTCAAAGCGCCATGAAAACGTTGCTCGCTGCTGCGCTGGTTTTCGGTTTCGCCTCCACTTCGTTCGCTGATATCCAGGACCCGCCCGCGAACGACTACGGCCCGACCCGCAAGCTCGGGCGCGGCCTATCGAACGTGGTTTTCGGGATCGCCGAATTGCCCGTGCAAATCGCGCGCGTGAATGAACGCGAGGGAAATAGCGCGGCGCTCAGTTACGGTGTTGTTCGCGGACTGGGCCGCACCTATATGCGTTTCCACGCCGGTTTGTGGGAGATGTTCAGCTTCCCGTTCCCGGTCAATCAAGGCACTTACTATCCGATTCTTCCCGGCCAGATTCGCCACATTCACGGCGGCTACGAAGAGTTCCCGCCCGAGCTCGGCAACGAATCGAAATATCCTTACGTTCGGAAATACTAAATCTTCCTTTTCCTCTCCTCTTTGTCTCCCTGAATCGTTGAGCTGGGGTTCAATCTAGGAAAAAGAGAAGATATTTTGGAGCAGGCGCCGCCAGACAACTCACGACGTTTCCGAACCGCGCTGACCGCGGTAATTCTCGCCGTCGTTTACTTCGTCGCGGGCAAACTTAGCCTCAGGCTGGCGTCCCTCCACGCCAGCGCCTCGCCAGTCTGGCCGCCGGCAGGCATCGCGCTCGCGGCGTTGTTGCTCTTCGGCTTCCGTCTCTGGCCGGCTATTTTCATCGGCGCTTTCCTGGTCAATCTCACCACGCCTGGAAATATTTTCACCTCGTTCGGAATCGCGACAGGAAACACCCTCGAAGCGGTGATCGGCGCCTGGCTCATCCAGCGTTTCGCCGGCGGCCTGCGCGTCTTTGATCGCGCTTACGATGTTTTCAAATTCGCTCTTGTCGTCGCCCTTAGCACCCTCGTCAGTCCGACAATCGGCCTGACCGGACTGGCCATCGCTAGCTTTGCCGACTGGGCAAATTATCCCGCCATCTGGCTGACGTGGTGGCTCGGCGATCTCGGCGGCGTGGTCATGTTCGCGCCGCTGCTGGTTCTCTGGCTGGCTCAACCGTTTCGCCGGATAAATCCAGCCCGCGACATCGAAGTCGCCATCTTACTTCTACTCCTGACGTTTCTCAGCGAAGTCGTCTTCGGCGGTTGGTTTTCGATTAGCACCCTCAATTACCCGATCGCTTTCCTCCTCGGGCCCATCATCGTCTGGACTGCGTTTCGCCTTTCCGCCCGCGAGACCGCCACCGGGCTCTTTGTTCTTTCCGCGATCGCCGTCTGGGGAACGCTGCAACGCTACGGGCCGTTTGTGCGCGCGGACCAGAATCAATCGCTTCTCATTCTGCAAAGCTTCAATATTCTCACCACCATCACGGCGGTCGCGCTGGCTGCCGGAATGGCGGAACGGCGCCGGGCCGAGGCCGCCATCGAAGAACAGCGCGCCACCGTCGAGGCCGCGAACCGGACCAAGGACAATTTCCTGGCGATGCTCTCGCACGAGCTGCGCACGCCACTCACACCGGTGCTGGCGGCGCTCGACACGTTGAAGACCGAGCCGCAACCGGCCGCAGACGTGGAGGCGACGCTCGCCATGATGCGGCGCAACATCGAACTGGAAAGCCAGCTCATCGACGACCTGCTCGATCTCACCCGCATCACCAAGGACAAGCTCCATTTGGAATTCGAACCCGTCGATGCGCATCAGGCCGTCCGCAACGTCCTCGAAATGTGCGCCTCGGAAGCGCACGCGAAAAAACTCCAGGTCCAACTCGAGTTCCACGCCACCGACTTCCGCATCATGGCCGATCCGGCGAAATTCCAGCAGATCGTTTGGAACCTGTTCAAGAACGCGATCAAGTTCACCGGTGAGAACGGCACCATTACGATCTCTTCCGCGAACCATCTACCGCATATCCTCACCCTCGCCGTCGGCGACACCGGCATCGGCATTGAACCGGAAATCATGGAGCGGATTTTCAATCCGTTCGAGCAGGGTGAGCGCTCGTTTCAACGGCGCTTCGGCGGGCTCGGCCTCGGCCTGACCATTTCCAAATCGCTCGCGCAAGCTCATGGCGCGTCCCTCATTGCGAAGAGCGAGGGCACCGGCCGCGGCGCCACGTTCCTGCTCACGATGAAAACCGCGGAACTGGACGAAGCCTCGACCAAACCTAGCCCGCTCGACGCGCAAACGCCGCCGGCCGGCCTCCGCATTTTGCTCGTCGACGATCATCCGGACACGTGCGCCGCCTTGGAAAAACTGCTCACCCTGCGCGGCCACAGCGTCGCCGCCGCCCACAGCATGCGCGAAGCGATGGAAGTCGCGGGCGCGGGCGTTTCGTTTGATCTTCTTATCAGCGATGTCGGCTTGCCCGATGGCAACGGCATGGACTTGATTCGCTACCTGCGCGCTCAACGACCCATCCGCGGTATCGCCATTAGCGGCTTCGGCATGGACGCCGATATCAGAAAAAGCATCGAAGCCGGCTTTGCGGAACATCTGGTGAAACCGGTGAAGCTGGAGAAGCTCGAGGCCGCCATCGCGCGCGCAATGGCAAGCGCCGGCTAAAGCTCCAAATTCCAAGCTCCAAGCTCCAGAGAAACACCAAGCTCCAAACTTCAAAGGGGACGCGTCTCGTTGCTTTGGTGCTTGGTTATTGGAGCTTCTCTGGAGCTTGGTGCTTGGAGCTTGGAGCTTTTCCCACATGCGCACAGTCGACCTAACAATTCAGGACATCGCTTTCGGCGGGAAAGGCGTGGCGCGCGACAACGGCAAAGCCGTCTTCGTCCCATTCACCATCGAAGGCGAGCGCGTCACGGCGAACATCGTCCGGGAAAAAAAGCAATTTGCTGAGGCCGAATTAATCGAGGTGCTGGAGCCATCGGCCGAGCGCGTCGCACCATCCTGCCCGTATTTCGGACGCTGCGGCGGCTGCAGTTATCAGCACATTAGCTACAACCACCAACTCGAACTCAAGGCCCGGCAGGTTGAACAGGCGATGCGCCGCATCGCACGTCTCGCCGAACCGCCGATGCGGCCGATTGTTTCGTCTCCTCTTTCTTACGGCTATCGCAACCGCATCACGGTGCATGCCCAAGATGACGTCGTCGGCTTTTACCGGCGCGATGTTCACGAGCTGATGGATATCGCCCAGTGCCCGATCTCGATGCCGGAAGTGAACAAGGCGCTCACCGAGTTGCGCGCCACGCGGCCGCGCGACGGTCATTACTCTTTGCGCGCCCACTCCGGCCCTCGCGTGTTCGCGCAAACCAACGACGCAGTCGCCGATGCCCTGGCTGATTTCATCGCGACGATCCTGGCCAGCGAGAACGAATTCCTCATCGACGCGTTCTGCGGCGCCGGTTTTTTCGCGAAACGGCTCGCGCCACAATTCGAGCGCGTCCTCGGCATCGACTGGGACCGCTTCGCGATCGACGCCGCCCGCAAAGACGCCCGGCCTAACGAGACTTACATCGCCGGCGATATCGCCATCGAACTACGCCGCGCACTAAACGATGTAGCGGCGAGTGTCTCACCCGCAGACCCAAACATCCCGCGGGTGGGGACACCCGCCACTACACTGATCGTCGATCCACCCGCCACCGGTCTTTCCCCCGAATTGCGTCGCGTCATTCTCGATTCCCCGCCGCGCACGATGATCTACGTCTCCTGCAATCCCCCCACTCTCGCGCGCGACCTCGCC
Organism: Verrucomicrobiota bacterium; assembly: GCA_003218375.1. Taxonomy (GTDB): domain Bacteria; phylum Verrucomicrobiota; class Verrucomicrobiia; order Chthoniobacterales; family UBA10450; genus AV80. The sequence goes on along the minus strand of QHNH01000032.1, from coordinate 42,578 downwards.
GAATTGCAGCAGCGCTTCGCCGTCGCCTCGATCGCCCCGTTCGACATGTTCCCGCAAACCGCCGAGATCGAAGCCGTCGCGCACCTGAAAGCCCGCTAAGCTCCAAACACCAAGCACCAAGCTCCAGAGAAGCTCCAATAACCAAGCTCCAAACAATCTGCGACGCGCCATTTGAAGTTTGGAGCTTGATGTTTCTCTGGAGCTTGGAGCTTGGAATTTGGAGCTTCCGCGTAGCGGCTACTCCACCCGCAGCGCTTCGACCGGATTCAGATGGCTCGCGCGTCGCGCCGGAAACAGACACGCGAGGAGCGCCGCCAGCGCCAGCACGGCCGCCGTCGTCCCAAGCAACATCGGATTATGCGCGGAGACCTGGTAAAGCTGCGCCGCGATCAATCTTCCCAGCGCCAGCGCTGCTCCGATTCCTACCACCAGCCCGAACACCACCGGCGTCATGCCCTGCTTCACGATCAGCCGCAGCACATCCATCGTTTGCGCGCCCAGTGCCATCCGCACTCCTATCTCGCCCGTCCGCTGCTCCACCGTGTAAGCGACCGCACCGTAAATTCCCACCGTCGCCAGCACCAGCGCCACGCCGGCGAAAACGCCGAGCAACGTCATCATCAGTTTCGCCTGGCCGAGCGCTTGCGCCATAATCTCGCTGACCGGTTGCGGCAGAACCAGCGCGAGGCCGGGATCGATTGTCTTCAGCGCAGCCTGGACTGATTTTGTCACGGTGTCCGGCGGCAAAGGACTCCGCACCGTGATGGTGAGGAACGGAAAATTTTCCTGGGCAAACGGCCGATAGAATTCCATGTCGTTTTGCTGATCGAGCCGGACGGAGCGCACATCGCCGACGACGCCCACGATTTCGACGGGCACGCTGCCGCTCGTGATGAGCAACGTTTTGCCGACTGGATTCTCATTGCCGAAAACCGTCTTCGCGCCCGTGGCGCTGATCAGGATGACGTTCGGATGATCGGCGATGTCCTGCTCGTTGAAATCGCGGCCGGCGAGGAGCGGAATTCCAAGAGTGCGAAGCCAACCCGGGGTGATGTCGTTTGAAGGCGCGCCTTTGCGCTCCGCGACCGGGGGAATGTTGCCGTCAGCGCGCGTGTAGAGCGTGGCGCCGGCGCCACCGAAGAGCGGGAAACCGCCGCTGATCGACACTTCCTGCACACCAGGCGTCGCGCGCAACGCGCTCGTCATCTGGTCGGCAAAACGGTTGCGCGAAGCGACGTCGGGATATTGCGCCTGCGGCATCACCGTCAGGCCGATCCAAAGATTTTCCGGCTTGAAGCCGGGATTTTGATGGCTGAGCGCCATGAAGCTCGCGATGAGCAGCGACGCCCCCGCGACCAGCGTCACCGAAAGCGCGACCTGCGCGCCGACGAGCACTTTGCGGAAACGTTGCTGCTGCACGCTCCCGCTCGAGCCGCGGCCACCTTCCTTCAAACCATCCACCAAATCCGCGCGCGAGCTTTGCCACGCGGGATACAAACCCATTACCACGCCGGTGAGAAGCGAGAGCCCGACCGTGAAGGCCAGGACCGGAAATGAAATCGCGGTCGCGGCCCCGGCTTCGATGGGAAGAAAGTTGGCCGCAAGTTTCGGGACGAGCGGGACCAACTGCCAGGCGAGGACTGCTCCGAGAATTCCCGCGAGCAAACTGACGAGCACGCTTTCAAACACGAAAAGCCGCAGCACACTTCCGCGCGATGCTCCCAGCGCCATCCGCAATGAAATCTCGCGGCGCCGGCCGCTGAACCTGACGAGCAACAAGTTCGCGACGTTGCTGCACGCGATCAGCAGGACAAATGTCACCGCCGCCAGCAAGGTGGCGAAGCCCGGCCGCAGATTCTCCGTCACAGCTTCCGGCAGCGTCTTCGTCACCGTCCCGGATTTCGCGTCGATCTTTTCCGGATACTGCGAGCGATAACTGTCACCGAGCAGCTGCAGTGAGGCGCGGGCCTGCTCCACCGTGATGTTCGGTTTCAATCGGCCGACCGCGCGGAGGAACGCCGTCCCGCGCATCATGCGCTCGTGCGAGAAACCCGGAATGATAAACGGCTTCGTTGTCCAGATATCCGCGTTCGGTCCGGTCCACGAAACCGGCAGCGTCGGGATCACGCCCACGATCGTGTGCGCCACGCCATCGAGCGTTAGCGCGCGCCCAATCACGTTCGGGTCGCTGCCCAGCCGCGCTTTCCAAAATCGTTGCGTGATCACTGCGACATCCGCGCCTTCCTCTTCCTCTGCCCGAAAAGTCCGGCCCTGGGTCGCGCGTAAGCCGAGCACATCGAAATAGTTCGCGGTCGTCTTGAACATCGGCACTTGAAACGGATCACCCAGTCCGGTCACCGTCGCGGCCAGTCCATTCTCAGCCGCGAATCCGTCGAAGATGGTTTGGCCGTCGCGGAAATGGGTGTAGCGCGGCGCCGAGAGCGGAAAATCGACCGTCTGCTCCCTGAAATGCGAAAAGACCTGGAGCACGCGTCCCGGCTCCTGGAACGGCAGCCCTTTCAGGAACAGATCGTTGATCAGCGAAAAGATCGCCGTGTTCAGCCCGATCCCGAGCGTGAGTGTGATCACCGCCAGGAGCGTGAACCCCGGCGATTTCCGCAGTTGCCGCAGCGCGAAACGAAGGTCAGTCATCATAAGCGTGGTGAGTTAAGCGTCCAAATGCCGCAAAGTTGAGATGCGCCGGGGTGTGCTGTCGGATTCAATTAATTAACGCCGTCGCATTTCAGTTCCGTCTCGTTATCCGCGTTCCCTTTTTTTCTACTTCCTACTTCCTACTTTCCAGCGATCATTCCGCGCGCAGCGCATCGACTGGATTCAGCTGCGTCGCGCGCCGGGCTGGGAACAGACACGCGAGTATCGCGGCCAGCGCGAGGGTTCCCGCGGTTCCGATCAACAACAACGGACTGTAGACCGAGACCTGATATAGTTGCGCGGCGATTAATCTTCCGAGCGCGAGCGCCGCCGCCAATCCCACGACCAATCCGAATCCCACCGGTTTCATTCCTTGCGCCAGCACCAGCCGCAAAATGTCTTTGGTTTGCGCGCCGAGCGCCATTCGCACCCCGATCTCGCCTGTCCGTTGCTCCACCGTGTAGGCCACCGCGCCATAAATCCCCACCGTTGCCAGCAACAAGGCCGCGCCGGAAAAAATCCCCAGCAACCACATCATCAGCCGCGCCTCGCCCAGCGCTTGCGCCACGATCGCGTCCATCGATTGCGGAATCGCGATGGCCAACCCGGGATCGACCGTGCCCAGTGCCGACTGCACCACTTTCGTCACCGCGTCCTCTCGCAGCGGGCTCCGCACCGCGATCACGGCGAACTGAATATTCTCCTGGGCCCACGGACGATAGATTTCGACTTCGTCGGGATTCGCAACGCTCCGTGTCCGCACATCACCCACCACGCCGACGATCTCGACCGGCGTGCTCGAAAAAGAGATGAGAAGCGTTTTACCGATCGGGTTCTCGTTGCCGAAAACTTTGCGTGCACCCGCCTGGCTGATCAGTATCACGTTCTGATTGCCGGCAATGTCGTGCTCATCGAACTCGCGTCCCGCCACGATGGGTATGCCGAAGGTCTTAAGATAGTCCGGCGCGATCTGATGGTACGCGGCGGCGGCCCGTTTATCCACTGGCAAAATTTCTCCGTCCGGGCGGGTGTAAAGCATGTTACTGGCGGCGGCGGCGATCAATGGGATGTCGCCGCTGATCGTGGCGCTTTGGATACTTGGGATTGAGCGCAGCGCGGCCAGCGTCTTTTCCACAAAACGCTGGCGCGTCGCGGAATCGGGATAGCCCGCTTGCGGCAGCGTTACCAGGCCGGTCCACATATTCTCGGGGCGAAACCCGATGCTTTGCCGGCTCAATTTCACGAAGCTCGTGATGAGCAACGCCGCGCCCGCCAGCAACGTGACCGAGAGCGCGACTTGCGCGCCGACCAGGATCTTGCGGAAACGTTGTTGCCGCATGCTCCCGCTCGTTCCGCGTCCGCCTTCCTTCAATCCGTCCACCAAGTCGGCGCGCGAACTTTGCCAGGCCGGATAAATTCCCATCGCGACTCCGGTCAATATCGACAAGGCAATGGTGAACCCGAGCACGGGCAGCGAAATGCTGATGGGAGTCGCGGGATCGAACGGGAGAAAGTTCGCCGCCATTTGCGGAACGAGCGGCACCAGCTGCCACGCGACCGCCGCGCCGACGATTCCCGCGAGCAGACTCACGAGCAGGCTTTCGAAAACAAAAAGACGGAGCACGCTCCCGCGCGATGCCCCCAGCGCCATCCGCACGGAGATTTCGCGGAGCCGCCCGCTGAAACGCACCAGCAAAAGATTCGCCACGTTGCTGCACGCGATCAGCAGAACAAACGCGACCGCTGCGAGCAAAGTCGCGAAGGCCGGCCGCAGATTTCCCGTCACATCTTCAGGCAACGTTTTCAGCGTCATGACCGATGAGCTGTCGATCTTGCCCGGATATTGCGCCCGATAACTTTGCTCGAGCGGCGGCATCGCGGCCCGTGCCTGTTCGATCGTCATTCCGGGTTTCAGTCGCCCGATCACGCGCAGGAAACCGCTGCCCCGCATGATTCGTTCGTTGGAAAGTCCGGGAACCAGAAACGGTTTCGTGGTCCAGATCTCGGCATTCGGTCCGATCCAGGAGAACGGCAGGTTCGGGAGCACGCCCACGATCGTGTGCGGCACGCCGTCGAGCGTGATGCTGCGCCCGATCACGCTAGCATCGCCGCCCATGCGTTTCCGCCAGAAATTTTCCGTCACCATCGCCACGTCGGCCGTCTCTTCTTCTTCCGGCAAAAAATTCCGGCCACGAATCGGCCGGACGCCGAGGACCTCGAAATAGTTCGATGTCACCTTGCCGCCGAAAAGCTGAACGGCATCGCCGAGTCCAGTCAGGGTAAACGGAACTGCGTTCTCGCCTGCGAATCCGTCAAAAATTTTCTGGGCCGCGCGGAAATGCTGGAAGCGCGGGACCGACACCAGCAGCTCGAGGAGATTGCGCTCCCGCGCGTTCGAATACATGTGTACGACCCGGTCCGGCTCCTTGAACGGAAGCCCGCGGAGGAACAGATCGTTGATCAAACTAAAGATCGCCGTGTTGAGCCCGATCCCGAGCGTGAGAGTAATAACGGCCAGCAGCGTGAACCCCGGTGATTTCCGCAACTGCCGCAGCGCAAAGCGCAGGTCAGTCATCATATTTAATTAGGATGTTGCGGGGCCGCGACCGCATCCTGGCTCACGCGCCGACCCTTTCCAAGAAAATACTGCCGCCGAATTTTTGTCTGCCCTCCGTCTCGGTTGCTACAAAAAGCTCCAAGCTCCAACATCCAAGCTCCAGAGAAGCTCCAATAACCAAGTTCCAGTGAAAGTTGCCATGCGCTTTTCGAAGTTTGGTGCTTGGTGTTTCTCTGGTGCTTGGTGCCTGGAATTTGGAGCTTAACGCGGCGTAGCCGCATTTTCGTCGCGTTCCGGCTTGAACCTTTGCCGTGATCAATTGTCATAGCCTGCGTGAAATCCCTTTTCTTCCTCCTCCTCGCGCCCACCCTCCTCTTCGCCGACGGCCTCACGGACGTGCGCGCGACGTTGCAGAAACTTCAGAGCGACCAGCCGCTTCGCGCGCGGGTCGAAATCAAGACCCGCCGTTCCGGCGGCGAGAGCAGCAAACAAAAGCAATCCGACAGCGTCTCTTCCGTGATCGTCGAGAGCGGCGCCGACGGATTGAAACTGAGTTGGTCCCCCGACCAGATCAAAGCGTCGCGGAAAGCAGCCTGGGGCGAGACCACCAATCCCGACGCGCCGAAATCCGATCTCGCCACCTTGAAAGCGCTCGAGCCCGGCCACGCCCTCAACCTCCTCGATGCCGCCGACCCGTTGCGTCGCGGGCTGGAGCGAGCCGTCCTCCTTGAAGACAAGCCCGACACTCGCAAAGGAAAACCCGCGCGACTCCTCGTCATTCACATCGATCTCGCGCTCGACGAAGAAGAGCGCAAAGCGCTCAAAAGCTCGGACGCGATCGAAAAGCTCTGGCTCGATGGCGACGGCATCCCCATCGCCATGGAACGCAACATCGAAGCGAAGTTCAGCAAATTCCTGATCGGCTTCAAAATCCACGAGCACGAGACCCGCGAGTTTCAGCGCGCCGCCGGCCGCCTGGTCACAGTCTCTTCCAGCAAAGAAAACTCCGGCTCCGGCTTCGGCCACAGCGAGGAGAGCCACACCACGATCGCCGTGACTTTGCTGCCATGAGTGCTAACCAAATACGTCGGATGTTTACGCGTCTTCGCTCCAACCCTGCCATAGTCGCCAGCGCCACCGCGATGGCGCTCGCCGTCTGCACGCCTTCAACTGACGCAAGTCTTTTTGGGGGTGACGTGGTCCCCGCTACTTCCGAGCACGACCCGGCTTTGACGGCGGGCCTTGTTCGACTCTCTCCCAGTGTTAGTCCTGACGAAGCCCGGCGCGTCGCCTTCACCGCCTACACCACGGGCCGGCAACTCGCCGTCGAGTGGCGGATGGTGTGGCCGCCGACCGTGCAGAGTTTTCTTATCAACATCGGAGCAAGAAAAGCCGGACACTGTTTTCAATACGCTAACGAGCTCTTACTTCGGTTGGACGCGCTGAAGCTGCGAACGCTCGAGTTACATTGGGCCGAATGCGCTCCGGGAGAGTTCGACGAGCACAACGTCATCGCGGTCACCGCCCGGGGGCAGCCCTTTGACCAGGGCATTGTCCTGGATAACTGGCGGCACAGCGGACGTTTGGTCTGGGGACCGGTCAAGGGTGACCCTCCTTTCCGGTGGGCGGAAAACAAAGAGGAACTCTACCGCCGCTTGCAACATCCCCGTCACTACTCACGAATCATCCCGCGCCCCGAACCTGAGCGTTCCCCAACTCCAAAACAAAAAAAGAAGAAACCCTGAACTCTTCTTCTGGCGTTCTTAATTCTTAATTATTCCTTCTTACTTTCCGATCGCGTCGCGCGATCTTCTCTTATGGGATTGGGGACATGATTGCGGAACAAACCAAGCTCGTCGCTTTCCATCGCCTCAGAGTGGGCTAGATCTCTTGCAAATTTTGCGTACCGACGAAGCGAATTCTATTCCGCCTGTAATACGTGACGAATTTGATTTCGCTTTGCTTTTTCTGCTTTGTTTTCCGCACCGCCTGACACGACCTATCGCAAAGTTTTTCGAGAAAACTGCTCGCTTATTACCCTGCTTCGAATGACTACACTAGCTTCTTGGGCAGCTCTTGATTCCCGAGGCGTGGCTTCCCTTTATTTGGTCAGCGATAGTCGATTTACAAATTCGGTTACGGGCCGTGCTGACGATGCCGGCCAAAAGATACACGTCTGTCTCCACGAACCACACGTATTTGGATTTTGCGGCTGGGTCTATTTTCCTGCTGCGGCTATCGGATCGCTCGTGAAGGACATTGACCGAGGCGTGTTCTTCAGTCCCAAGGACAACTTAGACGCCAGACAGGAGAGGATCGTTGACTTCCTCCGCGCGCGCCTTCACGACACTCTCCATACTGCATACGGCAAGTACGCATCTGCCTTTAACATTTTACATGCGGCGCGAGAAGGCGTTGGCCTTAAATCGGTCTTCCGATTATGGATTATTCGTTGGTCGTCGGCACGCAACTGGCAGGTATCAGAGATTCAAATGCCCGAGTATTCCAAGCTGCTTTATGAGGATGGCAGTGGCGCGACCGCTCTCCTGATTGAAAATGCCAACTGGCAACGTTCTGATGTTTCGAAAACAAGCCGCGCAGTCTTTAGTTCTTTTTGCGACGCGCTTGCAGTCGGGAAAGACCCTTATTCGGGCGGCGCTCCACAGCTGGGCGGGCTCTTTCGTAAATCGGAAGGAAAATACTTCGGAGTAATTTATCGGAACAACAGGTACCTTAAGGTCAACTCGTTACCAGCGCGTCGATACTTGACGGTATAGAATGGTTCAACAGCACCTTTGAACGTGCTGATCCAATGACGATGGCCCGGTTGGAAACGGCACAACGTCAGCCGAGACCTTGGAGGTCATCACCAACACCGCGGCGCTTACCCTAGCAACGCCATTCTTTGGGCGCGGTTTCGCTTCCGTCCTCGAGCCTCCGACTTCCGCTACTCGCCCACTGTGATGCTCACCGGTTTGCTCCATTGACTCGCATTCTCCCGACCGCTCGCCCTCTCGGATTTGCCCATCTATGTCAAGGGAAGTGACATGTCGGTAGTGGCTCAGTTTGAACTGAGCCACTACCGACATGTGACCAGTGACGAGATTCATAACGCGCGAAACGATTCTGCTGCGCGCTACCAATGCGGAGCGGTCGCGGCCGACGAGATCGCAGATTGCTGAGACCAGAGCCCACCTGTATAATCCGGCATGCTCGATTGGAAAGAGTGCCCGGCAGTGGATCGGGCGGAAGACAAAGTGAGCGGCGCGTGGGTATTCAAGAACACCCGCGTTCCGGTGAAAGCGCTTTTTGAAAATCTCGAATCCGGCGCGACGATCGATCAATTTCTTGACTGGTTTCCAGGTGTCACGCGTGAGCAGGCCCAAGCGGTTCTCGAGTTTGCCGAGCGCACTTTGGCGGCATCCTGAGCGAATCACGTGCGCGTTCTCTTCGATCAAGGCACGCCAGTTCCGCTTCGCGAGTTTCTCCGCGGGCACGAAGTCGCGACCGCGCTCGAGATGCATTGGAGCGATTTATCCAACGGTGATTTGCTCTTAGCCGCAGAAAAACAATTCGACGTTTTCATCACGACCGACCAACAACTGCGTTATCAACAGAATCTCGCGGACAGAAAAATAGCTGTGCTCGTCTTGCCCTTTGCCAGCTGGCCGAAGTTGCAAGCACACGGATCCGACATCGCAATGGCCGTAGATGCAGTGAGTCCCGGCTCGTACGTCGAGTTCCAGCCGCGGTGATTGAAGTCTGCTTTCTATCCCGCAGAACGTTCGCGGTCAGCTTCGTCGAACAAAAAATCGAGTTTTCCGCCCGCAGCGTCGTCCTGGATCTGTCGGGTCCAAGCAACGTTGTCCTGTTTCAAAATGAACGCAGCGAGCTCCGCCAATTCTTTCGGCGACAGTTCGCGAACAGCGCTCTTAATTTCCGTGAGGCTCATTTCGCGGATTGAAAATGTAACGCTCTCCGCGCCTGCTCACGCGTCACTGAGGGGAAAGTCTCAAGAAAATACTCCAGAGAAAGACCATCGGAAAGATAGTCGCAGAACGTGCGAACGGGAACGCGCGTGCCTTTGAACACTGGCGTGCCGTCAAGAATGTTTGGATCGCAGGTAATGAGGGATTCCGCAGTCATATCAGCAGTGCAAATCTATCACAGGACAGGTGAGAGATGAAGCCACTTCGCCGATGATCGCGGCAGGCGGGTAAATTACACGCTGTGGTCGGGTGGACTGGAGGAATGGCGTTTGAAGAGGCGTTCGGCGAGGCGTTCCAACGGGCGACCAAAAATCAAAGCAATTACAATAAGACCGACAGCCGTTCCGAGGACAACCCAGTAACCGAGTCCACAGACAAGACCGAGCACCGCGCAGATCCAGATCGTGGCAGCGGTCGTTAGGCCGCTGATGTGGCCGGCGGGATCGTGCAGAATCACTCCCGCGCCAAGAAATCCGACGCCGGTCAGAATCCCCTGGACCACTCGCCCGATCGCGTTCTGGTCGGTGGCGAAAGAACCATCAGGCGATCTGAGGACGACGATCGTGGCAATGGCCGCGCCGAGACTAACCAAAGCATGGGTCCGCAAGCCGGCGGGTTTCCCGTGCAGCTCGCGGTTCAATCCCAGAACGGTGCCGACAAGCAGCGCCGCGCCCAAACGCAGGGCGGTCTCTTCATTTCCGCTTAACACGACAGGAAGGATTGAGCCGGAACCTGGTGGCAGAGCGCAAGTCTTTTCCGGATTGCGATCAATCGACGGCCAGAGGCCGCCGCTACAGAAAAGATCAATAGACGTCGAGGTCATGCGCGGAGACGACTTTGCCGGGATAGGAGTCGCGGATCTCTTTCAGCATTCCTTCTTCGGTGTCTTTCGCGCCGCCGAAAAACATCTGGTGGTAGAGGACGAGCAGTTTCGGTTTCGCCTTCGTGGCCAGCTCAGCCAGTTCTTTCGTGGAGGTATGGAAGTTCGTGATGTACTTCCGCCAATCGGGCTTGCTCTCATCGTAGCCGAGCTGGGTGTAGACTTCGTGCAACAGGACATCGCAGCCGTCGCAGTTCTCGATCACGCTTGCGCTGGGCGCGCAATCACCTGAGAGCACAATGACTTTATCAGGCGTCTCGAACCGGTAGCCGTAGGCTTCGCGCCAGGAACCGTGGTGCACAAGGAACGCTCTCACCGTGACGTTGTCGTCCTTGTAAACGACGCCGGGCTTGATCTCGTGCGCGTTCACTTTGTAACCGGTGCGGTTGCCTTGCTCGAGGCCGTTGGTGCGAATGTCGATGTCTTCGCTGTAGGCCGCGAGAAGGTGATCGGTCATGGCTTTGAGACCCGTGGGACCATAAACCTCGAGCGGATCTTTTCGGCCGAGGACCCACGGAGTAAAGATGAGATCTGAGTAACCGAGGGTGTGATCGGAATGCAGGTGGGTGATGAAAGCCGTCTTAAGTTTCTGGACCGCGAGACCGGCTACGCCTTTGTGAAAAGCAGCACTCGCGCGGCGGACGACGCCCGGGCCGCAATCGACGATGTAAGGCGTGTCATTAACGACGATGGCTACCGACGGACCAGAGCGATCCGGATCGGCGGAAGGATTCCCGGTACCGAGAAGCACGACCCGAGTGCGTGATGAAGAGGTTGTCGGCGCCGGTGTGGGAGTTTGGGCGCGAGCCGAAGGAGACAGGAAGCCAAGAAGCAAAATCGCCGAACCTGTAAATCCCAACCGAAAATTCATGACATCAAAGATGGAATGAAAGCGACCTCAACCGCAAGACCGCGAAATTGGAGACGGCCTGTCCCCAGGCCGTTGGGAGAAATCGCGGCTGCATCCTTGCCCCCGGCACGAGGGCGTGCCGGCTCCAGTGCCATGTTATTTCTTCGGCAAGCGGAGCGCTTGCCCTACAATTCATTTCCAGCGATGAAACCGATTCCGCTCCTCGATTACATCGGCAGTCCGATTTTCTGCACGCTTTTCGGGCTGCTCCTTCTCCTGCAATGGAAATATCCGCTGCGACGCCGGCATTTTTCAGCGCTGCAGCGGCTGGTGCGCAATTTCGTGATGTCGGTGCCGGCGTTCGTGATTCTGCGGCTGGCGCTGGTGCCGATCCCATTGGCGCATACCTTCTGGGCCCAGCGTAACGGGATCGGATTACTGAACTGGATCAAGCTGCCCGGGATCGTGTCGGCGATCGTGGCGTTTCTCCTTATGGATTGGGCGTATTACTGGTGGCATTACGCGACCCATCGCGTCCCGCTGCTCTGGCGTTTCCACAATGTTCACCACACCGATCTCGACCTCGACGTGACGACCGCGGCACGCTTCCACTTCGGCGAGATTCTTTTTTCGATTCCGTTCCGGCTTCTCGTCGTGGTGCTCCTTGGAATTCCGCCACTGGTTTACCTGGTCTTCGAAATCGTTTTTGAATCGGCCAGCGTTTTCCATCATTCGAACTGGCGGCTTTCGTTAGGCCTCGAGCGGGTTTTGAATCACGTCATCGTCACGCCGCGGATGCATGGGATTCATCATTCCATCGTCGAGCGCGAGACCGATTCGAACTGGGGCACCATCTTTTGCTGGTGGGACAAAATTCATCGCAGTCTGCGGCGCGATGTTCCGCAGGCCGAGATCACGATCGGGGTGGCGGCGTTCCGCGATGAGCACGAGTTGACCGTCGGCAAGCTGCTCACCCTGCCGTTCAAGGAGCAGCGGCCCTGGAAATTGCCGACTGGCGAGGTGCCCAAACGAGAGGCGCGGCCAGCCGATGAGCTGCAGCCTTAGATTGTTTTGGGCGCGGTGAACCCAGCGTCACGCCAGCCGCATGACCCTCACCCTGCCCTTTCCCTTAGGGAGAGGAATTTGCGACCGCCGGCTTTTGACCGCTTCACCCTTCGAAACAGTTCCTTCTCCCTGAGGGAGAAGGTTAGGATGAGGGTCATGGATCGACGGCACACCCTCGCCAATTGGATGCGGAATTGCGCAGGGCGGGAGAATCCGATTGATTGTTCTCGTGGAAAACCTTCCGCGGATTAGATCAGTCACACTACTTGTCTGCTTTTCGCTTTTGCCAGCCGCGCGCGTCACCGCCGCCACGATTGCCGGCAAAGAGGCGAAGCCGGGGCCGCTGGTCGAAATTCAATTTCCGGTTTCGAAATATTTCCAGGACATCGCCGCACAGGGTGGAAATCCGCGCCCGCAAATGGGACGCGCGGTCCTGAGTTTTCCGCCGGGATTCGATCCGGCCCGGCGCTGGCCGATCTTGATCGTCACTTCGACGACCGATTTTCATATTACCAGCCCGATGGACGCCCCGGCCTACAAACCTCCCGCAGATGCCGAAGGCTGGGTGCTCCTCGCTCCCGACGCGACGATCAAGCCGCAACATGATTCTACTCCCTGGCGGCTCGCGATGTTAGGCGCCGCCCTGGATGCGGTGCGAAAGGACTGGCCCCAAAGCCGGAATTGGCCGGTCGCGTTTGCCGGATTCTCCGGCGGCTCAAAGCGAAGCTGTTTGCTCGGCGCAATGCTGGCCAAGGCGCGCGCGGTGAATATCTGCGGCTTTTTTCTCAGCGGAATGAACGAAGACAAAATGAGTGAGGCCTACAAGACCTATCAGCCCAGCGCCGATTTCCTGAACATCCCCATCTGGATCAGCGGCGGCATGGACGACATCATCGCTACGCCTTCCTTGGAAGGTAAGGCAGAAGCCTCCATGCGGGGCACAGGATTCAAGCGCGTGCGCCTGGAACATTTCATGGGCGTGCACCAGCTAAAAAGATCCGAGGTGAAGCTGGGCTTGCGCTGGTTCCGCCAGCTCGGTGGGTTTTAGGTTGGTGGATCGTGCGCTCCGCGCGCGATGATAAGTATGGCGGCGAAGCCGCGACAATCGACATCGAGCGACGGAGCGCTCGATCCACCGTGACAGCGCGGCGTTTTCACTGCTACGGTGCGCGCAATGGACGCCGACTGGGCATTGTTGAATGACGAGGAGCTGCTCGAGCGGCGGATCTCGAAGCTGGATTTGCGGCTGGAAGGCTCGGGGCTCGAGCCGCTCATCAAGCAGCTTCACGACGAGCTTTCGGCGAAGGGACTCGCGTTTCATCCGCCGTGTCATATCGGCGATGAATGGTTCGTCCCGGTGGGGATCCCGGCGATCTTCGTGCCGTTTTTTCTCGTGCACGATCGACTTCGTAATTTGGAGAAGACGATGATGCTCGAAGTCGAAGGCGGCACGCCCGAGTCGTTCATGCGGCTGATTCGGCACGAGGCGGCTCACGCTTACAGCTACGCCTATCATCTGCCGCGGAAGAAAAAATGGCAGGACGCTTTCGGACGCACCTCGCGCGAGCAGACGCCGGATGTTTATCACCCGCAGCCCTTCAGCCGCAGCTACGTGGTGAATCTCGATGACTGGTACGCGCAGAGCCATCCGGACGAAGATTTCGCGGAGACGTTCGCGGTCTGGCTGACGCCGGAAGCAGAATGGCGGAAGCGCTACGGCGGCTGGAAAGCGATTCAGAAAATCGAATACGTGGACGAGCTGATGTGTTCGCTCGCGGGAAAACCGCCGCTCCACATGCCGGAGTATCGCGCGGCGGACTACGACTGTTTGAACCTGAAACTGAAGACCTACTACGCGCGAAAACGAAAACTCTACGCGGATACCTACCCCGATTTTTACGATGCCGATTTGCGCCAGCTCTTTTCGGCCGCGCCGGGCCCGGGACGGATCACGGCCGCGGCCTATCTCCGGCGAAGACGCCGGCGCCTGTTGAATTCCGTTTGCCAGTGGACGAACGAAAAGAAATTTCGGGTGAATAAACTGCTCTCGCGTCTCATCGATCGTTGCGATCAGCTCGATCTGCTGGTCTTGAACGACGATCCGCAGCAGGATTTCCGCATCACTTCGTTCATCACAACGCTGGTGATGAATTATCTTTTCACCGGCAAATTCAAGCGCACCAAATAACGTGAAGAAGAAAATCAAAGTCCTCGCCCTCTTCGACGCGATCCGGCCGACCAAGATCGACCAGGATCTGAGCAAGGAGATGAAGACCGAGGATTGGAAAACAGAGGCGAACGTTCTCGCCGCGCTCGGCACGCTTGGCCATCCGACCGAGCATCTCGCCATCTTCGATAATCTCGATTTGCTCCGGCAGAAATTGGAAGGCTTCGGGCCGGACGTGATTTTCAATCTCGCGGACCAGTTCAAAAACAATCGCGGATTCGACCAGAACATCGCGTCGCTCCTGGAGATGCAGGGCGTGCCGTTCACGGGCTGCGGCGCGACCGGGCTCGTCCTTTCCAAACACAAAGGGACGTCAAAGAAAATTCTCGGCTATCACCATATCCACGTGCCGAATTTCGTGGTGATCCCGCGCGGGCAGCGGATCGCGCGCCTGAAGAAGCCGAAGTTCCCGCTCCTGGTGAAACCGGTGAAGGAAGAGGCGTCCTACGGAATTTCGCAGGCCTCGTTCGTGAACAGCGACGAACAGTTCCGGGAGCGGGTGGCGTTCATTCACGAGAGCCATGACAGCGATGTGATCGCGGAGGAATACATCGAGGGCCGCGAGCTTTACGTGAGCGTGATGGGGAACGCGCGCCTGACGGTGTTTCCGATTCGCGAGCTGGTTTTCCGCGAAGTGCCGCCTAACGAACCGAAGATCGCGACTTACCGGGCGAAATGGGACAACGAATATCGGAAGCGCTGGGGCTTGCTGAACCAGTTCCCGGAAGACCTCGCGCCCGCGCTGATCGCGGAGATCGAGGACATCTGTAAACGGATCTATCGGTTGCTCACGATCGAGGGTTACGCTCGGATCGATCTGCGGCTGACGCCGGACAACAAAGTTTATTTCATCGAAGCGAACCCGAATCCGATCCTGGCGGAAGACGAAGACTTCGCCCAGGCCGCGGCGAAAGCGGGGTTGTCGTATCCGCAATTGATCGATCGGATCATCGGGATCGGGATGAAGACGGTCCGCGGCTAGTCAGCCGCGGAAATGACGAATGACGCATGAGGAATGACGAAAACTAGGTAGGGACGTTTTTCCGAAACGTCCGACTATTTGTCTGCCGCGCGTTATCTCGAAAGAGTCGGACGCGTCGGAAACGCGTCCCTACCTAATGCGTAGACAATCAGGTCGATCTCTTCGGGGAGAAGATCGGACACTTCGCGAAGAGTCATCCCAGTCACTCCGGCGAATTCAATTTCCAAATGCGATAGCCCCAGAAATTCCCGTAGAAGAGGTAGAGGAGGTACGGGAGGAGGAACCACGCGGCCGTGCGGTCAAGCCGGAGCAGGAGAAGGAGGAAAAGGGAAATTGCGATTACGCCATAAGGCAGGCCGAGCAGATAGGCGTGGCGGAGGTTGCGGGTGCGGAAGAAGAAGTAATTCCAAAGCGCGTTGATGAACAGGATCGCACCGACCAAAGCGAACGCGGCGCTTCGCCAAGGAGAGGGCGGCAGGAGAAAGAGCCGATAGAGAATGGAGAAACAGATCACGTAGTAGAGGACGCCGATCACCATCCAGCCCCAGAACGGAACGGCATACGACGGCAGACGGAGACTGGCGAGACGCTGTTTGATGCCGCCACCCGCAAAGAGACCTTCGAGCACCACGCCGAGCACGCAGATAGCGAGGGAATAAATGATCATATGGGTCATCGGTAGTCACCGTTGGGACTCGCTCGCGACCGGATCATTTCGATCGGGATGAAGACGATGCGGGGATGATCTCGCTCGGAGGGACGTGCTTCTGCACGTCCGACTTTTTTGAATTGCCGCTCCGCCTTCATGATTTGGGACGTGCAGAAGCACGTCCCTCCGAGATCAGATACCAGATCATCAAGCCGCCGACCGGGAGACCGATCAAGGTGCGCAAGTCGTCGCGCAGAAATGTATTCAACGTGTCGCCAATAAGATTCACGGTGAGAATGCCGATGGCGAGGCGGCGGCCCCATTCGGTTTGTCGGGCGAGACCAAGCGAGGCGAGACCGCATGCAGTGCCGACGGTTGCCATGAGCGCGATGGACCAGCTCCCAAGTTTCTGAAATTCCGCACGCGCGTCGGGCCGCAATCGCCAGATCGGCTCGAGGATTCCGCCCGGAAAGGCAAGTGCCAGCATCGTTACCAGACAGATCAGCGCGCCGGCCCCGAAGAAGATCGCGAGGAGGACGATTCCGATGGGACGGCGGCCGCCGTTCATGCGTAAACGATGAGATCGATTTCTTCCGGCAGAAGATCGGAGACTTCGCGGACGACGTTTCCGCGGAGGATATTGACGAGGCCATGACGCCTGGGTGCGCCAAGAATGAGACGCGAGGCGCCGAGAGTGGCGGCGATGTCCACGATGGTACCGGCGGCGGATTCGCTCACGGCATAGCAATAAAGTGGCGGACGATCGCCCGCTTGTTCTTTGGCGGCGGCGAAAATTTCGGCGGCTTCCGGGTCTTCCTGCCATTTACGTTTTGTGTCCTGCTCGGTCATGAAACGTTGCTCACGCACAAAGAGAAGATAAAGCCTGCGCCCGGTCTCGCGCGCATCGCGCAAGGCGAAGTCGAGGGTGCGGCCGGTGCCGCGAATCGCGCAAAGGATCGATTCGGCGGTGGTGAAATCCGAAGCCGCTTCCGGACCGGCTGCTGAGATTTGGAGAGGAGGCGGCGCGGGCATTCGAGCTTCTTTCTTTATCCGGCGTTCCTGGACCAGGCCGCGCAAAATTAATCCGACGGCGAGGATGGTGACGGCGAAGTAGCGCGCGTTTGGTTTGTCGATGAGGAGCGACAGCTCGATCGCGGCCATGACGATGAAGGTGCAGAACATCAGCGTCCGTTCCCATTTTTTGATCGAGAGTTTCCAGTCCGTGGCGGTCGCGCCCAGATTGGTGGCGATGGCGCCGACGACTCCGACCGCATAGAGATCAGCGAGCCCCGCCATGTCTTTGACGAGAATGACAAGCGCCATCGGAACGAGCGTGGCGAGCAGCATACCGGCGTTGGGCACTCCCCATTTGTTGAGCCGCTGAAAAATTTTCGGGAGCTCGCGGTCTCGCGCCATGAGAAACTGAATCGTGATCGCGTGGCCGAGCGCCGGACCGAGTGCGCCGCCGACGAAGGTTTTGCCCATGTAGCGCAGCATGTAGTCGCGCACGCCTTCGGCGCCGGGCGCGTTCACGTCGCCGTTCGCGGTCTGCAATCCGCCGAGCGAGTGCATGGCGAGGCCAAGCAGCGCGGTGAAGAGGCAGACCTCGATCATCACCCAGAGAATTGCGGGCGTGGAAGTCTTGCGCACCGAAGGTTGTGCATCCGTGCTGCCGGGATCGAGGCGCATCACGCCGGTGGCATTCGCGATCGCTTCGACGCCGGAAAGCGCGAGCACGATGCCGACGAAGCCAGCCCAATTTCCCCAGAAACCGCCATGGAGCGGTTGCAAATGCCCCATCGCTTCACCGAGATGCGGAAGACTAAAAAGACCGAGGGTGATGACGACGATCGCCGTTGGAACTGAAATCAGAAACGCGAGACCGCCGGTGTGTTTCGGACCGAGCAGATTCAGCAGACCGATGACGAGAATGGCTGCAGCCGCGAATTTTTCCGGATGCGGCACACCGAGATATTGGAACGCGGAGAGCGCGCTGATGGCCGCGGTGACCAGGTAATCCGCGATGAGCAGAAACGCGCCGACGATGGAAAGAATTTCCGAGCGATGACGCACGCTCGCGTAAACGCCGCCGCCATCCGGGTAAAGATGGCAAATGACCATGTAGTTGATCCCGACGAGCGCCGTGAGCACGCACATCGCGGCGATCAACCAAAACGATGCGTACCCCGCGACTGCGAACGCCAGCCCGATGACATAGGCTTTGCTCGTCCCCCAGTCCCCGTACAAAATCGCGGCCGCGCGCGGAACGTTGACGTTGCGCGGTCGCTTAACGTTGGTTGCGATCAAATGGTTACTCGAACTAGGCGAACCCTCGCGCGACGAGGCGCCTCAATCTTGGAGTCGATTCCCCGATCTCCCTGCCCTTTAATGACGCTGACGAGGTTAGCTGTCGGGCTAGAGCCACTAAATGCTCTCGATGCCGCGCATCGTTCGCCCCGATCCATTCCGGCGGTTGCCGGACTAGAATTTGGGTCCCCCGCTGGACCCGCACCCGCGGAACCATTAAGCAGAACAAAGAACTGGCAGGATATTCCGGCGTCTTGTTCCACCGGTCAAGCAGGCTGCTTTCCGGGGGAAGTCTACTTTCTTGACGCTGTCGCCCTAACGAGCCAATACTCGCGGCCTAACGGAGGGATAACTATGTTGCATCTCGATACTGGGAACACCGCCTTCATGCTCCTCTGCGCGAGCCTGGTGATGTTAATGACGCCGGGGCTGGCATTTTTCTACGGCGGACTCGTCGGACGAAAAAATGTGCTGGCCATCATGATGCAGAGCTTCGTCTCGATGGGCTGGACCACGGTCTTGTGGTGGGCCTTTGGATTCTCGATGTGCTTCTCCGGCGATCAGAAAAGCGGCACGGATTTTTTTGGAATCATCGGCAACTTCGACTGGGCGGGCCTGCGCGGCATCACGCTCGCCACGCCTTCGCCATCGAATGACACCATCCCGATGGTCGTCTTCTGCGCTTATCAGATGATGTTCGCCATCATCACGCCCGCTCTCATTACCGGCGCGTTCACGAACCGGATCACCTTCAAGGCTTACATGCTTTTCCTGACGGCGTGGCTGATCCTGGTTTACTTCCCGTTTGTCCACATGGTCTGGGGCGGCGGCATGCTGGCGGAATGGGGCGTAAAAGATTTCGCCGGCGGAATCGTCGTGCACAACATCGCCGGAATCGCCGCCCTCGCTTCCATTCTTTACGTGGGCAAACGCAAGGTCGTGGATCGGGGGCCGCACAGCATTCCGCTCGTCGCGCTTGGCACGGGCTTGCTTTGGTTTGGTTGGTACGGGTTCAACGCCGGCTCCGAGTTCCGGGTCGATTCCACCACGGCCGTCGCTTTTATCAATACCGACATCGCGGCTTCATTCGCGGCGATCGCCTGGATGTGCGTGGACTGGCGCGTCTCGAAGAAGCCGAAGTTCCTCGGCTTGCTCACCGGCGCGGTGGCCGGTCTCGCCACGATCACGCCCGCGGCGGGTTACGTCTCGCCGACGACCGCGGTCATCATCGGGCTCGTGGCGGGCGTCGTTTGTTATTACGCGTGCGCGTTGAAGAACAAGCTGCGGTGGGATGATGCCCTCGATGTCTGGGGCGTGCACGGTGTGGGCGGTTTTCTCGGCATCATTCTGCTCGGGGTGTTCGCATCGACCGCGTGGAATCCAGCAGCCAACGGCGGTGTGAACGGATTGCTGGCCGGCGACTCCAGTTTCTTCTTGAAGCAACTCGCGGCGGGACTGTTTTCATCGGTGTGGGCGTTCGGCTTTACCCTCGGGATGCTGTGGCTCATTGACCGGATCACTCCGGTGCGGGTCGAAGATGCGCACGAGGAATTGGGACTCGACGAAGCGATCCACGGCGAGACCGCTTATGTGGAAGTGGATGTAGCCGTGGTCCGGCCGATCCAGCCACTCTGATTGGCGCGCGTGGCGGAATTGCTTTGTTCTTGATGCGCAAATTCTCCTCGTTTCTCGCCGGCGTTTTTATTGCGCTCGCGGCCGGCGAGATGAATGCGCAAACCCTCACCCCTGCGGAGGAAGACGCCCAGAAGAAGTTCGTTGAAAAAGAAGAAGCCAAGTCGCGCCTTTCCATTTACGGCTGGATCGAGACCGGCTTTACCGGCAACGCCGACGCTCCGAAAGACAACCAGAACTTCGGCCGGCTTTTTGACGACCGGAGCAACGAGTTCGTGCTGAACCAGGCGGTGATCACCGGGGAACGCGTGCTCGATCCGAAGCTTGGTTTCGATTGGGGATTCAAATTGCAATTTCTCTTCGGCACGGACGCACGTTTCATCCATTCGCTCGGGATGCGCAATCACTGGGCGGGAAACGGCTCCTATCAGGCGGACATTCCGGAAGCGTACCTGAGCCTGCACTTTCCTGTGTTCACGGAAGGCGGCCTGGATCTGAAACTCGGGAAGTTCGTGACCCTGGAAGGAGCGGAAACGATCGATCCGCGGACTAACCCCTTTTACTCGCACACTTACATTTTTAATTTCGGGATCCCGTTCAACCACACCGGCGCGCTGCTTACGCTTTACGCAACCAAGTGGCTCAACCTCGTGGCCGGCGTCACCCGCGGCGTGAATACCAGCATCGATGACAACAACGACGCGCCGGCTTTCCATGGCGGAATTGGACTGCATTTCAACGAAGAGAAGTTTGTCATCTCGGCGGCGACGCACATCGGTCCCGAAACACCCGGCAACGATCGCGACCTTCGTTATCTAAACACGGTGACAACGACCTGGAAGGTTACCGACAAGCTCACTTCCATCACCGACCTCAACTACACCCACGATGACGGCGCGGACGCCAGCGCCTATGGCGCGGCGCAGTATTTCACCTACGTGATTAACGACAAGATCACGGCCAAGATTCGGGGCGAAATCTGGCGCGACGACAAAGGCTTCTATGCCGCCCAATTTGCCGATCCCCTCGATCCGATCCGGGCGCTCGGCGGTGCGTTCACCATCGATCCGCGCACCGTCGGCGGAGGGCCGACCACATATGGCGCCCTGACGATCGGGCTCGACATCAAGCCGCCGGTGCCGAAACCACTTACCGGCCTGACTATTCGCCCCGAGCTGCGGATCGATCATTCCTTCAGCGATACACGACCATTCAACGACTCGAGCGACGACACCATGTTTACGGCGGCGATCGATGTCATTCTTGGGTTTTAGCGCAGCCGCTCGATTGAATTCGGGAAAGTCCCGGCGGTTTTTGAGAAAGAGCTTGCCCCTGCCTGAGCCCACGATGGAGAGTCCCCTCACGTGCGATGGCAGATCTAATCCTGACTGAGACAGCGGCCGCGCACCGTCCGCGTAATGTCGATTGGAAACGCGCCGCCGCGTTGCTCTATGGCGATTGGGGGACGAGCAAGGCCTACGTCATTGGGCTGGCCTTTGTCGCCGCCGGATTTTCGTCGCTCCCGATCATCCTCGCGGTCTGTGCGCTGACGGGCGTCGTCGGAATCAACTATGCGGTTATCTGCCGCTATTTCCCGGATGGTGGCGGAGTTTACTCAGCCGCGAAATCGCAGGGGCGATTGCTTGCGGTGGTGGGAGCGTTGCTTCTTGTGGCCGATCTTACGGTGACCGCGGCGCTGAGCGGCTGGTCTGCTCTCACTTATGTGATCTCCGGCGCGGAGCACGTGATGTGGCTCAAGTTCCTCAAGGACCACATTGCGTTCACCACCATCGGAGTGCTTCTTTTTCTGGGCTTCATCAATTGGTTTGGACCGAAGCATTCAGGGACTCTCGCGGTGGCGCTCGCCCTGCCAACGGTCGTGGTGGTAATCGTCCTGGTTGGTCTATCGGCTCCTCATTTGACGACGCACTTTCTCGAGCCGCGTCACGAGAGTTTCGGACAGCTTTGGGTGCAGTTTGTCGGCGTGATCCTTGCGCTCTCGGGAGTGGAGGCAATCGCCAACCTCA
Organism: Verrucomicrobiota bacterium; assembly: GCA_003218375.1. Taxonomy (GTDB): domain Bacteria; phylum Verrucomicrobiota; class Verrucomicrobiia; order Chthoniobacterales; family UBA10450; genus AV80. The sequence continues at coordinate 20,761 of QHNH01000032.1, read as the reverse complement.
CCGGAGTGATGAAGCTCGATCCGGGATCGACTCCCGACAAACCGAAGGTCCGCAAGGAATCGCTCAAAGCGATTACGCCGGTGGCGATAGAAGTGGTGGTCGGCACGGCGTTGCTCGGCTGGGCGATGCTTTCGCTGCCGGCCGTGTTGCAAAAGAGCATCGGGCCCATGCACCACGATCAAATCGCCGCAGTCATGGGGCATCGGAACGAGGACATGCTGCGGTTCATGGGTGAGCAATTTGGAGCCGCCACGTTCGGCGCAGGTTTTGGAATGGTTTTCGGGTGGCTCGTTGGGATTGTTTTTCTGCTCCTGCTTTTGAGCGCTGCCAACACCGCGATCGTAGCCATGGTTGGGTTACTCTTTATGACGGCGCGCGATCGCGAAATGCCGCGGCAATTCAAGCGGCTGAACAAACATGGCGTGCCTCTTTTCCCACTCGCGATCGCGGTGGGGCTGCCTTGCATTGTCCTGCTCACGGCAACGAGCTTCGAATCGTTGGCCGGCCTTTATGCCATTGGTGTGGTCGGCGCCATCACGGTGAACCTGGGATCGTGCACGTTCAACCGCGGGATCGGTTTCACGTGGTACGATCGCGCATTGTTCGGCACTACATTTGCAATCCTCGCCCTCGTCGAGATCACTTTGGCATCGACAAAGCCAGACGCGCTCCGATTCGTCGTGTTCGTCCTTCTCGGGGGGCTGGCCTTGCGGGCTTACACCCAGAAACGCCAGGGATTGACCACCATGACCGTTACGCATCAAGTGGCGGCAATGGTGTCGCCGGACCTCGTGGCGACGATGGAACCGCGCCTCGAGGAAGGACAGAAAATCATGGTGGCCGCGCGCGGGGTCACGCCGGCGCTGGCCTTTGCCCTCGAGGAAGCGCAACTGCGCAAAGCCACGCTCTGTGTTCTCTACGTGAAAGAAATCTCGGTTTACTTCACCGGCGGTCCTACCGCTGTCGGGCGCGCGAAATGGCAGGACGATCCGGAGGCGACCGCCATCATGTCGTTGACGATGAAGCTCGGGGCGGAGCGCGATATTCCGGTCCTGCCGGTCTATGCGGTGAGCGAGGACGCGGCCTCGACGATTCTCGATCTCTCCGCGACGCTCGGGGTCGATTACCTCATCATCGGCGCCTCGCAACGCACGGCGATGGCAAAACTCCTCGGTGGCAGTGTTGTCACCAGTGTGGCCCAACAACTGCCGGACTCGATTCGTCTCGTTATCTTTGGTTAGATGGCAGCGCGTGAATTCTCGCGACCAAATCGCGGAGTGTTTCGAGTTGATGCAGCGGCTGATCGAGTACCGCTACGACAAGCCGTTGCATCATCAGCTTATGAAAGCGGCCGATTATTCGATGCTCGATATCGATGTGCTCGTGCTCATCTATCACATGGCGAAGGGATGCGAGGGAGGCATTCTCGAGATCGGCTCGTTCCTGGGCGCATCGACGGTGGCCGCCGGCCTGGGGGTGCGCGCTTCCGGTATCGAAAAGAAGTTCGTGAGTATCGAGCCGGGAGGTCGCTTGAAAGATCATCGCCTCTCCAGCAAGGACATCTTTAAGGACCTCAGGAAACACATCGCGCGCGCCGGTTTGCTCGAAAGCGTCACGCTCATCAACGGCTCGTCGTTCGACGAGACAACCATCGCGACCGTGAAAGAACGATTCGGCCCCGCCGAAATTGGCCTCTTCATTTTCGACGCGGACGCCAATGTCCGGCGCGACCTCGATTGCTACGGCGATCGCCTCGCCGACGGCTGTTGGATGGTGATCGACGATTACATCAGCGCGACCAACAAAGCCGGACCCACACGCGCGCAAGTGGACGAACTGACCGGGCAAGGGCGATTGCTGCCGCTGGGATTCTATGGATGGGGAACCTGGATCGGACGATGGCTGATCCCGTCGTGAAATTATTTATACCAGCGCAACCCATCAGGGCAGAGGAAGTTATGCCTGGCCCGCTCGCGCGGTTTTTGACAGAAAAGCAGAGAATGGAATACTTAAGGGCGTTAAGTATGTCCAGACCAGCTTCGACCAAGGCGTCTGACACTCTTCCGCAGTTACAGCCTATCGTTTAGTAAAGTCAGCATTCCTCCGGCGAGATCGCCGCACCTGAAGTTCTTCGAGGAGCTTCAGATTAAAACCCGCTGCCAGGCATGACATGCCTGCCGCAGCTCACCAATTTCGTAGTGCTCGAACACTGCCCATACTTATATGAAACCTCTATCTCAAATCTCACAAGAACGTCGATCCCATCGCGGCAAGGAAATGCCGGTCGGATTGCAACCGAAGCATCCAGTTACCGATTGCCATTACCAGGCGACCGCGAGCAATTTCCGCGCAGCAAACGACCGCCCCCAACGGTCGGCGGCCGCGCGTTCGCCATCGCTGCGCCAGCTCAGCAGTGAATTTCTCGCCGAAGAAACGAAACGCGATTACCTGATGGAAGCATTTTGCTTCGTCATCATCGTCAGCGTGTCGGCCTGGCCGATCGTTTCGATGGTGCGCGCGCTTTCGCTGCTGAAGTAATCGCGCCGCACGGCCAAAAACGAACGCTTCCCATTGTGATGCGCGCAAATTACTTTGCGCCATGCATCATCCATTGCTGTCGTTGAGAAAGACGATCGCGTTCCTGGCCCTCGGCGCCACGCTTTCTGTGATGGCCGCGCCGTCGCCGGTCCAGGAGCGCGCCGATCGTTTCCTCGCGCTCGCGAACGCCGGATACCAGGGGCTCTATCGGGTAAACAACGAGGCCCAATGGCTCGCCGTTACCGATGTGACGCCGGTTCATGACGCGGCCGCCGAGACCGCCGCGAAAGCCGCCGCGGCGTTTAATGGCAATCCCGCGCTGATCAGTGAAGCGCGCGAACTGCTCACGCACCGCGCCGAGTTAAACGAGCTGACCGTGCGCCAGCTCAACCAACTTCTCTTGAACGCAGCCGAAGGTCCGATGACCAATCCTTCGCTGGTAGCCGCGCGAGTTGAAGCCGAGACCAGGCAGGCCTCCATCCTGAACAGCTTTGAGTTCAAGCTCGATGGAACGCCGATTACCGCGAACGACATCGATAACAAGCTCGATAGCAGCACGAACCTCGACGAACGCCGCAAAGTCTGGGAAGCATCGAAAGAATCGGGGCCAGCTCTAAAGCCGGGGCTGGTGAAGCTGCGCGATCTGCGTAACGGCTGTGCCCAGGAGCTGGGGCACCACGATTACTTTGCGCTCCAGGTCGCCGCGTATGGAATGAAGACCGAGGAATTGGTGAAGTTACACGACGACTTCCTTAAAGAGTTACGTCCCCTTTATCTCCAGCTTCATACCTGGACGAAATACAAGCTCGCCGAAAAGTATCACCAGCCAGTGCCGAAACGGATCCCGGCGCGCTGGATCAACAATCGCTGGAGCCAGGAATGGGGCGGGCTCGTCGAAGCCGCGAACATCGATGATCGGTTCAAAGGGAAGACCGCGGAATGGATCATCAAGACATCGGAACAGTTCTACACGGGTCTCGGTTTCGGCCCATTGCCCGCCAGCTTCTGGACGAAGTCCGATCTTTATCCGGTCAAGCCGGGCGATCCGAGAAAGAAGAACACCCATGCTTCGTGCTGGCACGTCGACCTGGAGAAGGACATCCGCTCGCTCCAAAGCATCGAGCCGAATTCGCGCTGGTTCTATACCGCTCATCACGAGCTGGGACACGGCTATTACTTCATGGCTTATACCCGGCCGGAAGTTCCGTACCTGTTACGGACGGGCGCCAACCCCGGTTACCACGAGGGAATGGGCGAATTGATCTCGCTCGCTTCGAGTCAGGTGCCTTACCTGCAATCACGCGGTGTTTTGCCGGCTGACTTCAAACCGGACGCGACCGCGTTCCTACTCAACGATGCTCTGGCCCAATCGTTGCCGTTCATGTTCTGGGCTTCCGGTACGATGACGCACTGGGAAGCGGATGTGTACGCGAAAGGCCTTCCGCCCGAGCAATGGAACGCGCGCTGGTGGCAGTATGTCCGCGACCTGCAGGGCGTCGAGCCCCCAGCGGCGCGCGGCGAAGAATGGTGCGACGCGGCGACAAAGACTCACATCAACGATAACCCGTGCTACTATCACAGCTACGCCTTTGCGACCGTGTTGAAATTCCAGCTCCACGATTACATCGCGCGCAACATCCTGCACCAGCCACCGCAGACCTGTAACTACGCCGATAACAAGGAAGTAGGAGCGTTCTTGAAAAAGATCATGGCGAAAGGCGGCACCGAAGATTGGCGAAAGGTGTTGAAGGATGCTACCGGCGAAGACCTTTCCACTCGCGCCATGGTCGAATACTTCAAGCCATTGCAGTCATGGCTTGAGACTCAAAACAAAGGCCGCCAGATCGGCTGGGACTAAATGGTAGCTCATCAGGTAGGGACGCCTTTCCGAGGCGTCCGACTTTTAACTGTAAAAACGCCAAGCCTGACAAAGTCGGACGCGCCGGAAACGCGTCCCTACCTGTTGGTATGAGCCGCTACCTCATTACATCGGCATTGCCTTACATCAATGGTGTAAAGCATCTCGGCAATTTAGTTGGCTCGATGTTACCAGCGGATACCTACGCGCGCTTCCAGCGGGCGCGCGGGAACGAAGTCCTGTTCATTTGCGCGACCGACGAACATGGCACGCCTGCTGAGCTGGCAGCCCATGAGGCCGGTCTCCCGATTGACGAGTATTGCGCGCAGATGCACGTCCTCCAGAGGGATCTCGGGAACCGCTTTGGCCTCTCCTTCGATCACTTTGGCCGCTCTCACTCGCCGCAAAACCACGAGATCACCCAGCATTTCTATCACCAACTCGATCAGCATGGCCTGTTGGAAGAGAGAACGACCAGGCAGGTCTATTCAATCGGTGACGGGCGCTTTCTCCCAGATCGTTATGTTATTGGAACCTGCCCTCATTGCGGCTACGAGCGAGCGCGCGGCGATCAATGCGAGAACTGCACCCGCGTCCTTGACCCAGCCGATCTGATCAAACCGCGCTCCGCGGTTTCTGGATCGACGAACATCGAGCTGCGCGATTCTAAGCATCTCTTTCTAAAGCAGTCTCAGATGGTAGGCCGGCTGCGGGAATGGATCGATTCCAAGAAAGACTGGCCGGTGCTGGTTACTTCGATCGCAAGAAAGTGGCTGGATGAAGGGTTAAAGGATCGTAGTATCACGCGCGACCTTACTTGGGGGATTCCGGTAGCTTATCAAGATAAGGTCCGGCCCGGTTTTGAAGGCAAAGTCTTCTATGTCTGGTTTGACGCGCCGATCGAGTATGTCGGCGCCACCATGGAATGGGCGGAAGCGACGAAGGAGAATTGGCGACGTTGGTGGCGCGAGGATCAGGGCGCGGCAGATGTTCGTTACGTCCAGTTCATGGGCAAGGACAACGTGCCATTCCACACGGTCGGTTTTCCGGTCACTTTGTTCGGATCGGGCGAGCCCTGGAAGGTTGTTGACTACGTCAAAGGCCTTAACTGGATGAACTACTATGGAGGCAAGTTCTCCACCTCGGGTAATCGCGGTATCTTCATGGATCAGGCGCTGGAGTTATTGCCGGCCGACTATTGGCGCTGGTATCTTCTGGCAAACGCACCGGAGTCAGACGATTCGAATTTCACCTGGCAACATTTCCAGGCGACGGTCAATCACGAACTGGCTGACGTTCTCGGTAACTTTATCAATCGGATCGCCAAGTTCTGCACCGCGCGTCTTGGAGCCGTGGTTCCCGAGAAAGGCGAATATGGTTCCCTCGAGGCCGAAACGACAAGCGCGCTCGAGCAGCGTCTCTCCACGCTGACTCGCCTGATGGAGGCGATGGATTTCCGCAAATCGGCGACAGAACTGCGGTCAATGTGGGTAATCGGAAACGAGTATCTCCAAAAAGCAGAACCCTGGGTGACGATGAAGACCGATCCCGTATCGGCGGAAGTTTCGATTCGCTATGCGCTTAACCTCGCGATGGTTTTTGCGGCGATCGCTCAGCCATTCATCCCTGACGCCTCAGCGAAAATCAGGAAGGCCTTCGCGGGAAGCGAAGGCCCCCCAGCCTGGCCAGGTAACCTGACAGATACGCTCAAGCCCAAAGCCACCATTACCGTTCCAGATGTCCTGTTCGCCAAGATAGAGAACGAACAGCTAGCGACATGGATCGAACGCTTTGGCGGCCCCGACAAGAAAAACGGCGCGAGTTAGTGGCCTACCACGCGAACGGATGGATCGGAGGTCAAAGCTCCGCGAGTCGTCCGGCGGCCATTAGCGTCGATTTCGCGGCGATCGATAATCCGCACGGGTGAGACAGTCGTGGTGCCGATTGGCTTTAACTTGATCCGTTGTGGTATCAGCGAGCCGGTCACGAAGACACTCCGCTCGTTCGCTGGTGGATCGATCCGCTTACCACCAAGCGCGGAACCGACAAGGATGCCAGTCGTGAGCAAACTCGTCGCGCATGTCGCGAGCAGCATTCTCATGCACAACTCTACGACCCCGTTACCGCCACGCAAACGAGAAGGTCATGCCGCGATGTTCGCAGGATCGTTCTCAGCGGGGAGGACGAAATCCGGTTTCCGCCTGCAATTCTCCCCAGAGCCAACCAACGAACTGATCTTTTGGGATTGATTCCGCTTGGGCGCTGGCGAGAGCCTCCGCTTTCTCGACATTCCCATTGTGACAGTAGAGATAGATGAGGAGGAAGAGATCGTTGACGTTCGAGAAACCGCGGTCTTTTTCGCCCTCGAGCAATCGAATGGCGGCCTCTAAATCCCGGCGCGCGAGCGCACCGGCCACGAGATCGTGGACCGCTTCGGTCGGCAAAGAATGCGAGTCAGCAGCTAATCTCTCAGCGAGCGCAACGCGAAACTCGTCACTGTTCTGGACCTCCAAAACTGGGGTACGCAGCCGCAACCGACGCAGGTAAAAATCGAGCTCGGCCAACCAGTTACTTCCGGACATCACCGCGCGGTATCGTGTTTCGCGCAAGAGAAAGAGCGGCTCGAGTGATTCCTTCGGTTCGTTAGGCCAAATATCGCGGATCAGAGAGGAAGCCAGAAAACGTTGCAGAGCCCCCGACCTTTCGAAGTAAGCATAACTCAGCTGAAATACCGGTTTCAGATCGGGCTGCGCGTCCGTCAGCCGCTTAGGATAAAAATCATCCAGCGGTTCGACGCCTTGTGTCAACCGGTCGATTTCCTCAGCATCCATGACGAATAACGCCGGTATTTGGTCGGGGACCTCGAACCCGGTTCGGACTAAATCGGACCCCGAACTGGAGTCGGTCCAGAGTCTGCGGGCGAGATCTTCGTCCGGCGTTCGCACAGGCGGTTTTATTCCGATCATGACCCATTCCATATCGGAGGTCGCCCAGAGAGACGCGTTCGGGAAAACGTTATGGAAGGCGCGAAGGATCGCTTTAGTTTCGTCGACAGTAATTTGGTAAATTGGCAACCAGAAGCTAGCGATCCCTCCATCCTTTAACCGGCCCTTCATCAGCGAAAAGAATTGCTGGGTGTAGAGATTGACTGCTCCTGCCGTCTTTAATGGTGGCGGTTCGCCGGTGATAATGTCGTAGCGTTCGGGACCTGCCTGGAGAAAGAAGCGGCCATCCTGGACGAAAGTCGTGACTCGCGGATCGCGCAGAGGATTCAAGTAACCCGCGCCGGTGTAGGAATCAGCCAGGTCGAAGACCTCCTTCGAAATATCGACGATGTCGAGATGCTTGAGTCGGGCATCGCGCGTGAAGGCATCGGCAGTCACGCCGACGCCGTAGCAAATCAACAGGGCATTCTCGCTCTCGGGGCGCAATGCGAGAGGCAAGTAGGCAAACATTCGCATATAACGCTGACTGCGCGGCACGGTTCCCGACATGGAATAAGAGTTGGTGACTAGCCGATAGTAGTAAGGCTGACCGTAGAGATCGCGGCGCAATAGTTGAAAGGTATCGGCGGTGCCTTCGATCTTCTTAGACAGGACGGCACCGTCGACTTCGTATAGGCGACGGGCATTCGCGAAATGGTTTTCGGCGCGATGGTAGGGAAAGATCGCCAGGATCAGAACAAAGGCCGCGCTGAGCGAAACCATTGCAATTCCAGAAGGTCGCCGCAGGGACCAGCTCTGTTTTTGACTCGTTAGCAAAGCGAGCCCAGCGTAAAAGGCTGCGCAAAAGATCAAGCTCGACTGGAATCCAAGCCGAGGCAGGAGGAGAAACCCCGCGAGCAGCGGCCCGCAGGCGGCGCCGATGGTGTTGAACAAGATGGTGAGACCTGAGCTGTTCATCCGGTCGGTCACCTCGGATTGAACACAGGTCGCAATCGCTGGAAGCAGAGCACCTGACAGAAAAGCGACAGGAAACATTAAGGCCAATGAGAGCAGCCCCACCTGCTGCGCGAAAGCGCGATCGAACGTAGGAATATTTGGTGGGCGAACCGGCACCGGAAAGAACAAATAAGAAAGAAGAGTCGCGCTGGCGGAGAGTATCAGGAGCAGGGGCAACAGTTGCCGTCGCGGCAGGACGCGGTGTGGAATCAGGCTACCGCCAATGCTACCGAGACCGATTCCAGCCAAGACGACCGCGAGCATGATGGAGAAGGCGATGGAAGTGGAAGCAACGTACAAACGCAGGAAGCGGAACCAGATCACTTCGAGGCCGAGAAGGATGGCGCCGGCCCCCATGCTCACGAGGAGCAGGCTCCATGGCAGCCTTGTTTCCAACGAGCGCCGCAACCGGAATCGCGTTGAAGCTTTCCCGACTGGCACCGACCCGGTCCGGGCGAACGTCCATGCAATGGCGGCAGCTGCGCAGCCCACGCCCGCGGCCGTCCATGCCGTTCCCAAGAGTCCGCATCTCTCGACCAGATAAATTTCGCCGAGCAGCGCGCCAGCCATTGCACCCAGGGTGTTGGCCCCATAAAGAATGCCCATGCTCCGGCCAAACTCCTGGCGTTTTAAAAGCGGATCTCCCAACAAAACGGGAAGGGTTAATCCCATGGCCGTGGTCGGAACTAGCAGGATCAAAAACGAAACCGCGAAACGAAGAACATTGAGCAGCTGCTGATGATTCCAAAAGGCTTGGAAGACCGGACGCATCCATTCCCCGAGCAGGGGAAGCGCAAACACCAGAGTGCAACCAAAGATCGCCACGATCATTTCCAAGCCGGCGTAGACCCGCAGCGGTCGCCGCCGTGAGAGCGTCATCGAGGCAGCGATGGCGCTTCCCAGAGCGAGCCCTGCCATGAAGCTCGAAAGAATTAGAGCCGCGGACCAAACGGAATTTCCGAAAGCCAGACCGCTGAGCCGGAGCCAAAGGGTCTGGAAAAGAAGCGCGCTACATCCGGAGAGAAAGAGAATAGCAGAGACAATCGCGACGCGCACTTTGTCCAAGCCCTAAACGTTCTCCGCTGGCGCTGCAAGATCGCGCCAGCGGCTCTTTAGCAAATAAATCCGGCAGAGGCTTAGAACTTCTTCGTCAGGCGCACGTAGTAGAAGCGCCCTGTCGAGTCGTAGGTGTAGCCCGGATAACCAACCGCATTTCCACCCTGCCCGGAAGAAAACGGCGGATCCTGGTCGAAGACGTTAATGACGCCGACGGTAAAGGTGGTGCCCTTCAACATACGATCCCAGAAGCTCAGCTGAGTTGAAGCGTCAGTGGAAGCAGTGGATTTGTCGTTCTTGGAATAGCTGGGGCTGGTCTCCGCCGTCGTAACAAGGGCGCCAAAGTCGTAGGAGGCTTGCAGGTCGAACAGCCATCGCCTATCCACGTTCCGAGTGTTCCCGTCGGGATCCTGCTCAATAAAGCCACTTATCAAGCGAACCGTGCCGATGAGATCGAAGCCTTTGTAGGCCCAATCCAGGCGGGTATTGCCTCTCCACCTGTAATAACCCTCCTGGGACTGGCCAGGGTCGGTCGTTACGCCGGCCAGTTGTTCGGTCGGTCCGCCGGCGACGCGCTGGATTTCAAAGGAGTTGAGATAGGTCACCTGCGTCAGCGAGGTAAAGGTGCCAAATGACTCCGTTGGGTACTGGTATTGAAGGCCGAAATCGACGCCGTTTGCTTTCTGGGACGCTTCATTCCGATTGGATACGACGATGCGGGTGATGGTGCCGTCCGGCAGACGTTCGACCCGCTCTCCCGGCAACAAGGTGCCAGCCAGTTCGCGCGCCAACACGGCATCAAGAAACGCGGACTGGACCACGCCGGTCCGTTCGATTTGCCAGATATCCGTCGAGATGGTCAAGCCTGGAACAAACTTCGGCGTCCAAACAAATCCGCCGCTGAATGTCTCAGAATCCTCTGGCGCCAGAGTCGGGGTGCTCTGGATAAGGGTGGTAGTTTCGGGCTCAAACGCGCCTCCATTCATAGGATCGTGCGACGGCTGGATGTCGGAAATGGGAGCGGAAAATAATTCTTCGAGCGACGGTTCGCGGAACCCAAGGCCCCAGGTAAATCGTAGCGTGAGTGAGTCGTCGAGCGGCTGCCAGCGGATCCCAACCTTCGGCACCGCTACATCCGTATCGTTGTTGAGGAACTTCTCGTAACGTCCGGCTGCGTTGATATCCAAGGCGTGAAATCCGGGGATTGCATTCTTCTCGCTGAAGATGGGGATTTGAGTCTCCACGAAGATGGCATAAGACTTCCGGCCACCGCGGGCGGGAGCGATCGCTGAGTTGCCGGCGATATCGCCGTTGATGTTGAGTTGGTCGGGATCTTCGTTGAGCGATTCGCGCCGAAACTGCCCGCCGAGGGCGAAGCCAATTCCGCCTGCCGGCAAGTCGAAAAGGTCGGTCGTATAGATGGTCGCATCCACCGTAGCCAGTTTCGAGGTATCGATGTCTCGAGGATGGACGCGGGCGAATTCGACCGAGGCCTGATTAGACGGAATCGGAACGCGGAAATCGCCGAAGGGGTTGAAGGCGACCGTCGTCCCGATGAATTCCGACGAGCCTGGCCTGAATATCGGGTCGGCCTGGTTCAGGATGCGGTTAAAACGCGAGATGGATACTTGCTGCCCGGTGGTGGTGTTTTTGATCTGGCTGTAGCGGAAGCCTGCGTCGTAACCCCAGGTTCCGTTGAACAACTTGTCGCCGCGAAAACCAATCGTGCCGAGGAAGGCGTCGCTCTCGTTGTCGAAAAGTCGGTTGCCAAATTCGGCGAGACGCGCGCGCGTTCCGCCGGAGATGATTTGGTTGAACGGGTTAAAAGGGTTGAACGCGCCGGGAGTCACTCCGGTATCGGCATAAGTGGGCCCGCCGAACGGAGTCGTTCCTGCGGGATTGGCCACCCGTGGCGGGATCGCGAGCGTGACAAACCCCGGAGTTTGGAAATTTCCCGTCGCCGGCGGAGCCAGCTCATTATGGGTCTTCACGTTTTGATACATCGCGTCGCCGTAAACGACGAGGGCATCGCCGAAGATTTTGTGATCCATCGCGACATAACCGCCATAGCGCTCGGACGACGGAAACGAGAGGGAGAACTCGTTGAAGTTAAACCCCGGGAGGATCCCCCCGAACGCTCTAATGCGCCTGACATCGTAGAGGTAAGCGCTAGCCGGAGCTAACCCGTTTGTGCCGGTGGGTGCACCCGCAAACTCGTTCGCGGCCGCACCCGGAACGACCCTGCCGCCAGCCTCCGCCACCGCCAGTTTGTTCAACTGAAGATTGTACGGGCTCGCATTGCTGCTCAGGAATGGCGGCACCGCCGAATAACTGCGGTCGTGATTGAAGATCGAATTGCGATGGTAGTAGTTGATCGTGCCGGAGACGTTGGTATTCCCATCGCCCACCCCAAAAGTCAGCGCGGTATTGATTGAGCCCGAGTCTCTATCGGTCGTGTTACCATACTCAAACTTCGCCTCCGCGCCGCGATAATCGCGCCAGCGCTTGATGTTCACCACGCCGGCCACTGCATCGGCGCCATAGGTGGTGGACGCGCCATCCTTCAAGATCTCAATGCTCTGGATGGACGATTCCGGAATCGTATTCAAATCGATGAAGACGACGCGCCGGTTGCCCGTGGGATAAGGCGCCACGCGGCGGCCATCGAGGAGGATGAGCGTTGCCCGGGCGTCGAAACCGCGGAGCGCGATTGTCGCCGCGCCTACGGCGGTGTTCGATCCGTTCTCGTTGTTGGAAACCGGGACGCCGTTCGCGTTCGCCACGGGAAGATTGCGGAGAAGTTCCTCGGTGTTGCGCTCACCGGATTTGTTGATCAGGTCGCGCGTGACGTTGAGGACCGGGTTCGGTCCCACTTCCGCCGCGGTCGGAATGGCCGACCCGGTCACGAACACGCGTTCGGTGGTGGCTTCCTCCGTGCCGTTTTCATTGAACGACCGGACCGTGGCTCTTGTTTCAGTCGTCGTAGGCGCCGGGTTCTGGGCAAGAATGTTGGTCGCGAGGACGAACGGCAAACTGACTGCGAGGGGTGCTCGGAAAAATCCGAGATGGGTCAATCTAGGTTTGATCATAATGTTTCTCCTTCGGTTCCCGAAGGATTAGCAAGATGATCGTTAGGCACTCAAGACAATTATTTCGGAATCCTAACGAGAATTATTTTACGATCGATACTCGGATCGTCTCCTCCAACTCGTCGTTCACGTAGAATTCGACACGATATTTGCCTTCGGCCCAGCCATCCGGCGGGCGGCCGAGGGTAAACCGCGCGCTCGCATCCGGAGCGGGGGCGACGCTCTCAGTTTCATCGACGATGAAATTCGGTTCCACCAAATCGCCGACATCTTCCGCGACCCAGGCCACTCGCACCCGGGCACGCTCGGGCAAACCGTGGCCATGCCAGCGGACGTAAATGTTTTCCACGTCCGATTTGAATTCGGTTTTCATTCCGCCGGCCGGATCGGTGGAAACTTCGACGCTCAACTTCTTGCCCGCACGGGATGGTTCGGTCTGGACTTCGGGGCCACGGATGGGCGGCGTTGGAGTCTGACGCGGCGGGGCCGCGGTCGGGGACGATGACGCTTGAGGCTTGGCGACAATCTCGGGCGGTTTCTGCAATTCCAGTGTCACCCGTTGCAGCAACCCACCGGTCGGTCCCCGGACCAAGGTGGTCTCTTTCACAAATCCGACGCCAGGAAAAAACCAGCGATCGAGCGCGACTGACATAACCGACGCGTCTTCACAATGGATGTGGAACGCGCGGAAGTTGCCGGCCGGCACGCGGACCTGTTCCTGGCTCACCACTCCGAAACGCTGCCGCATTTCCATCCCGGCCACCTCGCCGTCGGATTCCCAGGAATCGCCGACTTTTATCGTGGCGGGAACAAGCGTTTGCGGCGGATCGAGCCTGGCCATGCGTCCATCCTTGCCGCCACGAACATGACAGACCAACCCATGTTCATCGAGCGTCATCAATTCTGTTCGAGTGACGACGTCGTCGGTCCTCGTTTCGAAGTTGAGGAATTCTTTGCCGTCGAAAGTCTGCCGGCCAACGCTCACCGATATTGTTACCGTCGTCGGAGCGGCCGCGTCCGGACCGCCCAGCTCCTCGGTCGATTCGTATTGCCAGGTGGTGCCATCGGCCGTCGGCAGGAGCGGCTCGGCGCGGACGATAGCCGCCGTGCAGGCGATCATCGCGATGAGGCCGATTTTTCTCATGAGCCGGCACTCTTCACCACGTCGGTAATCTTGGCGAATCCCGAGATTCCTGGCTTCTTTTCAGAAAGAAAATGTGAATGATATCGATCACGTATGAACATTCTTACCCAGACGAAAGAGCAGATTGCTGCGCAACTTACAGGAGAGCGGTTCGCCCAGGCTTTGATCGGCGGGTTCCACGTTGAAAGCGCGTGGGAGTACGATTTCGGGGGAACTTTGACGGTGCGAATCGGCTACTATAACGGCATCGCGCGCTATGCCTGTTTCATCAAAGCAACCCTGGGTGCATCGCTGAAATTCGCGCCGGAAGAAGTGGAAGCATGTCTCGTGTCGATCGCAGCCACTTGGACCACGGAAGCAGCCGCGGCGGAACCATCCACGGTTCCGACCATAAGGTATCGCTGCCCGGAAGGCGCTGTCACCGCGCTGGCCTGGCACAAGGACGATAAACCGTATGTCTTCGCCTACGTCCCGAGCCTGAGCGGCCAACCGCCCGTGATCCCGAGCCAGGCGAGCATCGATCAAAAATTTCCAACTGTGTACGACAATACGCGGCCCCGTCCCTGACCGACAGGTTCCGACTGGTTGCAGGCCGGGCTATCGAAGCGATCTGGTTGATTGAGTCGTCGTTTGTATATACTTATATCTTTGTGTTATATCTGTAACAATGAACTTGCATATTCTCCTGGTGAGCAACTCCACCCTCCACGGCCGCGGCTATCTCGACCACGTCGAGGAAGCGATCCGGGATGTCCTCGGCCCAGCGCGCCGGGTTTTGTTTTTTCCTTACGCTTTGCACGACCGCGACGGCTATGCGACGAAAGCCAGGGCGCGCTTTGCCGCGATGGGTTACGAGCTGAACTCCGCCCACAGCGCGGATGATCCGCGAAAAGCCGTGGCCAGTGCGGACGCAATTTTCATCGGCGGGGGCAACACCTTCCGGCTCCTGAAAGCGCTCCAGGATTTCGCGCTGCTCGAACCGATTCGCCAGCGGATCCGGAATGGCACGCCTTACATCGGCAGCAGCGCCGGCTCGAACGTCGCCGGCCCGACCATCAAGACCACGAAGGACATGCCGATCGTTCAGCCGCGCTCCTTCGATGCGCTGGGCCTGGTCCCGTTCCAGATCAGCCCGCACTTTCAGGATCCCGATCCGACTTCGAAGCACATGGGCGAAACGCAGGAAGAACGCATCCTCCAATTCCTCGAGGAAAATGAAACGCCCGTGCTCGGCATGCGCGAAGGCGCGTGGGTGCGGGTCGAGAATGGCAAGGTAACTCTGGGCGGTTCCAACGGCGCCCGGATTTTTCGCCGCGGAGAAAGCCCGGTCGAAGCCGTAACCGGCGACGAGATCTCTCGCCTGGTCGGCGCGCCGAATGAAAACTGAGGGGACTTTGCTGCTCCGCCGAAGCGAAGTGGAGCAACTGCTGACCTTGCCGGAGTGCATCGACGCGGTGGAGGAAGCGTTCCGAATGCAGGGCGAAGGAAAGGTCCCGCCCGCCGGCATTCTCGGCGTGAAAGCGCCGGGCGGCGGCTTGCACATCAAAGCGGCGCTCTTGCCGCACGACAGGACCTATCTGGTCGCGAAGCTCAATACGAATTTCCCGCGCAACAGAACCGCAGTGGCGCTTCCCACAATTCAAGGCCTGATCCTGTTATGTGACGGCGAGAACGGTTCGCCGCTGGCGGTTCTTGATTCGATCGACATCACGATAAAACGCACCGCCGCCGCATCCGCGGTGGCGGCGAAATATTTGGCGCGGCCGAATTCTTCCACCGCCGCGATTTGCGGCTGCGGTCAGCAGGCCGCGGCACAGCTCCGGGCGCTCTGCGCGGTTCTTCCTCTTCGGAAAATTTACGTCTTCGATCTGGACCAGGCCGCGGCCCAGAACTTCGCGATCAAACTGAGTAACGAATTAGAACTCGAGATCGAACCCGTCCGCGATCTCGGGCCAGCCCTTCAGCACAGCGCCGTTTTCGTGACCTGCACCACGGCGACCGAATTCTTCGTGCGCAAAGAAGAGGTCGTTCCGGGAACCTTCATCGCCGCGGTCGGGGCGGATGACACTCACAAACAGGAGATCGATCCGGCGCTGATGGCGTCCGCCAAAGTCGTTGCCGACAGCCTCGAGCAATCCTGCACCATCGGCGATACCCACCACGCCATCGCCCAGGGTTTGATGCGAAAGGAAGATGTCTACGCCGAGTTGTCCGAGATCGTTGCCGGCCGCAAGCAAGGCCGCAGCTCCGATGACGAAATCATTGTCTTCGACAGCACCGGCGTCGCCATCGAAGACGCGGTCGCCGCGGTGGCGGTTTATGAAAAAGCTGCGCGCGCGCGTTCCGGCGCCCGTTTCGATTTCGCGGCCTGAATCCGTTTAGTCAGATCGAAGCGCGATTACTGGATCGACCTTCAGGGCGCGGCGGGCGGCGATCCAGCAGGCCAGGAGTGAAATTGTCGCCAACAGGACACTGACGACGACAAAACTAAACGGGTCGCGCGCGCTGACTCCATACATTTGGTTCGCGACCAGTTTCGCCATCATCAGTGCAACAGCGATGCCGGCTACAAGGCCGGTGCCCAGAAGCAGAGCGCCTTCGCGGAGAATCATCCCTAGGATGCTCCGGTGGGTGGCGCCGAGCGCGAGGCGCACGCCGATCTCCCTGGTCCGTTGCTGAATTCCATACGAGATCACCGCATACAATCCGGCCGCAGCCAAAAACAAAGCGGCCGCCGCAAAGGAGCCGACCAATAACAAACTAAACCGGCGCGAGGCCAGCGCTGCCATCATCACCTCAGTCATAGGCCGAATTGCACCCACCGCCACATCGGCATCGACCTTCCGGATTTCCGCGCGCACCAGATGATCGAGCCCCGGCGCAGCAGCTGAAGTCTTCACGATCCAATACGTGCTGTAGCGCATCCACGGCACACCGTCCTTTGGTACCTGGCGCAACGGCAGGTAAATGTCGGCCTTCGCCGGCGTTTCCAGATTGCTTTGTTTTACCGCACCAACGACGCCGATGATCTCGACCACTCGCGGCTCGGCATCGGTATCGTCAATCATCAAGCGCTGTCCGATCGGTGAGCGGTCGGGAAAATATTTAGCGGCCAAAACCGCGCTGACGATCGCAAGCGGTGGCCGGTCACCATTATCTTCCTCGGTAAAATAACGGCCGCTCAAAAGTGGAATTCCCATCGCGCGAAAATAATCCGGATTGACGATTCGATAATTCGCCGACGGCGTGTCCTCTCGTTTTGCCGGCGGCCGATCGGGCCGGGTGAACGGAATCGTCGATTGGCTCTTGGGAGCGAGCGGCAGGAGCGACACCAGGCCGACATTTTGTATCCCCGGCAAAGCGAGCAGGCGCGGCTGAAGTTTTTCGTAATATTGAATAAGGGCGGCGCGATCGGTGTAGGTCGTCTGCGGCAAAGAGAGCCGCACGGTGAGAAGATCGGAAGCAGCGAATCCCGGCTGTTCGCTGTTCAGACGCGCGAAACTGCGAAAGAGCAACCCGGCATTTGCAAGCAGAACGAGGGCAAGCACGATGGCCACGAGTGCATCGCGCAGGTCGGAACGCGAAAGCAACCACGCCGGGATGAGGCCGCAGACCAACGATGCGATCAAAGTGACGAGGCCCGCGAAGGCAAACACTTGCCAATCGATCGAGAAATTCTCGATCCTCGGCAAGTCCGTCGGGACGAGACGAAGAAGAGCGCCCTGGCCCCAAACTTCGAGGAACAGGCCTAACGAGCCGCCGATCAGCGCCACGATGAAGCTTTCCGCCAACAACAAACGGGTAAGCTGGCCGCGCGTCGCGCCGAGCGCCGTTCGCACCGCCAGTTCGCGTTGCCGCGCTCCGGCGCGCGCCAGTGATATGCCGGCGAGATTGGTGCATCCGATGAGAAGAACCGCGCCGGCTGCGCAAAAAATCGTGATCACGAAGATAAGCCAGCAATGACATAACCCTTCTCGCTTATTGTCCTCTTAACCAGTCGATCAACAGCGTCGCGACTTTAGGATCGAAGGGAGCTTCCTTGCCATGAAACGCGTCGGTGAAACTCAGGTAATGCTGAAAGGTGTGTCCCATCTCAGGAACTTCGAGAAAGCGCGCTGCTCCCGGACGGTTGGCATTCACATACTGCGCGATTAGTTCGTGATCTTCCCGGGTCATGATCCAGTCGAACTGGCCGTGCAGAATGAGAGCCGGCACTCTTACCCGCGACCATGCAGCGGCAAGATTCAGTCTTTGCAGCTGCTCATAGAATGCGAGCGGACGCCCATAGAGATGCGCGTGATCTTTTCCTTCAGGCCAAAGGTCGGTTAGCTCAGGCTTTTCTCGCAGAATGACGTCGATGGCTTTGTTCTTGATCAGCCAGTCATGATAAAGATTAGCGACGAGCTTCATTCGATCGTTCACTTCTCCGGGCGATTTGCCCATCAAGCCAAAGCGGCGCCGCTCGATCTCGAGCATATGCTCGAACCAGGTCTTTACCCAGCCGCCCACCACGATGTAACCGTGCACCTGGCTTTGTTCGGCGTCAGTTTCGGGAACCAGCGGCGCGAATCCGCCACCGTTGCTGACTCCAAAAATGTAGATTTTGCTCGGGTCGATGAAGTCGTACTTCTTCAGCGAACGAAACGCCGCGCGATAGCCTGCGAGCTCAGATGCGAAATCGTTTTCTGCGCAATTACCTTCGCTGTCGCCGACGCCTTCTTTATCCACCCGGAATAAACAAAAATCGCGTAGCTGCGCGAGCTCTCGAAATGCCAGACCCGCCGTATCCTTAGTCCCTTCCGGCGCTTCAACCGAATCGCAGCTAAGCCAGCCGGCTACAAAAATCACCGGCAATTTCGCGGTCGCGTTGTGCGACTTGGTGATGATGGTCCTTAGTCGCTTGCCATCCGGCGCGGTAACGAAATCGTAAATAACGTCAACTTCTGGGTAGCTCTCGCGCGGCATTTTCGTTTTCCGTGGAAGGTCGTCAGCCGACGCGGTGAGCACGATGCTCGTCAGACAAGTCGCTAGGACAGATAACTGTCGTACGCCATTGATTGCGTTCATTGACTTAACTTTTTGAGGACCTGCTCCACGTCCTTACGAATCTCACCGCGCCGCTGTTCTGTATCAGACCATGATGAGGCAGGCGCGGCGTGAGAATCCAGGAGGGCCAACCCCTTCTCGGCGTACTGCCGTGCCAGGTCTTTCTGTCCATTCTTCAAATAGGCGTCGGCAAGATTGCTGTGCGCGTCGGCAGAATCGGGATAAGCCAGCAGGTTGAGCTTGAAGATTTCAATTGCCGTCTTCGCATCGCCCTGGCGCAAATGGCCCGAGGCTACGATGTCGACCGTAATTTCCGGGAACAGCTGCACCTGGGGATCTTTTCGGCGAGCTTCAATTAATTGTTGCGTGACCTGCGCAACTCCGTCGGGCATCTCGATCTGATTGAGGATTGCCGCGGATGCTACGGTATCGGCCGGCGCGTGACCTGGTGTTTTGATCAGCGTGGTCACAAACCAGTCCACGAGGATGCCGGGAAGTTCGGGATGGACTTTGAACATGTCGGTTCCGTGTCCCCCATTGGCGGGAACTTTGCCGATATCAAAGGGTTCATACCAAAGCCAGGGCGCTTCGTGCGACGCGGAGTAGTGCACGAATTTCCTGCCTGGGCTTGAGGCAGTGATGTAGAGCAGTTCCATCGCTTCCACGATGGGAGCGTATTCGTCGGCGTCGGCCACGACGAACAGCTCTGGCAGTTGCGACGCTTGTCGCAAGAATTGCAACCCGTCGCGAGATGTTTCTCCAGAAAGTAGCACCAGCGATTTTACCTGATCGGAATGCCGGCGCGCCGTTTCGACGGAATTTTCAACGCCGATTACGCCTGCGCCTCCGATGCCTATGACATCGCGCTTTACTCCCGACTGGGAGATCAAGTATTGAAACGCCGCGTCAAGGTCGAGAGGCCATTGCTTCTTTCTTACCTCACCGCGGCTTTCTTGCCCACCGGTTTCGCCGTGCCCGCGAACATCGACGGTCAATGTGTTGATTCCCTCGGCCGCGAGTTGGCGGGCGACCATATCCCACTCCTTACGCGTCCGGTTGCTCTGATGATACAACAAAGCAGCAGGACCGGGTTTTGCCGCGGCAAAGTAGCTCGCCTTCAGGATGGTGCCGTCGGACGCCTTCAGGTCAACCACACGGACAGCCGGTGGCTGCTGCGACTGTGGCAGCGTGGTAGCGCTGGGCGTCGCGACGCTCCTTGTCTCTTGTCCCAGGGCGCCGGCGGTAAAGGTGGTTAGCGCCACCAATAGGAAGGTTCGTATTCGTTTCATTGAGTTACTCTCGTTAGGCGGAGTTGTTCGAATGCGTCGGATGGTATCTCAATGTGACGTAAGGTCATTCCTCACTACTTGCCCGCCCTTCATTACGAATCGAACTCGCTCTAATTCTGTAATGTCGGCGATCGGATCTCCGGCAACGGCTACGAGATCAGCAAATTTCCCGGGCTCAATAGCGCCTACGCGATCCTGCCAGCCTAACATTTCCGCGGCGTTGGTCGTAATGGCACGAATCACGTCGAGGGAGGGCATCCCGGCTTTATGCAAAGTCGGAAATCTTGATATCGACGCCTCGCCGCGTGTTTTTCCGGGGTAGAACCAGCCCATGTCGGATCCCGCCGCAAACTTCACGCCCGACTTCAACACCCGCTGAACCAAGCTGTCGTACACCCGATCCCTGCTCTCATCGGACGCGTCTGGAAATTCCGCTCCCTTCAAAAGCTGCTGCGCCAGATCGTTGTAGCGCTGCCGGGTGCGCTCATCGGAACCTCGACGCTCAGGTCGCAGCTTGAGAGACATCGCAATAGTTCCATCGACAATTTTTGTAAAAAAGTCGCCATAGGAAGTGGGTGTAAAGTCGAAAAAGATGCCTTTGTCGTGCATCTGCTTGAGTTGCGCGTCAGTTGTCTCGTTGCCATGCTCGATGGAATCTGCGCCGGCATCGATGGCGGTTTGGATGCTGGTCTTGTCGACGGCGTGGACGGCGACCTTGAGGTGCTTGCGGTGCGCTTCTTCAATAACCGCCCCAAGTTCAGGAACCGTGAGATTTTCATCAGCCGCAACCTTGATCACGT
>QHNH01000031.1 GCA_003218375.1 Verrucomicrobiota bacterium | reverse complement strand
GCGGCGTGGCAAAGCGACCCGGGAACGGATCGGCCTTCAACCTCTTTTTCACCTCGCGGTCGGTCCAGGGATTCGTGCCGCGTTCGTTAAAGATAGCGATTCCGATCACGCCGACATTGCGGGTATCGCCGTATTTCTGATTTGCATACGATTCCCGCACGGGTCCGAAACGAAATGCCGCCACCGCCTCTGTGCTTTGCCGAAAACCTTCCACCACAAGTTGGCGGTATGGATCAATGAGGTAGCCGCGCTTTCCAAACGAGGCCGTGCGCCCATCGATGACATCGAGCCCGTCCACGGAAAGAACGATTTCCAAACGCAGATCGCTTCGATTGCGAACGACGATGGAGTAGCGCCGGCCCTCCTCGCCGGCCACAAACCACCGATCGCCGATACTGAGCCCCGGCAGAAATTTTCCGCTTTGATCGCGCAAGCCAACGGAAATCAAACTCCCGGCTGGACTGCGCAGGAGCGGCCACCCGCGGCGCCACTCCACCGCCCCAGCCATGGCGCGGATTCCGGCAGCATCGTTATAATTAATGGCGGCGACTGCGAGCGGCTGCTTGCTCGCGCGCTCGAATGCCGTCGAGGCCACGCGCGAAATTCGGGTCTCGCCCCATTTTGTTCCGAGACCGGGCCGATCCTGAGGCGGCTGGGAGAACGCCGCGCTCTCCCGAGCCGTGGTGGACCGATTAAGACTCGGTGCGACTTCCGGGGCAGTGCAGGACGCGAGAAAAGATGCGATCGCGATCGGCGCAATGAAACGAGACGATTTCATATTTGGATGATTGAATCGAAACCCCAAGGCGCGCGCGAATAAAATCGACTTTAACAACCTTGCGGCTTGCCTTGACCGGGTCGCACGCCGGAAGCTTGCGCTACTTTTCCTGAACGATGAATCAAGATACACCCGCAATCGGCATCATCGGCGGAAGCGGCCTCTATCAGATGGAGGGCGTGGAGAATCCGGCCGAGCAACGGGTGAAAACACCGTTCGGCGAACCGTCCGACGCCGTCATCGGGGGTCGCATGCACGGGCGGCAGGTTTATTTCCTGCCGCGGCACGGTCGCGGGCATCGGTTGCTCCCGCATGAGCTGAATCATCGCGCCAACATTTACGCCCTGCGCTCGCTCAATGTTCGCTGGATTATTTGCGTCACCGCTGTCGGCAGTTTGCAGGAGCAATACGCGCCGCGCCACGTGCTCCTGCCCTCGCAGTTTTTCGATCGAACCAGCCAGCGCGCCGATCACACTTTCTTCGGCGACGGCATTGCCGCCCACATCGCTTTCGCCGATCCGATCTCAGCCGGCCTGCGAAATATTCTGGCGGAATCGGCCCGTGCGATCGGCGTGACCGTACACAATGGCGGCACCTACGTGAAGATGGATGGCCCGGCATTTTCGACGCGCGCCGAATCCGAATTGAATCGCCGCCACGGCTTCGACGTCATCGGCATGACCAACGTGCCGGAAGCGAAACTGGCGCGGGAAGCCGAGATCGCGCTCGCGACCCTGGCGATGATTACCGATTACGATTGCTGGAAGGTAGAAGAAGAGCCGGTCTCGGCCCAAACCGTCTTCGAGCACCTGATCGCGAACGCTGACACCGCGAAGAAGATTCTGGCCGAAGCGATCCCCCGAATCCCCGCCGAAGCGAACTGGCCCGAGCATCGGGCGTTGGACACGGCCCTGGTTACCGACCGGAAACTTTGGCCGGCGGCCACCAGGCAGAAACTAGGGGCAATTTTGGGCCGGTTTACCTAGGAAAAGGCGCTTTCGCAAAAATGCGTCGCGACTCGCAAAAATCGTTCTTGCCAAGCGGGAGGGAAATATAGTAATTATAAAGACCGTCGGGAGAATCCCGTCTTAAGCCTTACCGAGTTCAAACAAAATGATAACGAAAATTACCGCCGGTTTGCTCGCCATCACTCTCCTTGCCGCCTGCGAAACCACCAAGACGACGCAACGCACCACGCTCCGCGAGATGAATTCCGCGCGGCTCGCCAGCGCCGATACCACTTCGAATTTGAACGAGCCGGCGCCTCCGGCCGAAGGCCCGGAAGATATCCCGGCGGAAGGCCCGCGCGATCCAGCACGGAACCCCGCCCTCGTCCCGTCGCCTTTGCTACGGGTGAACGCGGCCGGCAGTCCCTAGTGACACGCCAGCGCGTTGATTCGCGCTACATCCAAAGGCCCCACGAAAGAAGCGCAGACGCGTCCTGCCACACGCCGGATTTACTGTCACCGAGCACGACGACAATGATGTCACGTCCGGGCCGGGTGCCGCTCGCGATCAGGCAATGTCCGGCGGCCTCCGTGTAGCCGGTCTTCATCCCGTTACAGTAGGCGAGCCGTTTCAAAACTTTGTTCGTATTCTCCAGCTCCCGGAGCCGCCCGTTCGCATAACGAAACACCAGGTGGGGCAGGCAAACGATGGAGCGGATCGTTCCGTTCGCGTAAGCGGCCTTGGCGATGATCGACAAATCGCGCGCGGAAGAATACTGGCCCGGCATGGGCAGGCCGTTGGGGTTCACGAAATGGGAATGGGTGGCGCCCAACTCGCGCGCTTTCTGGTTCATCAGCTCGGCGAAAGCCTCAACGCTGCCACCGGCATCGCGGGCGAGACAACGCGCCACGTCGTTCGGACTTTTCACCAGCAACGCCCGGAGCAGCTCGATCCGGGTATAGGTTTCACCCGGCCGGATGTTCAACTTCACCGGCTCCGCCATGGTGTCGACCGGTTCCACCGTGACCGGTCGATCCAGGTAGCCGCGGTCCGCGACGATTAACGCTGTCAGCAGTTTTTGGGTACTCGCGGCCGGCCGCGGAGCGTCGGCATTTTTCTCGTAAAAAATTTCACCGGTCCGCGCGTCGATCACCATTACGGAAGCGGCTCGTGTCGCCGGCGGAATTTTGGAAACGGAACCGGGCGGTGGCGCGACAGGCTCGGCTTTCCGGGTCTCGGAAATACCATCCGGCACCTCCATCGGTCGGGTCGTTTTGAACTGGTGTTTCTTCGCCGCGACCGACGAAGTAAACGCCAGCGCGATGAGGCAAAAGTAAGCGAGCGTTTCGTGTCGGCGTTTCACGGGCAGCAATTTAGAGGCAGATTTTTTGTTGGCGCAAGCGGCTTGGTTTTACCGGCTATTCGTCAGAGCCGCGCTGGATCAATTCGATCTCGTAGCCTTCCGGCGCATCGATGAATGCGATCGCTCCATCTTTCCCGTGCCGGTGCGGGCCGTCGGAGAGCGGATATCCCTTCTTCGCCGCCTCGCGCGCGAACGCCTCCATGTCATCGACCTCGAAGGCGAGGTGCGTCAGATCGGGACCCACGACCACGGGGCCGCTCTGGTCGAATTTGCAGATCTCGATTTCCTCCTCGCTCCCCGGCGCCTTGAAGAAAACCAATTGCGAGCCGCGACCCGAAGTGTGCCGCCGCGTTTCCTCGAGCCCCAGAACGTCCCGGTAAAAGCCGACCGTTTTTTCCAGGTCGGTGACGCGATAACGCGTGTGGAGAAGCCGCTTGATCATGCGGTCACTAATTGCGCGTACTTCGGGATATTATCAAACGCAAATGGTGTTCCGGCGCCGAATGTGATTGGTTAGGCCCATGAAACTGGTGATCGCCGCCACCGGCGCCAGCGGGACGATTTATCTGCAACGCTTGCTCGCGCAGATCGATTGCGCCGCGAACGAGGTCCACCTCGTGATGAGCGGCCACGCGAAACAAGTCGCCGCTCAGGAGGTCGACCAACTGGTTGTTCCGTCGGGCGCGCGGGAACACGCGGAGAACGATCTCAACGTTCCCTTCGTGAGCGGCTCCGCGCGATTCGATGCGATGGTCATTGTCCCTTGTTCGATGGCCACGCTCGGCCGGATCGCCTCGGGTTGCAGCGATACCGCGCTTTTGCGCGCCGCTGACGTTTTTTTGAAGGAACGCCGGAAGCTGATCCTGGTCCCGCGCGAAACACCGTGGAGCCTCATTCACGCGCGGAATGTGGTCACGCTTCTGGAGGCCGGCGCGATCATGCTCCCGGCGATCCCGTCGTTTTACAGCCGGCCGAATTCGGTAGACGCCGTGACCGACACCGTCGTCTGGCGCATTCTGGATCAGATCGGCCTGCCGAATCCTGCTGCCTATCGCTGGCGCAATGACGAGGCGCAACCAGAACCAAAGTGAAGCTCGATAGCTGGCGCGCGCGCGTCTTGATCGCGCTCGGCTTCGGGTTGTATCGCCTCTGGGCTCGGACCCTGCGTTTGCAGGTGGAAGATCCGAACGGCGTGGTCGCTTTCGTCCGCAATCAACCGGTCATTTTCGCGATCTGGCATAACCGGCTACTCATGCTGCCGCGCGTTTTCGATCCCTCTTTCCCGACTCGACAGAGCTATGGACTCATCAGCGCGAGCCGCGACGGCGACTTGATTGCGATTTTCATCGAACGCTCGGGCTACGGCACGATTCGCGGCTCCAGTTCTCGCAAGGGCGTGATCGCGTTGCGCCAGCTCGTCGATACTCTGTCCGCGAACGGAAACGTTCTTGTCACGCCCGACGGTCCGCGCGGGCCGGTCTATCAAGCCAGCCAGGGCATTGTCTTTCTCGCCCAAAAAAGCGGCGCGCCCGTGGTGCCGATCCACATGGAGTATTCCAGCTGCTGGCGGTTAAAAAGCTGGGACCGTTTCGTGGTGCCGCGGCCGTTCGCGAAACTGCGGGCGATTCTGGGCGCGCCGATCGCAATTCCGCCGATCGAGAGCGCCGAACAATTCGAGGCCGAGCGATTGCGTTTGCAGAATGCGATGATGAGTTTGGTGGAGCAACCCTAGGATCGCCATGTCCCATCTCATCGAAGGCCGCGCCATTGCCGAAAAAGTTTACGCAGAGCTGCGCGGCGAAATTGCCGAGCTCAAGAAAAGCGGCCGGACGCCCGGTCTCGCCGTCGTCCTCGTAGGCGACAATCCCGCCTCGCGTGCCTATGTCCGTTCGAAAGACAAGATGTGCCGCGATCTCGGGCTGCATTCGTTGAAACTCGAGTTGCCGGCCGACACCATCCAGGACGAATTGCTGGCTCGCGTCCGCGACTTGAACAACGATCGGGCCATCCACGGCATCCTCGTTCAATCGCCGCCGCCGAAGCACATCGACGAGGCCGCGATCATTCGCGCCATCGATCCGGCAAAAGACGTCGACGGATTTCATCCGGTGAACATCGCGAAACTTACGCTCGGCGACGACTCTGGCTTCGTCCCGTGCACACCGCTCGGTTGTCAGCGATTACTCATTGAAAGCGGAACTGAAATTGCCGGCGCGCATGTCGTCGTCCTGGGCCGCAGCATGATCGTCGGAAAACCGCTCGCGCTTTTGCTCATGCGGAAAGGCAAAGGCGGCGATGCGACCGTGACCGTCGTGCATTCACGGAGCCAACGTCTGGCCGAGATCACACGCTCGGCCGACATCCTCATCGCTGCGATCGGCCAGCCGGAGTTCGTCCGCGCCGAACATGTCCGCGATGGCGCGGTCGTCATCGATGTCGGCATTAACCGCGTCGATGATCCAACGATGGAGCGCGGTTATCAGCTCGTGGGCGATGTTGCGTTCGCCGAAGTTTCCGAAAAAGCGTCCGCGATTACTCCCGTGCCCGGCGGCGTCGGCCCGATGACGATCGCGATGCTGATGGCGAACACCGTCCGCGCCTGCCGGCAAAGCACGGCTTCATAACCAAGGAGCGGCGATTTTCAATCGCCGAACCAAACAAAACGGCGGTTTTAAACCGCCGCTCCTTGATTCTTGTCTGACGCGGCGACGCAGCGCTGCGGTTAGACATTTTAGCATTTCAATGTCTCCGCGTTTTCCTTTCGCCCGGGATCCCCATCTTCATTTACAGAACACGCGCCGCGGGGAACGGCGCGGGCAGGCAGTAACGCAGCTAGGGTGGCTGGCGCGAGCGCGGTGCGCGAGTGACCAAGGAAACAAAGATAACTAAGACTCTGACCTTCGCTTCCTTTGCTAACTTCTTTTAGAAGCCTCCGATTCGATTCAGCCTTGCATCGTAAGCCACTTACGATGCATGATTGCGCCGAAACCAGTCCTCAAAGTTCTCAGAATGAGTGAAGCCCGAGATCCAGTTCGAGACTATCTTGCCCGCATTGGCAAACGCGGCGGCCTCGCGAGCCGTCGTGAACTGACCCGCTCTCACGCCAAACAAATGGTCGCGATTCGCGAGGCCAAACGCGCCGCCAAGAAGGCTGGAGGTCCCTGGCCTCCTCGGAGTCGCAGACTTCGGAAACTTCTCAAGCTCCATCAGAGTCCGTGAGTCGGCGCATCTATCGTAAGCCGCTTACGATAGATGATTTTGGGTCGGGATAAGAAGAAGCGAGAGGCTTCTGTAATTTCAAGATCGCCCGGGCACGTGAGCGAGGCGCCAGCCAAGTTCGATCATAAGCGGCTTTCGATAGATGGATTGGACCAGGAGGCATTTCAGCACGTTCACTCGCGCCCGGGACGACCAGCGCGACGACATCGCCCAGCAGATCCACGACCTGGCGAACACGAACATCGCCGCGCTCGCTCCTTTCGGCATCACCGCCGCCACCCTGACCGCCCTTCAGACCCGGATCAGCGCCTACGTCGCCGTGATCGGTTCCCCGCGCGTCGCCCGGGTCAAGATCAGCACCGCCACCGAGATGCTCGACACCGAGTTCGCCCGCGCCGACATGATCCTGAACGACCGGATCGACGGCCTGATCGAGCAATTCAAAAACAGCGGCACCAGCTTCTACGCCGACTACAAAAACGCCCGCCGCATCGTCGATACCGGCGGCCCCTCGGCCCGCCCACCCCTCCGCCGCCGGCCGGGCCGTGAGGACGGTAGGGCGAAGTCGATACGGACCAACGATTCGGGTGGTGCCGAATTTTGCTTGCTTCCCATGGCAGCACGGCCAAACTCAGGCAGTTTTGCGTATATATTTACGAAAACATGCTAACCCCTCCCAGAGGCAAGATGTCCTCCCATGAGTAAGCATTCGGTCGCCATCAAACACTCGCCGTCCGCAATAAAAAACGCTCCTAGAGAGCTGGAGAAATCGAAAATACACGCCCATTGCCGGATATTTACGCGAGAGGAATTTCTTAGCTCTCCATCTGACGTTGAGGAATTATGGGCGAACGGAACACAAGTCTGTATCCGCGCAGGCCATGCAACGATCATTGTCGGATCCAGTCACAGATCCGTAGATCGCCGAGGCCGGTGGAGTTTTGTTCGAAAACTCCGCTTTAAGATCGGCAGGATTTTCCGCCCGGCGAACGGCCCGCTGGATGTGAGCTGGATCGAATAACCGGTCTCTTCGGAAACAATTAGCATCGCGTAAGGTCAAACGCGTCGCCTTTGCCCCCAGGATCCTCGAGATAGAGAATGGACGACTATCAGCAGCTGTTCATCAACTGGATGAAAACCGAGCAGGTGGGATGCGCCTTTGCCCGAAATTTTGCTAAGCGAGGAGACATCGCCGGGCTGCAGGGCGTTACGGTCTTAGGAAATAATTTGGGCGAGCGAGAAATTATGCCCCTAAATGTGTTGCTTGCAGCAGCGTGTGCAAAATCCGAAGGTGTATACATCATTTTTCCAGAAATTAATTCGCCGGATGAAGTCATTCGGCTGATCCAGGGTTTATGTGGGACCCGAGTTTGGGAATGCGTTGACCTTACAGCCCAGATCCGCCCCCCGAATGACGCGTTAGTGCTAGGATTGCGGTGGCATCTACCGGATGGGAAGCACATGAATTACGTTC
Source organism: Verrucomicrobiota bacterium (assembly GCA_003218375.1). Classification (GTDB taxonomy): domain Bacteria; phylum Verrucomicrobiota; class Verrucomicrobiia; order Chthoniobacterales; family UBA10450; genus AV80. Next base: position 20,436 of record QHNH01000031.1, on the reverse strand, counting down.
TTGGATTTGCAAATCTTCCCGACATGCCTCGAACTCGGCGCGCCCCAAATACCACTCTCGTTCTGCGAACCGGTCCTCCTGGAAGGGCTCCCAGCGTGGCTTTCGCGCACAACATCAATCCTAAAAAAGATGAGCGCGCTTCAGAAAAACGACCAGTCCCTGTCCACCTTGCCGACATGCCTGATTTAATGTCCAGTGAGGAAGCAGTTGCGACGCTATGGAGACAAACGATGAGGTTGAAAAGGACACAATTGGACGGCGACGCCATGATTGAGGCGGCACGAGCTAAAGTCACCTTCTGCTTGCCCGGTTTCGCCCGCGAGGCCCTTGCTGACTTGATTGTAGCCTAAGCGCATCAAATACGGGGATCGTCGACTGAAACATGCCTTGACTACGGAGGCCCAAATGGCTGTTAAGAAGGCTCGTCGGCATCAAAGTGGCGATCCTTGCCAGCTAGTTTTCGTACGATACGTAGATTAAGCTGATCGTAGGCGGCTTCTAGTCGCTGGTTGTGATCAACGTCAGGCTGAAATAAATTCGATTCCGGCACCTTGTCGACAAACTCCTCGAGCATCTCAGCCTCGAGTTCTGCATGAGTCCTTACTGTTCCGTCGCGAAGGATGTGCTGCACTTCAAATCCGTCGCGTGCAAGTTGATACCCGATCATTGGAAACCGATGGCAGTTATGAGGGTCGCCTTCAGCGCACATGAGAACCAAACGATATCCTTTTCGCGCGCCGGACTGCACTCTTTCGACATCAGTCTTAAACGAGGCTAAATTTCGCACATTGCGATACCATACCTGGCCAGCCGAATTCAGCGCCTCTGGTTCTGTTCGAAAAGCGCCAAGTCCTTCCCCGAGATACAAGTATTGTAAGCCTTCGTGCGGTAATCGATTTTCGAGGACGGCTCGACTGAACTGAGGGTGTCTGCCGCTTACCGGCTTTGTTCGAACGTCGACTACGACCGAGATTTGGAATTTGCACAATGTCTCAACGAACTCTTCCAACGTCCGGTCGGAATGGCCGATTGTGAAAATCGCGGGACGATCCACCGCTCAGGTTGTACATTATTTCGTGATCAGACGCCACGGTTTTCAATGCTAACGGCAAATTCTTTGATTCCACGATTGCCGCCGACGGGAAACTGGCTCAACCTCTGTCTTGTGAGTCGCCGTCGCAAAATATCATTATTCACAGCAGGCTATGAGGGTTTGTCACTGCCGGATTTTCTCCGCCAACTTAAGGCTGCTTCCGTGGAGGTTCTCTTCGATATTCGGTATCGACCCCAGAGCCGAAAACCGGGTTTCTCCAAGAACAAACTGGCAGCCGCATGCAAACGTAGAGGCATCCGCTACTTGCACGATCCCAAACTTGGTACCCCTCCGGACCAGATGGCTGCAATGAAGGAAGCAGGTGAATACACGCCGCAAATCTTCAAGCGCTACCGTAGGTTCCTTCTGAAACAAGTAGAGTCTCTCCAAACAGTCGTCGACGTCGCGTCTAAGGAGAACACGTGCTTACTCTGCTACGAGAGGGACTACAGCACCTGTCATCGAAAGATCGTCGCGGAAGAGATTACCTTGCGCACCGGTTTGCCAGTAACGCATCTCCGCGCCGAGGAAATCGTCAGGTGATCATCAGCCAACGTAATTGCTAAAGACCTGCTCCCTCCAGTGAACCCCAACGACGAAATTAGAAAGCAGATACTGCGATATTTTTATGAGCGTAACGCAGGCGCGACGAGTGTTCTAGGCAAAAAGGGATCTGCTCTAAAAATCAGCGACGCCAAGAGAGAATTGAAGGAGCGCTTTGGCCTGAGCCAGGCGCAGGTGATGTCCAATCTCACCTACCTGATCGATCAAGATTGGGTAAAGACGTTTGAGATCGAGAAGACGGTCAAGGTCCGAGGCGGGACGGTTCCATCGAAAGTGACGTGGTACCAGATCGCCGCTCGGGGTATTGATAAGTTCGAAGAGGAGTCCGATTTCAAGCAGACGGAACGTTACGCAGGCATCAACATCAATGCCACCGGTAGCAACGTAATTACCTTAGGCGACGGTAACATCGTAAATGCTAAGTTCGAATTGCTCCATCAGAGGCTTTCGGAGTTCAAGCAAGCTATCTCTTCTTCCACGACCCTTCCCGATGATCTCAAACTCGATATCGCTGCCGACATAGAGAGCATCAAAGATCAATTGGCCAAATCTGCGCCCGACAAAACGATTATCCAGCGACTTTGGTCAGGGGTCGAGAAATCGGCGGCGGTAGCCGGTTTGATGGATGCCGGGGGGAAAATTGGAACATTGATAAACTCGTTATTGTGATCGTGTTGGCTGACTCTAAAACGAGGATCGCTCCGTCATCGAATTGTCTCCAGTTCACGGCAGTCGCCAATTCATGATCTGATCGCGCCCGGCTATACACGCCATTATGCCTCTCACAAAGCTCAGAGATCCGGTTCACAACTTCGTTCGATTCAACGAAGGCGAACTAAAGTTAATTAACACGGACGTTTTGCAACGGCTACGAGGAATTCGGCAGCTTGCGATGGAGTCGTTCGTCTACCCAGGCGCGCTCCACACTCGGTTCGACCATACTCTCGGCGTCGCCCACGTCGCAGGTCAGATGGCCGAAGAGCTCGGCCTCGATGACTCTGAGCATCGCTTTGTCCGTGAGGCGGCCATTCTCCACGATATCGGGCACGGTCCGTTCAGTCATGTCTCGGAGACAGTTTTAGAAAGGTTCGCGAACAGAGACGAACTTCCGACTGAGTTGAAGCGTGAAAAGATACATGAAGTCATCACGGGACACCTAATTCGTAATCACGCTCCGCTGGTGGATGTACTTGGCAAGACGAAGTGCGAAGAGATCGCACAGCTTCTTTCTGAGGGCTACGGCGAACCGATCTTACGATCCATAGTGTCTGGGCCCCTGGACGCGGACAAACAAGACTACCTCCTCCGTGACAGTCACTATTGCGGGGTAAACTACGGCGTATTTGATGTCCATCAACTGCAGCGATCTCTGATCTCCGAGCAGATTGACGAGCAAAAGCAGCTTATGATTCGGCACGACGGAATCCACGCCGTTGAACAGTTTGTTCTGGCGAAGTATTACCTCACTAGCATGGTTTATCGCCACAAGATTCGGTTGATTACGGATCAGATGATTATTCGTGCAATTGGCCTCGGAATTGAAAAAGATCAAATAAGAGCGTTACGGAAACTGTATGCGTTCGATAATAGCCCGGAGTTTTTTCGAAACTATCTCACCTGGGATGACGCGCGTTTTATGATGACGTTTGGCGTCAACGGCAAGCGCGGCACGAAGTGCAAAGACATCCTGGACAGACTTCAGAAACGGCAGCTGTTGAAGCGAGTTTACTATTCGCCTGTTAAGGAATTCAATGAAGATGTACGGGAAAAACTTATGGATATTGGCGATCCAGAAAACTCGTCTATCAGGAGTGAATTGGAGTCGGCGATCGGAGAACTGATCGCGGAGGAATTGAATACGACTGTCGACAGTGACCATGTGATCGTCCACAGTTACCAGATCAAATCTGTACGTGAAGCGTCGCGCAACGACGAAGCAAGCATCCTCGTCTACAAGGGGCCAGTGTTGCCTGGTAAATTCGAGGATGAATCAGTTCTCTTTTCATCGATTAACGAGCGATTAGCGGATGAGTTTGTAGAGGTCTATGCGCCCGTCAGCTGGCAGGAACACGCAGACCGCACTAGAATACTAAATAAGATCTCGCCGCCAATTAAAGAGTTGATCTCAGAACGATTAGTGCCTATTCAACCTCAGTTGAATCTGTGAACCCCTACGATTTCACCCACTTATCACTCCTCGCTCTAGGTGGCACAGTGAGAGGTCGTACCAAATTGCAAAAGACGATCTATTTCCTCGGACTTCTCACCGGCAATCTTGAGGATCTTGGATATCGGCCCCATTATTACGGCCCCTATTCTGATTCGGTGGCTGACGCAGTCAATCGCATGAAATCGCTTGGCTTCGTTCAAGAAGCCGCGCTCGGGACCGGTGCTCTGAGCGCCTCTGGTTTTGAGATCGCTCGGCATGACTTCGCCCTTACGAACGAAGGCCGCCGCGTGGCTAGAAATAAGGCGAATCAAAATCCGCCCGCGTGGACGAAAATCGAATCCGCTGTCGAGCTGTTTAGCGCTGCCGGCGACCTCGACTACATGGAGATGTCTGTTGCTGCGAAAACAATCTACATGCTGTCGAAGAAGGAAAAACCCGCGACACCATTAGAGCTGTCCGAATCTGCAAAGGCGCTCGGCTGGAATCCTTCGCCCGCGGAAATTACACGCTCTATCGGGTTTCTTGAAAAGTTGGATTTGGTCGAGACGCAAAATTGATAAGCGGGCAGTGCGCCAGGGGCAGGGCGGGCGCAAGGTCAAGAGTTCAGAGGACAGCGAGCGGCTTGATATTGCACGAAGCGGCGAGCGAAATGGCGGCCGATGACATTCTTCAAACGCCGTTTCTCCGCGGCTCCGGAGGGGTCGACCGCCGACCTGACCAAAAGGCGGTTTGTAAACCGCCTCTCCTTGATGCTTACCGGACGATCTTCGCGGTAAGCAGCCGCAAGATCGCTGGCTGGACTCGCGCGACGCGCAGGACGGCAGACGCGATCCGTGGCGACAACACCGAGGCGCGAGCGAGCCGGTTGATCCAGAGTCGGCCGCGATACAGTTGGGCGTGCGCGGCGGAATAGGCTCGCGCGACATCCTCGACGCTACCGCCATTGCGCTGCAAGATGATCGCCTTCGCCGCCAGCTCGCCCGAAGCGAGCGCGTAATAAATTCCCTCGCCGGTGAACGGCTCGACCACGCGCGCCGCGTCGCCCACGAGAAAGAGTCCCGGTTGGCCCGGCGAAATCGGTTCACGCGTCAGCGGCGTGATGGTGCGCCAGGAATGATCGGGCGAAATCTGGAAGCGTGCTTCCGCCCATTCCCGCAATGAAGCGATCTTTTTCGGCACGCTCACCAGACACAGATTCAGCTCGCCATCTCCCACCGGCGCCTGACCAGAGTATCCTTCCGGCCGGAATTCCAGGACAACGCGCTCGCCGAAATCGGGTGGCAGCGGGAACCGAGTTTGGAGCGCGACCCGCTCCTTCCGCGCTCGCGGGAGCAATCCGCAGAGACGCGCGATGGTCGAGTTGCGCCCATCGGCGGCGACGAGCGCTCGCGATCGAAAGGTTTGTTCGCCCGCGGAAATCTTCCAATGATCTGTGCGCGGATCGGGAGACGAAAGCGCGGTCACGGTCGTCGATTCGCAAACCGTGGCGCCGAGTTCGCGCGCGCGCCCAAGAACCAATTGATCGAAGAGACTGCGTTTGATCCCGATCTCCGCGTCGGCCGCCGCAGGAAGTTCTACACTTACCCGCTGGCCCGTGATTCCGACGAAGTCGACACGATCAAGTTTTGCGTGCGGCGAACTGCGGACGCGCTCATCCAACACAAGTCGTCGCAAAATCGGCCAGCAAGCTGGATTCAAGCAATCGCCGCAAACTTTCTCGCGCGGGAATGTTTCGCGTTCGAGCACGACGGTTCGCAGACCGGCCGCGGCACAAAAGGCCGCGCAGCTCGAACCGGCCGGCCCGCCTCCGACGATCGCGACATCGAACATGCCGGACTGTGGAGGCAAGCACGAGTCGTCTCAAGGAGCGCCAACGGCGCGAGATCAACTCCAAGCCTTGGGCATCGCCCCAGGGTTCCAAGCCATCTCATGAATATGAGCGCTGAAGATGCGTTTCACTCCGTCGGTGTGTGGGAATGCATCACCAAACATCAACGTGTTGAATCGCGCTTTCAGCGCTGATGGTCTTCCTGTTCCGGCTACCTGGGGCGATGCCCCAGGCTGAAGTTGAAGCTGCGCCTTCGGCGCTAAGCAATCGGCAAGCGGAGCGCTTGCCCTACAATTCTTGCGGCCCTGTGGGCCGCGTCGTCCTGCATGTTCGCTGCGACACATGAAACCCACGCGTCCCACAGGGACGCGGCTACAGAAGAGGCTTTTGCTGATTCGTGATCTCAGGGCAAAAGTAAGCTGACTGTGGATAAGAAAGAGAAACCTGATCTGGCGAAGAAGGTGCACGAGGTGCCGCACAAGCCCGGTGTGTACTTGATGCGCGATCGCTTCAACCGCGTCATCTACGTCGGAAAAGCGCGCGACCTGCGCAAGCGCGTCGGGTCCTATTTCATGCCGTCGAAGGTAGCCCAGGCCGACATCAAGACGCGCGCCATGCTCGACGCCGTTTGGGATTTCGAAACGCACACCGTGCAAAGCGAGCCGGAATCTATTTTGCTCGAAGGCAAGCTGATCAAGGAATACCGGCCGCGCTACAACATCTCGTTCCGCGACGACAAACGCTTCCTCGTCGTCAAAGTCGATCCGACCGAAGAATGGCCGCGCTTTCGCCTGGCGCGTTTCAAGAAGGATGACGGCGCGCGTTACTTCGGGCCCTACGCCCATGCCGGCGCATTGCGCCAGACGCTGAACTTCATGCGCAAAAAATTCGGCGTCCTCACGTTCGGGCGCGGCTCGCCGACGGAGCGCGAATTGAAATCGGCGACCTACCAGGTGCCGACGCGGCTGAGCGAGATCAGCGCGGAGCTGTATCGCGAGCGGGTCGCGCAAGCGTGCGATTTTCTCGAAGGCCATTCGCGCGAAATGATCACGGCCGTCGAAGACGAAATGCACAAGGCGGCGGAGAAGCTCGACTTCGAAAAGGCCGCCGACCTGCGGAACATGCTCGAGGATTTGCGCCGGACCACGAAGCCGACGCGGCGTTTCACCCGCCACAGTCTGCCGAGCTCGATCGATCCCGCGAGCGACGTGCAGGCGCTGGCCGACGCGTTGCAACTGCCGCGTTTGCCCGTCGTGATGGAATGCTTCGACATCTCGAACATTTCCACAACGCACGTCGTCGCTTCGATGGTTTGCTTTCGGAACGGCGTTCCCGACAAGGACAACTACCGGCGCTACCGCATCCGCACCGTGGAAGGCCAGGACGATTTCGCGAGCATGGCCGAGGTGGTGCGGCGGCGATATTCGCGGGTGCTGCTGGGAATTGCGGAAAGTCGCCGCGGCGACAAACCGGAAAGCGCTGAAGAAGCGGTCGCGCTGAGTGCGGCGGAGTTTTCCCAGGAGAACCCATCCGAAATTGCCGAGCGCCTGGCGTCACAAAATAATCCGCAATCCGAAATCCGAAATCCGAAATTCACATCCGTGCGTTTGCCGGACCTGATCATCGTCGATGGTGGGAAAGGGCAGCTTTCGTCGGCGTGCCGCGAGCTGCAGCGGCTTGGGTTGCACGAACTGCCGATCATCGGCCTCGCGAAGGAATACGAAGAAATTTACCGGCCGGGCCGGGCGTTACCGCTGGTCTTGCCGCCGGATTCGGGCGCGCTGCGTTTGTTGCAACGGATCCGCGACGAAGCCCACCGGTTTGCGAATACCTATCACCAGCTCCTGATGAAGAAACGGATCGGCGAAAGCATCCTCGATGATTGTCCCGGCGTGAGCCAGAACCGGAAAAATCTGCTGCTCCGAAAATTTGGTTCCGTGAACCGGCTGCGGAAAGCAACGGTGGAACAGATCGCCGCGACGGAAGGCATCGGGCCGAAACTGGCGCAGGAAGTTCATCGGTTCCTGGAGCGACACTAGGTAGGGACGTTTTTCCGAAACGTCCGACTTCTGTTGCTGCCGGACCTCATCTCGGGAAAAGTCGGACGCGTCGGAAACGCGTCCCTACCTGAAAGGTTCTGCTTGTCGATTATTATGTCACCAGCACAGTTGCGTTTGTGAATTTGCGGTTGATCACATTTTTCCTTTGCCTGGTCGCGGCGCTATCGCCAGTTCTGGCGCAATCCGAAACGGCAACGCCGTCCGCGGCTACGACCCCGTTCGAGGAAACCATCGTCCCGACATTTGAAACGCAGAAGATGGCGCGGACTTATGTGCTCGATATCCCCGCGCCGCGCGGGTTGATCACGGACCGCAACGGCGCGCCCCTCGCGCAAAACCGGCTCAGCTACAACCTCGCGATTAGTTACCCCACGCCGCTCGATTTCTCCGATCCGCAGTTGCTCGCTTACGCGCGCGAAAAAATCCAGGCCGCTGAGAAATTACTCGGGCGTTCCCTGAAAATATCCGATGACCTGATCAAGCGGCACTACCACAATCGCGGGATCCTGCCGTTCGAGATCGTGCAGAATTTGAGCGAGAAAGAATCGGACGCGGTGAAGGGGCGGTTGCCCGCGGGCATGGCGTTGCGGCCCTATTATGTGCGGATTTATCCGAACGGCAGGACGGCCGGACAAATTGTCGGTTACAGTGGCAAGACCGGGCGCAATCCGGACGGGATCATCGACAATCATGAAGTGCTCTGGCCGGAAACGGAGGGACGCGAAGGACTCGAGCAGACGTTCAACCAGGTGCTGACCGGCAAGCACGGCGAATACAAAATCACGTTCGACAAGGACGGCCGGAAAACGTCCGAGAAAATCACGACCCCGCCGGTGCCGGGACACACGGTGGTGACGACGCTCGATCTGCGCCTGCAGGAGCTGGCGGAGAAGGCGCTCGAGGCGAAAGCGAAGCGGGGCGCGATCGTCGTTGTCGATCCCAATACGGGCGACATCCTGGCGCTGGCCTCGTGGCCGACCTACGATCCGAACGCATTCACCCCCACGATTTCCGCCGAGAAATTCAAGGCGCTCCAGGACGATCCTGACATTCCGCTCCTGCCGCGCGCGTTCCGCTCGTCGTATCCACCCGGCTCAACGTTCAAGGTGGCGGTGGGCATCGCCGCGCTGGAAAGCGGCAGCGTTCGGTCCGATGAAGAATTCAACTGCGTGCCGTCGATCCAAATCGGCAACGTGGTTTTTCACAATTGGAAAAAGACCGATCGCGGCGCGCTGAATTTCGTCGAAGCGATGACCGAATCGTGCGACACCTGGTTTTACCAGGTCGGTATCAAGACCGGGGCGGACCCGATCATCGAATGGGCGCAGCGCCTCGGATTCGGCGCGAAGTCCGGGATTCCGTTGCGAGGCGAAGTGGACGGACGCGTGCCTAACGACCAGTACATGAAAGCGACTCACGGCCGGAAAATTCTCAATGGGGACATCGCGAACATTTCCATCGGCCAAGGCGATACCCAGACGACGCCGCTCCAAATGGCGCAGGCCATGGCGATCATCGGGAACGGCGGGACGTTTTACCAGACGCGGCTCGTGCAGCAGGTCCAGACCGTGGACAACGAGATCGTGACGGCGTTCCAGGTGCGCGAGAAAAAAACACTCGGGGCGTCAGCCGACACGATGGCGCAATTGCGAACGGCGATGATCAACGTCGTGAATGGGCCCGGCGGCACGGCGCATCAGGCGAGCCTCGACAGTGTGGAGGTGGCGGGGAAAACCGGGACGGCGCAATGGGGACCGAAGAATAAGGAACGGACGGCGGCGTGGTTCGCCGGGTTCGTGCCGGCGGAGAAACCGCAGTATGCGTTCGCGGCCCTGTTCGAGGGCGATGTCGGCAGCAAAGCGCACGGTGGCAGCGCCGCCGCGCCGATGATCGCGATGATTTTGAAGGATGTTTACAAAGACCGGGCAAACGGAAATCGGAAACGGCGAACCGAGACCGGGGAAACACGCGTGAGAAAGGCCGAGCCGGTGGAAGAGGATGAAGGGGATTGATTCTTCTCTGGGGAGCGCACGCGCCTCGCGTGCTGGTTTCGGCGCCTCGCCGAAACAATCTTCCCCGAAGAAATCAAAAGTCCGCGATGGCGGGGCGCCATCGCCAGCACGCGAGGCGCGTGCGCTCCCCAGACCTTACGCCACCGCTTCCTCGGGCAACTCCATCGTGCCTTTGAACTTCGGCTCTTCGCGTTCGACGCCGAAATTCTCTGCGTAAAGCTCGGCGATTTTTTCCATCTCGTCGCTCGTGAGTAGCGGGCAGTCCGGCGCTTTCGCGAATTCGATGAGCTGCGCTTCTTCGTAAATGTTCGGCAATGTGGAGGCGACGCGATCATCCGCGAGGAGCCATTGCAACGCTGCCTGGCCGAGCGTGCGCTCGGAGTTTTCCAGGAAACGAAGGCGCTCGATCTTCTTCACGCCGTTCAACAGCCAACTGCGCGGCCGATGCCCGCGATGATCGCCCGGCGGAAAAACGGTTTCGGCCGTGTATTTCCCTTCGAGCATTCCGGATGAATGCGTGACCCGGATCAGGAACATCGTCTCCTTGCCGGCTTCCGTCGCCGCATCATGGATGGCGCGTCCGGGATGCTGCTCAAGTAAATTGTAAATGTGCTGGACGCTGGTGATCTCGCGTTCCCGAATGCAGTTTACACCCTCGTAGAGCCAGCCGATCGCCGGTCCGAGCGCGATCCCGTAATAACGAATCTTCCCGCTCGCTTTCAATTTTTCGAGCACGGTCCAGACTGCGTCGTCGTAGACCTGCTCCATCCGGATGTTGTGCAATTGGAGCAGATCGATCCGGTCGGTCTTGAGCCGTTTCAGCGCCGCGTCGGTCGCGCGCACGATGGCGTCCGGGGAAAAATCCTGCGGAATCTCGCGCTGACCGCGGCCCCGTGATTCGCCATGCGTAACAAAATCGTAGCCAACCTTGGTCGCGATGACGATTTCATCGCGCTGTTTCGGGAACGCCTTCGCGATCAGTTCTTCACTGAGCCCATTGCCGTAGGTATCGGCCGCGTCGTAAAGGGTGACGCCGAGATCGAACGCTTTGTGCATGAGCGCGATCGCTTCGCCTTCGGTGAACTGGCCCCACCAGCCAGTCGAAATCGTCCAGAGGCCGAACCCGACTTCGCTGACGCGGAGATCGGTGTTTTTGTAGGTGCGGAAGCGCATTGGGAAGCAGCTTAATGAGGAAGGGGGAAACGTCCAATGCCGGCTGCGCAATGACGAATGACGAATGTCGAATGACGAACGAAGCAGGGAATCGCTCTTAATTCGGGATTGGACGTTCGGCAGCCTGCCCGCCGTAGCTTGCGAAGGAGGGTTGGGCGTTCGACGTTTTCTTTGTGCCTTCCGATTCGTCCAGCGCTCTTCTCATCGTCGGCCACGGCTCGACCGTGAACCCCGCCTCCAGCGCGCCGACTCTCATGCATGCCGCGACGATTCGCGGCCGCGGAATCTTCGCCGATGTCGCCTGCTGCTTTTGGAAAGAAGAGCCGAGTCTGCGCGACGCCCTCTTTTTCTTTCGTGATCCGGGGATCCGCGAGGTTTACGTCGTGCCGAATTTCATCAGCGAAGGCTATTTCACACGCACCGTGATTCCGCGCGAATTGGAGCTCGCCGGAGCGGAAACCGAGCGGCCCAACGGACAACTTTGGAAGTATTGCGATCCGGTGGGCGCTCACGAAAGCATGACGGGACATTTGCTGGAGCGGGCGCGCGCGATCGCGCCGGGTGTCGACGAGAGCACGGCGACCCTGCTCATCGTCGCCCATGGGACAAGCCTGAATGACAACAGCGCGGTCGCGGCGAAAGAACAGGCTGAGAAGATCCGGGCGCTGGAGCGCTACGCCGCAGTGCTCAATGTTTATATGGAAGAACCGCCGCAGGTCTCGGATTGGGTGAATCTCACGAAAACGCAGAACGTGGTCGTCGTGCCGTTTTTCATTTCGGATGGACTTCATAGCTACGAGGACATCCCGGCGCTGCTCGGCATCGAGAACGCCAGTACGGGCGGCGAGTCTCGCGCGCACGAACTCCAGGGCCGGACACTCTTCTATTCGACAGCGATAGGAACCGACTCCAGATTTGCGGACGTGATCATCGAACAGGCAAATTCGTTCGACCAGCGAAAGCAGGTGTTGCAATCCGCTTCGTAAATTTTCGACACGCAATTACGGTTCAAAATGGAAGCGACGGGCAAGACTGGGAAGAAGCTGCAGGAACTGGGCGCGTTCGTCCTGGCGGGCGCGAAGAATCCCGACCAGCTCTGCATCATGGCGGAAATGATCCGGGCGGCGTGCGATTATCGCTTCGTCGGCATTTATAAAATCGTCCGCGGCGATTTCGTGATCGTGGCGAAGACCGGCAAATGCCCGCCGGCCTATCCGCGGTTCCCGGTCACGCAGGGACTCGCGGGCGCGGCCGTGGAATCGAAACAAGCCGTCATGGTCGCGGACGTGCACAAGGACCCGCGCTATCTGCCGACGTTCGGCAGCACCCAATCGGAGATCGTGGTGCCGGTGATCACGGAGACTGGCAGGCCGGTCGGTCTTATCGATGTGGAAAGCGAGAAGCTGAACGCGTTCACCGAAAACGATCGCGATTTTCTCGAGCACGCGGCCTACCTGATTGCGCGCGCCTTGAAGTGAGCGCGCTCGCGCAGGAACGCGCGCTCGGTGATTGGCTGGCAAAAGGACTGCGCTGCATCGGGCAGATCGCGATCCAATCAGGCGACGATGGCGGGTTCGTTCTGCGGCATCGCGAGGATAGAGAGCGAACTGGTCTTGTTGTGTCGCAGCGCGCTGACGATGCCGCCGAACTGGCTCGATTCGATGACGCGGGAAATTATCGTCCGCTGAAAACGGCGCCGACGTTGCGGCACGGATGGAAACTGAGGCTGGCAAATCTGGCCGAGCTGCGCCTAGCGCTGGATCTTTTTTATCCTGGGCGGCTGGCGATGTTCGCGGCCTTTGAAAAGGACGAGCTGGTAACAACGCCGCTGCGCGACACGCTCGGACGGCAGACCGGGATGTATCGCATTGCCGCCCAAATCCGGGAGGACCAGACGGATGAATTAGTGGGCCGGTTCTGCGCGTCGAATGGCGGCTGCCTGCGCACGATCCAGTGGCGCCGCGATGCCGCCGGGACCGTGCCATCGACCCAGCTGCCACCGGACAAATTCGATCCGCGGCACGATCAAACCGGCGGCGCCGAGCCGGTCGTGCCGTTGCTCTGCCAGGAAGCCTGCAATCTGCTCGTCGCGGAAGCGCGAACCGTCGTTCAGGCCAATCGATGATTATCCGAGCGCGCACCGTCGTCTCGATGGCAGGCGAGCCGATCGATGATGGCGCGGTCGCCGTCTCAGGCAACAAGATCGCGGATGTCGGCCGATTCGACGACGTCCGCCAACGCCAATCCGGCGAAGTTCTCGACCTGGGCGAACAGATCCTCATACCCGGTTTGATCAACGCCCACTGCCATCTCGACTACACGATGTTGCGCGGCACGATCCCGCCCCAGCGCTCCTTTTCGGATTGGATCCGCGCCATCAACGCGGAGAAGGCGACGCTAACCGACCAGGATTACATCGATTCGATCCGCGCCGGGTTCGCCGAAGCGCAACGTTTTGGAACGACGACGATCCTTAACCTGACTGCGTTCCCGAACCTCATCGCGGCGATCAAGGAACCGCCAGTCAGGACATGGTGGTTCGGCGAGCTGATCGATGTGCGGAATCCGGATGATGCGGAAAGGATCGCCGATGAAGCAGCCGAGCTCTTGAAACCGGCGAGACGTTGGGGCCTGGCGCCGCACGCGCCCTTCACCGCGTCGCAACGATTGTATGCGCGGTGCGAGGAGATCGCCCGCCGGGAAAATATCCTGCTGACGACGCACCTCGCCGAATCACGCGAGGAAATGGAAATGTTTCGTAGCGCGAGCGGCGCCGCCTTTAATTTTCTCAGGGAGATCGGCCGTCCGATGGATGATTGCGGCCGGGAAACACCGCTTTCGCTTTTCATGCGAACACGAACGATCGACCAGCGTTGGATCGTCGCGCATTTGAACGCGCTCGATGCCGGCGATTTCGATTTGCTCGACGCGGCGCCGAAGTTTCACATTGTCCACTGTCCACGCAGCCACACGTTCTTCGGTCATACGCCTTTCGCACTCGAACGCTTGCGAGCGCTCGGCTTCAACATCTGTCTCGGGACCGACAGCCTCGCGAGCAATTCGAGCCTGAGTCTCTTCTCCGAGATGCGCGAACTGTTGGACAAGGAGCCTCGGCTTTCGCCGCGCGAAGCCCTAGAGATGACAACCGTCAATGGCGCTGCGGCGCTCGGACAAAAGAACCAACTGGGATGCATCCGGGCCGGTGCGACCGCAGACCTTATCGCGCTGCCATTGCGATCGTCGACCGATGTTTTCGAAAACATCGTCGCGTTCGAAGGCGCGGTCCCGTGGATGATGGTCGACGGCAAGATCACGCTCCCTGTGTAGGATTCAATTCGTCCTGCCGGTGAGAATTTCTCAATTTCGCTTTCCTTTTCTCACTTCTGAAATATTCTCCGCGTTGCGAGTATGGCGAAGATCATAATTATCGATGATGAGCCGGCGATGGTGGAGGTCATTGTGACGCTTTGCCGGGAAAAAGGGCACCAGGTTTTCCCATTCAACTCCGCGCCGATGTTCTCCGGCACGTGCGCGAGCATCATCGGCAGACAGCGGTGATCCTGATTACCGCGTACGCGTCGGTCGAAACGGCGGTCGAGGCGATGAAGATGGGCGCGTATGATTACGTGACCAAGCCGTTCAAGATCGACGAGCTCCAGATGACGGTGCAGCGGGCGCTCGATTACCAGGCGGCGCTCCGCGAGAACACTTATCTCCGCAAGGAACTCAAGAATCGCTATCGGTTCGAAAACATCATCGGCACCAGCCGCAAAATGCAACTGGTCTACAACCTGATTAACAAGGTCGCCGATACCGACAGCACCGTGTTGATCCAGGGCGAAAGCGGCACCGGCAAGGAGCTCGTAGCGCGCGGGCTCCATTTCAACAGCAACCGGCAGCATCATCCTTTCGTGGCGATCAACTGCAGCGCCTTGCCCGAGAACCTGCTCGAATCGGAATTGTTCGGGCACAAAAAGGGCGCGTTTACCGGGGCGGTGGCGGACAAGCGCGGGCTCTTCGAAGAAGCGAACCTCGGGACGATTTTTCTCGATGAAGTCAACTCGATGGCGCCGCAATTGCAGACGAAGCTGCTCCGCGTCCTCCAGGAACGCGAAGTGCGACGGGTGGGCGACAATAAGAGCGTGCCGGTGAACGTCCGCGTGGTCGGCGCGACGAACGAAGTGCTCCAGGGCAAAATGAAGGACGGCCTGCAGGAACGGCTCGAAGACGTGCCTCTGCTCGTGAACCACTTTCTGCAAAAGCAGGCCAGCGTTACCGGCGGTGAGTCCAAGAAGATCGATCCCAAGGCGGTCGACATCCTTTGCCATTACGATTATCCGGGCAACGTCCGCGAGCTGGAGAACGCGATCGAGCGCGCCTGCGCTTTGTGCGAGGAAGACCTGATCTTGTCCAGCGATCTGCCGCCACAGATTGTTGCAGCGGCCCAAGGAGAAAAGGCAGAACAAGCAATGGCATCGATGCCGGTGGGCCAAACGCTCGACGAATTCATCCAGCAACAGGAACGCGGTTACATCGAGGCGACGCTGAATCAATGCGGTGGCTCACGCGAAAAAGCCGCCAGCATGCTCGGGATCAGCATGGCCACGCTCTATCGGAAGGTAGAGCCGAAGAGCAAAAAGTAGCTGTGCGCTTCGCGGACAGGCTGATCGTTCGGTTCTCCCTTCCGCTGATTTTTTTCGTCGTCGCGCCGTCTATTATCGCCGCGGATCCAGCCGCGCCCAGCACGCGCGAAATGGAGCGGATCAACTGGATGGAGTTCCGCGAATGGGTGCCCGGAAAAATCAACACGGTGTTGCTCCCGCTCGGAACGATCGAACCTCATGGCGTGACCGCGAACGGTGCCGACATCCTCGCGCCGGTGGCGATCGCAAAGGAAATCGCGCCGCGGGTGAACGCGATGATCGCGCCGGTCATCCCTTACGGATTCACGGGCGTGATGGACGCTTATCCGGGCAGTTTTACCGTTCCCGAAGATGTTTATCGCGCCTATGTCCGGTCGGTGCTCGTCGGGCTCGCGAAGAATAAATTCAAAAACATCATCCTGATCAACGGCCACGGCGGCGGGCAGACCGCGATCCTGACCGCCCTCGCCCAGGACGTCGGCCGCGAAACCGGGACGCGGATTCTCGTCGTGAACTGGTGGGCGTATTGTTCCGACGTGACGCTGGAAGTTTTCGGCGAAGACGGTGGACACGCCGCCGAAAACGAGAACGCGTTTATCATGGCGATCGATCCATCGCTGGTCCATCGCGAGCGTTACAACCAGGACATGGTGACCGCGAATCCGTCGCCTGGAACCTGGAGCGCGTACCCCAACCCCTCGAGCATTACGCTTTACAAGGATGGCCAGGGCTACCCGAAATTCGATCTCGCGAAGGCGAAGACCTATTTCGCGAAGGTGAATGACAAGCTGACGAAATTAGTTCAGGAAACGATCCGCAAATGGGACCTGGCCGGGTTATGAGCAAGGCCCACTGATCAGCCGCGCTTGCTGTAGATCCGGATTTCCTGCGCCGCTTTTTCCATTTCGTCCAGCTTCAGCAGCGTCGCTTCCTGTTGTTTCAGGATTTCGATATTCGCGGCCTTCATCGCTTCCAGGACCTTCAATGTCGTCTGCGTTGAAGTCGTGGTGACCGCGGCAGTCACCGGGCTGTGAGCGGTCGTCGCCGGCGTCATGGCGGGAACAACTACCGTCATCGGCGTCTGCGCGGCGCTGACCGAAACAAAGAGGGTTAAAGCGAAAATAGAAAGAAGGGAGGCGCGCATGATTACTTTCCTCTGGCGGCGTAAATCTTCGCCAGGCGCAGCGCTTCAGCGATCGTGACCAACTTGGCGTCGATCTTCGTCTGGTTCTCGGCGATCGCAGTCTGCTGGCCCTGCACTTCCTTCGTGAGCGCAGCGATCTGTTGCTGGTCGCGTTCGGATTCCTTCGACGGTTCGGCCGCCGAAGCGCAAATGGCGGTACCGAGCAGACAAGCGGCGATGAGAGCTGGCAGGATTTTCATGGGAGCAAATGGATGCGGCTGCTCTAAAAGCAAGTCGTATTCCCTCACGGCGGCGGGCATTTCATGAGGGAAGGCGGCGCGGTAATTGCTTGCTTTTCGCCCCTACCAACGCGTACCGTCGGAAAACATGGCCGGCCCCGGGATGCATCAATCACAAAACCTGTCTCTCCAACAGGTCCTTGCGCCCCAGCTTCAACAGAGCCTGCTCATCCTCCAGGCGCCGCTTCTTGAGCTGCGAAATCTCGTCCAGCAGGAGATGGAAACCAACCCGGTGCTGGAAGAACTCGCCACCGAGCCCAACGCGGACGGAACCGAAGAACCTGCCACGCCGACGAAGGCGGACGACGATTTCAAAGCTGAGTTCGAGCAACTGGCGAAGCTCGATGACGAATGGCGCGATTATATGGCGCAGTCCGGCAGCTACAGCGCGCGGTCGCAGGATGAGGAAGAGAAACGGCAGTTCTTCTTCGATTCGATCGCGACCCAGGAAACGTTGCAGCAACATCTCATGGGTCAGCTCAACCAGGCCGCGCTTGATGCGGACGATCGCAAAACAGCCGAGCTGATCATCGGCAACATCGACGACAACGGATTTCTCCAGACCACGCCGGAGGAGATGGCCCTGAATACCGGCATCGCCCAGGAAGATTTCGAGACGATGCTGTTGCTCATCCAGAGCTTTTATCCGCCGGGCGTCGGCGCGCGCGATCTTCGGGAATGTCTTCTCATCCAACTCAAGCGCGAAGGGAAAGGAAGCAGCCTCGAATACAAAATCATCCAGGACCACATGCCCGACTTGGGGAAACGGCGCTTTCCCGAGATCGCGCGCCGAATGGGCATCGGCGTCGAGCAGGTCCAGAAATGTGCGAACAACATCGCCCAGCTCGATCCGCGCCCGGGCCAGATTTTTGCCGCCGCGCCGCAGAACTACGTCCTACCGGATGTGACCGTGGAAAAGATCGACGGCGAATATCAGGTCATCCTGAACGGCGAACAAATCCCGCACCTGCGCATCAGCAACACCTATAAAGACATCATGTCGCAGGATGGCAACGGCAGCGAAGTGAAGGACTACATCCGCGATAAAATCCGGAGCGGAAAATTCCTGATCAAATCGATCCACCAAAGGCAGCAGACGATTTCGAACATCGCGCACGAGATCGTGAAGCGGCAGCGCGAATTCCTCGATCGCGGCACCGCGCACCTGAAACCGATGACGATGGTGCAGATCGCGGACATCGTCGGTGTGCACGAGACCACCGTGAGCCGCGCCATTTCCGGGAAATACATGTCGACGCCGCAAGGGGTGTTCGAGATGAAGTATTTCTTCACGCCGGGCTATCAAACCTCGAGCGGCGAATCGATGAGCAACACCAGCGTGAAAGAAGCGATCATGGACCTGGTGAAGAACGAGAACGGCGCGTCGCCCTTGAGCGACAAGGAGATCGTCGAGATCCTGAGCGAACGTGGCATCCCGATCGCGCGCCGCACCGTCGCGAAATACCGCACCGAACTGAATATTCTGCCGAGCAACATGCGGCGGAAATATTGAGAGGTTACAGCGTGAAGCGTTGAAACGTTACATCGGCCTTCCGCTTCGACGCTTCAACTCTTTAACGCTTCAACCTTCCCATGAATTCCAGCCTGCGCGCTGCCGTGATCGCCGAGTGGCGCGGGCTTCCCGCAAACAAACCTCGCCCGGACCGCTGGCAGGCGCCGGGCGATTTGCTGCCGAAATTGATGCAACAGCTCGGCCTCAGCGAGCGGCTGCGGGAGAGCGAAGTGATCGACGCCTGGAAGCAGATTGTCGGCGAATTTATCGCGGCCCATTCCGCGCCGGTGAGTCTGCGCGCCGGTGTGCTTTTTGTGCGCGTCCTCCAGCCTTCGCTGCATTACCAGTTCGAACAGATTTCGAAGGCGGAAATCTTGCGCAAGTTGAAGCAACGCTTCGGGACGAAGATCATTCGCGAAATTCGTTTTCGCGTCGGATAACTCATGTTGATCCGGCAAATCTTCATTTCGCCAGGGCACAATTACTTTGGGAATCACGGAAAGCCACCCGACGATTACACGCTGGTCGAAGTACCCCGAATCCAATGCGTCGCCGGCCACGGGATTCGCGGTGACCGGTTTTACGATTACCGCGAGGACTACAAGGGACAGATCACGTTCTTCTCCTTTGAAGTTTTCGAAAAACTCGCCCGGCATTTCGACCTGAAAAACGAATCGGCGGGGGCGCTGCGCCGAAACGTGATTGTTTCCGGCGTCGACCTGAACGAATTGATTGGCGAAGAATTTTCCATCCAGGGAGTTCGCCTGCGCGGAACCGCGCACTGCAAACCATGCTACTGGCTCGACCAGGCGGTGGCTCCGGGCGCGGAAAAATTTCTCGAAGGCAATGGAGGACTGCGCGCCCAAATTCTCTCCGATGGCGTGATTGCCGTCGGCGACGCGCAGCTTGTGCTCGCCGAGCCGAGGTTGATCGAGGGCTAAGGCCCGGTCTGCTCGGTCAGACGGCCTTTGAAAGTCAGCTCGGCGATCCCGGATTTATCCAGCTCGCCCAGTCCGGACGCGACCATCCGCTCGTACTGCGCCTTCGTCTCGCGGGCGAGCGGCAGGTCGAGACCGTTTTCTTCCGCCAGTTCGAGCGCGATGCCGCTATCCTTCGCCGCGTGCGCGGCGGAAAAGAAACAGGAATGCTCGCGGTTCTGCATGTCCTCGCCATCCGTTTGCAGGACCTGTGAGGCTGCGCCGGTCTGCGAGAAAACTTCGCGCAACATCGTGAGATCGAGGCCAAGCGCGTCGCCCAGGCCAAGTCCTTCAGCGAGCCCAGCCGTGTTGATATTCATCACCATATTGACCAGCGCTTTCACTTTCGCCGCTTCACCGGCCTTCCCGATGTAGCGAAGTGACACGCTGAGCTCTTTCAGGATCGGTTCCGCGCGGCGAAATGTTTCCTCACGCCCGCCACACATCAAGTAGAGCGATCCTTCCCGCGCCTGGGTGATGCTCGAGGCCATGCACGCTTCGAGCGACGACGCGCCGGCCACTTCCGCCAGTTGTTCGACTTCGACATGAACCTTGGGTGAAATCGTGGCGCAGTTGATGAACAGCTTACCGCGCGCATTCGCCAAGAGATTGTCCGCGCCGCCGAAAATTTCGCGCATCGCCGCGTCGTCGGTCACGATCGTAAAAACGACATCCGCGCCCGCGGTCACATCTCCGAGCGTCGGGCTGGCCGCGCATCCCAATTCCTGTGCGAGCGAAGTCGCTGCCGCGCGATTCACGTCGAACAATGTCGTTACGTGATAGCCGCGTTCTTTTAATCGCCGCGCCATGTTCGCGCCCATCCGGCCTACTCCGACAAAACCGATGTTCACGTTTGGGATTTTTGAGGTTTGATGTTTGACGTTTGATTTCGGCTGGACGTGCGACGGGCGGAGGTGAAAATCGCGGTCAGTTCATTCGCTTCCTTAAGCAGATCCGTCACCTTCGCTTCCGGCAGTAGTT
>QHNH01000016.1:183008-356573 GCA_003218375.1 Verrucomicrobiota bacterium | reverse complement strand
GGGCCACTCGGAACCGAAGGGTGGTATGATGCGTGATGGGTCGTATTTCAACGTAGCGCCGCGGCGCACTGCACAGTCGACAACCCCACGCGCGTGATCGCGAAGGAGCACACTAGGCGGCGGGTTTCCGTCGCGGAAAATTCGGTCGTAAACACCTTGCGCCAATAATTGAAGTTCGGCGATCTGAGAGGTCCTCATCCCGCAGCCGTAAGCCACGGCATAGAGACGTTCTTGGAGATAAGGTTCATCGACATCAGCGAAATGCGTCAGCAAGGAGGACAATACTGGAATCTGCTGCTCAAGAAGCGCTACGAGTGATTTTGTCGCACGGTCGCGTACGAAACGGTCGGAAGTCGTCAGGCACCACGCTAGAGTCATTGCCGCCAACCGGACAACCTCATCCGGAAAAAGACTCTGTTCCCTTTCTGTCCAAGCCCATTCTATCAAGCGATGAATACCGCGCTCTTCTTTGACTTGGCCAAAGAGATAGGTGGACCAGAAGGCGTCACGCCCAGCCATTGGCAGTGGGTGAAGCAAGCGGTCGAGCCAATCGGCATTGAACGGATGGTCAGGTCGCGCGATGACCGCGATCAACTCATCAAGCACCTCGAACGATTTGGTGTCCCATGGTTGAAGGAGGCTCTCGACTCGCTGCCAGGTCGCTTCTGTGAAGGCGCCAGCTCTCCGCCAAACGAGACTCGTGATGAAGGCATCGCGAGTAACCTCGTCGTCAAGCAACCCTTTCAAGACTTCATCAATTTCTAGTCCATAACGCTCAGGTAGCTGGATCGCCAGTGCCTCAATCCAGCCATCCATCCCGGCATACCAGCCGTCAACGATTCGCCGGCCAAAAATTCCGTCTGATGCAAACAAATTCGGCAGTTGTTCGGTGGTGTTGCCAGCAAGAACGGCTTGAACGATCAGATGGTCACTCAGACGTTGGTAAGTGAACCGCAGCGCCTCATCTTCCGTAGGTTCGATTCCGAACACCGGCACGCGAACGACCACATGTTCGGCGATGAGATGCTGGAGCAGGGATCGACTATGACCAGTGCCAGGATAGAGGCACAGCAGAACTTGTCGTGCCTCGTCGAGCGGCAGGAACTCTTCTCCTCGTTCCGCCATGAGCGTCGCCAATTTCGACACAGCCTTTTGCACAAGGTTATCGGCCTCGTCGTAATCCAGTACGGTTTCATCCGAGAGGCGCCGATTAATAGCTTCAAGGAGTAATGCGAAGATGGCCGTCACTCCGAAGGTCTCGTCGGAAATGAGGCTGCCGTTATGGCGAAGCGCCCGGCAAAGCAATTTCAACAGCAGTGGATTACTGAACTCGGGATTTAGTAACGGCACTGCCGGTTCGGCGAGCCCGTAGTATGCGAAAAACTCCCTCGAAGCTTCGTTGGTTCGGTCGGCGAATCCATGATGCTCCACGCGAACATAGTTTCTCGACTGAGACAATTTCAGATACCTCTCGTACGCCGTCCGCACACTGACCGCGAGCCCTACGAAGGGGAAATGCCGCAGATGAATCAGCACGGACGCAAGATGTTTGTTCCAAAACGAGATACCTGGCCCTTCATTGATGGCATCAATAATAATCAACGCCCGACACCCGGCTGCCTCTCCAACTGCGTTTAGAGCACCCAAAAAGTCGTCGCGGTCACAGGACAATCCATGCCTGCGAAGAATACAGACCCAAGGGTCAGTCTCGTCGAATTGCTCTCCGAGCATCAATATTGTGGGCATCCCATTGCTCACGCGCCTTGCGGCGATGGTGCAGACGAGCTGGGTTTTCCCATTTCCTGCGTCGCCAGCCAAAAGCAGTACCGGTTGGCTCGCCAACTTGGCATCTCGAGAGTCACAGAAGTTGTGGGCCTCAGTAATCCTCTCAGCGATTTCGTCGAGTCTGCGATGAGAAAAGTCAGCGTCCTGCATTTCATAATGACCGGAACGTCGCCCGTGTTGCTGTTCAAACACTGCCGCCCGTTCATTCCGCATCTGCCACAGTTCGTCACTGACTTTGCTCACACCAGCTTGCGCTTCTCTCAAAGCAGTTCCAAGCGGCACGAAGTCCAGAGGCATAGCCGGATCGAGAGGAAGGGCGTCTAGGATCGCTAGAGCCTTGGCAAGGCTTGTCTTAAGGGTTGCGATGCCATCGCTCTCTGAGACGTTTCTGCTTTTCCCCAAGTTTGCGAGCGCTTCACGCACTTTGCTACGTATTGAATCCAGCAGAGCAGAAAATCGGGGCGTCCGACCCAAAGCATCGAAGTGTTTGTCCAACGACAGTTCAACGTTGAAATCCGAGGTGTAACGGTCGCTCTCTTCAGCTAGCGCTGTCGTGGCAGCGACGTGTCTCAGAAACCAGTCGTCATCCAATGCTGGAGCATTGAACCAAAACCACCACCGCCCGCGATGCTCCGCCTTCGACAACCGAAAGGCTAATTCGTGTTCATTCCATAGGACAAACTCAACTGTCCGGCCGCGCTTGGTTGCCCACGCTGTCCACTTCGCTTGATGTTGATTCCATCTTTCCTCAGCGGAACGCCGATTTGAAATTCGCGCATCTGGAAAATCATACGGGATGCAAAAATGAAGCCGAATCAGATTCGGGTGCCCTTCGAGCGCTTTCAGCACGGAACTATCACACTGGCGCCAACGTTGATCGTCGAGGCCATCGAGAAAAAACTTCGCCTGCCAGCCCCACTCCCGCCCGTCGGAAAGCGTCCAAAAACACTCGATCCCAGAGTCAGGCGCCCCCTTCCGTTGGAACGTTTTAGGATTGGGCACTGGCTCCGAATGAGCGAGCTGGCAGCACAATTCTTCAAAGGCGTCCTGTTGAGAGTTTTTCCAAACTCGAAGCTGTAGCCACGGAACGGAAGACACGGTTAGAATCGCCTCCAACCAACATCATGGCAAATATTGAACCGTGAATGGCAACCGACGCGGTCGCGCTACAAAAGAAGCGTTCGACGGTCAGAGACCGACGCTACAGGTGATGAGCGCTACTGCGCCACCGCGGTGCTGTTCAGGATCGTGGTGATCTCGTCCTGGTGTTTCGAAACGCCTTCGCCGCGCTGGATAAGCATCACGCCTTTGTCCTTGCCGCTCTTGGATCATCGTAAGCGGCTTACGATGCATCCTCCGTGCGAATCGAACTGAGGGAGCGTCAGAGTCGGATGGTCAAGAGCCCATTTGCTCCATCGCCTTTTGCATCTCTTCCGAGCTGACATCGCGGACATGGGTGCCGATCGACCATTGATGACCGAATGGGTCTTCGACTTTTCCGTAACGATCGCCCCAGAACATATCGGCGAGCGGCACGGTGACCTTCGCGCCCGCGCGCACCGCTTGTTCGAAGACGGCGTCCGCGTTCTCGACGTAGAGATGGATCGTGACGGGCGAGCCTTTGAAATGTTTCGCGCCGAATGAGCCCCACTCGGGCATTTCGTCGTTAAGCATGATAACCGAATCGCCGATCCGGATGCTGGCGTGCATTACTTTCCCGTCCGAGCCCGGCATCCGGCTCAGCTCGACGGCGTCGAAGGCGTTCTTGTAAAACTCGATGGCTTCGGCGGCGCCGGCGCAAATCAGGTGCGGTGTCACGGTGTGCATTCCTTCCGGGATCGGATTCATGACGATAAAATGCTGAAAGACTGAAACGCTGGAAAGCTGAAAATGCGCAAGGAAAGTGACGTGAAGCTGTAGCCACGGCCCGGCAGCTGCCGGATCGCCGTGTTCCCGGGCGCCAACCCGCCGCGCGAAGCGGAGCTTCGAAGACAAGGGCTGTTTCCGTTCCCAAGTGCAACTTGGGAACGAGGATCACCTTGCATCGCGCCTCCGCCTCCGCCGAGGCTACGGCGGACAAGTCCCGCATCACGGAACGGTTGCATCCTTTCGACTAGGGTCACAACATCGGATTAACGATGCGCCGATTGATTGACTGGATCGCAATCCGATGGTCGGCATTCCTCGACCGGCTTCTCATTCGGCGTCCGCCCGGCGTAAAGTTCTTCGGGCCGCTGTTGATCGATCGCGGCCGCGGGTTGCTTTACGATGTCGAGCGCGACCTTACCTGCTCCAGGATACCAATTACGCCAAAACGAGCGGCCATTCGCCCGACGGACAAATGACGTGGGATAACGCGAAGAAGTGGGTCGCGCGTTTAAACTACCGCGGCATCACGGGGTGGCGTCTCCCGACTGCGCTCAATGAAGACGGGAGCGGTCCTTGCACCGGCGATAATTGCCGCGAGAGCGAGCTGGGCCATCTGGTCTTCACCGCGTTCACCAGGAAATCACCCGGGTTGCAGCTGCTGAACTGGCAATCGTTCAGCATTTATTGGAGTTCGACGGAAGCCTCCGCCACGGAAGCATTCGCGTTCAAGATGACCGGTCTCAAACAAGAGCCCTGACGAAAAATCCATGGGCAGTAGATCCAGCTTTAGGTGGCGCCGTCCCGCTCACCGATGTGGTGCTGACTTGGCCGGTCCACGATGGTGATGTCGCCGCGGGTTTCTTCCGCCGCCTGCTCGAGGCGATCTTGCAACTGCTCTGGTGGCGTTAGGCAGGGCGCGGGATGCAGTCGTGCGCCCGGCGGACAAGTTGCGAAAGAAAGTGACGAGCGTGGTAAGGAATAGCGCGCTTCTGTAGCAGCGTCTCTGTGGGACGCTCCGGGTTTCGGCGTGGCTGCACCAAAGCTGCCGTTCCGTCCCTCACCCGCGTCGCCCACAGGGCGACGGCTACAGAAGGGAATTACCGCCGATGCTCGGCCTGGTAATCGTTCACGACGAGGCAGGCGTGGATGACGCCAGGGACCCAGCCGAGCAGCGTCAGCAGAATACTGAGAATGAAACTGAGGATGCGGCCAGTCATCAAGACGGCGACGGGCGGAAAGACGACGCAAAAAAAGTAGCGCAGGGACTTCAACCGGAAAGTAGGAAGTAGAAAGTAGGAAGTAGAAAAAGAAGAGGTAGGCTGGAGGTCAACTTCAACGCGGCCCGGACACGGTCATGGAGGGCTCTGTTTTTTCCAAGGCGGGACCGATTTGGGGTTCGCCGCTCTTCCGCAATTCTTCCTGAGTGTGGACGCTCTTGGACGGGTCGGCCTGGGTTTGGGCGGTGGTCGTCGTGTCAGTCGCACAGCCGGAGAGAACCAGGCCGCCAGCCATCAAAAGCACGAAAGCAAAATAGCGAGTTTTCATCAATTATTGATACGTGTTCCGGACACGTCCCGGTTGGCTTTTCCCCGAAATGAAACCGCAGCGTGCATGGGAAAGCGAGAAAGCAAACACGTCGACTCAGGCTCGCGTCCGCGTTCCTTTTTTGAATGAAAACGAACCTGATTGCACTGACGTTCCTGGGCCTCGTCGCCATTTTCCTGGCGGGCTGCGCGGCCACGACGGAAACAACCACAACGACGACGCGCGAGCAAAGCTCGATGTACGCGCGATAAGACCGGAGGTCGGAGGACAAAGATCAGAAGTTTTTCTGACCAACGTTTAAGCTCATTGCCGGCTTCTCGCAGCAGTTCGCAGTTCGCGACAATCCCCGGCGGCGTTTTGCCCCGGAGCGTCGCAAGCTGACTGTCATGCGCTCCGGTCCGCGGCAAATCCGCGGCGCCAGATAAAGTAAACGGGGATTCCGGAGAGAACGAACAGATAACCGATGCCGGAAGTCGTCGGCGCGAGCCAGGCGAGATCGACGATCAGGAACGCGGCGAGAACCACGGAGACAATCGGCACCACCGGGTATCCCCAGGTCCGATAGGGCCGTGGCGCCTCCGGTCTCGTTTTTCGAAGAACGATGACTGCGACCACCAGCAACACGTAGAAGACGAGATCGGCCGAGACGATGTATTCGAGGAGTTGGGTATAAACGTTTCCATAAGGATCGGCTCCGGGCGCGGGATTGGGTATGATGGTTCGCGGCAGGGTGAGTAAGACGGTCCAGATCGCCTGCGCGATGAGCGCGGCGGAGGGGACATCGTGGCGGTTGATCGTGGCCGTGCGGCGAAAGAACAAACCATCGCGCGCCATCGCGTAGTACACGCGGGCGCCGGCCAGGATGAGTCCGTTGTTGCAACCGAAGGTCGAGATCATGATGGCGGCGGCCATGGCGAGCGCGCCCGGCCGGCCGAACATAGAATTCATGACGGCGACGGCGACGCGGTTCTGCGGCGCGTGCTGGATTTCCGAGAGCGGAAGCACAGCGACGTAGGCGAGATTGGCGGCGACGTAGAGAACCACGACCAGTGCGCAACCGCCGAGCAAGGCGCGGGCGAGATTCCGCCCGGGATCGCGCACTTCGCTGCCGATGAAGGTCACGTTCGTCCACGCGGTCTGCGCGAAAAGCGGGCCGACCATGGCCTTGCCGAAAAGCAGAATGAGGGCGAAGGCCCCGACGGCGGTGAGGCCGGGCTGGGCGCCCTGCGGCGTCCATCCGTTCGTCCACGAGTTCCACCAAGCGCTGGAGCGCGCCGCGCTCTCCGGCTTCCAGCCTAACGACAAACCAATGACGATGAGCGCGAGGAGCGCCGCGGTTTTCGCGAACGTGAACGTGTTCTGGACGAACTTGCCGGTCTCGAGGCCGCGGGTGTTCGTCCAGGTGAGCAGCAGGATGAGCGCGACGGCGACGAGTTGCTCGGTGGACAGACTAATCGCGTAACCGCCGAGGAGATGGATCGGCCTAACGAGATAATGATTCGCGGCGATCGCCGGCGCGAAGACGCCGGTGAATTTCGCGAACGCGATCGCGACGGCGGCGATCGTGCCCGTCTGGATAACGAGAAAAAGCGTCCAGCCGAAGAGGAACCCAAGCGACGGCCCATAGGCTTCGCGCAAAAAAACATAAACGCCGCCGGCCCTTGGCATCATCGCGGCCAGCTCGGAACAGCAAAGCGCGCCGGTGATCGTCATCACGCCGGCGACCGCCCAGGCGAGAATTAGCCAACCCGGCGCACCCGTCAGGCGCGACGATTCAGCGGACGTAATGAAAATCCCGGAGCCGATCATCGAGCCGATGACGATCATCGAAGCGTCGAGCGGGCCGAGACGGCGGACGAGGCCGTGATCTTCTTTTTGTGGGACCGATTCCATTTGGCGCCGAATTAGAATGGTAGGGCGAGACTCTGTCGAGCCGAAGTGAGGCGGGCCAGCCGTCGGAACATAGGCTTTCAGCCTGTGCGCCTCACGGACATTCTGTCCGTGTTTGGACTCCAGTTAAGATCAGCGGGATAAAATCCCGCTGGGCACACAGATTGGAAATCTATGTTCCTTCGTCGAGCACTGGCTCGGGTGCGGCGATGAGAACGTCCTCGAGCTCGAGGCGCTCGCGCAGTTTGCGGACGAAGTCGACGGCCCGCGGATTATCGCCGTGCACGCAGACCGTGGTCGCGGAAATCGCCACGTCGGTCCCGTCGACCGCGCGCACTTTGCCTTCGCTCAGAATGCGAAGGACGCGCTCGGCCGCTTCGATCGGATCGTGCACGAACGCATCGGCGCGCGAGCGCGGCACGAGCGAGCCGTCCGCCAGGTAGTTGCGATCAGCGAAAACTTCGGACGCCGTTTCCAAACCAAGCTCCGTGGCCGCGTAATCGAGCTGGCTTTCCAGCGGAGCGAACAGGATCAGCTTCGGATCCAACGCGAGCACAGCATTCGCGATCACGTCGGCCAGGGCGCGGTCGCGCGCGGCCATGTTGTAGAGCGCGCCGTGCGCTTTCACGTGGTTCATCCGCCCGCCGGCGGCGCGCGCCAGAGCGTGGAAACCGCCGATCTGGTAGGCGACGGTCGAATACACTTCCGCGGGCGGCATCGTCATTTCGGTGCGCCCGAAATTCTCGCGGTCAGGAAAACTGGGATGCGCGCCTAACGACACCCCGCGTTCGAGCGCGGCCTGGATCGTCGCGAAAATCGACGCGGGATCCCCCGCATGAAAACCGCAGGCGATATTCGCCGAGCTGACGAGATCGAGGATCTCATTGTCGTGGCCGGCGCCTTCGCCCAGGTCGGAATTGAGATCGACGACAAGGTTCATTCGAAGTGCAGACTGAGACCAACGCGAAAGCGGGCGAAATCTTCCTCGCGTGCGCACAAAAGATTTTGCGCCTCGGCGAGCGATACTTCCTGGAAACGGACTGGATCGCCGGGCCAAAGCTGCGCGGCAATCGGCAGATCTACTGTGATCACGTGCGCGATCTTCGGATAACCGCCGATGGTTTGGCAATCGCCGAGGAGCAGGATCGGCTTTCCGTTCGGTGGGACTTGCAATGTCCCGGGCGCGACCGCTTCGGAAAGAAGATCGGTCGCATCCACGCGTGCCAGCTCCGGGCCCTCGAGGCGGGCGCCCATGCGATCGGAATCGGGTGTGACGACAAACGGATTCGTGATCAATGCAGTTTGCGCATCCGGGGTAAAACGATTCCAGTCCGGCCCTTTTACGATTCGCAGAAAACTATCGCGGTGCGCGGTCGAAGCCCACGGAGCCGGCGCGCTCCATTCGGAGATCCAAGGAACGGCGCTTTCCAAATCGCCGTTTTTATCTGGTCGGCGATTTGTAAATCGCCGCTCTTTGAAAAGACGCAGCGCATCGCCATCACGAAGGGCGCGACCTTCATACCCGCCGAAATTTCCGCGCAGATCGGTCGAGCGGCTGCCGAGAACGAGCGGCACATCGATCCCGCCAGAAACGGCCAGCCACGCTCGACCGCCCGCACTTGGGGCGGTCATTTTCAGCTCCTCGTCCTTCTCAACCAGACCGGCGTGACCTGACGGGAGATCTTCGTCACCGATCTGAACGCTGAAATCTCCGCCACACCACGCCACCAGTCGCCGGTCTTCGAAGCGCAAACGCAGTGTCCCCAAAGTCGCCTCGATCCCGGCAGCATTGTGATCGTTGCCGACCAAGGCATTAGCGACACGGAACGCGGACGGATCCAGCGCGCCGCCCAAGGAAACCCCCGAGGACCGGAAACCAGCGCGCCCCGAATCCTGGACCGAAGAGAGAAATCCGGCGGACTGCACGAGCATTTTCATTGCGAAAGGCGGTCGAATTCGTCCCGGGAAATTCTCCGGAAACGAACGTGATCGCCGGCGTGAAAAAGCGCGGGCGATTCGCGCTCGACGTCAAACAACTGCAGCGGCGTGCGTCCGATGATGTTCCAGCCGCCGGGAGATTTCCTCGGATAAATCCCCGTCTGGGTTCCGCCGATCGCAACGGCACCGGCCGGAATTTCTTTTCGCGGCGACGCGCGGCGCGGCGTGGCCAGCTCCGGCGGCAAACCAGTCAGATAGGGGAAGCCGGGCGTGAATCCCACGCAGCTCACCTGATAATGGGCGTTCGAGTGAAGGCGGACGACTTCCTCCGATGACAAGCCGCTCTGGCGCGCAACCTCATCGAGATCGGGCGCGAATTCGTTTTCGTAACAAACGGGAACCTCGGTGATCGTTTCGACAGCAGCACGAAGGCGCGCCGATTTCGAATCGCTTTGCAGGGCGCGCTCGATAGCGGCTCGAAATTCGTCGAAGGCGCCGATCCGTGTCGGATCAAAAAAAACTCCGATCGTTGTATACGCCGGCGCTAGTTCAATCACACTCGGAATGGCGGCAGCTTCGAGCTGGCGCGTGGCGCGCAGGACTGCATCCAGCGATTCCTCGAGATGAAAATTGTCAACGACCCGAACGAGCAGCGCGGCATCACCAAGCGGCTCAATTTGCATGCGCTATTCTATGCTCGGAGGGACGTGCTTCTGCACGTCCCATTATTTTCTTCTAGCTGACGGCAATTAAGTCGGACGTGCGGAAGCACGTCCCTCCGATTGCGAAGAAACCGCGTCCGAGACGTCTTTCACGGAATCCTTGATCTCATTCACTTTGGGATACACTTCGCGAATCAGGTCGTGCTCGATCTTAGAAAGCCTCTCGATCCGTTTGGTCACGTCGTGTAGTTCCTTCAGCATCATTTCCTGCCGGGAGGATAACCGATGCATCCACCAGAAACAGACCGCCCAGCAGGCAGTGCCGACCCAGGTGAGGAGGAGCGCAATCGTCATTTTTCTGCGGAAGCTGATTTGAAAACCGGCGTCATCGGGATGATAGGCTGACAATTATTCGCCGCACTCCGCGAGAAAGCGAGGAAATCGCGGGGCCGGATGCCAACGAAGGTTCAAAAATGTCCGAGCAGCTCACGATTTGTCTGATCGCCGTGGCGATGAATCTCGCCGGGATGCTGATCATTTTCTCAGCGCTAAGCCATGCGCTTTCGCGCGTTGCCTGGAGTGACGGCGGAACCTTCGGGGCGATCGCGTTGATCGTGGTGGCGCAATTGTTCTGGATCGCGCCGGCCTTGCTGATCGTCGGCGACCGCAACGGAGGACACGCGGCCGCTTACGCCTTGTGGTTCGGTAACTGGCTGGTTTCGGGATTCAGTCTCGTTCTCTTCTTGCGGACCACGATGACTATCCCGATCTCGCTGAAGGATGCCGCGCGCATGGACGGACTGGGCGGTCTGAGCGGCTGGCGGCACACCGTGTTTCCATTCATCCGGCGCGACCTCATGATCATCGCACTCTTCACGGTCATGGCTACGCTCCTGCCGTTCTGGGGTTTCATTAATCTGCCGGAGGCCACTAACGTCATTACGATTTTCGAGCGGAGCGTCGGCGCCGGCGAGCGGGTCGTAGCGATGATGAGCACTTCGCTCGTCGGCGCCTTGCCACTTATCGCGATTTTTTTTGTCGCAAAAAGGGAGCAATGATTTTTCTGGAGGGACGCTCGCTGGGCGTCCCATTAGTTTCTTGGGACGGACAGCGTCCGTCCCTCCAATTTACTTTTCGCGGACCGCTTCGATCTCGATTTCGACTGCGATTTCATCCGCGATCATCGAGACCGTCTCGGCGCTTTTGCTGAAAACCAATCCAAATTGGCTGCGCCTCAACGGGGCAGTCGTCACGCGCCAGCGGCTCGCTTCCGCAGTCGAAAGAAGTTGGACGTTGAGCGTAATCGCGCGGATCACGCCATGCATCGTAAAATCGCCCGTGATTTCGCCCGTGTTCGCGCCGGTTTGTTTCACCCGCCGGCTCTTGAAGATGATCTCGGAATATTTCGCGACGTTGAAGAGCTCGCCACGCAGATGTTCGTCCCGCTTCGCGATTCCAGTGTCGATACTCGCCGTCTCGATCGTGACCGCGACGGACGACTGCTCGGGATGATCGCGATCGACTACGATTGTGCCGCTGAACTTCGAAAATTTTCCCTTCGCCGTCCCGAGCATGTGCCGAACCTTGAACGCGATCGTAGAGCGCGACGGATCGATCTTGAACCTCTCGGCAGCCTGGGCTGTTCCGCAGAGAACCAAGGCCACAACGAGAACCAGACCAATTTTCTTCACGGGGTACAGCCTACGTTTCGCGGAGTCGCGGACAAGATCGCGATGGTAACGCGGCCGTTACTTCATCCGCTCTGGGGAGCGCACGCGCCCTCGCGTGCTGGCGATGGCGCCCTCGCCATCGCGAGCTTTGTTTCTGGGAAGAAAAGATTGTTTCGGCGAGGGCGCCGAAACCAGCACGCGAGGGCGCGTGCGCTCCCCGGAGTTATCCTGTCGAGAGCTCTTTCAGAAGGTCGCCGCGCGATGGGGGTAACCGTCCGAAAAGATTGGCGAGGGCGAGAGCCGGATTGCTCTTCAGCATTTTCGTATCGTGGACGCCGGCGATGCGGGCCAGCTCGGTTTCAAAATGGAGGACTGCCCGTAGATCGGGATCCTTGCCATCCAAATAAGCGAAGGCGCGGCGGAGAAGCGAAAACAATTCGGGCTCGTGGTGATCGGATTCAGTGCAAAGCTCGATCAGTTCGACGAAGTAAGAGGCGGCCTGGGTGCGGCTCAGATTTTTGCGGATGCCACTGAATGGATTTCTGAGCGCGACTTCGGTCAGGGTGTGCAGGCTCGATTTCCGGCTGCGGGCGATCTGGATTTCCGCGTCGAAAAAGAGGTCGAGCTTGCCGGCGAAAGGACTCTTCGCGCGCCGCGCGCCGCGCGCGACCGTCTGGATACAGCCTAACGACTCCGTGCACCACGAGATGATGAGGCTGGTGTCGCTGAGCTTCCGTTTCCGAAGCAGGATGGCAGCCGTGCTTTCCATGGGTCCACGCAATCATCGCAGATTTCTTCCTCTTCTGTAGCCGCGGCCCTGCGGGCCGCGTGAGATTACGCACCGCGGCTGAGAAGCGAAGCCCGATACCCACGCGGCCCACAGGGCCGCGGCTACAGAAGATCGGCTACAGAAGAAGACTCAGTTCCACTTCTTGGCTTTGGGCCAGCGGGCTTGCAGCGTCGTATTGAGGTTGCGGCAGAGAAAAATGTCGAAGTGCTCGTCGCGCCGTGAGTAGGGATGATTGGTCTGGCCGACGGCTTCCACGCTGGCGAAACGTTTGCGGTCACCAGTGCCATCGCTGCCGAGAACGATGACGCTTTCGCCGGTGTAGTCACGCGGGCCCCAAAACCAATAGTTCTGGTGATTGCTAATCGACTTCGGCAGCCCGTATTTCTTGCCGAAGAAATCGATCGCGCCGGCCTGGCCGTAATCGTTCGCAAAGATCGCGGTCTTCGCGCGCTGCTCGGGCGGAAGCGCGTTGTAAACCCGTCCAACTTCGCGCGCCATTTCTTCCCAGCCGAATTCATCGGCGAAATGCTGCGGCAACGGACCGGTCGGCTGATTCTCAGCCTTCAAGGGCTCGAGCCCGAGCGCGGTCTGGTAACGGACATAATTCTCCGGAGATAACACCGGCGTGGAAAGCGGCGCCAGGACGCAAGTCATGAGGACGATCGCGACGACATAAACCGGGCGACTCCATCGCATCTTCAGCCGGCTGAGATTTTCAAACGCAACTGCACCGGCCGCGAACAGCATCGGATACGCGGCGGAGAGATAATAATTCTTCCCCTTCAGGACGATGAACGCGACCAACAGCAGCGCGTAGATCCAACCGAGGATCCGGAACCGGCTACCCTGCCGGCTGAGGAAGAGCCAGCCCAATCCGCCTACCCAAAGCGGAAACAGAATCGGATTCAGCAGCTTCGCCTGGTCGGCGATGAACGCGATCGGACCGCGCACCACGTCGCGATGGGTGTTGCGAATGTTGTGCATCAATTCCAGGAAGGGAAAATTGTGGCGGACCATCCAGATGAGGTTCGGCAGAAAAATCAGGAGCGAACAAAGCGCGCCGAGCCAGATCCATTTGCTCGCGAGGAATCGGCGCTGCGGCGTGAGGAGGAGCGCGCCAAAGACAGCGAAGGCGAAAAAGGCGGTGCTGTATTTATTTTCCATCCCGACTCCGATGAGGACGCCACACCAGAGCCAGGAATGCGGCTCGTTGCGATCGATCGCGCGGACGATGCACCAGGTGCACGCGATCCAGATTAGCGGCTCGAATGCATTCATCGTGAGCCAATGGTGCATGAGCAAAAAGATCGGCGCGGCAAAGGCGGCCAGAGCGGCGAGGGCCTGCGCGAAAGCGCGGCCGCCGAGTTCGCGAGAAAATTTTCCGGTCAACCAGACCGTCGCCGCGCCCGCTAGCGCCGGCAGGAGGCGCAAGCCCAGAAGCGATTCACCGAAAAGATGCCGCGCGATCCAGGCGATGAAAGCGATCAACGGCGGTTGATCGACGTAGCCGGCATCCAGATGCTCGGAACAGGCGAGGTAATAAAGTTCGTCGCGAAAAATTCCGTACCGGTTTGCGATGAGCAGATGGAAGACGAGGTCCGCGACCGCGATGGCAAGGACAATCGCCGGGCCGGGGGAATTGCGCTCGACGGGCTTCAATCGTCGCTCCGAAGAATGCCAATAGTCGCCGGCGTTTTTCCGGTTCGATACATCGACGCGCCATAGCAAACCGCGGCTGCGCCTTCGCGCGCGAACCGAATTTTGTTTAGACTCGAATCCCAGCGCTCGAGGTAACTGCAGTTCGCCGTTTTCTTCGACCCGGGAATCGGAACGTAACGGTTGTAGGTCATCGTCAGAAACGCGCTGTCGCCTGGCAACGGGAAGGGCGCTGCCCAATTTGGCGAAAGCCGGACGAAACGGCGCTTCGTCAGGTCCAACGCGTAGTCGGTATCACCGTCGGTGCTGTTGAGGTGGACGCCAAAAAAGGCGAGCCGGAGCGGCCGGTCGAAAAGAAACCGTGTGTTATTGCTGCCCTTCAATTCCAGTTGCTCGACCGCACCTTCGAAGCCAGCGATCTTTGGAAACCCGATCGACTTGCCGGTTTTCAAATCGCGCAACACATAGTGCTTGCCGTGTTCGGGTCCATTGACGGAATCGCTCTCGTCGCCTTTCACTTCCTTGAGAATCAGTTCGACGGAACCGTCCGGCGCGCGAAACCGTTGCGTGCGCGAGCCGAAACCGGGCGCGCTCTCGTCATCGCCCGAACCTTCCATTTCGGGCCAGACGAAGTAGGGCGAGCCTGGGCCGTTTGCGTACCAATCCGGTTCAGAATCGAGCTGCTTCAGGCCACCGCCATTCCGTTCGACGCTCCAATACTCGAATTTGTTTTCGGCAATTTCGCGCATGAAGACGATCGTCTCGCCGTCAGCCGCAAACATCGGAGCGATGTCCTGGCCGCGTTCCTCTCTCGTTAGTTGGCGGAGCAAGGTGCCGTCTTCGCGATAGAGATAGAGGTGCGCGTGACTTTCGCCCTCGGCCTGAAGATAGCGAATGGCGATGACGATTTCCGAAGCGGCCCTAACCGTCGTCACCGCGACGATGCAGAAGAGCAGCGTAAGGAATCGCCGGATCATTGCGCCGGTTTGCCGAAAGGGACGCGCGTTGTCAATACGTGCGGCAGTCATCCTCTTCTGTAGCCGCGGCCCTGCGGGCCGCGTTGGTATCGACGTCGTTTCTCAGCGACGTTGCGCAATCACTCGCGGCCCACAGGGCCGCGGCTACAGAAGAGCCGCTACGAAAAAGTGGAAGTTCAGCGGTTGCCAATATGGATCGACCTCTTCTCGACATTCAGGGCGGCTTCCTTCACTGCTTCGCTCAAGGTCGGGTGGGCGTGCACAGTCCGGCCAAGATCTTCCGAGCTGCCGCCGAACTCCATCACGGCCACGGTTTCCGCGATCAGCTCGGACGCGGCATGCGATAGAATGTGCGCACCGAGAATGCGATCGGTCTCGGCATCGGCCACAAACTTCACGATGCCTTCGTAATCCTCGTTCGCGACCGCGCGGCCATTCGCGCGGAAAGGGAATTTACCGACCCGCACGTTCATCCCCTTCTCTTTCGCCATGTCTTCGGTCAGCCCCGCACCTGCGAGCTCGGGGTTCGTGTAGATGATTCCCGGGATCACCTCGTAGTTCACGTGCCCGGCTTTGCCGGCAATCATTTCGACGCACGCGATGCCTTCCTCCTCCGCCTTGTGCGCGAGCATTGGTCCGGCGATCACGTCGCCGATCGCGTAGATGCCTTCGACGTTTGTCCGGAAATGCTCGTTCACTTTGATTCGGCCGCGATCGTCCAGCGCGACCCCGAGCTTTTCCCCAAAGACGCCCTTGGCAAAAGCACGGCGGCCCACGGATACGAGTACTTTGTCGGCTTCGAATTTCAGTTCTTCTTCGCCTTTGCTCGCGGTTGCGATCGCGCGGCCCTTCTCGACTTTCACTGAGCTGACTTTCGTTTGGAGATGGAACGCCATGCCCTGGGCGGTCAACGATTTCTGAAGCAGGTTCGCCAGCTCGAGATCGAAACCGAGCGCGATCCGTGGCAGGAACTCAAGCACGATCACTTCCGACCCGAGCCGGCTCCACACTGAACCCAGCTCGAGCCCGATCGCGCCGCCACCGATGACCAGCAGTTTTTTGGGCGCCTTTTCGAAAGTGAGCGCTTCCGTGCTGCTCACAATGACGTCGCCGTCGAATTTCATGTTCGCCAATTCGACCGGCACACTGCCGGTGGCGATAACGACATTCTTCGTCTCGATCTCCTGGCTGTCGCCTTCGTCCGGCTTAATCGTGACCCGGCCAGGCGCGCTCACTGTGCCCAAGCCCTGGAACGTTGTGACCTTGTTGCCCTTCATCAACATTTTCACGCCGCTGTTCATCGTCTTCACGACCTTGTCTTTGCGAGCCAGCATCTTCGTCAGATCGAGCCCGACGTTTTCCAAAACGATGCCGTGCTTGGCCGCTTCCTTTTTCGCGAAAACGTAATGGTCGCTCGAAGTGAGGAGCGCCTTGCTCGGGATGCAACCGATATTGAGACAGGTGCCGCCGAGTTCCTTGTCCTTCTCGACGATCGCGGTTTTCAGCCCAAGCTGTGCCGCGCGGATCGCCGCGACGTAGCCGCCGGGTCCAGAGCCGATGATGACGACGTCAAATTTTTCCATGGGAGAAAGCTCTCAAAAATTCCAAGCACCAAGCTCCAAGCTCCAGAGAAGCTCCAAATTCCAAACACCAATCGCTGATGCGAGGATTTGGAACTTGTTGCTTGATGTTTGGTTCTTCATTGGAGCTTGGATGTTGGAATTTGGAGCTTTAGAAGTCGATTGGCAGCTTCTTGGGGTCCTCGATGCACTGCTTCACCGTGATCAGAAACGTCACCGCTTCCTTTCCATCTACCGCCCGGTGATCGTAGCTGAGCGCGAGATACATCATCGGGCGAATCACGATCTCGTCTTTGATCGCCACCGGGCGTTTCTGGATCGTGTGCATCCCGAGAATCCCGCTCTGGGGCGGATTCAGGATCGGGGTGCTGAGCAACGAGCCGTAAACTCCGCCATTCGAAATCGTGAACGCGCCGCCCTGCAAATCCTCGATCTTCATTTTCCCTTCGCGCGCTTTCGTGGCGTAATCCGCGATGTCGCGCTC
The DNA here is from genome assembly GCA_003218375.1 of Verrucomicrobiota bacterium. Classification (GTDB taxonomy): domain Bacteria; phylum Verrucomicrobiota; class Verrucomicrobiia; order Chthoniobacterales; family UBA10450; genus AV80. Next base: position 339,727 of record QHNH01000016.1, on the reverse strand, counting down.
GAGTTCCGCGAAGCTCTTCTTGTCGGCATCGCGCACCACCGGAACAACGAGGCCGCGCTCCGTCCCAACCGCGACGCCGATGTCGTAGAAATGGTTCTGAATAAAATCTTCGCCTTCGATCCGGCTGTTGATCGAAGGAAAGGCTTTCAATCCTTCGACCGCCGCTTTGATGAAGAACGACATGAACCCGAGCTTAAGCCCATTCTTTTTCGTGAACGCATCCTGCGATTTCGCCCGGAGCTCCTGCACCGCCGTCATGTCGCACTCGTTGAAAGTGGTGAGGATGGCCGCGGTATGCTGAGCCATCACCAGCTGCGCCGCGATCTTGCGCCGTAACGGCGACATTTTCCGGCGCGTGAACCGGCCGCTTTCCGGTTGCGTCGGCGGTTTTTCTTCGGCGTGGTCGTCTTTCGTTTTTGCCGCGGGCGGTTCTGAGGCCCGGGGCTCGGCTCGATTTTGCGCGGCACTGATCGCATCGCCTTTGGTTACGCGTCCACCCTTTCCGCTGCCGCGAATTTCCTGCGGATCCAACTTCTCTTCAGTCACTACGCGCCGCGCTGCCGGCGAAAGAGCGGCGGAAGATTCTTTCGGAGGGACGGGCTTCTGCACGTCCGACTTTTTCGCTGGCGGCTCTGCAGTCTTCTCGGTCTTCTCGGTCTTCGCACCATCACCACTTCCCTCTTCGATCGTCGCCACCACATCACCGATTTTCACTTCCGCGCCTTCCGCGACGAGCGTCTGGAGCACGCCATCTTTCTCGGCGTTGATTTCCGTGGAAACCTTGTCGGTCTCGAGGGTGAAGAGCGGATCGCCGGCGCTGACCTGTTCGCCCGACTTCTTGTGCCAGACGGAAACGACGCCGCTGGAGATCGATTCGCCGACGGCTGGAACTTTTACTTCGGTGCTCATGCGAGGCGTTACATTATGCGCAATCGTAGGTCATGGTCGAACAGAACGTGCGCGCTCAATTCTCAACAGCCGCTGACCCTCAACCCAACCCTCTCCCTCAGGGAGAGGGAGTTCCTTCTCCCTAAGGGAGAAGGTTAGGATGAGGGTCAGTCAGGGTACGCCTCGCTTCTTTGATTGCCTACAAACTGAACGCGTCCGCGATCAACTGCGCTTGTTCGCGTTTGTGAATCGCGAGCGAGCCGACGGCGGGACTCGCACTCGCGTTCCGCCCGGCGTAAAGAATTTTGCGGGCGAAGAGCGCCCACAAGCGCGGCTCCATGAAACTCCACGCGCCCATGTTCTGCGATTCTTCCTGGCACCAGATCAACTTCGCGGCTTTCGGAAACGGTTTCATCGCTTCGCGCAGCTTCGCTTCGGCGAGCGGATACAGTTGTTCCACGCGAATAATGGCCGCGTTCGTGATTCCCTCGGTCTCGCGGTAATTCAGGAGATCGTAGTAAACTTTGCCCGAGCAAAGAATGACGCGCTTGATCTTCTCGGCCGGTCCGGCTTCCGGCGACCCGAGAATTTCCGAGAACCCGCCGCCGGTAAAATCTTCCGTGCGCGATGACGCCGGTTCGGAGCGCAACAAGCTTTTCGGCGTCATGATGATGAGTGGCTTGACGAAATCGCGCTTCATCTGGCGGCGCAGGACGTGGAAATACTGCGCGGACCCCTTCATAACCGTGCGGCAGCAACAGCACGATACCGCTCGGCCGTTGCCATTTCGATTCCGCCGGCACGATGAACTGATCGATGATGACCTGGGCGCCGTTCGCGAAGTCGCCGAATTGCGCTTCCCAAAGGCAGAGCATGTTCGGGTAATCGAGCGAGTATCCGTAATCAAACCCGAGCACCGCCGCCTCCGAGAGCAGGCTATTGTAAATGCAGATGCGCGCCTGATTCGGCCCGAGATGGAGCAGCGGCATGTAAGGCTGGCCGCTCTTCGCGTCGTAGATAAACGAGTGGCGCGTGCTGAAAGTGCCGCGGCGGCTGTCCTGGCCCGAGAGCCGAACCGGAATGCCTTCGAGTAACAACGATCCAAAGGCGAGCGCTTCCGCGTAATGCCATTCGTAGGGACCGCCGGCTTCGAAAATTTCGCGCCGCCGATCGAGCACGTTCTTCTTGATCTTGGGAATTACCTCGAAGTTTTCCGGCACCCGGGTGAGACCGTCGACGACTTGTTCGAGCATCTCGGCGCTGATCGCCGTCGGCTTGCATTCGCCGGTGTATTTTGGCTGAAAGACTGCGGTCGATTCCTGGAAGCGCGCCTTGTCGGTCGCCTCTTCTTCTTCAACTGATTTTACCTCCTGCAAAACCAGCTCGAGCCGCATCTCGAATTCGGCCGCCAAACTCGCGGCCTCATCGGCGCTGAGTTTTCCCGCATCGATCAACTCCTTCTTGAACAGTTGCGCGACCGGCGGTCGCTTCTGGATTTTCGCGTAGAGATCGGGCTGGGTGAACGACGGCTCGTCACCTTCGTTGTGGCCGTAACGCCGATAGCAATACATGTCGATCACGGCGTCGCGGCCGAATTCCTGGCGAAAATCGAGCGCCAGCTCCGTGACGAAATCCACCGCGATCGGGTCGTCGCCGTTCACGTGGAAAATCGGGACCTCGATCATCTTCGCAATGTCGGTGGCGTACATCGACGAGCGCGCGTCTTCCGGCAGAGTCGTGAACCCAATCTGGTTGTTCACGACGATGTGCACGGTCCCGCCGGTACCGTAACCGTGGAGCTGCGACATGTTGAGCGTCTCGGCGACGACCCCCTGCCCCGCGAACGCGGCGTCGCCATGAATGAGGAGCGGCAAAACTTTGCGCCGCTTTTCCGTGTCGCCGCGCATGCGCTGCCGGGCGCGCGCTGTTCCTTCCACGACTGGGTTGACGGCTTCAAGATGGCTCGGATTCGCGGCGAGCCGGATCTCGATCTCGGTCCGGTCTTCCAATTTCCGCACGGTCCGGTAGCCGAGGTGATATTTCACATCGCCATCGCCGGCTACGAGGTCGGGAATGTAGTTGGTAGAAAATTCGGTGAAGACGACCTGGAGCGATTTCTTCAGGAAATTCGCGAGGACGTTGAGCCGGCCGCGATGCGCCATACCCATGCAGATTTCTTCGACGCCGTGCCGCGGGCAACGTTGCAGAACGCCATCGAGAATCACCATGAGCGATTCCGCGCCCTGGAGCGAAAAGCGTTTCTGCCCGACGTAGCGAGTATGGAGAAACGTCTCGAACGTCTCGGCCTCGAGCAGGGTCCGGAGAATCGCGATCTCGGCCTCGCGCGAGGCATGATGTTTTGCCGGCCGTGATTCCAGCCGGTGCCGGACCCAATTGCGGATGCGCGGGTTCTGGATGTGCTGGAACTCGGAGCCGATCGATTCCGCGTAGATGCTTTCGAGGAGCGCGATCATCTCGCGCAATGTCATCTTGCGGCCGTCGAGAAAGAATTTGGACGCGACGGCGAGGTCGAGATCCTTCTCGCTGAAGCCGAGCTCGCGCAAGGTCAGGAGCGGATTGTGCGGGCGCTTGTCCGCGAGCGGATCGATGCGGGCGATTGTGTGGCCGAGCGTGCGATAAGCGTAAACCAGCCCATCGACGCGAGTCTGGAGCGATTGTTCGCCGGCGGCCGCCGGCGCTGGCGCCATGGCCGCCGCACCGTTGCGCAACTGCAAATCGCCCAGCTCGAATCCTTCGAAAAAAGCGAGCCAACTGGGATCGAGCGATTCGGGATCCTCCTGCCAGCGCCGGTAGTTTTCCTCGAGCAAATCGAGGTTGGCCCGGTGGGCGAAAGACACGTGCATGGCGGCCTCAATCTGCTAGGCATCGAGGAGGGCGGCAAGTTGACAGTGCCAACGGCGCTTCGTTACTTGCAGCGCCAAATGACCGCGGAGGAAATTTTCGAATCTGTCACGAACGGTGGCGCGAGCGATTTCGCCATCGTTGCCGGGATTCTCGAGCGTCATGGTCCGTGGTGTTTGATCGGCGGCCTGGCCGTCAATTGCTATGTCGAGCCGGTCTATACAGTCGATGCCGACATCGTGGTCGTGGCGCAACAGCTTGGGGCGATCGCGGACGAGCTGGGCGCAGCCGGATTTCGTCTCGAGCAGTTTCCGCATTCATTGAATGCGAAAAAAGCTGCCGGGAAATTGAATGTGCAGTTCACCCAGGACGAGCGTTACCAAAGTTTCGTTACCCGAGCAAAACCGCGTGAAGTCCTTGGACAGGCCGTGCCCGTCGCGGACCTGAAAGACATCGTGCAAGGGAAAGCGTGGGCGTGGAGCGACAGACAGCGAAGATTGAGCAAGCGCAAGAAGGACGAACTTGACCTGATCCGAATCGGCGAAGCTTACCCGGACCTCCGACCCGACATGCCCGCCGAAATTGTTTCGCAGCTCGAAGGAGGCGCGAAATGAGCAGACAAATCTGGACAGCGTTGATTTGCGCGCTTGCCGCCGCTTCGCTTTCGGCGCAGAACGATCCGGCCTCGGAACCGGCGGTGCTCGCAATCGCGAAAGTTTTGCCGGCGGTGGTGAACATCAATACCGAGCGGGTCGTGCGTCGCCGGGTGCGCGATCCGTTCGAGGATTTCGCGGCGCAATATTTTGGGAATTACCGGAGCCGTCCGCGCGAGATCAGGCAGACGCTGCAAAGTCTCGGCTCGGGATTCATCGTCGATCCCGCGGGCTACATCGTGACGAACGAGCACGTCGTCCAGCGCGCCGCCGACTTGAAAATCGAGGTGACGATGAACGACGGCAAAGTTTACAACGCGCGTTACATCACGGGCGACGAAAAGAAGGACCTGGCCTTCATCAAGATCGAAGCGAAAGCGGATTTTCCGTTTATCGACCTGAATAACATCTCGCCGAACCTGCTCGGCGAAACCGTGCTGGTGGTGGGCAACGCGCTCGGCTACGGCAGCTCGATCAGCCGCGGCGTGCTCAGCGGAACCAAGCGCGACATCACGGTCGAGGACCTCGAATACAAAGATTTGATCCAGACCGACGCGGCGATCAATCCGGGGAACAGCGGCGGGCCGCTGATCGATCTTTCCGGACGCCTGGTCGGCATCAGCTCCGCCAAGATGGCGTTCACGCCGCAGGGCGTGCCGACGCAAGGGCTCGGGTTTGCGATTCCCGCCGACACAGTGCGAACGATCGTCGCTCAGTTCAGGGAAGTAGCGAAGAATCAACCGGCGCCGAAACCAAAATCGTCGGAGCCGGAAGAGCGCGGCTCGAATGCGCAGCGGCTTTTCGGCATGCAATTGCAAAACCTCACACCGGATCTGACCGACGCGTTGGGTTACGCACCCGGCAAAGGCGTATTGATCAGCGCGGTGGAGCCGGATAGTCCGGCGGACCGCGCGGGCATCCAGCGCGGCCTCGTTATTTATCGGATCGGGAAATACAACATCACGTCGGTGAAGCAGGTGGAAAGTTTGCTCGGGCGGGCCGGTGCCGGCAGCGAAGTCGATTTCACGGTCGGGATCGTGAAAGCCAACGGGGGCGGGCAGGCGATGGAAACAGTCCCTTTGACCGCGCGCTGAAAACGTCCTAGATGCAACGCTTCGCGGTCTGAGTTGTCTGAGAGGATTACCGTTTCAATGATCAAAGTCGAAAACCTAACGAAACGTTACGCGGGCCAGCCGGCGATCCAGGACCTCAATTTCGAGGTGGGCAAAGGCGAGATCATGGGATTTCTCGGGCCGAACGGCGCCGGGAAAAGCACCACGATGCGCATTCTTTCGAGCTTCATGCCGCCGACGTCCGGGCGCGCGTCGATCGCCGGGTTCGACATTTTCGAGCAATCGCTCCAGGCCCGGGCGCATCTGGGTTACATGCCGGAAAACGTTCCGCTCTATAACGACATGCGGGTCACGGAGTATCTTGATTACCGCGCGGCCCTGAAAGGCGTGCCGCACCGGCGCGTGGCCGAGCGGGTGGGCGACGTGAAGGAACTTTGCGGATTGAAAGACGTGGAAAAGAAAATCATCGGCGCACTTTCGAAAGGTTACCGGCAACGGGTCGGTCTGGCCGATGCGCTGGTGCACGAGCCCGACCTGCTGATCCTCGACGAGCCCACGAGCGGTCTCGATCCGAACCAGATTCGCCAGGTGCGCGACCTGATCAAGAACCTGGGCAAACAGCACACGATCCTGCTGTCGACGCACATCCTGCCGGAAGTCGAGATGACCTGCAGCCGGGTAATCATTATCAACCGGGGACGGATCGAAGCGTGCGACACGCCGGAAAATCTGCTCGGGCGGATTCGCACCGCCGGCGGTGTCGTCGTCGAAGCGAAAGTCGGCAACGATGACGGCGCCGAGGAACTGCGAAAGATCGCCGGGGTGCGCGACGTGACGGCTTCGGTGGACGGCGACTGGCAGATTTTCGCGCTTCGTGTCGAAGCGAATACGGATGTGCGCGAAGAAGTTTATCGGCTGGCGAGCGCACGGCACTGGACGTTGCGCGAATTATCACAACGCCGGGCCACGCTCGAAGACGTGTTCGTGGAAATCACCCACCCGGACGAAGCCTGAAACCATGGACTCCATTCATTCTTCTGTAGCCGCTTCGCTGTGCGAAGCGCGAGAAAGCTCGTCGCTGCCGAACCAGCGTCGCGCTGCCCACAGGGCAGCGGCTACAGGCCTGCAGTTCGCAAAATAACATGCGTAAATTTTACACCCTGCTGTCCCGCGAAGTGCGCAGCTATTTCTATTCGCCGATCGCGTACGTGGTCCTGGTATTTTTTCTGTTCCTGGCCGGGGTCGATTTTTATTTCCAGCTTTCGTTCATGAACGGGAAGCCGGTCGGCTATTCGGTCCAGGAAGCGTTTTTCAATTCGGTCTTCTTCTGGTTTGCTTTCGTCCTGATTTTTCCGCTCATCACGATGCGCTTGTTCGCGGAGGAATTTAAGCTCGGCACGATCGAGCCGCTCATGACGGCGCCGGTGCGGGACTGGCAGGTCGTGCTCGCGAAATTCTTCGGCGCCCTGGTTTTCTATCTCATCCTCTGGCTGCCGACGCTGCTCTACTTCTGGATTTTCCAATTGGTCACGCATCAACCCGCAGCGAATTCGATGGGAGCGTATTTCGGCGCCTATCTCATGCTGCTTTTGCTCGGCATGTTTTATCTTTCGATCGGCTGCCTCGCCTCCACTTTGACGAAGAACCAGATCGTCGCCGCGATCATCTCCTTCTGCGTCATCACGCTCCATTTTTTCTCCGGGCTGATTTCGTTCATCGTCCAGGAAGTCACCTCGAGCACGCGGCAATTGCTCGGCTATTTCTCGGCGATTGAACAAATGGGAACTCTTTCCCGCGGCGAGATCGATACGCGCCCGATCGTTCTCTACGTGAGCATGACGATCGTGATGCTCACCCTCACCTACCAGGCGTTCCAGGCGCGGAAATGGAGACTCTGAGAATGGCAGACGAGAATCCGACGCCAGACAGACCGCAGAAAATCCACCGCCTCCGCATCGGTGTGAATGTCATCCTGCAGGTGGGGCTCCTGCTTTTCCTCGCGATCGCGGCGAATTACCTCGGGTTCGAGCATTACCGGCGCTGGGACCTTTCCCGCGACCAGAAATACGCGCTCTCCGACAAGACGAAACGGTTCCTGGAAACGATCAAAGGCAAAATGCGGCTGACAGTTTTCTTTTCGTCGGACAACCCAGTCAGCCAGGACGTCCAGGCTTTGCTGACCGAGTATCAATATGCGGCGAAAGGAAAGATCGATATCGAGCAGATCGATCCGTACCGGAGTCGTTCGCGCGCCCAGGCCATCGTCGATAAATATAAAATCCTTAGTGACGAGAGTCAGGTCATCCTCGACTACGACAATCGGAACAAAACGGTGAAAGCCTCCGAGATGGCCGAGATGGACCAGGGGAACCCGATGTTCGGCGAACCGCCCAAGATGACGGGGTTCAAAGGCGAGCAGGCCATTACCAGCGCGATAATCGACCTGGTGGAAGGAAAGAAAAACGCGGTCGGCTATGTCCTCGGCCACAAGGAACCGCCGATCGCCGAAGGCGGTCCCATGGCGCTCGTGAAGACGGTGATCGGGAACGAGAACATCGAGCTCCGGGTGTTGAATTTGTTCGAAGTGCCCGAGATCCCGGCCGATCTCAAGACGATCGTCATCAACGGCCCGCAGTACGATCTTTCCGATCGCGAGATGAATTTGCTGCGCGATTTCTGGGGTAAACAGGGGCGCATCTTGCTGCTGGTCGATCCGTCGGCGAAAACGCCGAAGCTGGTGGCGTTCGTCAACGAGTTCGGTGTGAAGGTGAACGACGACCGGCTAATGGCCCTGGTGAAAACCGGCATCCAGGAAATGGCGCGGGTGCGCGATGTGATCGGGCGCTTTTTACCCGAGAGCCCGATCACGAAAAAGCTGGCGGAGGTGCGCGCGATTTTCACCGGCGGCACTTCATCGCTCACCCTGGAACAGGACCGGGTGCGAGCGGCGAATGTGCGGCTCCAGCCGTTGATCCAGGCGGAGAAAGGGTATTGGGCCGAGAAGGATTACAACACGACCGATGAAGCGAAGCTCGATGCCGATGCCGCGGCGGCTCCCAACACGCCGTTGATTGTGGGCGTTTCGATTGAAAAAGGCGGCAGCGCCGACGAACGGGTGCAGACAAATTCGGCGCGCATGGTGGTGGTGACGAACGCGAGCTTCGTCCAAGACAACGCGATTACCCAGGACCAGCAGGCGCTGGACTTCATGTCGGGCAGCGTGAACTGGCTGCTGAGCCGCGAACAGCTCATCGGCATCGCGCCGAAGGTGCCGAAGACGCTCACCTTCAGCCTGGACGATAAGGCGATGAGTAATCTGCGGTGGCTGATTCTGGTTCTGCTACCGCTGATCCCGGCCGTTCTGGGGTTTGGCGTCTGGTGGTATCGGCGCGCATGAAAGTTCTTCCATCGGAGGGACGTGCTTCCGCACGTCCGACTCTTCCAACTGGCGCTGAGAATTCCCGGGACGTGCGGAAGCACATCCCTCCGATGAAATGAAAACAAAGACGACGCTTCTTCTCTTGATCGTGGCGGTCGCTGTCGCGCTTTGGATTAAGTTCTACGAGAGCAAAGGGCCGAACACTGAGGAAACCAAGCGCCTGGCCGGCAACGTCGTTAATTTCGAGCGCGACACCCTCGAAGGGATCGTGATTCAAAACGGCGACGACCGGATCGAGCTGAGGAAACAGGACCAGAAGTGGCGGCTCGAAGCGCCGTTCAAGGATCAAGCCGATCGCGGCGCGGTCGAAAATCTCATCGCGGATCTCGACGGCTGGCAGAAATTCGATGCGATCCCCGCAAAGGAAATCGCGAAAGACAAAGGCAAGCTCGACGAATTCGGCCTGAGCAAAGGAAAGCTGAAACTGAAGCTGCTCGGCAAAAACGCGCCGCCGGAAATTACATTTGGCAACGACGCGGCGCTCCAGGGAAAAATATATGTGCAGGTGGGCGACGGCGGCGATGTGATCATCGCGGCCCAGTCTGTCCGCAACGACATCGCGAAGAAGCCGGAAGACTTTCGCGACAAAAAACTCACGGACCTAACGACTGCTCAAGTTGTGCGTGCTTTGGTGAAGACTGCGGCCGGCGAGATGGAGCTCGAGAAGAAAGCCGAGCATTGGGAAATCGTGAAACCGCTGCGGGCCCGGGCCGACGACCAGAAGATCAACGATCTCCTGGCGCAAATCACCACGGCGCAAATCCAGCAATTCGTCGCCGAAGATCGAGGCGATCTGCGGCCTTATGGACTGGCGGAGCCGCGCGGCTCGATCACGCTCTTCGCGGTCGATGACAAGACCGGACAAACGCTCCAGATCGGCGGGATGCCGGAGAAAGAAAAGGAACAGGTCTACGTGCGATTCACTGCGCGCAATGCGATTTATACATTGCCGAAAAAGATCGAGGAGCTTCTCGCGCTCAAGCCCGCTGATCTGCGCGATCGCCACCTCGTCCGGATCGATACCAACATTCTCGATCGCATTACGATCGAGGCGACGGGCAAAGGCAAGACAGTGCTCTCGCGAAAGGACGAAAATTGGACGATCGCGAGCCGCAACAATCAGCCGACGAATTCGAGTGAGGTGAACCGCCTGCTCGATTTGATGAAGGCCGAGCAAGTAACGAAATTCGTCGAGGACGTCGCGTCGGACCTGCCGAAATACGGTCTCGATAAACCGCAGCTCCAGGTGACGTTCAGCTCGTTCGCATCGGAGAACACGCCCGAGTCAGTCGCCGGCGAACATCCGTTTGCGACGATCGCGTTTGGAAAAATCGACGGTGACAATGTCTTCGCGCGCCTGGGCGACGAGCCCTTCATCGTGGCGGTGCGCCGCAGTTTGCTCGACAATATTTTTGCCGACCCGTTGCAATGGCAGGAGCTGGCGATCTTCCGGTTCAAGCCGGACGAAGTGCATAAACTCACCGTGACGACCGACCGGGAATTGGCGCTGGTTCGCAATGAAAAGAATGAATGGACGTGGGTGAAGGGAACCGAGCCGATCAATACCGTGAACGTCCAGTCATTGTTAAATACGCTGACGGTCCTGCGCGCGGTGCGCTGGACAGGTGCGACGGCGCCGGCGCACGGTTTCGACAAGCCGCAGGCGACGATCGCGTTCACCACTTCGCCTGATGATAAGAGCGCGCACAAGCTCGTGGTCGGCGCTTCGGCCGGGGAAGGAATGTGGTTCGCGCGGACGGATGAACGCGAAGGAACCTTCGTGATCACCAATCCCGACTTGAATGCGTTCAAGCTGCCGCTCGTCGCGTTGCCGAGTCCGAGCCCGGCCGCAAGTGCGTCGACCGCAGCAGGAACGCCATCGCCGACACCCAGCGCATCGCCTCACTGATTTCTGCAGCCGCTTCGCTATGCGAAGCGCGAGCGTGATGGTGCCGCAATCTCACGCCGCCCAGAAGGCGGCAGCTACAGTTTCGCCGCGGCATAGACCGTAGCTATGCCGCCAGTCAGCGGCTCGGCCGTTGCCATCGTGAAGCCGTTTCTTTCAATCAATTCGAGCATCGTCGCGCCGCTGGGAAATTTTTCGATCGAACCGCCGAGATAATCGTAGGCTGCCTTCTGCCCGGTCACGATCGAAGCGAGCAGCGGCAGACAATGGTGCAGATAAAAACGGTAGGCGGGCCGGAGCGCGCCCGTGGGAATCGAGAAATCGAGGACGAGCAAATGGCCCTGGGGACGAATTACTCGCGACATTTCGCCGAGCGCGCGATCCCAATCCGCCATGTTGCGCAGGCCGAAGGCGACCGTCACGCAGTCGAACGATTCGTTTTCGAACGGCAGTTGCAGGGCGTCGGCGAGAACTGTTTTCGCGACGCCTTTGCGCCGGGCTACCTCCAGCATTTCCGGCGAGAAATCCGCCGCCGTGATTTTCGCCTCCGGCAATCGGCGCTGGAGAGCAAGCGCGAGATCGCCGCTTCCCGTCGCAAGATCGAGGACATCGCGCGGTCGCCAGCCAGTTACCATTTTCGCCGCGCGCCTCCGCCAGAGAAAATCCGCCCCGCCGCTAAGCAGATGATTCGCTAGATCGTAGCGCCGCGCTATTCGACCAAACATCGCGCGAACTGCGTCGGGATCGCGCGAGACGTCAGCCTTCACTCCAAGGGCGGCTCGACGTTTTCTTCTTCGCGGGCAACCAACCGGTTTTTCTCGATGATGCGCGCGCAGGTGTTCCAGCGCAGCAGAGCGTCATCGTTACCGGCCGGTCGTAATGCTTCGGCTTTTTCGAACCAGTTCATCGCTTCACGAAAACCGTCGTAAGCGTAGTGGCGCGATCCCGGCGTGCCCTGCGCGAGTTTCGCCTTCGCGCGTCGCTCCGCCAAAATGCCGGTGTAATAGGCGCGCTCATACTCGCCCTTCACGCGCGCGAGAAGCTCTTTCGCCTGCGTGTCGCTCACGCCATAGCCTTTCCCGAAACGATCCGTGACCGCGAGCAGCAGCGTGATCAACGCCGACTGGTTTTCCGGATCGGTCCGCAGGACGTCGAGGCAAATACTCTCCGCTTCCGCCGGCTCGTTCAGCAGTCGATAACGCTCCGCTTTTTCCAGCGCGGCCGGGATTGCCTCGCGCGAAAGTGGTTTCAAGTCGGACATGGCTTCGCAAGTAATGCGTTAAATCGTTACATCGTTACATCGGCGAAAACAAAATCGATTCACGAGTTACGATTCACCATTCAACGATTCTTCTTTAACTTCTTCCAAATCCATCCCAGCGGATCGTAATGGTCGTCCACGACCCGCTCCTTCAACGGGATGATCCCGTTGTCGGTGATCTGAATGTTCTCCGGGCAAACCTTCGTGCAACATTTCGTGATGTTGCAGTAGCCGATCCCGTGCGCCTTCCGCAATTCCTCGAGGCGGTCCTCGGTATCGAGCGGATGCATCTCGAGTGCAGCAACGTAAATCAGAAAGCGCGGGCCGATGAATTCGTCATGCTTCCGGTGATCGCGCAGAACATGGCAGACGTCCTGGCAGAGAAAACACTCGATGCATTTCCGGAATTCCTGGACACGGTCGATGTCTTCCTGCGCCATCCGCCAGGTGCCATCGGCGGCATCCGGCGGTCGCGGCTTGAATTTTTTGATCTTCTTCTTCACTTCAAAATTCCAGGAGACATCCGTGATCAAATCCTTGAGGAGGGGGAACGCTTTGATCGGCTCGATCGTCACCGGCTTGTCGAGCGGCAGATCGTTGAGGCGCGACATGCACATCAACTTCGGCATCCCGTTTACTTCCGCCGAACAGGAACCGCACTTGCCCGCCTTGCAGTTCCAGCGGCAGGCCAGGTCGTTTGCCTGTTTCGCCTGAATGTCGTGCACCGCATCAAGGACCACCATCCCTTGGGACACTTCCGTCGAGTAATCTTCGAAAGCGCCGCTCTTCGCGTCGCCGCGCCAGATTCGAAAAGTAGCGGTGGGCATGGTGATTCGTTAAACCGAGAATCGTGAATCGTCTTCGGTCTCGACCTCACCGTAGATCGGCGACGATTCCCTAGTCGAAGAAGGATTGGATGCATTCTTTTGCTCACGCAGATAGCGAATGTAGCCGTCAATCAATTGGCGAGTTCGCCAGCCTTGTTGTTTCAGAGAGCCAATCTCTTCAATCGCCACGTATTGCTCGTCGGCACATACGTTCAGGTCGTCAATTAACTCCTCCAGAGAGCCACGCGCTTGCAGAGTGAATTTGATCTGGTCCAAGTAGTGATACCGCCCGTGACCTTCGGCAATGTTGTTAGTAAGCGAAACAGCGGCGCGTCGAATCTGACTGGCAAGCCCAAATTTTTCCATATCCGGCAATCGTTTGGCGACGCCATACATCGCTTTCCGGAATTCCCGAGCGACCTGGTACACCTTAAGGTCCTCGAAGGTGGCTGGTAGTTTCCTTGCTGTTGCGCTCATTGCTTGGCCCGGGTCACGATTCACGATTCTCGATTTACTTTCTAAGGCTCACTTCATCTCCTCGATCACTTGCTTGAGATCATCCGGCATTTCGGGAAGCGGATCCAACCGGACTTGCATCGAGCCATCCGCCGCTTTGGAAATCATCGTGTTCACTTTGGCGAACCGATCATCCTTCTCCGGACAATCTTCTCGAAACTGCGCGCCACGGCTTTCCTTCCGTTCGAGGGCGGCGCGCGTGATCGCCTCGGAAACCGTCAACAAGGTTTTTAAATCAAGCGCCGTGTGCCAGCCTGGATTGAATTCACGATGCCCGACCACACCAGCACGGTTCGCTCGCTCCGAAAAGATTTTCAATTTCTCCAGGGCCGTTCTCATTTCCGACTCATTTCGAACGATGCCAACGAGATCTTGCATCGTCTCCTGGAGATCGCGCTGGATCGAGTACGGGTTTTCACCCGCGCCGTTTTCAAACGGCGCCACCGCTTCGCGCGCCACCAGGTCGATCTTGCCATTATCGATCTGGCCTAACGAATTTTCCTTCGCGAATTTTGCCGCGAATTCGCCGGCCCGTTTTCCGAAAACCACGATGTCCGAGAGCGAATTGCCGCCGAGGCGATTTGCGCCATTGATTCCGGCGGCGCATTCGCCGGCGGCAAACAAGCCGGGTATGCGCGACATCTGCGTGTCGGCATCGACGTGGATGCCGCCCATCGCATAATGCGTCGTCGGGCCGACTTCCATCGGCTGCTCCGTAATGTCGATGTCCGCCAGTTGTTTGAACTGATGGTACATGCTCGGCAATTTTCTTTTGATGTGTTCCGCTGCGTTCGGCATTTTTTCTTTGATCCAGGCAATGTCGAGATAGACACCGCCGTGCGGGGATCCCCTGCCCTCTTTTATCTCGCGCACAATGCAACGCGCCACGTGATCGCGCGTCAATAATTCCGGCGGCCGCCGCGCGTCCTTATCTCCCTGGCAATAACGCCAGCCTTCCTCTGGATTGTCAGCCGTCTGCGTCCGATAGTTTTCCGGAATCTGCTCGAACATGAAACGGCGGCCGTCTTTGTTTGTCAGGATTCCGCCTTCGCCGCGCACGCCTTCCGTCACCAGAATTCCCATCACACTCGGCGGCCAGATCATGCCGGTGGGATGGAATTGCACGAACTCCATGTCGATTAATTCCGCGCCGGCCTCGTAGGCCAGGGAAAGACCGTCGCCCGTCGATTCCCAACTGTTGCTCGTGATCTTGTAGGCGCGGCCAAGCCCACCGGTAGCCAGCACGATCGCTTTGGCGCGAAAGATCTTGAATCGTCCGCGTTCGCGTTCGTAGCCAAATGCGCCGATGACGCGCTCGCCCTCTTTCAGCAAAGCGAGGACCGTGTGCTCCATGTAAACCTCGATGCCCTGATGAATTCCATGATCTTGCAGCGTGCGGATCATCTCCAGACCGGTGCGATCGCCCACGTGCGCGAGGCGCGGGTATCTGTGACCGCCAAAATTTCTTTGTAATATGCGTCCGTCCTTCGTGCGATCGAAGACCGCGCCCCACGCCTCGAGTTCGCGCACGCGATCGGGCGCTTCCTTGGCGTGCAATTCGGCCATCCGCCATTGATTCACGTATTGGCCGCCTCGCATCGTGTCGGCGAAATGCACTTTCCAGTTGTCGCGATCATCGACGTTGCCGAGCGCGGCCGCGATCCCGCCTTCGGCCATGACCGTGTGCGCCTTGCCGAGGAGCGATTTGCAGACGAGCCCGACGGAAACTCCGGCCGCCGAGGCCTCGATCGCCGCGCGCAAACCAGCGCCGCCGGCGCCGATGACAAGCACGTCGTGCTGGAAAGTTTGGTAGTCCGGCATGGAAGTCGTTGAAGGGTTAAAAAGTTGAAGCGTTGGAGCGGAAAAGCATCAGCGAAGAGTTCCGGTCGCTGCAACGCTCCAACGCTTCATCGCTTAAACGATTCTCCAATCTGTCCAGACACCCATCGAACAGAGCCGGACGTAAAGATCGGTGAACCCGACCCAGAACAAACTGAGCCAGGCCCAGAGCATGTGTCGGCGATTGAAGCAGCTCACGCAGCGGTAAGCCTGATAGCAGCCCGCTGAACGAGAGAGTCGATCGCGGAAGCCGCCGATCAAATGCCGCAAGGCGTGACATCCGAACGTGAAGCCGCCAAGCAGAACCACATTGAGCAAAAGCACCAGCGTGCCGACGCCGATGCCGAAAGACGTTTTGCCCGTGGCCGGATCGACAAACCAGAGTGCTTTCCAAACGTCGATCGAGAGCACGATGATGAAGAGGAGCGCGAGATAGAGAAAATACCGGTGGACGTTCTGCATGATCAACGGGAAGGAACGCTCGCCCAGATAAGTCTTCCGCGGTTCGCCGACCGCGCACGCCGGCGGATCAGCCCAGAAGGCTTTGTAATACGCGCCGCGATAGTAATAGCAGGTCAGCCGCAAGCCGCCGGGGGCCCAGAGAATGAGCAACGCCGGAGAAAACAGGAGCCAGCCCGGCCACCACGCCGGCTTCGGTCCGAACCAACTGTGGGGAGAGGTGCCGAAAATCTCGGGCGAATAAAACGGCGAGAGATAGGGGCCGAAAAAATAATGGTTCCCCTGGAACGCAGCCCAAGTGGAGTAAACGATGAACGCCCCGAGGCCGAAAAAAATAAGGAGCGGCTGCGTCCACCAGACATCCGCACGCATCGTCTGACCGAAATGGCGCGGCGCGAGAGCAGTGGTTTGTGCTTGAGCCATGAACTTCAGCGCAACGGTTCCGTCGTCGGCATGCCTTCGGCCGGCGGCGTGGGAATCGGCTCAAAGCCGGCGAACATGGTTTCGGCTTCCGGCACTGTCTTGAGCGGGACGCAATCGCAGACGGAAAAGAATTTGTCCCACATCGCGAGCACCCGTGGATTCTTGTGGGCCTCCTCGATCGCCTGCTGCGATTTCCATTCGGACACTTCGATGATAGTGCCGTCTTTCGCGCGCATGATCACGGGGACACGGTCGGTCACCAGGCTTTCTTTCCGCAACGTCGGGACGCGCCCGCGGACGAGCTCCAGAAGCTCGGCTTCGTGCCCGGGCTTCGGACGATACGCGACGACAACAACGATCCCGGCCATGAAGATCGCAGCTTACAGCGACGCGGGTTGCGACTCGACAAAAACTTTTGCGGACTTGTAATCTCTTCGCGAACTCAACCGAGACCATTTCCCATGGCCAGCAAAGATCCGAGAATCGACGCTTACATTGCGAAGTCCGCCGATTTCGCCAAACCGATCCTGAAACATCTGCGGAAAGTCGTGCACGCCGGCTGCCCGCAAGTCGAGGAGACGATCAAATGGTCGATGCCGCATTTCGATTACAAGGGAATGATGTGCGGGATGGCGGCGTTCAAGGAGCATTGCGCGTTCGGCTTTTGGAAAGCGGACCTGATTCTCGCTCGCGCCAAGCAGACGGAGAAAAGCGGAATGGGAAGCTTCGGCTGCATCAAATCGCTCAAGGGTTTGCCCAGCGAAAAGACGCTGATCGGCTACGTGAAGAAAGCCGCCGCGCTGAACGAAGCCGGCATCAAAGCGCCCGGGCGCACCGAGCCGAAAAAAAGAGCGCCCATCCCGGTCCCGGATTATTTCGCGGCCGCCCTGAAGAAGAACGCGAAGGCCCGCGAGACTTTCGAGAGTTTTTCCCCGAGCCATCGGCGCGAGTATCTAGAATGGATAATCGAAGCGAAACGCGAGGAAACGCGGACCGAACGCCTCGCGAAAACAATCAAGTGGTTATCGGAAGGCAAACCCCGGAACTGGAAATACATGCCGGCGAAAAAATAGCGGCGCCGCTTTGCGCAGGCACGAAAGCTCGAGCTAATGGCCCACGATGTTTTCATTTCACACTCCTCGAATAACCGCACGATAGCCAACGCGGTTTGCGCCGCGCTCGAGAGCATCGGGATTCGCTGCTGGATCGCGCCGCGCGACGTCCTGCCGGGACGGTCTTACTCGGGAGAAATCACCCGCGCCATCCAACAGAGCCGAGCATTCGTCCTCATTTTTTCCGAGCATTCGAATAACTCCGAACAGGTCCTGCGGGAGGTGCAGCTCGCGGCGAACTCGCGGTTGCACATCGTCCAGTTCCGGATCGATGCGGTTCTGCCGAGCGATGATCTCGAATATTACCTGAGCGGTCCCCATTGGCTGGATGCCGTAACACCGCCCCTCGAAGATCATCTCGATCAGCTCAAGAGCTCGATGAAGGCGCTGCTCGCTCTGCCGCGCGCGGCGGCGCCGGACCCAGTCCCTGCGCTGGCGCCCGCGATCGCTCCACTAAGTCGACCGCCTGCGCCCGAACAAAATATTCCACCGCGGACCGCGGCGCCTCCGACAGCAGCGAGCCCTGCGCAAAATCTTTGGAAATGGGTCGCGCTGGGTGTCGCCGTCCTAGCCGCGCTGGGATGCGTCGCTTTTGTCATGATCTTCGCCCTGCTGCAGCCGAAGCCGCCGACGATCACCGCGACGCCATCCAATCCGGCGCCCGCTCCGCAGAAACCGGCGATCATTCAACCTTCCACAAATGCCGACTCGAGCCCGATCCCGCAGCTTTCAGTCGCGCCGCCTTCGACGAGCGCGCTCGTAAGCGCGGAGGAGGCGGAACGCTATGTGAAGAAATTCAATCACGATATGGAACGCGGCGATCTCCGGAGCACGACGGCGATGCTTGATGACACGGTCGATTACTATGCGTTCGGTCCCAAAGACAAGGCTTTCGTCGCGGAGCAATTGCGATTGTATTTTGCCGCGGTGCCCGTGCGGGCCTTTGTCGTTGGAGATGTGAAAGTGCAACCGGGTTCGAAGCCGACGGTCGCCACGGTGATCTTCGACACCCGCTACTCCGTGCGCGATACGCTGGGAACTTTAAGCACCGGCCGCACCCGGACCGAATGGGATCTGGTGCGCCGCCCCGATGGCCTCAAGATCGCTCGCACGAACTGGATGACGTATCCCGACGCCATCCCGGCCCGCTGATTCACGACCCAAATCGAGACGGGAACGAATGGCCAAGATTACCCTCATCGCCCTTCCCTACGATTCGGGAAGACCGGAAGAAAGAATGGGACGAGGTCCAGTGCACTTGCTCGAGAGCGGACTGGCCGAGCGCCTTCGTGAAAACCAACACGATGTCGACGTTCGCGCCGTTCGGCTTTCGGAAGCGTTTTATTCCGAGGGCCAGGGGCTGGTGGCGCTGCAAAACCTCGCGGTCCCGATAGTGCGCGATGGGATCGCCGGCGAGAGACGCGTTCTTATCTTGAGCGGGAATTGCGGGCCCGCGGCCCTCAGTGCAGCCGGCGCCCTCAATCCGCGGACGACCGGCGTAGTCTGGTTCGATGCTCACGCCGATTTTAACACGCCCGACACTTCCGCGTCCGGTTTCCTCGATGGAATGTCCCTTGCGATTTTAGTCGGTCGTTGCTGGCCCGCGTTAGCTGCGCGCTTTGTCGGGTTCGAGCCCATTCCGGAAACAAACATTGTTCTCGTCGGGACGCGCAATCCCGATTCGCTGGAGGCGACCGCGCTAAGTCAGTCAGCGATCACGATCATAGCGCCGACGAAAATGGACGCGCTCGCGCGAGCAGTGGAAGCGTTGTCGGAGCGGACTGAAAATTTCTATGTCCACCTGGATGTCGACGTTCTCGATAAATCGGAAGGGCGCGCGAACTCGTATACTTCCGGCGGCGGCATTTCGGCCCACGCGCTTTATGCCGCGCTGGAACTTCTGGAGCGATCCGGGCGAATTCGCGTCGCCGGTATCACCTCCTACGATCCAGGGTGCGATCACGACGGAAGCATTTCGAAGATAATTGAAAACGCAGCGACGATCCTGGTCAGTTGAGGACGCGCGGACAAAAAATGCTCACGAGAGGAGTCGAACCTCCACGGGTTTCCCCATACGGTCCTGAGCCGTACGCGTCTGCCATTCCGCCACGTGAGCGAGAGCGGTTGGTAAGGTGCGCGACGAGTGGTTTCGCGCAAGAGCAAACGCTGTAGCCACTTCGCTATGCGACGCGCGAGATATGCGCCGCGGCGGTCGATTCCCACGCGGCCCACAGGGCCGCGGCTACAGAAGAGGGATTCCGCGGTCAGGAGCGCCGCTTCTTCCGGGCGCGTTCCTCGATCTGGTTGGCCTGGCGGGCCTTTCCTAACGAACGCAACAGATCGGCGTAGTTCGAAGCCACGATCTCGTAATCTTCGGGCGGTTTATCGGTGGCCGCCTCCCAGGTTTTGATCGAGGCGCGATAGAGCTCCGAGGCCCGCGCGTAATCGCCGTTGGAATGGTAAACCACGGCAAGGTTGCATTTCGATTGCGCGATGTCCGGATGGGTGGGCGGATGGAATTTTTCCCGGATGGCCAGAGCGCGGAGGTGCGTCTTCTCGGCTTCGGCGAACCGGCGCTCGTTCGTGTAAAAAACCGCGAGATTGTTGAGCACGGAGGCGACGTCGGGGTGTTCCGGGCCGAGCTGTTTTTCGTAGATCTCGAGCGCGTGCAGATAATAAGGCTCGGCCGCCTTTTGCCGGCCGGTCTTTCGATAAATCAGCGCGACGTTATTGAGGATCGTACCGAGATCCGAGTACGGGATATCGGCCAAACGCGCGCCGGATTTGAAGGCCGCTTCATAATAGCCGAGGGCGGCCTCCGTTTCCCCGAGATTGTCGCAGACAAATCCGAGCCGTCGCGCGGAGCGGAAAAAGGCGCGATCGTCGGGCGGCTCCGCCTTTTCCAAAAAGGCGTGCGCCTTGATCAGATACGGCTTGGCCGCGGCGCGATCGCCGGCCTGGTCGTGGAGCTGGCCAATCTTTTCGAGACTCAGGGTGTAGTTAGGATCGCCGGGCTTGAAAGCGCGTTGCGCCAGGGTGAGCGCGGTCTCAGCGACGCGGACGGCTTCCGGCAGCCGATTGCTCGCGCGCAACATGTCGAGCTTGTCGTTGAGAATGCGCCACAGCTTTTCGTCGCCCTTCATCGCGCATTACCAACCCTCGCTCAGCTGGCTCACCAGATGGCGCGCCAGTTCCTCGGCGGCCAACGGCAGCGCCTGGCGTTCATCTGTGGCGACATCGGACCCGACGAAGAAACTCGTGCCGCCTCCCACCGCTCCGGGCGAGCCAAGCGTTTTCCCGTCCCGTCCGAACAACGTGTATTTCACGGTGACGTTGAGATTAAACTCGGTGGTGGAAAGAACATTACCGCGCACGGAACGGGTAGGGCTCCGGTTCACCCCGACAATTTCGCCCTTCAAGGTCGCGTCGGCCACATCGGCATTCACGATTCGGAACGTGCCGTCCTGCTGAAACTGTTTGATGACGGTCCCAGTGACCAGAACTTCAATGCGCGGGACGAGCGTGGAGTTGGCAAAAGTCGGGATCGCGATGGTGTGGACCTGGCGGAGATAACCGGGCGTAGCCGGGCCGAGCTGATAACCCGCGCAGCCTCCGAGCAGGAGCGTAAGCAGCAGTGGAGCGAACGCTTTTTTCACTACGGCGTGGCCGCGGTTTCAGGCGAAGGTTGCGGCGAGGCCGAGGGCGCGGGCGTGGATTCGCTGGTCGAAGGCGGCGGGGCGGTCGTTGTGTCCGGGAGAAGCGAAGCCGGCGGCGGCAACGAAACATCGGAATCTGGCGGCGGGAGCGGCGCCTGCTCATTGGAGGAAGGCGGCGCGGAATTCTCGTCCGAGGACCGCGGTTTCCGGCTCTTCTTGTTCGCGGCAGCGGCGGTGACGGCGGGCGGCTGCAATTTATCGGCGCCGAACTTCCGCGTCAGCTCGCTGATTCTTTTCTTGGCTCTCTCGCCTTCGGTCGAGCCGGGCTGCTGCCGGATCACTTCATTATAATAAATCGCGGCGGCACGATACTGCTTCTGTTTGTCGTAAAACTTGGCGATGTCGTAGGCGGTGCTGGTCTGCTTGCGCTCCATGTGCTTCAGGTTCTGTTTCGCCTGCGCCGCTTTTTCGCTGTTTGGAAAGCGAGCTAGAAAATCCTCGAACGCGGTCTTGGCATGGTTCGCGGCCGCCGGGTCGTAGGTGCCGGAGCTGGAAGCTCTCGACCAGATGTACCCGATTTGGTATTGGGCATCGACCGCGATCGGGTCCTCCGGAAATTTCTCCACGACGGATTGGTAAGCGGCGATGGCCGCTTCGTTGCGGCCCTGTTTTTCCCGGGCCCGGCCGAGATCGAACTGCGCCCGGGCAGTGTATTTTCCGTAGGGCGCGGTCCGAATGATCATCGTGAAAATCTCCGCGGCCTCGTCCATTCCCGATTTAAGGGTAACGCCGAGGAACTTCAGCTTTGATCCCATCAGATACGTTTCGCCGATGCGAAACATGGCTTCGACGGATTCCCCGAAGCGCTCGCTCTTTGGATATTTTTCGCAGAGCACCGCGTAACTCTGGGCTGCGAGCAGATATTTGTGCGTCTGCTCCTGTAGTTGTCCCAACCGATAGCAAGACCCGGCCGCGAGCGTGTCCTTGGGATGTTTCTTTACGATCGTCCGGTAGGCTTTCATGGCGGCGCCCAGATTGCCGCGTCGCTCCGCTTCCTGGGCCCGCTCGAAAAGCTGCTGCGCGGTACCGCTCGTTTCATCTTCGCCAGGCGCTTTGTAGCGGGCTTTTTCGCCGGGCTTGAACACGACGGCGCCCCTGGCCGGAGCCGACAGGGCGAGGCAAATCGCCAGCGGGAGAAAAAGGATGCGAAAGGAGTGTTTCATCGCGTTGCGCAGGGTAGTTAACTTACCCGCCCAGTCAAGTTGGACGCGATGCGGGATGCGGGATATTGGGATGCGAGATATCTTCATCCCGCACCGTGCATCCCGTATCTCGCATCTCGACTTGAATCTCTCCGCCCAACAAAAAATCCGGCTCGGCACCTGCGCCTGGAGCTTCGAGGAATGGCGCGGAAATTTTTACCCCGCCGATCTGCCGCCGGCCCGCTGGCTGGAATTTTACGCCCGCTATTTCCCCGCGGTCGAAATCGATTCCACCTTCTACAAGACGCCGCCCGACGCGACCATCCGCCGCTGGGCGGAATCCACGCCGGCCTCGTTCCGGTTCGCCTGCAAACTTTCTCGGGAGATCACCCACGAACGCCATTTGCGCGACTGCAAGGCGGAGCTGGCCGCGTTCCTCCGCGCGCTCGAGCCGTTCGCCCCAAAACTCCACGTCATCCTCATTCAACTGCCGCCATCGTTCGCGCCGAAACCCGGTCGTCCCTTGTTGCGCGCTTTCCTCGCCCAATTGCCGCGCGATTTCCGGTTCGCCATCGAATTCCGCGATCCCGGCTGGCATCGGCCCCAGCACATCCGGCTCCTGGAAAAACACCGGGTCTGCTGGGTCTGGGCCGATACCAGTCCGCTGAACGAACGGAATCTCGCGCCGTTCGAGTTCCTGCCCACCACGACCGATTTCATTTACCTTCGCCTGCTCGGCGATTACTCCACCAAATATGATCCGGGCGGTCAGCACCTCCATCGCTACGGCAAACTTCTTTGGAAACGCGAAGCCGCCCTGGAGAGCTGGGCGCTAAAGATCGAGCGACACCTGGGCGAAACCCGGAGTATCTGGGGATTCGTGAACAATCATTTCGAAGGCTTTTCTCCCGAAACCTGCCAGCGGCTCGCGAATCGGCTCGGCTTCGAGCTGCCGCTCCCTTCCGCCGAGGAAACCGCCTCCGCCGATCCCGGCCAGCTCGATCTATTTGCCGGGAAGGACGCTGAACCGTAATTCGGAGGGACGTGCTTCTGCACGTCCGACTTTCCTCTGATCGCGGCCCATCAGGCAAGATTTGGGACGTGCGGAAGCCCGTCCCTCCGAACTAGCGAATCTCGTCTGCCCCGAAATACGGCTGCAGCTTCTCCGGAATCGCGATCGACCCATCCGCTCGCTGATAAGTCTCGATCAACGCCGCGAACAATCTCGGCAGCGCCAGTCCCGAACCATTTAGGGTGTGGCAAAACCGGTTTTTCCCGTCCGCGTCCTTGAACCGCAAATTCATCCGGCTCGCCTGGAATTCCTCGAAGTTCGAGCAGCTCGACACTTCCAGGTAAGCGTTCTGCCCCGGCGACCAGACTTCGAGATCGTACGTTTTCGCCGAACCGAAACCCAGGTCACCCGTGCACAGCTCGATGAGGCGGTAATGCAACCCGAGCAGCTGCAACACCCGCTCCGCATCCGCCGTGAGCGATTCGTGCTCCGCATACGATGTCTCCGGCGTC
Source organism: Verrucomicrobiota bacterium (assembly GCA_003218375.1). Classification (GTDB taxonomy): domain Bacteria; phylum Verrucomicrobiota; class Verrucomicrobiia; order Chthoniobacterales; family UBA10450; genus AV80. Next base: position 316,087 of record QHNH01000016.1, on the reverse strand, counting down.
GTGATCTTCACCAGCTCCACCTTGTCGAACTGGTGCACGCGAAGGATCCCGCGCGTTTCCCGCCCCGCCGAACCGGCTTCGCGGCGAAAACACGGCGTGTAGGCCACGAATTTCTTCGGCAATTCGGACGCCGCCAGGATTTCTTCGCGATGATAATTCGTCACCGGCACTTCCGCGGTCGGCGCGAGGAAAAGCTGCTGTTCCTCTAGCCCGTACATGTCCTCCTCGAACTTCGGCAACTGCGTCGTGCCGATCATACACTCCCGCCGGACCAAAAACGGCGGACTCATTTCGAGATAACCGTGTTCGCGCGTGTGCAGGTCCAGCATGAATTGAATGAGCGCCCGCTCCAGCCGCGCCCCGGGGCCGGTGAAGCAGATGAACCCGCTTCCGCTCAGCTTCGCCGCGCGCTCCAGATCGAATAGCTTCAGCTTCGTTCCGAGTGCGACGTGATCGAGCGGGTCTTTCAGCTCGGGCTTTTCCCCCCAACTGCGAACAACGGGATTGTCGTTCGCGTCTTTCCCTGCCGGTACATTGGCGTGCGGCAGATTTGGAATTCCAAGCAGCAACTCTCTTTGTTGCTCGTCCGCCGCGGAAGTTTGCTCGTTCAGGCGGGCAACTTCCTCTCCGATCTCCCTCACCCGCGCTTCGATTTCCTCGGTCGCCTCACCTGTGGCGCGCTTCGCGCCGATCTCCTTGCTCAATCTCTTGCGATCGGCATTGCATTGCTGCAGTACCGTCTCGGTCTTTCGCCGCTCCGCGTCCACGCGCAGCACTTCATCGATCTTCGCTGCGTCTTCGCCCCCACGCGTCGCCAGCCGGCTTTTCACAAAGTCGGGTTGTTCGCGAATGAGCCGGATATCGAGCATGGCAAAAGAAACAGACAGGATTAACAGGATTAACAAGATTAAAGCCCATTCAATCCCGTAAATCCTGTTAATCCTGTCTCAACAAGTCCCGCGTTTGAACATGACAACGCCGAGTCGGGTCTGATATTGCGCCGTGGATAGATTCAACCTCCTGAGCGTGGCGCTCGGGCTCGCCTGCCTCGCCGGGATCGATCTTTATCTCACGGTTTTCGCCACGGGGCTCGCCATTCATTTCCATTGGATCACGCTCGCGCCGAATTACCAATCGCTCGAAGTCCTCGGCCAGCCGTGGATCATCGCCATTGCCGGTATCCTCTATGTCCTGGAATTTTTTGCCGACAAAGTCCCGTGGCTCGATTCCGCCTGGGACACGGTCCATACCATTATCCGACCGATCGGCGGTGCGTTGCTCGCCATTCAGGTCCTCGGCCACCATTCGGCTGTCGTCGATGTCCTGATCATCTTGCTGGGCGGTTCGGCCAGCCTCGTCACTCACACCGCCAAAGCCTCGACCCGCCTCGTTGCGAACAGCTCGCCTGAGCCGGCGTCGAACATCGGCCTGAGCGTCGGCGAAGACCTCGCGGTCTTCGGCGGCCTGGCGCTCATTCATTACAATCCAGTCCTCGCGCTTTCCATCTTCGCGCTCGCCATCGCCGCGTTCCTCTATTTCGCGCCGAAAGTTTTCCGCTCGATGAAAGCGAAAATCTGGCTGGCCTTGAACAAACTGAACGCCGCCCCGGACGTGCGCCGCCCCGCGACTTTGCCAATCGCGTTGCCCTCTTGCCTGGCGCCGATTTTCAGCAAACAAAACTTGCTCGGCGAAACCATCGCCTGGGCCGTTCCCTGCGTGAGCGGACGCGGCCGGCGCATTCCCGCGAATCTTTTCGGTGCGCTCGTCGCGACGAATGAAGAGCCGCACAAACTCGTCTTTGTCGGGCGCAAAAACTGGAAGCCGTTCAGCCAGACGATCGAGCTCGAAGGCTCGACGATCGCGCGCGAGCCGCAATTCCTCTCCGAAAATCTCGCCATCGTTCCCACCGACGGCCGCGGTCCGAAGTATTCCTTCCTCTTCACCCGCGCCCGCGGCACGCTCGTCGAGCTGATCGCGGAGGATTTGCGGGGAAAAATGAACAGATCCGCGGCGCTCGCGCATTCCTTCGCACAGGAACCGATCGGGCGCATTTAGCGACTTCGTCGAAGCTCCAAATTCCAAGCTCCAAGCTCCAGAGAAGCTCCAAGCTCCAAATTCCAAACCGCGAGCGGCCGCGCTTTGTTTGGAGCTTGATGTTTGGAATTTCCCTGGTGCTTGGAGCTTGGTGTTTGGTGCTTTTTTTTCTCGTAAAGCGCCGTCGATTCAACCACGCTACCCCTCTCCCCAGATGCAGCTCGCCAAACGCTACTCCGCGCTTCGTGATTCCACGCGCATCCGTGAACGGGCGCTTTTTCCGGCGCTCCGAACTCCGAGCGAGCTCGAACTCCAGGCGCGCTGGTTCGCCGGCGATTTCGGGAGAAAATTTTCTTCCGTAGCCGGCGACCAGATCGAGATCGTCCAATTCGGCACCTGGAACCGCGAAGCCGGTCCCGATTTTTCCGATGCCGCGATCCGGATCAACGGCAGCGAGCCGATTCGCGGCCCGATCGAGATCGACCTGGCGGATCGCAGTTGGGAAACGCATGGCCATTCCACGAACCCCGCGTTCGACGATGCCGTTCTTCACGTTTTCGTCGAGCAAAGTGAGCGCGCCTTTTTCACCCGCACGAAATCGCACCGCAACGTGCCGCAGGTCCGCGTCGACCCGGCCACGCTGCCGGACAAATTCTCCGCGAACGTTCCGCTCGCGCGCCCGGGCCGCTGCCAGGCGCCGCTGAAGGATTTGGCGCCAGACCGGCTCGAGAGCATCCTCGTCGCCGCGTCGCAATTCCGGCTCCAGCGCAAGGCGGCCCGGATCAAAAACATCGTCGAAACTCACGGCCGCGACGCCGCGCTCTTCCAGGAAATCGCGGCCGCGCTCGGTTACAAACAAAACAAACTCGCGTTCACGCTTCTCGCGCAACGCTTGCCGCTCGCGGCCCTTCGCAGGAACCATGACGACATCGAGGCAATCCTTTTTGGCGTGGCCGGATTCCTCGCCGCGCCCGATCTCGCCGCGTATCGCGAAGAAACGCGCGGCTACCTGAGGAATCTTTGGGACCGTTGGTGGCCGCGTCGCGATGAGATGCAACGGCTCGTCCTGCCGGCAAAACTCTGGCGGCTCGGCGGCGCCCGGCCCTTAAATCATCCGCAACGCCGGCTCGGCGCGCTCGCCGTTCTCGCGGAGCAATGGCCGGCCTTCCTCAAAGCGATCGCGCCGAAAAATATGAAGAGCGCCCACGATTTCCTCCTCGACCTGTGCCACCCGTTTTGGGATTTTCATTACACCCTCACCTCCGAGGCCGCGCCGACCGAGATGGCGATCGTCGGCGAGTCGCGGATCGCCGATATCCTGGCGAACGTCCTGCTCCCCTGGTTCCTGGCGGAAGGCGCGGAGATCTGGCCGGTTTACGAAAAATTGCCGGCGCGCCTGACCAACCGCCGCCTGGAGACCGGCGCGATGCGCCTCTTTGGCGGCGACCCGCGCCGGGCGCAGTTCACAAAAACCATCGCATACCAGCAAGGTTTGCTGCAGATTTACGAAGATTTTTGTTTGCAGGATAATTCCGATTGCGCCCAATGCCCTTTTCCCGAGCAAATGCAGAAATGGAAATGAAGCCGCGCGGCTTCACCCTCATCGAGCTTCTCGTCGTCATCGTCATCATCGCCGTCCTGGCCGGCTTCGCCTTCCCCGTCTTCCAAAGCGTTCAGAACTCGGCCAAAAAAACCCAGGCGAAAAACGACGTGACTCAAATCGTGACCGCAGTGAACGCGTTTTACACGGAGTACGGAAAGTACCCGACTATCGAAACGACTGATCAAAATGCGACTTACGGCACGGGAAAAAACTCCGGCACACTGTTCAATGAGTTGAGAGGGAAGACTGCAGCGTTAAACACGCGTCAGATTGTTTTCATTTCGCCCGCTGAAGACGCGACTCAACTCAACCCGAAAGGAAAGGTTGGAAGCGATGGTCAGTTTTATGACCCGTGGGGAATTGCATACTCCATTCGCATGGACGCTGACTATGATAACCAGGTCGTTAATCCGTATGGAGGAGCTGGTGGAGCTGGGACGGATCCGATTCGGCAGGGAGCCATTGCATGGTCATTTGGTAAAGACATGAAACTCGGCAAGAACGGAGACAACAAGTTTACCGGCTCTGATGACGTCATTTCCTGGCAATGATCAGGAGCGATTCAACATGCCGCGCTTGACATTTCATCCTTCCTCCTTCATCCCTCCTCCTTCCCACACGCGGGTGTAGTTCAATGGTAGAACGCCAGCTTCCCAAGCTGGACACGAGGGTTCGATTCCCTTCACCCGCTTACCCCGCTAACGATCCGGCCAACGGCGTCCTCACCTCACAACTCGAGCACGACGATCGGAAGGTGCGGCCAGTTCCAGGAAGGGCCTAACGACCCGTCGAAGCAAAAGCCGACAGCTTATTCTAACTAGTTGCAGGTCCTTTCGCGGCTACGGTCCACGATCGTAGACTTCGACGAGCCCATTGCCGGTGCCATTATTTAGTCCGGCCAGGATCGCGGTATAGAGTCCCGGCGGAAGTGTCGCAGCGATGGCGGACTCCTTAGTGTTACTCGGCGCCAGTCCGGCAGCTATGATCTGGGCGGCCTGGACGGGATCATCCTGCCAGTCGTTGTTCGAGCGAAGCAGAATACCGTTTTGATCGCGAAGTTCCAGCGTCGGATCCTGGAGCGGGTTCGGGACGCCGAACGAGCTCAGGCTGGGGCCGAGACCGCGGACGACAATCCTATCGTTGTTATTGCCGTTACCCAGAATAAAGCCGGCAATCACTACGTTGCTGCCCGTGCCAACGAAGGCCCGGGTGCTGAGGTTCGCCAGCTTCGAGGCCGCCGCGGTCTCGACGTCGTAGACTTCGACCAAAGAAATGCCGGCCCCAGGTGTGCCCGTGTTCCCACGCACGATGGCCGTGTAATTGCCGGGAGGCAAGGTCGCGTCAATCGCCGATTCCAGATCATTGGTGGGCGCCAAACCATCGGCCTGGATTTGGGCCTGCTGGGAATCTTTCCAGTTGTTGTTCGTGATGGTCCCGGATATTCCGGAGCCACGCACTTCTAAGGTCGGATCGGCCAGCACCTGGGCCGTCGAGAATCCGAATTTCGTTAGCGAGGGTCCGAGGGCTCGAACAACCACATGCTTGGGAACGTTTCCGGTGATGATGAAGCCCCCGATCCCGACATTGTCACCGGTGTCCGTCCGCATGCGGGTCGAGAGATTGAGTGCCTGCGTCGGGGTCGCGGTTGGAGTAGCCGTTGCGGTCGCGGATGGTGTAGCCGTGGCGGTAGCAGTCGGTGTGGCCGTAGGTGTTGCGGTAGCTGTCGCTGTTGCAGTGGCCGTAGCGGTCGGCGTTGCCGTAGCAGTAGCAGTAGCTGTTGGCGCGACGCTGGCAGTCGCTGTCGGCGTGGCAGTGGCGGTAGCCGTCGGGGTAGCTGTCGCCGTAGCTGTTGGCGTCGCCGTAGCGGTTGCAGTTGGTGTCGGACTTGGGGTTGCGCCGGCGCAGGCGCCAGGTCCTGGCGTGTTGTCGATAAATCCGGAAACGGTGCCGCTGAAGACCGACGAGTTCGTCGACCCCGTAGTCGTATTGACGACGACGACGAAATTCGTCTGCGCCGGGACAGTGAACGAGTAGGCAGCCGTCCCCAGCGTTGTCCCGAGGCCGGAAACTCCGCTGTCACCCAGATAGTTCAGGCACAAGTTTCCCGTGGGATCGCCTGGAGCGACCGGCGGAGTGTAAGCAGTCTGATAAGCCGCGCTTTCGATGTCACCGGCTCCACCCAGGGCCGCGTTGATCGTGACGGTAAAGCACCGTGGCGCGCCGGCGTTGTTGGTAAAGGTAAACGTCTTGAAATTGCGGGTTCCGGGAGTATTGATCGCGCCCGGGCACGTCTTTCCATTGCACGTGCTCGGGGTGCCATCCCGGCCCATCCGGTCGGGCTGCGTCGAATCACTCGTCGTCACCTGGCTGGACGGAATCGTCTGGTCTGGGCCACCGGCACAAGTCGGGATTGTGAACGGAATCGACTTCGTTCCGCTCGCGTAGGTGAGATTGAGTGAAAGCGCGATGGCGGTACCGCAGCCGAATGAACTCGAGACGGAGATCTTGAACGGCGTCGCGTTCGCGGCGCTCCCGTCGATGAGTATATCCGAATAATTGGAGTTCCCGTCGACAACGGTGACGCCCGGAGTCGTGGTCGTAAGGGTGGCCGAGATCGCGGTCTCTTTCGCGCAGCCGTTGTTCTTGAGGCCGAGATTCACGAGCACGCATTCGGCCCGGTTCACGATTCCGTTGTTGTTGCCGCCGGAATCGTTAATCGTGAACCCGTTCGCCTCGAGCTTCGAGGTGCCCGTCATGGCGAAGTTCTGGGTAACCGTCCCGCCACCAGTCGGTGCGACAGGCGCCGAGGCAGGCGTCGCCGAAGCGCAGTTGCGCTTTTGGTCTGCGGCAGTAGCCGTGTAGCTGCCAGCGGGGACAAGGATGGTGTAAATGCCGCTGGCGTTACTCGCGCCCGCGTAGCCGTTGCTCAAGCTCACTGTCACTCCGGAAATCGGTGCACCTGTCTGAGATGAAGTGATTGTGCCGGTGACAGTGCCCCACAAGCCCGCGGCCGAAGTGCAGGACGGAAACTTGTAGGTCGTGATGCGGGTGGACCAATTGAAGGCCCCGTTCGTCTTTAAGTACTCGTTCGTATAAAAGAAGGTGCATTGGTCGATCGGATCGATGGTCATGGCGCTGTAGTCGCCCCAGCGATTCCCGCCGCCTTCTTGCACGCCGATGCCGGCCTGCATTTCCACCTCGGCGCCCATGGTGCCGGCAGAATCAGTCGCCAGGCGACCGGTAACGTAGATGCCGGGAAGAACCGTCGTACTCGATTTGCTGTAGCCCAACGCGATGTTGCCATCTTTGTCCATCGCGATCGATGGCAGCCAACGGTAGCTCGTATCGATATCGTAGGTGCCGGATTGGAAAACGGTCGGCGTTGTCGTCGAGCTTCCCAAAGTTGGGTTCCGGAATTCAAACCATCTCACCGCGCCATGGGAGGCGTCGCTGCCGTCGCTGGGACCACTGCCAACGATGGACTCTTGGGTACCGTTGTTACGATAAGCCATCCGATACATGTAGTGCCCTGAAATATTGTCGAGATAGTCCACTCCCGCCGCTGGGGCAGGCTCGGGCACGCAGTCGCGGCCGTTGCTGTTGTTGACGCACGGCGCATTGCCGATGCCGTCCATGATCGGAGTACCAGGAGTCACATTGATCGTTGGAGTTGCGCCCCACACCACCGCCACTCGAAACGAGTCGGTCAGGTTCGTGAGTCCGAAGTTAGGGCCAATCACAAACTCTGCCTCGCCCGCAGCCGGAGGAGTTAAACTGTCGAGATCGGCGGGGAGAAATCCATATTCAGCTCCGAGGTCCTGGCTCTGCATCCGAGCCGGTTGACCAGCGATCATCTTGTCCCGCTCGAAAACGTAGATGCGACCCGCCGTGAATGTCCCGCCGGGGTTGAACACGTGCGCGCTCATGTAATAGCCATCCGGCCATACTCCCGTATGCGGGTAATCGATGAAGTTGACCTTGTCAGTCTCGAAGTCGTAGAGGTAGTACTCTCCCGTCGCGTCTGATGTCGCGGAAACCGCGACGCATTGGTGTGAATAGCTGCCGGTCGGCCCAGCGACAGCGAACTGCGAAATGACCCAGCGGCCCACGAGGATGTCGTAAGAGACGACGGGGTCGCCGTCATTGTGCGACGCGCAGACGCCGCCCAAAGACTGGAAAAGCGTATTCCCGGCGGCGGGACCGTACTGGAGAGCGCCAGTCGTCTTGTTGAAGACGGCGAAGCTGGTGTTGTTCCACTGGACATATTGAGTGGAACCCACACGGCCCTCCACGTCCGGGGGATTACTGGAAGGAGAGAACCCAAGGAGACCCACGCCGACGCCCTCGAAGGTGAGACCCGTCGGACTCGGTGCCGAGGCAAGCGGTCCCGCAACGGTTTGGAACGGTCCCTCAGGTCCGGCACTTTGCGTCGGGGGCTTCGGGCGGATCGGTTCGGAATGATAAATCTTCGGGACGCTTGCCGGATCGATCGGCGCCATATCCCGCAGATTTGCGCTTCGAACGGCCGTGACCGGCCGCAGATCGCGCACCGGACCGGTATAGGGACCCGCGGGCGGTTGAGTTGCTCCCGGCGGTCGCTCTGCCGGGTCTTTGTCCACCTTGATCGCTCCACCTGATTGTGATCGCGTCTCTATCCCGAAGACGGATGCCAGCCGGGTCAACAAGCGGAACGGACCAGTCGTTTGTCCTTTGCTATCTCGCTGCTGCGCGACCGATCCGAAGGCGAACAGACTGACTATCACTGCTGTGAGGCACAGCAGAGATGTGATGAGGGCCCGCAAGTTAGAGAAAGCCGCGCGGTGGAAATTTTTTATTTTCATGGCTGAAGATCTCCGGGAGACGAGCCACAAAACCACTTACCTGCCGGCCTGTGAGACGCCGAATGGGGTTCGTTTTCGCGCAATCAGCCGCGTGTATCTTTTTGGGAAGCGCGCGTCATTACTATTGTTCTCACTCGACAGGCGCGCGATCGAATTCGACGGCCCGCCAAGCTTTGCCGCGACGCTTGTAGGTGATCTGGACGCGATACGCCTGTTCGCCCGATGGCATGCGCCCACTCAAATATGCGCTTCGCTGTTCCGGCGAAATCCAAGCCGTCAAGCCGCCGGCAATCCGTTCGCCTGCGCCTGGATTGAACGACACAACGATAGTCGCCAAAACGGTGCAGGTATCGCCCAAGCAAGAGATTCGGTCCGTCTTCATCTGCCGAAACGTCAGCAGCTCCGCGCCCGCGGCAGGACATCCGGGGCAGTCGGCAGTCGGTGCTTGCGCAGGAACAATCTTCGTGGCGCGAACGAAAGCCACGCAGTCCTCCTCGATTTCGTCTTCGCGCGGCTGAAGCTCGTCTTCGCCTTTTACAACCTCCGGCCTGGGCTCGCCCGTCGCTTCGGAGGTGGTTGAATGCTTCTCGCGATCAGGCGCAGACTTCTCGGAGCAAGCGGTGATGATGCCCGCGACCAGGATTAGGGCGGCACGACGAATATCCAACTGACGCAAAACTTTGCCCCGGTTATTCCCAGCATTCAATTTTCTTTCCGGTTCAGGATGGAAAAGCCGGCGCATTTCAAGCATCCTTGGGTGCAGCGGGTGATTGATGCCAACAATTAAGCGAACCTTGCGCCAGGCAGCACTCCTTTTCGGAGGATGGACGGTGGTGGGGCTTATCTTCGCAGCCGTCTCCTATGGCATTGCGATGAGCGAAAGCAACAGCCGCTTCGGCCTGGCTGAAGCGCTCAAATTGAACCTCGTTCAATTTTATCTCTGGGGAATTTTTTCCCTGCTTGTTTTCGCCTTTAGCCGGCGATTCCCCGTCGAATTCCGGCCGCTGCGAACGCGCAACTTGTTACTTCATTTTCCAGCCTTGTTACTGTTCGCCGGTCTTCATCAGGCTGTTCATCTTCTTGTCCGTTGGTCTTCCTCCGCGCGCCTGCGCCAGCAGTTTCCTTCGCTCCTTGACTGCTACCGCGCGTATTTCGGGCTCGGCTTCTACATCGATTTGATTGTCGCCTCGCTCATCATTATCGCGGTGCACGCTCTCCTTTACTATCGACGCTTCCGCGCCAGCGAGCTGGAGCAGGCATCGCTCAAGACCCAACTCGCCCAGGCCAAGCTCAGGGCCTTGAAGATGCAACTTCATCCGCATTTCCTGTTCAACACCTTGCATTCGATTTCGTCACTCGTCCTGGAAGATCCTCCCAAAGCCAATAGCATGATTGCGCGCCTGGGCGATTTTCTGCGCCTGACCCTCGAGGAATCAGACCAACAACTAGTCACCCTCAAGAAGGAAACGGAGTTCCTGCGCTGTTACTTGGAAATAGAGCAGGTGCGTTTTGGAGATCGGCTAACTGTGGAGCTTGACCTGGAGCCGGCCGCGCTCACCGCGCAGGTGCCGCATCTCATCTTGCAACCGGTGGTGGAGAACGCGGTTCAGCACGCCATCGCTCCCCGCGCCTCTCCTGGCTGCATCAAAATCGAAGCCAGGCGGCTCAATGACCAGCTCCGAATCGAAGTGCGAGATAGCGGACCAGGAATAACCGAGGCCAGGGGGATACTAGAGAGACGGGGTCTGGGCTTAAGTAACGTCCGGTCGCGCCTCGAACAACTGTATGGCCGGGATCATCGTTTCGAAATAACGAACGGCCTGGAAGGAGGTCTCATCGTCGTCATGCAAGTTCCCTGGCGGAAAGAGCTCGATGACGACTCAGCCCCATGAAGGAAGCGAAGATCAAAGCCGTGATCGCGGACGATGAATTGCTTGCTCGCAAGTTCATTCGTCGAATCCTAAAACAGGATGCCGAGATAGAAATCGTCGGCGAATGCAGTAACGGGAAAGAAGCTGTCGCGATGATCAGGAAACAACAACCCGACGTCGTTTTTCTCGACATCCAAATGCCGGAGATGGATGGATTCAAGGTGCTCGAGACGCTCGGGCTCGATCATTTGCCGGAGATCGTGTTTACGACCGCCTATGAGTCTTACGCGATTCGAGCCTTCGAGCTTCACGCCGTCGATTATCTTCTAAAACCGTTCGACCAGGTTCGGTTCAAGGCCGCGGTGAAGCATGTGAAGGAGCGTATCCATTCTCAGCACGTCGAAGATGGTCGCCTTCAAATCGGGACACTTCTGGAAAGCATTAAGGCTCAGCCGGCCTACCTTGACCGTGTTGTTATCAAAGCGAATGGCCGCATTAGTTTTCTGAATACTCGCGAGATTGACTGGATAGAGGCCGACGACAAATACGTCCATCTCCACACCCGCGAAGGCTCGCGCATGGTGCGGCAAACTTTAAGCACCATGGAAACCCAGCTTGATCCGAAGAAATTCGTCCGGATTCATCGGTCGGCGATTGTGAACGTGGAGCAAATCAAGGAATTGCAGCCGCTCTTCAGCGGCGAACACTCGGTCCACCTGGAAAACGGCACAAAACTGACCCTCAGTCGCAACTACAAGGACAAGTTGTTCGGCATTCTGGGTAAACCGCTGTAGCTAGCGCGTTTTTCGCGCCCTTATCCTGTAGGTTGGCGCTTCCGCGACAGCTATTCGCGACATTTTCGTCGCGCGATCGAGTTAGCTTCCTAGGCTTGCCGACAACACCAAGGAGTTACTCATGCGTAAGTTTTTTTTCCTCGTCCTGTTTTTTCTCATCTCGAGCGCGTTAGCCGACAACGATCTGATCGAACGTTGGGCAAACGCGGCAGGCGGCCGGGACAAAGTCGCAGCAATAAAATCGATCTATCGGGAGGCGACACTCGAATTCGGCGGATATCAAGGCAGCCTGAAAGTCTGGCATACCGCTGATGGGAAGTATCGGAAAGAAGAGAAGATGGGCGACCTTTCGAGCGTCGAAATCTTTGATGGCACGAAGGGCACCATCCAGGAGGGTGATGGGCCGCCGCGAGAGATGACGGCCCGAGAACTGGAACTATCGAAAGCCAAGCGCTTCGCCAATGCGAACGCGATGTTCTTCGCGTTCTTCCCGGAGCGCCGTCACGGCAGCGTGGCTATCGAGGCTGACAATACCATCGTGCTCAAGTCGGACGGCGGAGTTGAATGGCGGGTCTCGCTCGACGCGCAGACGGCGTTGCCGAAGACGATGGTGCACAAGGAAGGAGATCGGACGATCACGGTCACCTTCGATTCTTACGAAACCGTCGAGGGGATCAAGTTCGAGAAAGAGATCCATCGGAGCGCCGGCGGTCCGAACGGAGCTGTGATCCGCTTCACCAAGACACTTATCAATCCGCCAATCGAGTCCTCTCTTTTCGGAGCGAAGCCATGAGACTAATGAACAAGACACTAACAGCAGCTGCAGCTATCGTCGTTTCGTTAACTGCGGCCTCTGGTGCGGCGGATAACGACATTCGGGCGCAAGCGCAACGGATCGTATCCCAAATTCAACGGGCGGACTACGAAGGAGACCGGACCGCGCTGAAGAAATATTATGACGAATTGACGCCGTTCCTGGAAAACAAGGAACTGGCGTCGCGCATCCGTTACTGGCGCGGGTTCGATCTTTGGCGAAGCGCCATCAACGGTTTCAACGATTCAGTCGACCCAAACGAGTTGGAACGACTGTTCATGCAGGCAGTCGACGAGTTTAAGGATGCCGCAGCGAGAGATCCGGCATTTATTGACGCGAAGGTGGGGATGATTTCCTGCCTTGGCTACGTCACCTACATTCATCGAAAAGAGCCGGAGCGAATGCAAGAATTGATGACGCGGATAACGCCGCTTATTAAAGAAGCCCAAGCGGCTGAGCCAGACAATCCCCGCCTAAGTTGGGTGATGGGACCAATTCTTTGGTATACGCCCGTGGAACGCGGCGGTGGCATCGACAAGGTCATCGAGAACTACCAACATGGATTGGAAGTAATTTCCAAAACGGAGCCGAGCACAGACAACCTCGAACCTTCCTGGGGCAAGCCGGAATTGATGATGAGCCTCGCCTACCTCGAGTTCAGCAAAACTCCTCCGAACCTGGAAGCAGCAGAGCGGACAACGCGCGCAGCGCTGGAAATAGTTCCCTACTGGCATTATGTCCGCGACATCTTGTTACCGCAGATTCTCGCTGCGAAGACCAAAGCAAAAGCGCAATGAACATTGGCCATGACTAATAAAGGTCTAACATTTAGCACGGTCCGCGAATTCGGACTGGCGCTGCCGCGGGCCAGGGAGTCCCTCTACTTCCGCCTGCCAGCTCTGAAAGTCGACGGTCAAATGTTCGTCGTTCAGACTGGGCATCGCAGCGCAGAACCCAATTCCATTAGTGTGCCGGTCGGATTCAAACGCCGCGACGAACTAATCGCCGCGGACCCACGCGTGTATTATCTGAAGCCGCATTACGAGCCTTACCCGGTCGTGCTGGTTCGCCTCGATTGCGTCGGCCGCGATGCCTTGCGGCGGCTGCTCCGTTCCGCCTACGACGCCGTCTCCAGCGGCGCAGTGGTTCCAGGACGGCGGAGGCCGACGGCTTGAATGCAGTTGAGGGTTACTTTGTAGTTCAGCCGGAAGATCTGGTGTGGAGATCTTCTAACTTAATGAAAATTCCAAATGCGGATTTTCTGGAGCGGACCAAGAGCGAAATTATGGGAGCCCGGCTTTGGCGGCTTCCAGCAAAGAGCGCGAACACGCTCCACCGGCATCCGGCCATGGAGGAATTCTATTTTGTCGTGGAGGGCACGGGACGAATGCGGATCAACGAGGAGACGATTACGGTGGCGAACCACGGCGGCGTACTCGTAGGACCCAAGTGCGTGCGCCAGGTTTTCAACGATACGGTGAGCGAAGTGCTCTGGCTGGTCATCGGATCCCCGGAACTCGAATTGCCGCCCGGGCAGGAGCCTGACCCCACCCTACTCTACCCCACAGATCCAAAGCAGCTGCCGAAGGAATTGGGCGGTTTCCGGTGGCCGCTCTACGCCTGAACTGGACGCTTCCGCCCGGTAAGACTATGCGCTAATGTCCACGCGCATCCGGTAAGGCCCGTAAAACCATTCGCCGGAAAGTCATGATGCTTCGAAGGCTCAACATTCCAGCGAGGGTTCGATTGCTTTCCCATGCTCGTTTCCTCGATCGGATCGTCTCAGGGGTTCTTCTTGTTTTCGTCTTCTGGGCTGCGCCGGCGGCGGCAAAGGAAAAGGCGGCGGCAGGAATCATCCTGTTTCCGCAGCAGGAGAGCGACCTTAAGGCGGATCCTGCCGCGCGGTTCGGGAGGCTGGAGAGCGGCGTCCGTTATGTTGTTCTTTCCAATCACGAACCGAGAGGTCGCGCGTCGTTGCGCCTCCTGATTCTCGCAGGTTCCCTGAACGAAAAGGACGACCAGCGGGGTCTCGCGCATTTTCTCGAGCACATGGCGTTCAACGGCAGCACCCATTATCCCCCAGGCACGCTCGTGGAGTTTTTCCAACGCATGGGGATGAGTCTCGGAGCGGATGTCAACGCTCATACCTCCTTCGATCGCACAATCTATCGCCTGGAGTTGGCGCATGCCGATAACACTACTCTTCTCGAGGGAATGCGGGTTTTTAGCGACTACGCCGGCGGATTGCTTTTAGGCGATGAGCAAATCGACAAGGAGCGAGGCATTGTTCTCTCGGAGAAACGAGCCAACGACTCGACCGGTTACCGCAACTTTGTCGCGGAGTTCGAGGCGATGCTGGGAACTACGCTCCTCCCCCGTCGTCTCGCCCTCGGGCTGCCGGAAGTCATCACAACGGTGCGGCGGGAACGCTTCATCGATTTCTGGAACACCTGGTATCGGCCGGAAAAAATGGTTGTCGTCGCGGTCGGCGACTTCGCGGACCAGGCCGCGGTCGAGAAGATGATACGAGAAAGTTTCGCAAATCTGCGCGCGCGCGCGCCGGCTCGGCCGCCGCCGGCGTTAGGAAAACTGGCGAAGATCGAGGGAGTGCGCCCGATCTATCACGCCGAGCCCGAATCGCCCGCCACGAATATTTCGATTACGAGCATCACACCGTATGCGCATGAGCCTGACACGGGCGCGCGCAGAAAAGATCGTCTCCGACACTTCCTGGCGCTCGAGATCCTCAACCGCCGCTTCTCCGTCCTCGGCAAACAGGAGAATGCGCCCTTTACTTTGGCCCTGGCATCGGTCAACGAACAATTCGATTTTCTCCGGTATGCCAGCGTCCGTATCACGTGCAAAGCCGAGCAGTGGGCGGACGCGCTAGCCGCGGGCGAGCAGGAACTGCGGCGTGCGATTGAGCACGGGTTCACCGCCGGCGAACTGTCCGACGCCGCCGCTAATCTCACCAATCAGTTTGAGCAGGCGTCGAAGAGCGCTAGCACTCGTCCCTCAAACTTAGTTGCCGAAAGAATAGTCGGGCAGCTTGTTGCACATGAAGTGTTCACCACTCCTGCGGACGACCTCGCGCTGCTGAAACAATTCCTCCCTGCGATCACTCCCGCCGATTGTCAGGCAGCGCTGCGAAACGACTTTGGCGGCAGGGGCCGCTTTGTCTCGGTCACGGGCAACGCGCAAATTGCTGGCGACGCTACGGCCGCGATTACACTGGCTTACGAGCAGGCCCACGCTATCGCGGTCACTCTGCCAGACGCCGACAAAAAAATCGCGTGGGGTTACAGCGACTTCGGCGCGCCGGGAAAAATCGCGAAACGAGAGCACATCGCCGATTTCGACATCGAACTCGTCACGTTCGAGAACGGCGCGCGGCTCAATCTGAAACGCACTGACTTTGAAGCTGGGCGCATCATCCTCAATGCAAGTGTGGGCAACGGGACGATCACTGAGCCTGCCGACCGGCGCGGGTTAGCGGTGTTGGCCCGCGGCGCCTTTCTCGCGGGCGGCTTGGGAAAACATAGCGCCGATGATCTCCAGCAAATCCTCGCTGGAAAGAGCGTTGCCTGGCAGTTCGCACCTGAGTACGACACGTTTCAATTTAGCGGCCGCAGCGCGCCGGATGATCTTCTCCTTGAATTGCAATTGCTCAGCGCAGGGCTGTCCGACGCCGGCTACCGGCCGGAGGGTTTGCGAGTGGCGCACAAGGGTTTGGAAGAGCTCTATCTGTCGTTTCAACACACCGTTAATGGTCCGTTAGCGACCGAAATCGCAAACCTCGTTGCGAATGGCGATCGTCGCTTTGGTATTCCCGAGCAAAAGGTGGTCATGGCGCGCACGCTCGACGAGCTAAGGGCCTGGCTGACTCCGCAGCTTACCCATGGCTCGCTCGAAGTAGCAATCGTAGGTGACCTGGAAATTGAAGCGTCGATAGATGCCGCGTCCCGAACGATAGGTGCACTCCCGCGACGCGAGGCAAAGCCGGCGCTCCCTGAGTTAAAGAAGGTTTCGTTTCCCGCTCAGCCATTCGCGAAGAACTATGCGATCGACTCCGCGATTCCCAAAGGCGCCGTTTTCATTTACTGGCCCACCGATGACTATCGGGATGTGCAACGGACCCGCCGGCTCGATTTGCTCGCCGAGATTTTGAAAGATCGCCTGCGAGTAAAGGTGCGCGAAGCAATCGGCGGCACCTACACTCCGCACGCCCAAAATCACAGTAGCGACACCTTCCCTGGGTACGGCTATATGTTCGCGAGCATTGATGTGGATCCTTCCATGGCCGGGAAAATCTCGGACCTGGCCATCGGTCTTGCCGATGATCTTCAACAAAGGGGGGTGACCAACGACGAATTTAATCGGGCGCGCGAACCGCTGCTCAGCTACTCGAGGGGTGCGTTCAGAGATAATGGTTACTGGCTTAATGCTGTCCTTGCGCGTGCGCAGGAAAAACCCGAGCATCTCGAATGGGCCAAAACACGGGTTCCAGATATCGAAGGAATTAAGCCTGCCGAGATCAGCGCTCTCGCTGCAAAATATCTCGGCCGCGAGCGCGCTTCGCGAGTAACTATTCTGCCGGCGACCAAGGAGTCCCCTGCCGCCTCTGGATCAAAGTAGAGGGTCGCTCATTCGAAAGTTGATCCAAAGGCTGTTAGTGAACTCATCCACCAGCATAGCAGACCAGGCCAGAGCGATCGTGTGCCGGCATGCGTTTGCCTTGGGTCTTATCCTTCTCATCCTTGTCAAACTCTGGGTTATCCATACCGAAGAAATCTACGGGAGTTCGACGGAGTACGATGCGCTTTGGTACGTAGGCTCGGCCAGGCACTGGTATTGGGGGGCGCCATATAGCTGGACCGCGTTTGTCCGCCCGTGTGCCTATCCGTTGTTCATCGCGGTCGTCCATTTCTGTGGCATTCCGTTGCGGATCGCGATCGAACTGGCGCAGATGGCGGGCTACACGGTCCTTATCGCGGCGCTGCGCAAGGCGGCCGTGCCGCGCGGGCTTGGCCTCGTCATCTTCGCGCTGATGATGCTGCATCCCGCTTCGTTTCTCTGCAACAGCCACAGCATGAGCGACAGCTTTTACGCGGCGATCCTTCCGCTGGCGCTCGGCGGTTCGCTGCTAACTCTGTTTACGCGGAAGTTTTCCCATGCCGTGTGGACCGGCGGCGCCTACGCCGTGCTCTGGAATACGCGCGAGGAGAGCTTTCTCATCCCGGTGATCCTCGCGGTGTTCTTCGGACTCGCCATACTTCAGCGGCGAGATGCGCCCACGCGAAAAGCCCACTTCGTTTTCTGGCTCAAACGCACCGGCGCGCTGGCCGGAACGCTGATCGTGCTGGTGGCCGCGGTTTACTCGGCGAACTACTACACGTTCCGCAGCTTCGCGAAATCAGACATGAGCTCGCCGGCATTTGAGAAGGCGTTCAGGGCGCTGCTGCGGATCAAGCCGACCTATTCCATGCGCTACATCGCGGTTAACATGGAAGCACTGCGCCTGGCTTACGAGGTAAGTCCCACCTTCGCCCAACTCAAGCCGCAGTTCGAAGCGCTCGCCGGACGGAACTGGACCAATCCCGCCTTCGACACTCTCGGCATCCGCGAATACGGGCCCTGGTTCATGTGGGCGCTGCGCAACATGACCGCGAACGCCGGCTATTACAAAAACCCGGTCTCGACGAACGCCTTTTATCGCAAGGTCGCGCGCGAAATTAACCAGGCTTGCGACGAAGGCCGCGTTCCCGATCGTCTCGTCGTCTCGGGCTTTCTCGATCCCGGCGCGGTTTCGCGGATTCGCTACCTGCCGCGCTCGATTGGCCGGATTGCGAAGCTGTTTCTCTTCCGGCACCAGAAGGTGATGGTCCGGGCCGATACCAATCTTGTCCCGTGGATGAGCGAGCTATATCAAGAGATGGTCTTCCGTCAGCCGCAGGTGGCCGGTTCGAACACGGTCGTCATTCCGAACACGATCCTGGCGAAGCTGGCGGTCGCTACGCAAAATTTTATCGGGGCCTATTATGTTTATCTCTTTATCGTCCTGGCCTGGGCGGGGCTGGCGGCGTTCCTGATCCTGCTCTGGTTCGTTCGCCGCTGGCGCGCGAGCGAGCCGCGGATCATCGTTTTGCTCCTACTCGCCGCGACGATCGTGACCAGGCTCGTGTTCTTTTCTTTCCTCGACGCCACCTGGTGGATGGCCGGTTACGAGCGCTACGTCTTCCCGATAATGCCGCTCTCGGCCTGCTTCTTCCTTCTCCTCATCTACGAAGCAATCGCGTTATGGCGGAGCCGCCACGGATTCTCTTCATCCGCCTTCACTCGATGCTGAGTTCCGTTTTGCGACGTTACGGGCTGGCGGTGGGCCTGCTGGTTCTCATCGTTTTCAAGTTTTGGCTTGTCCACACCGAAGACATCTACGGGAGCGCGACAGAGTACGACGCGCTCTGGTATTTGGGCGCGGCCAGGAATTGGTACTGGGGCGCGCCTTACAGCTGGACCGCCTTTGTCCGGCCGCCGGCTTATCCGTTGTTCATCGCTCTTGTGCATCTCTGTGCGATTCCTCTTCGGATCGCGATAGAGCTGCTCCAGATCGGAGCGTATCTCGTGCTGGTAACTGTCTTTCGCAGAGTTAGCGTTCCCCGTTCGGTCTGCCTGTTGGCCTTCGCAGCCATGCTCCTTCATCCGGCCAGCTTTCTGTTCAATAACCATACGATGAGCGATTCCTTTTACGCCGGGGTTCTTCCCCTGGCTCTGGGCGGGCTTCTCCTGACTCTCTTTAGTGGAAAGCCTGGCCACGCCATCTGGACAGGTGTGACGCTAGGCATTCTTTGGAACACCCGCGAAGAAAGCATTCTGATTCTCGCGATGCTCGTCGTCTTCTTCGCAGTCGCGTTGTTCCGTCGCCGTTCTGAGATGGGCTCCTGGAAGGAGGCCGCGCGCTTTTGGACAAAACCTGCCGCTTCGATGCTGGTACCTTTGGCCTTACTGGTGCTCACGGTCGATGTCGCCAACTACCATGCCTTTCACAGTTTTTCGAAATCGGAACTGACGGCGTCCAGCTTCCAGGCCGCTTACAAGGCGCTGCTTCGAATTAAACCCAGCCACCAACAGCGTTTCGTTTCTGTCTCAACCGAAGCACTTGAGACGGCCTACAAGGTCAGTCCTACTTTCGCGCGGCTGAAGCCGCAATTCGAAGGCGATCTGGGCCACAACTGGCAAGTCCCGGCTTTCACTACCCTGGGCATTCATGAAATCGGCGCCCCCTGGTTTCATTGGGCTTTGCGCAGCGTCGCCGCGAACAGCGGAGACATTCACAGCAGCGCGGCCCACGCGAACCGCTTCTATCAAGATGTCGCCGAGGAAATCAATCGCGCCTGCGACGAGGGCCGCGTTCCGCAACGGTTCGTGCTCTCCACTTTTCTGGACCCGGGAGCGCTCGCAAACATTCGTTACCTGCCTCAATCATTCCCCAGGATTGCCGGGCTGTTTCTGCTCCAATTTGAAACGATCGCGGACCGTGACGATGCCATTCTCACTGCCTCACAGCGTGCCTTATATGATGAGATGACTGGCCGTCGTGCCTCCTCGAGCCGCCCGAAACGCAGGTCAGCAGCGCTTGAAAACTTTATCGGTCGTTACCACCGAATTTTTGTCGCAGGTATGTCGTTGCTCGGGTGTGCTGGCCTGCTGATAGCTATTTGGCATCGGCGTAAGCTCCGCCTCCGCAACCCTCTCAACCCCGTGCTCGTTCTCCTGGCGGCTTCGATCCTTCTCAGGGTAACTCTCTTCTCTTACCTCGACGCAACCTGGTGGATAGGCGGATATGAACGCTACCTGTTTCCCGTCATGCCTCTCTATTCCTGTTTTCTCATCCTGCTGATTTACCGGGCGTGGTCAGTGAGTCGCAGGGCGCCTGTTCGCAGCGCCGAAGGCGCGCGCTCACCATAGCCTGGGGCATCGCCCCAGGAACTCGGGCGGCATGACAAGGGTGAGCGCTGAAAGCGCGATTCAACGACCGGAGCAGGGTGTGGTCTTACAGCGAAGTGGCGCGTTGAATCGCGCTTTCAGCGCTGGTTTCATCATCGCATCAGAATCCTGGGGCGTTGCCCCAGGCTATTATGATTCCGCGCCGTCGGCGCTAGTATCCTGGCGCGAGACGATCCAAAAGCGGCGTGCCCGCGCGGAGTTTCTCAATACGTGATTCGATTCGACTCCGCCCGCTCGCTCTCTAGCATTCAGCCAAAATGACGGCGCCGAAAATTCTGGTCGCGGATTCGATTTCACAGCGTGGCATCGACGAACTGGCGCGCGATGGGGCGCTCGAGGTTTCGACTCACATCGGGATGACCGAAGCGGCGCTGGTCGAAATGATCCCGCAGTTCAGCGGGATCGTCGTGCGCAGCCAGACGAAAGTGACGGCGGCCATCGTGAATGCTGGTGCGCGGTTGCGCGTGATCGGGCGCGCCGGCGTCGGCGTGGACAACGTGGATGTGGAGGCAGCGACGCGGCGCGGCGTGATCGTGATGAACGCGCCCGGCGGCAACACGATTTCCACGGCGGAGCACGCCTTCTCGCTCCTGCTTTGCGCGGCGCGCAAAATTCCGCAGGCGGACGCGCTCCTGCGCGGCGGGAAATGGGACCGAAAAAATCTCGAAGGCGTCGAACTGTTTAACAAGACCCTCGGCGTTATCGGCATGGGCCGAATCGGGAGCGAGCTGAGCCGGCGCGCAATCGCGTTCGGCATGCGGGTGATGGCGTTCGATCCGTATTTGTCCGCGACGCGCGCGCGAACTTTACAGGTCGAGCTGGTGGAAGAACTCGATGATCTCCTGGCCGCAGCGGATTTCATCACCTTGCACACGCCGCTCACCGCACAGACCCATCATCTGCTCGATGCCGCCCGCCTGGCGAAAACCAAACGCGGTGTGCGCGTGATCAATTGCGCCCGGGGCGGACTCGTCGATGAAGCGGCGCTTGCCGATGCCTTGCGCTCCGGCCACGTCGCCGCCGCCGCGCTCGACGTTTTCGAAACCGAGCCGCTGCCCGCGGATTCGCCATTGCGCGAATCGCCGAACCTCGTGCTCACACCGCATCTCGGCGCGTCCACGGCGGAGGCGCAGGAAAGTGTTGGGATCGAGATCGCACAATCGATTCGGGCGGCGCTGCTCGAAGGCACGATTCGCAACGCGGTCAACATGCCGAACCTCGACGCCAAAACGCTCGCGGTCGTCGGCCCGCATCTTCGGTTCGGCGAAAAGCTCGCGCGTTTTTTGTTCCAACTCGCGCCCAGACGAGTCGAGAGCTTGAACATCAACTACAGCGGCAAAGTGAACGAGGTCGATACCACTGCGATCACGCGCTCGGTCTTGAAAGGTTTCCTGCAAGGCGCCGGCGGCAGCGAGATCAACGAAGTAAACGCGCCGGCGTTCGCCGAAAGCCTCGGCCTGAAAATTACCGAGAGCCGATTGAGCGCCGCCGGTGATTACACCGACCTGCTCGAGCTTTCCGCCGTGGCCGAAGGCAAAACCGTTTCCGTGGCCGGCGCGTTTTTCGGAGCCACCCCGCGGATTGTGAACGTAAACAGCCGCCACGTGGAAGCGCGTCCGCATGGTGTCGTCCTCGTACTCGAAAACACGGACCGCCCCGGCATTGTCGGCCGCATCGGGACACTCCTCGGCGATCACGGCGTTAATATCGCCACGATGTCGTTGAGCCGGAACCAGGCCGGCGGCACCGCTTTGACCGTACTCAACCTGGACACGGCTCCGGATTCCGCGTTGCTCGAAAAAATTCGCGCGAGCGAAGACATCAAGTCGGCGCAAGTGATCGAGCTGTAGGTGGATCGAGCGCTCCGCCGCTCGATGTTTACTATCCCGGCATTTATGCCATCGAGCGGCGGAGCGCTCGATCCACCGATTGCAGGATTGACCGCAGGCTGCGTGGTCTTCAGAATCCTCGCCATGGACTTCAGCGCTCACTCAATCATTTGGGTCTTACTCGTCGGGCTCGTCATTGGCGCGATCGCCAAGCTCTTAATGCCGGGACGGGATCCCGGTGGCTGCATTATAACGATGCTCCTGGGTGTCGCAGGCGCGTTTGTCGGGACGTGGCTCGGCCGGATGTTTACCGGGAACGAGAACTACACGGCCCATTGGATCATGTCGATCGTCGGCGCCATGCTGCTCTTGTTCCTCTATCGCATGATCGCCGGCCGGCGCAGCTGAGGCAGCGAACTGGAGGCGGCACGCCCTCGTGCCGCGGACGAAAGGCTGGAAGCTGGTCCCTCAACGGCCTGAGGGCAGGCCGTCTCCAATGAGACTCGGGATGATATGAAGCTTTCTGCTCCCTGTGCCACAATGCGGTCGCATGCCGCGGCCCCATAGACTCCTTATCCTCGCCGCGTTCGCGGCGCTCTATGTCATTTGGGGTTCGACCTACCTCGCTATCTTGTTTGCGATCAAAACGATCCCGCCGCTGCTCATGGCCGGCGCGCGTTTCCTTCTCGCCGGGTTCATTATGTATGCGATCGCGCGCGGGCAGGGTGCGCCCAAAGGTTCGCTGGCGAATTGGCGCACGGCCTTGATCATCGGCGGCTGCTTGCTGCTGGGCGGGAATGGCGGCGTCACCCTTGCCGAGCAATATGTCTCTTCCGGGCTCGCTTCCGTCATGGTCGCGACAGTCCCGATCTACATCGCGTTGCTCGCCTGGTGGAGCGGCATTGCCCCGAGACCGACGCCGATCGTCTGGCTCGGGCTGGCCGGCGGCTTTGCCGGCGTGGCAATTCTTCTCGGGTCGGCCTTGCATTTTTTGCCTGACGAGAGCAGGCATCCGGAGATTATGAGACGAAACTCGAAGCTCGAAATCCGAAATCCGAAACAATTTCCGAAATCCGAATTTTCCCATTTGAGCCTTGTTTCGAACTTCGAGCTTCGGACTTCGAATTTTTCTTCCCATGCCTAACGACCCGGAATCGATCGAGGCGCTGAAGGAAAACTGGCGCGCGGAACTGCAAACCGCGCGGGTTTACCGGGAGCTGGCCGAACGCGAGAAGGACCAGAAGCGCAAAGACATTCTCGTGCGCATGGCCGAAGCGGAGGAACGCCACGCCGCGCGCTGGGCCCAGAAACTGACCGAGCTCGGAGTGCCGCCCCCTGAATTGAAAGACTCGTTAGGCCAACGGCTGAGCCGCTGGTGGAACCGCCTCGCAGGACTCGATGTCGCCATTCGCCGGATGGAAGCCGCGGAAGACCGGCACGAAGCGCGTTACCGCGCCCAAAGCGAGCGCGCTCTCGCGGATGATCCCGATGCCCTGAAATTCCTCCACGAAGCCGCCCTCGAGGAAAAGGCGCACGCCCGCGTCCTTAATGCAATGGCGCCGCCGGCACCCGCGGGACCGCGCGCCGCGCTCGACACCATCCTGAAACGCGAACGCTGGCACGGCCGCGGCGGCAGTTGGGTCGCGGACGCCATCTACGGCGTGAACGATGGGCTCGGCGCCGTGTTCGGCATCGTCTCCGGCGTCGCCGGCGCGACGAACAACCAGCAACACTACGTCCTCATCTCGGGCCTGGCCGGCATGCTCGCTTCCTCGCTCTCCATGGGCGCCGGCGCCTATCTCGCCGCGAAAAGCGAAGCGGAAGTTTACGAAGCCGAGATCGCCCGCGAAAAACGCGAGGTCGAAGAGAATCCCGAGGAAGAGATCGAAGAGATGTCGCTCTTCTATCAACTGCAAGGATTCAACCCGGAAGAATCGCAGCGGATGGCCGAACGGCTCGCCGAGCAGCCCGACCAAATGGTCCAGGCCATGGCGCAACACGAGCTCGGACTTTCCGAGCATCGGTTCCCGAACCACTGGAAATCCGCGACCTCCGCCGCCATTTCCACCGCCGTCGGCGCGTTCATCCCGATCATCCCCTTCTTTTTCATGAACGGAATCAACGCCGTGATCGCTTCGTTCGCCGTCAGCATCGTTGCCCACTTCGCCGTCGGCGCCGTGAAATCGTTGATCACCATCCGCTCCTGGTGGGCTTCCGGCTTGGAAATGACGATGGTCGGCGTGATCGAAGCGGTCGTCACCTACAGCCTCGGCCTCGCCTTCGGGGCGATGGCGTAAGCAGTCCAATAGGTCGCCCGGGTCATATACTCATCGCTTGTCTGATTTCGACGACCGCACAACATTATCGCATGACTCCAAAACTTTTGAACATCTTCGCCACTGTCGTGGGGGCTTGTGTCTCCGCGTCGGCTGTGGCTGCTACGGCCCCCCCGGCCCCGGGTACCTTCCGGGACTGGCACGACGTAGATGAAGTCACGATCATCCGGCTTTTCAACGCCGCGGCGTACGACCAGATCGCGGTGGAATCCTTCGATAGCGCCGGCGTTAAGTTGCCGCCGACGAACGATAATACATTCCGCGCCGTGCAGTCCGCGATCCGTATGATGAAGCCGGCCTTCATGGACGGACTTGCGCAGAAGGCCCGACGAAAGGCCGGCCCAAACGCCACGGGGAAAACACTCATTGTTCGCGCGCGGTTAACAAAGGTCGATCCGGGCTCTCAAGCGGCGCGCTACTTTGTCGGTTTTGGTGCCGGAGCGGTGAAGATCGCCATCGTAGGCGAAATCATCGACGGATCTTCGGGCAAAGTATTGGTGCGATTCGCTCAAGAGCGGCGCTCGGGTTTCGCCGCATTTGGCGGCGGCTATGGAGAGTTGTTTCAGCGAACCGCTCGTCAGCTAGGTGGCGACATCGGGGAATTGATCAACGCCTTCTGAGCACGGCGCACCTAGGTGGCATCCGGTTAAAATGACCGTCGTGGGCGTTATCGAAGCGGTCGTGACTTACGGCCTCGCCTTCGGCGCGATGGAACAAATACGCTGACTCACGTATCCAGCTTCGCACTGGGAAGAAATCCTGGGGGACGTCGAAACTTTGTGGCCTGTTCGAAGGCGTAAGCGAGCGCGATCAACCTTGGCTCTGAATACGCAACCCCGAAAAAGGATATTCCAACGGGCAGCCCGTGGACGTCACCAACGGGAAGGGTGATGTGCGGATAGCCGGCGACGGCGGGCAGGGTTGAGCAGCCGCCGGAGGAAGAATCACCGTTGATCAGATCGGTTAACCACGCCGGAATTCGACTCGGCGCAATAAAGGCATCGAGTTTGAATTTCGTGGCGACCGCGTCAATGCCTTGCTCGCGCGCGAGCTTGTGGTTTTTCGCCAGCGCGTCCAGGTAGGTCTTCGTCGTCAGCGGTCCCTTTTCCTGAGCTTGCAGAAACAGCTCCTGACCGAAGTACGGCATTTCCGTCCGGCGATTAGCTTCATTGAACTTAATTACGTCGGCCAGCGTCCGTGGGCCGTCTTTCAGCGCGCGCTCGGCGAGATAATTATTCAATCCCGCTTTCAGCTCGAAGAGCAGGACAAGAATTTCCGCGGCTCCAAGCTCCGAGCTCGTCGGAACGTCTGCGGGATCGATCACCGTCGCACCCGCCCGCTTGATTACATCTATGGCGTCACCCACCAGTTTGTCGACGCGCTCGTGCCGGCCAAAATATTTTCGGGCCACGCCGATGCGCGCACCGCGGAGCGAGTCGGCCTTTAGAAAAGCAGTGTAATCCGGAACGGCTTTGCCGCGGCTGCCATTCGTCGCGGCGTCGCGCGGATCGATTCCTGTCAGGGCGCTGAGAAGAGCGGCCGCATCGGCGACCGTCCGCGCCATCGGACCAGGGGTATCCTGGGTGTGCGAGATGGGAATGATTCCGGAGCGGCTGAGCAGACCGACCGTAGGCTTGATCCCAACGAGACCGTTTGCAGATGCCGGCGAAACGATCGAACCATCGGTCTCTGTGCCAATCGCGGCTGCGCAAAGATTGGCGGACGTGGCCGCGCCCGAGCCGGAACTGGAACCGGAGGGATTGCGGTCGAGCGCGTAGGGATTGTGCGTCAAACCACCGCGTCCACTCCACCCGCTCGTAGAATGGTTCGAGCGAATGTTCGCCCATTCGCTCAAATTAGTCTTGCCCAGGATAACCGCGCCACTTTCCCGAAGCTTCTCGACGATGTAGGCGTCTCGCGATGCGGGCTGACCGACCAGAGCAAGCGAACCGCCGGTGGTCTGCATCCGATCGCCGGTATTGATGTTATCCTTGATCAAGATCGGAATGCCGTGGAGCGGTCCGCGGACGCGACCCGCCTTTCGCTCATTATCGAGGTTCTCGGCAATCGCGAGCGCGTCCGGATTTAACTCGATTACGGAGTTCAATGCCGGACCCTCCTTGTCCACCTCTCGAATGCGTTCCAGGTATGCCTCGGTGATCGTGCGCGACGTGTGCCGCCCGGCACGCATTGCTTCTTGCAAGTCGGCAATGGTCGTCTCTTCGAACTCGAATGGTTTAACTGGCGTTTCAGTCGCGGAGAGTGCCGCTTTATCTCTCTCTTCGCGATGGGCGCCCAGTCCGGGAGAAAGCGACAGAGCTGTGCTGGCCAACCCCGCGCGCAAAAATGTTCTTCGTTTCATTTCTTCCGACCCGTTCTATCGGATCCGCAGCTAAAATCGAAACGTTTTCCCGCGCTGCGCTATCGCGCCCCACCAGTTGAACTGCGTTTTCATTCCCTGAGAAACTCGTACGAATTTCGCTGAAGCGAAATTTGGTGGAGGTAAGGGGATTCGAACCCCTGACCTTCTCATTGCGAACGAGACGCTCTACCAACTGAGCTATACCCCCTCCGATTTGCGGGCGTCACGTTAACCGCGCGGCGAACGTTTTCAAGAAGAGCGGCGGTCGATCTTTGGAGCCGGCACGCCCTCGTGCCGGAGAGAATGCGCCGGGCGTTCGCGGAAATCCAACGGCCTGAGGGCAGGCCGTCTCCAAAGAGAGGCTAAACTAATTATCGAGCTTGTAGGCTTCGGCCAAGGCGATGCCGGTGGTGCGGTTCACGCCGCGGACGAGTGAGGTGTAGTTGCCGGGGGTTAGGCTCATCAGGATGGCGGATTCCTTGGGATCGGACGGGGCGAGACCCGTGGCCTGGATCTCGGAGGCGTTGGGCGCTTGCTGCCAGTCATCGTTCGACTGCAATTGCACGCCGTTCGCGTTCCGCAGCTCAAGCATCGGATTCTGCAAGGTGCCGGGGACCGGATTGCCATTCGATTTCACCGAGGGGCCGAGGGCGCGGAACAAGACGCGTTTCGGATTCCCGCCACGGAGAATGATGCCGTCGATCAGGATGTTGTCGTCTGTCTGAACATCGGCGCGGACGGAGAGATTCCCGAGCTCGCTGGCGGCGGCGTCGGGGGCGTCCGGTCGTTCGATCCTCGCTTCCTCCTCAGCCGAGCTGACTGTGCCGAGATCATAAACTTCGATCAACCCAATGCCGGTGGTGTTATTCGCTCCGGTAATGATCGCGGTGAAATTTCCGGCGGGCACTGTGCGAATGATCGCGGCCTCGCGGTCGTCGCTTGGCGCGAGACCGCTTTGCTGAATCTCCGTCTGTTGGCCGCCGGTGCGCCAATTGTCATTCGTGATCGTCTGGCCATTGCTATCGTGCAATTCCAAGACCGGATCCATCAAGCGGCCCGGGACAGGCTGGCCATTGACGGTCATCGACGGCCCGATGGCGCGAGCGATGAAGCGTTTGAACCCCGAGCCCTTCACGATAAAGCCGGCGATACCGACCTTGTCGCCGGTTTGAGCTACGACGCGCCCGGAGATGTTCAAGAGCTGAAGGTCAACGGGCGTCGGAGTAGCGGTAGGTGTGCCAGTCGGAGTGGCTGTAGCGGTAGCTGTAGGTGTGGATGCAGGAGTAGCTGTAGGACTAGCTGTCGCGGTAGCGGTAGCTATAGGGCTGGCCGTAGCTGTAGCCGTCGCGGTGGGAGTAGGAGAAGGTGTTAAGGTCGGATCAAAGGTGTAGCCCTGGGCGACGTCGATGAGGTTAAACAACGAACCACCAATGCCGCCAAAGGACGGCGTGCTATTGGCCGGTTGCGCCAGCGTCATCGTGCTCGCGGTTACTTCGTGCAGCTTGTTGTCGATCGGGTTCGCCTCAGTTACGACCGATAACGGCACATAAATCGTAATCGTCCCGTTCGCGCCCGGGATGGACTGGCAATTTGCCGCCGGCAACGTGGTCGCTCCCGGATAAGTCATGACCCCACCGCCGCCTACCAGTTGCACGGCATTTTCGCCCACGAAACATTGTAACGCACCGCCGTTGGTCGATTCCGCGTAAGCATGGAAATTCTTGCCGCCATTGGCGTCGCTCGTCGACGGAACGAACCATTGCGTAAGCCAGACCAGGTCCGGATCGGGATCCTGCGCGGCTGGCGCGAGGCTGAGACTATTCAATTGCATTGCGATCCGGTAACAAGGATCGGCCGCGGAACACGGCGACGAAGTAACTTTGGTGATGCTCGAGCTCAGGATATCTAGCTGCGGCATGCTGGCGCTGCTGCTTCCATTCACTTCATACTTCCCGTCGCCGGATGGATCGGTGACACCATTGAACGCCGTGAGGCCGGGAAGATTCACCGGCGACAACGACCCGAGCAGGCCGTCGCCGCCATTTTGCCGGACGTACATCGCGTGACCGGCAGCGCTGCCGACGATGTTGTTCGAATCGGCGTAAGCTATCTGCGCTTCGCCGAAAGGTCCCATCCGCACCTGGAGATAATCGCCTAACGAGCGGCTGGAAAGTTGGTTCTGCCCGCCGATGAGCGACTGGACGGTGCCCTTGTGGATATGATGCTCGCTGGCGAGAATCGGCGCGGTGAAGGTGGGCGCGGCAGCGTGCGCGTTGAGGGATTGCACCATCCACAAGCTCCAGGCGCAATCGTTGCAATCGTCCGGCCCGTTCGCGCCGCCGGGCGTCGCCTGGCCCGGCGTTCCATACCAGACGATGTTCACGCGTCCCTCGTCGCCGGCATTGATCCAGGCGAACACGTTCTGGTGCAACGTGCCGGCGGACGAACCCGAAGTGTTGATCTCGATCGGCGCCGACCAGCTGTTTCCCTGATCAGTTGAATAGGAATACTTCAGGACGACATCGCCGGAAATCACACCGGCGGTGAGTGGCGCCTGTTCCCAGACCGCGTAAAGATTGCCGGCCTTATCGATCGCCAGGGTTGGAAAATCGCCGCCCGTCTTTGCATTCGCGCCGAGATCTGCCACCGGAATGTCCGTGCAATTGAGGCCGCTCGGATCGCTGACGTTCGCCACCGGCGCACCGAAAGCGACCGGGAAACAACGGCCGACCATGATCTTGTTCAGCTGCGCGTTGTCGTGAACGACGAAGATGTGTTTCACCGGCGCCGGCAACGTGGCGAAGCCGCCGGTGCCATTCGGCTGTCCCAACGTCGTGGCTATCGGGCTCACTTCGTTGTTCCCCATGATCGCTTCATCGCAGCTTCCGACGGCCGTGATTTTGTTTGCCGGACCGAACTGGATTCCCGCCGTCGCGCCGAGTCCGGCAAGTGGCGAGCGATACATGACGAGGACGTTGTTGCCTACGCTGCTGCCGCACATCGCGCCGCCCGGCCCGATCTCGTCGTTCACGAGATAGAGGTTGCCGCCATTGGTCGGATCGCCATCGATCGCATACCATTGGCGATCGACTGCGGTATCGGGAACGCCGGTGTTGCTGCAAGTGAACGTGGCACCGAAATCATCCGAGCGCGCGGTGCTGAAGTTCGCCAGCGTCAGGTCATTGAAATAGAGGTGGCCCGCGGAATCGACGCCGATCTCCGTGTCGCCGCCGCCATGACAGGTCGTAGCCTTTCCCTCGAAGGCGGCCGCACCCACGACCCACTTGAAAGTCTTCCCGCCGTCCAGCGAATGCCAGATCCAGCTCGTATCGGCGGAAGCAGTCCCAGGCGCGCTCGTGTAAATCCGGTTCGGATCCGTCGGGTCGGTCCGGATCGATTGTTCGAAACCGGTCCCACCGATTCCGCTAATGATGGGATGGCCGAAAGTCGGTATGGCCGTGGGCGCCGCAGGGGCGGACGGAAGTTTCGATGAAGGCCCCGCAAAACTAAAGACCGCCAGAAGCGCCGCGCTGAGACAGAAAACAAACGCGAGAAAGATGCGCGGATGAAAGGTCCCCGATTCGCTCCTGGAATTTCTCTGCATCACAGTTCCTTCCCCTGGTCCGATCCACTTTCCCTCTCGGGAAAAGTATCAAAGCACGATCAACTCATGTCGAGCCCGGTTTCGCATCGGGAATCTTTCGGTCTAACGAAAAAAAGATGAGCGACCGCCGCCGAGAGCGCGCATGAATCGCCGGGAACGGGTTCTGGTCACAAGAGACGAAGATGCACGACGGACGGCGGTTCGCTCCAGCGCTTGGTTAGGTCTATCCCTTAATCGGCCCAACATATACAACTTTTCCATCCTCAAATTGGATTGCGTAGTCCGAATCGCCGATCCAAAGGTAATCGCGGTGGCGCCATATCATGTCTTGGCTGTAGGTTCGCTGGTATTCAGTGATCGCGAGCTCTGGGCGGATCAGTAACGGGAAGTACCGCTGAATCTCTGCCTTCGTCTTACCACGCAGCGACATGGTGAACTCGCCATCAACACTCAGGAATGGCAGCATGAAACGCTGGTGGGGCCAAGCGTGATGCTTCCAAAGGATGTAACGCAGATTGACCTGATGCGCGTCAATGGTCCCCCAAAAGTATAGACCGCCGATGAATGCGAACGCCGCAAGGAAAAGCAACCTCCGTACGATCAAGCGTCGCATGAGACCTAACGAGAATTAAGCGAAGGTTCGTCTTTAAAGGCGAACATTTTTTCGTCTACCACTTTTTTCCGCGTATTTCGCAGGCCTCGCCTGGGATTGCGCCGCGGTCGGGCGGGCTGCGAATCCATTTCTGTTTACCTTTCAGCGAAGGACTAGCTACTGCTGCACGTCGTAAATCTCCACGAGACCTATACCAGTCGTGTTGTTCTTGCCGCGGACGATCGCCGTGTAGGGGCCGGGGTCGAAGTTGCGCATGAGGATGGCGGACTCGCGTGGATCGCTCGGCGCCAATCCCGTCCCTTGGATCTCGGTTTTCTGGTTCGATTGCCAGTCGTCGTTCGACGCGATCACGTCGCCGTTGCCGTTATGAATCTCGATGGTCGGATCCTGCATCGGTTGCGGGACGCCGAAATTCGAGAGCGACGGGCCGAGGGCGCGGAAGACCACTCCGGTCACGGCGGCGGTCTGGGGTCCGGCAAAGAAACCGCCGATGAGAATGTTGTCACCGGTGCCGACGAAGCCGCGGGTGCTGACGTTCGCGAGCCGCGCATTGGCCGCGAGACCGATGTCATACACTTCCACAAGGCCGATGCCGCTGCTGTTGTTCTTCCCGCGCATCACCAAGGTGTAAGCGCCGGGATCGAGCGTGATGACGATGGCGGACTCGCGGTCGTTCGTCGGGGCAAGGCCAGTCGACTCGACGTTCTGCTGGTCGGTCTTCCAATCGTCGTTTCCGGCAATGTTGACGCCCGAGCCGTTAAACAACTGGATCACCGGGTCGTCGAGCTTGCCGGGAACGTTGAGGCTGGGCCCGATCCCGCGGAGGATGACTTTCTTTTGTTCGCTTCCGCGGATGATGAAGCCGCCGATGAGCGCGTTGTCTCCGGGCTGGACGCGCATGCGAGTTGATAGATTCAATATCTGCGCGGCGACCTCGATCTCGGCCGTAGCGGTATTCGCGCTAACCAACCCATGAGAATCCTTCACCGTGAGGGTAGCAAAGAACCCGCCGCCATGTTTGTAGGTGTGGCTAATGGTAGGACTCGACTGCGTCACATCCGGCGAGCCATCGCCGAAGCTGAAGGTGTAGGATGCGATCGAATCGCCTGCATCCGGGTCGACGGACGCGGAGCCATCAAAGTTCGAGGTCAGCGGCGGATTACCGTGATCGGGCGTAACGCTGAACTTGGCAGTGGGCGGCAGATTCGGCGCGCAGACCGCGTTGCCGCCAAAGGTGAGGCTACCCGCGTAGGTAAGACCGTTCGGCATCTCATCGTAGGTGGTGGTGGCTCCTCGGCCGATGTTCGCGACATCGGTGCTTTGCGTGACCCCGGAATTGAACCCGGAAATAACGCCCCCAGAGGTGAGACCCAATTCACTCACCTTCACCACCAGGGTAACGAGGCCTTTTTCCGGCTCGTACTTGCTCTCGGGTTCGAGAGGTTTGATTGACGCCGGGTCAACAAAGCGTCCATCGGTTCCGCCACTCGTGTTAGCCGAAGCGATGTAAGATTCGAAGCTCGGCGTCGGGCCCTTCCAAGCCATGTGGAGACCGTGCACTTTGCCGTCCGGTGTCTTCATCGAGACATACCAGGCCGATGCTGGCGGCTGCGGCGATTGGCCCACGTCGGTCTGAAGCAGGAAGTAGAGTTTAACCACGCCGTCAGTGGCAAACGGCTGAACGACCTGCAAGCGGAGCAGATCGGCCCCCGGCGGGGCCGGCGAGTTGACAAAGCCGAGAGCGGCGCTGGTATCTCCAGCCGGGTCGGTCAGCAATTTCACGCCCGGCGGGAGGCAAAGGTTCTCGCCCGGCGGGAGAAGGATTGGCACGATGTCGTGGCAGAACGGTCCCTCGCCGATCCCGTTGACTGCGGTCACGTGATACGTGTTGGTTTGATTCTTATCGAACGTGATGTCGGTGAGGCTGGTGCTCGTGGTGGTGGCGAGCAGGGTGAAACTGCCAGCGCCGATGCGCCGGTAGACCTTGTAACCGGTGATGTCGGACCCGCCGTTGTCCGGAGTGGGCCACGAGAGCTGCACCGTCAGCTTGTCGTTGTCCATCGCGGCGCTAAGCAAAGGCGCGCCGGCAAGAATGGGCTCCACCGGATCAAACTGCGCGATCA
Source organism: Verrucomicrobiota bacterium (assembly GCA_003218375.1). Classification (GTDB taxonomy): domain Bacteria; phylum Verrucomicrobiota; class Verrucomicrobiia; order Chthoniobacterales; family UBA10450; genus AV80. Next base: position 283,259 of record QHNH01000016.1, on the reverse strand, counting down.
TTCGCTTGCCGCCCGATTGGCGGGTGATGAATCCTTTGGCCGTAAAAGAGTTCGGTCCGCCGTTGACACAGGCGCCGATGCAACCGTCCTCGCCCGCGACGAGAATGCGGCCTTGTTTATCGATCTGAATATCCATGAAATCGAGCAGGTTCCGGCAGGTGCTCCCGCCGCAAATGCCGCCGCGCTGGATCGGATCGCCGAGCGTAACGTTTTGGGTCGTCCAGGTCTTGCCCCCGTCAAACGTGGTCGAGATGTAGAGATACCAAATGCCGGTGAAGAGCGGTCTCGCGTTGATGCCAGTGCTGACTCCTTGGACGCTTAATGAACAGTCATCGCCCTCGCCACAAGACCAGTTGTTGCCGCCGGTTTCGGTGCCGAAAAAGGCGACCGCGGCGCGACCGCTGCTGCCGGCGGTAGCGGTAACAAAGGTGGCGTTTTTGATCGGATTGCCGTTGATCACGGTCGCGCCAACATCAATGCTCGGCTCCCAGTGCAGGCCCCTGTCGTGCGAAACGGCGACCTTCGGATGCGTATCGCCGGCGTTGTCGGTCCCGTTGGCGATCCCGGTCAGGCGATCTTCCGCCTGGTAAACAAAGTAAACGTTCCCATCAGCGTCGATCGAGACGGATGGGTCGCGGGTGCCGATGATCGTGTTATCCGCGCTGCCGTTGCCATGGGTGGTCGAGTCCGGAATCGTCCGGATGTTCCAGGTGATCCCGTTGTCTTCCGAGACGATCACCGCCTGTTTCGCGCCGGTCTCGTGAAACGGAACCGCACCGCCGCAACCGACATTCGGCACGTAAGCGGTGCCGTCTTTCGGCGAGACCTTGATATGGCCATGCAATCCGGCGCAGTCGTTGATCGTGTACATCGGGAAAGCCGGCCCGAAAGTGAGGCCGCCATCCTGGCTTTGCGCGGCACGCGCGTCGGACACACTCTGCGAAGCGTAATAAACCGCGTTCGGATAGGCCGTGACCGGGCCGACCCCGCCCGCATGAAATATTCCGCCTCCGAAAGTCTGGTGATCGATGTCCGACGGCAAGCTCGAGCCTTCACTCGGCGTGAAATTATCGCCATCGTCATCGGTAATGTCCGTCGTGCTGCCGGCTGGCGTCAGGCCCTCGAGTTGAGAGACAAAGGTGCGACCGGTATCGTGATCGGTGAAGAGGATCGGATCGCCCGCGGCTCGCGGAGTGGAGGCGAGGAGAAGCGGTTTTGCCTCCCAGTTCGGCTTCGCCGGCGAAGAGCAATCGTCAAAGGTGGCGCGGTATAGGTCGGGCGAAAACCCGCCGAAGAGCATCACTCGGCCTCCGTTCGGAATGCTAAACATGCTGTTGCTAGAACTCGTCTCCGATTTCCAATTGCAACCGATCGAGGGCTCGCCCACATCATCGGCAATGCCTGGCGGAGACGCGTAATTGAAGAAACGCGGCAGGCCGGGAGACGCAGCGGGCGCCTGTGGCGCTTGCGGCGACCCGGAAGCGCTGGCGGATGCCGGCGCCGTTTGATTCGCGAGGCCGCCCGCACGGGCGAGGAGCGCGATGCCGCCGAGCATCAGCAAGGCGGCGAGGATGGGTCGAATTACGGAACCACGATTTCGAGACGATTTGGAATACGGTTTCATGGGACTTTCTCCGGTGACGAGTGAATAGCGGAGGGCCGCGAGCGCGGCCTCGGCTACCCCTAGAATCGTCCCCCCGGCTCGCGCTGGTTCCCGCGTGTTACTATTTTCTTGCAGCGGATCCCCCCACAATATTTCTGGCAATCAGGCGGCAATCGTTATCCTTAGGCTCTCCGATGAGACGGTACTTGCCCCATGTGATTGTCGTGTTCGTGGCCCTGGCCACATTCGGAAGCGGCTTTGCTCTTTATCGCGCCAAGCTCGCCGCACTTCCGGCCGCGCCGAAAAGCGGGCCGGCCTCCGGAACTCATGTGCGCGGGAAAGCCGGGGCCCTGGTGACGGTCGAGGAGTTTGGCGACTTCCAATGTCCGCCCTGCGCGGGGATGGCAGTCGTTTTGGAGAAAGCCGAGGAAGAATACGGCGCGCGGTTGCTCGTGATCTTCCACCATTTTCCGCTCGCCATGCATGCTCACGCTCGCGAAGCCTCGCTTGCGGCGGAAGCAGCCGGAATGCAGGGACGTTTTTGGGAAATGCACGATGTTCTCTATCGGGAGCAAGCCATCTGGTCGAAGGCGCCGGACGTGCCTTCGCTGCTCCAGTCGTACGCGGGCACGACTGGCGTCGACCTTGAGCGCTTCAAAAAGGACCTGGCCAATCCCGAGATCGCTTCCCGCGTCGATGCCGATCAGAAACTGGGCGCGTCACGCGGGGTCACGAGCACGCCGACCTTGTTCGTGAACAACGTCGCGTTGCCCGCGGCGGAGATTAATCCAGCCGGCCTTCACAAGGCGATCGAGAACGCGCTCAAGGAGAAACCGAAACCATGACGAAGCCCGCGCCCCGCGAAACGCAACCGGGATCACTCTCGCGCGGCGGCGTGATTCTGTACTCGGTGGCAGCGTTGTTCTGTTTGTTCGGCCTGGCGGATGCCACTTATCTCACGGTGCTGGCGTTAACCGGGGAAACCGCCGCCTGTAGCGGACAGGCCGGTTGTTTCGAGGTGCTCGGCAGCGCTTATTCGAGAGTGGCGGGAATCCCGGTGGCTGCGTTCGGCGTGGCGGGATACTTCTGCGCGTTTACCTGCGCGACCTTTTCCGTTTTCAATTACGCGCGCGCCCGGAAATTTTTTGCGCTCACGGCCGGCGTGCTTTTTGCAGTCACGCTCTGGTTGCTTTACGTCCAGGCATTCTTGCTCCACGCCTTCTGCCGCTATTGCCTGTTCTCGGCCGCGATCACCTTCCTGCTCATGGGGCTCGTCGTGGCCAGTCCCGCGCCGCGAACTTCCGAAAAATAATCGCGGACCGCTCTCATGGATTTGAAGCGCTACCTTGCCGGCCGGCAAAAACAGGTCGACCGCGCGCTCGATCGGTTTTTGCCGAAGGCGTCCGTGCCGCCGGTCACGCTCCATAAGGCGATGCGCTACAGTTTGTTTGCCGGCGGGAAACGGCTCCGGCCCATTCTTTGTCTCGCCGCTGCCGAAGCCTGCGGAGGTGAAACGACGGCGGCGCTGCCTCACGCCTGCGCCGTGGAATGCATCCACACCTACTCGCTTATTCATGATGATCTGCCGAGCATGGATAACGACGATCTCCGCCGTGGCCGCCCGACGTGTCACAAAGTTTTCGGCGACGGCATCGCCATTCTTGCCGGCGATGCCTTGCTCACCATTGCCTTCGAGATCGCGACCAGCGCGAAGTCCGTTAGGCGTTACGATCTGCGCGATATTTTTCGCGAAATCACCGTGGCGTCCGGCAGCCGGAAATTGATCGCGGGCCAGGTGGCGGATCTCGAGGCCGAAGGCCGGCGCATTACCCGCGCGCAGGTGCGCTCGATTCACGAAAACAAAACCGCGGCGTTGCTGACTGCATCCATCCGCCTCGGAGCGATGGCGGCGAACGCGAACACGAAGCAACTCGCGGCGGTCACCGCGTTCGGCCGCGCCCTGGGCCTCGCCTTCCAGGTCATCGATGACATTCTCGATGTGACCCAGACCTCGGAGAAACTGGGCAAGAGCGCCGGAAAAGACATCGCCGCGCAGAAGGCGACTTATCCGGCCGTGATCGGTCTCGAGAAATCGCGAGCAGAAGCGCGCCGGCTAACGCGTCGAGCCCACACCGCCCTCGAACCTCTCGGCGGAAACGCCCGCGTCTTGCGCGCCCTCGCCGATTATTTGCTGGCTCGCGAATACTGACTCGGAGCGACGTGCTTCCGCACGTCCCATTATGGGACTTGCAGAAGCAAGTCCCTCCGAAATGGGTCACACCAACGCCAGATTCGGATCGATCTCTTCGCTGACTTGCGAGCGAAATCCCGCCTGGAATCGCAGCGTCGCCGCGAACGCGATCATCGCGGCGTTGTCCGTGCAAAGCCGTGGCGGCGCGGTCAGCAAACGCGTGCCGGCGGCGCGACATCGCTCTGCCATTTCTTTTCGCAACGCCTGGTTACAGCTCACTCCTCCGCTCATCGTCACCAACGTCGCGCCGCACTCCTTCGCCGCGCGCAGCGTTTTCTTCACCAGCACTTCGATGACCGCCCGCTGAAAGGATGCGCACATGTCGCTCACCAATCCCGGCGTCGCCTGTTCGTTCTGAAAATCCGCCAGTCGATAGCGGACCGCCGTTTTCAAACCGCTGAAGCTGAAATTGTGATCGCCGGAATCGAGCATGCTCCGCGGAAAATCGAAACGCGCAGCGTTCCCCGCCACCGCCCGCTTCTCGATCTCGGGCCCTCCCGGGTAACCGAGCCCCAGCAGCTTCGCCACCTTGTCGAACGCCTCGCCCGCCGCATCGTCCACGGTCCGGCCGAGGATGCGGTAACCGCTCACGCGGCGCACTTCCACGAGGAGCGTGTGGCCGCCGCTCACGATCAGGGACACGTTCGGCTCGATCTCGGAATTGCCGTCGAAGAACGGCGACAGCAGGTGACCTTCGAGATGGTTAATCGCCAGGTAAGGCCGATCCGCGCCGAGCGCGAGACCCTTCGCCATCGATGCCCCGATCATCAACGAACTCGCCAGACCGGGTCCTGACGTTGCCGCAAATGCATCGATTTCTTCCAGCGCGACGCCGGCTTTTCCGAGCGCTTGATCGAGCAGGCGCGGCGCGTGCAAGAGATGGTTGCGCGACGCGACTTCGGGCACGACTCCGCCGTAGGCTTCGTGCTCCGCTTGCGAGGCGACCTCGCTCGCGAGCAATTCACTCCCGCGCAGAATCGCGACCGCCGTCTCGTCGCACGAAGTCTCGATCGCAAGAATGGTGCTCACGATTTCATCATAACACAGACATCCGGCCTCGATATCAGCGCCAAAGGCGCATGTTCATGATAGCCTGGGGCAACGCCCCAGGAATTCGGGCCATAATCCTGGGGCGGTGCCCCAGGCTGGTTTGAGAACGCGCCCTAGGCGCTCAAAACCGAAACAGGCAGGATGCCTGTGCTCCGGTTTACTTCTTCACCCGGTCGACCTTCGGCGAAGTTTCCTGCGCGTAGATCATCACGCCTTTGAGGGCATCGATCGCACGCAGCAATTGCGGGTCCTTCGTTTTGATCAGGTTCTTCTCTTCTTCCGGCTTCAGGTTGTCGTTCCGCGCCGCAAACAGCGCCCGCTCCTGCTCCGCCGTCATCGGCACCCGGATGTTCGGCACGACGCCGGCGCCGTGGATGACCTGTTTGCTCGGCGTATAATATTTCGCCGTCGTGAAACGCAGCGCCGAGCCGTCCGGCAATTGCACGACATTCTGGACCGAGCCTTTTCCGAAGGTCGTCTCGCCCACCAGCACCGCCCGCTTCAAATCCTTCATCGCTCCCGCCACGATCTCCGAGCCGCTCGCGCTCCCTTCGTTCACTAAAACCGCGAGCGGAAAATGCGGCCGCTCCCTCGTCGTCGTCGCGGTGGAATAATCATGCTGCTGCGAAGTGACGCGGCCCTGCGTGGAAACGACCTTCGTCCCCGGCGGCAGGAATTGCGCGCAGACATCCACCGCTACATTCAAGAGACCGCCCGGGTTGTTCCGCAGATCGAGCACCAGCGCCTGCATCCCCTGCTTCTGGAGTTCGTCGAGCGCTTTCGCCAGTTCTTCCGCCGTCGGCTCGTTGAATTGAATGATCCGGATATACCCGATCTTGAACGGGCCGACCAACTCGGCGTCGAGCAGCTTCATGCCCTTGACGCTTTGCACTTTGATCTCCGTCCGCTCGAGGGCGAAATCCTTTATCTCTTTCGTCGAGGGCCGCAAAATGGTCAGCGTCACTTTTTGCCCGGAAGTGCCGCGGAGAAAATTGACCGCGTCCTGCAGGTCCATTTTCTCGGTCGAGTTACCGTTGATCCGCAAAATCTGATCGCCCGAAAGAATCCCAGCCTTCGCCGCCGGCGTGTCTTCCATTGGCGTGATCACGGTGAGGAGCCCGCCTTTCACCGCGACCTCGATGCCGAGACCGTTGAAGCGGCTCCGGGTGTCGTCCTGCATTTCCTTGAAGTCGTTCGGGTCCATGAACTGGCTGTGGGGATCGAGCGACGCGAGCATTCCCTTCATCGCGGCGTAAATGAGGTCGTGGTAACTGGTCTTGGCGCCGTCCACGTAATCCTGGCGCAAGAGCTGGACCGCTTTCGCGAAGACGGCGATCTGGGAATAACCACTGTCATCCTCGGCGCTGGCCGCGTGGGCGGTGTAAAAGCGGACACCCAGCAGCACGTTGAAAAGGATCAGGCAGGCGAAGGTGCTGAACAAAAGGCGGCGCTTCATAGGTAAAATCTCGTCTCCGGGCGAGGACGATGATCGCTCATGCGGAAATTTTTGGCAACGCGCAAAGCGTCGTCTAAGGTTGGCGCGCCGCAGCTGCTCCCATGAGAATACGTCGCTTCATCTTCGCGCTGCCGCTTTGTCTCGCCGTCTCGGCCTTCTGCGCCACGCCTTCTCCCACTCCGACTCCAACGCCGAAACCGCGTCCGCCTCTAAAACCAACCGAGCCGGTGAAGCCGTTGCAAAAAGCTTCCCCCACTCCTTCCGAAAAGCCCGCCTCGTCCCCATCCGCCAAACCAAAGTCTTCCGCCTCTCCTGCTGCCTCTTCCTCTCCTTCCCCTTCCCCAAAATCGAAACCGTCGCCCAAGCCTACCCCCGCTCTCAAACCTGACGCCGAACTCGACGTCGTCGCGGAAGAATACATCCGTGGTTACCTCGCCGCGCGCCCACTCCACGCGACCGCGCTTGGGTTCCACGAATACGACGGCCGCATCAACGACGACACCCGCCTCGCCATCGACGCCGAGATTGCCCGCCTCCGCCGCTTCGACGATCGCCTGACCAAATTCGATCTCGCCAAGCTCGGCCCGCGGGCCGTCATCGATCTCCGTCTCCTCCAGGCCGCGATCAGGAAGGAGCTCTTCTTCATCCACGACCTCGCGATCTACGACCGCAACCCGATGACCTACGCCCGCGCTATCGACGTCGGCGTTTACGCGAAACGCAAATACGCCCCGATCGAGGACCGCGTCCGCAGCATCATCATGGTCGAGAACCAGGCGCCCAATATCATGATCGCGGCGAAGACGAACCTGGCCGAGGTCCTCCCGAAGCCTTACGTCCAGCTGGCAATCCAGACCGCGCGCGGCGCTTCCGAGTTCTTGAAGAAGGATCTCATCGAAAGCCTCGCCGACCTGAAAGATGAAACTTTGCGCGCGACGTTCCTGCAATCGAATCGCCGCGCCACGGCGGCGCTGACGGAATACGCGGCCTGGCTCGAGAAGGAAAAATTGCCGAAGGCGACGCCGGAGTTTGCGATTGGCGAGGAGAAGTATCGGCGATTCCTGGCGGAGACGGAACTGGTGGACATGCCGCCGGCGCAATTGCTCGATCTGGGAATGGCCGAATTGAAAAAGGAACAGGAGGTTTTCACCGAGGCCGCGAAGAAGATCGACGAGACCCGCCCGGCCGACGTGATCTTCAAGCAAATCCAGAGCGATCATCCGACCGCCGCCAATCTGATTCCGGAAGTGACGAAGCGGCTCGACGCCGTGAAGAAATTCGTCGCCGACCGGAAGCTGGTGACGATCTCCGGCGAGGCGAAAGCGCAGGTGAAAGAGACGCCGCAGGATCGCCGCGCCACAAGCTTCGCCTCGATGGATACGCCGGGCCCGTTCGAGAAGCGCGCGAACGAATCCTACTTTTATGTGACGCCGCCGGAGAACGATTGGACGGAACTCCAGAAGGAACAATGGCTCACCTCCTTCAATTATTTCATGAGCGACCTCGTCTCGATCCACGAAGTTTATCCCGGGCATTACGTGCAGTTCCTCCACTTGAATGCGTCGAAGGCGACGAAGTCGGAGAAAGTTTTCCGCACCACCTCGTTCGTCGAAGGCTGGGCGCATTACTGCGAGAAGATGATCGTAGACGAAGGTTTCGGCGGCCCGGCTCACGGCGCGAAACCGTCCGAAGACGAAGTCCAACGCACCGCGAAATACCGCATGGTCCAGACGCAGGCTGCCATGGCTCGGCTCTGCCGGCTTTGCGTCTCGATCAAGATGCACACCCAGGGAATGTCCGTCGACGACGCCACGAAATTCTTCCAGAAGAACTGTTACTACGAAGAAAAGCCGGCGCGCGCCGAGGCGATGCGCGGGACTTTCGACATCGGCTATCTCAACTACACGCTGGGCAAACTCCAGATCTTGAAGCTGCGCGCTGATTACCAGGCGCAGGAAGGTGAGAACTTTTCGCTCAAGAAATTCCACGACGAACTGCTCAACCACGGCATGCTCCCCATCCGTCTTCTCCGCGAAGTGATGCTCAAGGACAAAGCGAAGTGGGACGAGGTGCTCTGAACGCGCTTCTGTAGCCGCCGCCCTGTGGGCGGCGTGAGATCGGCGCTCATAACCAGCAACGCCTTCTCCCGCGCTTCGCATAGCGAAGCGGCTACAGGTCGTCCGACAACAATTCCGGCAGGAGCGGCTGCGGATTATCCGGCAGTTCTTCCACGTCGCGCAGCTTCTTCGTGATCGCGCGTGAACGGACATCGACATCCTCCATTTTCCGGGCGGCCTGCTCGAGCTTGTCCTTCACGCTCGAAAGTGCCTCGCCGAATTTCCCGAACTCCGTCTTCACGCCAGCCAGCAAATTCCAGACTTCGCTCGAGCGCTTCTGGATCGCGAGGGTGCGAAATCCCATCTGCAAACTGTTGAGCAGTGCCGCCAGCGTCGTCGGCCCCGCGAAGATCACCCGGCAATCGCGCTGGATTTGTTCCACCAATCCGACGCGCCGGATCGCTTCCGCGTAAAGTCCTTCCGTCGGCAAAAACATGAGCGCGAAATCGGTCGTGCGCGGTGGGTTGATGTATTTTCCGCAAATGTCTTTCGCGTTTTTTCGCAACTGCGTCTCGAGCCCCTTCATCGCGCCCTCGATCAAATCGGCATCGCCCTTATCCTGCGCCGCCAACAACCGCTGGTAGTCTTCCGTGGGAAATTTCGCGTCGATCGGCAGCCAGACCGGCGCGCCGTTTTCGTCGCCTGGAAGTTTGATCGCAAAATCGACCCGCTCGCCGCTTTCGTCGCGGGTCTGGACGTTGCGCGAGAATTGATCCGCAGTCAGCACCTGCTCCAGCAAATTGCCGAGCTGGACTTCGCCCCAGCCGCCGCGCGTTTTCACATTCGCGAGGACCCTCTGCAAGCCGCCGACGTCGCTCGCCAGTTGTCGCATCGCGCCGAGGCCCTGGTGCACTTGCTCAAGGCGTTCACTGACCAGCTTGAACGATTCGCCGAGACGCTTCTCGAGCGTTCCCTGCAACTTTTCGTCCACCGTCGCGCGCATTTTCTCGAGCTGGCCGGTGTTGTCTTCCTGCAATTGTTTCAAGCGCAGATCGACAATCCCCCGCACACTTTCGAGCGACGCCGTCAGCTCGCCGCGCTGGGTCTTGGCCGCATTCGCGTTCTCTTCGCGACCCCGCGCCATTTCCTCGCGGATCAGCCTCTCACCGCGCTCTTGCGCCCGCTCAAGCAATTCGAAGCGTTGGATTAATTCGGAGTCGTCCTTTTTCCCGCGACGGACGAGGGCAAAGACGACCGTGGCAACGCCGGCGCCAGCGACCAATCCGATCAACGCGTAAAGTAGCGGATCCACGAGTTGTGATTAAGCGCTGCCGCGCGGATTTCAACTGTAGCCGTCGCCCTGCGGGCGACGTAACGCACGTCAATTCACGTCCACAGTTACGCTTCGCACAGCAAAGCGGCTACAGATTCGTCAGGTCCGCGTAGTACATGCCGCCACGCAGCACAATTTCGCCGACCTCCACTGAAACAGGCGCTCGGAAAATCGGGCCATCAAAAACGAAGGAATGAAACTCTCCGTTTTCCCCGCAGGGATCGATGCCCGCCGGCAGGTCGCGTAACAGCGTTTCGTCGTACCGCCGGCCTGCAAAACCGGCACCAACACGTTCTTCCACACTGGAGAGACACGCCTTGAATCCGAGCGCGATCACGTCGCGAGCCAACTTTGCAGTCTCGTGCTGCCAAATCGGAAAGATTCCCCGCATGCCGGATCGCGCCAGGTTCACTTCCCGCCACGCGCGCAAATCTTCCAGAAACAAATCTCCGAACCCTATCGTGGAAATTCCTTCATCGCGACACGCCGCCATCTCTTTCGCCATGATCGCTTCGTAAACCTCGTTGGTGCATCCGCCGTTTTCGCCCGAAGGCAGATAGACCTTGCGCAGCGGAATGCCGATCGTTCTTGCCTGCTCATCGAGGAGCGATTCCCGCACGCCGTGATGGCTGATCCGCCGATACTCCTCCGATACGCTCGTGAGCAGCGAGACAACCTCATATTCGCCGCCGCGAAGCAGTTCATGCAACGCCATCGCGCTATCTTTTCCGCCACTCCACGACATCACGACAGGCTCTTTCATCCGAATGACCGTGCGTCATCGATCGCGATCCATCCCGTTCCACGATGGCCAAAGTGGAATCGGTCCGGGTGTAAAATCTCCGCGCCGATTTCCGCGGATTCGACGAGCCGCGGTCCCGGACGGTTAAAGAAGTGATGGCCGTCGATTAGATAAACCCGTCGTTGCCGCACGGCGCGAAGATTCGCCCACGCCGGATTCTCTGTGAGCAGACTCAGATCACGGATGGTTTGTGCGATCTTAAACCCGCAAGGGACAAGGACGATGACTTCCGGGTCGGCCTCAACAAGGCTTGCCCAATCGAGCCAGTTCGAATGTTCGCCCGGTTGCGCGAAGAGGCTGCGGCCTCCTGCGATCTCGATGAGTTCGGGCATCCAATTCCCGCCTGCCATTAACGGTCCTAGCCACTCGATGGCGGCAACAGTCGGTCGCGACGACGCCGCACTTGATCGATCGCGCAGATTTGTCAGGCACTGGCCAAGCGAATCGATCAGCGTCTCTGCCCGTTTCGAAACACCAAGTGCCTCGCCGACGCGGCGAAAATCTTTCCAGACGTCCGCGAGATTATTCGGCTCGAGTGAGATCATCGCCGGGCGCGCGCCGGTCCACGCGCAAAGCGCATCCTCCAAATCGCGCGGAGTGACGGCGCAAACGGCGCATTGAGTTTGGGTCAGAATCAGGTCGGGCTGCAACGCGCGCAGCCGATCGACATCGACGCGATAGACTGAGAGCCCTTCCGCCACGATCTCTTTCACGCGCTCGTCGATCTCATACGAATTTCCGTGAACCGGAACTTTTGTAGAGCTGCAAACCGGCAGCTTTTCCACTCCAGGCGGGAAGTCGCATTCGTGGGAGCGGCCGACGAGATTCTCCACGAACCCGAGCGCGGCCACGATCTCGGTCGCGCTCGGCAAGAGGGAGATGATGCGTGGCGAACTCGACATTGGGTCAGGACGATCGGGCCAGTCGCGGCATCCTTCCAAGCCAGGGCCGACACAACGCAGCCGCCACTTCGTTCAGGACGATCATACCCATCAGCGACGCCGCGTTGATCCAGGCGAGCTGCGCAATGATCGAAGGGCGGAATGTCTCGAGGCCGCCCAGGATGAAAGCCGCGACGAGCAACGTCATTTCGTAAACTCCGAAACTGAGCAGGAGACAAATGCCGAGCCGCAGAGCCGTGGCGGAGCCAGCCGCATATTTCATCACCACGAATGCGACGGTCGTTGTGACAAGCGCGGCGATCCCAATCGCGATTCCCCACAGAAACGTGTTCGTCGTGATCGGAAAATGGAAAAACACAAATCCGACAACTTGATTCGCTAACCAGACGATGGCGACGGCGCGCAACGAAGCGCGCAACCCGGCTGTTCCGCCAAGGGCCACAGCCAGCGCGGCAAAAGGCGCCACGCAAGAAAGCGCGAGACTGCCGCCGATGGCAGCCAGCGTCAGAATCACAGTCCAGCTTAAGCGAGCTATCCTGCTCGGCTGCATTGGATCGCCGGCCGCGGGAATCCGAATGTAATCGTTGGAGCTCATTTCGTTGTTTCCTTCTCCGCGCGTGTGAGCTGGGTCTTGTCGTTCGCTTCGCTGCGCTGTGGAGAGGTTGGGCCCCAGGTAAAGCTTGCACCGCCGAAAACGCCGAAGCCCGGGCGCTGAAACCCGGTTGGGTTTTCGTAACGCTCGTCAAACACGTTGTCGATCCGCACGAAGAGCATGACGCCTTTGCCGGCGTCATAGTTGGCGGCCAGGTTGACCACGAAATATGGATCGGCCTCGAGGCGCTGGATCGAGAAGCTGCGGTTCCCGTCCACTTGCGAGCCGACGTATAACGCGGTCGCGGAAAACGAAAGTCGATCCGTCGGGAGCCAACTCGCGGTCACGCTTGCCTTGTGTTTTGGCCGGCGCAAAAGCTCCAGGCCCGTCGTGTCATCAACGGCATCGGTATAAGTGTAATCGCCGCGCACCTTGAAGCGGTCGGTCACCGCCACGGAGATAAATGTTTCCACGCCTTGGGTGGTGGCTTGCCCGACATTTTCCAGCGAGGTGAAAGTCGCGTTCGCGTTGATCAGATTCTTGATGTCATTGTGAAAATAGGTCGCGCCGAAACGGAGCCGTTCTCCCATCAGCGGCTGTTCGAATCCGAAATCGTATCCTTCGCTTTCCTCCGGTTGCAGATCCGGGTTCGCGAAAAAATTGAACGCCGGAAAGCTGACGAATAATTGCGTCAGACTGGGCGCCTTGAACCCTGTGCCGTAACTGGCCTTCAGCTTCGTGCCGAGGTTCGGGATCAGATACGCGGGCGCAATCCGCCAGGTTGTTTTTCCTCCGAAGCGATCGTTATCATCGTGCCGAATGCTGGCCGCAGTGAATAGACCCGGCACGATCTCCGAAACGCGTTGCTCTTGCCGAGCTCGATGTTTCCCTGCCAGTCGAACTTGATCCGATCCCCGTGATTGATGTTTTCCGGCGGAAGCCCAAAGCCGGTGTCGGGTGCCTGGATAACAGTACGATAATTCGTGTAGCCGACGCCCACTCGATTCTTAAATGCGCCGCCGAAGAGCACGAGGCGAGCGTCGCCGCGGGTGAAAAGCTGCCGCGCGTTCTGTTCGCTCTGGCTCGCGGCTGGGACACTTGGGAAAAACGAGAAATCCTCGCCGGTAAAAAACAAAGTGGAGTCGGTGTAGCGTCCCACGAAATCGATGCTGAAGATGTCCGTCAGATCGGCGCCGAGTTTGGTTGAGACGGTGATGTTTTCGTAACTGTCGTTGATCCGCTTCCTCCCCGGCGGCAGCAAATCGAGCGGCGTCACCGGTGTGTCGTCGGCCAGGAAATGCGCGACGTTAAATGAATAGCGAACGCGCGAGACCGATCCTCTCACGCTCGCGCTTTGATTGAACGTGTCGAACGAACCACCCTCAATACGTCCGGTGAATTGAGGCGGACCTTCGCCTGTCTTCGTCACGATATTGATCACGCCACCGATTGCGTCCGATCCGTACAAGCTGCTTTGCGGACCGCGGAGCACCTCGACCTGCGCGATGTCCGAAGTGAAGACCTGACCGAAATCGAAGACGCCGTCCTGGCTGGGATCGTTCGCGTCGATGCCGTCAATCAACACCTTGGTGTGATTCGAATTGCTGCCGCGCATGAACACGGACGTCTTCCCACCGGGCCCTCCCGTTTGGACGATATTCAGACCGGGCACGGTCCGGAGAACGTCCGGCAGCGTCCGTTTTTGATCGCGCTCGATCTCCTTTTCCGTGATCAACGTCACGGAACTGCCGATCTCGTTGATCGGCGTTTCGATTCGCGTCGCGCTGACGACGATTCCTTGAGTTTCCGCCTCCGAATTGGAAAGCGCCGATGAAGCCGCATCCTGGGCGCGGCAGATGAACGGCGCGGCCAAAAGAACGGCCGCTGCCATGAGCCATGAACGATTCCGCATAACAAGTTACCTCCAACTTTTTCGAGAGGCAGACTCGCTCCCGCTCTCGCGGGAGATCGCGTCCACAGCTCTCATTCTTCTTTTCGCGAAGAAGTTTTTTCGAGCCGCGACGCTCGAGAAAATCCGCGATCAACGATCGCGGCTCGAGTGCCGGCTCGAATGAGGTGGAGACGGGCAAATATTCTGGCTTCTGGCTTCCGCGCATCGATCGACACGCATCCTCTTTCCCGCCTTCACCGCCAGCGCGCTCGGAACATAGGCATCTTGCCTGTGCGCCCCGCGGACATGTTGTCCGCGATCTTCAACAGGTTACAAACCTGTTGGGCACACAGACTGGAAGTCTATGTTCCGGCCGCTCACGATTGGCCCTGGGAAATCGTATCCAGTCACAGCAGCGCAACTGCTCCCGATTCTCACGGGAATTCCTCGCACCGCTCCACAACCGCACTGACAAAGAACAAAAGACCACAGGCTGGAAGCCCGTGCTCCGACTGCCACCAGAAGTAGCCGCTTGCGCTTGGGCGCTCAAGATTTATTTAGGTGTAGGGCGGCTGTCTCAGTCGCAGGACCGAAGGGGGTGCGTCCGCCGCGGCGGACGCCGCTACAATACAAATGGCTTCACGGAATTTTCTCATCACTGGCGGCGCCGGTTTTATCGGCTCCAATCTCGTTCTCGCTCTCCAGGAGCAAATGCCGAATGCGCAGCTCGCCGTGATCGACGATTTCCGCTCCGGTGATTTCAAGAACCTCGCCGGTTACAAGGGCGATTTCGTGGCGCAGAATCTGGCGACACTCGATTGGGAGCAACAGTTCGGCGACGAAAAATTCGAGGCTATCTTTCATCTCGCGTCGATCACCGACACGACCCTGCACGATCAATTCGTCCAGACCCATGACAACGTGGAGAGCTTCCGCCGCCTCCTGAATTTCGCGAAGACGAACAAGACGCGCGTGATCTACGCCTCCTCCGCCGCCACCTATGGCGCCGCCAGCGCGGCCAGCGTGGAAACAAACGGCGCCGCGCCCGCGAACGTTTACGCGTTCTCGAAAGCCATCATGGATAATCTGGCGAATCGGGCCGCGGCCGAGGAAAAGAACTGGATCATCATCGGCCTCCGTTACTTCAATGTTTACGGACCGCGCGAAGCGCATAAAGGCGTGCCTGCGAGTATGGTCTTCCATCTCTCGCGCCAGATGAAAGCCGGACAGCGTCCGCGAATTTTCCAGCACGGCGATCAGAAGCGCGATTTCGTTTACGTGAAGGACATCGTCGAAGGCAGCATTCGCGCCCTCGAAGCGAAGGAGAGCGGCATCTACAATCTGGGCTCGGGCCACGCCCGGTCGTTCAACGAGCTCGTCGATGTGTTGAACCGCTCGTTAGGCACGGATTTCAAGCCGGATTACATCGAGAACCCGCACACCCATTACCAGAATTTCACCCAGGCCGATCTCACCCGCGTCCGCCAGGGTCTCGGCTATGAGCCGCGCTATTCGCTCGAGACCGGCGTGGCTGATTACATGAAATGGCTTTACCCCGCCTGACCCAAGTTGCCCAGGCGATGAAAGCCAAACGGCCCTCAAGAAGTCCAGAAGAGATCAACGCCGCGCTCGCGGCAAAAAAAGGTCCGGTCTCGAAATTCATCGCGAAGAATTATCGTCACTTTAACGCGGCCGCGCTGCTCGACGCGGCCAAGGGCTACGAGACCCACCTCGCCGCCGGCGGCAGGATGCTGATGACGATCGCGGGCGCAATGTCGACAGCCGAGCTCGGGATCTCGCTGGCGGAAATGATCCGTCGCGACAAGGTGCACCTGATCGTCTGTACAGGCGCGAACCTCGAAGAGGATATTTTCAATCTGGTCGCGCACGACCATTACGAGCGGGTGCCGCACTACCGGCAGCTCACGCCGGGGGACGAGCAGCAATTGCTCTCCCGCCACATGAATCGCGTGACCGATACGTGCATCCCGGAGATGGAAGCGATGCGGCGGATCGAGAAGGCGGTCCTGGAAGAGTGGATCGCGGCCGATCGCGCGGAAGAGCGTTATTTTCCGCACGAGTTTATGTATAAGATTCTTCGCAGCGGGAAGCTGAAGAAGAGCTATCAGATCGACCCGAAGCATTCCTGGATGCTGGCGGCCTGCGAAAAGAATCTGCCGATCATTGTGCCGGGCTGGGAGGATGCGACGCTCGGTAATATGTATGCGGCGGCGGTGATGCGCGGCGACGTCAGGAACGTGCACACCGTGCGCACCGGCATCGAATACATGACGTGGCTCGCGGACTACTACACGAAGAACGCCAAGAGGCTGCGCAACCGGGAGGGCTCAATCGGTTTTTTTCAGATCGGCGGCGGCATCGCCGGCGATTTCCCGATTTGCGTCGTCCCGATGCTGCATCAGGATCTCGAGCGCATCGGGGTACCGCTGTGGGGTTATTTCTGCCAAATCAGCGATTCGACGACGAGCTACGGCAGCTACTCCGGCGCCGTGCCGAACGAGAAAATCACCTGGGGCAAACTCGCGGCCTCAACTCCGAAGTTCGTGGTCGAAAGCGATGCCACGATTTGCGTGCCTTTGATCTTCGCCTGGGTGCTCGGGCAGTAAGAATACGACTAGCAAGGCGCTTTGCCAATCAGGCGGCAACTGCGCGACTTGTTGTCGTTAGCGAGGCGCCTCAATATTCATCGTGGCGACGCCACCAAATGTATGGCTCCGATTGCGGCCATCCCGCCGGGGAGTCTTCCCACGTTTCCTGCCGTCCGAGCGCCGTCCAGTCGAGCAGAGTGAAGTTCGTATCCACCGCCTCCAGCGCGCGATCCGTGGTGAAGTAGGTGTGATAGATCGCGTCGCCGTCGCGCAGGAAGCAACTCAACCCGAAGTGCTCGCCTTCGTCCGTGCTCAGGCCGAAGTCTTTATTGAAACTCGCGCCCGCGGATGAATACCACGGCACCTTCCAGCCCATGCGCTTCTTGTAGGCTTCGAGGTTCGCCAGCGGTCCGAGCGACACGAGGACAAACGAAGTGTCGCGCGCGTAAAGATGTTCGAGCGGCCCAATGTGATCGATTACCATCGAGCAACCCGGACACCCCGCCGTCGGCCACCCATCCACGCCGGGCGCAAACATGAAGTGATAAACGATCAGTTGACGCCGCCCTTCGAACAGGTCGAGCAAGCGGACCTTCCCGCCCGGCCCCTCGAAAACATAATCCTTCTCGATTCGCACCATCGGCAACCGCCGCCGTTCTGCGTTCAGCGCATCCCGCGCTTTCGTCGCCGCTTTCTCTTTCACCAGGAATTGGTCGCGAGCCCGCTGCCATTCTTCGCGCGAAACAATCTTCGGCAGGGTGGTCAATGACGGTTTGTCATGGACGTCGGCGGATTTCATAGGTTTCCTTTCAGCAAGCGCTCTTATCCAAAATATCGACGAACGAGCCCGAGCCAAGTTCGCCTTTCGACTTGGTGGATCGCATGGCGCCTGCAAACTTCCGGGACAAATGACAATGACGTTTCTGCACTCGCACACTATTGAAATTATCTCGCAGATTGTAATTGGCAGCGTCTGGCTCTTCCACGGGCTTTACAGCAAGATTCTGAACGGCATTCCACGACACCAATTGATTGTCGGCAGAATCCTCGGCGAACGATTCGCTGGCTTTGGCACGAAGATCATCGGAAGCCTCGAGATATTACTAGGCCTTTGGGCATTTACCGGACTCGCACGTGTAGAATGCGCTGCAGTTCAGACGTTGGCGATCGTCGGAATGAACACGCTGGAGATCATCCTGGCTCGCGAATTGTTAATCTCCGCGATCGGCATGGTGATACTGAACCTCAGCTTCCTCGCGGTAATTTGGAATTGGGCCCTGCTCGCTGCGAAGCCTTGAGTTTTGCGGCGGCTGGTGCTGCGCCACGTCCTCGCGCCATTTTAAGTGCCGGCTCATGGGAATGTGCAAGAGCGCGAGGAGAATGAGCCCGGCGCCGGCGATCCGAAGAGCGATCGTAAGGGTTTCGATCATGATGCGAGAAGGACAAAGACCCGCACCCACGGTGTCACGCGAAATTCATCCGCCACGCGAAACCCAGCCGACTCCCATGCTCGCGCCCAGCTTCGTCGCGAGTGGAAATGCCAGAAGCCCGGGCCGAAGGCGATGAAATTAGCAATATCGCGCACGTGTTCGACCAGGATGACACGCCCGCCTGGGCACAAGCATCTATGCGCCTCGGCGAACCATGTCCCGCGTTCCGGGGCGTTTCTTAATTCATGGATTGCCAGCAACCCGAATACGACATCCGTGGATTCCGCGGCGACTGGCCAATGGTCATAGGCCGCCGAGAGTGTGCCAGGCGTGGGAGGAAACAGCCTGCGCGCTCTGCGAATCGAGTCCTCTGTCATTCTGGTTTCGTCGAAATGATCCAGGATCTGCCATTCGGTCTTGCCAAACCGCGCAGCCAGTTCGCTGGATACTTCGTCAAAACCGGAATGGCAGAAAATCGCTCGCTCGATTTTTGCGCCATGCAATGCGCGATCAAGCCAGCGCCACCGATATAAATCCGAGCGATCGTAGATGAGGTGAGAAATGCCCAGCGATCCAAAAAGAAAGTAAGCTGACCCCGCCAGCGCGACGGAGGAGATTACCTTTGTGATGAAAGCGGACGAGGCGAGCAAACTGGCGGCCGAGACCAGCAAGACCGCGAGCGCCGCGACATAAGACGGCCAATTGAATCGCGCGATGGCGAGCATTCCCTGCCACGACCCACGCGTGCTCATGCCCCAGCTCCCAGCCGCACGATGCGTCCTTTCTTCCAGCGATAGGCGACGCCGTTCACAGCGAATGCATTGGCGAGGATCGGCGTTGCTTCCCGCAACGGGGCCTCGTCGAAAATCGCGATGCGCCACTTTTTCACTGAAACCGGATGCGGCAGCCAGTCCTGCCGGCTGCCTTCGATTACGACAAAGGTATCCTCATCCTCCTCGCTGAATGTAAACGGCATCGGTCCTGCGAAACGTCTCGCCGTCTTCCAATCGCCGAAAGGTGACCCTTCAGGCAACGGCGCCCGATCGTCCGCCGCTGCGAAAGTAAGATCGAGCGTGGGAGCTCCATCGGCACGCGACATTTGGACTCTTGTCTGCCCGTAAGCCTCTTGAATTTCCGCCTTCACGTAGCGGTAGCGGTAATGCGTCATCAGATTTCCCAGCCACACCATGCGACGCCGATCCGTCTCGCTGCGTAGGATCTGGAGACCGCGCAACCTTCGCTGCCCATCATCCAGCCGCGTAAAGATGCGATATCCCGCGAGGAGAAAATCTTGTCCAAAAAAAGCCGGGAATCCTGCAGGGCGAAGATCTTTCGTCCAAACCATCGCCACCGTGACGAATCCGAAGCCGCAGTAAGTATCGATCTCCAATCTTTTCGGTACCAGTGGGCGCAGAATTTCTTCCGGAAAAGCAAACGACGCAGCGACGACGCGCTCGAACCACGCTACGACAGGAAACGGATGGCGACGCAGGTAATCGACAAGGTGAGCCATGCCTCTTTGCTATCCGCACAGTTTCATGCAGAGAAATCCTAGCGTGACCGTGATCAAACCTACTACTCGGCGTGACGAACAGGATGGTGCGGCGTGAGAACTTTCGCGACCAAAGGGCGTGACTTCCTAAGTCTAGCGAGCCTTCCCTTCCCAGAAAAATTTCGTCGGGCGCTCGATCTCGGGCGGGAGACTCTTGTGGACGGGGCAATTAAGCGCGGCGGTTTCCAGCAGCGCCCGCTGCGGCGTATTCGCGGGGAGCGGAATGTGAACCTCCGACGGCAGCGCCACGATCCGCCGCGGCGCGCCCTTCGACATTTCCTTGCTCACGTTGACAGTCATGCCTTTCACATCCAGCCCGTGCTCCTGCGCAGCCATCGCCAGGATCGTGCTCATGCAGGTCCCCAGCGCGGTCGCGACGAGATCGGTAGGAGAGAACGCTTCGCCTCTCCCTTTGTTATCCGTCGGCGCGTCCGTCGCGATTTTCGCGTGCGATGGACCGTGGACCGCATCGCAATGCAGATCGCCGGTGTATTTAATAGTCACTTCAACCATGGAATTTCGGCATCAAGCTAAATGACGAATGTCGAATGACCAATGACGAATGAATGACGCAATGACGAATGTCCCGGGGCGGCGCTGTTGTCGCCCTTTGTCATTGGTTCGTCATTCGTCATTCCGTCATTCGTCATTCAACCCGGGTGATGGGAGGCGCTTGAATCTTTTCCCGGTACTTCGCCAGCATGTCCCGGAACACTTTCGTTAAGCCGGCATCATGCAAGATATTCATGTCCGTGTTGTGCTTCCGGACGTTGTCGTTCTCCCACGATTCGTTCCACCAGCAAAAACCGATCACCGCGGGCCAGCGCCCGGAAAACAAATCTTCGAGTGCGGCGCGAGCCCACTCACTCGCATCGACGTTTGGATGGTGAATATCGCAGCCGAACTCCGCGATCACGATCGGCTTTCCCGGCGCAAGCTTCGTCAGGCGCGGATAAGCGGTGTGCATTTTGAATCCGAAACTCTCCGTGCCATCGACCGTCCGCGGAGTTAACGGGCCGTAGGCACTGAGCGCAACCCAGTCGCAATAGTTTTCGCCCGGATAATAATTCTCGAATCGGTTCCATTTCGCCTCCGGCTGATCGAGCCAGTTCACATGCCAGACCCATTGCAGATTGTCGGCGCCTTCCGCGCGCATCAGGTCCGCGATATGGCGCCAGGCGGCGATGTAACGCGCGGGTCCCTCGTTCGCGCCGCCGTTCCATTTTCCATTCCAGGAAAACCATTTGCCGTTCGGCTCCGTTCCCCATTCCACCAGGACCGGCGACCCGAACTGTTTCGCATCCCGCGCCCACGTTTTCAGTTCCTCGTCGAACTTGCCGGCGCAAAGGTTCGCCAACGTGAACAATTTCTCCGGACGATTCTGTTCTCCATCCGAGCGCAACATGAGTCGGACATACGGAACTTTTCCCAGCCCGCGGATCCAATCGCAGGTCGCGACGGGAAATTTTCGCGATTCAAACCAGTTGTTCGAGAAGTAAACCCAGGCCGTTTTGGTTCCGAGCGCTTGCTCGAACTGCGCGACATCTTTCTCGGTGATGTCGTGCTCGGTAGGATCGTGCTGCGCCGCAGGCTCGTCGAAATAAACGCCCTGATACAACTTGCCCGGCGGCGGCGGAGCAACGACCTGACCCGCGCGCACGACTGAAGCGGCGAGCAGAGCCACCGCGATCGCACGCCGAAACAGCATCGCCGAACCTAGCACATCAGGGAGCGGCGGTTTACAAACCGCCGACCCAACAAAAACGGCGATTGCAAATCGCCGCTCCTTGGTTTGCGACGATCCGCTGCGGCCTTAAGTTCCCTTATGAACAACAAGGTGAAGGGGAAAGATCTCACGAAGGAAGCGCCGCGGAGCCCGCGGATGCGCATCGGTGGTTACGCAATCCTGGCGCGAACTTACGATAAATGTTCCGCGCTGCTCGCCGGGAATATCGGCGAGTACCATTTCGATTGTCCGCTCGACAACATGCTTTTCGGGTTCAAAGGCGTGAAGGGCGACGATTTCAAGGCGGAAGTCGAAAAGGGCGCGACCGACCAGGAAATGGCGCGCTGGCTCGACAATCACGGCGACAAGAAAACGCCGGAGGAAGTCAAGGCCTGGAGTGATGAAGCCGAGGCGACAAATCCGTACGACAATCCGGAGAAGCGCGAGTGGTTTGAAGAACAGGTGAAGCCGCACCGCCTCGATCCGGCCAAGACGACGCTGTTCGACTGGCTCGAAGTCGACGACAAAGCGAGTTACCAGAAAGCGGCTTAAGGCAGGTAGGGACGTTTTTCCGAAACGTCCGACTTTGGAATCGCGCGCCCGGCCAGAATAGTCGGACGGCTCGGAGAGCCATCCCTACCTGGATGGGAAAGACCGTTCTGCCCGCGAAATTCGTTTCAGAGATGCGATGGGGATCTCACTGAAACCGCAGCATCTCAACCGCTACCGCCAGATCGCGTGGCTCTTCGTCAAATACGGCCGGTCCGATCTGGTTAAGGAATCCGGACTCGAAGGGACGCTCGCGGCCGAACAGCGCGTGACGCCGAAAGAAGCCGCGAAAGCGAGCGAGCTGGCGCAGGACCTGGAAAAACTCGGGCCGACGTTCATAAAACTCGGCCAGCTTCTTTCCACCCGCGTCGAGTTGATGCCGCAGGCGTATCTCGAGGCTCTGGCGCGATTGCAGGATAACGTCGATCCGTTCCCGTTCGACGAAGTCGAAAAAATCGTCTGCTCGGAACTGGGGGTGCGGATGTCGAAAGCATTCTCGGATTTCGAGGTCGCGCCCATGGCGGCCGCGTCGCTCGGGCAAGTTCACAAGGCCCGGCTGCGCGATGGCCGGCAGGTCGCGGTAAAAGTGCAACGGCCCGGGATTCGCGACGCGATGTTCGAGGACCTCGACGCGCTCGATGAGATCGCCGAGTTCCTCGATAACCACACCGCCACCGGAAAACGCTACGGCTTTTGCCAAATGCTCGATGAGACCCGCAAGAGTCTCGTGCGCGAACTCGATTACCGGCAGGAGGCGAACAACCTCACCACCATCGGCAGCCACCTCAGGGAATTCGAGCACATCATCGTCCCGGAGCCGATCGCGGATTACAGCAGCTCGCGCGTCCTGACAATGCAGCACGTGCATGGAAAAAAAATCACGGACCTCAGTCCCCTCACCCGGATGGAATTCGATGGCGGCGCACTCGCCGAAGAACTTTTCCGCGCCTACCTCCAACAGATTTTAGTCGACGGTTTTTTTCACGCCGACCCGCATCCGGGGAATGTTTTCCTCACCGACGATTACCGGATCGCGTTGATCGACCTCGGCATGGTCGGACGAATCATGCCCGGATTGCAGGAACAGCTCCTCCAACTTTTGCTCGCGATTTCGGAAGGGCGCGGTGACGACGCGGCGGACATCGCGATCAAAATCGGCGAGCGGAAGGAGGATTTTACCGAGAAAGAATTCAAGCGCCGGATCGGGGAGATCGTGGCCAAACAACAGGGCGCGACGGTGGAGCAGATGCAGGTCGGAAGGCTCGTCCTCGAAGTGACCCAGGCCTCCGCCGAAAACAGCATCCGCGTTCCGCCCGAGCTGACGATGCTCGGCAAAACCCTGCTCAACCTCGATCAGGTAGGCCGCACCATCGAGCCCACGTTCGATCCGAACGCGTCGATTCGCCGCAACGCCGCCCAGATCATGCAACAGCGGCTGATGAAAAGTCTGTCGCCGGGAAATCTATTCAGCGGCGTGCTCGAGTTGAAGGACCTGGTGCAACGTCTGCCCTCGCGGTTGAACAAAATCATCGACGTGATCGCAAACAACGAAATGAAAGTCTCCGTCGATGCGATCGACGAGAAAACGCTCGTGGTCGGTTTCCAAAAAGTGGCGAACCGGATCACGGTGGGGTTGATCATCGCCGCTCTCATCGTGGGCGCGGCGATGCTGATGCGAGTCGAAACCTCGTTCCGGATCTGGGGTTACCCCGGCCTGGCGATTTTGCTTTTCCTCGCCGCCGCAGCCGCCGGCGTCATCCTGCTCATCAACATTCTTTTCTACGACAAGGGAGCCGGCGATTGAAAACCTCTTCTGTAGCCGTCGCCCTGTGGGCGACGCGAGGGTTATCTCTGCAGCAGCGCATCACTCACGCTTCGCACAGCGAAGCGGCTACAGAAGAATGGCGACGAAAGATTGAATGACAACGCCAATCGATCCCGCCGTCCGCATCGGGCACGTCCATCTGAAGGTCTCGGACATTGATCGCGCACTCGCGTTTTACTGCGGCGTCCTCGGTTTCGAGCTGAGGCAGCGATATGGATCGGAAGCCGCGTTTGTTTCCGCCGGCGGCTATCATCATCACATCGGGCTCAACACGTGGGAAAGCGCGGGCGGGTCGCCGCCGCCGGAGCATTGCACGGGCTTGTATCATCTCGCGATTGTGTATCCGACCCGGGCCACGCTCGCGGACGCGCTCCGCCGATTGACTGCTGCCAAAATCGCTCTCGACGGCGCGAGCGATCACGGTGTGAGCGAAGCGCTGTATCTGCGCGATCCCGACCAGAACGGCATCGAACTTTATTGGGATCGGCCGAAAGAATCCTGGCCGCGCGGCCCGAACGGCGAGGTGGCGATGTTCACCGTTCCGCTCGATCTGGACGATTTGCTGCGCGGAACATAGACTTTCAGTCTGTGCGTCCAGCGGAGTTGCACTCCGCTGCTCAGGCTGACAGCGGCCAGCATGTCCGCTGGGCACACAGGCAAGTTGCCTATGTTCCTGGCGCGAACGCAACGCACGGCGATTGAGCGCCGCGGCCACAGCCTTACGGGACGATGGAAGGTGGCGGCTGCACCGGCTCCGGAGGCGCACCACGACGGAGCGTGGAATGGCGAAACCCGTAGGCAAAATACAACCCGAGCCCGAGCGCGAGCCAGACGCCGAAACGTTGCCAGGCGGTAACCGGCAGACCTTTCATCGTGTAAAGACAGGCCAGCGCGCCCGCAATCGCCACCACCGGCAACGCTCGCACTCGAAATGGGCGTTTCCTCTCCGGATCGGAATAGCGCAAGACGAGCACTCCCACGCACACGATGGCGAAGGCGGCCAGCGTTCCGATATTCGTTAGGTCGTAGATTTCGTTCTCGTCAAAATACAAGGCGCCGACGCCGACGAATAGCCCGGTAACAACCGTGGTGATGTGCGGCGTTCTGAATCGCGGATGCACCTTGGCGGCCCAGCGCGGCAACAATCCATCGCGCGCCATCGCGAAAAGAATCCGGGGTTGCCCGTATTGAAACACGAGCAGCACCGCGGTCAACGAGACGACAGCGCCAAATGCGACAATCCAACTCGCGCTCGGCAAATGGGCCAACTCGAGCGCGCGTGAAAGTGGATCGGCGGCCTTCAATTGCGTGTAGGGCACGATCCCGGTCGCAACTGCGCCGACGACGACATAAATCAAAGTGCAAATCGCCAGCCCGCCGAGAATGCCGATCGGCATGTTACGCTGCGGATTTTTTGTCTCTTCCGCGGCGGTCGAGATGGCGTCGAACCCGATATAGGCAAAAAAGATAATGGCCGCGCCTTGATGGATGCCCGCCCATCCGTTAGGCGCGAACGGTTTGTAGTTTTCCGGGTTAATGTGGAACGCGCCGACACCCACGAAGAGCGCCAGAACCAGCAATTTCACCACCACCATGATATTGTTCGCCCGCGCACTTTCGCGCACCCCGCGATAGAGCAGGCAGGTGATCGCCATGACGATGGCGAAGGCCGGCAAGTTCAACAAAATCGGAATCCCGAAGATGCGTGGGGCGGTTTGCAACAGACCATGCACGGCGGGATCGCTGCTGAATAGCGCGGTGCGATAGCCGTGGGTGAGCCAATCTGGAAAAGAAATCCCGAAACCCGAGAGCAGTGACGTTAAATAACCGCTCCATGCGATGGCGACGGCGACGTTGCCGACGGCGTACTCGAGAATGAGATCCCAACCTATGATCCACGCGACCAGTTCGCCCAGGGTCGCGTAAGAGTAGGCATAGGCACTGCCAGCTTGCGGAATCATCGCCGCGAGTTCTGCATAACAAAGCGCTGCGAGACCGCAGACCACGCCTAACAAAACGAACGACAAGATCAAGGCCGGTCCCGCGCCGAGCCGAATGACTTCCCCACTCGGCAAAATCTCGCCGGCCGCGGCCGTGCCGATGGAGGAAAAAATACCGGCGCCAATCACGGCGCCGATCGCGAGCATGATCAAGTCTCCAGGACCAAGCACCCGGCGGAGACCTTTGGGATTCTCTCCCTCTGCGACTAAAGCCGCGATCGGTTTACGCGAGAAAAGCGAACTTGCCACGCCGCGATGGTATGGCGATTCGCCGCTAGGTGGTCAACGCTAATTGATCCTCGGGCGTGGCTCGCCTTTAGCTTCCAAAAACAGCATGCCTGTTTTCAGCGGCGCGAATCTCATCGGCGGATTGCTCTTCGGCTCGATCGGTTTCGTCGCGTTCATTTACGGAAAACGAATGCACGTCTGGAAGCCGATGTTCCTGGGGCTCGCGCTGATGGCGTATCCCTATTTCGTTGCGAACGACATCGCGCTCTTTGCGATCGGGGCTGTCGGGACTGCGGCGCTATTTCTGTTTCGCGAGTAGCGGTCTAGCCGCTCTTCTGTAGCCGCTTCGCTGTGCGAAGCGTGGGTGTTAGCCTTGCCTGCTCTCACGCCGCCCACAGGGCGGCGGCTACAGAAGAGGCGCTCGCTTGCTGAGCCACGCCGCAACTGCTAAACCCAGAACATGGGTCGCCAATGGTTGCACGCGAAACGAGAAGTCGCTGGACTCAAGAAAGGCCAGATCGTCGGAAAGCTCGTAAAGGAAATAATGGTCGCGGCGAAACTCGGTGGAGCCGAGGTGGCGGGCAATCCGCGCCTGGCGGCTGTGGTGGACAAGGCGCGAAAGGCCAACGTGACGCGCGACGTGGTTGAGCGCGCGATCAAGAAGGGCGCCGGGATCGGCGACGAGAAGCTCGTCATGGAGCAGGTCGTCTTCGAAGGTTACGCGCCGAACAAGGTGCCGATCATTGTCGAAGTCCTCACCGACAACAACAACCGCACCGCGCCAGAAATTCGCGTCCTGTTCAAGAAAGGTGGCCAGCTCGGCGCGCCCGGCAGCAACAAATTCCTCTTCGATCATGTCGGACTCGTGGACGCGCACGACGCCGATCCGAGCGCGGACATTGAAGCGGCGGCGATCGAAGCCGGCGCGCAAAATGTCGAACCGCTTTCGCCAGCGCAGAATGACGATATCCCGGAAGGCGCGGCTGGCGCGCGTTTCATCACCGAGCGCGGCGATCTGCATTCGGTTTCGCAATGGTTGGCCGCGAATGGCTGGACGATCGTCACCAGCGAGCTCGGTTACCTTGCCAAAAATTTCCCCGAGCTGACCGACGAACAGCGCACCCACACCGGCGAATTTCTCCGGACGCTCGAAGACCACGACGACGTGCATCGAGTGTGGGCGGCGATAAAATGACGCGGAGACGATGAGCGACGAACTCGAAAACATTATCCTGGCTGATGCCGCTTCCTCGGTGGCCGAGGAGCCGCCGCGACGGCGCGGAATCTTCCGGCGCCGGTCGAAAATGCCGGAGCAGCCGCTGACCCATTGCGAGAATTGCGGCGCCCCCTTGACGGGCGAGTTCTGCGCGCAATGCGGACAGCATGCGATCGACTACCGCCGTTCGATTCTTCGAGTCCTGTGGGACGCCGCGGATTCCTTCCTGAACTGGGACACGAAATTTCTCAAAACGCTGGGCCTGCTTTTGATTCGCCCATGGGAGCTGACGAACGACTTCAACGCCGGCCGCCGCGCCCGCTACGTTCATCCGCTTCGTCTCTATCTGATCGCCAGCATTATTTTCTTTCTCCTGGCGCGCGCGATCAATTTCGACTCGCCGCCGCCGGTTCCATTAACGGTGCAGGACCGCACCGAGCTCGCGACCAATCTCGCCAAGTTGACTGGGCCGGAGTCGCCGCTCACCGCCGAGCAGCGTCAACAAGTGGAGACCGCGCGCACAAAACTCTTGCAAGGCGAGGGGACGCTCTCGGAACAGGAACGCGCCGAGCTTAAGGCGGCATTTCGCGTCTTTCTCAAATCGAGCTTCCGAAAGAATCTTACCGTGGAGGAACGCGCGGAAATGGCCACGGCCATCGCGCGCATTTCCAAAGCGCCAGCACCTCCACGTAACGTGCCCGATGCTTCAATCAAAGTGACCGATCCTTCCATCGCGACCGAATCTGGAGATCAGCCATCAGTTCCTGCGGTGAGCGCGACCCCAAAGCCAAAGGAAAACGAGACTATGCATTTCAGCACCCGCGCGGACGGCAAGAAAACGCCTTTCGGAATATGGATAGAAAAGCAGATCAAAGAAAAGATTGGCGAGGACGGCAGCAAGGCCCGCCTTTTCGCCGACACCTTGAGGAGTAACATCCCGGCGATGATGCTCTGCTGCATCCCGCTTTTTGCTTTCGTCCTGAAAATTCTCTACCTCCGCAAGCGGCGCTTCTACGTCGAGCACCTGGTCTACGCGTTGCACGTCCACACTTTTCTTTATGTGGCGGTAATCATCACCTCGCTCGCCGTAATGGGCGCCAATCGAACCGTGCCGGCCCTCGCCGGATGGATTACCGGACTTATGACGCTCGCGATTCTCGTCCAGATCTTTCTCTCCATCCGCCGCGTCTACGGGCAGGGCTGGTTCCTTACCCTAGTTAAGTTCGTGTTCGGCGGAATCGTTTATTTCGTGATCCTGATCGTCGCGGTCGGAGCAACCGCGTTGGTGACTCTGTTGTTGCCAAGTTAGCTGTCGCCCCGATCGCTTCTGTAGCCGCTTCGCTATGCGAAGCGCGGGCGGTGGCGTCGCTGTCTTGTCGCTCTCGCGCTGCCCGCAGGGCAGCGGCTACAGAAGAAGCTCGCGCGCGCGGGCGAGAGCGGCGTCGATTTTCGCCGTGTCTTTCCCTGCGCCCTGCGCATTGTCCGGCCGGCCGCCGCCTTTGCCGCCGACGATGGGCGCGATTTCCTGGATCAGCTTATTCGCCTGGAATTGCGTCGTGAGTTCTTTGGGAACGGATGCGACCAAGGCGACGCGTCCGTCGAGGGCGCCGGCCAAAAAGATCGGTCCGCCAAAATGGGATTTGAGCGCGTCGACCACGCCCTGAAGCAGTTTCCCGTCGGCGTCGGCCACTGAAGCAACGATCGCCTTGTCCGTTGCATGCGCCGCGCGAAGCTCTTTCGCGATCGCAGCGGCACGGCTCTTCACGTCCGCTTCCGAAGCTTTCGACTGTTGTTTTTGCCACTCGCTCACTTCGGCCTCGAGCTTTTCGAGATGAGCGGCGCGCGCGTCGATTTGCTGCAGCATCGTCGCCGTCTCCGCGTTGTCGCTGAACGCCGGCAGCGCCGCGATGCCACTCTTTTTCCGTTCCAGGGCCCCAAACTTCTCCTGCTGACGCACTGCTTCCTCCCGCGCCCAGTTTTTCGCCGCCTCCCCCGCCACCGCTTCGATCCGGCGAATCCCCGCTGCGATCGCTTCCTCCCTCACGATCCGAAACGATCCGATGTCGCCCGTGGCGCGCACATGCGTCCCGCCGCACAGCTCCATCGAGTATCCATTGAGCTGCTTCGGTTCTCCGCCGATCTGCACCACGCGAACTTTCTCGCCATATTTGTCGCCGAAGAACTGCTGGATATCCGAACGTTTCTTCGCTTCCGCATACGGAATCTCCGTCCAGGAAACCGGCGCGTTCTCCGCGATCTTCTCGTTCACCAATCTCTCGACCTCGCGCTTCTGTTCTCCCGTCAGCGCCGCACTCGAAAAATCGAACGTCAATTTCTCCGGCCCGACGTAACTCCCCTTCTGCACCGCTTCTTTGCTCACTTTCTCGTGCAGCGCCCAATGCAACACGTGCGTGACAGTATGATGTCCCTGAATCGGATCTCGTCGCGCCGCGTCGACCGATACGCGGACCGCTTCGCCCGGTTCGGGAGCGCGCCCCTCCATCAGGCGGCTGACATGAACGAAAACATCTCCGCGTTTTCGCGTGTCGAAAATTGCGAGCTGGCCTACCTCACTTTGATCATGCCCGGGAACATGAAGCAGTCCGTGGTCACCAACCTGACCGCCCATCTCCGCGTAACAAGGCGTTCGGTCGAGAACGATATTGAACTCGTTAGGCGCGCGACCGGCCAACACTGCTTCGACGACCGCTTCCATCTCCGGAAAATCGTAGCCAAGAAACTTTGTCGGCGCGACATCCAGCTTCCCGTCTTCGAGCTCGATCGCTTGTTTCTTCTGGCTCTTGCGCGCGCGCTCACGCTGTTCATCCATCAGCCGCTCGAACCCCGCCACGTCAACAGACAGGCCGCGCTCGCGACCCATTAGCTCAGTCAGATCGAGAGGGAAGCCGTAGGTGTCGTAAAGTTTGAAGGCGAACTCACCAGTTATCATTCTCCCCTCCAGAGTCGTCATGAACTCAGCGTTTTCCTGAGCCCCTGTCGCCGTAATTGATCCCAAGTTCCGATTGTCTTCGGGAGGAACACAGAAGGTAGCCGTCGTGAAGACTTCAATTCCTTTATCCAGCGTTTTGTTAAATCCTTCTTCCTCCCGACGCAGTGTATCCTTGATCAACTTGTGCTTGTTCCGCAGTTCCGGAAAAACATCGCCCATCGTGTTGGCGAGGACATCGACCAGGAGGTAGAAGAACGGCTGTTGAAAGCCAAGCGTGCGTCCATAACGTACGGCGCGGCGCAGGATGCGGCGCAGGACGTAGCCGCGTCCTTCGTTGCTCGGCTGGATTCCATCCGCGATGGCGAAACTCAACGTGCGGATGTGATCGGCGATGACACGGAAGGCGATGTCGATCTTCTCTTGTTCTGCTCTGGGGAGCACACCCGCCTCGGGTGTTGCGTCCGGCGCCTCGCCGGATGCCGTCGGCGAGGCGCCGACTCCGGCACGCGAGGGCGCGTGCGCTCCCCGATCCGAAGAATCCGGCAACGTGCTGGTGTATTTTTTCCCGCTCAGCTTCTCCAATTCGTCGAAGATGGGGCGGAAGACATTGGTCTCGTAGTTCGAGATGATGCCAGTGAAATCGGTGAAATTCTTCGTACCTTGGATCATCGCCGTGATGCGCTCCAGGCCCAGGCCGGTATCGACGTGACGCTGCGGCAAAGGCGAGAACGTCGCATCCGCGTTCGCGTTGAACTGAATGAACACGAGGTTCCAGATCTCGATGCAGCGAGCATCACCGGCGTTGACGAGCGAGCCTTTCGTGTCGCCGGCCGGCGTGAGATCGACGTGTAATTCGGAGCACGGGCCGCACGGCCCGGTATCGCCCATCATCCAAAAGTTGTCCTTCTTGTTCCCGTTGACGACATGGACGGCGGGATCGAGCCCGGCCTTCTCGAACAATGTCGCCCAGTAATCGTGCGCTTCCTGGTCGAACTCGCTCGGTTCGCCCGGGCCCGGTTTGTAAACCGTCGCGTAAAGCCGCGACGCTGGAAGTTTCCAGCGCCCGACCACGAGTTCCCACGCCCATTCGATCGCTTCCTTTTTGAAATAATCGCCGAAACTCCAGTTGCCGAGCATCTCGAAAAATGTGTGGTGATAGGTGTCGAGACCGACGTCATCGAGATCGTTATGCTTGCCTCCGGCCCGGATGCACTTCTGGGTGTCGGCCACGCGCGGCGGATCCCAGCTCGGTTTTTGTTGCCCGAGAAAAATCGGGACGAACTGGTTCATCCCGGCGTTCGTGAAAAGCAGGTTCGGCGAATCCGGCAGGAGCGAAGCCGAGGGCACGACGCTGTGCTGTTTCTCGCGAAAGAAATCGAGAAAGGATTGACGAATCTCGGCGGCGGTCATGGACGGAATGACGTTAGCGCGCTCTGTAGCGGCGGTCTATGACCGCCGAATGTGAACGTGTCGCAGCGAAATTTCCCGCGGTCATAGACCGCCGCTACAGCAAGAGGCTTACTTCTTTTCTTCGTCGAGCTTCGCCTTGACCGCGGTCTCGATCTCTTCGTAAAGCGCGGGATCGTTTTTCAACGCGTCTTTGCCGGCGTCGCGGCCCTGGGCGAGCTGCGTGCCTTTGTAGCTGAGCCAGGAACCGCGCTTCTCGATGATTTGCTTCTCGAGCGCGAGGTCGAGGAGCGCGCCGGTCGAGGAAATTCCCTCGTTATACATGATGTCGAACTCGGCTTCGGTGAACGGCGGCGCCACTTTGTTCTTCACGACCTTCACCCGGGTCCGATTGCCGGTCACCACGCCGTCCGTCTGTTTGATCGCGCCAATGCGACGAATATCGATGCGCACGCTCGCGTAGAATTTAAGCGCTTTGCCGCCGGGCGTGGTTTCCGGGTTGCCGAACATGACGCCGATCTTTTCGCGGATCTGGTTCGTGAAAACGCAACAGGTCCGCGCCTTGGAAATCAGCGCGGTGAGTTTGCGCAAGGCGGCGCTCATCAGCCGCGCCTGCGCGCCGACCGTAACGTCGCCGATCTCGCCTTCCAGTTCCGCCTTCGTGACGAGGGCCGCGACCGAATCGAGCACGATCACGTCGAGCGCGTTCGAGCGCACGAGCGTTTCGCAAATGCGGAGCGCTTCTTCGCCGGAGCTCGGCTGGGAAACCAGGAGATCGTCCAGGTTCACCCCGAGCCGGCGAGCATATTGCGGGTCGAGGGCATGCTCGACATCGATGAACGCCGCCAGGCCGCCGCGCTTCTGGGCCTGCGCGATCACCGTGAGGGTGAGCGTCGTTTTGCCGGACGATTCCGGCCCATAAACTTCCACCACGCGTCCGCGCGGAAATCCACCGACGCCGAGGGCGCGGTCGATCAAAATGTTTCCGGTGGGGATAACGTCGATGTCGACGATTGATTCGTCGCCAAGTCGCATGATGGCGCCGTCGCCATAATCTTTGGCGATCTGCTGGATCGCGAGATCGAGGTTCTTGTTGCGCGCGGCGGTGACTTTGTCGTCGGCAGTTTTCTCTTCAGTTTTTGTAGCCATAGGGAGGGGCCTCTTAAGTACGTGCGGTCGCGGACTTCGCCAAGCAGAAAAGCTTAAAACGGTGTCGTAAAATAACGACAGGCCGCAAACCTTCCGGCTCGCGGCCTGCGCTAACTAACCCAACAATTCGATTTCTTAGCCGACGGTGATCTTGCGCGGCTTGACCTGCTCCGCCTTCAGGAGCGTCAGGCTCACGACGCCCTGTTCGATCTTGGCGCTGATTTTTTCAGCGTCGATCGACGGATCGAGCTCGAACGTGCGCCGGAAATTTTCCGGGCGCGACTCGCGGTGGAGGAGCGTTCCCTCCACGGCCGGCAACGAGCGCCGTCCAAGAATGGTGAGCTCGTTGTTCTCGACCCACATTTCGAGGGTGTCCTTGCTTACGCCCGGCATTTCGACTTCGAGCGTGTAGCCATCGGCGTTCTCGAGGACGGTGGCTGCCGGAGCTATGAACTGCTCCTCCGCACGCTCGCCGTTGCTGGTGCCGCTGCGATTTTCACGAACCAAAGTATTCATTCGGTTTTCCTTTCTTTAAATTGTTTAGCTGACGTCGACCTGAATTTGTTTCGGCTTGGCCTCTTCCGCTTTCGGGAGCGTCACGGTGAGAATGCCGTCCTTGTAGGTGGCGTTCACCTTGTTCGCATCGACCCGCGTCGGCAGCGTGATGCTGCGGCGGAATTTGCCGGTGAACCGCTCGGTCCGCGTGGCGCTCTCGCCATTGCCGCCGGATTGCGCTTTGCGCTCGCCGCCGATGGTCAGGGTGCCGTCATGCAGCGAGATTTCGATGTCTTCCTTGCGCATGCCGGGAAGTTCGACAACGGCGACGACGTTATCGTTGTTCTGATAAAGATCGAGCGCCGGAGTCCAGCCGGTGAAGAGTTGCTCCTGCCGTGCGCCGCCGCTTAAAAACGGCAGCTCGAGCAAAGTATCAAGGTCGTCCCGCAAATTCGCCCAGCGATTAAGCGACGGCCACATCACGGAACTCGGGGTTTGGTAACGAATTAAACTCATATGGATTTCCTTTCCTTTGTAAGCTTGGAGTTGAAAGACCGCTTCTTATTTCAGCGAGAGAAATGCCACGGCCGGTGGCACCCTGGGAAGTATTCACAACATAGTGTGAGGTAATGATTTACTAAAACAGGATCGGATACGGCCATCTTGCAATTTAAGACGCATTGGCACACATCCGGTAATCAGTACGCGGTGGCGATTGGGTAAAAATGGCTCGGTCAACAGCGCTCAGGACGGTTGCGTTCGAGCCCCGGCGGCGATATCTCTGCGGGGGAATGGTGAGCCTAAATGTGGAAGAACGATTCATGCGAGCGGCGCTTATCGAAGCGCGCCGCGGTCTTGGCCTAACGAGTCCAAATCCAGCCGTGGGTGCCGTGCTCGTGGTCGACGGCAAAGTTGCGGCTCGCGGCCATCATCGCCGCGCAGGCGCACCACATGCCGAAGCCGAATGTCTTGCCCGTTTCGGTCGGACGGTCCCGAAGAGCGCTACTTTGTATGTGACGCTCGAACCGTGCTCTACGACCGGAAGAACCGGCCCCTGCACGACTGCGATCATCGACGCCAGCGTTAAAAAGTTGGTGATCGGCGCGCTCGACCCAAATCCGAAGCATGCCGGGCGCGGCATCGACCGACTCAAAAAAGCCGGGATCGATGTCCGGGTCGGCGTTTTGTCGGAGGAGTGCTCCGAGCTGAATGAAAGTTACAACAAATGGATTCGGACCGGGGTCCCGTTTGTCATCGCGAAATGCGGCATGAGTCTCGATGGGCGGCTGACGACTCCGCCATCGGAAGACCGATGGCTGACTTCCGCAGCATCTCGGCGGGATGCTCACCGCCTCCGTTCTCGAGTCGACGCCATCCTGGTCGGCGCTGAAACCATCCGCGCGGACAATCCTCGGTTGACCCTGCGTGGACAGGCGGCATCGAAGCAGCCCTGGCGCATCGTGCTTTCGCGCTCGGAAAAACTGCCGGCTCGGGCGCGAATCTTTACCGATCGTTTCGCGGCGCGCACCTTGGTTTACCGCCAAATTCAACTCGATGCTCTCCTGCGCGAGCTAGGCGCAAAAGAAATCACCAGTGTGTTAATCGAAGGAGGCGGCGACATTCTCGGTCAGGCTTTGGATCGCCGCCTGATCGATAAGGTCCAGATTTATGTTGCCCCGATTTTCACCGGCGGGTCAGTGCTCGCCTTCGCGGGTAATGGCGCAGGAGCTACCTCAGCCGCGCCGCGCCTGACTCGCGCTCGCTATGCGAGAATCGGCACGGACCTGTGCGTCGTCGGTTATCCGACATTCGATCGACACCGCGCCGAATAATTCTCAAGAAGCTCGCGTCTAAATTCGTGTTAAATTGTCAGTAACGTTAACGGAGGAATCATTATGAACTGGAAAAAATTTCTTTTGATCGCGTTCGCGGTCGGCGCCTTTGGATTCGCGGCGGTCCCGCGGAGTGAGGCGCGAGTTTCGGTGGGAATCGGCTTCGGCTTCCCGTACGGGTACAGCAGCTACGGGTACGGTTATCCGTATGGCTATGGCTACAATTACTCCCGTGCTTATCCGTACGACTATTATTACGGATACCCGCGCGAGGTCATCTACGTGGGGCCGCGGTATCATCGCCATCATCTGCGGCGGTACCATCGGTATCCCTATTATCGCCGGTACTACTAAGCCGAACGCGAGGTTGTTTTTTGATTGAGCTGGCTGGGAAATCCCTGGCCAGCTCATTTTTTTTAGCGAATTACAGCAGGACGCCGTCGTCCCACGAATTGCTCTCATCAGAGGCGACCAAATCGTCGAGGTCCGTCATCAAGTCGCTGTCTTGAGCTTCGGACAATGCCAAAGCGTCTCCCCGGGAATCGGATTGAGTGCGTTCAGGCATTTGGAAACGCAGTGAGACCGCGGCGATAATGGCTACGGCGACGCCGGCAGCCGGCACCATTCCGGGCAAAAAACGGCGAGATCTTCGGCTCAGCAGAACGACCGAGCAGGTCCCACAGTTTTTCGTCTTCTTCGCGTTTCATAAGCGATTAATTAAACTCCGGGAAGGCAGGAAAGTTTCTGGCCGAAAACGGCTCGCAGATCAATCACGTTTCGGCCGCTTCCAGGAACCCTTCCAGCTGCCGGATCCGGGTGGGATGGCGCATCTTGCGGAGGGCCTTAGCTTCTATCTGCCTGATCCGTTCGCGGGTCACGCGAAATTGCCGGCCGACTTCTTCCAAAGTCCGGCTGTAACCGTCCACCAGGCCAAAACGTTGCTCGAGCACCTGCCGCTCGCGATCGGTCAAGGTCTCCAGGACATCCTTGATCTTCTCCTTCAGGAGCACGATCGCCGTCATGTCGCTCGGATTCTCGGCGCCCTTGTCCTCGATGAAATCGCCGAAATTCGTTTCTTCGCTTTCGCCCACGGGCGATTGCAATGAGATCGGCTGCTGCGCCATCTTCAGCACCGCCCGCACCCGATCGACCGGCAGCAGGATTTCCTCGGCCACTTCTTCCGGCGTCGGCTCCCGCCCGTATTCCTGGACGAGCTGCTTCTGCACGCGCATCAATTTGTTGATCGTCTCGATCATGTGCACCGGAATGCGAATCGTCCGCGCCTGATCCGCGATCGAGCGCGTGATCGCCTGCCGGATCCACCACGTCGCGTAGGTGGAAAATTTATAGCCGCGCCGGTATTCGAATTTCTCCACCGCCTTCATCAGCCCCATGTTCCCTTCCTGGATCAGATCGAGAAACGACAGGCCACGGTTCGTGTATTTCTTGGCGATGGAAATGACGAGGCGCAGGTTAGCTTCCACCATTTCCGTCTTCGCGCGGAGCGCCTTGTGCAGCCAGCTCTTGAGGGCGCGATATTGCTCGGTGTATTCCTCGAGCGAAAGCCAGAGCGAGCTTTCCAAGTCCCGCGTCTTGATCCCCAGGGGCGAGCGGGCGCCGTTGTCGCGCGGATGCTTGCTGATTTCGCCCTGCAAATGGGTCAGCGCCTGGAACCGCTCGTCCGCGAGATGGACGAATTCCTCGGTCACTTTCTGTTTGAAATAAAATTTCGGGTAAAGCTTCTGCAACGCCGTGACCGCTTTCTGGAACGCTTTCGCCTTCCGCGCGTCGCGCCGGCCCGGGCCGTGCAAAATGTGGGCATACTGCTGGCGAATTGAAGCGCTCAGTTTCTCGACCTGCTTGCAGAGCCGCGGCAACATTTTCATGTAGCGCTCGCGGCTCTCGATTTTCTTGTCGAGAATCACGCGATCGAATCGTTCTCCGCCCTCGGTGAGTTTCTGGGCGAGATCGAGGTGCGCCTGCGCGATGAACCCGAAGCGATTGATCAGCCGCTGCACCATGATCTCGGCTTCTTCGATCCGTTTCGAAATCTCGACCTCCTGCTCGCGTGTCAGCAAGGGCACCTGGCCCATTTGCTTGAGATACATCCGCACCGGGTCGTCGAGAATATCGAGCTTCGGCTCCGGTTTTTCCTCTTCTTCGTCCTCGGCTTCCTTCTTGCCGTCCTTGTAGCGATCCACCTCGGACGCTTCGATGATGTCGATTTCCATCCGGCGTAGCCGGGTGAGGATGGCGTCGAGTTCGTCCGCGTCGCTGATGTCGGGCGGCAACGCCTCGTTGAGATCGTCGAAGGTGAGATAACCCTGTTCCTTCGCGAGCTTGATCAGCTCGCGGATGCGCGTCTGCACATCGGTTCCGCCAGTGGGCGGCAAAATATCTTCCACACCGGAATCTTCCGCGCCGTTTAATTGTCTCGTTGCCGGCAAGGCGGAGATCTTCTTTTTCTTCGAACCGGAACTCTTGAAAGCGACGATCCGTTTCGAGGGTCGAGGCGCAGCTTTTCGTTTTGCCTTCGCTTTCTGCGGCCGCTTTGTCTTGGCCGGCTTCTTCGGAGACGGTCGGGCCCCGCGTCGCGTCTGTTTTCTCGAGTGAGTTGCCAAATCTTGAGTGCTTTAGAGGTATCGCTGTTTTCAAGCCAGCTCGCCGGCCTTTCCCGCCCCCTCAACGGCAGCATTTCAGCTGTCGAGCACGCGGGCGGACGAAAACGCGGAAAGGTCGCGGAGTTGCTCCGTAAGGTCAAGAATTTGTTTCTGCAAATTGACCGCTTCACCGGTGGTCAGGCGCGGAAGCTTCATCCGGCCTTCGGCGATCTGGAGTTGGCGCCGCAAAACTGCCTGGCGGAGCCCAGTCCACCAGCCCTGGGCGACCTCGAGCCCGTTCGGCGGCATCTTCTGGAGCAGCCAACCGGACACCAGCGCCTCTTCGCCCGGGCTCAGGCTGGACATGAACGCGTTCAGCGAGGACGGATCATCCGGGCGCAGGTCGCTTTCCAAAATCCGCCCGAGGATTTGCGCATCCGGCGTGTGGGAAAGCATCTCGCGCCAATCCTGGGCGAGGAGAAACTCCCGCGCTTTCTCGTGGCGCAACGCGAGCAGGCAAAGCATGGCGATATCGTGTCGCGGCGGCGGCAACACTTCCGCCCGCGCTTCGCCGTCATCAATCGAGAACCGATCGCGGCCCGGTTTGCTGAGCAGGCGGTCGAAATCCGCCCGTGGCACCCCGATCCGCGCGCTCGCCCGGTTCGCTACTTCGCCGCGCATCATCGGATCCTGGACGCGGCCGATCGTCTCAGCCAGTTTCTGGGCCAGCTGCATTTTGGCACCGAGCGAATCCAAATCCGACGCGCTCGTTTCGTGTTCGATCCACCAATCGAAAAAATCGCGGGCGGCCGCTACCCGTTTTTCAAATTCCTCGCGACCCTTTTTTCGCACCATCGAGTCGGGATCTTCGCCCGCCGGCATTTCTGCGACGCGCACCACGAGATTATTTTGGAGCAATGCATCCAGCGAACGCTCCGCCGCCTTTTGCCCGGCCGCGTCCGCGTCGAAACAAAGGACGACTTCGCTGACGAACCGCTTCAGGATCCTCGCCTGGTTTTCCGTGAAGGCCGTCCCCTGCGGCGCGACGACATTGATGATCCCGGCCTCGAATAGCGTGATCAGGTCGAGTTGCCCTTCGCAAACGATCGCGCAATCCGCCTCGATCAGTCCCCGCTTCGTTTTGTGCAGACCGAAAAGCACGCGGCCTTTTCGGAACAGCGGCGTCTCCGGCGAGTTCACGTATTTCGCGGCCTCCGCTTCCTTATCCAGAATGCGCCCGCTAAACGCGATCACTTCGCCCACATCGTTGTGGATCGGGAACATGATCCGGTTCCGGAACCGATCGTAGCCTTTGTCTTCGCCCGCGCTTTCATCCCGCCGCGTGACGAGTCCACTCTCGAGTAACAACCGCTGCTGATAGCCGCGCTCGAGCGCCCAGCTCAGAAAAGCGTCCCAGCTCTCCGGCGCGAAACCGATCTGCCAATCCTTCGCGATCCGGCGATCGATTCCGCGCCCTTTCAAGTACTCGCGCGCCGGCGCGCCGATCTTCGCCTTCACCAGGTTCTCGTAGAACCACTCGGCTGCTTCCGCGTGCAACTGGAGCAGAGCGCGGCGAGTCTCCTGTTGCCGGTCATCTTCCCCGGTGCTTGAACCGCGCTCCTCGATCACCGGAATTCCCACTCGGGTCGCGAGTTTCTTCACCGCCGCCGGGAAATCGAGGTGCTCGTAATCCATCACGAACCGGAAAACGCTCCCGCCCGCGCCGCAGCCGAAGCAATGGAACGTCTGCCGCGACGGACTCACCGTGAACGACGGCGTCTTCTCCTGGTGAAACGGACAGAGCGCCTTGAAGGTCGAGCCCGCGCGCTTGAGCGGGAAATAAGTCCCGATCACTTCCACGATATCGTTCGCGGCCGCGATCTGCTCGATGGTTTGGGTCGGGATCGTTCCCATGCGCGTTTACTTTTCGCTCGTGTTGCCGCCGGTCGCGATTCAAATTAAACGAGAAGCGATTTTTTGATGAGAACATTGTTCCGGCTGTTGCCGTTGCTCCTGGGTCTGGCCGCCATCGCGCCGCCAATGCACGCGCGCGAGATCGTGCGGAAAGGCGACACCGTGGTCATCGCGCTCAGCGGAGAAATCTCGCCGCCTCTGCATTTGTATCTGCGCCGGGCGATCAAGGCCGCGGAGAATGCCGGCGCGGGCGCGATCATCATCGAGATGGACACCTATGGCGGCCGGCTCGATTCCGCGGGCGACATTGCCGGCGCGCTCAACCGCACCACGCTGCCGACCTACACCTTCATCAACACCAACGCCGGTTCCGCCGGCTCCCTCATCGCCCTGGCCACCCGTCATATATATATGTCGCCGGTGAGCGCGATCGGCGCCGCCGCTCCCGTGCTCGCGACCGGCGCTGAGCTTACCGGGACTGAGAAAGACAAAACGCTGTCGTATTGGTCGGCCCTCGTCCGCAATTCCGCCACCCGCAACGGCCACAATCCCGACATCGGCGAAGCGTTCATGGACAAGGAGAGGGAAGTAAAGATCGGCGACCGCGTAGTCCACGCGAAAGGAACGCTGCTGACTTTGAACGCGCAGGAAGCGACCGAGCTCATCAACGGCAAACCGCTCCTCGCCGACGGGCTTGCCGATTCTGTGGCTGATCTCGCGAAGAAGGCCGGGCTCAAAGGCGCCCTCGTCGCCGTCGATCCCAGCGGTTTCGAGCGCCTGGCGTTTTGGATCACCTCGCTCGCGCCCTTGCTTCTGCTGCTCGGGATCATCTGCGCTTATCTCGAATTCAAAATGCCGGGTGTGAGCATGCCGGGGATCATCGCCGCGATCTGTTTCGCGCTTTTCTTTGCCGGACATTATCTCGCCGGGCTCGCCGGTTGGGAAGTCGTCGCCCTTTTCGTGCTCGGAGTGGTTTTCGTTTTAGTCGAAATCCTTTTCTTCGCCCACTCGACGATTGTCTTCGGCGTGATCGGCGTCTTTCTCATGCTGGCCTCGCTCCTTTGGGCCATGATCGATCGTTATCCCGGCGAAACTTTTTTCCCCACCGGCGACATGCTTGCGATCCCTCTGCGGAATCTCTTTTTCTCCCTCGTCGCCGCCACCGTGGTCATCATGGTTCTGGCGCGTTATCTCCCGAAGACCAATCTCTACCGCCGCTTCGCTCTCATGACGACAAATCCTCCCGGCCCATCGCTCGCCGGGGCTCCGCGCCAATTCGCCACCGCGCTCGATCTCACTCCCGGTATGCAGGGGACCGCGCAGACAACTTTGCGGCCCAGCGGCAAAGGTCGCTTTGCCGATCACATCGTCGACGTGGTGACGGAAGGCGAATTCATCGCCGCGGAAACGCCGATCACGGTGATTCACAAGGACGGCATGCGCGTCGTGGTAAAACAGGCGAGCTAAAGCGTTTCAGTGTTTCAGCTTCGACCATGTTTGGAATCCACGACTTCGCTCTCTTCGTCACCACCGGGATCCTGCTCAATCTGACCCCGGGCCCGGATACGCTTTACATTCTTGGGCGCAGCATCGCGCATGGACGGCGTGCGGGCGTCGCTTCCGCGCTGGGCATCTGCGTCGGGAGCATTTTCCACACGGGCGCGGCGGCGCTGGGGCTCTCGGCATTTCTCGCAACATCCGCCTGGGCCTTCACCTTCATTAAGCTCGCCGGCGCGGCCTATCTGATTTTTCTCGGCGTGCGCGCGTTGCTGGAGCGCCAGCACGAGTTAGCGATGCCCGCGCACTTTCGGCACCGGGACGCCGGGGCCGCTTTCCGGCAGGGAATCCTGACGAATGTGCTGAATCCGAAAGTCGCGTTGTTCTTCTTGGCGTTCCTGCCGCAGTTCATCGATTCGGCCGCGCCATCGAAAACGATCGCGTTCCTTGTTCTGGGGCTGACCTTCGTCACCACCGGAACGATCTGGTGTTTGATCCTGGCCTGGTTCGCGAGCGCGTTCAGCGCCCGGTTGCGCGAGAGCGCCAGCGTTACCGCGCTCCTCAATCGCGCCGTCGGCTCGCTCTTTATTTTTCTCGGGCTGCGCCTGGCGGTGGCGGCGCGAAGGTAGGAACATAGACCTCCGGTCTGTGCGCCTAGCGGAGTTGCACTCCGCAGAATCCGCGACTTTCACCCCACAGAAATCCGGCAACGGACAAAATGTCCGTTGGGCGCACAGGCCCGAGGCCTATGTTCCACCTAACCGCCGGCCACGACCCGCACGAACTCGATGCGATCGCCTTCGGCAAGTTTCCGCTCGGTCCACTCCCGCTGGTGGAGCGCGACGGTGTTGTGCTCGATCAGGACACTGTTCGGTTGCAAACCGTAGTGCTTCGCGAGCTCCGCGACATTCGTTAGGCCAGATATTTCGGCGGGCTCACCATTCACCAAAACGTTCATGTCGCCACCAGGCTGGCGTCCCAATCTTTCCAGACCGGCTCGAACCCGCGCTGCCGCAATGCTTCCGCGACTTCCGCTGGCGAGCGGCCGTCGCTAATTTCGAATTGCCCGGTCGCCTGCAGGTCCTCGCCCTTTTCAAACTCCGGCGCAACGATCCGTCCGCGCACCGTGCGATGCAGATCATCCCTGCCCTGGCGCGTATAGCCGCCGGGCTCGGTATGGCTCCCGGCGCTCATCATGGTTACGCCCAGGGGCGCCAACGCATCCCGCAACGCCGCGCGCTCGCGCGTGCTCAGCACGATCCCGACTTCCGGAAACGTGACGCGAAAGGCGCAAATCAATTGCGCCAGCTCGCGATCCGTCATTGAAAATGGCGGATGAAATTCTCCCGCTGCCGGACGCAAGCGCGGCAGGCTCACGGTGATCTGCGCCTGCCAGCAATGTTTCAGCAAATATTCCGCGTGCGCGGCCAGGCCGAGCGCTTCCTCCTGCCAGTGGCAAAGCCCGAAAAGCGCGCCGATACCGAGCCGTCGAAATCCCGCGTCGTAACCGCGCTGCGCGCAATCGAGCCGCCAATTGAAATCGCGTTTCGGTCCTGACGTGTGCAGGTCGGCATAGGTTTCGCGGTTGTAAGTTTCCTGGTAAACCACGAGCCCTTCCGCGCCGGTTTGAATGATTGGAACGTAATCCGCGGTCTCCATCGGCCCGACTTCGATCGAGATCGACGAAAATTCCGGCGCCAGCGCGCGCACGCAGTCCGCCAGATAATTTTGGCTGACGAATTTCGGATGTTC
This sequence comes from Verrucomicrobiota bacterium, assembly GCA_003218375.1. GTDB lineage: Bacteria > Verrucomicrobiota > Verrucomicrobiia > Chthoniobacterales > UBA10450 > AV80. Next base: position 240,591 of record QHNH01000016.1, on the reverse strand, counting down.
GCCCGCGACGAGGAGGACATGACGGAAACCTTCCCGCGCCAGATACCGGCCTTCGGCGACCACCTGTTCCACGCTGAGCGTCACTCTCAGAATCGGATTGTCGCGGGAGAACCCGCAGTAGCTGCAGTTGTTTATGCACTCGTTCGAGAGATAGAGCGGCGCGAACAGCCGCATCGTCCGTCCGAAATTCTTCAGCGTCAGCGCATGCGCCTGCTGCGCCAGCGTCTCCAACTCCGCGTCCGATTTCGCGGAAGTCAAAGCCGCGAAACGCCGGAGAAGCGGCGATTTCTGGAGCGGCAAATTATCCAGGACCTGCGCGAAAGACATCGGAGCAATTTCGCTCGCCGGTTCGGTTTCGCAATCAACCGGATTCCCCGTCTTCTACTTTCTAGTTTTCCCGTCCCACTCCAGGAGCGCCTTTTCCACGTCGGCGCCGTTTGCTGCGATCCAGGCGTTCATTTGTTCGCTGGCCTTGTCGCCGTAGAAGCGATGGGAATAAACAAACGAATGTCCCTTCTTATCCACGAGCTTGAAGCGGGCGAAAGCGATCTCGCTGAATTGCGGCCGCACAAACATCACAGAGATAAAATGCTCCGCCGGCCGATCGCTGGTCGCCGGCACGGAATCCGTCTTAAGAATCTTGCCCTGGTGGCTTCGGTAATTTCCCAGCACGGCATTCGCCGTTCCCGCCATCTTTTCCCCGTCATCTACGCCCGGGTAGGCGTTGATCGTGATCATGTCCGACCAATGATCCAGGTCCTCCTGTTTATCGGGCGTGAACTCGTGCTGATCGTTTTTCGACCAGCGCTCGAAATAACTGACCTGCCGGAACTCGAATGCCGGCGCCTTGGGATTTTCCGCGGCCCGGCTCAGTATTCGCGGTTCGATGATCGCCAGCGCGACCAGCAAGAACAGCGATCGTCGGAAACGCATTCGCCTTGGCGATCTACCGCAATCGGAGCGCTTTGATCACACCACTGCTAATGCCGCCGGTAACTTCCAGGCCATGGTCGCGCTGATACCGACGCAGAGCTTTGCGGGTGGCGTCGCCAAGATTTCCATCGATTGGGCCGTCGTAATATCCTTCGCGGGCCAGGGCGCTCTGGACATCGCTTACGCGCGAGCCGGTGTCAGGTTCCGGCTGGTTGGAATAGGTCGTCGGCGCATACTCACTCGGCGCATAGCTATCGTCGTAATAGGGAGCGTCATAGTAGCCGTACGGATCGTAACCATAGCCGTACGTGTACGGATACCAGAAGAGTGGCTCGAAAATCACCCAGAAGTTATTATGAAAATGGCAACGCCGCCCGTGCCACCAATGATCGCGGCCTCGGTCCCAGTTCCGCTGCCAGTTGGCGCTTTGCCGGGCGATCACGCGCTCCTGGTTATTGTTGAAAGCCTGGGCGCGACTTCTCGGGACGCGACCGGCCGCCAGCCGCGCGTTGGCTTGCGCGGAAGTCCGCCTGTTAAAGGCCGTCGTCCGATCGCCGGAAAAACGGGTGCGATTCGCTGTATACGTCGGATTCCGAAAATCCGCCCGTGGAGACACGCGTGGCCCGGCCGCCGAATAGGTCCGGTTCTGGAATCTGGGCGCGGATGAGAAGCGCGCGCTGTTATTCGAAAAGCTCCGGCTCGGCCCTGCGTAATGGTGAGCAGGTGCCGAGTAATGCGGCGCGGAATAGTGTGGCGCGGAAGAAAAAGACCGCGCGGCTCCGCGCGAGCCCGCCTCGGCCGATTGAATCAAAGTAAACCCCGCCGTTACCGCGATACCGAAAGTCCATATCCTCTTCATTCGATGCGCCCTCCCGCGCGAACTGAGTTCTACCAACCCGCGGGTCGAATGGGAAGAAAATTTTCTGCGTCGAGAACCGCTCGCAAAAACCCTTTCCGCGCTGTCAGCCGCTGACTACCGCTGTAACTCCCACTTCTGGGTGAGCAGCTGGTCGCGGGCTTTTACAAAAACCGATTCATTGCCGCCATGACTTCGGACCTGGCGAATCATGTCATCGTACCAGTCGATCGATTTTTGGAGTTGGGCGATGCGTGCTTCTTTGGCATTGCTCTCGTCGCGCTGCTGTTCCAGTCGCCGAATGCCTGCGTTTCTCGCCTGGGCCTCTTGAGCTTGCGCGAACGTGGCCTTTTGCTGGGCGAAGAATTGCGAAGACGCTGTGGTGTTGCTCGCGTTGCTTTGGACGTAGCCCGGCGTTGAGGCGGGAAGCGGGAAGGAGGGCTGCGGCAACTGCTGAACCACGGCGTTCAGCCGGGCGAGCGATTGGTGCTGCTGCGCTTGGGAGCGCTTTAGATCAGCATCGAACTTCTGTAGCGCCGCTGCTCCGGTGATCGCAGCCGTGCCGAGGACCAATCCGAAAAACAGCGCGGCGCATAATCCAATCGCAAGGAAAGACGAAACCAGGAGGGCCAGGCCCCGGTTGACCTGATGTGTGCACATCGCGACCACGGCGGTAATGAGCGCAACGCTGAAGAAAACGTTGCCGGGCGGGAAAAACCAGCTGATCGAAAGTCCCAGGCCGAAGCAAATCCAGCCGGCTTTCAACGCCGTCGTGGAAGCGGCGGGCCGTTCGAGGACAGAGGATGCTACGCTCTTAACAGGAAGCGCAGGCCATCTACCCGAATCGTGCTTCAGCAGCGGGAACACTTCGTCGATCGTTTTCCAACGAGGCGAACCGATCTCCCGGCAAGGATCATTATTTCGCAAACGTCCCGCGCGATAAAGATCAGCAATTTGGTCGGGGGAAAGCGGGGTATGATAACCCTCGACCTGCAGCTCGTAGAATTTCACCCCCGCTTTCGAGCAGCTAATATGCCGCTGTTTCCCGGGGCCGTATCTTCTCCTGGCTGCTTCAGTTCGCTGCCAGATGATCCCGGCGCGCGTGGGATTCGAATTTCGCCTGCGCCACCGCACGGCCGAGCCGGGAATTCGCGACTTCGATTTTCGTGCCGACACCCACCGCGTTGAAGAGCCGCGCCACGTCGCTCGAGCGCATCCGGATGCAACCGTAGCTCGCGGGTCGCCCGATCAGCCGCTCCTCTGGCGTTCCATGGATATAAATGTTGCGCGCGAAAGCCCGGGCGTTGCGTTTTTCCAGACCGCGCAGCCAAAGGATCCGCGTTACGATTGGGTCGCGCCCCGGCGCATTCGGCCGCAGGATTTCGCCAGTCATCCGGCGGTTTTTAAAGACCGAGCCCAACGGGGCGTTGGCTCCAATCTTCGAGGCGATCGCCATCGAACCGAGCGGCGTCGCATAAGTGCCGGAACCGTCGCCGAGTCCAAACTTCGAGGTCGAGACCGGAAACCGCGCGACGACAACGCCATCATCGATTAGCGCGAGCGTCTGGTCGGGGACACTCACCACGATGGATGGCGTTGCCATCGCCGGCGCGGGGCAAATGATCGCCACGGTCAAACAGAGCAACAGCATGCTGAATTGGAGAAGCCTCATGCAGCTGCTGATAAAGCGGGCTTCATGCCAACCGCAAAAGTCAGAAGTCAGAGCTCGGAGGTCGGAGTTACCGCGTGGCCGTCACGCCACTCGTCACGCGTCGCTCTTCACTTTTTTCAACTGCGCCCCGCCCAGGAGTGGCAACACGAAAAGGTTTCCGAGGATGTCGATAATCAATCCGCCCAGGACGACGAGACCAAAACGTTGCGTCGGCGGAAAATCTGAGAGCACGAAGATCGCGAACCCCGCCGCGAAGATCACGTCTGAGTAAACAATCCCACGCCACTGTTCTCTCCGCCCGGCTACCCAGGCTTCCCAACCTTTCGCACCGTCGCGTTGCGCGCGCCGCACCCCGAAGACGAGATGAATCATCGAATCGATCGCAATTCCGATGCAGACATTGGTGGCGGGCGCCGAGATCACGTCCATCGGCACATGCAGCCAGCCGATCCCGCCTAGCATGCAGAGCGGCACCAGCGTCAGGCTCACGATCATCGCCACCGCGCCGCGAACCGACCGCGCGACGACCCACGCGATCAAAATGAACAACGCATTCAACCAGAACAACCCGGTCACCAGACTCGAAGAGACCAATTGCGCCAGACGCCCTTCCAAATAATAAATGCCGCCCACCAGTTTTGTTTTGAAGCCGTGCTTGTGAACGATGGCGCGCAGATCGTTCACGACATCGAGCCGGTATTTGTCGCGGCCCGTTTCGTTCATGCGCAGGAGAAACACTGCTTCGGTGTGCTCCGGGTTCACAAAACTTTTCGCCACGCGCGCGTGCTGCGGCTCTTCCATCTTCCGCATCAGGGTTTCGTAGCTGAAGAAAAACGAGAACGGCGCGCGGTCGGCTTCCGCTAAAAGCGTCGGGAGCGAGATCGCGACGCCGACGTCCTTGTAAGCTTCGAGCGCTTTCTGCAACTCCCACATCCTGGAGTAGGCGGCATCCGTATTTAATGGACCGCCGTCCGCGGACGCCACCACCAGCTTGAGCGGGTTCGAGCCGCCGCCGCGATCGACGTATTCAATTCCGTCGCGCAATTCCTGGTTCGGTTTGAAGTAATCGAGGAGGCTCGGATCGATGTTGATCTTGGTTAGGCCAAACCCCAACCCGGCGCTCACCGCGATGACGCCGAACGAAAGTAACGCGTACCGGCGCGACCAAAATTTTCTCGGCGGTTTCATCTCCGCGACTTTCGTCTTGTGCGGCTCGGCCCAGCGCAGAAATGGCAGGTACATCAGGTACGCGCAGACAAAAGCCACGATTGATCCGAGGACGCCGCCGAACCCGAGTTCGCGCAGCGGCTTCGCCTCGACGAACAAGAGACTCCCGAAACCGAGCGAAGCGCAGATCATCGACCAGAACGACGCCGGAAACGTCATTCGCAGCGCCGCGAACGCCAGATCGGCCGACTTTTTGCCAAGCCGGCCGGCGAGCGTCTGCCAGTTGAACGTCATGTAAACCAAATGCGACAGGGCCACGATGAACACGATCGTGCCGAGGTTCACCGTGAGAATCCCGATTCGTCCGCCGAAGATCGATTGCAGCAGCAACGTCAACAAAACCGCGCTCGTGCAGGTGGCCAGCATCCCGATAAAGACGCGGAGCGAGCGGAACATCACCGCCATGGTCAGGCCGAACAACACCACCGCCGTCAGGCTGAAGTAGCGAAAGTCGTGGGCCAGACTTCGCCGGATCATTTCTACGACGTACGGCGGTCCCGCGATGTGGATCCGAAAATCCTTCTCATCAAGCTCATGCACGACCTGCTCGAACGCTCTAATCGTCTTCTCCGGGTCCTTGTTCTCCATGAACGCAACCACGTTGCTCGACTTGCGATCCAAGGAGATAAGGAGCCGGTGCCAGAACGGGCTTGCGAGCGCGTCCTCAACATTTTTCGGCCCATCAGTCAGGCTCTTGACCGTGCTGACCGCGTCGATCTTCTTCAACTGCTGCGTTAGCCGCTGGATTCGGCTGAGGTAGCGCGGCGATGAAATATCGTGCGACCCGACAGCGAAAATCACCTCCGTCTGGGAAGGGAACTGCTTCTCGATCTTTTTCGTCTCGCGAAGCTGCGGATCCCTCGTCGAGAAGAAGAAATTCTCATCGACGACCGGCTTGAGATCGACAAAAGCCGCGACCAACCCGAAGAGCACGGCCGTCACCGCCAGCATCCACCAGTGGATGCCTAACGAGGTCATCTTCTTGACCATGGAGCAACATCACCCGATTTCAGCTCTGGGCCAATGGCTGTACGGCAGGCGCATCGCCTGCGATGTTCAACGTTCGGCAACCGATGCGGTTGCCTTGCAAACGAGCGCCGCCTAGTTCGCGGCCAGCCTTGCGCCGCGAACCTGCGAATCCAACTTCGCTTTCGCGACTGCGGGGCCGAGGCGTGTATTCGCCACCTCAATCCTTGTGCCGACGCGCACTTCGTTGAAGAGACGCGCGACATCCTGCGAACGCATCCGGATACACCCGTAGCTGGCGGGCCGTCCGATCAATTGTTCCACCGGCGTCCCGTGGATGTAGATGCCGCGGTCGTAGGCCCGGGCGTTTCCCCGCTCCAGCCCACGGAGCCATAGGATGCGGGTCACGATCGGATCGCGGCCGGCGGCATTGGGCCGCAGAATTTCGCCGGTCGGCTTGCGCGATTTGAAGACGGCGCCCAGCGGCGCATTGGCGCCGATCTTGGAAGCGATCTCCAATGAACCCAGCGGCGTTGCATAGCTGTTGGGATTGTCCCCCAGGCCGAACTTGGAGGTCGATACGGCGAACTTTTCAACGACAACCCCACCGTCGATCACCGCCAGGGTTTGATCGGGCACGCTGACCACAATCGAGGGCGCTGCCATCACGCCGGTGGCGATGAAAAGGGAAAGGGACGCAACCAAGCAATAAATTGTTCTCATGAATTTGTTTTTCGAGCTGGGGATCAAATCAACCGGCCGGGGTTCCTGGAATCGGCCGCGGAAAGAAGTAGTCGATGATCCGAATCGCTCCCAGCAGAACAGTTAGGGATCAGATAGAAACACTTTGAGATCAGAATGGGGCCGAATCCCGCCCCGTGATCTCGTCAGATGGCGCTCGCCGGGTTCGCCCGCGCCCGCAATACCATCGCGAGAAAATAGAACGTGATCACTGCCACGAGCAGGAGGTGGTAGCCGACTAGCATGCTGAAGTATTCCAGCATTCCGCCCACCATGATCCCGAGCAGATTCGAGGCGAACGCCACATCGGCCAGCTCCGTCTCGCGAAATGAATTCGAGAAAATCACGTTCGCGAGAAAGACCGGCGCGAAGATGAGGCCGCTCGCGATCAGGTAACGCGCGATCGCGTTTTGGAGGAGAAGCGTTTCCGGTCGGACGGCGAGGTTCAGCGCGAGCATGCCAAAGAGCAGCAGGTAGAAAATCCAAATCCGGCGAAACGTAAATCGCGCGTTGACCAGGACCGCGATCAAGACACTCGTGAGGATCGCGAAGAAGACGAGGGAGTTGACGTTCCAGGTGCTGCCGAAAAGAAGAGCGAAAGTCGTCAGCGCTTTCACCTCGAGGAGGGCGAAGGCGACTCCGAGGAAGAACATGTGCCAATCAAATCGCCGGAGCGTGCTCCGCGGCGCCACCCAAAAAATCCCAGCCAGCGAAATGCCCAGGATCACCGCCAGGCCGCGAAGATAGAGGCCGGGAAATGATTTCTTCGGAAGATAGATGAACGGCCAATCGTCTGTCGCCGGCGGTTTCTCGGTCGCGGCAAAGAATCCTTCGCCCGTTACGCGCAGCTCCTTTTCGTTCGGCAAGAAAGTCTCTTCGCGGTAAGGACCGAATGCGCCCGGCGGAATCTCACTCAATCTCGGCCCATTCACGATCACCGCGCCGCGTCCCTGTCCGCCGTAAGTGGAGACGAACGAGTCGCGACCAAAGGTGCGCCCTACCATGCTGGCCAGCTTCTCGATCAGCCACGGCTCGCGATAGTAATTGTAGAGCACGAGTACGCCGTTCGGCGCCAGCGCATCGCGCGCGGCCGCGAGCGAGTCCTGGGTGAAGAGAAAACTCTCCAGCCGCAGATTGGCGATGCTCGAGGTCAGCGTGAGCGAGTCCGGCAGCGCGAAGATGATGAGATCGAACTTCTCGTTCGTGTTGCGCAGGAAAACGCGGCCGTCCGCATTCACCAGCTGCACGCGCGGATCGGAATAGGGCTGGTCCGGATGAAAGCGGCCACCGAGCTTCATGATGACCGGATCGATCTCGACCGCGGTCACCGACTTCACGCCGTTCGCCAGGGCCGTCGCGGTATCGGAGCCGCTGCCCGCACCGAGAATGAGCGCGCGCTCGAACGAAGCGCCGCGAAAGAGTTCGTAAACGCGGCGGTAGAACGGCTCCTTGTTCCGCCACGGGATCATGCTTTGGTGGCCGATGCTGTTGACGTCGAGGTTGTAGCCGGACGGCGCCGCGGGCGTGAGGGTGATCTTGTAGTAAGGCGACCAGTAGGTGCCGCGTTGGAGAAACAAGGCAATCCCGGCGGCGGCGATCATCATGAAAGCAGACAGAAAGAGTTTACTCTTTGCGGTCAGGATCAGGACTAGCAGGCCGAGCGCCGCGAACCAGGAGATGGGCGGAAGAGCGAAATAGCCGATAACGAAAAATGCCGCCGTCCCTGCCAGGCTGCCGAGGATATCAAAAGTGTAGGCGGTAAGCGGAGCCGTTTGGGTAAAGAGCGAGCCGAGTGTCCGGGCCAGTGGAATAAACGCTGCCGCTACGAACGTGAAAATCAGCGGCAGAAGGATAAAACTCTCCGCCCGCGCCACCCCGTGCGTCCCGGACCCGAAGTAGAGAACATCGGTCGAAGAGATATTGAGCTCGAACCGATTGACCGCGACGACCGCGGTGAGCAGCAGCACCATGAGCGGGAACGGAGGAAACCGGAACGCAGCGCGCCGCGCGGCCAGGATGCCCAGCCCCATTCCGAGGAACGAAGCGAGCAGGATAAAATTAGTGAAATAGCTGAGATACCTGACGTAAGCCGGAATCCAGCGAATGCAGAGCAGCTCGAAGAAGAGGAGCGTAAACGAAACCAGAAAGATCCGCAGCCGGACGCCGCTGATCAGCAATGCGCCAGCGTTCGATACGACGGCCTTCGTCTTGTCGGTTTGCGTCGAAAATAAAACTCCCATGCGCAAGGACTGATATCCGACATTTCGAATCACGCGAAGCGCGGATTCATGCTCGCTGCAAGCCACGGCGCTACGCCGCCAGGCGGCTATAACGCAGCACCCAGGCAAGAAGACGCCTCGACACAGCGACGCGACTACAGCAGAATCAGCCCCGTGGAGATGTCGACACGACGCGACTTTCTTTCCCTTGCTGGCAAAGGACTCGGCCTGGCTGTGCTGTCTTCCGCTACAGTCGCGTCACTCCTCAAAACCGTCGAGGCCGCGACGAAGACTGTGGCGCACCTGACCCCGGAGCAGGCGGCCCTGGATGAAGATTACTGGGCCATCATTCAAAACTCTTTCAGCGTCACGCGCGGCATCATCAATCTGAACAATGGCGGCGTCTCGCCGAGCCCGCGGATCGTCACCGAAGCGATGGTGCGTTACACCTGGGAACAGGAAGACGCCACGGCCTATACCATGTGGCAAATTCTCGAGCCGCAATCCGAAACGATTCGTACCGGCCTGGCGGAATTGTTCGGCTGCGATCGCGAAGAGATTGCGATCACGCGCAATGCTTCCGAGTCCCTCGAGATTCTTTTGATGGGCATGGACCTTAAGTCCGGCGATGAAATTCTCACCACTACCCAGGATTATCCGCGCATGCTTACCACGCTGCGTCAGCGTGAGAAGCGAGAAGGCTTGAAGCTTAAGCTCATTCAGATTCCCATTCCGCCCAAGAACCTCAACGAAATCACCGCCGCCTTTGAGAAAGGAATTACCGATTGCACCCGGCTCATCCTCATGGCGCATCAGGTCAACATCACGGGACAGATCACTCCCGTGAAAGCGGTCTGCGAGATGGCTCGCGCCAAAGGCATTGAGACGATCGTGGACGGCGCCCATTCCTTTGCCCAGTTCGATTTCAAACAGGAGGACCTCGGTTGCGATTACTTCGGCACCAGTCTGCATAAGTGGTTATACGCGCCGAAAGGCACGGGCCTGCTCTATGTGAAGCGCGATAAGATCGAAAAAATCTGGCCAATGATGGCCGCCGAATCCAAACAGGCCACGGACATCCGCAAGTTCGAGGAGATTGGCACCCACTCGGCGGCGATAAGACTGGCCATTGGTGAGGCCCTCGTATTCCACAACGGGATCGGCGGCAGACGCAAGGAAGCGCGGTTGCGTTACCTGTCACGTTACTGGATGAACCGGCTCAAGGACGTCCCCAAGATCCGCTTCAACACTTCGTTCGACCCGAACCAATCGTGCGCCATCGCGAACGTTCAGATCGATGGAACAACCCCTGAGGCGGTTGGTAAGTATCTATTCGACAAACATCACATCTTCGTTACGCCCATCGTCCACGAAGAATTCCAGGGCCTCCGGATCACGCCTAACGTCTACACCACGCTAGGCGAGCTGGATCGCTTCTGCGACCAGATGGAGCTAATCGCGCGCAAGGGATTGCCGACGTAGCGGCGCTGTAGCGCCTCGCTGCTATGAGCGCCGAAAACGTTTAAGGATGAAAAAACGCCTCGGTCACTGCTTTGCGCGACGCGAGAGATCGTAAGCCTGCGCTTCTGTTATCAGATATTTGCCTGTAGTGCCGCGTCAATCTTGTCCGCAAACTTGGCAAAGCCAGGATTGCGCGGATGGAGTTCGTTGGCCCATTCGCCCTCGGTCAGCACAGTTCCTCGCACGTCCACGTGGAACACCTTGCCGACGTATTTTAAATCGGCCGCCAGGCCCACGAGCATGTCGTTTACCGCGTCAATGAACTGTCCCACAATCTTATGCCGCGTCAGCAAGGTAGCCGCGCTGATGTAAGGATAATTCTTCGCGTTAAACGACCGATGGAACCATGGGCCGACCTTCCACCACAAGAATGAAACTACAGGTCGGCCATCGGGCCACGGATAATCGTAGCCATGAGTAAAGATAGGCATCTTGATGTGGAGATCTGTTGCGGCCGCCAAAGCCATGTCTATCAAATATTGGTAAGCCGCCTTAAACGTTCCGTTAACGGCCCCGTGCAGAACCTCCGCATTAACCGGCGGCAAACCCGATCGCGCATTGTTGATGAACGAAAAGAACTCATCGCCAGCTACGTCATTGCCACCGGCGGAAAGGAGCAGCGCCTGCGGTTTTACCTGGCGGATTTGATGAACAAGCTCGGTGATTCGATCGGGGTCGTTCGATTGCGGCGGGCCAAGTCCGAACATCTGGCGAGGAACGGGCCCGTAAGCTTCATCGTTCAAAGTCGATCCAGCTACGGCGATGTTAGTGATGGTGTGCCCGTGATTTGAGTGCAGGCAGTCAATGAGATCGGTGCCCGGAGCATAATCGAACCACGAATCGCCTTGCGCCAGGAGCTTGAACATTCGCTTGTTTGGACTCGCCGCGAGCATGGCACGAACTGACGTAGCGACCGCCCCTCGCTGGTCCAGGGGAACCGTATTGTATCCACGCACCTCCTGCCGGGCCGCGTGAATCTCATCGAGCAACTCCCTGTGCTCGGCAATGTCGGCTTGAACCTGCACGAGTGATTTGTGATTTGATGGGGTCATAAACTGTTAATGATTGAATTGATCGATTGCTGGGCCGTCGAAGGGCAAATACTTAGCTCTGACGCCTTCGTGTCCCGCTACCAAGCGAGACGAATGCTTCCGTCGTTCGCACCTCCGTGGATATTCCAGTAGTGAGCTCCCACGATGTATACGGAGCCGTTGGCCAGTTGCACAAATACCGTCATTTGGACGTTCCAGCCATCGTTGTTGTCCATGCGCCATTTATAAGCGATTTGCCCTACCTCTTTGGCTTTGATCTTTCGCGTCGAGATGTCGAAATTTTGTCCGTAATCGGTACCATGCTCCCGGAAGATTAAACCTTTACCCCAAGAGGCGTTCTGGGCGAGCACTTCACTGGCTCTCGCATATTGCTCCGAAATCCCATCTTGGCGGTCTTTATCGTCGTCGTTTGTCGCAAAGACAGTATAAATGCGGTTGATGATCTGCTCGCCGTCAGCTTGCCGGTCGCTGAGGGCAAACTTAAATGCTTCTGCGTATGATTTGACAGCGTCTGGCGTAAAGGTGTTGGTCGCCTGGGTCTCTGCGAATAATTGACCGGAGCCCAGCGCGACGCCGATTGCGGCAATTATCAACGTTCGAAGAATTTTCATGAATGTGTCGGTGGGTTGGAGCGATGAGTTGCTTTTCATAGGTGTTCGTTTGATTTCTACGAAAACGGGAGGACGAAGTTTTCAAAATCTTTGTGACCCTCATTTTGGATCGCGGAAGCAAGGCCTTCGCATCAAGTCGAACGTCTCCACCACGCTCGGCGAGCTGGATTATTTTTGCGAACAGATGGAATTGATCGCGTGCAACGGCTTGCCGGCGTAGCGGCTACTTCTCCGGCGTAATCTTTTGGGAAACGAACTTCGCCTGCGCGATGTCCCACTGCGCGTTCACCAGAACTCTCCACGGCCGCTTCGATCCTCCCTTGGAATCATTCGTTGCCTTGGCTTTACGCGGTCTCTCAACGCAGCTCGGCGAAGAGCGCGCCGATGTAAACGAAGAACGAAACGCCTGCGACGCAAACGTAGACCTTGTGAAAGAGATCGCTCCGCGTGATCGCTGCAATCGTCGCGCCTCCTATCCAGAAGAGATGAAACCCCAGATCGAAAGGTCCCTGTAAGGACCCGCTCATCACCACATTCTTTACGAGGCTGACCGCGAGCACACCCAGGAACGAGCCAAAAAACCAGCGGGCGTGACGGAAATAATTTACTCGCAGATCCACGATCTCTTCGCCGAAAGCGTTCGGCAGAGCGAGGGCAGCGAGCAGGTAAAGCAGGATCGTCTCGAGCAGAAGAATCGCGAACTGAAGAAAGGTCCAGGTATGCCGGCCTCGATAACCAAACATCGACCACCAGGCCTGGACATCGATGACCAGAAGGAGCAAGGCCCATCCGATCGCCGGCCAATAGATTCGGACCCGGTCCCGCGCATTAATCACGTTGCTCAAGCCCTGGAGCAATTGCGTCACGCTCAGGCCGAGAATGATGGAGAGAATGACCGCGAGATAACCGAATTCATCCATGCCGCTGCCTCAGCGCTATCACTCGCCCAGACCTTTGTCGACAGCGGATCGGAGAACTTCTTCACACAACGGTCACAAAGGTGCCCAAAGAAATGAGAATCTGTCCCCCCTTGTGAACCTTTGTGTCCTTTGTGTGAGGTCTCTATCAGGAATTGCAGGGCAGCCGCCCCGGTTGCTAACTATGTCTTTTAAACTTGTTAGGCCAACGGCCGGCCGATAGCCTGCGGCCATGAACTACCACAAACTGATTGCGCTGTTGTTCGCCCTCGCTTTGCCGGCGGTGCTTCTGGCCCAAAGCAACGACGCGGCCAAACCAAATCCCGACGTTGAAAAGGCCGTGATGAAAATGGAACAGGACATGAGCGCTGCTTTGACCAAGCCCGATGCGGAGGCCGCGGCGAAGATGCTCGCCGACAGCTTCTACGCGGTTAATCCCGATGGAACAACCCAGGGCAAAGCCGAGTTCCTCGCGGACCTGAAGTCAGGTAAGTTCAAGCTCGAATCGAACAAGCTCGACGACATGATGGTTCACGCGGCCAACGCCGACATCGCCATTGTCACCTATCGCAGCACCGACAAGGGCAGCTACGAAGGACATGACCTGAACGGCCAATACCGCTGGCTCGATGTTTTAGCGAAACGCGGCGGCACCTGGCAGTTCATCGTTTCCCAAGGCACGAAAATCGAACCAGCCAAGAAGCCGTAATATTTCATGATACGGTTGCTCCAACCAGGTCTTCTTCTGTAGCGGTCGAAAAGATCGAAGATTCAAGGAGAAGGCGCAGATCAACGGCAATGATCTCTCGTTCCCTAGATATGTGCCTTCTTTCGAAAAATAATAACTAACGTTTCATTCTTTCGTCCCGAATGGGACTCGCCCTTGTTTTGCATTCTGCAACCCAGCGCTAAAGCACTGGGCTAGTTTCAGGGGAGCCTCCCACGGATCGTCATCTTCTTCTGACAATAGCCCAGCGCTTTAGCGCTGGGACTACAATCAGATATCATTTCCGAAGTCCGGAAGGACGGAAGATCGACTACAGAAAATCATTTTTCGCCGCGAGTTACCACGATGATTTGGGCGTTCAGCACCGGTGCCATCGTCGACTCTGGCGGCGAACTTCGGTTTTCAAAACCGCAGACGGCAGCGCAGCCAGACCGGCACGGAGTTGTTGACTTTCGCTGCTGGATTTGAAAAGAATAGTTTCCAACCAAAAGAGAGGAAAGAATCAATGAAAATTGGCGAAACAGCACCCGACTTCGAGGCGGAAACGACCCAGGGCCGAATCCGCTTCCACGACTGGATCGGTGACTCCTGGGCGGTCCTATTCTCACACCCTAAGGACTTCACCCCAGTGTGCACCACCGAGCTCGGCTATATGGCTCGGATAAAACCCGAGTTCGACCGCCGAAACGTGAAAATCATCGGATTGTCAGTCGATTCGACTGGCGATCATCAGGGATGGGCGAAAGACATCGAGGAAACGCAAGGACACGCGCCGAACTATCCAATTATCGGCGACGCTGACTTCGCGGTGTCGAAGCTCTACGGGATGCTCCCGGCCGATATCGCAGGTGACGCGAAGCAGCGCAAAGCGGCCGATAATGCAACCGTGCGCAACGTTTACGTCATCGGCCCGGACAAAAAGTTGAAGCTCATCCTTGTTTATCCCATGACAACCGGCCGGAACTTCGATGAGGTGCTGCGGGTGATCGACTCGCTCCAACTGACTGCGAAGCACCAGGTCGCCACCCCGGTGAACTGGAAGCCAGGCGAGGACGTGATCATCGCCGGGTCGGTCTCCGATGACGAAGCGAAACGGCGTTATCCGCAAGGTTGGAAGTCGCCCAAGCCCTATATCCGCATCGTCCCGCAGCCGGGTTAAGGCGCTCCGCGGCCGGCGGATTTCCCACCGCTAACGATTAATGCCTGGGCGGGGAAACTCATCTTTCCGCTCACAAAGTATCTCCGTGCTGCATCGGTAGCAGCCTGCTTTATGGTTGGTAGTTGAGTGGGCGTGAGGCGAGCCATTTTTTCGCGCAAAGTTTCGGACATTTCCGTTCGCAATTGCCAGAACTGCTCAAACGAGACTTTCCCTTCAATCCGAAAATCCAGCTGGCGCTCAATCACATTTTCAGCGCCAGCATTTACCAGGATTCCAGCCAGCTTACCGGGAACGGCAAAACGGAATGGATCTGGCGCATCGGGGTCCTGTTTAGGAGACTCCACAAACCGGTCTATCACGTCTGTAACAGTCGAAAAGAAAGGGTTAGCTTCCTTAGGCCCCCAGACGACAAATGAGGCATACCCATCGTCGACGATTACTCTCAGCGCCTCCCGAACCCCAGTGACCGGGTCGACGAAAAACATTGCTGATAACCTGCTGACCGCTACATCAAAGGCACGGTCCGCGAACGGCAGATCGTCGGCGGAACATTGCCTGAAGTGGATGTTTGTCAGGCCCCGCCTCTCTGCTTCCGCCTGAGCAGTCTCGACCATACCGGCTACAGGATCCGTGTAGGTTACTGATCCGTTAGGCCCAACAATGGATGAGATTGTGAGCGACGGCTCGCCGCTTCCGCCACCGATATCGAGCACCTTCTGGCCAACCCCGATCCGGGCCTCTTCGACTAGACCGGCTGTTAATGGCGCGAACATCTGTGCGATGAGCACTCGATACTTGTCCCAATACCGCGCCGAAGCCTGCCACGCCTCCAGGGCTTTGTTCTGTTCTTTAGGATTCATTCTGGCTCGGCGATTTCATCCCCGAAGGAAAGCGCGCCCTCTCCGGCGAAGGCCGCGAGAGCGCGGAGGCCGGCTGATATTTATTGTTGCACGTTATAACGATTGTTTGCTTCACTGTCCGAATTCCCACGTCATGAAACCCTTTGTCCTGTATGTAATCGGAATTTCCATCGCGACGACGCTTTGCGGCCAATCTAACCCCTGCTTAGAAGGTCTTAAAGACGGAGTTCGCGACTATTTTCAGCAAGCGAGCTACAGCTCAAAATATTCCAATGTTAAGGAGTATTTTAAGTCAAAGGATTTCAAGGAGGATGTGAAGAACAGCAAGTGGGGCGGCGGCATCGTCGTTCCCGTTGAAGGCGTTCCTCTTGGTGTTAATGCCAATAGCAGTGATGAGGATTTTAGGAAGTTCAGCCAAGAGGTGGAAAAGCTTTCTTCGGCAGAGCTCAACGAAATATTCGCAGCGAGCGCCAGACGGTCGACTCTCAATGTGCCGTTCGTGACCAAATATTATGACTGTGTCATTCGGATATTGGGGCATGGCTTCAGTTACACGTCGGAAATGATTGGCAAACGCGTGCACTTCATCGTTCGGTACCAACCGATGTCCGCGCTCTCGGCGGATGAGATGCCTACTGTAACTGACGTTCTGCTGTCCAACGCAAAAAATGCGTGGGGGATCCCGCAAAAGAATGCAAAGCTGGACTTGCTTACACTTGTTAGTGCGGAGCCGGTGAATCGTGAGCAGCCAGTTGAATTGCAGTTGCAAACGAACAAGGGACCATTAGTCGCCGTGAGTGCCGCAGTGCAGAAGCCAACGCCAACTCCTGTCCCGTCCACAGTGAAACTAAAAATTTATCGGCTGTCCACCGATCCCCCGAAGCCTCTTATTGACATCACTGGCTCAGATATTTCAGTGGCGCGAAAAATGACGGAAGTTGAGGCCGGTCAGGACAACATCAATTACTCTTTTCAAATTCAGTGTTATGACGAGACAGGACGTTTGGTAGGAGCCGGGGGACAAAATGATGACAGCAAGTGGCCCGCTGGATGCGTGATTCCCGGCAGGTAGCGTGAACACTGATTACAGCGTCCGACCGTTGGCCTTGGAATCCTGATTGACCAGAATAGTGGCGGGATCGCGGAGCACCCCTACTCTTCGGCGGTGAAGAAGCGGTCGGCGTAGAAGGCGGCGGCGGTGCGGTTTTCTACGCCCAGTTTTTCGTAGATCCGGGTCAGATGTTTCTTCACCGTGCCGACTTTCCGCCCGACGATCGCCGCGATTTGTTCGGTCGACTTCCCTTTCCTCACCCAGGACAGCACTAACAGTTCCTGGGGCGTGAGGTTGCTCTCCTCGATCACGCGTTCTTCCAGGAGAAAACATTGCGCTCCCTTCCGGCTGCGATCGATAAGATGGACAAAAACAATCCGGCCATTTTTTGACAGGCAAAACGGCGTGTTCGGCGTGGTCCGGGCCCAGGAAGCGAGCGGCTCCGGGAGACGATGCCTGTCCGGCCGCGGCCCGAAATGTTCCTTTAAATAATGGGTAGCTACCCGGCTAATAAAACGAATCCGGCCGCGCGGCGCTACGATGAGCGCTCCGCAAGCCTGTTCTGGGCGAGATTTCTTCAAGGGGAACTCTGAGGTTGCGGAGTGAAGTACCGGGGCGCGGGTCAAATGTCCGCAACAATCTTCGCGAGTCGCCCGGCGCGGCCGCGCGAATGAACACATTCGCGAAGGAAAAAAGCGCCGTTTCCGAGCACGAAAAAACGATTTTACGAGGGGAAACGTGCGGGTGCCGCGTTTTGCAAGGCGACTACTCCTTTCGTGGGTAGCGGCGCCGAGGCGCGTTTGGCAGACTCCGCCTTGTGAACCTGCTCCCCTCGGACAGCACAATTACTCCGCGAACTCCGGCCGCGGCTCCGTTAGCGGTTCAAAAAGCGCGCTTCTTTCTTCGAAACGCTCGCGGCTCGCGGGAAAACGCTGCCTACCTTTTCCACGGCGCTTCCAGCTTTCGCGCGGTCGCTTCCGGCAAGCGGCAACCTGAGTACTCGTTTTCGGTAGACCGGTCATCCTTTCTCGAAAAGCTGAGCCGGTTTTCGGAAACCCGGTACCAGATTTGGCCAAACCGGTACCCAATTCCGCCAAACCGGCACCGGTTTCGGGAAAACCCTTCCATGTCTCCGCGCCGAAGTACCAGGTTCGCGAAAACTGGTACTCGTTTCCCGGGTTTGCTCCCGGTGTTCACCGAAAACCTTCCCCGATTTCACGACAACCAACCACTAAACCCCTTCCCCGAACGCTCATAATCATGACTAAAGCAATCATTGACTTCAGCGGTTACACCGGGCCGGACCTGTTCCCGGCCGCCCAAAAAATCCACGATGACACGACCACGAACGCCGCGACCTTCGCCACTCCGCCGGTGACGATGGCCGCGTTCCAGACCTTGATCGACACGTTCAAAAGCGCGCTGAACAAGAAAGCCAGCAAAGCCACGGCCGATATCATCGCGTTCAACGTGGCCCGGAACGATCTGGAAACCGCCCTGGGCAACCTCGGCAATTACGTTAACATCATCGCCGACGGCGACCCGGCCATTCTCGTTCAGAGCGGGTTTCCTTCCTACGAAACCGCGCGCACGCCCGACACCACGCCGCCGGGCGCGCCTCAAAATCTCGTGGTGCGCCAGGGCGACCTGAGCGGCACCCTGATCGCGCGCTACCAGCCCGATCGTCAACACAGCATCAACGACGTCCAGACCAACACCGGCGACCCGAACACGGAAAGCGATTGGAAACCGGCCGGCATGTTCAGCGGCGGCAAAGCGAACCTGGGCGGCTTCACGCCCGGCACAGTCATCTGGGTACGGGTGCGCACCTGTGGCCTCAAAGGCGTCATGGGCGCCTGGAGCGACCCGGCGAAACTAATGGTGGTGTAAGCCAATCCCGCGCAGATCCGAGTCGGCTGATTCTTCAGCCGAACGAGCGAAGAACGGGCGGGAATAATTTTGGTCAGTCGCGCGCCCGCGCTCATGCCAGCTACCCTAGCTGCGTTACCGCCTATTCGCCGGATTCCCAGCCCGGCGTATTCCAGCCCGTTTCTTTTTCGAGGTATCGTCCCGATCGCACCGCGTTTCACGAGACTTGGCGACTGAGAAATCCCGGCTGATTGACCTTCTGATTTTCCCTTGCCCAGCACTCAGATCAATTCGAAGGCATAGTGGGCCAAAAACACTCCGAGCGATAGTTGCGCCAATGGGAAAAGCAATAAGTAGAACCATCCCACATACCCTCGAGGCTTCCATCCCTCTAGTTCTAGCAGAAAGAAAAAAGGGACTAATTTCTGGGTTGTATAAATCACCGACCAGTAGGGCGGCTCTTTGCGGCTACCTAACTCAGCAGTGCCCCCTGTATACTCCATGTGTTTTCTGCGATACACAAACATGCCGAACACGAAGACGCATAGTGGAAAGATCCAGAGCCCCCGCCACGGACGCGTGCCGTATTCTAACAAAGCGTCGTACACCCGGTCGATAAATTCCGGCCATGTGCCTTTTTCCATTGTCTTGCGTTGGTGTCGTTTCAGTTCCACTCGGACGCCATCGGCAGCCTTCTTTTGGCCGTCGTCCAGTAAGAACGTTCTGAGACGGGAGCCAAAAGGTTCCGCGAAATCACTTGCCTCCAGGAAACGAACCCATCGCAACGGGTCATTGCCCTTCGCCGTAATGCGCTGAAAATCCATCCCGCCCAATGCGTATACCGTTTGCCGCCTTTCCGGAATATCGGGCAAACCCAGTGCCTTGAAATAGGAGCCCTCTAACGAGATACTCGACGGCACTCGTTTGAAATCCAGTACTGCCACTCCATTGACATTGCATTGTTTGATCAATAACGGGTGATCCCCAAGAATTGTAGCCCCTCGGAATACTAATTGTTCCGCGATTGATAAGGAGCTTAGTTCAGGTCCGGCCGAAAACGTCGTATCGCTGAAGGAACAGTCCGCGTTACAGTTGAGCAGCGAAAAATGAGAAGGAAGCGGTGATCGAAATTCCGAACCGTCAAAGGCCAAGATCGAGTTGGCTACGACGTTTGTGAATGTGGCATTTCCCTCGATCCGATTCCGGTATAGACGTGCAGTAGTGCCGACGAAAACATCTGAGAAGAACAAAGCATATTCTCGCTCCGGCTCGATTGGAGGACTCCCCTTTACTCCAAGTTCATTATCGCTAACGAAAAGTCGTTTCGTGATGGTGAGTTCCGACGCCTTGAGCGCTCCAAAAACAGTAACTTCAGTAATAGCGAGGGAATTACAGTCCACCGAAGTAAGGATAATGTCATCGCAGGCGACATCCCGAAGCTCGATGGCGGTCGACGCGAGAACGTCTTCCAACTTGATGAACTTTGAGGGATACTGGGCGCGTCCGATGATGCGCAAATATTGTCTAAACGAAGAATCTTTGGCGTAAAATCCCCCCTCGAAAGAGTCGTTCGCAAAGCGAACACCTCCGATCAGGTCACACTCTGTAAAGGTAACTTCGGACTCGAAGGATGAGTTGCAAACTTCGAGCGAACCATTGGCGGTAACATGTCGTAACTCAACTCGACCTTTGAATTCGGCGCCACAAATGTATATGTGCTGTGCAATGACTTGTGCGTCGAGGAAAACGTCTCCTTCCACCGTGATGTCATATAGTTTGATAACGGGGGGTAGAAGCACCTGTAGCTTGCCGCTAAGTAGTTTTTCGAGAAAATTGGCCGAGACTATCTTCGAAGATTTCGGATCCCGCGCGCGGAAATCCGCAAATCCGTTGGCCTGAAGCTCCCGGATCATCCATAATTCAGGCTCGGTCCCTTGAATCGTAACGGTTTTTCTTTCCTCCGCCGGTGCAGTTGTTGGCCACAATGCGCACAACGCGACCGCGGCGAAGAGCAATTCGCCTGCGGCAGAAATCCTATTAATTCGAGGACGAATACGACCAAACCCCCCTAACAGTGCAGAATGGATAATTTCCTTCATGTAATAGCTATGATGCGGTAGATTTTTGGACTGGGGTTGTTTCGGGGGCGGCGAAGCGATTTATCAGCAGCCCGTCCTCTTCGTCGAGTCGAAAAGCCCACATCTACGGCCCGCCTTGCAGGGGAGACGACGGACCGTCCTGCCCGCTGCGTCCGCTCGCCGACCTGACCCAGGCCTGATAACCGACCCTGCGATATGCTTCCTTCCGAGGGACAGCGCGTGCTTCGCCCTTACCGCTGGTACCGTTGCTGCTTTTCCCTTGGCCCATGGCGGAGTTCCTCGACACGACGGCGATCAGTTATCAACTCGAACAGCTGCTCAAGACGGCGAAACGCCGCATCGTCTTGATCAGTCCCTATTTGAAACTGCGGCCACGTGTCCGGGAGCTAATTGAGGATGCCGCCAGACTGGGAGTGCAGGTTCAAATTGTTTACGGCAAGAAGGAACAGTGCGACGAGGTCGAACGCCTCAAAGCCATCAACCGGGTCTCTGTCACGTTCTGCAAAAACGTTCATGTGAAATGTTACCTGAACGAAGACTTCGGTATGGTAACGAGCCTAAATCTTTACGATTTCAGCCAAGCCAATAACCAGGAAATGGGAATTCTGTTCGCCAAGTTGACCGAGCCAGACCTCTATCACTCCGTGTCGCAGGAGGCGTTGCGGATTATTCGGATCAGCGGAGGAACAGCCGAGGTGCTCAACTCGCCAACTCCTCTGGTTGAGGAATCGGCGCCGCTTTATGATAAGCTCACGACCGCCAAGCTCGCTGCGAAGCTGGGAGTGCAAACCACCCAACTATTCAACAAATTAGTCGGACGCGGCTATCTGGAGCGTCGCGAGGGGAATAAGCACTACATTACCTCTAAAGGCCGCGAAGCCGGCGGCGAATTTCGGATGGGCAAAGGTCCCTATTTTCTTTGGCCCACGGATTTGCAGGTCTAGGCTCTATCTATTTAAGCTCGCTCAAGCCACTGTACGAATGCGTTCGGCCAGATCCCATCATGAAGCTCTCTCCAGAGGTCACTGCAAGCCTTCTCTTCCTGAGACGCTGAAGATGGGTCGCATTTTGAGAGATGACCGGCCACTCGTCTGGCAAATCGTCTCCACCCCTCGTGTCTATTAAGATCTGCTTCACCATTTAGCTCCCATGCTTGCCACAGAAGGTTCACGTGACTTAAATGCAATAGCCGCGCCGCCCAGTATTCGTCCATAGCAGCCGGAGTTGCCGGAGATGCGTGGCCCAACAGACGACTGACCACGGGCCGGAAATTTGGATTACTAGCAACTTGCCAGTTGTGTTGCGCGATTTGCTCAATGATCGCTACCATATTTTCTCGGCGGCGATCTTCATCCGCGTGAAAGAAACCGGCTATTGCAACAAGACCCTCAACGCTCAAGACCGCAACGAGAAGGAGTTCGCCATAGCTGCTCGCTCGTGCGAGCTCGAACCCTCGGGCCCAAACAAGCCAGACGAGGTAAAGAGAGATTAGGAGGCCGGCCATTAGCACCAAGACCCCGACCCAAATCGAAGGGTTTCTCCAGTATCCGATTTTGCCATTTCCTCTCATCCGGTGCGTTCTTTCGACAATCCAGCAAGGCATAGGCGCGTTACCAGAAAAAATTTCAGAAATCGGGTGGCTCACGCCGCCGTGCGTGCTGAGGGGCCAATCGTGGCCCGTCACGCGACGAAGTCGCCGAGATTGCCGCGCTTTATCGGATTTCCTTTCGGAGTGGAATGCTTCTCGGTGCCCACGATCATCCGTCAATTCCTGTTGTCGTGAGCGTCCATGGCTTGATAAAATCACCACTGCAATATGTTTCCTCCCCAGGAGGCGCGCGGAGTGGGCCGGATCCGATTGTTTCTCATTCTCTTCGGTTGCGCAGTTTTGATGACAGGCGACGCCGCTTTCGGGCCGGATAGTTGGACGAAGCCAGTGACGTCTGGCGAATGACGTGTGACGAGATGGGGGCGGAGGTCAGAGGTCGGAAGGCAGAAGTCGGAGGACAGGGAAGCACTGACGTTGATTCGCTTCCCCCGAAGCTTACCCGTTGGGCAGGTCCATCTCGCACCGCTCCCGAGGGCTCGATTCCCAAGTGCAACTTGGGAACGAGGAACGACGAAGTCGGACGTCGAATTAACTCAGGCCGAGTGAGTTCAAGGTCGGCTCGTCGATGGAAGCGGTGGGCGGCAGACCGGCGGCTGCCTGATAAGCGGTGAGCGCTTCGCGAGTGAGCGGGCCGACCAGACCGTCGACTTCGCCTTTGTAATAGCCTTGCTCCTGCAAGATGGCCTGGACATCGGCTACGACCTGGTCGAACGGGCGCGCCTGCGGGCCGACGTAAATGGGGCCGTCGTACGGGTAATAGGCGGCGGCTTCATCGTAACCCCAGGCAGGATACCAATAGCCGGCGTCCCAGAAGTACCAGCCACCCGCGATGAGGCTGAGGGTGGTGTAATGAGAACTCCACCAGCCCTGGTCGTGCCACTGAGGCTGGTAGGTCCGGAAAGCGTTGTACTGCGGGCCGGTCCAATTCTGCGCGGCTGCGATCCGATAATTGGGATTGAACTGGGCACTGGTGACGTTGGTCTTGGGTTGCGCTTTAAAGTTCGCGTACTTGGCCTGGACGTTTTTCACGGTCGCCGGGTCGACCTTGACGTTCTTCGGCTGAACGTTAGTGGTCGGGGCCGTCGTAGTCGTGCTCGGAGCGGTCGTAGTGGTGGCGGGCGGGTTTGTCGTTGTGTTCGTAATGGGCGCCGTTTGTTTTTTCTCGAGCTTGGGTGATTTGCTGGTTTGGGTCTTCTTCGACTGGACGTTGTTCAGGGTGTTGGATTGAACCGCGGGCACCGTCCGTTCCTTCTTCGGCCCATTCTTGCGCAGGGTGTTGTCATGGACGGCATTCGTCGAGCGCTCGATGTGCGGCTTCTGGACTTTCGTGTTCGGCAACGTGCGCTGCGGTTGCGGCACGATCTGTTGCTTCGGCGCATTCTTCGGTTTTTGCGCTGGTTTCGTGACGTCGGCCTGCTCGACCGGTTCCACGGGCTGGGCTGCGAAAGCCAGAGCGCAGCAACAGGCGGTCAGGAGTGCGATAAGTGTTTTCATTTGGGTTCCTTGGATTTGATTCTCTTTCTTTGATTCGTTTGGCGCACGGCGGCTGCGCGCCTCGGGAGCGCAGCAAACGCCCAACGCCCAATGCCGAAAGCGAGAGAAGAAAGAGGGTCGGAAACGGGGCGCATGATACGGCCATTGATTGCCGACCGGACGTATTTTATTATGTCCCTTAAACAATTAATTAACGGGAGGAGTTATGAAGGGTATTTTAGGGAAATTCTTATCCGTCCTCGTTCTGGCGCTTTGTCTGGCGCCGACGGCATGGGGCGATCAAAGCAAACGCGGTTTTTACGAGGGCGATCTGGCTGGAGGCGGCAAGATTGTCTTTTTCGTCCAGGGCAACCACGCGATCTCGGCTTACTTCTTTGACGTGGCCGGCCAGCAATCGGGGTTCGCGGGCGGCGGCGCAGGCGGCAACGGCAAGTTTTCGTTAAAGACGAACAAGCAATTGACGATCACTGGCACGATCACGGACACGACCATCACGGCGACGTATCTGGGCCAGAACATCACGGCCAATCGCGTCTCGGCGTTTGGCGACACGGAAGCGATCGCAGGACGCTACTCGGCGCCGGCGCAGAGCTCGGCCGGAAATATCGAGACGAAGATTCTGATCGATTCGCAGAACCACATCTTCCTGGTCGGCAAACATGGGACGACGACGATCGGTGGTTTCGGCACGATCACGATCGTTCCAAACGCGACGCCGACACCGACGCCAACTGCAACCCCGAGTGGGACGCCGATGGCGACACCGACGGCCACTCCGACGGCAACTGCAACCGCGACGCCGACGGCAACACCTACAGCCACTCCGACGGCAACTCCAACCGCGACACCGACAGCTACACCCGGCGACGGCGATGAGGATGAAGACGATCAGGAGGACCACGACGAGGATGCAAGCGCGCGAACGATTCACGCGACGTTCACGTTAACGCTCGTCACCGGCGAGACGATCACGGGCAACCTGACGTTTAATCATGGCGTGATCTTCGGCACGTTCACCTGGAACGGCGTCGTCTATGAGATTCGGGCCACGCAGGAATCGGCGGCGAATCATATGGCGAATATCTCGACCCGCGGGTTTGTGAATACAGGCCAGGGGCAGTTGATCGGCGGGTTCATCCTTACCGGCGGACCGAAGTTGGTCCTGATCCGTGCCCTCGGGCCGACGCTCGTGCAGCACGGAGTAAGCCCGGTCCTGGCGGATCCGAAGCTCCAGCTCTTCGAAGGTGGAACCATGCTGAAGGAGAACAACGATTGGCAGACGAACGACAACGCGGCAGAGATCGTGGCAACAACCATTCCGCCCACCGATCCGAAAGAGGCCGCGGTGCTCGTGCGATTGGAGCCTGGTTATTACACAACGGTCGTGACCGGGGCCGATGGCGGCACCGGGATTGCGCTGGTGGAGGTCTACGAAATCGATCTCGATTAGCCGGCGGCCGCGATAGTGAATTGAACGCCCTCGCGTGTAATGCGCGAGGGCGTTTTCTTTTTAGGGATAAGGAATCAGGTGGAGAAACGGGCGCGGACTTCGGGAGGGACGCGAGTAGGTTTCGCAGTGTCGGGATTGATCGGGACCCATAGAGTGCGGGCCTGAGCCAGAAGGTCAGAGGTCGGAGATCGGAGGTTCGCCTCGCCACGGCCAGTCCGTCCAATGGCGGACACGGCGAATCCGTCCGCTGGCGGATCAGAGGTCAGGCGGCGGATTTCAACGAAACGTTCGAAGGTAGCCCGGGTGGCTTTTCCCACCCAGGTGCGGAGAAGCAGTTCGTCGCCAAGGGAGGCGGGCGATTTGTAATCGATCTCATGGCGTAAGACGACCCAACCGATCGCATCGCGGGAATCAGCGGGAGCGCGTGCTTCCCAATGCGCGGTGGCGACTTCCTGGATCCAGCGCACGTAAACGGTGTTGTTGACGTGATTCTGGCGATCGATATCGGCGGGTTGAACCGTGACTGTGAGCTCGAAGGGAAGATTAGTGACGAGTGACATGTGACGTGTGACGTGTGACGTGTGACAAGCAGATGACAAGAAGTCAGAAAACAAAACGGAGTTTTGAAGACAATTGCGTTCCCAAACAGAGTTTGGGAACGAGGATTTCACTCGTCACATGTCACTGCTTTCGTCCCTACGGAATCCGGTAGGCCTCGACGAGGGCGACGCCGGTGGTGTTGTTCTTGCCGCGGACGATGGCGGTGTATTGGCCAGGGCTGAGGAAAGCGGAGACGATGGCGGATTCACGGACGTCGGTAGGCGCGAGGTTTACGGCCTGGACCGCCTGGATCTGGGGGATTTTCCAATCGTCGTCGAAAGCAATCAGGGTGCCGCTGCCATCGTGCAGCTCGAGGGTGGGATCGAGCAGTGGGTTCGTTATGCCGAAGCTGGCCAGCGATGGACCCAGGGCGCGGAAGACCATGATGGGGCTGTCGCCGGTGCCGATGATGATGCCGCCGATCATCACGTTATCGCCGGTGCCTACGAAGCCGCGAGTGCTCAGGTTCGCGAGGACGGCGCTGGTGCTGGACTGCAGATCGTAAACTTCGACAACGCCGTTGCCGGTGCCATTATTCTTGCCGGCAAGCTGGGCGGTGTACTGGCCGGGCGCAAGCGTCGCGATAATGACCGACTCCAAATCGTTCGTGGGCGCGAGGCCGCTGCTCATGATTTCCGCGGCATCGGGCGAATTTTTCCAGTCATCGTTTGTCATTTTCACGGTGCCGGCGCTATCGAACAAAGTCAGCGTAGGATTAGCCAGCGGAGTGGGCACTCCGTTCGCGGCGAGGGAAGGACCGATGCCGCGGATAAGCACTTTCTTGGCAATGTCGCCGGTGACAATAAAGCCGGCGATGGAAACGCGCTCACCGGTGTCTACGAAAACACGCGTGGAAATGTTTAGCGCTTTCGAAGGCGCGGGCGTTGGATTCGTCATCGCGTCGAACGCGGTCTTGGCGATGCGAAAGTGCCCGGCGGTGGTGGGATGCTTGTCATCCCAGAACACGTACTGGTCGGGGCTGCTGCTCGAGCCCTGGCACGGGTTGGTGAGGTTCGTGAATCCGAATCGGGGGCCGTTGCTGAAAACGCGGACAGCGTCCGCCCATTCATCGACGCGGTAAATCGTGGGCATCAGACCTTGCACCGCAAGGCTGCTTTGGAGCGAAGTGAGATCGGCATCGAGTTCGACGCGATAATTAGCGGAAGCGCGGTTCGCCGTGACAACTTTGGCAGTGCCAGCGTACTTCGGAATGTCGCCGAGCGGCGCAACGTTTGGGATCAGGATGTATTGGGCGCCGGCGGTAGCGAGGCGACTGACCAGGGCGGTGGCGCGGGCCGCGGTCGCGGTGACGCTCGTGGCGGTATCGTCGTTCCGCAGATCGTTACTGCCGCCCCAGACTATATAGAGCGCCTGAGGATCGACGACGTGCGAAGCGAGATAGTCGTCCATTTGTTTGCCCATGTCGTCGATGGTGATGGTGACATCGCCGAAGGGAGTGGTGACCACGGTCTCTTGGTGTGTGCCATTCATGGTGGTGGCGCCGCCGAAACCGTAGTTAAGGCCGCCACCCAGGCTAAAGGTCGCGGGCTGCAACCCGAGGAAGGTGCGGGCGAGCTGTTCGTGCCAGACTCCGAAGTAGGTCTTCGACGAGGGATCGGTCTGGTCGTCATTGGTGAAGCGGCCGTTGTCGTAATTGAAGGTGTGACTCGGATAATCGATGGCGCCGTTGGTTTTCGAGTTGGTGCGGTTGCGGACGTTCCCGGTATCGGAAAGGCTGTCTCCGAAAAGGACGACGCGAGTGAAGGCCGGCGCCGCTTGCTGTGCGGTGGCAGCGATGTTTGCGAGCGAAACGCCGATGAGCGTAAGCCCTGCACAGGTAATTTGACGTGCTGAAATCATATCCCTCCTTTTTCCCCCTGGGACACTCTTGATTCGGTTCTGCGACGCGATTTGGGTGGAAAACATTTCGTCATTCCCGAATTTCTCCGGGCGTGACAAGGCAGTGGCGGGATCGTTAGACTCGCGCTCGACGATATGAAAACATTACAATTGGCTCTGGCACCCGGCGCAGTAGCCGGAATTATTTCCATCTTCACCGGCTGGCTCTGGATGGGCCTGGTGTTTCATCGGTTTCAAAAACTGACGCCGAACACCTGGCGCCCGGAAAATAACAGGAGCTACACACTTTCGTCGGCGATCTCTTTCCTGACCTGTATCGCGATCGCGACGTTGTTTTTGCTGGTGGCGCGAATGGGCGGCGTGTTCGCCGGGGGACTGCCCGGGGCGTTGCGCTTCGCAGCGGTGGCGTGGATGGCGTTCGCCGCGCCGATGCAGGTTAGTGCCGCGGTGTTCATCAATCTGCATCCCTGGGTGGTAGTCGGCCAGGTCGTGAATGCGTTAACGACTTCGATTCTCGCGTGCGGCATCACGGCGTGCTGGCGAGCGACGTAGAAGAGAGTCGAAAGTCAGAGATCGCAGGTCGGGGATTGCCATTCGGCTGCATCCCGTGATTCCATGAAGCATGAATAGACGCCGTTTTGTGCAATCGAGTGTGGCGGGCGGGTTGACCCTGGCGGTCGCGCCCCGCGCCCTTTTGGGACAGGGTCCTACCGTTATGAATTCGAAACCAGTCAAGCCGGTCGTGATCGCTTCGGCCAACGGCAACGAATTCAAGAACGGCGGCGACATGACCTGCGTGCAGAAGGCGTTCACGATGATGACGCAAGGCGGCGCGGACGTGCTCGATGCGCTGATCGCGGGCGTGAACATCGTCGAGCTCGATCCGCTGGATGACAGCGTTGGCTACGGCGGGTTGCCGAATGCGGATGGGGTGGTGCAGCTCGACTCGTGTTGCATGCACGGGCCGAAGAAGCGGGCCGGCGGCGTGGCGTGCATCGAGGGCGTGCGGACACCGTCGCTGGTGGCGAAGGCGGTGATGGAGCAGACCGATCATCATTTGATCGTGGGAAAAGGCGCGCAGGATTTCGCGCGCGGGCTCGGGTTCAAGATCGAGGACGACCTGAACACGGAACACTCACGGAAGCTTTGGCTGGAATGGAAACGGCGGATCGATCCGTCGCATTATCTCGATCCGCAAAAGCGCGCGGAGGCCAGTCGGCGTGCGACGCGACAAATGGTGGCGGAAGGGCTGATCGATGCCCGGCACATTTACGGGACGATCAATTGCGACGGGATTAATGCGAAGGGCGAGATCTGCGGGGTCACCACGACGAGCGGCCTCGCCTGGAAAATTCCGGGACGCGTGGGCGATTCACCGATCCTGGGAGCGGGCCTTTACGTGGACGGCGAAATCGGCGCCGCCGGCTCGACGGGACGCGGCGAAGCGAACCTCTACAATCTCTGTTCCTACATGATCGTGGAAAACATGCGGCGCGGGATGCATCCGAAGGACGCCGGGCTCGAGGCCTGCAAACGGATCAAGGCGAACACGGTCGAGAAACGATTGCTCAACAGCAAAGGGAACCCGAATTTCGGGATCAACTTTTACGCGTTGAATGCGAAGGGCGAATTCGCCGGCGTGTCGATGTATCCGGGAGCGAATTACGCGGTCTGCACCGAGAAAGGCCCGGAGACGTTGCCGTGCGAGCCGCTGCTCCAAGGCAAAGCGGACGAATAGCCCTGGAAAATCTTCTGTAGCCGCTTCGCTATGCGAAGCGTGAGAACAGACGTGGCTAATCCCCGCATCGCCCACAGGGCGATGGCTACAGGTGGGCATTGCCCCGTCTCCGTAAACTCGCTAGAATCGAGTCCCCGAAACACCCCAAATCTATGAAAAACAAATTCCCTATCGTTACGGCCTGCATCGCGGCGTTAGTATGTTGCGCGCCTCTTGCAGCGATCGCAGCCAAGACATCGCCCTCGCCGAGCCCGAACGTTTCACCGTCGCCGAAAATCAAGAGCTCTCCGTCACCCAAAACGAGTCCTTCACCGTCGGCGAAACCTTCACCCCATCCCACGGTGGGCCGCCCGCTTCCCTTCCGCGGAATAATTTCCGCAGTCGATCAGAAGGCGAAGACCTTCACGATCGCGGGCAAGGAGAAATCGCGCGTCTTCAAGGTCACGGACAAAAGCGTCCTCTCGAAAGCCGGTGCGGCCGCAACGATGAAAGACGCGGTCGCGAATGAGGAAGTGCGCGGCTCTTATTGGAAGCTGACCGACGGAACCCTGGAAGCGAAGACCGTAAAGCTCGGACCGAAGACCGAGGCTGAGAAAGCAGCCGACGAGAAGCGCAAGAAGAAGTCGACCAAGAGCGAGACTTCGCCCGAAGCATCTCCCAGCGCTTCGCCCTCGTCCTCGCCGAAGCCGTAGCCGCTTCTTCTGTAGCCGCTTCGCTGTGCGAAGCGTGAGCGTTCGCGTGACTGCCCCCCACGTCGCCCACAGGGCGACGGCTACAGGGCTTTCACCGCAACGCGGAGATCGGCAACGAAGAGTTTGTATTCCCGCTCGCGCGATTCTTCATCGGGCTGGCGCAAGAGCGACGAAGGATGAACGGTCGCGACAATTTTCGGCGCGATTTCCGATTTCAGAACCTTGCCGCGCTCGCGGGTGACGCGAAACGTCGGGCCGAAGACCGCCTGGGCTGCGGTCGCGCCAAGACAAACCAACAATCCCGGCCTAACGACTCGAAGCTCGGCCTCGAGCCACGGCCGGCAGGCCGCGATCTCGCGTGAGTTCGGCTTCTTGTGGATCCGGCGTTTGCCGCGCGGCTCCCATTTGAAATGCTTCACCGTGTTCGTGACGTAAACCTCGCCGCGATCGATCCCGGCTTCTTCGAGGGCGCGATCCAGAATTTTGCCCGCCGGCCCCACGAACGGTTTCCCCGCCAG
The DNA here is from genome assembly GCA_003218375.1 of Verrucomicrobiota bacterium. Classification (GTDB taxonomy): domain Bacteria; phylum Verrucomicrobiota; class Verrucomicrobiia; order Chthoniobacterales; family UBA10450; genus AV80. The sequence continues at coordinate 210,150 of QHNH01000016.1, read as the reverse complement.
ATCTTCCTGATCTCCCGGTTGTTCTCCGAGCAACATCAGCTTCGCGCCTTTGGCCCCCTCGCCGAACACAGTCTGGGTGGCGTGTCGAAAAAGATGGCAGGCGGTGCAGGTTTTGGCCGCGTTCTTCAACGTCGCCAGGCTCGAGGTTTCGGGCGCCGGCGCCGGCCGCCAATCGCGTTCCTCCTTCGCTACAAACTTCGCGTCCACAATAATTGTTCGCCTATTCCGCCTCTCGCGCGTGCAACTTTTTAGGTAGGGACGCCTTTCCGAGGCGTCCGACTAATTCGGTATTCCAGCCGCATTCTCGAAATAGTCGGACGCTTCGGAAAAGCGTCCCTACCTGCTAAGTCTGCTATGCGCGCCTCGCGTCTTTTGTTATACAGACGCGGAATGCATCGCCTGGATTATTGGCTCGTAGCGGGTGGCGGCGCGCTTGGGAGTGTCGCGCGCTTCTGGCTCTCCGGCGTGATCGGCCGGCGCTTCGGCGAAACATTTCCTTATGGCACTTTGCTGGTGAATGTGAGCGGCTGTCTCGTGATCGGATTCTTCGCCGCTTATACCGGTCCGGAAGGGCGTCTTCTCGTTAGGCCGGAATGGCGGCTCGCGTTCATGGCCGGAGTGTGCGGCGGTTACACGACCTTTTCTTCCTTCAGCCTGCAAACCCTGAACCTGACCATGGAAGGCGATTGGCTGCGGGCGGCCGCCAACGTGATCCTCTCCGTCGTCCTTTGCCTCGGCGCGGTCTGGCTCGGCCAGCTCTGCGCCGCCGCCATCAGCCGATAAAGCGTATGGAAATCCCGCACGAAGCCACCCTTCTCCGCATCTTCATCGGCGAGAGCGATCGCTACGAGCATCGGCCGCTCTACGAAGCGATCATCCTGAAAGCGCGCGAAATGCACCTGGCCGGCGCTACCGCCTTGCGGGGCCCAATCGGTTTCGGCAAGTCAAGCCGGATGCACACTTCCAAGATCCTCCGGCTCTCGATGGACCTGCCCATGATCATCGAGATCGTCGACAGCGAGGAAAAAATCCAAAGCTTTCTCCCCGTCCTCGACAAAATGATCACGGGCGGCCTGGTGACGATGGAAAAAGTCCGCGCTTTGCATTACCGCGGCGCGGTTAGCGATGGCGCTGGATAAATTCTTTCGCGAGGGCGCGGTAGGCGCGGGCGCCGGCGCCGGTCGGGTCGTGTTCGAGAATTGATTTGCCGAAGCTTGGCGCTTCACTCAGGCGGACGGTGCGCGGGATGACCGTTTCGTAAACGCGTTCGCCGAAATGGGCGCGGACATCGGCAACGACTTGCGGGCTCAAGTTCGTCCGGCTGTCGAACATGGTCATGACAATGCCGCCAATCTCAAGCCGGTCATTCGCGCCGGAGTCGCGCACCTGCTCGATAATGCGCACGATCTTCACCAGCCCTTCGAGCGCGAAATATTCGCACTGGATCGGCGTGAGCAGCTCGTCGGCGGCGGCGAGCGCGTTCGTCATCAGGATGCCGAGGGACGGCGGGCAATCGAGCAGAACGAAATCGAAGGTGTTATCGGAACGCAGCGGGGCCAGGGTTTCGGCGAGCCGGGTAAGATGATTATCGAGCCGCGCGATTTCCACTTCGGCGCCGGCGAGATCGAGGTCCGCGGGAACGATGAAGACGCGTTCGACGCGGGTCGGCAAGATCTTGTCGGCGATCGATGCGTTGCCGAGGAGCGGTTCATACAAGCTTTCGCCTTCCAGTTCCTGCAAACCGAATGAGCTGGTCGCGTTCCCCTGCGGATCGAGATCAATGATCAGCACGCGCAAGCCTTCCTCGGCCAACGCGCAACCGAGATTCACAGCGGTGGTCGTTTTCCCAACGCCGCCTTTCTGGTTCGCGATCGCGATGATCTTCATGGGAAGAAAATCCGAAATTCGAAGTTCGAAACTCGAAACAAATTCAAAATCCGAATCTTAAAAAACGCAGAGTCCGCGTTTGGAAATTTTTCCTTGGTCATTGTTTCGGATTTCGTGCTTCGGATTTCGAAATTATCCCGGAACGATCTGGGTTCGAAGCTCGAAAGTCCGCCTGCCGTCCGGTTCCTGCCAGAGCAGGTGTTCGGGATCCGGCAGCATCTCGCTCACTTCCAGCTCGCCGGCTTTCGTCAGCCAGCCGTGGAAAATTTCGAGGAAGAGGTAGCTCTCGAGGTCGATGAAGACCGGTTTGGTGTCCTTGTCGCGGCCTTCGGCGCCGCTCCGGCGGAGGGCTTGTTCGCTGGGCCGAATAAAGATGTAGCGCGGCCAACCTTTCGCGGCGCGCAAGCGCTCGATCGCCGCGACGAGATTGCGCGAAACACCGGTGTAATTTCCGGGCGGCATTTCCTCCAGACTGACTGTCCAGGAGCGCCGTTGCACGATCACTTTGCCGCAACGCAAGCGCGGCATGTGCGGGCTGCGCCCAAACAGGAACGGATGGAACCCAAGCGGGATCACCCAGGCGCGCGCGAATGAGCCGAGGTATTCGCCCGAGGCGCGCGTGCGCAAACCGACGTCGCCGCTCGCTTCGTCGACGAACACATCGATCTCGGCCGGCGCGATGACGCGCCAGCGCCGATCGCCGCGTTGCGGTGCGACGAAATAGGTAAGTCCGGGCATCGCATCGAGCACGCGGACCGCGGTGGTCGCGGTGAAATCGATTGCGAAAAATCCGAAGTGAAAAGTCGGGCGGCCTTTCGTCGTGCTAGCGAGGGCGCGGCCGAGCGCCTCCTTGTCCGGGCATCCCCAGTAAAAACCGTGATGCAGCAGCGCCACCGGCGGATGAAGCTCGGCCAGGACCCATTCGTATTCGCCGCGCGCGACCGCTTCCACCGATTTCGCCGAGATCTGGATGTCGGCGGAGGGATAGGTGTATTCGTCGAACTTCGGATACTGAAAATTCTTGCGAACAAAATGGCAATCTTCCGCGGTGAGCTGCCATTCTTCGGCATCCGCGCGCGACGCGACCCGTTGGCGAAAAGCCGCCTTCAATTCCTGGAACGCCATGTGGGCGAGGCCGACCAGCGCCGGGCCGGCGAGCGGCATTCGCAGTTGCTCGCACACGTGAAGAAACGCCGGCAACGGCATGGCCCCATTTTTTGTCGGCGCTTTCTCCAGAATTCCACGCAACCCGGCGGCAACCCGGCTCGCGATAAAGGCATAGGCATCGCGCCAGAGATCGATCCACGGCGCGGCATCGCGCGCGACTTCGCCGACGAGATCTTCGCCGATGGTGAAACCGCATTCGCGAAAACATTCTTCGCCGATGGGATTGGCGGCCGCGTACAAGAAGCGCGTTCCGGTTTTCGGCAGCGCGCCGAGGCGCTGAAGCCGGTCATCGGCTTCTTCGATGATTCGGATGCGCGCCGCGGTCTCTTCGGTCCCGGCGAATTTTCGCGGAAGCGCGGCGATCGGCTGAAGACGTTCGAGCCAGCGCGAGCGGACCGGCGTGTCGCGCCATGCTTCGACATCCGCAAGCAACACCTCGAAGGCATGCGGCTCGAGGGCGGGAACTTCAACTTCCCAGCGGATAATTTTTTGTCCGGCCAGCCGCTCCAGGACCGGGGTGTCGAGGCCTAACGAGTGCGCCGGAGTTTTTGAATCGATCCGTCGAAGCGCCTGCAAAGTCGCGTCGTCCAGCTCGATCGTGTCGCCGGTGTCGGCAAAGACGAATCGGTTCCCCGCGATCAGGCCATTGGGATTCAAGCGCGGCGAAAGCTCGCCGCGAATTTCCGAGTCGGCATTCAGGGCCGCGGCGACGCCGTGCGCGGTCCAACGCTCGAGAAAAGTTTCGCGCGCCGCGATGCCGGGCCGCGGCGAGAGCTGCAAGCTTCCCGACTCCCCGGCGACTGTCCCCCACCCTTCCGGACCGAACGCGCTCAAGGAATCGTTCTTGGCAGCGACCCGCTGCAAATAAAGAAGCAGATGGCGCTCGTGGGCGCGCGACGCCTTGTTGCGCGGCGGCAGAACGCCGGAGTCCGCGGTTTGTTTCGCGAGGCGCTCGCGCAAGCCCTCCGCAGTGAAAACCAGATACGGCGGGAGAATCGTGCGCGCGGCTTCGAGCAGGTTTGTCCGGGCCTTCGCGAGTTCGCGCTGGAGCGATTCCTCCAGTTGTGCTTCGACGGCGGCGAGCTGCGAGGCGCATTCCCAACAATGGGCGAACGCCCGCGAAGACGCGTCACCCGCCGGCGGCATCGTCCCGGATCGAATTGCTTTGCGCCAGGCGCGAAACAATTCCTCGGAGAGCCCATGGCCGCGATGCCGAAGCAGTTCTTCGACTTCAGCCCTGGCTTTCGCGAACTCGTCCTCCCTGGCGACCAGTTCGCGGGCGATCCGCGCGGTCTCGACCGTGCCCAGTTTTTCCAGGACGTCGAACGGCACCCCGGCCATTCGAATTAAGAAGATGGGGGCAACGCGATAATCAGACACTCGATCAACTTATTCGGAGGGACGTGCTTCCGCACGTCCGACTTTTCAACGCGCTCAACGGCGTTCCGGAAGAAATGGGACGTGCGGAAGCACGTCCCTCCGAGGAAGGCGCAGCCGCCTAGTTATTCAGCAGCGGCAGACGAATCGTGAAACTGGTGCCGACCTGCGGAGTGCTGTCGACTTTGATCGAGCCGTTGTGATCTTCGACCACCTTCTTGGTGATGTAGAGCCCGAGGCCGGTGCCGCTCTTGCCTTGTTTGGTCGTGAAATATGGATCGAAAATTTTCGCCATCTGCGCCGGCGCAATTCCGTACCCGGTATCCTCGACCCGAACATCGACGTAAAAATCTTTCCGGACACAGGTCACGGTAACGGTACCCTTTTTTTCACTGGCTGCCTGGATCGCGTTGATGATCACGTTTTGAATCGCGCGGGTCATCTGGGTGGAATCGCCCAACAGGGTGCAGGCGTCCTCGCACAAGCTGGATTTCAGCTCGACGCCGTTTTGCGCGGCCATCGCGGTCACGCTTTTCACGACTTCGCGGACGATGGCGGAGATGGAAATTGGTTTGTGCGGCGCGGCTTCGACACTGCCGTAGCTCTGCCACATCGTCAGCAACTCCCGGCAGAGCCGGACATTTTGCTCGATGATCTGAAGCTCCTTCGCATTCTGGCTCTTCGCGCCATTCTCTTTTTCCGATTGCTCGAGCTTCTTCGCGAGCAGCTGGACGTAACCCCAGACGATCGTGAGCGGATTGCCGAGATCGTGGACAAACTCCGCCGAAGCCTGGCCTAACGACGCGAGCCGCTCTTTCTGGGCGAGTTCTTTCAGGAGCCGATTGTTCAGCTCCTTAATTTCCTCGGCCGCGTTCACGCCCGTGCGATGCAGCCGGGTGCGCTCGACGTTGCGCCCGATCACTTCCCGCATTTCGCGAGCATCAAACGGTTTGTTGATGTAATCGTTCGCGCCGAGCCGAAGCGCTTCCTGCGCCGTCTCCAACGCGCCGAATCCGGTCAGCATGATGACCGCGACGTGCGGATCGATTTCGCGGATCCGCCGCAAACCGTCGATGCCGCTCGCCCCGGGCATGCGAATGTCGGTGATCACGGCATCGGGATGTTTTTCCTTCAAGAGTTTGATCCCGGCGTCCACGCAATCGGCGGTGTAGACCTGGTAATTCGGCTTGAGAAGCATGCGCAAACTTTCGCGCGGACCCATCTCGTCATCGATCACGAGGACTTGGGGAAGGTCGGAGGCAACAGTCATGGTGCGTGAGTGAAAGCTAAGGCCGTACCGCGCAAAGAGTGTATAATGAACTGCCCTCCGCCTCAAATGGCGTCTATTGGAGTGTGAAACTTTTTGCCCTTCACACAAGATGTAACTTGTGAATAAGTCGAAAATTTGGTGAATAAGGTCGAGAACACCGGCGATAGAAACATAATGACTGGATTTAGCGTAATCGCTAGAATGTGCGCCCTTCCCGCCAAATCCGATTCTTAGATGAGCCATGCCAAAGCGTAATCGTGTCGTTGTTACCGGAATGGGTGTCCTGGCCCCGAATGGAATCGGGCTCGAGGCGTTCTGGGATTCACTCGTGGCCGGACGCAGCGGCGTGGGGCCGATTACGCATTTCGACGCGAGCGCATTCAAGAGCCGGATTGCCGGGGAAGTGAAAGGATTTCAGCCGCTGGATTACATCGATCCGAAGTTCAAACCGAAACGAATGGCGCGACACACGCAGTTCGCTTTTGCCGCGATGAAGATGGCGCTGGCGGACGCGGACTTCGAACCGTCGGAACACTCGATCGATCATCCCATTCCGGTCATGCTGGGCGTGAGCAGCACGGCGATGGAAATTCTCGAGGGCGGATGGGAAGATCTTTCGCGGCGCGGTCCGCGCGGCGTGAGCGCTGGGGTGGTGGATTGTCAGCCGCAGGCGGCGACGCAGGTGTTAACGATGGCGCTCGGAATTTCGGCGCGGGCCACCACGATTTCTTCGGCGTGCCCGTCCGGCCTGGATGCGATCGCTTCCGCCGCAACAATGATCCGTCACGGCGAAGCGGACATCGCGGTAGCCGGTGGAACGGACGCGACGATCACGCCGTTATCGATGGCGAGCTTCGCCACGGCCGGGTTAAGCTCGACGCGAAATTCCGATCCGGAACGGGCGAGCCGGCCGTTCGACCTGCAACGCGATTCGGGTGTCATCTCGGAAGGCGCCGGCATCGTGGTCCTGGAAAATTACGAGAGCGCGATCGCGCGGGGCGTTTCGCCATATCTTGAAATTACCGGCTACGGGACGCAGGGTGATGATTACGCCAGCGGTGAATTATTCGGACTGGGGCAAACGATGCGAGCCGCCCTGAACAGCGCCGGGAAAACGACGGAGGATGTGGATTATATCTGCGCCTATGGCCCTGGCCATCCCGCGCTCGACATTGTCGAGACCGACATGGTGAAGCGCGTCTTCGGCCGCCGGGCTTACAGCATTCCGATGAGCTCGATCAAGGGCGTAACCGGCAACGCACTCTCTGCGGCAGGACCGCACCAGGTGATCACGTGCGCTTTATGCTTTAAACATGGGATCATCCCGCCGACCGCCAATTACGAAGTATCCGATCCTCGCTGCGACTTGGATTATGTCCCGGGCCGTTTTCGCAATCGCCGGATCAACGTGGCTTTGATCAACGTGCGCGGGCTGGGCGGCGGGAACAGCAGCATGGTGGTGGAACGCGTTCACGAATGAACGCCGGCAACATTTCCCTCTGGCTGGCTCTCCTGATTCAGTTCGGGCTCGGGCTTGCGGTTTATCGCGCCAATTCGCGCAACCACGCGAACCAAAGCTTCCTCATCGTCTCGTTCTTCATCTCGGCGTGGCTCCTCTCCCTCCAGTTCGCGTTCGACGCGTCCGATCCAGCGAAGGCCGCATTTTGGATTCGCAACGCTTGGGCGAGCGGCGTGTTGATGGTGAACGGGTTCAATCTTCTGCGGCTTGGGATTCTCTGCCGCGATAGCGGATGGAAGGAGATCGGGAGGCGGGCGACGGGGCCCGGTATTGCCAGCTTGGTCGCGATCGTCGCGTGCTATACGCCCTTCTTTCTGAAATCCGCAGAGATTCGTCGCGAGAGCGGTCAGGAATTAATTCCGCTGCCGGTTTACGGGCCATTGTTTCCCGTGTTAGCGGCGTTTTTCGCAAGTTCCGTCATCATTCTGATCGTCTTTTATGTGCGCGATCTTCGGCGAACAGCCGGGGTGCAGAAGGTCGAACTCCAGTTCATCGTCGCGGGCGGAGTCGCCCTCGCTATTCTCGTAGCGCCGACTCAGTTCGTGGAACGCGCGATCGCGATGCAGGTCGCACCCTTCCGGATCGTCGTCTTCAGCCTCATCATCGCCTACGGGATCGCAACCCGGAAGATCATGGACGTCGGATTCTTCTTCCGGCGAGTCACGTCTTATGCGGTCCTGACCGCCTATCTGCTCGCGCTCTACGCGCTGGTTTGGTGGCTGGTTTCGACTGCCTCCAAGCCGGTGTTCCCAAATGAAGCGCGAACCTTTGGGCACCTGGCAGCGGCGCTTGTCGTCGCTTTTGCCATGGCGCCGGCGCGCGGGATTTCGCAGCGGTTTGCGAACCGGCTGTTTATCGGATCGCGCGGCATCGATTTCCAATCCACCATGAACCAGGCGGCCGGTATCTTGAAATCGGTCACGACATTGCAGGACCTGCTCGATCGTTTCGCCAAGACGATCGGCGAAGCTGTCGGCACCGATCGCGTTTTCATCCTCCTGCCCGAGAAGGAGGCCTACGTTCAGCATTATCCGGCGGTTTTTCCGGATTCAGATGCGGAGGAACTGCGGCTGAGCCGGAGCGATCCGATGATCTCCTACGTCCAAACCAACCAGGAAGTACTCGTCCTGGATGAACTGCATCGCATTCGCACCACGGAGGAGCTGGATCTGGCGGCGCAGGAAATGGGACGGTTAAAGACCGCCGTCGCGCTCGGCATTTTTTCGCGGCAACATCTCGCCGGTGTCATGCTCCTGGGCCCGCGCCTTTCCGGACGGATCTATGGTGCGGTCGAACAAAACGCCCTTCAGGTGCTGTGCGGCCAGCTCGCGGTGGCGATCGATAACGCCCAGCTCTTCACCGAAGTGGAGAACGCGCGCATTTATAATGAGACCCTGCTGGAGAACCTGACGACCGGCGTGATCGCGGCGGGGGCGGACGAGCGGGTCACGGTATTTAATAATGAGGCGGGCCAGATCACTGGGCTAAACCCGCGCGAAATCATCGATTATTCGCTCGATCGGTTGCCAGCTGGGCTGCGCGAAATTCTCTGCGAAACGCTCCGCAGCGGGGACCGGCAGGAAAACGGCGAGCTGGTCTTGCCCCTCGACGATCACAATGCCGTGGTGCGCGCGAGCAGTTCGATCTTCCATGGGCAACAGGGCGAGATGCTCGGGGCGCTGGTCGTGCTCACCGACATCACCGCGCTGAAGCGGCTGGAGTTGCAGATTCGCCGCAGCGACCGGCTCGCCAGCCTCGGCACGCTTTCCGCCGGCATGGCCCACGAAATCAAGAACCCGCTCGTCTCGATCAAAACTTTCGCGCAGCTCTTGCCCGAACGTTACCAGGACTCCGATTTCCGCGACACTTTCTCGAACCTGATCGGGCACGAGATCGACCGGATCGATTCGCTGGTGAACCAACTCCTGCGTTTCGCCCGTCCGGCTAAGCCCGTGCTGAGGCCGATGCACGTCCACGAGGTCCTGGAAAAATCGCTCCAGCTCATCGGCCACCGGCTTTATCAAAAGGAAATCAAATTAACTCGTTCCTGGCAGGCCGATGTGGATACTATCCGCGCCGATGCCGACCAGCTCGAACAAGTGTTCCTCAATTTTTTCCTTAACGCGATGGACGCCATGAAGCGCGGCGGCGAACTGAGCGTGGGCACGGAAATTCATCCGGCGTCCGAATGGGTCGCGGCTATCTCGGGAACCAACGGCGATTCGCACGAGGTCCTGCGGGTGACGATCCGCGACGACGGTGAAGGCATTCGCAAGGAAGATATCCCGCACGTCTTCGATCCGTTCTTTACCACCAAAGATTACGGCACGGGGCTGGGGTTATCGGTCGTGCACGGGATCATCCAGGAACACGGCGGACAAATTGAAGTGGAAAGCGAGCTGCGGAAGGGGACGTCATTTCATATTCTGTTGCCCCTGGTTCGTTTCGCGCAGGGGGTTGTCGCGGCATGATTCCCTCCCCCCCGATTTGCATCCTTTACTCGCAGGATGCCGACCTCGTCCGCCGCGTGAAGGCTTTCCTGAGCGCGCTGGCGCAGGTGCGCCATGTCAATTCGCCGGACCGGCTCGAAGCCGTTCTGCAACAAAACAGCCCCGCGATTCTGGTCCTCGACCTGCGTGCGAAAGAAGCCCGCGATTTGTTCGAACAAATCCAGACGGCGCTTCCGGAAATTTTGGTGATCGCGCTGGGAACGTTGCGCTCCGAACCGCTGCGCGAAGTGGAAAATTCCGGCGTGTATGCAGCTGAAGATTTGCAAATCGATCGGCGGCGCTTGCAGGGTCTGGTCTCGCGCGGTTTTGACCATCTGCGCGTCCTGCAGGAGAATCGTGATCTCCGCGAACACACCATGGTCCCCTACGCCCCAGAACCGGTCCGGCGCCTTGACGCTCCACCCGAGCGGCGTGAGCCGGCCCTGCCTCTCCTGCGTTTTCCCCGCGTGTTCCGGCGTTTCGATAACGTCGAAGCCCTCCTGGCGAACCTCGTCGAAAGTGTGGCCGACGCGACCGGCGTAGGACGCGTTGGAATTTTTTCCAAGATCAGGCAGAGCGATCGCTATCGCCTGCGCGCCGGCCTGCGTTGCCTTCCGGAAACCTACGACATCGAGTACGGGGAGCGCGACGCTCTCGTCCGCTGGTTCGAGCTGCACGCGCACCTGATTTCCCGCGCGAACCTGCCGCACGTCGATCCCGGGCAACGCGCCCTCATGCGGCGCGCCCTCGATACTTTCGCGGCGGAAGTGATCGTGCCGCTCCATGCCGGGGGCCGGATCATCGGATGGGTCTTTTTCGGTCACCGGGTCACCGGCCAGCGTTTTGAATCGAGCGACCTCGAAGGACTAATGGTTCTCGCGGAGCACGTCTCCACCGTCCTGGAAAACGCGCTCCTCAACGAAGAGGTGACCGTCCAAAAAACGCTGGCCGAAACCCTTCTCAAATCCATTCCGCCAGGAATCGTCGCCACCGATGAAGAGGCGAACATTCGCTGGTTCAACTCGACCGCGGAACAAATCCTCGGGGTCGATGCCCGGGACGCATTGAATCAGCCGATCGAAGCTGTCGGCGGCCGGCTCGCGGCCTTTCTGCGCGAAACCCTCGAGGCGCGAGAGAATCTTCCGGCGCGCCAGTGGATCGATCCCAACACTCGCCGCTCACTTTCCGTCGAAACCCGCCGCCTGGTCGACCACAAAACTCCGCTCGGCGCGGTGGCTGTCGTCCATGATCTCACCGCGGAAGATAACATGCGCCAGAAGCAGGACCTCGTGGATCGCGCGGCGTTCTGGACCGATCTCGCAGCCAGCATGTCGCACGAAATTCGAAATCCGCTCGTGGCGATCAAGACTTTCGCCCAGTTGTTGCCCGAGCGTTTCGAAGACCCCGATTTCCGCAAGGATTTCAACGAGATCGTCGTCCAGGAAATCGACCGGCTCGACAAGATCATTACGCAGATCAACAACTTCGCGCACCCATCCGAGCTGGTAATGAAACCGGTGGACCTCCGCACCTCGTTGAAGAAAGCGATCGAGCTGGCCAAGGGGCGCGTCGCAAAGAACGGTGTCGCGATCGATACGACGTTGCCTAACGACCTGCCGCGGGTCCTCGGCGACGAAGACGCCCTGGCCGAAGCTTTCGCCCACATCGTGGCCAACGCGGCCGAAGCGACCTCCGGTCAGACCAAACCGCGGATCACCCTCGCCGCCAAACCGATCCGGGAAGGCGGCCGCACCAGCGGCGTGGTAATCACCGTCCAGGACAACGGCCGCGGCATTTCGCCCGACCTGCGCGAGAAAATCTTCTCGCCGTTTTGCACGACTAAGGCGCGGGGCATGGGTCTGGGGCTTCCCATCGTGAAGCGGACCGTTTTCGATCACAACGGCCGCGTCGATATCGATTCGAATCCGCACGGCACTTCCGTGAGTATCATGCTGCCCGCAACGACGGTCGCGGAGTAGCCCATTTTAGATTTTCGATTTCGGATTTTGGATTTAAGGTTGCGTTCCCATTCCGGGCGCAATCCAACCATCCAAATCGCATGATCGTCACCACCGCTCAGCTTTATAAACACGCCTACGGCAAGTACGCCGTCGGCGCCTACAACATTAACAACATGGAACAGCTCCTCGGGTTGTTCAGCGGCAACGTTCGCAGCAAAGCGCCGTTTATTATCCAGCTTTCCAAAGGCGCCCGGAAATATGCCGACAAGCGCATGCTCGAGGCGATGATCCGCACCGCCGAGCAGATATTTCCGGAAGCGATCTTCGCCGTCCACCTCGACCATGGCGATGAGGAGACCTGCTACGATTGCATCGAGTCCGGGTTCTACAGCTCGGTGATGATCGACGCCAGCCACGAGCCGTTCGAAGAAAATGTCGCGATCACGAAACGAGTCGTGGAGAAGGCGCACGCCAAAGGCATCAGCGTCGAAGCCGAGCTGGGCCAACTCGGAGGCGTCGAGGAAGACATCAAGGTCGATGAGGGACACGCGTCGCTGACGAATCCAAAGGAAGCCGTCGAATTCGTGAAGCAAACCGGGTGCGATTCATTGGCCGCCGCGATCGGCACCAGCCACGGCGCCTACAAGTTCAAAGGCCAGCAAAGCCTGCACTTCGACGTGATCGAAGAGATCCAACAGCTCATCCCCGGCATGCCAATCGTGATGCATGGCAGCTCCAGCGTGCCGATCGAAGAAGTGCAGCGGATCAATGCCGCAGGCGGAAAGCTCGATCCCTCTGCCCGCGGCGTGAACGAAGAAGAATACCTGCCGGCCGCCAGGCTCGGCGTTACGAAGGTAAACATCGATACCGATGGGCGCCTGGTCTGGACCCGGGTCCATCGTGAATTTTTCCGGGACAAACCCGCCGAGTTCGATTTCCGGCCGCCGGGCAAAATCTTCGTCGAGGAATACGCGAAGTTCATCGCCCACAAGAACGGGAAACTCGGCTCGGCCGGGCAGCTCGACGCGGTGCGCGATAGTCTAAAGAGCTAGAACTTTCCTTCCTAGCCGCGTCTTCTGTAGCCGCTTCGCTACGCGAAGCGCGAGAGAGACGTTCATCCCTCTCGAGCCACGCCGTCCCCAGACGCGGCGGTCCCAGTCAGCCGGATTCCGGGTTGGCAAGGATAGTGCTTATATTCCTTATAGTAATTATAAGAAGGCCACCTATGAAAATCCTTGCCCGCGATGCCGTCGAATTCCTCCTCATCGATGATGACCCCGCCATCACCAAGTTCCTGGTCACTTACCTCAAGCAAAAAGGACATACCTGCGAGTTCCTCACCGAAGGTTTCAAAACCGCCGCCTGGCTCGAATTCCACCGCTGCGATGTGGCCGTCGTCGATCTCAACATGCCGAAAGTGGATGGCATTTCCCTCATTTCGTTCATCCGCGAGATGAGCCAGACTCTCCCGATTATCGTTTTCACTGGCGTCGGCTACGACGAAGAGCGGATGCATGCCGCGCTTCGAGCCGGCGCCAACGGTTACGTGAGCAAAAATCTCCCGATCGAGCAGCTCTACTGCGTTCTGTCGCGCGTCCTGGCGACCTGCCAGCAGCGCGCCCGGCGCGAATCGCTCGCCCGCCCGCAGCACGTGTTGGCTGGCGCGGCCTAAAGCTTCGCAGTCGGCGAATTATTTTGGCGTGGCTTCTTCGAGAAGCCAGCGCAAGGCCTCCGCGGAAATGCATTCCGCCCCGCAAGCGCTCGCGGTCTCCTGTTCCAGGACGTCGCTCGTCGCGACGAGGAGTTTGAACCGGCCGCCATATTTGCTCGCCAGCCGCTCAATGATCGAATCAGCCGTTTGTCCTTCCCGCGAATAAAAGATTTGGATTTCGCCCGGGTCGGAACTGACGCTGACCGAATCCCCTTTCCCATCGAAGACCACAGCGACGCGGATCCCAGTCCAGTCCTGGTAATCGCGGAGCTTTTTGGTTAACGCCTCGCGCGCGAGCGAAGTGCGGCGGGCGTGGAGTTTGCGCAGTTCCGGCCACGCAAAAATCACGCTGTGGCCGTCGACGATGAGGTATTCCGCGCGCACTCGCCTGGAAAAGGCAGGACCGCAAGACCGTTGCGAAGCGCTACGATTCGTCGGCCGCCGCAGCCGCCGGCTTCTTCGATTTCGCCTTCGCCGGCTTCGTCACTTCCCGCCGAACGGGCGCAGCTTTGGCCGCGGTTTTCTTTCGTTCCAGATAAGCCGCACGCCGGCGCCGCTTCGTTCTCACCCGATGTTGCTGACCCATATCGCGCTTCTATAGGGCGGAAGTCAGAGGGGTGCAACGCGAATTCCTGAATGAGATTGCCATCGACGCCCGGGGTTTCATACGATGCGCTTTATCAGCGCGTTTTCTCTTTCTCGTTTCCCGATCACGGCCCGGCAACTGATTCTCGCATCGGTCGTCTTGCTGGGAGTGTCGGCGGTTTTTGCCGTTCTCAATTTGCAAAAGACCCGCGGGTTGCGGACCGAGGTCGGGCAAAGCGATGCGGCTCGCCAGACTGCGGAACAGCCACTCGCCTCACGCGAGAAACAGCTCAAGGATCGCGAAGCGGCCGTTGCTGCGGCCAACGCCAAGTTCGGCGACACTCAAAACAAGGTGGCAAGCACCGAGGCCGAGCTGGCCAGGGTCCAGGCGGAGAAAAACGATCTGCAGGGAAAACTGCGCGCGAACGAGACCGAGATCGCCGAGCTAAGGAAACGGATCGACAACGCGTCGACCAAGCCGGCGCCGCCCGGTGCTTCGCCCTCGGGATCGACCGCGGAGCTCCAGGCGCAATTGGAAGATGCAAAGAAGCAACTCGACGCGGCCGAGCGCGAGAAAGTCCTACTCTCCGACAAGATGAAAGTCACGCAGGAGAAATCGACCCAGCTCGAAACGGAAAGGAAACATCGGCCCGCGCCGGGAGCGAATACCGCCGGGATTCGCGGCACCGTGCTGGCCGTGAACCCGGCTTATAATTTTGTTGTCCTGAGCCTTGGCGCCCGGCAGGGAGTGGAGGCCAATAGCGAAATGCTGGTGCTGCGGGGCGGCGCGTTCATCGGCAAGATCCGCATTTCGTCGGTTGAACCGGCGACAGCCATCGGCGATATCATCACCAGCACTTTGGCCCGTGGGGTCCAGGTGCAACCTGGAGATACCGTCGTCTATGCTGGCAATAATTCGTAGTCGGATCCATTTGAGAATCGCGGGAAAGGCCCTGCTCGCCGCGCTCGCGCTTGCTTTTAGCTCGTGCGCCACCAAACGAACCACGGCGTTCATCACTGACCCGAACGACAAAAAAGAAACCGCGCTTCCTTGGAACGAGCAACAGAAGTGGGAGCGTGAAGGCGAGGGGGCCATACTCAACCAGCAACGCCGATAGGCCGCTCGACATTCAGATCCAGAATCCCGCGGGGATAATCGCGTTTTTCGGCACCACCACGATCCCGTCGCGGATAAAATAATTTCCCGCGTCCAGGTCCGGCGGTTTTCCTTCCGGCGTAATCACAACGCCGTCCGCGATCCGCGCATTCTTGTCGATGATCGCCCGGTCGATCACGCAATTCCGCCCAATCCCGATCGGCGGCAGCCGGTAGCGTTCGCTGGTCGGTTCCGTTTCATAGTAATCCGCCCCCATCACGATGCTGTTCCGGATCGTGGCCCCGCTTTCGATTGTGCTCCGCACGCCGATCACCGACCGCTCGATGTGCGCGTCCGAGATGATGCAGCCGTCCGCGATGATCGCCTGGCGCAACGTCGCGCCGTTGATTTTGCTGCCCGGCAAGAACCGCGGGTGCGTGTAGATCGGCGCAGAGGCCTCGAAGAAACTGTATTGCGGCAGGAGGTCCGTCAGATCGAGATTCGCTTCGTAAAAAGCGCGGATCGTCCCGATGTCTTCCCAGTAGCCGTTGAAAATGTAACCGCTCACCTGCCGTTGCTCGATCGACTGCGGGATGACGTGTTTGCCGAAGTCCGCCAGATCGTTGTTCAGGCATTCGACGAGCACGTCGCGGTTGAAAACGTAGATGCCCATCGAGGCCTGATAGAGTTCTTCGTCCGGCCCCGAGCCGACGGACGCCAAAAGTTCCGGGCCCATCCGGAACTCGCTCAAGACCGCTTCGTCCTTCGGTTTCTCGACGAACTTCGTCACCCGCCGGTTCGCGTCGCTCTGCATGATGCCGAATTCCGACACCTCACCGCGCTCGACCGGCTTGATCGCGAGCGTGATATCGGCGCCGGAACGAATGTGCTGGTGGAGGAGCGCCCGAAAATCCATCCGGTAAAGCTGATCGCCGCTGAGGATGATGTAATAATCGAACGGCCGCTCGAGGAAGTAGCGCATGTTCTGACGGACGGCGTCGGCGGTGCCCTGGTACCATTGCGAACCTTCCGGCGTTTGCTGCGCGGCGAGAATGTCCACGAAGCTGCGCGAAAAATTGTCGAACTTATAGCTCGCCTGGATATGCCGATGAAGCGACATGCTGTTGAACTGGGTCAGGATGTAGATCGAGCGCAGCCCGGAGTTCAGGCAATTGCTGATCGGAATATCGACGATCCGGTACTTGCCCCCGATCGGCACCGCCGGCTTCGCCCGGTCCTTCGTTAGCGGGAACAATCGCGTTCCCGCGCCACCGCCCATGATGATCGCGAGCGTTCGCTCGGTCGTCCCCGGCGGAAGCGCCGGAGGAGGAACCGCGCCCGAAACTGGGTCTCGCAGGGAGCGGCTTTTCGGTTCCACAATTTCAATTAACGCAGAATGCTTCGGGGGCCATCAACCTTTTTGCGCGTCGTCATCTTCGTCATTCGTTATTCGTCATTCGTCATTCCGGCGCCAACGCGTCTCTCAGCACGGCGACCCTGCAGCTGCCGGACCGTAACTACAGCGCCGACAGGCCCGCGCTCTGCGCCGGTTGCGCCTGCCGCCGCTTGATGTCACGCTCCCTATCATGTGCGGCATTGTCGGTTACGTCGGACGTTCTGAAGCGGCACCCATTCTTCTGGATGGTTTGCGCCGGCTGGGATATCGCGGCTACGATTCGGCAGGGGTCGCCATCGTCAACGGCAACAAAGTCGAGACCCGCAAATGCGCTGGCCGAATTGCCGAGCTCGGCAAACTAATGGCAGAACGGCCGCCGACCGGCACCTACGGCATCAGCCATACCCGGTGGGCCACCCACGGCAAACCGACCGACCAAAACGCGCATCCCCACTTCGATGCGACTGGGCGCCTCGCCCTGGTCCACAACGGCGTGATCGAAAATTATCAGGCGCTCAAGGACCAGCTCATCCGCGACGGCGACACCAATTTCGCTTCCGAAACCGACACCGAGGTCCTCGCCCATTTGATTGGAAAACTTTACGACCAATCGATCGCCGCCGATACCAGTTCGAATGGCAAAACCAAAGCGGAATTGCCGAATAAAAAGGGACGGCTCGTCGAAGCGGTTCGCACCGCCTTGCGCCAGGTCATCGGCACTTATGGAATTGCGCTCGTCCATCGCGACATTCCCGACTTCATCGTCGGGGCGCGGCGCGGCAGCCCGCTCGTGCTCGGCGTCGGCAAGGATGAAAATTTTCTCGCGAGCGATGTGAGCGCGATCGTCGCCTACACCCGCGACGCGGTTTACCTGAACGACTTCGACGTCGTCGCCGTCGAGCGCGACAAGTTCGAGATCAGCTCGGTCGCCGGCGAGGGCGGCAATTATCAGGTTAGCAAAGTCGAGTTCACCGACGCCGACATCAAGAAGGGCGATTACCCGCATTACATGCTCAAGGAAATCTTTGAGCAGCCCGGCTCGGTCCGCGACGCCATGCGCGGCCGGCTTAGCCAGGAAGAGTGCACCGCGAAACTCGGCGGCTTGAACATGACGCCGGCGCAGTTGCGTGATGTCGGCCGCGTCGTTTTAACCGGATGCGGCACGGCGCTTCACGCCGCGATGATCGGCGAATATTTGATCGAGCAGCTCGCGCAGATTCCGACCGAAGTGGAATACGCCAGCGAATTCCGCCATCGCAATACGCCGATGACGCGCGACACGCTCGTCTTCGCGATCAGCCAGAGCGGCGAAACGGCGGACACACTCGGCGCGCTGCGCGAGAGCCGCCGCAAAGGCTATCGCACCCTCGGCATTTGCAATAACGTCGCCAGCACGATCGCGCGGGAGAGCGACGGCGGCGTTTACATGCACGCCGGTCCGGAGATCGGCGTCGCCGCCACGAAATCGTTCACCTCTCAGGTCGCGATCCTGACCGCGATCGGTTTGCTCCTCGGCCGGATGCGGCATCTCTCAACTTCCGAAGGAACACGGATCATCGAAGCGCTCGAAGCGTTGCCCGAACAAATCGAAGAAGTCCTCAAGCTCAGCGACCAGATGAAAGCGATCGCGAAGAAATACGCCTCGGTGAGCGGCCTCCTCTTCTTCGGCCGCCAATTTAATTTCCCGATCGCCGTCGAAGCTGCGCTGAAATTAAAGGAGATCACCTATCTTTTCGCCGAAGGCCACCCGAGCGCCGAGCTCAAGCACGGCATCATCGCCCTCATCCGCCCCGATCTCCCTTCGGTGTTCATCGCGCCCGACGACGCCGTCTTCTCGAAGAACATGAACAACATCGAGCAAGTCCGCGCCCGCAAAGGTCCCGTCATTGCCATCACTTCCGGCAATTGCGCGAAGCAGCTCAAAGGCATCGCCGACGACATCGTTACCGTCCCCAAAGTTCCAGATTTCGTCAGCCCCATCCTCACTGTCATTCCCCTTCAGCTCCTCGCCTACCATCTCGCCGTCGAGCTCGGCCGCGACGTCGATAAGCCGCGTAATCTCGCCAAAAGCGTCACGGTGGAATGACGCTCCTTTTCATTAGAGCGCATAAAAGCTAAAGAGAATGGAACGGACTGCCAAGCCGTGACATAGACAGGCCGCCCGGAGGGTGAACGAGGTAGCGCGAGTTCATCAATTAGACTAGCGACCGCGCCCGACATCCGTGTGCTCCGTGAGTAGGCCTAACGAGTCAGGGTCACCCGTTGATTACGACCGGTTCCGTTGCCCCGCTTGTGGATCGGTATCGACGATTTCGACCGGACCCGAGGCGCCGCAATTTGCGATGCCGGCTGGTGATGAAACGTTCGTGCAGCCAGCCTATTTCGTGCGGGAATGCGGCCGTTGCGGATTGCTTTTTCGAACGCCGACGCTTTCGCAGGCCGCGCTGGACCGGTACTATGCCAAGGTAGATTTCCGCGAATGGGAGATCGCCGGATTCTTTCCTCCTGAGCGTTGCGTCCTGCGAATCCTGCGGGAACTGCCTCCTGGAAGCGCAATCCTGGATTTCGGTTGCAGTTCGGGACGGCTCCTCGCACCGCTGACCGAGAGTTACGATTGCTACGGCGTCGAAGTGAACGCGGCCGCTGCCACCGAAGCCGTCCGAAAAGGGATCAAGGTCTTATCGGACGCCGAATTGGACACGGCCGGCGCACCGATGTTTCGCGCCATCATCCTCGTCGATCTCTTTGAACACCTTTCGCGACCGCTCGAGCTCTTGAACAAATTGTCGCAGCGGTTGACCGACAACGGTCTGCTGCTCATTGCCACCGGCAACGGGGACGCCACGGCATGCCGGCGGGATCCGGCGTTGTTTTGGTATTTTCGCAATCTCCAACATCTTTGCATGATGACCCGCAAACACGCCGAGTTCATTTGCGAGCGGCTCCGGCTGCGGCTCGAGCGATGGGTTGAGTTGAGGCACTACGATCTGTCGCTGCGGGAGAAAACCGTTCAAATCCTGCAAAACTTTCTCTTTTGGCAATTCCGGCGCCGGACGTGGATGTCGCGGTTCGTGCTCCGATTTCTCCCCGGAATGCGCGAGCTCAAATCAGGGAGGCTCGCGCCGAATTACAATTGTTCACGCGATCACATCGTCGCGGTGTTCTACAAATGAAATCCAGCTACGCTTTGTTTACGGCGACGGATGGCACGACCGGGCTGCGGATGGCGCGTGAGGAATTGCCGGCGCTCGTCACTCTCCCGTCCCCGTTACGTCAGCCCTATTCTCACAGTCATCCGCTTCAGCTCCTCGCCTACCATCTCGCCGTCGAGCTCGGCCGCGACGTCGACAAGCCGCGCAATCTCGTCAAGAGCGTCACGGTCGAGTGACTTGCGAGGACGTAGCTGGATTTAGACGAGGAACTACGCGCCCTCATCTCGGGGTTGCTCGCGGCGATCTGTGGTTGGCGGAATTCGCGAGAAAAGTTTTTCCTAACGATTTCCTGGAACCTCTTTTCACGACTTTCGTAGTTACAGGTATGAAAAACTCTCCGAGCAGCGATCTAAACGCCGGTGGGAGGCTCTTACCAGAGGACGGTTAACACAACCCCCAAATGCGTTACGACTTCCTCATCGATAGCGTCTGCCTCCTCGGCTGGATGCTCGTGCTCTGGCCGGCGTTCTTCTATTTGATTGCGAAAGCCGGCTGGGCAGAGCGGCGTCAAAGGATCTTTACTAATTTCACCGGGGCCGCATTGCGGCTCTATTTCGGACTCTATTTTCCCTCGCTTAATATCCAGGGAGAATCCGACGCTCAACTCGCCGAGCGGTTCAAGAAACATTACGGCTGTTATTACGGGCGGCGGCACTTCATTATTCCTTTGCTCCTGCTCGCGGCCGTTGCTGGACTGGGTATGTGGGGGACCGCGGAGACCTTAAAGACTTGGCAAACCCAGCATGGCTCATTCGCTTGGCCGCCAATTATTCTTAGCGCATTTGTCGGAGCATTTACCTGGGTCACGTCCGATCAGTTAGACCGACTCCGGCGACGTGATCTAAACTCCGGCGATATTTACAATGGTGCCTTCCGGTTCTTAATCGCGGCTCCATTCGCCGTTGCATTAGCCGTGTTCGCAAAAGACACCGTTGGGATTCCGCTCGCGTTTCTGATCGGTGTCTTCCCGACCACCACTCTTTTTACGATCGGTCGCCGCATTGCTTCAAAACAGCTTGGCCTTGGTGAAGATCCGGCAGCCGGACACAGCGAACTCGAAATACTGCAAAATATCGGCAAGGTAAATGCCGAGCGTTTTTATGATGAAGGTGTGACGACGATTGCCGAATTGGCGTGGACCGACCCCGTCGATTTGGCGGTGCGAACAAATTTCGACTTCAATTACGTATCGGATTGTATGAGCCAGGCGTTGCTCGCGGTCTATGTGGGAGAAAGGATTAAGGACCTAGCTCTCTTCTCCCTCCGCGGCGCCCAGGAAGCGTCGGCAATGATCGACGACATTGGGGCGGATATCGAAAGTGCCGACGCAACTCCGGAACAAAGAGACGCCAGAATGGCGCTGACTCAGGCAGCCGCGAAGTTGAATATCGATCCAAAAACGTTGCGGTATACTCTGCAAGCTGTCGCCGAAGATCCCTACAGCAAATTTATTTGGAACATTTGGGGACCGCCAACGTAACGCCGTCAACAATTTGTAAATGGTCAGCCCCATCCTGACCGTGATTCCTCTCCAGCTTCTCGCCTGCCATCTCGCCGTCGAGCTCGGCCGCGACGTCGACAAGCCCGGCATCCAAAGTGGATGTCATCCCGAGCCGGGTAGACGGCGAGGAAGCGGTCGAGCTCCAAATTCCAAGCTCCAAGCTCCAGAGAAACTCCAAGCTCCAAACTTCAAAGGGCACACGTCTCGTTGCTTTGGTGCTTGGTTATTGGAGCTTCTCTGGAGCTTGGTGCTTGGTGCTTGGTGCTTTCGCTCCGCCCCTCGGCGCGCTTGGCCAGCCTCGGGATGACCAACGTGTGCCCAACCGTTCGCTGCCTCGCCCTGGTTAGAAACTCCAGGGCTTCGTGAGCTGACGCAGCTGCGGCTCTACTTTAGACGCGACTTCCTTTACCGCAGTTGCTTCGCGAAGTAGCCCGTCAATCGCGGCGCGAAGCGCGGCGAGCAGGTCGTCCCGCTCCAGCGAAGCCGGCAGCGCCTGGGCAAATCCCTCGCGCACCTCCTCCGGGAGATCGTCAAAGGCGCGACCGTGGAACGGCGTAAGACCGCGCGTCGCGCAGGCGAGGCTGAGCGTGTAATCTCGTCCGCTGCCAAGCCAGTACTCTGCCTGCCAAAATCGCCGTCGCTCGATGCAAATCCGAGCGCGTAAGAAATGGTGGACTGCATAACCGAAGAGCTCGTGCAGTGCCGGAGAGCCGACCGGCGGCCTTTCGGCCGCAGTCCCGAACAGTAGCTTAAACTTCGGACCGATCGCGCCAAAACTAGCTGCTGGCGTGAAGGAGAGGTCGAACTGGAGGCAGCCCGGCAGCAGAAATACGCGATAGATCGAAGCGCCGCTCGGCAAATCGAACAGCGGCGTAGCGCCGAACTCCTCGACAAGCGTCCGTGTCCAATCCCCCAGGATATCCGTGAGCGAGGAATCGTCGCTGACAGCGAACGTCAAATCGAGGTCCGACCAGCGATCTCCCTCCGACACCGCGAGCGAACCGACAATCGCGCCGCTGACAACGCGCGGATCGTTTGCGGCTATTTGCAGAACCCGGTCGTGAATCCGCTCCCGATCTCCTACGGTAAACATGGCTTCGACCGCCTAACGAGACCCAAGATCAGCGACGACTGGCGACGAGAGCCTTCTTCCCGATAACAGATAACTCATAACAATTAACTCGGCTTCGCATCGCCAGTCCTTCGCCGCATCGTCCGGTTAGATCGCTCATGCTGTCGTTGCGTGTGCATCCTCGGGAGAGAATATTAGAGCCTCAAGCTCTTGCTGCGTGGGAAAGTGATTCCTGTCAATGATCAGGATGAACGCGCGCCTGAGGACGGAATAGGTTTCGATTAGGGAAAATTCGGGCTTCAGCTTGGAGCTGCCGTGAGCGGCCGCAGAGCGTGCGTCGTAGAGCTTCCGAACCTTTTTGTAAAGTTCCAGGCGCCCCGCTCCCGCGGGTTCGAGATAGGAGGCAATACGGGCAGCAACCCGGAACTTCAACTCAGCGGCCTTGTCCGGCGAGAAGATCGCCTCAAGCGCAGCCCAGAGTGACATCAGAATCAATGCCGGCTCTCGAACAAACTGGGATCGATCCAGCGCTACCATCGCCATGTCGAGTTCCGGATGCCGATCGACAAGAACAACGGTCTTCGGCAAAGCGGTGGTTATCCATCCGAGCGATTCGTGTGATAGGCAGCAATCCGAGGCTGATTTCAGCCGCATGTGCATCGGCTCGACTTCGAAAGGCAGGAAGTGAGCAGCGTTGTCCGGCGCGTTCGCGGCCGTCGCGAAACGAATTGTGGATACGACGGGTGCAAGTATCGATGGGCATGCCCAGAGCCGAATAAGTGCCAGAACCGTTCTAACGAAAGTTAGCCTGTCATCTAAGCTAGCTCCAGAGATATGGGGGATTTCGATTTCGGCATGTATATCCCATCCCAGACCGCCAGTTGCCGCTTTCCACGGAGCAGGATGAGCGCACCCCTGGCGTGCTGGGGCGAATGCCAGTAAGAAAGGAGCCATGAGATGAGCGAAGGTAGGACGAAGCAATACCCCCATACCCAAATTGACTTCACCCTCTTCAACGTTGATCCCTGCGAGTCCAACGTAAAACGGATCTTCACTATCAGCGGGAAAGCGCATGTGCTGTAAGGGCGTGTGGAAACTGGCCTAGTGAGAATGAGATCAGCGACTCCGAACCTTTTCGGAGTTCGCTAGATCGTCCGGTTAGATCTCTTTTGCGTTGCTTCGCTCTTGCAGCCAAATGCGCACTCTGCCGTCAACATGCGAGGGCGCCTCAAGCCGCTCGGGACGCTCAGCGCGCCGCGCACGTGGCGCGGCTATGTCGATCCAGAGACCAGAATGCAAAGCACAATGGTCATTGGCGACCAAACCACCGAGAAGAGCTTGGGCCCGCAACTGATTCTGCCGAACATAGTCGCCAGCATCCCCGCGGAAGAACCGCTCGAGATAACCTCTTAGGTGGCTTCGCTCGGCTGCGAGGTCTGCATCTAGTGACTCGCGATCAGTCTCGGCGAGATAGGATGCGACAAACTCCGGCTGACCGTTGAAACCCTGTCGATAGATTCTGTAGGTCCAGTAGTTGGGTGAGTGATCATTCATGAGGTACGATATGTAGGTCTAACGAGACAAAGCTCAGCCACCGCTGGCGGGAGCGAGCTTTGCTGCTGAGTTTAATGTTGAAGTCATCTGAAATCTAAACAACAAAACGGCCAGCGGTTGGCTGCGGCACTTGGTTAGATGATTCCATCATTCGTTCTGCTTTTTCTCGCCTTCTTGTCGTGCTTTCGCTTCAGCAATGATTGCGTCAATCTTGGGAGCGAGTTCAGCTTGCTTCTCGGCCATATATGCGTCCGTCCCCATCTGCGAAAGCTTGAAAGCCTCCTCGGCTTCCCTACTTTCGAATGACGTGAAACGCGCATAGCCACCGATCTTTTTTAGCCCTGCCCGATGCAGTGCTCCATCGATGGTCATATACAGACAATAGATGACGCCATATTCGAGTGGCACCGCTACTAACCACCACGGCCAATGTATAACGCCGAAGAATCTTAATAAGACTAAGATTATTCCCAGCCAGCCAATCCATCCGCCAAGTGTGAACCCGACTAATGCGAAAATGAACCTGATGGGAAGATCGATAAGGAACATTAGCAGCTTCATCGCGCTTACATCTAGCGGGAACTAGACGAAGACATTTCACCTGACTCGGAAATTGGGTAACGGGTGAAGTTCATGCGGGGCTCCCAGTTGGAGTTTGCCTCGCTGGAGGGCGATGTGCAATCCCCAAGGCAACGGACGCCACCCGGTCCGCTTTTGGCCCGCTCGGCAGACCCTGACTGGCATACGCCATTTGGCCCATTGCGGGGATTCGGGGACATCGGGCATGATGTGCTCCGTCCGTGAATATTTCCCCAGACGTTGCCCCGCTCCCGCTCGCTTTCGCCGGCGTTCTCCCCGCGCGAATGGGGATGCTGTCCCCACGCGTCGGAGCCTTCGACCCGCGCGCGTCCGTCTTGCCGGCACACGCGTCCATTTCTCGCCGGACCGCCCGGCTAGTGGTAACACCGCGCCGCATTGGTTCCCCGGGCTGCCGCCAAACTCCGCGCGCACGCGTCCAAGTCTACGGCGTATCACGCGGATCGTGGACGCGCACGCCTCCAGGTTCGCGGTGGTCGCGTCCGGCGTCCCGACGCGCGCGCCGAACATCCCGACGCCTCCACCTTTTCCAGACACCCGCAGTTTCAACCTCAAAACACCCGAATCGCCAATAACCATGCCCAAATCCAGTTCCATTAACCCCGCCGACGAAGGCTTCGGCGCTCAGCTCCAGACCTTCAAAAACGCCATTCCGTCTTACGCGGCCACCCTTGATCTCAGCCCCGCCGCCGTCACCGCCCAGGCAAACGATGCCGATTACTTCAGCTACACGATCCAGTGCCAGCAAATCATGCTGGGCGGCTCCCGCCAGTGGACGGCATGGAAAGACCTCGCCCGCTACGGCGGCGATCTGCCTCCGAGCGGTGCGCCCGTCGCGCCCGTGTTTCCACTCGCCGTTCTGCCCGTCGCGCCGGGAATCGAGCCGCGATTCCGTGCCCTCGTAAAACAGGTCAAGGCCCACCCGGGTTACAATGCAGCGATGGGCCAGGCGCTCGGCATCGAGGGCGCGCAACAAACCGGCCCCGATCTCGCGACCATTCAGCCCGACATCAGCGCTACGATTAACGGCACTCGGGTCGATGTCGGCTGGGATTGGGGCGGCTTCTCCAGTTTTCTCGACCAGCTCGAACTCGAAGTCGACCGCGGCCAGGGCTTCGGCCTGTTGGCGATCGACACGACGCCTGGTTACACAGATACCCAGTCCTTCCCCGCTGCGCCCGCAAAATGGACCTACCGCGCCATCTATCGCATCGGCGATAACCGCGTCGGCCAATGGAGCAAACCGGTCAGCGTGACGGTCGGCGGGTAGTCTCGCGACGGGCAGGGCATGGTGGAAACAATCGCGTCCCACCATGCCCGCTACTAATCGGCCAGTTGGTTACCGGCCCGCGCCCGTGTCGATACGGGTGCAATGCTCACATCGAGGCCGACTAGCGGTGCCGGAGCGCCGATAGTGAGCCTCAATGTTATTGCCTTCGGTGCACTCGGTGTTGTCATGGTAAACGTTTTTCGTTTCCGGCTTCACCGAATGCCATGGGTTCGTTTGCATATAAGCAAGTCCTCCAATGGAAGCTTTCGAACTCCCTTGACGCCATCCGGGCAAAAAGCTGAAAGTGCAATTGTGTGATTTCACCACAGCGTTCTGAAACGGACGCGCGCCTCCAAGCGCGAGTTCGTGAACGCTTGGAAAATCCCGGGCCGTTCGTGGTTAGCGCCGCGAGCGGCCTCTTCTTTTGAAAGAACCCGCCTTCAAAAAGAAAGCCGCTCAGTCTTTCAAAGCCTTAACGGGCGTTTAGGGTGCCGGTCCTCACGGATGCGGCAGACTGAGCGGCAATTTTTTACTAGAAAATGTCGGACGTCCCGTCTCGGCTTTGAACCCGAACGCTGGCTCTATTTCATGCCAGTAAATCGAGAATGCGGTTTGAAGCCACTGCGTTGCAAGCTTTTTCTTTCAAAAAGTGCTATGGGCAGTGGAACTCGCCTGCCGATGCACAAGATACAGCCCCTCCCTCTCGATCAGGTTCGACCCTAGCCGTTGTCGCCAGGCGGGAGCAACTCGACCAGCTTCGCCCCGCGTCGCGTGAGCTTAAAGTACTTGCCGGTCGAAGATCTCGAACCGGGCGTAACGAAACCGTGCTGTGCAAGCGTACGAAGATCGTCGTCGACAAACCGTTCGTCTGTCGCTTGGTAAAAGGAACCGTCGACAAAAATCTGACCTTCTCCCGGTGCTGCGAGTTCCGCCGTTTTCGACCCAGCGAGCAAGCGCAAAAACCCCAGCGCCTGATCCGACAATCCCAGATCCGGAGAAATCGTTAGAGCAACCGCTTTGAAAGAGTCCATCCGCGCGAGGATATCGCCGACGATCCCGTTCACCTCACCAAGCTGGCGTAAGATTTCGCGGTGGTCCTGCCTCAACAAGTCGTCGACCTGCGACTGCAGATTAAAGGTGTGCGTGATGAGTTCTTTAATGTCTTCGTGTCGGTGATATTCCAGCCACTCGATGAAGTCCCGATGGTCGAGATCCTTTCTTGAACCTCGTTCCTGTCGGTACATACCGATTAGCTGCACAATCGTCGCAGCGACTGTGGAAAGAGTGAGCGGGTCCAATGCGCCTATGACCAACGGTCAGTCTCCCGTGCTGTGTTGAAGCCGGAATTACTTCCCACGATATCCTCTGGGGGATTCAAGTAGCCGCATCTGGGGTTCTACGTGCCCTTTGCGGTGAGCAACGTTTTGTTTCGTGTTCTGCTCGACATCTTCGTTTCCCCACTGCGTCCAACCATCCCG
>QHNH01000016.1:149706-182944 GCA_003218375.1 Verrucomicrobiota bacterium | reverse complement strand
GGGTGCGCATATTCCCGCGCGCGCCGAACAAGACAAGCTCGGTTACATTGCGGAAGTAAAAGCCGACACCGCGGCCATCCGGTCCACCGTCCTTGCGAACTTTAAACCAGACGATGTTGGCTTTGTAAGTAAAGCCCCACGCTTTCATCACCTGTAGCCCTTCCATGAGGAGGGCATTCGGCACCCAAAGATAGAGATGTGATCGCGAACCGACGAGATCGCCGACGGGCAGGTCTTTGATCTCCTGCAATTCCATCGTCGGATAGCGCAAAAGTCGCCGGTGCTCAGGGGCGACTTTGCCGGTACGATTTTGGAATTGCCATGGAGGATCGACTAGAACGGTACTGAATCGACCCCAGATTTTTTCTTTCAGGTCGCTTGCGGGTGTCGGAAGGGTCGGGCTAACGATTTTCGTCATAGAGGGATTTCCTAATACCACTGCAACCAGGTACTTCGGCTGCGGTCATTCTTCCTCAGAATCGTCCTTCGCGGCTTCAAGCAAGTCAAGTTCTTGTGGACTTAAAGCCTTCCTCGCTTTTTTCTTGGCCCTCGCTTCTTCCAGACGAGCGAGAAGCTTTCTGGCTGCATCGTCTGAAATATCTTCGGTGAATAAACTGGCGGTAATCCCAATCGCCAACACGGGACAACCGCCACCGGCTCCGCCTTCCAACCTGGGTCGCAACTTTCCCATGTGCGTGGTCGATTCTCCAAACGCTGTTTTGCTCTTCAGTTTCTTTCGAGCGAGTTCCTTGAACAGTGGTTGCAGATCATCGCTTCTCGTCACGATGACGCCGAGCGCCAGGGCCCTAAGATCGAACAAAAGGCGGAAATTATTTAGGTCGCGGTCGAAAAACGGATCCTTGTTGTTCCACTCGATTTCCAAACCCACGCGGTTCTTGAAACAATCCACCTTGTGCGTCGGACTTTGAATTTCCTCTTTATCAATTCGGATCGCGGTTTCGAATTCTCGTTCATCCCAACCTTTGTTGTCGGTGAGCTCGCTATCAATCCAACCAGCCATTTTGCTTTTGCTGCCTCCTCCAACGCAAACTTGGCTTTTCAGCAGTTTGAATCTGGAAAGTACATCTCTGATGTCTCTCCACTCATCCGGAAAGTCCGTAATGAGGACCGCGGAAGCATGCCGCCATTCGTAGATTTCAAAGCGTGGAAGAGCGGCTCGAATTTTCTTGAGACTCGCTGTAGGCTGGCCTTTCTCTGGCATCGCGTCGGATCTACCGCAGCGGTGATCCGAGATCCATCACAATTGAGGCAACAGAAGTTATCCGGCGCTTGCGGCCCGCGTCGGCGAAGACTGGTACACATCCAGCTTATACAGGAGGAACGAATTTCAGATTGTTCTGGGGGGAACAGATCCCGGTGGCACGTTCGCGCGCTGCCGGGATCATTTTTTTTATCGCGGCGATTCAGGTAGCGGCGGCTGTCACCTGCTCTCGCTCCTGAGATTGCGTGCTTATCGCGTCCGCGATACAATCGGTAATGAGTCTCGCCGAAATAAAGAACGCGGTAGAGAAGCTCTCAGCTGGTGAACTGACGGAACTCGCTGCCTTTATCCGCGAGCGCGATAATGCCGCGTGGGATCGACAGATCGATAGCGACTTTTCGGAGAACGGCCGCCTTCGGTCAGTGGCCGATGAGGTACGGGAGGATATTAGAGCCGGTCGTCTCCAAGACCTGCCGTGAGTGGCCGGACACACCGGCGTTTCTGGAAGCATTTCGCTGCGCTGCCCGCCGGAGTTCAAAAACTTGCCCGCGAGAAATACGCGCTCTGGCGGCAGAGCAGAACCCCTTCCATCCCTCTCTAAAATTCGAGGAACGGCGGAACGGCATCTGTGTGGTGCGAATAGGCGATCATCATCGTGCCCTGGGCATACGCGAAGGCGAAATTGTAGCGTGGTTCTGGATCGGCACGCACGCGGAATACAATCGTTTTCGATTCTGATCCGCTACCACTTTCGTCCGCGTATCGTGACGCATCTTTGACAAGCGGGCATTCGCTTTGCGAAGCTTGGTCGGCCCCCGGAGCTGGCCATGGCGAGCACGAAAATTCTTATCATCGATGACGAGCAGGACGTGATCGATCTGTTGTCGCTGCATCTGCGAAAAGCGGGCTTTGCCTTAAGCATGGCGACCGACGGGGCGACGGGGCTGCGGATGGCGCGGGAAGAAGCGCCGGCGCTCATCATTCTCGATTTGATGCTGCCGAAAATGCCGGGACTCGAGATTTGCAAAGTGCTGAAGACAGATGCAGCCACGCGCGACATTCCGGTATTGATGCTGACGGCGAAGGCAGAGGAGATCGATCGGATCGTGGGGCTCGAATTCGGCGCGGATGATTACGTGACGAAACCGTTCAGCCCACGCGAGCTGGTCCTGCGGGTGAACGCGATCCTGCGCCGCGGCAAAGGCGAAAGCACCGAGGAAAAGAAATTATCGATCGGACCGATCACGCTCGATCCGGCCCGGCATCACGTCGATGTCGGCGGAAAGCCGGTGCGGCTGACGAGTGTCGAGTTCAAGTTGCTGAGCATGCTGATGCGGCGGCAGGGACGGGTGCAGGAACGGGACCGGTTGCTCAACGAGGTCTGGGGTTACGAAAGCATCATCGACACCCGCACGGTCGACACCCATGTGCGACGGCTTCGCAAGAAACTGGGCAAAGCGGCCGACGCGATCGAGACTGTCCGCGGGTTCGGCTATCGCATCCGGGAAGCCAAACGCTGATGGGATGGATCGCCTTTTACGCGCTCGTCGCGGTCGGGCTGATCGTCGCGCTCGCCGTCTGGCGAAAATGGATCGCGCCCTGGAAAGACGCCCGGGAATTGGCGGACGCCATTGTCGAGAAACGGCCGCCCCGGAAGTTTCTCATCAGCGGTAATCCCGAGGCGCGCCACGTGGGCCTTGCGCTCGAAACGCTGCTGGATCGCCGGGGCGACCTGGAAAAGCGGGCGCGCGAAAGCGAATCGAGCGCGCAAACAATTCTCGGGGCGATGCCCGATGGCCTCGCCGTGATCGATGAACGGCGAAACGTCCAGCTCATCAACCCGGAATTCCGGCGCATCTTCGGGCTCGCGGAAAAAGTTTCCGGCGGCACGCTCCTGGAGCTCGTCCATAACGCCTCGGCCGATCGCCTCGCCGTCGAGGCGATCCGCCAGCAGGAACCGCAACGCGGTTCGATCGAGATTTCGCGAGGCGGCACCGAATCGCGCGAGATGGAGGTCACCGCGGTCCCGTTCGGTGAAAATTCCGCGGAGACGAAGGGCGCGGTGATTTTATTCCGCGACGTGACTCATTTCCGGAAGGTGGAAAAAATGCGGCGCGATTTCGTGGCGAACGTGTCCCACGAATTGCGCACCCCGCTCTCCATCTTTCGCGGTTATCTCGAGACTTTGCTCGACGATCCGCACCAGCCGCCCGGCGAATTGCTCCGCATCCTCGAGGTCATGGAGCGCCATTCCAACCGGTTGAACGCGCTGGTGGAAGATGTCCTCAGCCTGGCCCGGCTCGAATCGCCGGGCATGGAGCTGACTTTATCCGAGGTCGATCTCCCGGAGCTGTTGCATTCGATCATGCGCGACTGGGAAAAACGTTTTGCGGCGAAGCAGCTCAAGTCGCACCTGAATTTCCCCGGAAATCTGCCGCGACCCCGCGCAGATGAGACGCGGCTCCAGGAATTGATCTACAACCTGCTCGATAACGCCGTGAAATATTCGAAGCCCGGCGGCACGATTTTCCTGCGGGCGGAACCCGCCGGCGATTCGGTGCGGATCAGCGTGACGGACCAGGGAAGCGGAATCTCGCCGAACGATTTGCCGCGAATTTTCGAACGTTTTTATCGCGCCGATAAATCGCGCAGCGGCGAACAAAGTGGAACCGGGCTCGGATTGTCGATCGTGAAACATATTGCGCAATTGCACGGCGGCACCGTCGAAGCGAGCAGCGAGCTGGGGAACGGGACGACGATCAGCGTGGTGTTGCCGGTTCGCGTCGCCGCGGGCTCCGGGTAGCGCGCGCGTCTCGCGCGTTGGCGATGACGTCTCGCCATCGCGGACTTTTCTGAAAGCTTGTTTCGGCGAGACGCCGAAACCAACGCGCGAGACGCGCGCGCTACCCGGAGCGGATCGTGTCACACAAACGTAACACTAAAGCCGTTGCCGGAGGACTAACGCTTCCGCGAAACTTGGGGCCGCCATGGAACGCGTCGCCGCCTCCCGCATCTTGATTCCCGCACGGAGGAAATCGCGCCGCGCCCAGATGGCGATCGAACAGGGCATCAAGGCCTTCTTCGGCGGCAACGCCCTCGTCGCCGTCATCGTGCTCGCGTTGATCACGATCTTCCTTTTCCGCGAAGGGTTCGGGTTCTTCGGCCAAAACCTGGCGAACCTGCAGCTCTATCGGCAGGCCGGGCTCGAATACGTCGACATCATTCGCGCCGTCACCACACAGCATGAAGCGCTTTCGCGAAAGTTGAGCGAGATCCGTTTACGCGAAGTCCGCTCGTTGGAAAAACGAAACGCCGCGCCGGACGAGATCAACGCGGCGCTCGCACCCTTCGATCAATTCGCCTCCGGGTTCAGCGATACCGCCGAGAATCTGCACGGCCTCGTTTCCGATCTTACCGAACAGGCGAGCGCCTTGAAGGAACAACTGGCGGCGGGCAATAACTCCGGGAGCGAGACGGCGCTTCGTGCGTTGCGAGAGCGCGGCGCAACTTTCGAATCGGTCAGCGCCGAGATGACCGCCAGCGTTTCCAACCTGATGGCGACCGCGCCGGCATTGCCTGACACCGCCGAACAGAAAAGTTTCGACCAATGGAAAATCGCGGTGCGCGATTATCTCGCCGGCTTCCCGGTTGCCTCGAAGAAACTGCGGGAATGGTCCGCGGACGAACCGATCCCGTGGTATCGGTCGCTCAGCTCGTTCCTTTTCGGTCGCGAATGGGTGACGGCGAGTTTCTGGCAGGATTGGTACGGGATCGTGCCGCTACTGGTCGGTTCCGTGATGGTTTCGATCGTCGCCCTGGTGATCGCGGTGCCGCTTGGGGTGGCCTCGGCGATTTACGTGAGCGAAGTCGCTTCCCGCCACGAGAAACGATTGATCAAACCCTACATCGAATTCATCTCGGCGATCCCCTCGGTCGTCCTCGGATTTTTCGGGATCGCGGTGGTCGGCCAGGCTATCCGGGCTGCGTCGCAATCGTCATTGTTCAAGTGGGTCTCGTTTTTCCCGATCAGCGAGCGGCTGAATATTTTCACCGCCGGCTGCCTGCTCGCGCTCATGGCGGTGCCCACGATTTTTACGCTGGCGGAAGATGCGCTTCGCAATGTGCCGCGCGGATTCAAGGAAGCGTCGTACGCGCTTGGCGCGAACCGGCTCCAAACCATCGCGCGGGTTATCGTGCCGGCCTCGCTCTCCGGCATCGTCTCCGCGGTGTTGCTCGGGCTCGGGCGCGTGATCGGCGAGACAATGGTAGTCCTGCTTTGCGCCGGTAATCGCATCGCCATTCCTGATTTCAGCCAGGGCCTGGGCGCGGTCTTTCAGCCGGTCCACACGATGACTGGCATTATCGCCCAGGAAATGGGCGAAGTGGTGCGGGGCAGCACGCATTACCGGGCGCTTTTCATGGTGGGGCTCGTGCTGTTTACGATCACGCTGGGAATTAATTGGCTCGCACAACGGTTCGTGGCGCGGTTCCGGATGAGCGTTGGGTAGAGCAGATGAATGACGAAGCTCGAATGACGAATGTCGAAGGAATGACGAATGACGAAACGGCTTCGAACGCAGGCTCTCCTTCGTCATTCGTCATTCGTCATTCGTCATTTGGCCGCGGACGTTTCCTCGAAGCGCTGACTTTCTGGATCTTCCGGCTCGCCACCTATCTCATCCTGGCCGCGGCCACTTATATCTTTCTCGACATCGGCATCAAGGGCGGGCGCACGGTGTTCACGAGGACAGCGCCTTTTATTAACGTGGCGTTTCTGAGCCAGGCGCCGCAGACGCTTTACGTTTTCGACTTCGCGGGAAAGAAAATGACGCTGGGCGATCGCGAGTTCCGCGACTGGAAAAGCGTGCATCCCGGAGTGGAAGTGGAAGCGACGAGTGTCGCCTACTCGGCGGGCGGCATCTGGCCGTGCATCGTGGGGACGGCGCTGCTCGTGATCGGATCGATGGCGCTCGCGCTCGGGATTGGGATCAGCAGCGCGATTTACCTGAGCGAATACAGCCGGAACGGGCCGCTCATCCGGCTGGTTCGCATCGCGATCCTCAATCTCGCCGGTGTGCCCTCGATCGTTTTTGGTCTCTTCGGTTTTGGATTGTTCGTGATTTTCTTCGGCTGGAATGTGTCGCTCATCGCGGGCTGGTTCACGCTCGGGCTCATGGTTCTCCCGGCGATCATTACCGCGAGCGAGGAATCGCTCCGGGCCGTGCCGCAAGGCTTACGCGAAGGCTCGCTCGCCCTCGGCGCCAGCAAATGGCAAACGATCCGCAAAAACGTTTTGCCTTACGCATTGCCGGGAATTCTGACTTCGTCGATTCTCGGCATCGCGCGAGTGGCGGGCGAGACGGCGCCGATTATGTTCACCGCCGCCTACGCGATGAAAGATGAAATGCCCTGGCAGGTCGCGCGCTTCACCGATTTCTTTTTCCAGGGCGTGATGGCGTTGCCCTATCACATTTACGTCGTCAGCTCGAAGATTCCGCAAAACGAATACACGGAGCGGGTCCAATACGGCAGCGCGTTCGTCTTTCTTTTTCTCGTGATGCTGATCGCGCTCACATCGATTGTTTTACGAGAACGAAGCCGGAGTCGTCTATCATGGTAAGCGTCGTTGAGATGCCGGAGAAAACCTCACAGATCACTGCGAGCGGGCCCGAAGTCCGGCGGGGCCTGATCGAGATCAAGCAGCTGGATTTCGCCTACGGCGATCACCAGGTTTTGCACGACGTGACGTTGAGCATCGCGCCGCGCGCGGTGACCGCCTTCATCGGACCCTCGGGTTGCGGCAAGACAACGCTGCTGCGCTGCCTCAACCGCATGAACGATCTCATCGACGGCGCCCGCATCACGCGGGGCTCGGTCGAGATCGAAGGCATCGACATCAATGCTCCCGGGGTGGACGTGGTCGATCTCCGGCGGCGGGTCGGCATGGTGTTCCAGAAATCGAATCCGTTCCCGAAATCGATTTACGATAATGTCGCCTACGGGTTGCGGATCGCGGGGATCACGAAGCGGACCCTGATCGACGAAGCCGTCGAACGGAGCCTGCGTTCCGCGGCGCTTTGGGATGAAGTGAAAGACCGGCTCCACGTGAGCGGTTACGGGATTTCCGGCGGCCAGCAGCAGCGTCTCTGCATCGCGCGCGCGCTCGCGGTCGAGCCCGAGATCATCCTGATGGACGAGCCGTGCTCCGCGCTCGACCCGATTGCGACGGCGAAAGTGGAAGAGCTGATCCGGCAATTAAAACAGCAATACACGATCGTGATCGTCACTCACAACATGCAGCAGGCCGGCCGCTGCTCCGACCATACCGCTTTCTTTTATCTCGGCCGCCTGATCGAGTTCGATGGCACCGCCAAAATCTTTTCCAATCCCCGCCAGCGGCAAACGGAGGAATACATAACGGGTCGTTTCGGTTAACTGTAGCGGCGCTCTATGAGCGTCGCCGATTTGATACATAAGAGAATGCGACGGTCATAGACCGCCGCTACAGAAGAAAACATGATTGCACCCAAACACATTCTTGGCACCTTCGACGACGCACTCGCTTCCTTGCGCAATAACGTCCTCCTGATGTCGAGCCTGACGGAGCGCAGCCTCGACCGCGCCATTACCGGTCTCCTCCAACGCGATGACGAGCTTTGCGCGATTGCGATCGCCGACGACGAAGAAATCGACCAACTCGAAAAGCAGGTCGACAAGGACGGGATCGATCTGCTCCTCCGATTTCAACCCGTCGCGTCCGATCTGCGGCGGGTGGTTTCGGCGATGAAGCTTTCGTCGAATCTCGAGCGCATGGCGGACCAGGCGACCAACATCGCCCGGCGCGCGCGCAAACTGAATCAGCATCCGGCGTTACCCGAAGCCGAACTGATCCGGCCGATGCATGCGCACGCCATGGCGATGTTCAAAGACGCGATCGACGCCTACGTCCGCGCCGACGTCGATCTGGCGCGTTCCATAGTGCCGCGCGACGACGGCCTGGATGAGCTGAACCGCGCGACTGGTCGCCGCTTGATCGAGCGGATGGCGGAGGATCCGGAACAGCTGCGCGGTTATTTGAATCTGATTTTTGTTTCGCGCTGCCTCGAACGCGTCGGCGATCACGCGACGAACATGGCTGAGGATGCCGTGTATGCTGCGGCCGCCGAGGACATCCGGCACCAGCATTCCGCGTCTGCGGCTAAGTGATCAGCTCCGCTCGAAACGGCGCCCTGAACAACAACCGGGTTCGCGGATGCAGCGACAGCAGAGCACTCCGAAACCAGCCCCAATGACGGGGGCGGTGAGATAAATCCAGAGGTTCGCGATTTGTCCCGAGACAAGCGCGGGCCCGAGCGAACGCGCAGGATTCATCGAGGCGCCGCTAATCGGACCGGCGAACCGGTCGAGACCGCGAGAATCACGAACATCAGCAAGGCGGTAAGCAAGAACTCCAAAACGAAAGATTGCAACGCGGCGCCGGCTGGCTGAGTCGCGCCCAGCAGGCGGTTATCCGGGAACAGGAGCCGCACGATCCCGCTGGCAGCGAGGGCGCCGGCGGATTGGCTGACGATGTACGGCAGCACTTCGCGTCCGGCCAATTGGCGCGAGAGCCAAAAGCCAATCGTGACGGCCGGATTAATGTGCGCGCCTGAGATGTCGCCCAGCGTGTAAATCATCACCAACACAACGAGGCCGAAGGTAAGCGCGATGCCGACGTGCGTGATCGCGCCGTGGCTGACCTCGTTAATGACGATGGCGCCAGTCCCGGCGAAAACGAGTGCGAACGTCCCAATGAATTCGGCGGCGTATTTCTTCACCCGTGCCCCGCTTCTTCACCGTCAGCGACGCCGATATCCACACACCATCGCTCGACCTTGGCCCGGATCGCGTCGCGGATCTCCCGGACCTGTTGCAGCTTTTCCTCCCGGGTGCCGGTCACCTGCGAAGGGTCGGGAAAAGGCCAGTGCAGCCGCGTGGTTGGGCCGGGAAAAATCGGGCAGCCTTTCGCCTCCGCTTCGCTGCAGACGCTGATGACGTATTGAAACAACTTGCCGGACTTCCAAACGTCGAAGACCGCCCGGGTTTTCTTTCCCGAAAGATCGATGCCGGCTTCGTTCATCACGGCCACGACGAGCGAATTGATCGTGCCCGGCTTGAGGCCGGCGCTTTCCGCCGCGAAATGATCGCCGCAGATTTCGTTCAGCCAGGCCTCCGCCATCTGACTTCGGGCGCTGTTATGAACGCAGATGAAAAGGACGTTTTGCTTTGCCATATCGTCTCCGGTCGCGGTCGGATTCGTGAAACGCGGTCCTGGGCTCGCAACAACTTTTCCGAATCGACGCGAGCTTCCCTAGATCGCGGGCGAAGAGAGGATCCGATTGGATGCAATCCTGCAGGCACTTGAGATTGCTTTCCAGTTCCGGCGCAGGTTTACCCAGAAGCGAATAAACCATCCAGTTCTGGTCGCGCTCCACCTTCACCATTCCGCGGTCGCGAAGGTAAGCGAGGTGTTTGGAAATTTTTACCTGCGACTCGCCGAGAATCGCCTGGAAATGACAGACACAAAGCGGCGATTGCGAGAGCAGATTCAGGATCCGAAGCCGGGTCCGGTCGCAGAAGCATTGGTAGATGTGAACGAGATCCATCGGGATTAGCAGCAGGTCGCCGCGGTGGCACAGCAGGCCTCCGTCGCCCCTGCGGCTTTGCGTTGCTCCTGCGCGAGACATTGGGTGCGGCGCTTGCCGAGAACCACGTCCAGATGTTTGCCGGCGGGCTTCGCTTCCGAAACCGGATACTGCGCAACCACGCAACAATCGTATTCGACCTCGACTTCGAGCTGGTCGTGCGGCAGGACCCGCTTCCCGAGCTCGAGGATCTTCGCGAACCGGTCGGTTTTCAGCCGGTGGTCGGTATCCTGACCCACGTGCGTTTGGAGCAGCACGGTTTCGCTTTTTCCAAGCACACCTCCGCAATCGATGAAGTTTTTCACGACGTGGCCGACCTCGGTGACATGGGCGTGCGGCGGAATAAAGTCGCCTTCCGGTAAGACAAAACGCGGGAAAGAATCGGGATGCCTTTCGAGGACGGAGCGCAGATCAGCGAGTTTCATGGCAAATCTATATTCCTATTTAGGAATATAGTCAAGCAAGGAAGCAGGGCGCTGAGGCCCTCCCTGCGTTTGCCAAATAGAAAGCCCGCCGGGGAGAAGCCGGCGGGCTTTCGCCGCTGCGTGTTGTTGTTCTAACTGCGTTGTCTTGTCTTACGGAATTGGAACGAAGCCGACCTGCGCGGCGATCTTCTGGCCGGCGCCGCTGATCGTGAAATCGAGAAACTGTTTGGCGAGACCGGTCGGTTCGCCGTTGGTGTAATAGAACGTCGGGCGCGCGTAGGGATAGGTCTTGGCGTGAACGCTCTGCACGGACGGCAAGACGCCATCGATCGGCATTACCTTGACGCCGCCGGCTTTCGTATAAGCCAGGCCGACGTAGCCGACGCCGTTCGGATTTTTGCCGACCTCGGCCGCGATCTGTTCGTTGCCGGCCATCTTCTGCGAGGCGCCCGCATAATCGCGCTTCTTCATCGCCAGCTCCTTGAAATCGGAGTAGGTGCCGGAAGAAGTATTGCGAGTGTAAATCGAAATCTTTCCACCCGATCCGCCCACCGCGCTCCAATCGGTCACTTCACCGGTAAAGATTTGTTCGACCTGCTTCTTGGTCAGGCTCTTCACGGAGTTAGCCGAGTTCACGATCACTGCGATGCCATCGTAAGCGACGATCGTCGGTTTCATATGAACGCCTTTCGCAGAGGCAGCGGCAACTTCGGGGGGCTTGGCTCGCCGACTGGACATGCCAATTTGCGCCGTGCCATCGATGATCGCGGCGATGCCGGTGGTCGAGCCTTCGGCAGCGATGTCGAAAGTAGTGCCGGGGTGTTGCGCCTTGAATTGCTCGGCGAGCTGCGGCACGAGTTTCGCGCCGAGAGTGTCGGAGCCTTTGATGACGAGTTTTTCGGCGCGCGCTTCGACAGTGACGAAAGCGAGTGCGAGAGCGGCTAGGGGATGAGTGAGTTTCATATTTTATTTGTTGTTGGAGGGACGGGCGCTGCCCGTCCCAATTGTTAGTCCCAGTTGTTAGAACTTCACATTCAGGTCGGCCTGAAAGATCTGATATTTTCTGAGCGGATTGATGGTGAAGGCGTCGCCGACGCCGCCGGTGCCGAGATCGTGATCGATCTGCCGGCCGTAGCCGTAGGTAAGGTTAAAGGTCACGGCATCGCTGATCGCGTATCCTCCGCGGATGGCCACGCCTTCCATGTTCACGCGGCTATCGTAAAGGTCGGAATCCACCAGGTTCGGGTCCAACGCGAATTGCTCGACGTGCTGCCAGAACACTTCCAGCGACATGTCGTGTTTCTGTTTAATTTTGCCGATACCGAGGCCGACCTGATACGCGTAACGCTGGTCGCCCTTATTCGGATGACCGGCGGCGATGGCGCGATCGTCGCCCTCCAGGTTCACCGCGAAATCGGCGAAGGCGCGCATCGGGATTTCGCCAAATTTCCAGTCGAACTCCGCGGGCATATCGAAAACCAACAGGCTGTTGATGCCGGTCTGGTTAGGCGAAACGGTCGCGGCGCCGACCCGGAAATTCGGATCGCCGACGAAGTGGATGTTAAAGCTGTCGCCGTTGCCGGTGTAATTGTAGACGGTCGGCGCGAACTGGAGAAAAACGTCCTTGGTGAAATTGATCTTCGCGCCGACCTGCCACGCGAGCAAAAGTGCGTCGGCGTTTGGAACGCGTCGCCCGCCTGTGACCGAGCGAGGACCAACCGGGTCTTCCGGGTTAGAATCGTCGTAAATGAACTGCGCGAAGTTCGCGAACAGATCGATCGAGATCTTGGTCGGCTCCGAGGTTACGCCCGCGATGGCTTTCCCATCCTTGTCGTAAGTCGCCGCCGAAGTCTGGCCGCCGCCTAACGAGATGTTGAACGTGTGCTTCCATTGTTCCGCGAGCCCTTCCGGGTTGATGTCCGCGTCCCAGACCATCGAGGTGGTAACGAGCGGATTGGGCATGCGGCCGGCGGTGAGGGTGACGTCGCGGATGCCTTTGTAGCCGAGATACGCCTGGCCGACGTTGAGGCCGTCGCTCCCCTTCGAGAAGGGACCTCCACTCGCTTCGTCGCCGATCGTGACGTTGGTCGAGCGCGGGTTCGAGCTGGTCTCGAGGCGCAGACCGAAGAACCAATCGTCCGATAACGTGCCACGCAGGCCGAGGCGCAAGCGGTAGCGAAAGCGATTGCGCTGCGTGTTCTCACCCGCGGGCGTGATCTGATCGGGCAAACCGGCCTCGCCCGTCCGGGCTTCATAACGCATCCGCAGGTCGCCGTATAATTCGATCTCGGTGATCGGCGCTGAAATTTTCCATTTGCCAGCCGCAGTCGTGGCCACATCGCGGGTCAGCTCGCCGCGCACTTCCTCAGCTTCCTGGTCGGTGATGAGGCGTTTCTTCACGAGCAGGTCGAGCAGCGCCCCGGCATCCTGCGCGCGCGCGCTAATGCTGGCGAGGACCAAGCCAGCCCCGATGGCGATGAACACGAAATAATTCCGTAACATTTGTTCTCCTTGTTTCTGCGGTTGGGTTAAGGCCGGGAGCACTGCGCCCCGCGGCGTTTTGTCTGTATGCGCAACCCTGGAGAACGATTGTTACGGACAGATGGCGGAGAAGTGACAGTTGTGTGAATTCGAGGCGCAGCTGCGCTCGACGATTATTCCATGAAGGCCTCGTGCGCCCTGTGGCCGATCGTTGATCGCGGCCGCTGATGGAGCGGCGGCTGTCTCAGCCGCAAGGGAGGAATCTCGCCTCCGCCAAAGCAGCTTCGCGCGTGAGGACACGCGCCCCTACACCTTGCCGCCTACCGTGCGTCGAACAGCGATTGCTTGCGTGATTCCTGGAGCGCGCGTTCGGCGTTCCGATAGTCCGTCGTGAGATAACTCGGCGTGAAGAACTGCGAAGAATCGCCAGAGGACGATTCCAGCCGCATCGGAATGTAGGCCCAAAATCGCGCGTAGAAGAGCGGCGACCGCGCTACCATTTCCTCCACCGTTCGCTTTGTCACCATCTGTCTCTGCAAATGCAGCGTGAAAAGATCGATGGTCGACGGCGTCTGCCGCAGCTCGAACGTTCCCGTCACTACAATCGGCGGCAACGTCACTTCCTGGCCACGCGCCGCCAAAAGACTCAGTCCGAAAATCGCCGCGGCCCAAAGCGCTTTCACATCGCCAGCTTCCGATAATCGAGCGAAAAAGAAAATCGGTTAATCCACCGGTCGGCGAAAAGCTCTTGCGTTTGGGGCAAACGCTCCGAAGAATCCAGTTCGATGAGACGG
Organism: Verrucomicrobiota bacterium; assembly: GCA_003218375.1. Lineage (GTDB taxonomy): Bacteria > Verrucomicrobiota > Verrucomicrobiia > Chthoniobacterales > UBA10450 > AV80. The sequence goes on along the minus strand of QHNH01000016.1, from coordinate 169,338 downwards.
GAATCAACGCCCACCGTGATTCGCAGAGCGCTGGCGGCCTGGCTCTGTGCTTCGCTTCTCTCGGCGCTCGCCCTCAGTGCGATGCCGCAGTGGCACGAGCTGATCCACTCCGATGCCCAGGCGCCCCGGCATGAATGCGCCGTGACGCTCGCCACCTCCGGCAACTATCAGGAGCCGGCGCCGCTGGTCGCGGTTCCTGTTCCCGTCCTGCAATTCTGTTTTGTCCCGGCGCTGCACCCGGTCTGGGTCGCTTCGCCTTTCAGGAGCGCGCGCCTTCTCGAGCACGCGCCACCGGTCCTCGCCTAGCACAGACTCCAGCCGCGTTCTCGCGCGGTGATTCGGCGTTTTCGATTCGCCGCGCGCCTTGCGGCACGGATTCCGTGCACGCCCACCTAACCATTGCGCCCTCGCCCTGCGAGCGCCGCAGCAACCCGCACTTCACACCAATGACTTTCAAAAAAATTATTCATGAAAAAATTTCTGATGATCACAGCAGCGCTGTTCGCCATTGCGAGCTTCGCGTCTGCCCAGGATGCCGTTCGACCAACGGCCTCACCCACCCCGGCCACCACGGCTGAGACTGATCGCGTCGTCGTCCAAAGCCAGGAGCTGGACATCTCGCGCGAGCAGATTGTCCCGAGCCTCGGCGCCACCCGTTACACGGTCGGCCCCGACCGGCTCGATTCCCAGGCCCAGGGCGAAAACGCCTCGTTCAATCAAACCATTCTGCGATTCCCCGGCGTGGCCCAGGATTCCTTCGGACAACTGCACGTCCGCGGCGAGCACGCCAACCTGCAATACCGCATCGACGACGTGCTTCTGCCCGAAAGCATTCCCGGCTTCGGCCAGGAACTCGAGACGCGCTTCGCCGACAACATCTCGCTCATCACCGGCGCGCTCCCGGCGCAATTCGGCTTCCGCAACACTGGGGTGGTTGACATTCACACCAAAAGCGGAGCCGCCTTCCAACAAAGCGAAGCGTCCATTTACATCGGAAGTTTCGACACGATCAAGCCGAGCTTCGAGTTTGGGAACGTGACCGGGAAACTCAGCTCCTATGTGTCGACCAGTTACTTGCATAGCGGCATTGGGATTGAGAATCCCACCGGCAGCAGCAACCCGATCCACGACGATACCGACCAATACAAACTGTTCGGCTATTTCTCCTACATTTATGATGACACGAGCCGCCTCACGCTTCTCGTGAGTGGAAATCACAGCGACTTCCAGATCGCCAACAATCCGGGGCAAGCGGGCGCATTCACCGATATGGGAAGATCGGATTTCGACTCGTCGAAGCTCAACGAGAACCAGACCGAACAATCTTCCTACGCGATCCTCACCTACCAGAAAAAAGCGGACGCTTTCAGCATGCAGGCGTCCATTTTTACGCGCTACAGTTCCGTGTTATTCCGTCCGGATGAAGTCGGCGATTTGATTTTCAACGGCGTCGCTTCGCGGGTGGATCGCGACATTGTCTCGAACGGATTCGAGTTCGATTCGAGCTACAAGCTCAACGACCAGCACACCCTCCGGGGCGGTTTTATTTTCAGCGAACAGCACGCCACGGTCGGCACAGCGACCCTCGTGTTTCCCGTCGACGCGAATGGCACCCAGACGAGCGATGTCCCGCTCCGGGTCGTCGATAACAGTCAAAAGTATGGCTACTTCTACGGTTTCTATTTGCAGGACGAATGGAAACCATTCGAGCAGCTCACCATTAATTTTGGCGGGCGCCTCGATTTTGTGAATGCGTTCTCGACGGAAAACCAGCTCAGCCCGCGGATTAGTTTGGTTTACGAACCCGTCAAAGGGACTGCGATTCACGCAGGCTACGCGCGCTACTTTACGCCGCCGCCGCTGGAAAATGTCGATCAAAGCACGATTGCCAAATTCGCCGGCACAACGAACGAATCGGCGATCACCGACAATTCACCGGTGACCTCCGAGCGGGCACACTACTTCGATGTCGGCGTGACCCAGCAAATCGCCGAAGGATTTAACCTTGGACTCGACGGGTTTTATAAGAGTTCGCACTCGACGCTCGACGAAGGCCAGTTCGGCCAGGCCCTCATTCTCTCATCGTTCAATTACGAGCGTGGCGAAATCTATGGCGGCGAAATTACTTCCAGCTACGACCACGGTCCGTTCTCCGCTTACGTTAATGCCGGCTACGAATGGGCCCGCGGAACCCAGGTCAGCTCCGCGCAGTTCCTCTTCGATCCCGATGAGCTCGCCTACATCAGCAACCACTGGGTTTTCCTCGACCACGATCAACGTTTCACCGGTTCGGCCGGCGTTTCTTACACTTGGAATGATTGGAAAGCGGCGATCGACGGACTTTACGGGAACGGATTACGCCGCGGATTTGCCAACACGATGAAGAATCGTCCTTACGAGACCTTTAATCTCAGCCTGCAACGCCGGTTCAAGCTCGGCGCGAAAAGCTCCGTTCTCGTTCGGTTCGATGTCGTGAACTTGTTGGACAAGACCTACCAATTGCGTGACGGCAGCGGCATCGGTGTCGGGGCGCCGCAGTTCGGACAGCGACGCGGATTCTACGGGACGGTCGCCTTCGACTTCTAAGGCTTCCATGCCAGGCGAACGCGATTATCGAGCGAATAGTAGGCAGATGCGTCTAAATAACATGAACTCGATCGAACGCTCGACCCGCAGAAAATTCATCAAGGCCGGTGGCATTGTCATTGCCTCGTCCATCGCCACGACAGCGGGCAACCTGCTCGGGAAGGAGGAAGAAAAGAAGGACAACGAAGTTTCGCCGCCGGAGGACCTGATGCGTGAGCATGGCGTGCTGAAGCGGATCCTGCTCGTCTACGGCGAGGCACTCCGTCGAATGGAAGCGAACGAGGATTTGCCGCTGGAGCCAATCGCCCAATCGGCGAAGATCATCCGCGACTTCGTCGAGGATTATCACGAAAAGCTGGAGGAAAACTTCCTTTTCCCGCGCTTCAAGAAAGCGAACAGGCTCACCGACCTCGTCGATGTGCTCTTGCAGCAACATCAGGGCGGGCGCCGGCTGACGGATATCACGACGCAGTTCGCCACGAATCAGGCGCTGAAGAATCCGGATGACCGCCGCAAGCTGGCCGACTCGATGCGGCAGTTCATCCGCATGTACAATCCACACGAGGCGCGCGAGGACACCGTGCTCTTCCCGGCCTTTCGCGGCATCGTCAGCGCGCACGAGTTCGACTCGTTAGGCGAAGATTTCGAAAAGAAGGAGGACGAGCTCTTCGGCGATGACGGGTTCGAGAAGATGGTCGACAAGGTTGCGCAGATCGAAAAGAAGCTCGGCATCTACGATCTCGCCCAGTTCACGCCGAAGGTTTAATCGCAACCCAAGAGGAGAAACCCCCTCGGGGTCAAAAGTAACAGCCGCGTTACTTTTCAACGCTTGCGACCCCAGCCGCAGGTCTTTGCGTGCGGAAGACAAAATTCAACCCGAAGAAAGGATCTTCTCCATGAAAGTAATTCGCTTCCTTGTTCTGTTATTGCTCACGACCGTTTTGTTCGCCGCCCTCCCCGCGCGGGCCGATACCTACAGCTGGTCGAATCTCCAATCCGACATCGCCGGCGCGGCCCTGCATACCGACCGCGATCTCGTCAATCCATGGGGCATGGCCGCCTCATCCGGCGGCACGATCTGGGTCGCGGATAACGGCACCGGCGTTTCCACACTCTATCGGCAGGACGGCAGCAAAAACCCGCTGGTTGTCACGATTCCGACCAGCGCGCGAAACAAAGAGGGCGGCAATCCAACCGGCATTGTCTTCAACAGCACCTCGTTCTTTAAAGTCACGAAGAACGGCAACTCGCAACCGGCCCGATTCATCTTCGTCAGCGAAGACGGCACGATCTCGGGTTGGAACCCGGCGCTCGATGGAACGCACGCTATTGTCGCCATCGATAACGGCACGACCGACGGCAGCAACCGCGCGATCTACAAAGGCGCGACCCTGGGAGTCGCCAACGGCCACAATTTTCTCTTCGTGACGAATTTCCATGCGGGCCGCGTCGAGACCTACAATGAAAACTTCCAGCCGGTGAATCCCGGCGGCTTCGTCGATCCGAATCTGCCAGCTGGCTATGCGCCCTTCGGCATCCACAATCTCAACGGCCAGGTTTATGTCGCCTACGCGCTCCAGGACTCGAAGAAGGAAGATGAAGTCGCCGGGCCCGGGAATGGTTTCGTGGACGCGTTCGACACGAGCGGCAACTTTCTTCGGCGCGTCGTTTCCAACGGCAACCTCAACGCTCCTTGGGGTCTTGCGCTCGTCGAAGGTAAACTCTGGGTGGGCAACTTCGGCGACGGCAAGATCAACAACTACGATCCGATGACCGGCGCCTTTCTGGAAACGCTGAGCCGAGCCGATGGCACACCGCTCCAGTTCGATGGTCTGTGGGATCTGCTCCCGCTTGGTGGCGGAGTCTATTTCACCGCCGGCATCGCCGATGAAGCGCACGGGCTGTTCGGAATCATCACCGAGGATTGACTTGCGTTCGTGTAGCGGCGGTCATCCACCGCCGCTACCGTAACGCCGCATGCCCCGTCCTTTTCGACCCTCGCTGTTTGCGCTCTTGTTCGCCGCTGCCGTGTCAGCGGCGCAGGCCTGCGATCTCTGCGGTTGCTACACGCCCCAGATCGACGCGATGGCAGAAGCAAACGTCTCGGCCTTCGGCCAAACCGCCCCGGCCGCGATCGAGCGCGGAAACTGGCTGAACCATGTCTACGGCGCAATCGCAGAACAATTCACTCACTTCGGCACGCTTCAGTTCAATGGCGAAGAAGTGGACAACCCGACGGGCCAATATCTCGACAGCTCGATCACGCAGTTCGTCGCGGGGTACAATTTCAATTCGCGGTTCGCTCTGCAGGTCAACGTGCCGTTCATCTATCGCTCCTTCGCGCGCCCCGAAGGTTTCGCGATTGATCGCGGAACAGAGTCAGGCCTCGGCGACGTTTCGTTACTGGGCAAATTCGTTCTCTTTCACACGACCGGGGGCGAACATCACCAGGCGAGCGTCGGTGATCCGAAGAACCCACACTTCGAAGTTCACGATCCCGACTTCACCGCGTCAGCTCTCCTGATCGGCGGCATAAAATTTCCCACCGGCGGCACCAGCCGTCTCAAGGAAGAATTCAACGAAGTCATCGTGCCCGGCGCGCCCGAGAGCGGAATTCACGGCCACGATCTCACTCTCGGTACCGGCTCCTACGATGCGATCATTGGCGGACAAACTTCTCTCCGTTACAAATCGTTTTTCTTTCAGGCCGACACCCAGTTCACTCTGCGAGGCGACGGGGCGCACCAGTACAACTTCGCGAACGATCTCTCCTGGAGCGGCGGGCCCGGCTACTACTTCGTGCGGAATCGCCAGACGATCGTCGGCCTCCAATTCGCCTGCTCCGGCGAGCACAAGGACGTCGATCGCTTTCGCGGCCAGCCCGCCGAAGACACTGGCATCACCTCCGTCTTCCTCGGCCCGCGCCTCATCGCTTCTCACGGCAAATTCAGCGCCGAATTCGCCGCCGAGTTGCCCGTCTCCATCGATAACACCGCGCTTCAAGCCGTCCCTGACTATCGTCTGCGGGCCAGTTTCGGCGTGAGGTTCTGAGAACGTGGCGCTATTGCGCTCCGGCTTTTTCGTTGTCGCGCGCCTTGTCTTTGTTCCAAAGATGAAACGTGTAGGTGAAAACGACGTAGCCAAGAATGTCGTGGGGCTTGTCGTTGGTGACGTAGACTGCGGGATTCACCTGGAAGTCGTCGGTAATGTTCCAGGTAAACCCGAGCGTGCTTGAATTGCCCGAACCGCTCTGGAAATCCACCTGGGCACGCAATTTTTTGTTGAAGTCGTAGGCGTAACCGAGGATCGCTTCGTTGCGATAGCCGGCGTGGATGGCGCCCACGATCACTTTGTGATGCTCGGACCAGTAGCCCGCCTCAATGTAAGGCTGGGGATCGACGTGACTGTGCGGTGACCAGTTCACGAAACCGGTCGAAAGCAGAAACGGTTCTTTCTGGATCAAGGCGAACTCGGTCCCGAAAATTAGCTCGTTAGGCTTGAATCCCTTGAAGACCGCCACCTCCGCCCATTTGGTCAGCCCAAGCTCACCCTGCAATTGGTACGGGTTTCCGATCTTCATACTTTCGGCCTGAAAACTCAGCGAGAAATCCCCGGGCGCCTGCAAGTCCGGCGTCACGATCTGGCTGAGGCCCTTTGTAGTCCCCCGCGCGGAGTGGGCGCAAATGGCCACAAGCGCCAGGACGAGGGCGACGGGAATGATTCTTTTCATTGGCGGATTAGTTTTCGCGTGTAGTCCGGCTGCAGGCTTTCTTGTCTTCAAAATCGCGGCGTCAGTAAAGCAGGGATGTATCTGGGAGGCTGAGGAACTTCCAGATTGGCGGCCGTTAAGGCGCTTGGATAATCGAGACAACTTTTCTAAGCTTCCGGAACTTCATGCAGGCAAAAGAAGATTACGTGCTGAAACTTCTCGAGGACGCGGGACTCGTCACGCGTTCCCAGATCGAGAATGCCAGGTCGCGGCTGAACGGCAGCAGCGGCAACGCCGTCGATTTGCTCATCAAGGACGGGATCGTCTCCGACGTCGACGTCTCGCGCAGCCTGGCGGCACAGGCCCACATGGATTGGGTCGATCTCGCGGCCAAGGTCATTCCGCCGGACGTGATCAACCAGATTCGCGCGGAAGACGCGCGGCGCTTCAAGGTCATCCCGGTCGGTTTCGGCGAGAGCGGGTTGATCGTGGCGGTGAGCGATCCGCTCGATATCGACACGATCGACAGCCTTAGCTTCCTGTTGCAACGCGAGATCGAGCTGGTCTGCGCGAGCCCGGAAAAAATTCGGCAGGCGCTCATAAAATATTACGGGACGGCGGACGAAGCGTCGGACATTCTCGCGCAACAAATCGGGCACGATGTCGAGTTCGGTCTCGAGATCGTCGAGGGCGGCGACATCGGCGGCGCTGATGAAGCAGACGCGCCGATCACCCGGATGGTCTCGATGCTTCTCATCGAAGCGCATCGGCTCGGCGCCAGCGACGTGCATCTGGAGCCGCTCGACAAGAAATTCCGGGTCCGGTTCCGGATCGATGGCGTTCTCCAGGAAATGCAGGCGCCGCCGAAGCGGCTGCAATCCGCCATCGTGAGCCGGCTCAAGATCATGACCGGCTCGATGAGCATCGCGGAAAAGCGCCTCCCGCAGGACGGACGCATCCAGGTGAAGATCGCGCGGAAACCGATCGATCTCCGGGTTTCCACGATCCCGACGAACCACGGCGAGAGCGTCGTCATGCGCGTGCTCGACAAATCGAGCCTGATGCTCGGGCTGCCGGAGCTGGGATTTTTCAGCGACGACCAGGAGACGTTCGAGCGCTTGCTGCGCCTGCCCGACGGCATCCTGCTCGTGACCGGTCCGACCGGTTCGGGAAAAACGAGCACGCTCTATTCGTGCCTGAACTACATCAACAAACCGGACCGCAAGATCATCACGGTCGAGGAGCCGATCGAGTACCAGATGAATGGCATCAACCAGGTGCAGGTGAACGCCGACGTCGGCATGACCTTCCCGGTCGCGCTCCGCTCGATTCTGCGGCAGGCGCCGAACGTGATCATGATCGGCGAGATCCGCGACCTGGAGACGGCGACGATCGCGACGAACGCGAGCCTCACCGGCCATCTCGTTTTCAGCACGCTTCACACGAACGACGCGCCATCGGCGGTGGCGCGCCTGGTGGACATCGGGGTCCAGCCGTTCCTGGTCGCTTCTTCGGTGCGGGCGATCATGGCGCAACGACTCGTTAGGCGGCTCTGCTCGAACTGCAAACAGCCGGGAGAGTTGAGCGAGACGGACCTGCGCGCGTTGAACCTCGAGCCAGGGCAGCTGGCCGATGCCCAGGTCATGAAACCGGTCGGCTGCGAGGAATGCCGGCAGACGGGTTACAAAGGCCGGATGGGAATCTTCGAGATTTTCGTCATCGACGACAACGTCCGGCACATGATCAACAACCGGCGCTCGACCCTAATGCTGCGCCAGCGCGCCCGGGAACTCGGAATGCGGACGTTGCGCGAAGACGGCGTGCGCAAAGTTCTCGCCGGCCTCACCTCGGCCGAGGAAGTGATTTCGATAACATTGGGAGATGTAAATTGAAGAAGAGCGGGAGAATCCAGCTCTGGGGAGCGCACGCGCCTCGCGTGCTGGTTTTGGCGCCCTCGCCAAAACAATCTTCGGAAAAGTTCGCGATCGCGAGGGCGCGCTCGCCAGCACGCGAGGCGCGTGCGCTCCCCAGATGAAGACATGAACGCGCAACAGGTCGCTGATATTTTCGTCGAGCAGCGGGTTCTTCAGCCCGCGCAGGTCGAGGACGTTTTGCAGGAGGCGCAGCTCAACGGGAAAAACATCGAGCAGGCGTTGATCGATAGCGGGTTCGTCGATCACCACGGTTTTTATCAGGTCATCGCCGACGCGCTCGGGACGGACTTCGTGGAGCTGACTGGAAACGAAATCTCCCCGGAGATATTGCGACTGATTCCGGGCGGGCTGGCGCGACTCCATCGCGCACTGCCGATCGCGGTGAGCGATAATACCCTGAGTGTCGCGCTGGTCGATCCGCTCGATCTGCGGGCGGCGGAAGATTTGCATTTCGCGCTCGGCAAAGACGTGCATGTCGTCGTGGCGCCGGCCGAGGAAGTCGAGGAACGGATCAAGCGTTACTACGGCAGCGACAGCTCGAGCATGGAAGACATCCTCAAGCAGCTCGGCGAAACCGGCGAGCTGCTGGCGTTGCGCGGCACGGACGAAAGCGCATCCGCCGTCGAAGCCGAGGCGAACGCCACGCCGATTATCCGGTTCGTCGACCTGATTTTGTTTCAGGCGATCCAGGACCGGGCGAGCGACATCCACTTCGAGCCGTTCGAGAACGAATTCAAAATCCGTTACCGCGTGGACGGCGCGCTCTACGAAATGGCGCCGCCGCCGCGACACCTCGCGCTGCCGGTTATTTCCCGCGTGAAAGTGATGGCGAACATGAACATCGCCGAGCGCCGGCTGCCGCAGGACGGGCGCATCCAGAAAAATGTCGCCGGGCGGAATGTCGATCTCCGTGTCTCGACGTTGCCGACGCAATTCGGCGAGAGCGTGGTGTTGCGCGTGCTCGATCGTTCGACCGTCAATCTCGATCTCGAAGCGCTCGGGTTGCCGGATTACATCTACGATTACGTTCTCGAAATCATCCACCGGCCGAACGGCATCTTCATTGTCACGGGGCCGACCGGCTCGGGAAAAACGACAACGCTTTATTCCTGCCTGCGCCGGATCAACACGATCGATTCGAAATTGCTGACGGCGGAGGAGCCGGTCGAGTACGATCTGGAAGGGATCGTGCAGTTGCCGGTGAACGAAGCGATCGGCCTCACCTTCGCCCGGGCGCTCCGCGCCTTTCTGCGGCAGGACCCGGACCGGATCATGGTGGGTGAAACGCGCGACCTCGAGACGGCGCAGATTTCCATCCAGGCATCGTTGACCGGCCATCTCGTTTTCACCACGCTCCACACGAACGACGCGCCGGGCGCGATCACGCGCCTGATCGACATGGGCGTGGAACCGTTCCTGATTTCTTCCACGCTCGAAGCTGTGCTCGGGCAGCGGCTGCTCCGGAGCATTTGTCCGCAATGCCGCGCGACATATCAGCCGAGTGAAGCGCTCCTGGAACAGCTCGGTCTTTCCCGTCGCGATATCGGCGCGAAGAATTTTTTCTACGGGAAAGGATGCGACACCTGCAACCAGACTGGTTACAAAGGTCGCAAAGGTATCTACGAGTTGATGAAGATCACCGATCCGCTGCGGGAACTGATCAACGAACGAGCGCCCACGGTGACGTTGAAAGAAAAAGCCGTCGAGCTGGGGATGGTGACGCTGCGGCAGGACGGATTGCGCAGCATTTTCGCCGGCGACACGACGATCGAGGAAGTGCTGAAATACACCTGACGGAAGCTCCAAATTCCAAGCTCCAAGCACCAGAGAAATTCCAAACATCAAGCTCCAAACAACGCGAAGGACGTTACGATTAGTTTCTTAAAGTTTGGTGTTTCTTTGGAGCTTGGATGTTGGAGTTTGGAGCTTTAGCGTAGCGATCCATGCCGCGCTATACTTACGTCGCTCTCGATGCGCGCGGACAGGAATCGACCGGGCTGGTCGATGCGGGTTCGACGAACGACGCGATCGGCGAGCTGCGCCGGGCCGGTTACTTCCCGACTCACGTTTATGAAGAGAGCGCCGCGCCTGCGGTAGCGACGAAAACGGCGCGCCCAAAAAAAACCAAGGCCCCGCGCGCGGAGCGGAAGGCCGGCAGCAAGAACATCGTCCTGTTCCAGAGAAAGACGGTGAAGCCGAAGGTGCTAATGATTTTCACCAGGCAGCTCGCCACTTTGATCGATGCCGGATTGCCGTTGCTCCGCGGCCTGAACGTGCTCGCGAAACAGGAGCGCGATCCGGTGTTGAAAGGGACGATCAACAAACTCGCGGACTCCGTCCAGGGCGGGAGCACGTTTTCGGAAGGGCTCGCCCAACACCCGCGCATCTTCAACGATCTCTACGTCAACATGGTGAAAGCCGGCGAGCTGGGCGGCGTGCTTGAAGTGGTCCTGACGCGTCTCGCCGAATTCCAGGAGAAGGCCCAGAAGATCAAGAACAAGGTCGTGGCCGCGATGGTGTATCCGATGATCGTGCTCGTGCTCGCTCTCGGGATCATGACGTTCCTGCTCGTGTTCATCGTCCCGAGGTTCGAGGCGATTTTCCATGACATGCTGGGCGACAAACCGCTGCCCGGGATCACGCTTTTCGTCATCGGCATCAGCCAATTCATGCAGAACCATTGGGCGATCCTGCTCGGCGCGGTGGTGGCGATCATCGTCGGCTACAAAATCGCCGCGCGCACCCGCGGCGGACGAGCGGTGCTCGATCGCATCAAGCTGCGGGCGCCGCTTTTCGGCGACCTGATCCGGAAAACCGCGATCTCGCGTTTTTCGCGCACCCTCGGAACGCTGGTCACGAGCGGCGTGCCGATTTTGCAGGCGCTCACGATCACGCGCGAGACTGCCGGCAACAGCGTGATCGCGCGCGCCATCTCCCAGGTGCACGACAGCGTGAAGGAAGGCGAATCGATCGTGTTGCCGCTGGAAACGAGTGGCGCTTTTCCGCCGATGGTGATCAGCATGATCGACGTGGGGGAAGAGACGGGCCAGTTGCCCGAGATGCTGTTGAAGATCGCGGAAGTCTACGACGACGAGGTGGACAATTCCGTGGCCGCGATCACCTCGCTGCTGGAACCGATCATGATTGTGTTCCTGGCGGTGGTGGTGGGGACGATCGTCATCGCGCTCTTCATGCCGCTGATCAGCATCATCAGCGGGTTGCAACAGCAGAGCTGATCGGCTTCGCCGAAATGACGAATTCCCGAATGACGAATGACGAAGGAATGACGAAACGGGAATGTTCGTCATTCGTCATTCGTCATTCGTCATTTCGCGCCGCGTCCGCGTTCACCCTCGTCGAGCTCCTGGTCGTGATGGTGATCATTCTGATTCTGGCGGGACTCATTCTCGCGACTTCCAGTTACGTGCAGAAGAAAGGAAAGCGTTCGCGGGCCGAGGCCGAGATCGCGGCGATCTCGGCCGCGCTGGAGAATTACAAGGCGGATAACGGGGTGTATCCTCGAGATGGGGTGACCGACAACCTTGATGTTACTACGACGACTCTTTCAAATTACGAAGCGCCAAGCTTGAAGTTATACGAATACCTGAGCGGCGATTCAGACAACAACAGAGCAGCAGAGACGAAGACATATTTTCCTTTCAAACCAACCCAACTGAGTCCCCAAGATCAAACTCAGGCCGTGACCTCGATTCGCGATCCATTTGGAAATCCTTACGCCTACTCCACGATGAAGGCTTCCGATCCCACAAAAAACGGGTTCAACCCAACCTTCGATCTATGGAGTATTGGCGATGGTGCACCGGGCACGAACCAAACGAAATGGATTAAGAACTGGTGAACTAGCGCTTCGCTTCCTGTTTGTCACGTCGAGCGCAGTCGAGACACCTCTAATTTTTCTGCCCGGCGCTGGCAGCAAGACAAAGTAAGAGATCCCTCGACTGCGCTCGGGATGACAGGGAGGGGCAGCGGCGTCCACTAAACAACTACCGCGCGTCCGTATGGACGACGATGACGACGCGGCGGTTCGGGCGCTGGCGTTCGATCTCGGCTTGTTCTTCAGGGGAATTCACCGCGACGGAACGCGGGGGGACGAGAAACTTGCTGGCGCCATATCCCTTCGTCTCGATCTGCGCCGGATTGATACCCATCACGTCGACGAGATATTGCTTCACGCTGTCGGCGCGGCGCTGGCTTAGCTCGAGATTGTAATCGGGCGTGCCCAGCGAATCGGTGTAGCCCTCGACGCTAAACGTCGCCTTCGGGTTGCGCTTGATCAGGGTGCCGAGCTTTTGTAATTGCGAGATCGCACTCGGCTGCAGGTCGGCGCTGTCGTAGGGGAAAAGCTGATCGTCCGGCATCCGCAATTTCGTACCGGAGCCGAGCGGCCCTTTCTGCGAGAGCAACGAATCCAGATCGCTGAAGCCCGGCACCTTGTTGCGGGTCGGCCCGGCGCTGTCGCCGGGAAGTTTGGTGAACGTGTTCGGGCGTTTGATCGTGGTGCTCGTCGCCAGCTCGGTGCCCGTCAAGGCCGGCTGGGGCCGGCCCGAAGTCGCGGAGTCGTTCAGCAAATTCTGCTCGCGGGTCGCGTTCGGACTTTTCGAAAGAGACTGGGCGCTGCTTTGCTCGATCTCCGTCATCACCGAATCCGGATTCTGTTCCACCTTCGGCGTCTCGGGCAAAACATCGCGCGTATCGTCCGGCAACGCGGTGCTCGCGTGGACATCATCGAGAAGTTGATCAAACGACTTTTTCTCATCTGGCAACTGGACATCCGTCTTGTCCGGCTCCGGTTTCGCCGCCGGATTGGTGTCAGCGGCGCTAGGTTTGTCGAGCGGCTGCATCTCGACAGTCCTCACCTTGAAGGTCGGAACCTGGACGCGCTCCTCGGTCTGCGGCGGCGCCCAAAGAAGAGTGGTCCGGTAAAAATAGCCGCAGAGCGCTCCATGCAAGGCGAGCGAAATCAGAAGCCCCACGAAGAGCCAGTTCCGTTGCTTTTTCCCTTGGAGCAACGCTTCCTCGAAGTCCGTGAACTCGGATGTCCTCATCTAGCTGTTAGAAACCAACCGGCACCGACCGTTCAATGTCAAACACCACCGGCCTGAGGGCAGGCCGGCTCCAAATCATGGAGACGGCACGCCCTCGTGCCGTTCGGGGACGGAGCGTCATGCGCTGTCCGATTTCGTCCGCCGGATAAATGCCTGGGCCGCCCTGCGAATCTCATCCGCCACGCGAGCGTCGGGCGAAACAAATTTCGGGGTGAACCACGGGAACAACCCAATCAGGTCGTGCGTGACCAGAATTTGCCCGTCGCAATGCGAACCGGAGCCGATGCCGATCGTCGGAATCTCGAGCGCGCTTGTGATCTGCCGCGCGGTCTCGGCGCTGACGATTTCGAGTACGACGGCAAAGGCGCCCGCTTTTTCCACGGCGGCCGCGTCCTGGAGCAACGCGGCGGCTTCGGCCTGGGTGCGCCCTTTGATTTTGTAGCCGCCTTCTTCCCGGACACTTTGCGGGAGCATGCCGATGTGGCCCATCACGGGAATGCCAGCGCCGACGATCGCTTCGATTTGCGGAACGTGGCTCGCGCCGCCTTCCAGCTTTACGGCCTCCGCGCCGGCCTCGATCAAAGCGCGCGCCGAAGAAACGGCCTGGGCCGGATCATCGTAGGTATGGATCGGCAGATCGCCGACAAGCAGAGCGCGCTTCACTCCGCGCGCCGCGGCCCGGGTGTGATGGACCATTTCCGCCAGCGTGACCTGGGTGGTGTCTTCGTAGCCGAGAACCACCATGCCTAACGAGTCGCCGACCAGGATCACGTCAATCCCGCTTTCATCGAGGAGACGCGCGGTCGGGTAATCGTAGGCGGTGAGCGCGGTGACGCGTTCGCCGCGCCGTTTTTTTTCCCGGAAATCCTGCATGGAGTCGAACCCTACCACTCCAAATCGAGGCGCACCACTCCGGCCGTTGGACTCAGCCGGAGCAAGAGCGCGCTGATGGATTCTGTTTGTTCCGGCAGGACGAGATCGGGGCGGATATCGGCCAGCGGCCGGAGGACGAACTCCCGCTCGACAATGCGCGGATGGGGCAAATGCAATTCGCCGGTCTCGATCACCAGCTCGCCGAAATAGAGGAGATCGAGATCGATGGTTCGGGAAACGTTTCGCGCGTGGGCTCCAGGCCGACCGAGCATTTTTTCGATGGCCGCCAGCGCGTACAGCAATGCGTCTGGTTCGCCGGAATATCCAAATTCGATGACGGCGTTGAGAAATTTCCCCCCGCCTTTTTCGCAGCCGATCGGCTCGGTTTCATAAATCGCCGACAAACGCATCGGAGGAAGGACGCCGCTCAGTGAAGCGATGTCTTTGCGCGCATTCCGCAGATTCGCGAGGCGTTCGCCGAGATTCGAACCGAGGGCGACGCCAGCTCTCATTAGAGTCCGAGCAAATCTTCCATGCTGTAAAGACCCGCCCGCTTGCCGACGACCCAACGCGCGGCGCGCAACGCTCCGAGCGCAAAAGTTTCCCGGCTCGAGGCCTTGTGCGTGAGTTCGAGGCGTTCCCCCGCCCCGGCAAACGTCACCGTATGATCGCCCACGACATCGCCTCCGCGAATCGAGTGGACGCCGATTTCTTTTCCCGGCCGCTCGCCGATCACGCCTTCACGTCCATGCCGGACGTCCTTCGCATAATCGAGCTTGCGCACTTCGCACAGGATCTCCGCCAGCTTCTTCGCCGTCCCGCTCGGTGCATCCTTCTTCAAGCGATGATGCATCTCCATGATCTCGAGATCGAAATCTTCGCCGAGCATCTGCGCTGCTTTCCGGGTCAGCCAAAAAAGTGTGTTCACTCCCACACTGAAGTTTGGCGAAAAAACGACCGGGATCGATTTCGCCAGCTCTTCGATCGAGGCGCGCGCTTTTTCCGAGTAACCGGTGGTGCCGATCACCGCCGGCTTGGCCGCATCTCGACACGCGCGGCAAAGCGACTCGACCGCGTCGGGGTTGCTGAAATCGATCACGACATCGCACGCGCCGATGTGTTTCGTCACGTCATCACCGAGATCGAGGCCCGCGGTTATTTCCACGCCCGCCTTTTCCGCAGCGGCAGCGATCGCCTGGCCCATCCGGCCTTTCGCACCCAGCAACAAAACCCGCACCGGCGTATTCACTCCGTTCCGGCAAAAGCTTCGAGCGTTTTGCGCAGGCGCGCCTGGTTCGCCGCCGTCATTTCGCACAAAGGCAGCCGGCATTCCGCCGACATCACCCCTCGCCAGGAGAGCGCCGTCTTCACCGGCACCGGATTCGGCTCGATGAAAAGGTCCTTGAAGATCGGCAACATTTTCAGGTGCTGATCGCGCGCGCTCTTGGTGTCGCCGGCGCGAAACGCCTGGACCAGGTTGACGACTTCGGCCGGAAAAAGGTTCGAAGCGACGCTGACGACGCCGACGGCGCCGACCGACAGAAACGGCAGCGTCAACGAATCGTCGCCGCTCAAAATCGTAAACGCTTCCGGCAACCGCGCCCGCAATTCACTCACGCGATCGACGCTTCCGCCGGCTTCCTTGATCGAAACGATGTTCGCGCAATCCATGGCGAGGCGCTCGACCGTTTCCGGTCCGATATCGACCGCGCAGCGGCCGGGAATATTGTAGAGCACGATCGGCGCGGCGGTCGCCTGGGCGATCGCCTGGAAATGCCGGAAGAGTCCCTCCTGGCTCGGCTTGTTGTAGTAGGGCGCGACGATCAGCATTCCGTCGACGCCCATTTTCTCCGCTGCGCGCGTCGCCGCGATCGTGGCGGCGGTGGAATTCGATCCGGTCCCGGCCAGGACCTGGCAGCGGCCTTTCCCAATCTCAACTGCGATCCGAATGACCTGCTCGCGCTCCGCCGCGGAAAGCGTCGGCGATTCCCCGGTCGTGCCGACCGCGATGATTCCGCTGACGGCGTCGGCGATCTGGCCTTCGATTAACGCCTCGAGCGCCGGCACGTCGATTTCGCCGTCGCGAAACGGAGTCACGAGCGCGGTAAAAGTTCCTCGAAACATTTTCTGTAGCGGCGGTCTATGACCGCCGAGTATTTTCCTTGTTACGATTTCGAGCGACGGTCATAGACCGCCGCTACAGTTGAAGAGCCTCAAACGTCGATCGTTCCTTCGAAGACAAAATCCGCCGGGCCGGTCAGCGTCACGTTTTTAAATTGATCGCCGGTCTTTTCGAAGCCGACCTGAAGCTCGTTCCCACCGCGAACCAGGACGCCGATCGGTCCGCTCACATTTTTCAGCGCCGCAAAAATCAGCGCACTCGCCACCACGCCGGTGCCGCAGGCGAGCGTCTCGTCTTCGACCCCGCGTTCATAGGTGCGAATCGCAATCTGGCGTTCGCCGCGCTCCTTCAGGAAATTCACGTTCGCGCCTTTCGGGGCGAAAAGCTCATGACGTCGAATCGCGGAACCGAGTCCAAGCACGTCCGTTTTCGTCAGGTCATCGACCGGGACGACGACATGCGGCACGCCGCTGTTAATGAAATGCGCCGCGATCTGCCGGTCAGACAATTGAATCGTAATCCCGAGCCGCAAATCCTTCGGCTCGCTCATCTGGAGACGGACCAGCTCGCCTTGTAGCGTCGCGCCGATCACACCGGCCGGCGTTTCGAAAGACAGTTCGTCCTTCGGGCCAGCAACCCGGCTCGCGTAACGCGCAAAACAACGAGCGCCGTTCCCGCACATTTCCGCTTCGCCGCCGTCCGCGTTGTAGTAGCGCATCCGGAAATCAGCGCCGTTAGTGGCGCGCTCCAGCAACAGCACGCCATCCGCACCCACCCCGCGATGGCGGTCGCAAATTTTCGCGATCTGATCGGAGGCCAGCCGCAAATCGCCCAACCGATTATCGATCAGGACGAAATCGTTCCCGGCGCCGTTCATCTTGCTGAAACGCAGCATGGCCGTTGGTTACCACAAAGTGCCAGCAAAGCCAAACACGGGAAAAGCTCCAAGCTCCAAGCACCAAGCTCCAGAGAAGCTCCAAATTCCAAGCTCCAACGCATTGCCGCAGATCGTTTTGATGTTTGGAGCTTGGTGCTTCTCTGGTGCTTGGTGCTTGGTGCTTGGTGCTTTCTGCCGTTGCCCCTGAGTCAATTGCGCTTATTTGTGACGGCGTGGTTTTGAGACGCAGCCTCACGAAAATCATTGTCGCCCTCGGGCTTTTCGTTGGCACCGCGCCCTGTTTCGCGCAGCGAGCGCCGGGACCTTTTAACCGGCTCATTCTCGAGCAGGTGAATTCGATGCCGAAGGGCGGGCAATATTCAGCCTCGCGCGCCGCGACCCTGCGTCTGCAAAGGGCGGCCCATTTCGAATCGGGCATCTTTACGGTCGCTCCTAATTTCGCTTCGCCGAGTTATTGCTCCGGCGCGACCTACCTGGTCTTCATCAAAACCATTGAAGCGCTCCGGGCCCGCGACGCTCTCCGGCTCGACCTTGCCACGCTCCAAAGCCTTCTGATTCGCGACCAGCGCGATGGTGAAGGGATCTGGGGCCGCTGGAACGCGAACGGTCCCGGCACCGCGCGCCTTTTTAAAGAGCTGGATCTCGGGCAGAACTTCGACGATTTCGCTAATGCCCAGCCGGGGGATTTCATGAAAATCTTCTGGTCGCCGGAAGTCGGAAAAGCGGAGCACGGCCATTCCGTGATTTACCTTGGAATGGAAAAGAAAGACGGGATTGATCACGTCAAGTTCTGGTCGAGCAATATACCGGGCGGCTACGGCGAAAAGAGCGTACCGCGCAGCAAGATTGTTTACGCCGTTTTTTCCCGGCTCGATTCGCCGCAGAACCTGGCGCGCGTTTCCAGGATGGCGGCCACGGACTCTTATCTCGCGCGTCTGCTCAGCACGCGCTCGAACCGCCGCGAAGTCCGGGACGAATGCGGGATGTGATCGGCGGCGAAGCTGCTGCTCGTGCTCATAATCCTGCTTTCGCGGCGCGAATGAGCGAGGCCACGAATTCGCCCACTCTTTCCGGCATGCTCGGGGCCGTTGCGTTCTCGCTGATTCTTTGAACGATGGCGCTGCCGACAACAATCGCATCCGCGACCTGTGCGACTTCGCTCGCTTGTTCCGCCGTCGAAATTCCGAAACCGACCGCGATCGGCAACGTCGTGTGTCGGCGGATGAGCGCGACTTGATCGCGAACAGACGAAGCGATGCTGCTTTGGATGCCGGTCACGCCTTCGCGCGAAACGTAGTAGATGAACCCGGCCGCACGCGCGCAAATTTGTTCGATGCGCTCGGGCGGTGTCGTCGGCGCGATCAGGCGAATATGGAAGGGGCCGTCGTTGGGCTGATCTTCCTCCGGCGGAAGATCGAGGATCAAAAGGCCGTCGACGCCGGCGTTGCTCGCCTCGCGATGAAAACGTTCGAATCCGAATTGGAAGATCGGATTCAGGTAGGTGTAGAGAACGATCGGGATTTGCGAGCGCGTCCGGATTTGGCGGATGCAATCGAGGACGCCCGGAACAGTGGCGCCCGCTTCCAAGGCGCGCTGGGCCGCCAGTTGATTAACGAGGCCGTCGGCGAGCGGATCGGAAAAGGGAATTCCGAGCTCGAGGATGTCGGTGCCGGCTTTTTCCAGCGCGAGAGCGAGATCGACGGTCTTGTTCAGGCTCGGATCGCCGGCGCAAATGTAGGGAATAAATCCTGTACGCTTTTGCGCGCGCAGTTGGGAAAAGCAATGGTCGATCCGGTTTGGCACGTGATCGAAAATTACCGGGCGCGTTCGCACCTGAAAAGCTCCGAGTCAATGAAAAGCAGACCTTTAAATTGCGATTGGATGCCAACCTGGCATGTGATTTAATCACGCCGAAGCCGCATAGGTAAGTCTGAAAGATGGAGGGTTCCCCGGAGATAGAAGACCTCGTGACGCAGGCGTTCGATTACGCCGACCGCAACGACTTTGCGCGAGCACAGAGCCTTGCCTTGCGGGTGTTGCAAAGTGATCCGAAAAACGCCGGCGCTTTGTATCTGTCCGCATTCTGCCTTCGCCAGCTTGGACGTTCTGTCGAAGCCGAAAAAGCGGTAAAGAATGCGCTCAAGCTCTTGCCGGACAATGTCGTCTTGCTACTTGAGCGCGGCTTTGCTGAGTACGAACGGCAAGAATACGAAAAAGCGATCGAGTCTTTCGACACCGTACTCAAGCATGAGCCGAAGAACGTGGACGCGTTAAAATGGAAGATAGCGTCCTTCCGGGGCCTTCGCCGTTTCGACGACGCCAAAGCGTCCGCAGAAATCGCACTCAAACTCGTGCCGGACAATGCTTCGATCTTAGTTGAAGCCGGAATCGCCGATTACGGTCGAGAGCAGTACGACAAAGCGATCGAGTTCTTTGACACCGCG
>QHNH01000016.1:21978-149599 GCA_003218375.1 Verrucomicrobiota bacterium | reverse complement strand
ACCGAAGAACGCCGATGCGTTAAAGTGGAAGATAACGTCCCTCCGGGGCCTTCGCCGTTTCGACGACGCCAAAGGGTCCGCAGAAGTCGCACTCAAACTCGTGCCGGACAATACTTCGATCTTAGTTGAAGCCGGAATCGCCGATTACGGTCGAGAGCAGTACGACAAAGCGATCGAGTTCTTTGACACCGCGCTCAAGCGCGAACCGAAGAACGCCGATGCGTTAAAATGGAAGATATCATCCTTGCGGGGCCTCCGCCGTTTCGACGAAGCGGAGAAGGCCGCAGAAGACGCGCTCAAGCTTTTTCCGGACAATGTTTCGCTACTTCTCGAGCGTGGCTTTGTCGAGCAGAGCCGCGAACAGTACGAAAAGGCGATCGAATTCTTCGAGGCAGCACTCGGACACGAACCGAAGAACGCAGAGGCGCTAAAATGGAAGATAACTTCGCTGCGTCTACTTGGGCGTCTCGATGAAGCCGAAGCGGCCGCCGAAGGCGCTCTCAAGCTTTTGCCGAACAATGTTTCGCTGCTCGTTGAGCGCAGCTATGTCGAGAACAGCCGGCAAGAGTACAAAAAAGCGATCGAGTTTTTCGACGCCGCACTCATGCGCGAACCGAAGAACCCGGAGGCGTTAAAATGGAAGATAACTTCCCTGCGTCTACTTGGGCGTCTCGATGAAGCCGAAACGGCGACCGAAGACGCCCTCAAGCTTTTGCCGAATAATGTCTTGTTGCTGCTTGAGCGCGGCTATGTCGAGTACGTCCGGCAAAAGTACGAAAAAGCGATCGAGTTTTTTGAGGCAGCGCTGCAGCGCGAACCAAAGAACCCGGAGGCGTTGAGGGCAAAAGTGAGTTCGCTGCGGGGGCTTCGGCGTTTCGGCGACGCGGCAACGGCCACCGAAGATGCCCTCAAGCTTTTGCCGAACAATGTCTCGTTATTGATTGAGCGCGGCTTTGTCGAGCAGAACCGGGAACAGTACGAAAAAGCGAGCCAATTCTTCGAGGCAGCTCTCGGACACGAACCGAAGAACGCGGAGGCGCTAAAATGGAAGACAACTTCGCTGCGCCTACGTGGGCGTCTCGATGAAGCCGCAGCGGCCGCCGACGATGCCCTCAAGCTTTTGCCGAACAATGTCTCGTTATTGATTGAGCGCGGCTATGTCGAGCACAACCGGCAAAAGTACGAAAAAGCGATCGAGTTTTATGAGGCAGCGCTGAAGCGTGAACCGAAGAATCCGGAGGCGCTGAGGGCGAGAGTGGATGCGCTGCGCCTACTTGGGCGTCTCGATGAAGCCGAAGCGGCCGCCGAAGACGCCCTGAAGCTTTTGCCGGACAATGTTTCACTGCTTGTTGAGCGCAGCTATGTCGAGAACAGCCGGCAAGAGTACAAAAAAGCGATCGGATTTTTCGACGCCGCACTCAAGCGCGAACCGAAAAACCCGGAGGCGTTAAAATGGAAGATAGCTTCCCTGCGGGCTCTTCGGCATTTCGACGACGCGAAAATGGCCGCAGAAGACGCGCTCAAGCTTTTGCCGGACAATGCTCCGATACTAGTTGAAGCCGGCATCGCCGAGTACGGCCGAGAGCAGTACGAAAAAGCGAAGGAATTCTTTGAGGTAGCACTCCGACACGAACCGAAGAACGCAGATGCGCTGAAATGGAGAATCACTTCCCTGCGGACTCTTCAGCGTTTCCCAGAAGCCGAAACCATCGCCGAAGATGCCCTTAAGCTCTTGCCGAACAATGTTTTGTTACTTATCGAGCGCGGATATGTCTCGTATGACCAGCAACAATTCGAGAAGGCAATGGAATTCTTTGCTGTCGCGCTCAAGCACGATTCGAGAAATCCCGATGCGCTAAGATGGCGGGCTGCCTCGCTGCGAAGACTACGGCGTTTCATGGAGGCAGACAAGGAAGCCGAAACGGCAATCGGCTTGCTGCCAAGCGAACCGACTCTGTTAACTGAGCGAGCTCTTATCTGTTTCGATCAGCGCCAGTATGGCCGGGCAATTGATTTTCTTAATCAGGCTATCGCATTTGATTCCAAAAATGAAGAAGCGGTAAAGTGGAAAACTAATTCGTTGGGCGCGCAGCAAAAAACTGATGATGCAATCAAGTTTCTCGAAGGATTAATGCCGCAGTTTCCCATGAGCGTCGATTTGCGCGTGCAACTCGGCTGGCTGTACCTAGATCGAGAGGCTTGGGATGGGGCTGAGAATGTTTTTTTAGAGGCCGGCGCGATCGTGCCAGCGGATAGCCCTTCCCTGCTGGGACGCGCCGAGACTTTCATGCGTCAAAATCGGAGCGATGAAGCGGTCAGACTGCTTCGCAACAGACTGGAAACTTTGCCAAATGATTTGAACGTGCGAAATACACTGGGCTGGATTTACAACCAACGCAACGATCCGTTGAGCGCCCGAAAGGAGTTTGAGGCGGTTCTCGCACGCGCTAGTAAGAACGTTGCCGCGCTCAATGGTCTTGGCGCTATTTCGTTCGCCCAGGAGGATTACGAAAAAGCCGAGGAGCAATTCCGCGAAGTTGTTGCGCTCCAACCATACGAGCCTGTATGGCGCGGGAACCTTGCGTGGTCTTTGGCGCGACAACAGCAAGTAGAATCTCTTGGCGACGAGAGCAGTTCTTCAAGATCGAAAGAAAAACCCATAGACCGGCTCGCTGAGGCGGAACAATGCTGCCAAAAAGCGCTAGAGCTTGACCCTAATTATGCCAACGCCTTCGGATGTCTCGGTGTAATTGCGTTCAAGAGGGGGCGGTTACGCGAATCGGAAGATCATTTTCTCCAATCAATTCGCGCGAGCAAACGCAAAGGTAGTTACGTCGACCTTGCCGCACTATATGTTAAAATGGCCCGCTACGAAGATGCCGAATCCCAACTCAAAACAGCACTCGAACTCGATCGCAACGACGTTTTGGCTCATATCGAGCGCGGCAACCTTTTGCTCCAGAACGAGAAGACAAAGGAAGCGATTCGCGAATTTCGACAAGCGACGGGGATCGACCCTAACAGTGAAGGTGCACAACGAGCGCTTGCTCTAACATTGATTCACTCCGGGAAGGGTGCTTTGGACGAAGCAGAGAAGATCTTGCGCGACGCAATCCGCCGAATGGATAAAAGCAAACGCTGGTCGCTCCATCTTACCCTGGGGCAGCTGCTCGAAAAACGCGGCGACGAAACCGAAGACCAACGATTCTATGTGGAAGCTCTTAGCGAAATTAACAAGACTGTCGCATTAAAGGACGACGAGTCCGAACCACACTTCCAAGCGGGAATGATTCGTAACAAATGTGGTGAATACAGAGCCGCAATCCGGAGTTTCGAACGTTGCCTGCGGATCGATAAAAATAATTTTATCGCAGAGCGTAACATCGAACGAATCAAGTCCGGGCTAAAAGAGGAAAAACAGAAAGTTACGAAATGGACCCGCGTTGGCGGAATTTCTCTCTGCATTGTTTCATTCGCGGTACTGGCGGTTCTTTGGTGGGGCTTTTATCATCCGGGTTATTTTCCTGAGCAGGGCAAAGGCGACCATATTACCCCAGCAATGCTAATCACACTGACCCCTATCTTACTTGGCCTGATTGTAGTTTCATTTTTGCTGCCGGCATTGATCCGGTTAAAACTTGCCGGCCTTGAAGTGGAGCTGAGTCAACCAAAATTAAAAGAAACGCTGGCCGTCGGCCCAAAAGGGGAAGTCGGGTTTGGCACTTCGCTACCAAACATTAGCCGCGGGCCTCGTTAGCCGAGGTGACTTTGCCTCGCTTTCGCGCGGTTTCGCCGAGCCACAAACGGTTTTGTGAACAATCGATCATGAATGATTCTGCCGAAAAGCTGATCCGCCTTCGCCAACGCTACGGCGTGGCAGGCGACCCACATGTAAGGCGCAATGTTTGAAAAGGAAAAGACACTGACCCTAAATGAGATTTACCATTCCATTCAGGGGGAGAGCACCTGGGCGGGCGAGCCTTGCGTCTTCGTGCGGCTGACTTTCTGCGATCTGCGCTGCAATTATTGCGACACGGAATACGCCTTTTACGAAGGGAAAAAGCAGTCGCTCGATGAAATCGTGGCGGCGGTGGCGGCGTTCGGATGTCCGCTGGTCGAGATCACCGGAGGCGAGCCACTCCTGCAGAAAAATGTGCTGCCGCTCATGAAGATGCTGGCTGACGCGGGCCACACCGTGCTGCTCGAGACCAGCGGCGCGCACGATATCTCGGCGGTCGATCCGCGCGTCCATCGAATCATGGATTTGAAAACACCGGGAAGCGGCGAGTGCGACCGGAACCTTTTTTCCAACATCGAGCACCTTACCCAACGCGATGAAGTGAAGTTCGTGATTGGTTCGCGTGAAGATTACGAATGGTCACGGGAACAGGTCACGCGTCTCGGCCTGTCACAGCGCTGCCGCGCGGCTTTGTTCTCGCCGATCTTTGGGCGGATCGATCCGCGCGAAATCGTCGAGTGGATCCTGGCCGACCGTCTGCCGGTCCGCTTTCAGTTGCAGATGCACAAGTTCATCTGGACGCCGACACAGCGGGGCGTGTGATGCCGAAAGCTCCAAGCACCAACATCCAAGCACCAGAGAAGCTCCAAGAACCAAACATCAAGTGCGTTGCGCGGCGCCCTTTTGAATATTGGAGCTTGGGATTTCTCTGGAGCTTGGTGCTTGGAATTTGGAGCTTTGAGAGTGACTCGGCCTGCGCGGCTCGGGATGACACACTCAACGAGCAGTGCAAAGTTCCCCAGCGATGCGTGCGCGCCTGACCAAGGATTTTCAATTTGAAGCGGCGCAAACTCTTCCGAACGCGCCCGAGGGACACAAGTGCCGGCGGATGCATGGCCACAGTTTCAAGGTCGAGATTTCCGTTGAAGGCGAAACCGATCCGGAAACGGGTTGGGTTTACGATCATGCCGAAATTGGCAACGCGATGAAGCCGCTGATCCAGCAGCTCGATCATTCCTATCTCAACGAAATCGCCGGGCTGGAAAATCCGACGATCGAAAACATGGCGGCGTGGTTCTGGAAAAAACTGGAACCGCTCTGCCCCGGCCTCTGCGAAATCGTCGTCCACGAAACGCCGACGGCGCGCTGCGTGTATCGCGGACTCTAGCCGCTTCGCTTCTGTAGCCGCTTCACTATGCGAAGCGAGAGATCGAGCGACGCCTTGCCCCGAGCCGCCCGCAGGGCGGCTGCTACAGAATTAGTGCTTCGGCGCGCGGACGGTGCCGGCTTCGGCGGCTGACTTTCGCTGGGCCACGATCCGGTCGGCGATTTCTTCCACCATCTCTTCCAGCAACATCCGCCGCGCCGGGTCGTCGGGGTTATAAACCGCGATCGCTTCGCCGCCATTTTTTTTCATGACGGTGAAGCAGGGCACATCGGTCGGACCATCCCCGAGGTAAATCATGTTCGGAAACGGGATGGGCCGGATCTCGGCGTCCATGTGATCGTTCACGTCCTGCGACATATCGAGCAGGCCTTTATTGATCCGGAAAAGATACTGGGTCTTCTGGGTGTGGCTGATCACGCGCTTGGGGAAAGTGATTCGGTCCTGCTCGTCGACGTCGAATTCGCAGCCGAAAACCGCGCGCACATACGGCCGAAGACGGCTGCCATCGATCAACACTTTCAGGCCCGATGAAATGACGTAATGCTCGACGGTGATGCCGTGGGCCAGGTGTTCCTCGTTGAGGAGGCCGGTCCGAAATTCCTCGAACATCTCGGGGATGCCTTTGTAAAAATTGAGCTTCTCGCCTAACGACTTGAGATCCGCGTTCGTCGGCCGGTCCATCCCGAGGGTGTCGAGCAGCACTTTCATGTAAGCCAGCTCGTTGTCGTAGCCGTCGTCCCGCACCAGCTCGGAGCAACGCCGCCAGAAACTTTCCGAGTTAATCCCAAACGCCGGAAAAACCGTCTCGTCCTGCATGTAGCTCGGACTCAGCGTCTGGTCGTAATCGTAAACGATCGCGATGGTATTTTGCGGCGTGGACACAGGGAATGAATGTGAAATGAAACAGACAGGATTAACAGGATTTAACAGGATTTTTTCTTCTGAGTAATCCCGTCAATCCTGTTAGTCCTGTCTAAATTTTTTTCTGAGAGTTCCCGAGGTGGGCGACGAAGTCCGCGAAGAGCGCTTCGTAACCTTCCCCGCGCTCGGGGTGATATTGAACCGCGAGGGCAAACGGATAATCGCGGAGGCGCATCTGCTCGATGATGTCGTCAGTCTTGCACCAGGCTTCCACTTCCAGGCCTTCACCGAGCCGATCGACGGCCTGGTGATGCGAGCTGTTGACGCAGTCGAGCCGGTGGGTCGCGGAGCGGTCGGTCCGTAACGGCTGAATATTATGTTCCTTCATTTCCGGCGCGTTATGCCCGGGGATATCGAGGCGCAGGGTGCCGCCGAGGGCGACGTTGAAAAGCTGCATGCCTTTGCAAATCGCAAAGATCGGCAGCCGCCGTTCGAGCGCAGCTTTCGTCGCTTCAAATTCCCAACGATCCCGCTCCGGTTCGACGTCCTGGTCGAGAATGGAAGGATCCGGCACCGGCTGGTGGAGAAATTCTTCCGCGACATCGGCCCCGCCGCTCAAAAGCAGGCCCTGCATTTTTTCCAATGGCACCTGCTGGGTGCGCGCGTTCCAGAGCCGCACGTTCGGGTGTTTCGCGAAAGCGCGACGAAACCATTTCTCGTCCTTTGCTCGAATCCAGGTGGCCACGTGCGGCATGGCCGGACTTTGCGACCCTTCATCTCCGTTGTAAATAGCAGCCCGCCCTATCATGGAAGACCGGACCGAAGCGCTGCGACAGGCCTGCGAACGCATCATGAGCGAAAGTAAAGCCGTCGCCTACGCGGTCGCCCTCCGGGATTACGAGACGGATTTCCGTTTCGCGATCCATGCCGATCGCCGCTTCCACGCCGCCAGCACGATCAAGGTCGCCATCCTGCTCGCGATCGGCAAAGCCATCGACGACGAGCGAATCCGCCCCGAGGACACGTTGCATGTCCGGAACCGCTTCCTGAGCGCGATCGATCGCACGCCATTCCGGATCGACCCGGAATCGGACGGCTATCCGCAGCTGCACCGTTTGGTGGGCTGGACGGCGAAAATCTCTGACCTCGCGGAATGGATGATCGTTTCCAGCAGCAACCTCGCGACGAATTTGCTCCTCGATTACATCACGGTCGGAGAAGGGCAGCGCGTCCTGCGCGAGGCGGGCGTAAGCGGCGTCGACCTTCGGCGCGGCGTTGACGATAAAAAGGCGCACGACCAAAACTTCAATAACGAAACGACGGCCTCAGGGTTACTCGATCTTTTCGCGACTCTCCGCGGCGATTTTCTCTCGAAGGCCAGCCGCGACCGAGCCATCAACATCCTGCTCCAGCAGCGATTCAATTCCATGATCCCCGCTCCGCTGCCCGCGCACGCCAGCGTCGCCCACAAGACCGGCGAAATTTCCACCGCCTGCCACGATGCCGGGATCGTCTATCTTCCCGAGCGCGAGCCCTACATTCTGGTTGTCCTGACCGAAGTTTTCTCGGAAACGAACGGCCGCCGTGAAGCCATCGCCAAAATATCCGAGGCCGTGTTTCAATGTCTGACCGGAGTGGAGGTCAAAGCATGACTGGTCCAGAAGAACTGAAAGCGGTCGATGGGTTGAAACTCTCCGCCGAACATCGCGTGGCCCTGCGGCCGGGAGAAGCGGTCGCAGATGAAAACGGAACGCTCCATCATTTGCCGCGATTTTTTTTCGAGGTACCGACTTGGGAGGAAGCGCGCTCGTTGCGCGTCGCGACCCATTTCACTTTGTCGGAATTGATCACCGTTGATTCGCGCGAAACGGACCTGCTCTTGCGCACGTTTCCTCATTACGTGCCGTGCGCGATCCTGGCACTTGCGCGTTATCTCGAGGATTTTCGCCGCGAAGTGGACGCGGCGGTTTTCATCAGCGCCAACGGCGGCTACCGCTCACCCACGCATCGCGCCAACAAAGCTGTCTCCCTCCACAGTTGGGGCACAGCCGCTGACATTTATCGCGTCGGAGACACTTACCTCGACCACGAGAAATCGATCGCGCGTTACGCCGGCATCGCCGCTTCGCTCGGCGCTGAAGTTTTTGTCCGATCTTATAAGGACGGGGACGATCATCTCCAGGTCGATCTGGGTTATCTCACACTGGTGCCACGGGAATGCAGCGAATCGTGAAAGAAGATCGATCCAAGGCCGGCGGGCACATTTATCTTCCGCCGCCGCGCGCGGTCATCGGCCTCGAGGCGGAATTCAGCCTCATCATCGATGACGTCAGGCAACGGCCCGAAAAGATTTTCGGAACGCCGCAACGGCTGATTCGCCGGAAGATGCTTCCGCGCACCGGGCGTTCCTTCCAGCTCCCATCCGGCGGCGCGATTTATTTCGACACCGGTGTGATCGAAGTGGCGACGCCGATCGTGGAACTGGAGCCGGGCTGTTGTTATCGCGCGACGCGACTCTTGTGGGAGCAAATCCATTATGTCGGGTCGGAGCTGCGACGCTGGGCCCGGCGTCAGAAATGCCGGGCCCGCCTGCAAGGCTTCAGCACGCATTACAATTTCTCGTTCCAAACCGAGCACGCCTCGCCCGAGCGCGATGCGAAACGGCTCGGCCATTTGCTGGCCCACATTCTTCCTGCTCCCGTGATGCTGCTGGCGGCTAATCGCAAGAGCACCGCCGTAGGTGTGCGACCGCGCGGGAAGCGGCTGGAAGTGACGGCGGATTTCACTCCGGACGCCGCTCTCATGCTGGCCACGTGCGCGTTCATTGCCGGGACCGCGCAAGTCGTGAGCGCGTGGGCTGATTACGATCTGGCCCAGCTCGAGGCGAATGACATTCCGCGGTTTGCGCCGTTCCGGCTTCGGAAACATTCGTCGCGCCAGGGCTGGCGAGTGACGAAGCAATCGCTGGCGCGGAATCCTTTTACTTCCAACGTGAACGCCCCGATCTGGAAATTGCGCGATGGCCGGGAACTGAGTCTGCGCGCCATCGCGCACGAAACGCTCCAGCCGTTTCGTGCCAGCATTCGCCGGGTCGCCGATCTCGAAACGTTGCGACACATCGAAGCAGTCTTCGACGGCAACGCGCGTTCGCTGCTCGACTTCCCGGAGCGACCCGAAGACTATGACGACGCCGGCCAGGAATGGAATTGGAACCGCCGCCGGATACGGCACTGGCCGCGCTCGGCTTACGAGAAAGTGATTCACCGCGTAATCGCGCGGCAACCGATTCTGATCCGCGGCAAACGTTACGTCGCGGAGCGAATGCAAGGCTGGTACGAAGTGATGTTCCGCGAAGCGAAGACGGGCGAGCGCCGGATCTTCAATCTGGATCGCCTGGCGAAATTGATGGCGGCGAAGAAAGCTCGCCGCTGACGGCGTTTCTGTAGCCGCCGCCCTGTGGGCGGCGTGGGTATGGATGTCGATTCGAGGGCCACCATCGCGCTTCGCACAGCGAAGCGGCTACAGAAGACATCCCATACAGCGCTACAGCCCCATCATCTCCCGCACGTACTTCACGGGCGGGCTGCCGAAGGAAATTACGGTGTCGTTATATTTCTTGAGATCGAACTTCGCGCCGTCGCGCGCTTTCGCCTGTTCGCGCAGCGCGAGGTGCTCGGTCACGCCAACGAAATAAGTCGAGAGCTGGGATGAGCTCAGCCTGGCGCGTTTCCATTTCGCGACTGCTTCGCCTTCCTGCTGGAATCCTTCTTTCATCATCACGTCGAGCGCTTCCTGTTCGCTCATGTTCCCGGCGTGGATCGATTGATCGATGATCGCGTTGCAGATTACGCGGAGCCGCATTTTGAGCTGCTGCATTTTCACTTCCGGCCCGCCATAACCCGTCTCGGCCATAACCTGCTCGGTGTAAACGGCCCATCCCTCGATGAAGGTTCCGCTCTGGAAAATCGCGCGGACGAGGGTCGGCGCCTTGAATTCATTCGAGTGCGCGAGCTGCAGGTAATGTCCCGGCATCGCTTCGTGCACGGTCAGGTCGCGCACCATGCAGTTGTTGTACTCGCGGAAGAAGGAATCTTTGCGCTGCTGGTTCCAATCGTCAGGCGTAGGCGCGACGGCGAAAAAGGTTTTGCCGTTTTTCTCCAGTGGCCCGGCCGAATCGCAGTAGGCGATCGCCTGGCCGCGCTTGAATTCCGGCATGACGATAATGTCGATCGGCGTAGTGGGCACGGTCACCAGATTCTTCGATTTCACAAAGTCAGTCGCCTCTTTCAGGACCGTTTTCGAATAATCGACGATCGTCTTGTCGTTAGGCCGCTCCTCCGCCAGCTTGTCGAGCACGGCGGTCGTGACTTTCTTGCGATCGCTCAACGTCGCCGCATCCGCGTTGGGGAACTGTTTCTTGTAGAGCGGCAGCGCGGTTTCGTAGATGGCCTTTTGCGTTTGCTCGAGATCGGCGCGTGCCGCCTTCATGAGATCTTCCATCGACATGTCGGAGGCAAGGGCGAACCGAAGTTTTTTTCGGAACTTGTCCACGCCGATCCGGAAATCACCGGTCGAACGCGGGAGCAGATCTTTTTGGAGCCACGTTTTGTAATCGGTCAGAGCGGCGATTGCTTTCTCCTGGGCCGGCGCGAGATCGACTTTGGCTTTCGGGGCTTTGTCGAGCGTCTCGTTGAGCCCTTCCTTGACGAGCGCGATCGCGCCCTGGGTTTGATCGATCGCGGTCTCGGTGTAAACCTGCGGCGGGTTTTTCAGGTTCGCTTTCGCTTGCGCGATAACGGCGGGAATCTTTTCCAGCCGGGCGCGGATACTGGCCGCGCGTTGTTCAGCCGGCGCGAAATCGCGAGCGACGAGAAGATAGAGGCTGTTGGCCAGGCTCTGGTTGTAGAGAAGCGGATTCCATTCGCGCTCCTTCAACTCCTCAATCCCGAAGATCTCGTTATCGATATTATCCTTCAGCAATCGGACATCGACCCGGTTCGGACCGGTCAGCTTCGTGAGATCGTTGAATTGCTCGAGCTGCTGGCGGACGTCCTTGGCGCGAGCGAGTTCCTTGGCCACCGCGTCGTCGGAGTAATCGGTAAGCCGGTCATCAAACCGATGGTCGCCCAGCTCCGTCGCGTATTCCGGATTCGATTGCAGCAACCCTTCGATGTAATCCTTCGCCAGTTTCTGGAAGCGATCGTCTTCCGGCGTGGCGAACAAATTCGTGGCGAATAAGGACACTGCAACTGCGAGAGAAAAGGTAACGAGTTTCATGGTTGGTTAGGTTGGAGCGCCGGCCGCGAGCATCGGTTCTTCCGGATGCGGCTCCTGCGATTGCAGGTAGGTGCGTTCTTTGTAATGGCGCGAGACGAAAATGTAGATGATCGAGGTCGCGAACATCAGGTAGGTGAAGAACCGGAAGTAATTTGCGCCTTCGAGATTCATTCCCATCGATTTCAGTTTCGGAATGAGGAAGCTAATGATCGACGGAATCTGGTTGCCGAGCGAGATCGACAGCAGCCACATCGCCATGAGCAGGCTCTTCATCCGGTTCGGCGCCTGCGTATAAGCGAACTCAAGTCCGGTGATCGACACCATCACCTCGCCCGCGGAGAGAATGACGTAGGCGAGGAATTGCCACCATACGGTCGGACGGCCGCCGTGGTCGATGTTCAGCTGAATCATCCAGATCACGACGAACGACAGCGCGGTGAGAAATAAGCCGAGGCCGATCTTCCGCAATTCGGTCAGCGGGAAGACACGGCTGATCCACGGATAAAGCTTGTAGTTAAAGAACGGGATCATCGCGAGAATGAAGATGCCGTTCACCACGTTGACCTGTTCGGGCAGCAGGGTGAAACCGAAGAATCCGAGATTCAGATACAGATCCATGTTCTGGCATTGGATGGTCCATTCACCACCGCTGCTTTGATCCCAGAGCGCCCAGAAAATCATGGTGAACACGAAGATCGTCCAAACGCGCAGGAGGACACCGCGCCCTTCTTTACTCACCATATCGCGGAGAAATCCGAGGCCACCGGGCGGCACGTGCACCATCTTGTTGCGGCCGAGCCAGAAAATCACGGTGGCGATAAACATCAAGATGCCGGGCAGGCCAAAGGCCCAGCGCGGTCCCCAATTCGCTTCGTGCAGCAGGATAGGGCAAAGGTAAATCGAGAAGGACGAGCCGAGATTGATCGAGAAATAGAACCAGCCAAAAATTTTCGAGAGCAGATGCTTGTTCGATTCGCCAAACTGGTCGCCGACGTTGGCTGAGACGCAGGGCTTGATCCCGCCCGCGCCCAACGCAATCAAAATGAGTCCGATCGCCAAGATCCATTTCTGCCCAAACGCGATTCCAGCCGCGGTGTCCATGAACGCGAGCGTGAAGTGGCCGAGGCAGTAAACGATCGAGAGATAGAAGATGGTCCGGTATTTTCCGAGCCACCCATCCGAAAGCAGCGCCCCGATTATGGGCATCCAGTAAACCGACGAGACGAATTGGTGGAACCAGCCCTGAGCTTCGTTCTGCGGCATCCCCTCGAGCACGCCGGATTTGTTGACCATGTACTGGGTCATGAACATGATGAGGATGGTCCGCATCCCGTAAAAGCTGAACCGCTCGGCGCCTTCGTTGCCGATGATGTAAGGCACGCCCGGCGGCATGCCGGTAATGTTGGGAGGCGATGTCGCGTATTCGGGTTTAGCCATGCTTCCCTTTGCCTGACTGACTACGGTTTCGGTTTATCCGGGAAAAAATTCGCCGGCGTGGAGCGAGCGGCGGGCGATGGAGAAGCGTGCGACTCGTGAGTCATCGACGCGTGTTTCTCGGCGGGCGCTTTTGCCTGCGGTTCGATTGGAAGTTCGTCAACCCGATGGCGCTCGCAGGAGAGAAAGAAGACTAACGAGCCGAGAGCGAGAACAAGGCCGGCTTTGCGAAGAAATGATCGCATAAGGTTTCGCACATAAGCGCCGGGCGTTGCGGGGCGCAAGAGCGAACTGTCGGAGGGACGTGCTTCTGCACGTCCCATTCATTTAGAACGCGCACGACAAGATATTTGGGACGCGCAGAAGCACGTCCCTCCGAAATGCAAATTGAAAGGCCCTCTCGCCGGATTACTATGAGCGCCAGTGGCCCGCTCGGTAAAAAGCAATGCCTGGAACGAAGTCTTCGCTCTGATCCTTCTCGGCGTCGGCACCCTGCTTTTCTTCGCTTTGATTTCTTACGATGTCCGGCAGGTCCCGGCCCATTTTCTTTTCAGCTCTTCCACGGTTCCCTCCGATACGAAGAACATCATGGGATTGCCGGGAGCGATCGTGGCCGGCTTTCTTTTCTTCTGCATCGGCGCCGCTTCCTTTCTCGTGGCGGCTGTGCTGCTCGGTCTCGGCGCGGCGAAATTGTTCGTTCCGAAATCTTCCATTCAGAAACGGTTGCTCTGGGCCCTGGTCCTGATCGTCGCCGGGGCGTCGCTCCTCCAGCTCTATCCCGGTTCAGTGAGATGGATGCATTACCAATTCAACGCCGGCCCCGGCGGATGGATCGGCGACACCGTCGGCAACAAGTTCCTGACCAAAGCGCTCGCGATCCGTCGCGTGGGCTCGGGCCTTTTACTGTTAGTCGTTTATGTCACGAGCCTGATCCTGCTGACCGGGCTGCGCCCGATCCACCTCGTCCGGCAAACCGTGGCCGGGATCCGTCGTGGAATCGTGGCCCTGCGGGAATGGCAATTGAAACGCCGGTTGCGCAAGTCGGATTTGAAAGGGCGGCTGGAGATCAGCCAGCAGGAACTCGCGAAACAGCAGCGCGTCATCGAAAAGCAGTTGAAGAAAAAAGGCGCGGCCGTTCCGGAACCGGCGGCCGCAGTTATTCCACCGGAGGAATTGGCGAACCGGCCCAAGCCGAAGGTGGTCGATACCACCGCGCTGCCAAGCGAGCCGGCGAAGAAGAAACCGTCGCTCGCGGAACTGCGCGGCGCGGAGACGAAAACGAAATCGCCGGCCGGCCTAACGAGTAAAACCTGGGACGCGGAGAATTACACCCTGCCCGGAATCGATCTCCTCGACGTGCACGACACGGAAGGGCGGACCGCGGTCGATCCCGCGGAGCTCGAGCAAATTCAGCAAGTGCTCATCGAAACGCTCGGCCAGTTCGGAATCGCGGTCGCGGCGGGTGACATCACGAAAGGCCCGACGATTACCCGCTACGAAGTTTACCCAGCCAAAGGCGTGCGAGTGGATAAGATCGTCGCGCTCGAACGCGATCTCGCCCGAGCGACCCGCGCGGAACGAATCAACATTCTCGCGCCGATTCCCGGCAAGGATACGGTCGGCATCGAGCTGGCGAACACGCGCAAGGTGAAGGTGACGTTGCGCGAGCTGCTGCAATCGCAGGATTGGGAGGAAGCGCGGGCGAAATCCAAACTGCCGCTCGCGCTCGGCAAAGACGTTTACGGGAAAACGATCATTGCCGATCTCGCGCAAATGCCGCACCTGCTTGTCGCCGGGACGACCGGCAGCGGCAAGAGCGTTTGCATCAACGCGCTTGTCGCCAGCATGATCTTCCGGTTCACGCCGGAAGAGCTCCGCTTCATCATGATCGATCCGAAAGTGGTCGAGATGCAGATGTACAATGCGTTGCCGCACCTGGCATTTCCGGTCGTGACCGATCCGAAGAAGGTGCTCCTCGCCTTGCGCTGGGTGATCGATGAAATGGAGAAGCGTTACAAGATCTTCGCGCAGGCCGGCGTCCGGAATATCACCAGTTTTAACGGACGCCCGGCGAAGAAAACGCACGACGCCGGGCTCGCGGGAGCTCGCCCCTCCAATGAAATCAAAGTGCCGCGCGAGGACGAACTGGTGATCCCGGAGCGGATGCCCTATATCGTGATCATCATCGACGAGCTGGCGGACTTGATGCAGACGGCGCCGGCCGATGTGGAAAGCGCGATCGCGCGCATCACCCAGATGGCGCGGGCGGCGGGCATTCATCTCATTGTCGCAACGCAAACGCCGCGGGCCGATGTCATCACCGGCGTGATCAAGGCGAACATCCCGAGCCGGATCGCGTTCCAGGTCGCGTCGAAGATCGACAGCCGCGTGATCCTCGATGAGAACGGGGCCGACCGTTTGTTAGGCC
Organism: Verrucomicrobiota bacterium; assembly: GCA_003218375.1. Lineage (GTDB taxonomy): Bacteria > Verrucomicrobiota > Verrucomicrobiia > Chthoniobacterales > UBA10450 > AV80. The sequence goes on along the minus strand of QHNH01000016.1, from coordinate 134,473 downwards.
AGGGCGACATGCTCTATCTGCCGCCGAGCACGTCGCGCCTCATCCGCGCCCAGGGCGTTCTCGTGACCGACGAAGAAATTCATCGCCTGGTCGAATTCGTTTCCGCGCAAAGTCCGCCGACGTTCGATGTCACGATGCAGGACAAGCTGGAACTGGCGAGCGCGCCGGCCGAGGACGTGACCGAGGAAGACGAGGAGCTGGTCGAGAAATGCCTCGAAATTATCCGGCAGGAAAAACGCGCGTCGACTTCATTGCTCCAGCGCCGGCTCCGGCTTGGATACACGCGGGCCGCGCGGATCGTTGATATTTTGGAACAGCGCGGCATATTGGGCCCTGGCGAGGGCGCGAAGCCGCGCGAGATTCTCGTCGATCTCGACGCCGCGGTTTAGCCGGCGCCACCCACGCATTTTCTCATGGAAGGTCTTGGAAAAAAATTAAAGGAAGCCCGCCTCGCGCGCGGCCTCACGCTCGATGATGCCTACCGCATGACGAAGATCCGTCCCAATCGTCTCGAGGCGATTGAGAACGAAGATTTCTCGCTCTTCGACAGCCTGACCTACTCGAAAGCGGCGGTGTTGATTTACGGAAAGTTTCTCGAAGTCGACGTGTCGCCGTACCTGGAGGCATTCGAGACCTCGGAAAGCGTCACCGTTGACGGCTACTCCTACCTGCAAGACGCCCCCGACCCGGAGCCTGTCCGGCCGGTAAAGGTGCGAAGACGAAGCAGCAGCCCGGGCAGCGGGAATCGCAGCTCGCTCATGCCGTTGATCATCGGGGTTCTCGTTCTGGTCATCGGATTCACGGTGATGAAATGGTTCCTCCAAATGCAGCGGCTCAATCCGAGACCCACGCCGGCGCCCGGAACTTCCCCCATCGCGACCGCCACCGTTTCCGGCAACGTTATCGCACCGCACGCCCAGCCTGCGGAAACCACCGCGCCGCCGGCGACCACGACTCCCGCTTTGCCAACACCCACCGCGACGGCCGCCCCGAGCATCGCTCCTGTAGTGCCGGCGCCGGCAGCGGCCGAACCGGAAGTCCGTCGCGCCGAGCCGGTCCACCCGCAGGATGCGGCGACGATTCCTACTCCAACGCCCTCACCCAAAAGATCTCCGCGCCCGCCACGCCCAACGCCCTCACCACGGCCAAGCGTGAGCGCCACGGTCCGGCCGCGTTAAGTAATCGGATGTTACCATGAGCCGCGAAACGGAATCGTCTTCTGTAGCGGCGGTCTATGACCGCCGAACTGCAGCGCTTGGAGATAGGCCCATCGGCGGTCCTAGACCGCCGCTACAGGCAGAAACGAAGACAAAAGTCGGCATGATCAGCCTCGGGTGCGCCAAGAACCTGGTCGATGCCGAGATCATGCTCGGCAGCGTTTTGCAAAGCGGGATGCAAGTCACCGCCGATGCCGACGAAGCGGACGTACTCGTGGTGAACACCTGCGCGTTCATCGATTCGGCAAAGGAAGAATCGATCGAGGCGATTCTCGAGGCGCATCAGCAGCGCGGGCTCGGCAAGAAGCCGGGGCAAAAATTGATCGTGAGCGGCTGCATGTCGCAACGGTTTTCAAGAGAGTTGCGCGAGTCGCTGCCGGAGGTGGATGCGTTCGTCGGGCTGGACCAAGTCGGCGAGATGGGAGCGATCGTGGCGCGAGTGCTGAACACGGAAAACGATCGCGGACACTCCTTCGTCACGGAGCGGCCCACCTACATTCCGAACTACGACACTCCGCGTTTTCGCCTGACACCGGCGCATAGCGCCTATTTGAAGATCGCGGAGGGATGCAATCATCCCTGCAGCTTCTGCGTGATCCCGCAAATGCGCGGACGCCATCGCAGCCGGACGCCTGCTTCGGTGTTGTCGGAAATTCGCGCGCTCGTGGCGGAGGGAGTGAAGGAGATCAACCTGATCAGCCAGGACACGACCTATTACGGAATGGATTTGTGGCCCGAGAAAGCGGGGCCGCGGCAGCCGGTGGATTCGTCGCGCGGTCCCACGCTCTCCGCGCTGCTGCGCGAGATCGAAAAGATCGAAGGTGATTTCTGGGTGCGCCTCCTTTACACGCATCCGGCGCACTGGAGCGACGAGCTGATCGAGACCATCGCGGGATGCCGCAAGGTCGCGCGCTACATCGACATGCCGCTCCAGCACATCGAGGAAGGAATGCTCGCGCGGATGCGGCGCGAGACCAGCCGGGCGCATATCGAAGAGCTGATTCACCGACTGCGCGCGGGAATTCCAGGCGTAGCTTTGCGCACGACATTCATCGTCGGTTTTCCCGGCGAAACGGAGGAGGCGTTCGCGTCGCTGCTGGAATTCATCGAGCGGACGCGGTTCGAACGGCTCGGCGTTTTCAAATATTCGCAGGAGGACGGCTCGCGCGCCGCGAAGATGCCGGGGCAACTCACGGCGTCGATCAAGAACGAGCGGTATCGGCGAGCGATGACGGTGCAACAACGGATTGCTCGCGAGATGGCGTCGGAAAAGGTCGGGCGCGAACTGCGTCTGCTCGTCGACCAGCCGCTCGTCGCGCGCACCGAAGCGGATGCGCCGGACGTAGACACGCGAGTAATTCTTTCGGAGCCTGCGACCGTCGGCGAGTTCACGACCCGCCGCATCACGGGCAGCCGCGGCTACGATCTGCTCGCGTTGTAGCCGGGATCGTTGATCCCGGCCGGGTTGCGCGCGTTTCCCCCACCGGGATCATCGATCCCGGCTACAAAATCAATTTAACAAGTGACAGTGGACACCGGTTTGTGCGATTTTGTAATCGCACGCTGATTGCCATGGCCGAACCAAAAAAGGAAACCGTTCGCATCGCGCTGCCCCCACGGCCCGAGCAGGCTGCTTCTGCTCCGAGCATCGCGAAACGCGATACCGCGCGAATCGTTCTGCCCTCGCGAACTCCCGTCACCACGATCCGCCGGTTGCCGCCGACAATCACGCCGCTGCCTTCTTCTGAAACGGCCGCGGAAGCACCGAGCATCTTGCCGCGGCGTCCGCCTGAAACGCCCGCCGCTTCGCCGCTGTTGCAACCGTTACCGAAACCACCGGGGATGGAGACAGACCCGGGCGCGGCGATTCGGCCTGTCCCGCCGGCCCGAGACGAAAGCGTGATAGGCGCGCCGTCGGTTAATCGCGGCCCGAAAAAGGAAACTGCGCGCATCAGCGTTTTGCCCCGCCCCACGCCCGTCGCGGCGCCGGCAATTAACATGACCAAAACACAGCCGCTGCTGATTCATCCGACGGGAAGCACACCGGTGGCGCCGGTAGTCATCACATCGAAACCAGTCGCCCGAGTCGACGCCATCCCGCGCTCGCTCGCCTGGGGATTGCTCGCCATTTCCGCCGTGATTTTTCTGATTCAAATTTGGAATTACGTCGTATCGTAAGGGATGGAAAACTCGGTTGCAGTCACGCTGGACGATTCAAATTTTGACAAGGAAGTAACTCAAAGCGCGCAGCCCGTGCTGGTCGATTTCTGGGCCGAATGGTGCGGCCCGTGCAAAATGATCGCGCCGCTCATCGACGAGATCGCAAAGGAAAAAGCGGGCTCAGTGAAAGTGGCGAAAGTGAATGTCGACGAGAACCAGAGCCTCTCGATGAAGTACAACGTCCGCGCGATCCCGGCGCTCCTCTTTTTCAAGAACGGCCAGCTCCGCGACCAGGTCATCGGCATGACGAGCAAGAAGGATTTGCTCGGTCGGCTCGAGGCGCTGGCCTAAGGAAGAAAGTGCGCCCGGCGCGGCTCGAACGCGCAACCTACAGCTTCGGAGGCTGTCACTCTATCCAGTTGAGCTACGGGCGCAGTGTGAGGGCGATTATAGCGGCCGACCGTTAAAGCACAACCGGGGCGGGAATACCCATTTGCATTTTCCCCTCCCCCGATTGAAAATGTCCGCCCCGCCAGCGCCCCCGGGAGGATCATTATGAACAGGATTATTGACGCTATCGAAAAAGAACAGTTCAAGACCGACGCCACCAAATTCAAGATTGGCGACGGCGTTCGCGTCCACACCCGGGTCGTGGAGGGCGACAAGGAGCGGATCCAGATTTTTGCCGGCATCGTTATCGGCCGCAAAGGCCGCGGAATGAACGAGACTTTCACTGTCCGCCGCATTTCCTACGGCGAAGGAGTCGAGCGGGTATTTCCGCTCCATTCGCCTCGGATCGCGAAAGTGGAAGTGGAAAAGGAAGGCCGCGCTCGCCGCGCGAAGCTGAACTATCTCCGTACCCGAAAGGGCAAGGAAGCGACCGCAGTGCGAGAGTAAGGAAAACGCTGAAAAGCTGAAATTCTGAAACGCTGAAATCATTTCAGCAATTCGCGCGTGTCGACGGTTCCGAACGCAACTCTGATTTCAGGATTTCAGTTTTTCAGCTTTTCAGTATTTTCCCCCCATGTACCGGCGCTGTGGTTTTCGGCATGAACGCAAACTGCGCGCGCTCGGTATTTCCACTATCGCCGGCATCGACGAAGCGGGGCGCGGCGCGCTCGCGGGGCCGGTGGTAGCAGCCGCGGTTATTCTTCCGGAGAAATTCCGGCACCGGAAGCTGAACGATTCCAAGCAACTGCTGCCGGAGAAACGCGAAGAAATCTACAACGATCTCGTCGCGAACAGCGGCATCGCATGGGCGGTGGGCGTCGTCGATTCGGTCGAGATCGACACGATCAACATCCTGCGCGCGACCCACAAGGCGATGCGCGCGGCCATCGCCGGTCTCGCTCTTCAGCCGCAGCACGTTCTCATCGACGGCCTGCCGGTCTTTCCCTTTCCGCTGCCGCAGACCGCGATCATCGACGGCGATTGCTACAGCCTCACCATCGCCGCCGCGAGCGTCATCGCGAAAGTCACCCGCGACGCGATTATGCGCGACTTCTGCGCGCGTTTCCCGGAATATTGTTTCAGCCAGCACAAAGGCTACGGCACGGAATTGCACCTGATAAAACTGCATGAGCACGGACCTTGTCCGATTCATCGCCGATCTTTCGAACCGGTGGCGCAACCGCTCTTCGAGTTCGCCTCCCCGGCATCTGCGGCTTGGGACGCGAGGGGAGAACCTGGCCTGCCGGTTCCTGCGGAGGAACGGTTACAAAATCCTGTATCGTAATTTCCGCGGACGCACCGGCGGCGAAATCGATGTCGTCTGCCGCGAGCGCGACACTCTCGTTTTCGTCGAGGTAAAAACGCGGACGCGCGAAGATTTCGGCCGGCCTTTCGAGGCGATCGATCGCGACAAACGGAAACGCATTTCGCGCGGTGGCCTGGCCTGGCTGCGTCTCCTCGATGACCCCGATATCCTGTTCCGCTTCGATGTCGTCGAGGTGATTATCGCGGAAGGAACCGAGCCGCGATTTGAGCTTATTCAGAACGCATTCTCGCTGCCCGAGCCGTACATTTATTGAATGCCGAAGCACGAATGACGAATGCCGAAACAATGACGAAGCCCGAAACCCGAAAAGCGGCTGCTCGATTTGTCATTCGTCATTTGTTCATTCCTTCGTCATTCGTCATTCGTGCTTCGGCATTCATAGCCCTCATTGCTGCAAGCTCACTTTTTGCCGAAGCGCCTCTTGCTCCACCTGACGCCGACTGGCATCAAGACGCTCCCGGCGTTCGCCACAAAATTACCCTTCAGGATCTGCCAGCGCCGTACGCGACGAAATCAACGTCGAACAGTCCGCGAGAAGTGCGCCGGCCGGCGGGGGCGGAGCTGCGGGTGCCGGCCGGTTTTAAGGTCGAGCAATATGCGAGCGGGTTTTCTTACCCGCGCTATCTCCTCACCGCCCCGAACGGCGACATCTTCGTGACCGAGAGCAATGAAAATAGCGTAAAGGTTTTGCGCGATACCAACGGCGACGGGAAACCCGACCTGACGGAAACGTTCGCCAACAGCGGGATGAACAAACCGTTTGGGATCGCGTTTTATCCGCCGGGCGCCGAGCCGGAATTCCTCTACGTGGCGAACACCAACGGCATCGTTCGGTTTCCCTACCGGAACGGCGACACGAAGGCGCGCGGGCCCGCGGAGAAATTGAGTGCCGAGCTTTCCGGTGGTGGACTTCTGCGCGGCGGCGGGCATTGGACACGCGACATCGCGTTCTCGCGGGCCGGGAAAAAAATGTATGTCTCGATCGGCTCGCTCTCGAATGCTTCGGACAACGCCGCCGAAGCCGATCGCGCCCGCATCTTCGAGTTCAATCCCGACGGCACCGGCCAAAATGTTTTCGCCTGGGGAATCCGGAACGCGGTCGGCATCAAGTTCCGGCCTGGGACCAACGACCTTTGGATGAGCACGAATGAGCGGGACGAGCTGGGCGAAGACCTCGTGCCGGATTACATCAGCAGCGTCCAGCGCGGCGGGTTTTACGGCTGGCCGTGGTTCTACCTCGGGAATCACCAGGACCCGCGGCACAAAGACAAGCATCCCGAGCTCGCATCAAAGGTCCTCGTGCCGGACGTGCTCGTGCAAAGTCATTCCGCGACGTTGAATCTTTGCTTCTACGACGGCGCGCAGTTTCCCGCGGAATACAAAGGCGACATTTTCGCCGCGTTCCACGGTTCCTGGAACCGCGAGCGGCGCACCGGATACAAAATCGTGCGCGTCCCTTTCGACAAAGCGACCGGGAAAGCGCGCGGCGATTACGAAGATTTCGTGACCGGGTTCGTGACGCCGGAAGGAAATGTGTGGGGGCGCCCGGTCGGTATCACCGTGGCTAAAGATGGCAGCCTGCTCTTCAGCGAAGACGCGAACAAAACAATCTGGCGGGTGAGCTACGGAAAATAATGGAGACGGCCTGCCCTCAGGCCGTTGGGGGGAAGGGCAGCTACATTTTTCGTCTCCGGCACGAGGGCGTGCCGTCTCCATTAGACCAATAACTCGTACGACAACACACTCAGGCAATAAATCGACGCGGTCTCAACCCGCAGGACGATCGGGCCCAGGGTAATCGGCCGGCAGCCGTGGCTGCGCGCTAGGGAAAGCTCGGCCGGCGTGAAATCGCCTTCGGGGCCGACCAGCATGAGGACACTCGTCGGGCGGTCACCGTGCTCGGCGGAATATTCCGCGAGGATTTTCTTCAGATGGACGGCATCGGATTGAAGCGAACCGATGAGCTGGAGATCAAAGCGGCGAGGCTGCTGGAAGAATTGCGCCATGGTTTGCGGCACGTGGACGCGGGGCAGCCAGTTCTGGCCGCATTGTTTGGCCGCCTCGATCGCTACCGTTTGCCACTTCGCCTGTTTCGAGGCGGCGCTTTCTTCATCGAGGCGCACGACCGTGCGATCGGACAGAATCGGCGCGATCTCGGCCGCGCCATCTGACAACGAAGAGGCGGCGTTTGCGCTTCGTGCAATTTGCGCAGGGAGATTTCGGATGAATCTGCCGAAGCTATTTCGGCAGTGAGTTCGTGGCCGCGGCCGTCGAAGAGAACGACTTTATCGCCGGATTCGAGGCGGAGAACGTTGCGGCAGTGGTGCGCTTCGGCGCCGGTGAGCTGAAGTGCATGAGACTGCCAATGTTCGGGCGCGAGATAGAAGCGATGCATCAGAAAAGTTAGAGGTCCCTCGATCCGGCAGCTGCCGGACTCGGGATGACAAAGAGAAAGCGCTAGCGGAAAAAATCCTTGGCGCGATCGAAGAAGCTTTTGTGGAGCGGCGTATTTTCTTCACCGCAGAGAGCGGCGAATTCTTCCAGCTTCTGGCGTTGCTCGGAGTTCAAACGCGTCGGCACTTCCACCAGCAACCGGGCGAGCAGGTCGCCGCGATCGCGCGCATTCACATTCACGACCCCTTTTCCGCGAAGCTTGAAGACCTGGCCGCTTTGGGTTCCCGCGGGAACTTTGAGATTTGCTTTGCCTTCCAAGGTCGGCACCGCGATTTCGCCGCCGAGGGAAGCGAGGGTGAACGAGATCGGCACTTCGCAGTAGAGGTTGTCCTCTTCGCGCTGGAAAATCGGGTGCTCTTTGATGTGGATGACGACGTAGAGATCGCCGGCGCCGCCGCCGCGAATGCCCGCCTCGCCATTGCCGGATGAACGGAGGCGCGATCCGTCCGCGATACCGGCGGGGATTTTCAATTTGATTTGGCTCGTGTTTTCGAAGCGACCGTCTCCCTTACACACCTTGCACGGACGTTCCATTACTTGGCCCATTCCGCGGCATCGGGGACATGTTCGCGAAAACCGGATAATGCCGCCCCCGCTCATGACTTGGCCGCGACCGCCGCACGTCGGACAATTAATGGTGCGGGAGCCGGGCTCAGCCCCCGAGCCGCGGCATTCGGCGCAGGTGTCGAGTTTGCGAACCTCGATTTCGGTATCCATGCCAAACGCCGCCTCTTCGAGCGTGATCTGCATGTCGTAGCGCAAATCGGATCCGCGGTGGAGTCCTTCGTGGTCGGTCGTGGCACCACCGCGGAAAAAGGTTTCGAAAATTGCATCGACCATGCCGCCGGCGCCGCCGAATTCTTGCCGGAAAATATCGAATGGATCGTGGAACCCCCGCCCCGCCATGCCTTGAGCAAAAGCAGCGTGGCCATAGCGATCGTAGGCCGCGCGTTTATCGGCATCCATCAGGACGTCGTAGGCTTCGCCCAGCTCTTTGAATTTTTCTTCGGCGTGCGGGTCGTCGGGATTTTTGTCCGGGTGATATTTCACCGCGAGCTTGCGGTAGGCGCGCTTCACTTCCTCCTCCGTCGCGCTGCGGGAGACAGCCAGCACCTCGTAATAATCGCGTTTCTCCGTCGGCATGGGTCGGATAGGTCGTATGTGACCTATGGGCCGCTCGAGACCACGACACTCGACGGGCGAAGCAAACGATCCTTCATCTTGTAACCACGGCGGGTCTGGCGCACCACAGTCCCCTCGGGAAATTCATCGCTTGGTTCGTGGGCAATGGCTTCATGCAGGTTTGGATCGAATTTCTGGCCGGTCGCGTCGATCGGTTGAAGGCCGCTCTCGGCGAGAAAATCCATGAGCTGCTTCAAGACCATGCTCATGCCGGAAAAGACCGGCGACTTCTCACCCTCGGCGCGCGCGGCTTCGAGACCGAGCTCGAAGTTGTCCACGATCGCGATCAGCTTCTCGAGCAGAGAGCTGTTGGCGTATTTGATTGCCTCCTCTTTCTCGCGCGCGGAACGCTTTTTGTAATTCTCGAAATCGGCCTGGCTGCGGAGCGCGAGATCGCGGAACCGATCCAGGTCCGCCTGGAGACCATCGGAATCATCCTCCGGCGGCGCTGTCTCCGCGGATGGCGCACCGGCCGAGGATGCATCGTTCTTCAATGTCGCCTCTTTTTCTTCCATCGCTGGTTCAGTCACTGGAATTTTTCTCATGTTTTGCGAATGGCAATCAAAGTTATATCGTCATTTTGCGGCTGCGACCCGACGAAGCTTCGCAGTTCGTCGATCAACCGGCTGATCATGGCCGGTGCTCCCTCGGGCGCGCTGGCGCGAACGCATTCCATCATCCGCTCGGGCCCAAATTCGTCTCCGTTTACGTCGAGCGCTTCGGTGACGCCGTCCGTGTAGAGGAGCAGGCAATCATCGCGGTTGAGCGAGAGAACGAAGTCGACCGTTATCCTATCGAACACGCTCCCACTGTCAATTCCGAGGACCATTCCCGGCGGCTTCACCGGCGCGGCCGTGCCGGTCGCGTGGTTGAAAAGAATCGGCGCGTCGTGGCCGGCGCGCGAGAGCATCACGGCGCCTTGGACATGATCGAGAATTACGTAGGCCATGCTGATGAACATGTCCTCCTTGATGTCGGGATAAAGCTGGCGGTTGACCTTCTGCAACACATCGGACGGCGAAGGATTGCCCGCGGCCTGGCTGCGCAAGACGCTGCGACAAATCGCCATGATGATCGACGCCGGCACGCCCTTTCCGGAAACATCCGCGATCGCGACGCCGAGCTTCTCGTCATCGACCGTCAGGTAATCGAAATAATCTCCGCTCACGTGGCGCGCCGGAATGTTGATGCCAGCGATCTCGAATCCCGGAATGACCGGCGCCTCGCTTGGCAACAGGATCCGTTGGATGTCGCGCGCGATTTCCAGGTCGTGATCGAGGCGCTTCTTCTCATTCGCTTCTGAGTAGATGATGGCGTTGTAAAGGGCGAAGGCCGATTGTTCCGCGATCGATTTGAAGACAATGAAATCGCTCTGGGTAAACGACGGGCTCGACGGACCGTTCCCCAAGGCGAGCACGCCCATGTTTTGTTTTCCGTAGAGCAGGGGCATCACCATTACGGAGGCGGCGCCGAGCGAAGTGCCGCGGAGGCCGGCCAGCTCCGGCGCGTTCGCCAAATCGGTGAGGAGAACCGGTTCGCGCGTTTGCCAGACGCGCCCGATGATTCCTTCACCCGGCGGAATGGCCTGGAGGCGCAGATAACTTTCGAGCGCCGTGGGATTGGAAGCTGCCTGCTGGAGAATGTGGGTCGGCACGTCGATGAACGGCGGGCAGCCTTTCGAGATGAACGCGGGCGCCAGCTTCCCGCCCGCGCGTTCCATCATGTAGAGCGCGCCGCCCTGTGCGTCGAGGACACGCGCCGCGCCTTCCACGATCAGCCGGTGCAGATCGGCCGCGCGGATCGTTTCCGTAAACGCTTCCCCGAGGCCGTGGAGAAAATCGAAGACGAGCGTCTCCTCGATTTGGATTTCTTCCTTCGAGCGCTCGAGCTGGCGAATGCGAACCCGCTGCCCCCACCAGGTGAAGAGCCAGCCCGCGAGCGAGGCGATGAGGAGGCCGAGGAAGACGATTGGCCACATGCGCCGCGTGCTGGATCAGTTCGACGGCGTCTCGTGGTGGAGATCCTGTTTTAGATAATCGAGGACGTCTTTGAACCGCGAAAAATTCTGCGGGGCGGCCTCGCAAAGCGCCTGGTGGGCATCGAGCATGTCGGCACTGACCTGCTTCTTTTGCTCGGTCGACGAGCCATTGGCCTTTTCGCGTTTGAGCAGGTCGCATTGCGGCGCGGCCGTCCCATTCGAGTGGATGTCGAAGATCTGGTCGAGCCCGAGGCCAGTGAGAAGACTGCGGCTGCGCTCGCCGCAATGGACGACGTGGAGATGGCCGTGCCCAAGTTCCTTTAACCGCAAAGCGACGCCCGCCATTGTGCCCATGAAAGTGGAATCCATCATCGCGCAATTCTCGAGGTCCACGACAAACTCGCGGTAACCGCGGTTTACCATTTCGCGAGTAAATTCCTTGAGGTTGCCGCTGTTGAGGAAGCTACCCTTACCCTCGACCTTCACCCAAACGGCATCGCCGTTTACCCCGACTTGGATTGACGACTGCACTGCTGGGTAAAATTACAGGCTCGCAGGGGGGACTGTCAACCTAAGGGCAGACCGGCTGCCCGGGACCGGCCGGCAGCGTAACCCATTCATTCCCAAAGATACGACCGGTTCTCCGCAACGATGTGTCCGTTCTCGATCAACAAACAACGCCAGGCGGTGACGCGCCCGTCCTGGAAATAATCGTCACCGATGATGGCAAACTCCGTCTTGAGATTCCCCTTCGCGTTCGGGTAGGAAATCTCGCGTGCCTGGATGAATGAGCGCAGCTTCTCCTGCCGGTACTCGAGGCGCACGGTCACGTTTGCCGGGCGTTTCACCCGCCAAAAGAAATCGAAGTAATTGCCATAGCGCTGGTTTTTGTCTGCGGCGGTAATGGCGCCGTAAAGGCGATAGGTCCGCTCGAAACCGAGCGATGCTTCCGCGATTCCCGCCGTGGGATTATTCGGATTGGTCGAGAGCGATGAGGAAAGGGATTTCTTCGCCTTGGGCGGATTCTCGGTCAGGTAGAACAGCTTCGTTTTGCGAAACTGGAAATCGTCGCTGAGGGCAACCGGCAACGGTTCGACCTTCGTCACGATTTTCACCTGGCTCGCCGCCCAGAGGTTCGCGGCCACGAGAGCCGCGAGGAGAAAAATAGCCGCCGATTTCACACGCTAATGAAACGGGAAGAGCCTGGTTGTGTCAATTCGACCAATTGGTGAAGCAGTTCCTTCTCCCTGAGGGAGAAGGTTAGGATGAGGGTCAGCAGAGTAGGCCTGTTTCGTCGGACCGTGGGATAAGCAACGAAGTCTCCGCGCGATCACCGTTTCAAAGGCACCCTCACCCTGCCCTCTCCCACAGGGAGAGGAATATCCTTGTTCGATCCGGTACTTATATCGCGGCGGTTTTCGCACCACAGCGAACAGCGTAGATTCTGCGCGTGATTGAAGTCCGATACGATCGCGGTGTTTATCTGCCGAACGAAAACATCTGGCTCGATCCCTGGGACGCGAAGCCGTTCGCGTTCGTCTCGCACGCCCACAGCGATCATATCGCGCCGCATGATGAGATCATCGTTTCGGAACGGACGGCGCGGCTGATGCAGGCGCGATTGCCGGGGGAACGGAACGAGCACGTCCTGAACTTCGGCGAGAAGACCAACGTCCGCGGATTCGATGTCACGCTGATTCCGGCCGGGCACATCATCGGGTCGGCCCAGTTTTTCCTGGAAACGGAGAGCGGCTCGCTCCTTTATAGCGGCGATTTCAAGTTGCGCCCGGGTCGGTCCGCGGAGCCGGCGGAATGGCGCCACGCCGAGACCCTCATCATGGAGACCACGTTCGGTCTGCCGCGTTATCGTTTTCCGCCCACCGAAGAAGTGATCGGGCAGATCGTGGCCTTCTGCCGCGACGCGCTGGAAACGGGCGCGGTGCCGGTGCTGCTCGGCTACTCGTTAGGCAAAGCCCAGGAAATTCTGTGCGCGCTCGCCGGCGCCGGTCTCAAGCCGATGCTGCACGGCACGGTCCATCGGATGACGCGAATCTACGAGCAGTTCGGGCAATCATTTTGCGATTACGAGCGCTACAACGCGACCAATGTCGCCGGCAAAGTCCTGATTTGTCCGCCGAGTGTGAACCGGTCGCGGATGCTGGAAAAAATCCGGGAAAAACGAGTGGCGATGATCAGCGGTTGGGCGGTGGAGCCGAGCGCGATTTATCGTTACCAGGTCGATGCCGCGTTCCCCCTCTCCGACCACGCGGATTACACAGATCTGGTGCGTTATGTCGATCTGGTGAAACCTCAGCGCGTGTTGACACTGCACGGATTCGCCGCGGAATTTGCGCGCGATTTGCGCGAGCGCGGGATCGACGCGTGGGCATTGAGCGAGGAAAACCAAATGGAACTTACGCTCGGGAAAACTGTCGTGGCGGCTGTCTCACCCGCGGTCCAACCGAACGCGGCCCACAGGACCGCGGCTACAGGATCTGAATTCCACGCGTTCGCCAGTGTCGGTGAAACGATCGCGGCGACTCCGGCGAAGCTGGAGAAGGTCCGGTTGCTGGCGGAATATTTGCGAACGCTGAATCCGAACCAGCTCGCGATCGCCGCGGTTTATTTCACGGGAAAGCCGTTTCCGCAAAGCGATCTGCGCACGATCCAGGCGGGATGGGCTGTGATTCATCGCGCACTGATGAGCGCGGCAAAACTGACGGAACCAGAATTCCGGCGGATCGCGACATCGCATGGAGATGCCGGCAAGACGGCGCTGGAAGCATTAGACGGACGGACCTTTTCCGAACCATTCACGCTCGCCGAATCGCGCGAGCTTTTCGATACGTTGCACAAGACCCGAGGCCCGCTGGGCAAGACGGAACTTTTGCAAAAATGTCTCGCGACATTGTCGGCACGCGAGGGCCAGTACATCGTCAAGATCCTGACGGGCGATCTCCGAATCGGGTTGCGTGAGGGGCTGGTGGAAGAAGCGATTGCGGCCGCGTTTTCCGCGCCGCTCGATGAAGTCAAAGAGGCGAACATGCTCCTGGGCGATCTCGGCCAGGCCGCCGTCCTCGCCTTCAAAGGACAACTGCAAAGCGCGGAGCTGTCCTTGTTCCGTCCCATCAAATCCATGCTGGCCAGTCCCGAGCCGACGGCGGAAGCGATCTGGGCTCGCTTTGGGAATGTAGCGGCGGCTGTCTCCAGCGTTGCGGGTGAGACACCCGCCACGACACCGTCGGTGGTTTACGTCGAGGACAAATTCGATGGGATCCGGGCGCAGCTTCATCGCGGAGCGGGCCGCGTCGAAATCTATTCGCGCGATCTGCGCCGGATGACGGTCCAGTTTTCGGAGCTGACTGATCGAGCGCGTCAGTTCCAGGATGAGATCATTCTCGATGGCGAGATCATGGCGTTCGAGTACGGGAAAAAGCTGACGTTTTTCGATCTGCAAAAGCGGCTCGGCCGGAAAAATGAAGGCGCGGATTTGTTTGCGACGGCCTCTGCCGATGTGCCAGTCGTCTTCGTCGCGTTCGATTTGCTGTGGAAAAACGGCGAATCGTACCTGCGGCGTCCGTTACGCGAACGCCGTGAAGCCTTGCGAAGTCTGAAGCCGCCTCCGGGTTTTCAAATCGCGGAAGTTTATCCCGCTCATTCGGCGGACGAGATCGAGACGGCATTTCAACAGGCGCGACGCCGTTTCAACGAAGGCCTGATGGTGAAAAATCCTGAGAGCATTTATTCGCCGGGCCGCCGGGGAATGTTCTGGTTCAAACTAAAGAAGGAGTTGGCCACGCTCGATGTCGTCGTCGTCGCGGCTGAGCTCGGGCACGGCAAGCGCAACCATGTTTTGAGCGATTACACCTTCGCGGTGCGCGACGAAACGAGCGGCGAGCTGCTCACGATCGGGAAAGCCTACAGCGGATTGACCGACGTTGAGATTGCAGAATTAACGAAGCATTTCAAAAAGCAGACGATCTCGAACCACGGGCGTTATCGCGAAGTAAAACCGGATACCGTGCTCGAGATCGCGTTCGACTCGATCCAGCCAAGCGCGCGCCACGAGAGCGGTCTCGCGCTGCGCTTTCCGCGCATCAAAGCCATTCGACACGACAAAACTGTCGATGCCATCGACACGGTGGCTTACGCGCGCTCGCTCATGAACGAGCGCGCTAGCAAATAACTAATTCGGTGGATTCGACGGCGACGGGGTCGGCGTTCCGGTTTCAGTCTGGCCGGGTGGCTTGGGTCTCCGGTTTTTCGCGCGATCGTTCGTCGGGGCCGGTGATGAAGGCGCGACACTCGGCGTTGCGGCGGGAGGAGGTGTCGTCGCGGCGGGGGGAGGCGAGATGCGTTGCGGCATGATTCGCTTCGGACCATTCTGCTGAACCGGCGGGACTGTGGTGTCGGCTTCTGGTCGTATCGTCGGCGTCGGCAAGACGGTTCGCGGCGGAGGAGTCACGCGGCGCACGGGTGTGAAAGTCGGCACTGGCTTCGACGCCGGCTCAGTCGCAGCGGAGACAGTCGCCGTGGGCGCAGGAGTGTTGATTGGGGGCGGTGGAATTTTTCGCCGGACTTCCGGAGTCATCGTCGGCGAGATCGACGGCGGTGAAGGCCGGTTTCGAATCACGTGTGAAGCCGCTGGGGCCAGCGTCGGCGTCGCGGCAGGCGCGGTGGCAGCCGCAGCGGGCGTAGCTGTTGCAGGCGGAGAAACGGCGGGTGGGATGGATGGAGTTGGCCGGGGCCGGAGCGATGGTGAAGGGCGAACCCTGACCGAAGCGGATGCGGCGGGAGTTGGTGTTGCCGTCGCTGTCGTCGTCGCCGCCGGTGTGGGACTCGCCGCGTTGGCGGCAGGTGTCGGGCTCGGAGTAAATCTTGGGCGCGTTCTGGGCGTGGCCGCCGGAGTGCCAGTCGCTGCCGCCGCTGCGGTCGCACTCGGGGTGGACGCCGCCGCAGTTGGCGTGGGACTCGCCGCGCTGGTGGCAGGCGTTGCGCTGGTTGCCACGGTTGGCGACGGACTCGGTTTAGTGGCAGCCGGTGTTGCGCTAGGTGTCGTCGGACCTGGCGTGGTCGCGGCCGTGGCCGCCGGTGTCGCTGAAGAAGTGGCGCTTTCCTCCGGCTTCACGAAATTCTTCGGAGGCGCGTTCGGAGGAGGTGTCGCTTCCGCTCGAATCTTGGTTCGCGCGCGCTCCGCCGCGGAACGATCCGCGATGGTCCAGCCGTTATCGATGTTCACCTCGATCACGCGTTCCTTTATCCGGCGAGGGCGCGGCATGTCGCGGACCTCAGTGATGACGGGGACGGAAATTTCCAGTTCATCGCCGCGCACTCTGGCCTGCACTTCCAGATTCCGCTCCCGGCGCAATCGGTAGCGCTCGATCGGCCGCTGGCTGCGCGATCGCAATTCCTCGTAGCTGGGCCCTTCGTTCATGATCGTCGTGTTCGCGAATGTGATCCGGGTGACGTTGGTGGTTTCGATCACGATCGAGATGTTGCGTTCGGCCGGGACGACAGCGCGCCGGACATGTTCGGCGCCGAATTCATTGCACGAGACAAACGAATACTGGTCCGGGCCGATGTCGTAATAGCTATCGGCCCAGTTGTGGATGCCGCTCCGCCGATCGAACCGCGCTTCGGGTGGCAACGGCGCCCAACCGACGTAATCCTTGCTCGTGCGCCACGAAACCTAGGCCGGCGCCCATTCATCGCCCGGCACCCAGACCCAGCCGACGCGTTTCAATCGCAGCCACCGCCCGTAATGATAAGTCGCCCAGCCGAACGGCTCGTCGGAAACCCAGGTCCAACCGGCGTCGCTATAAACCCAGCGACCTTCCGTGTAGGGCCGCCATTCGCGCGATTGTTCCGCCTCGCGCGGTTGCCAGACGTAACCGTAGTCATTCGTTTCGCGCCATTCGCCGTAGGGATCGAGTTTCTGATAAAACATTCCGTAAGTGGCCGTGGATCGTTTTTCGGTGCGGGTTTCAGTTCGTTCGGTAACGGCCGATCTCTGTGGCGTGGCGGCCGGTTCCTCGGCCGGGGTTGTCGTAGCAGCAGCAGCAGCTTCGCGATCCGCGACCGCTTTTTCGCGCGCCTCGAGATTGGCCTGTTCCTGCGCGAGACGCTGCTTCTCCGCATCCACGCGTTCCGCCGCGAGGCGATCCTGCACCTGCCGCTCGACCTCGGCCTTTCGTTCCTCTTCGGTTTGCTGTTTCTGGCAGGAGACGAAAAACGCCAGGGCGGCGATCAGCGGGAAAACGGAAAACTTCTTCATGGTTTGGTTAGACATTGATAGGGCCTGCTTATTCGAACGGATTAAATGACTCCGGGTTAATCTTTCGGACCCGGCGAAGCGGATGGAACCGTCGTGACCGGAATGATGGTTACTTTTTCGATCTTGTCGCGGCGCACCTTCTGCACATTCGCGTAAAGAGCGATCAGGGCCGTGCCGGCGACGATAACGATCATCAAGATCAAGCCCGCGCGGGGCGCCCGGGAAGAATCGGCAGGTTTGGGTGGCGCGTCGGCGGGTGGCACGGCGCAGCGTCTCCCGCGGGACCGGGCAACGCAAGCGCGTCATTCCAGCGTCAGCGCGGAAATCGCATCCATCACGCGCTGGCTCAATCGCAGGTAAAGGTCCTTGCCCGCCGGCTCTAGATCCTGCTCCGTGAAATAAATCGGCTCGCCCACCACCACCGTGACCCGGCCAGGGCGCGGCCATTTTTCGTGCAACGGCCACGCCTCGAACGCGCCGAAGATTCGCATCGGCACGACCGGCGCCAACGTTTTGGCGATGACGAGACCAAGACCCGGCAAGGCCGGCTGCAGTTTCCCGTCCGGCGAGCGCTGGCCCTCGGGAAAAACCAAAGTCCCCTCGCCCGCCCTCAGGATCCGGATCAACGCCTTGAGCGCCGTGCGATCTTTTCCGCCTTCGGAATCAACCGGAATGACGTTTAGCTTGGGCAAGAGCCATCCGAAAAAGGCGCCATCGAGAAGGCTCCGGCGGGCAAGAAAATAAATGGCGCGGTCCGAAGCGCTACCGGCAAACGGCGGATCAAGAAAGCTCTGGTGGTTCGCCGCGAGGATGACGGGACCGTGATTGATTAGCCGTTCGCGATGCATCACCCGGAGCCGGAAAAAAATCCGGCCGATCAGTTTGATGAGATGATAACAAACCCAGTAGTACGGATTCAAAACCGTTAACTGATTTCCATCCCTTTCATCTTTAACCGCCCGATGATCTCGCCGACCACACCTTCGATCGTGAGATTCGAGCTGTCGATGACGTGGGCGTCTTCGGCGATGATGAGCGGAGACGCCCGGCGCGAAGAATCCGCCCGGTCCCGGGCGGCGATCTGATCGCGCAGGCCCTGGGCCTGGCGGCGGCGCAGCCGCACATCGGGCGAGGCATCGATGTAGAACTTGTAGGGCGTGTCGGGGAAAACGACGGAGCCGATGTCGCGACCTTCCATGACCACATCCTGATCGCGCGCGAGGACGCGCATTTTTTCCACGAGAATTTCGCGCACCCGCGGCACGCTGCTCACGAGCGAGACTTCTTCGTTCACGCGATCGTCGCAGAGATGCGCTGTCGGATCGACGTCATCGATCAGAATGCGCGAGCCCTTGTCGGCGAGCGTGCAATCGATGCGGGTGTTATTCAGCAAACGCACAATCGCGGCCGCATCGCCGGGAGCGACGTTGTTTTTCAAGACATACCAGGTGACCGCGCGATACATCGCGCCGGAGTTCACGTAGTTGAAGCCGACCTGCTTCGCGAGCGCCCGGGCCACGCTGCTTTTTCCGGACGCGGCCGGCCCGTCGATGGCGACCACGCGATGAGCGCTTTCGCGCGCGCTCATTCTTCCTCGACTTTGGCCGGCGTCAGCGAGCTGATGACCGGCGTGGTGACGCGGACTCGTTTCGCGCTCACGAATTCATCCAGCGCTTTTTCGAAGCCGGGATACGATTCGCGGACGCATTCCACATCCTGAACAACGGTTTCGCCATCCGCGAACATGCCGGCGATCGCAAACGCCATCGCGATCCGGTGATCGCCGAAGCTCGCGACGCGCGCGCCCTTCAGCTCCCCGCGGCCGTGGATTTCGAGGCCGTCCTGCTGCTCGATGACTTCCACTCCCATCGCCCGCAAATTATGCGCGATCGCGGCGATCCGGTCGGTCTCCTTGACGCGCAACTCCTGGGCCTGGCGAATAATTGTCGTGCCGCTCGCGAGCGCCCCGGCAACAGCGAGGATCGGCAACTCGTCGATGAGCTGTGGGATTTCCTTGCCCTGGATCACCGTGCCTTTGAGCGGCGCGCCCGTTACCTCCACGGTTCCGCTTGGCTCGACCTGATCGACGTCGTCAACCGCTTCACGCACCTGGGCGCCCATCCGCACCAGCACACCCAGCACGGCGGTCCGCGTGTCGTTCAATCCCACATCACGCACGAGCAAATGACCACCCGGCTGAGCGGCGGCCGCGACGAGCCAGAAAGCAGCGGAGGAAATATCTCCCGGGATCCGGAAATCACGGGACTCTGGAACCTGGTCGCCGAAAATGCTGATCGCGTCATCTTCCTCGCGCATGGTCCGGACCAGAAAATAGTTCAACATCAGCTCCGTGTGGTTCCGGCTGATGAATGGCTCGTGCACGGTCGTCTTGCCTTTCGCGAAAAGCCCGGCCAAAAGAAGCGCGCTTTTCACCTGCGCACTGGCGATCGGCGAGTCGTGCCGGGCGCCCCGCAGTTTCACGCCATGGATTTTGACCGGCGCGGTCTCGTTAGGCCCCTGGGCAACGATGTTCGCCCCCATCTTGCGGAGCGGCACGATCACGCGGTCCATCGGACGCGCGGAAAGCGTTGCGCCACCTACGAGGACGCTGTCGAAACTTTGGCCGGCGAGAAGTCCGGCCAGCAGCCGCATGGTGGTGCCCGAGTTGCCGCAATCGATCTCAGCAGCCGGCGCGGTGAGCAGTCTTTTTTTTCCGTGAACGATGAGCATGTCCGGCTCGGGATGCTCGATCTTGATGCCGAGCGCGCGCATCGCCTGCACGGTGCGCAGGCAATCGTCGCTGGGAAGAAAGCCGCGCAGGACGCAGACGCCGTTCGTCAACGCGCCGAGGATGACCGCGCGATGCGAAATGCTCTTGTCGCCGGGAACAGCGATTTCGGCTTCGATGCGCGGGGCGCGCTTAATGCGAAATTCCATGTGACTCTAATTATTCGGTTCGCGCCCAGCCTTCGTGCTCGCGTCAAACGGGCGACGGGCGACGCTCAGCATCGAGACAATTCGGAGGCTTGTCCAGCGCCGCTACGCTCAATGAGCCACAACCAGGATGGCTTAAGGAACGAGGAAGATTTTCTGTGTGTACGGGTCCTTGACTTCGGTCCCCGGCGGGAAACCGCGGACATCTACGTAACCGGAATTCGGCGCGTAAGGGCTCGTCACAAAACCGGGCTTGTTCGGAACGGGAATCCCGTAGGGCAGGTCGCCTTTCGTCGGCTTGTTCACGGTCGCAGCGGTCGGCTGCGGTGTAGCTTCCGGCGGGTTACTCACCGGAGGCGGCGGGCCGGCGTTTGGATCGAAGGTCTGCGGTGACGGCGGATAAGGAGACGGAGTCGCGGACGGATAGCGCGACGGATGCCGGGTCGGGCGAACGGGCGGCTCGTCCTCGCAGGCGGTAAGCAAAGCAAAAGCACCGAGCAGCGACAGCGAGAGCGAAAGTTTCATAAGCGGTTTCGACGACATTGTATGCGTTGTAATTCATTGTCGAGCCGCTGACAATCGCAAAATGCAAGGCCGGCCCGTGCGCGCGGACTAACCCGGTTGAGAAAAATACAGTTCCACCAGCAATTCATTTCGAATCAAAGGAAAAACCATGGCGAAAAAATCCGGCGAGCGAATCCTGGTGGCGGATGATGATGCGACGAGCCGCAAGTTGCTCACGCGCATCCTGACCCGGGCAGGTTTCGATTGCACGGAAGCGCCCGACGGGATCGAAGCGCTGAATCTGCTCCAGGCCGATCCGCCATCGTTGCTGCTGCTGGACTACGACATGCCGGGCATGGATGGCGCGGAAGTGCTCAAGCAATTGCGGCGGGATGGGAACGCCGCCGTGGCGCAAATCCCCGCGATCATGCTGACCGGTCACGGTGGCGAGGAAAGCGAAGTGTTATGTCTCGAAGCCGGCGCGGACGATTTCGTGACGAAACCGATCAACGACGCCGTCCTGCGGGCGCGGATCGACACCCAATTGCGCCTGCGTTCGATGCGGAGCCAGTTGCAGGAGCAGAATGACGAGCTCGAGGCGTGGCGGCGAAATCTGGAGCGCGACCTGGAAGCAGCGCGCCTGACTCAGCAATCGCTCATCCCGCAAAAACCGCCGGTCCTGCCGGGTTGGGAAATCGCCGCCTGCTATCGGCCGGTGATCCAGGTGGGCGGCGATATCTATGGCTGGCTGCGAATGGCGGACGGCCGCACCCTCTTCTGGATCGCGGACGCGACTGGCCACGGTGCGTCGGCCGCGCTCCTGACGACTCTGGCGAAACTCCTGTTCCACCACGGGACCGCGGAGAACAATCAACCGGCGGAAATCATGGAGGCGGTGAACAACGATTTCCGGAGCATCTTCGGCGCGCGCTCGTTCATGACGGCGATGTGCGTGGCGCTCGATGCGACGACCGGCCGGGCGAGCGTGGTGGGGGCGGGACATCCACCGTTGCTCGTGGCGCGCACCGAAGGGCGCACGGAATCCATTCCTTCCTCCGCCCCGCCGCTTGGATTGCTGGAACGCTCGGAGTTTATCGAGACGAGCGTGGACCTCGGACCGGGCGATGCATTTTTTCTCTACACCGATGGCATTTACGGGTCGGGCCACGAAGAGAATCCGCGGCTTTCCTCGAGCCGGTTGGCGGAAATGCTGCAACCGCTGGCGGAAAACGCACAGGTGTTACTCGATCGCGTCCTCGACCGGGCCGCGATCAACGACAACGGGAAAGTCCCGCCCGACGATGTGGCCGCGATCGCGGTCCGGCGGGCACATTGACTCCCGAGAAATCTTTCGAATCGATAAATTTATTATTGCCCTCTCACGAGTGAAGGATTAATCAGCCTCTATGCCGAAAACCAAAGCCAAAAAGACTCCTTCAAAACGTAAACCGAACGCCGCCTTCATGAGACCGGTGCAGCCCGACGAAAAACTCTCCGCAGTCGTCGGTTCGAAACCGATCCCACGTTCCGAGCTCACCAAGAAACTCTGGGACTACATCAAGAAGAACGGATGCCAGGATAAGAAAAAGCGGACCATGATCAATGCGGACGATGCGCTCAAGCCCGTCTTCAACGGCAAGAGCCAGGTCAGCATGTTCGAGATGACCAAACTCGTCTCCGGACACCTCAAATAAATCTTTCGGTTAAGTTTTTTTAGCCCGGCGTGAATGCGCCGGGCTAGCTTTGTACCGGAGCCGCCACGGCTTGCGGAGAATGGCAAGCTGCCGGAAACTTCGCCCGTGAAACCTTGGCGACTGTTCTCCTTGGCTGCCGTGCTTCTGATCGCTTCCTGCTCGAAAAAGGCGGAGCCTGTTGCCACGGCGGAAGTTTCACCGACTCCGTCGCTCTCAGCCAAGCCGGGCTGGCTGACCAGTTATGAACAGGCGCAGAAAGAAGCCCAAGCGAGTCACCGCTTGCTCCTGATGGATTTCACCGGGTCGGACTGGTGCGGCTGGTGCATCATGCTCGACAAGGAAGTTTTTTCGAAACCGGAATTCAAAGAATATGCGAGCAAAAACCTCGTGCTCCTGGAGCTGGATTTTCCGCGTGCGAAACGGATGCCCCCGGAAACAGCGAAACAGAATGAGCAACTGGCCCTGAAATACGGGATCCAGGGATTCCCGACCGTGGTCGTGTTCGACAGCAACGGAAAACCGCTTGGAGCGCTCGGCTACCAGCAGGGCGGCCCGCAGGCCTTTATCGCGCAGCTCGAAAAACTGCGCAAAGGCTGATCAGTTGGCGTTAGCCGTTTCGAAAGCGCGCTGGAGCGCGTCCGCCAGCTCGGAGCGAGTGAACGGCTTGGGGAGCGCGCCGCGAAATCCGTAGGCGAGAAATTCCGAGAGCGCTGCTTCATCCGAATAGCCGCTGCAAATAATCGCGTTCACTTTCGGGTCCATCGAGCGCAGACGTTCGATGGTGGCCACGCCGCCCATGCCGCCGCGGACCGTTGCGTCGAGAATGACGGCTTGGAAATGTTCGCCTTTTCGCAGAGCGCGCTCGTAGAGTCGCACCGCCTCGAGACCGTCGGGAACGGCCGTCACTTCGTAGCCGAGCGTGCCGAGAAGCTGCGAAGTCAATTCGCGGATCGCCTCTTCGTCGTCCATCACCAGAATCCGCTGGTGATTGTAATGAAAAGGCCGGCCGCCGGCGCGCGATTCTGGACCGGCATTCGCCGCACTTTCACTCGCGCGCAGATAGAACGCGAAAACAGAGCCTGCCGCGGACGAATTCTCGAGCACGAGCAGGCCGCCATGTTTCTTGACGACGGAATAACTGATCGCGAGGCCCAGCCCGGTGCCAGTCGGCTTGGTCGTGAAATACGGATCGAAGATTTTGGTGCGCAGCTCCTCGGAGATGCCAGGGCCGCGATCGGAAATCGTGACCTTGATGTAACGGCCGCAAGGCAACGGCGCGCTCGTGTTCTCTTCGAAAACAATGTTGCGCGCGCGAACTCGAACGGTGCCTCCTTGCGGCATGGCTTCGCGTGCGTTAAGCATCAGCGCATTGACCACCTGCTCGATCTGGCCCGCGTCGACTTCCGCCTTCCAGAGATCGACCGCGATGTCGAAGTCCGCGCGCAAATTCGATCCGTAGAGCGCGAACTCGGCCGAATGCTCGATTAGCTCACCCATCGAAACTACTTTCTTCAAAGGCGCGCCGCCTTTGGAAAACGTGAGCAGCTGACTGGAAAGATGGGCGGCGTGTTGCGCGGCCTGGCCCGCCTTCGAGAGGAAACCGAGGAGACTGCCGGAATCCACCGGCGCTTCGAGCTGGGCGAGCCCGATGTTCCCGGAAATGACGGTAAGGATGTTGTTCAAATCGTGCGCGATTCCGCCGGCCAGCGTGCCTAGCGATTCGAGCTTGCTGGTGGTGAGCCGTTCCGTTTCCGATTTCTTGCGTTCGCTGATGTCGCGGAAAAAAACCGAGACGCCGCCGTTGCTCCGATAGGCGTGGACATCGTACCAGGTCTTGCCGCTGGGATCGCTCGCCTCAAATTCGATGGCCACTTTCTCCGCCATCACCCTCTCGTAGTTAGACTGGAAGACCGAGCCGACGAGTTCCGGAAATTTTTCCCAGAGAAGGCCGCCGAGTAATTGGTCCCGTTTCCGGCCGACCATCACTTCGGCGGCTGCATTGACGTAGGTCAGTTTCCACTCGGAATCGACCGCAAGGAATCCGTCCGTGGTCTTCTCGAGAATGTTCGTCATCGTGCGAGCGGATTCCAGCAAGGCCGCGCGGGCTTGATTACGCTCCGCGAGCTCGCGAATCTGGCGCTCGGCCACGGTAATTCGAACGTCCAGCAAACCCACATCGAGCGGCTTGGTGAGATAATCGTTCGCGCCCGCTTCCAGCGCCTGTTCGAGGTCTTCCGTGTCGGCTTTCGCGGTCACCAGCAGGATAAACATGGCGTCGCCATTCGGTTGGGCACGCAATTCGCGGCAAAGCTCGACCCCGCTCTTGCCGGGCAACATCCAGTCAAGGATTAGGAACGGGTAGGTCTCCGCCGCGAGTGCGGCTTCAGCTTCCTCGGCGCTGCCCACGGCGGTCACTTCATGACCGCGCCTGGCGATGAGCCGCTGCAAATTGCGGCGGCTGCCGGGATGATCTTCGACGAGCAAAATTTTCATTCAGGAGAAGCCAAACCGACGTGGGCGCCGGCCTCACCCGCGCACCGGCGCCACTTCGCTCAGGCGGAGTGAGTCATGACTTAGTTTCAGCAGGATAACTGCCACGATTGCGGATTATGTCGGGAAACATTGCTTGGTTTGAGATTCGTTTGCGCGATGGATTTTGGCCCTCCCCGCGGCGCATCCGCGCGGTGGCTTGCGTTGCAGGTCGGCTCTGCTAGATAGACCCAAGTTTTCCGCTCTCGCCTATCGTCTCCATGTTTTTTCGAAAATTCATCGCACTTGGCGCGCTTGTTTTGTTGCTCGCGCAAGTCTCCTTCGCGGAGGAAACGAAGCCCGCGGTCCCGACTAAACCAAAGGCATCGCCGACCCCTGCCGAACCGGCAATCACTTTCAATTCCGTCCATGTCGATGGGCCTTTCATCGCGCTGACTTTCGATGACGGCCCGAATGCCACTCTGACTCCGAAGTTGCTCGATCTCCTCGCGGCGCGGCATCTCAAGGCCACGTTTTTCGTCGTCGGCCAAAATGCCGCAGACCATCCCGACGTCTTGAAGCGGGCCGTCCGCGAAGGACACGAGATTGGAAATCATTCCTGGTCGCATCCGAATTTCGGCAAGATGTCGGATGAAGGAGTGCGTCGCGAACTGCAAAAGACCGAAGACGCCATCGTGGCTGCCACTGGAAAAAAACCTACGCTAATGCGTCCGCCCTACGGATCGATTACGGCCCGCCAAAAAAAGTGGATCCATGATGAGTTTGGCTACCGCATCATCCTCTGGGACGTGGATCCGCTCGATTGGAAGCGGCCCGGACCGAGCGTGGTGACTGCGCGTATTCTCAAGGAAACGAAGGCCGGCTCAATTGTATTATCTCACGACATCCATCCGCCGACGATCGAGGCGATGCCGGCAACGTTTGATCAGCTGATGAAGAAGGGATTCAAGTCGGTCACGGTTACGGAATTACTCAGCATGGCGACTCCGATTCCGCCGAAACCGACGCCCTCCCCTTCCGCGACGCGCGCGCTGCCCGCGGCGAGCCCGACAGCGAGCGCATCGCCGCCCGACACAACGATTACGCCTTGAAGTCAGGCGACCGGCATGATCGCCGATAATTATCTGCAGCTTCGGACCGAGCTCGAAACTGCGCTCGGTAAACTGTTGCGGCTTAACTCGGAGATGCGACGCGATCCGGCCACGCTCGATACCCTGCATGGCTTGCTGACCGACATTCGCGAGCCGTTGCTGTTCGTCGTCGTCGGCGAGGTGAAGGCGGGAAAATCGTCGCTCTTGAATGCGCTTTTCGGCCAGGAGTTCGCGAAGGTCGATGTGCTCCCGGCGACGGACCGGGTTTACATTTTTCGCCACGGCACGGAGGAAAAGTCGGTCGACGTTTCGGCACAACTCACGGAGCGCTATCTGCCGATTCGGTTCCTGCAGGACTTCAACGTCGTCGATACGCCCGGAACCAACACGATGGTGCCGGAGCACCAGACGATCACCGAGAGCTTCGTCCCGCGCGCCGACATCGTTCTTTTCGTTTTTTCTGTCACCAATCCGTGGTCGCAATCGGGCTGGCAGTTGCTCGATCTCGTCCAGAAAAAGTGGCTGAAGAATGTCGTGTTCGTATTGCAGCAGGCCGATCTCCGGGATAGCTCCGAGATCGAAGTCATTCATCGCCATCTCCAGGACACGGCGATGCGAAAGCTCGGGTTCGCGCCGCCGATCTTTTCGGTGTCGGCGCGCAAGGCCCTCCTTGCAAAGACAACCGCTGTCGCCAAGGAAGAGCTCTGGCGCGAGAGCGGATTCGGACCACTCGAAGAACAGATCAACCGGATGGTCACCGAGTCGGGCGTGCGTTTTGTCAAACTGCAATCGACCGCTTCGACCGCGGGCATAATTCTAGACGAGGTAGCGGACGAAATTCACGGCTCGATGGAGACGATCGCGCGCGACGAAAAACATCTCGGGCGCGTGAACGAGTTTCTGCAGGTGCGGAAAGACCAGACCCTGCGGCAAGTGGCCGGGTTTTTGCGCGGCGTTGAGCAGGCCTGCCGCGAATGCGCGCGGCAGGGAACGCGCGTGCTCGAGGAAAAGCTCAGCTTCTGGAAAACTTGGCGGCTGGTTTGGAGCCGCACCCAATGGCAACACGATTTCCAAACCGAAGTGGAAGCGAAGCTGCGGCAAACGGTCGAGCCGCAGGTGGAGAACGCGGTCCAATTACTCGAGACGGACCTGCGCAGCCTTTGGCCGCAGCTCCAGGACGCGATCGAGGCGCAGTTTGCTTCCGAAGGGAAAACCCGGGTGCGCAAGACAATCCCCGATTTCGCACGCCAGCGCCGCGAGCTCTTGCAATCGATCCAGCTGACGCTGGTCGAGCGCGTGGCGGGTAAGGCAATCGAGGAACAACTGGCGCAAATGTTCCGGCAGACCGCGGCGTGGCTGCGCCTGCCCGCGGGAATCGCGGCAGCGGGCGGAATCATAACGGTAATCGTGGCGATGAGCAGCGCTTCGGTAGCCGATGTAACCGGCGTGCTCGCCGCGTCCGCCGCGATCTTCGGAACGATCGTGGCGTTCGCCCAGCGGCGGAAAATCCTGGCGGCCTACGAGAGAGAGATGGAAAAGAAACGCGACGATCTGGTCAACGCGATCGAGCAACAGATGCGGCACACGATCGATCTGTTCTACAAAGAGACCGCGGTCGCGTTCGAACCGCTGGCCGCATTCTGCATTACGGAACGGAAGCGTTACGAGCCGTTGGTGGAGCAGGCCGACGGGCTAAAGGAACTGCTCGGCGGATTGCGCCGACGGCTTGGAGTAGCTAGCTGATTTTCAAGGAGCGGCGGTTTACAAACCGCCGTTGTATGGGTTCGGCGGACTGGAGACCGCCGCTCCTTGAGGAACTACTCTTTCTTTTTCTTGTCGGTCGCTTCCTGGACGATGCGTTGCTCGGCCTGGCGCTTGGCGATGACGAAATGATTGTTGTCGCCGAAGTTCCGCCACGGTCCGGGCGGCACATCGCGCACTTCCACGAACTGCCAATCGGTCACGTCCGTGGGTGAAAGGCCAAGGTAATCGCGCACCGCCGGCGAAACATCGAGGCCGGCGCCGCGGTTCAGGTTCGGCTTTGGCCGTTCGTTCTGGAAGACGTACTGGAAATGGTCGGTGCGGAACGGGCCGCAATCTTCCCATTGCGCGTAGGCGGTCCGGTTACCCTTGCGGATCGCGAGCCAGCGGTCTTTGCAAACCGATCGGCCCGGCTCGGAGTAGGCTTGCTTGAACCAGGGAATCACCAGCGCCGCTTCCGGTTTGAACTGGCCGTGAGTCACGTCGTTGTAAGGCAGCGCGCAATAAAATGGATTCTGCCGCGGGACGAACGAGACCGGGATGTAGTTCTTCCGCGAGCCGGCCTCGGGCGTATCGAACCCGCCGTAATTCGAGGTCCAGTTGGCGTCCCACGAACTTTTCACATTCGGCACCGGGTTGTTGCCGCCGGCCGCTTCGCCAATCCAGAAAACGGTGGTGACGATGTTAGCCTTCCAGGCGAAGCGCGTCATGCTCGTGCGCGAGGTGGTGGGAACGAAAACCTGCGGCTCCACTTTCAGGAGCGCCTGCTCCCGGAGCTTCATCGCGTATTTGGCAAAGTCCGCGCTGCTCTCGTAAGGCGACTGGGCGCGAACCGACCACGCGGCGATCAGGACGAGGGGCAGGAGAGCGAAAAACCTTCTCATTGAGACAATTGGCGCAGGAGTTTTAGGCGAAAAGTCGCGGTTCGGCAAGCCTTTTCCCGAGCTCCCGCCGACCGGTTCTTTTTCCGCGCCTATTCTTTAGCAACAAGCAGGCCAGCCTCAGTTGCGGCTAATCACGGTGTCGCGCTTGAAGCGCGCGTCCGCCAGCTCCGGATAATCGAGGGTGAAATGGAGACCGCGGCTTTCTTTCCGGCTCAGCGCGGAATCGACGATCAGGGCCGCGACCGTGGCCAGGTTGCGCAGCTCCAGCAAGTCGACGGAGACCTTGAAATTCCAGTAAAACTCGCGGATTTCCCGCTGGAGATTGCGTAATCGGGCGCTCGCTCGCTGGAGACGTTTCTCGGTCCGGACGATTCCGACGTAATCCCACATCAGGCGCCGGATTTCGTCCCAGTTGTGATAGATCACCACCAGCTCGTCGACGTTCTGGACATCGCCCGATTCCCATTCCGGCAGCGCGATCGCGCGCGCGGCGTGTGAGGTGGGCTGTTCGCGCAGCAGCGCGTCGCAGGCCCGATGCGCTATCACCAATCCCTCCAGAAGCGAATTACTGGCGAGCCGATTTGCCCCGTGCAGACCCGTCGAGGCCACCTCGCCGATCGCATACAATCCCGGCAACGTCGTCGCGCCGTTTACGTCGGTCTTGACCCCGCCACATTGATAATGGGCCGCTGGCACGACCGGGATCGGTTGTTTCGCCATATCGACTCCGAACCGCAGGCAGGTCTCGTAAATATGCGGGAAGCGCTCCTTCAAAAATTCCGGCGAACGATGGGTGATATCCAGAAAGACGCACTTCGATCCGGAGCGCTTCATCTCGGCATCGATCGCGCGCGCGACGATATCGCGGGGCGCGAGCGAGCGCTGGGGGTGATAGCGTTCCATGAAATCTTCGCCCCGGTCGTTCCGCAGAATGCCTCCCTCGCCCCGGACCGCCTCGGAGATCAGGAACGATTTCGCGAGCGGATGGAAAAGGCAGGTGGGATGGAACTGGATGAATTCCATGTTCGCGATGACCGCGCCGGCCCTCCAGGCCATCGCCACGCCATCACCCGTCGCGATGTCGGGATTCGTTGTGTAGAGATAAACTTTCCCGCAACCGCCAGTAGCCAGGACGAGCCGATCGGTCCGGATCGTTTCTACTTCACCGCTTCGTTCATCGAGCACGTAAACGCCGAGACAACGATCTACGGTCGCAAAGCCGAGTTTGCCCGCCGTGATCAGATCGACGGCCATGTGGTTTTCGAGCAGCTCCACCTGCGGCGCGCGCTCCAGCTCGCGCAGCAGCGTTTTTTCAATTTCCAAACCGGTCACGTCCTGGACATGCAAAACGCGCCGCTTCGAGTGGCCGCCCTCACGGCCGAGATCGGGCTCGCGATGCCCGCCGATTTCGCGGTCGTCGAAATGCAAGCCAAGCTCGATGAGTTCGCGGACCCGCGTCGGTCCTTCCATCACGATTGTCCGCACCGCTGCTTCATCACACAGGCCGGCCCCGGCTTCGAGCGTATCGGCCACGTGCAGCTCGAATGAATCTTCGTCGCTGGTCACGCAAGCGATACCGCCCTGCGCCCACGCCGTGTTCGAATCGACTCCCTTCCGTTTCGTGATGACGGCGACAGAACCGTGCTTCGCCGCTTTCAAGGCAAACGTCAGTCCGGCGATGCCGCTGCCGATCACGACGAAATCGTATTGCTTCACGAAAGGCGCAGGTTATCGATCAGCCGAGTCTTCCCGAAAAACGCCGCCACCGCGATGAGCGAATCGGGGCCGGCTTCATTCGCCGGCTGGAGCGTCTCCGCATTCACGATTTCGAGGTAATCGATCCGCGCCAGCGGCGCCGCCGCGATGACCTCGCGCGTCGCGGCCAGGATCTTCTCCGAGGATCGCTCGCCCTGCGCCATCAAATTCCGAGCAGCCTGCAAAGCTCGTTGCAGCACTGGCGCCTGTTCGCGTTCGACTGCGGTCAGGTACTGATTGCGAGAGCTACAGGCCAGTCCATCCGCCTCGCGCACGGTCGGCGCCCCGATGATTTCGACTGGAAAATTCAAGTCGCGCACCATTCGGCGAATGATGGCCAGCTGTTGAAAATCTTTCTCGCCGAAGACAGCAGCATCGGGCGAAAGCAAATGAAACAACTTCGTCACCACCGTGCAGACGCCGCGGAAATGTCCGGGCCGCGACTTGCCTTCCAGCATGTTCGCGAGCGA
Source organism: Verrucomicrobiota bacterium (assembly GCA_003218375.1). Classification (GTDB taxonomy): domain Bacteria; phylum Verrucomicrobiota; class Verrucomicrobiia; order Chthoniobacterales; family UBA10450; genus AV80. Next base: position 103,848 of record QHNH01000016.1, on the reverse strand, counting down.
ATTCTCCTCGACCGAAATGGAGAAATCGGCGGCGTACATCTCCTCGACCGACGGCCGAAACAAAATATCCACGCCGGCGTTCCGGCAAAACTCGTCGTCGATCTCTTCCGGCCGCGGATATTTCTCGTAATCGCCACCCGGCGCAAATTGCAGCGGATTAACGAAAATGCTGACCGCCACTTCGCCGGTCGGCCCGGCCGCGTCACGCGCGATCCGGATCAATTCGCCATGGCCGCGATGAAGTGCCCCCATAGTCGGCACGAGGACACGTCGCTTCGCCTTCTTGCGTGCCTCCGCAACAGCGTCCGCAACACATGGCACAACTTGCACGGTCGCAATGATTACGCAGCGCCACTCGATCCGCCAGTCAATCCAAGAATCGGTGACAAGCTCGGACCTCCGGATTTCAAAATTATTTGCAATCCGTAAAAAACCTTTGACTCCGCGTAAAGCGATGTTAGAAAATCGACCTTCAGTCCCCTCTTGATCCCCCCGAAATACGAATCCCTCTTGTCAAGCATCGGATCACGCCCCTCGTGATTACTTCAATAAGGAAGCCCCAATGATGAACATAAAATCGCCGATCCTTCTTCAGTTCGTGCTTGCCTTAATCGGCGGCCTCGCAGCGTCTGGCTCCGCCAAGGCCGCGGGTCTTTCGCCCGACCCAAACTTTCATGCGCCATCCTTTGCCAAATCCTTCCTTCCGGAACGCGCGCTTTTGCTTCCGGATGGAAAGTATCTTCTCTATTTCGATCCCAACACCCTGACAGATCAGCACACTGGTGCGATCACCAGATTTTTCGCGGATGGCACGCTGGACACCTCGTTCAATTTCAACCCCGTTTACAAGACGGTTACCGCGGCCGCTCCCGCGGGGGGTGGAAAGCTCTACGTCGCTGCCACGCGCTATCTTTATGGTTTCAAAGACGCGGAACAGATTCTTCGGCTGAACCCAGACGGGTCTATCGACTCCAGCTTCACTCCGGAAACTGTTGGCGGTTTCGATTCTTTTCCGGATGTGTATCAAATCCTGGTCCAGCCCGACGCAAAGGTGCTCGTCGCCGGCAACTTTACCACCTTCGCCGGGAACGATGCGCGCGATGGGATCGTTCGGCTCATGAGTGATGGGACCGTCGATGCGACGTTTGCGCCCGTCACTGTTAACGGCTTCGTGTATTCTGCCGCGATCCAGTCGGACGGAAAGGTCTTGATCGGCGGCACATTGACCAGTGTTAATGGCGTGGCCAATCCCGGAGTGGCGCGTCTCAACGCGAATGGATCGCTCGATTCTTCTTTCCAGGCTACAGGCTTTACCCGGAACAGTTCTGGCACTCGGGTTCGGGCGATCGCTGTCCAGAATGACGGACTGATTATCCTCTCGGGAAACTTCCGGGTGGGAACAGGAGGCGCCGCGCCGCGGATGGCCGTGCTCCGGCTGAATACCAATGGAAGTGTCGATTCCACATTCAGCTCAGCGGGCGTGGTAACAAGCATCAGCACAGGGCGTGAGCTAGTGCTTCAGCCGGACGGCAAAATTGTCGCGGTGATCAACAATTCGATTTACCGCTTAAACACCAACGGCTCGAAAGACACCAGCTTTCGCCAGCCCTCCATCCTGGACGCCACCTTTACTCCAGCGATAGCCGGAACACCTGTAACACTGCAGCTCTATTCCGATGGCCGTCTTCTCGTAGGTGGCATATTCACGGACGTCGATCCGCCGGGCGCTGCGACTAATGCCCATTACGGAGTCGCGAGAATCAACTCTGACGGCACCCTGGATTCCGCCTTCGTCACGAGCCATCGGACTGGAATGGAGACCGCGCCGAGCTCCTTCGCCCGGCTCGCCGACGGCTCAACTCTCGTCACCTTCGCCGACATCGTCCATCCTCCGATCAGTTATAACCTCGGGCGACTCCTTCCCAACGGCTCGCTCGATTCGACTTTTACCCTCTCGAGTTCCGATCCAAGCCGGTTCCTAACCAACGGTTTCGCGGCTCACGGGCTCGAGCGTTTGCCCGACGGCAACTTTTTCGTGTATGGGACGGACGCCAACGGTAACCCTGTTTATGGCAAGGTGCAGCCAAACGGGGCCGAGGACACCACGTTTGCCACCAATCACGCGTTCCCATTCCAAACAGCCGCGGTCGCTCCCGACGGAAAAGTCTACCTTTGCGTCGGCACGGATCCCCAGATGACTCTCTACGGCAATTCTCTCTTGGGCACTTCCCTCGGACGCCTCCTGGCAAATGGTCAAGTCGACTCCTTCGGTGTGCCCCCTTCCATTCGCGATGGGCAAGTGATCCGCGATTCCCAGGGATTTCTGATCCAAATGTATGTCGGCAGTCGTCTCCTGGCCGTGCAGCCGGATGGCAAGATTCTGTTCGAGTATTTTGTATCTTCCGGCACCTTTCATCTCGTTCGATTGAATGCCGATGGCTCGTTCGACGGCACTTTTTCGGAAACCACTTTCGATCCATTCGATTTGACCGAGAGCTTCCCCGTCGTCTATGACCCGGTGAAGAATTCGACCCTTCAACCCCCGGATGGCGTATGGACCGCCAGCTTCCCGGTGCTTGATGCGCAGATTCAGCCCGATGGCCGTATCGTGCTAGCCGGCCAGTTCACTTCCTACAAAGGAACCCCGGCGCGGGGGCTTGTCCGATTGCAGGCGGACGGCACGGTTGATAACACCTTCAACACGGGCGGCGGCGCGCAATGGACCCAAACCACGGAGAGCTCCGTATTTTTTCCCACCATCGATCACATCGCGTTGCAGGCCGACGGGAAGCTTCTAGTTTCGGGAACCTTTGAGGCATTCAACGGAACCCCAGCGCCCGGCCTGACCACCGTAAACCCCAACGGCTCGGTCGATACTTCCTTCGTCGCTCCTGCAACTCGCGACAAGTATTCGCGGGTCTCGGCGGGCCTCGCCCGCCAGCCTGACGGCTCATTCCTGTTGAGCGGCCCCTACAGTTCTACCGGAATAGCTTCTCCATCGCTCATTCGTTTGCTCGATACGACAACGGTCGGGAATCTATCTACCCGCCTTCCGGTGGGCACCGGCGAGAATGTTTTGATCGAGGGCTTTATCGTCGCTGGTCCGGCCGGCTCGACTAAGAAAATCATGGTCCGCGCCATTGGTCCATCGCTCGCCGCTTTTGGCATCGGTGACGCCCTGGCGAATCCGACGCTCGAGATCCATGATGCCAACAACGCAACGGTGGCGACAAACAACGACTGGAAAATCACTCAGGTAGGCGGTCTCATCAGTGGCGACCAATCCGGGGAAATTGCCGCAAGTCAGCTCGCGCCCACCAACGATCTCGAATCCGCCATTATCGCGAGCCTGGCGCCGGGCGCGTATACCGCGGTTGTGCGCGGAGTGAACGACACCACCGGGACGGGATTGGTGGATGCGTATGACCTCAGCTCCGGATCGCCCGCCCGGCTGGCCAATTTCGCAACGAGGGGATTAATTCAGCCAGGCGACAAACTCATGATCGCCGGTTTCATTGTCCAGAGTCACCCGGTTACAGCGGTGATTCGCGCGATCGGCCCTTCCTTGACTGCTTTTGGGATTTCCAACGCCCTCCCAGACACGACCCTTCAGCTAAGGGACCAGAATGGCGGGATCGTTCTGGAGAACGATGATTGGAAAACAACCCAGAAACAGGAACTCGAATCCCTTGGTCTCCAGCCGTCAAACGATTTGGAAGCCGCGTTGATTGCGACGATACCCGCTGGTCAATACACCGCGCAGGTGCGCGGAAAGGGTGATGCCTCGGGCATTGGCGTTGTTGAAGTTTACTTCATTCAATAGACCTTGCCGTAATGCCGCGCGCCCCGATAAAACACGGGTTGCGGTATGATTCCTCCCCGGAACACTGCTGGAAGCGGCTCCTTCCCCACCACCCCATGGTCGTTGCTCTTCGCGCTCCGGGAGGCGTCTCATCCTGAGGAAGCCCGGGATATGCTCGATGGAATCTGTGCAATCTACTGGCGCCCAATCAATATCTTTGTGCGCGCATCCGGCTACGACTATGACGACGCGCAGGACCTTACCCAGCGCTTTATCCTTCACCTCATCGAGCGCGAGCGCTTCGCGCAGGCCGATCCCGCGAGAGGCCGGTTCCGCTCCTACCTTCTCGGCGCACTGAAGTATTTCCTGGCTCACGTCAGGCAGGATGAAAGAACGCAAAAGCGTGGTGGTGGCGCCGCCGTCGTCTCGCTGGATGAGGTGATCACCGGGGAAACCGAGGCTCTGAGCGCCGGTCGCGGCGTTCCGGTTTCTTCGCACGCTTCTGATCGCCGATGGGCGGCAGCCATCCATCGCCGCGTCGCGGATCGCATGGCCGAGGAGTATGCGGCTATGGGGAAAGCGGAGCTTTATTACACGCTCCGGCCGCATCTCGCGGGAGAGAAAGAGCGGGGGTCGTATGAGGACGCAGCGCGCCGGCTGGGCCGACCGGTCGCGACAATCCGGAGCGACGTCGCGCGCTTGCGCTTCCGTTATCGCGCGCTCGTGCTGACGGAACTGCGCGCGCAAGCGCCCGACGAGAATGTCGAAGAGCTGCTGCGCGATTATTGCCGGCTCCTCGCCGCGGATTAAATCTCTTCTGTAGCGGCGGCCTCTGGCCGTCGAAAGAGATTAAAAATTGAGGGAACGTAGATCGACGGCCAGAGGCCGACGCTACAATAAAATCCAACTTCGACGGCCGGAGACCGCCGCTACAGTTCGAACTTACGTCACCAACGTCGTCGCCGGATCGCTCCAGGCGCTCTTGGTATTGTTCGGTCCGATCGCGCGGACCCGGCCCCAAACGTCTTTCGCCCGCGGCAGACCATGCGCCACGACGTTCCGCGTGCTGCTAGCCGGATCGTAATCCTTCCACGGCCCGTTATTCGGATCGTCGGTCGTTTGGAATTGATAGGTCTTCGCGCGAGCCGAGGCGTTGAAGAGGAATTGCACATCGCCGCTGGCCTCGAGATTTCTCAACCGGAGATTGCCCGGCGTGTCCGGCGCTCCCCCGGCCGTAGGAGCCTTACGCATATCGAAACCGGTTGTGCTCAGCTTCCCGAGGTCGCCGGGGGCAGCCTGCTCGAGATTATCGGCCAGGTTTTGCATCATCTGTTCGAGCGGCCCGCGCGCCGTCTCGATGGCGCCATCACGCGCCTGCCCGGGAGGCATGATCAGCGCGGCCTCCAGGAGGTCGAGCTGGGCTTGGACCACGGCGAGAGTTGGACTGGTGGTGGGGAAATTCGCGTTGCCAGTCAACTGGGCGATGACAAACGCGACCTTGGTAGCTAACTCCTCATCCGAGAGGTCGGAAAACCCGCTATTTAATTGTCTCATACCCTTTCCTCCCTGAAAAAACGGGAAACGTGGCAAAAAACTTTACGTTTTCGCAGAAATCCCCGCGCGATTGATGCCAATCATCCGGCGACAGATATGAATCGCCTTTTTGCCGGCATCTTCCGGCGCTGAGATCAATAGATTGTCGGATGACTGATACGGATCGTTCAGCGATCGAGGCCAATCATCCAGCCATTGCTGCCAATCGCGCCACGAGAGGCATCAATCGCTCAACGATAATCATGACTGGTCCGGCGACAGACCCGAATCGTCGCGCGCCAGATACGAATCGTCTAAAGACAGGCACAGATCTCAGCACGATGGGCATGAATCGTCGCGTGATGCATATCTTCCAGTTCACGGAAGATATTTGTCGGCCAACGATTCACATCCATCGCGAAATCATCGATGCGGGTCAGCAAACGATCTGTGCCCATCAGGGAGCGACGGATCAAAGCTGCGGAGAGGGTAATTGCTTAGGCGAATCGTCGGGAGGCCGATGGGCTATCTCGCCCGCAGGGAGCAATGAAATCCTCTCGCTGCAGTTTGAAACGGAATTTGCCCTGCTCGTCGATCTCTCTGCCGATCCGCGCCGAAACTAGGTCCTGTTAGATTTGTGGAGCTTGCGGTGCTAATGCGCGCAGCCTTGCTAGAAAATTGGGCGTTAGGCGCTCAAAAAACTCCTGATCGAGAATTCCCAAGTCATCATCTGCATCATTGTGCAGCCGTTCAGCGAGGCGAAAAAGCCGTCGCCTGCCAGCTGGTGTCGACTGCCACACGCCGCGACGCGGCATCATTAGATCGCCTTTTTGTTTTAAGTTCTGACGCAGCCAAGCAATTCGATTTACGATTCTTCGCTCTCCGGTAGCCACGATTTCTTCGTCGTCCACGCGCGGCTGAAGCAGTTTGTTGCGTAGGATTAGTTCAACTACTTGCGATTTCGATGCCGTTCCCCCATGGCAATGCAATGCGTACAAGACGGCGATTTCCTCCTCTCGCGTTATGTGCACTTGATCAGTCTATCACTGTCGGATCTTCCGCGAGCCGACGCTGTAATCGACCCAGCCAGTGAGCTCCGCGTAACTCGTGTTCCCAGAGTCGCATTGTTTTGAAGCCGCGACGCACAAGCAATCGGCGTAGACGATTGTCACGTCGCTGATTCCCGAGCAGCTTTGTCTTCCAAAACTGGCGGCGTGTGCTCGGTATCCGCCGCGCGCATCGGGGGCACGCATGCCAAAAACATCCGTCGACAAAGACGGCGAGTTTATTCTTGGGAAAGTAGAAGTCCGGCCGACCCGGGATGTCCTGTGGATGCTTCCGCCAGCCGGCAATTTTCGCTGCCCGCAAGAGAGTTTCGACCATAATCTCGGTCGAGCGATTGCCGGTTGACCGGACGCGTGACATTCGCGTCGATCTTTCACTGATTGTGAGCGGATCACGTCGAATCAACGCTCTAGCCATACAACGCGCTCAATCCCCAACTTGCTCGCAGCTGTTTCAATCAGTGTTCGAACCGAAGGCTGATGAAACTGACCAAAAGCATTTGTCAGAACGACGCCGAACGCCTTTCCACCTGGCTCATTGTGCGCGCGTTCGTACGTTGCCATGAGTATTGTTTTCCAAGCGTTCGCTCTTCCCCAGGCAAATACGCGCCCATCTGCTAATACGCGGCCGTGTGGTTTTATATCTGCACGAAGGACTTCCGCGCCACCAACTCCAAGCACATGATTAACTAGTGTGTCATCGGCCTGCTTCTGACGAGCATAGTCTTTGAGGAGCGAATCCTTAAGGTAAAGTCGGACATCGCTGACTCGAATGAATCGGGAAAGAACCCCTCCGACAGCAGGATCGCGCGTCCATGCATCATACGTGGCCGACTTCTCCGCGACAGACAGTGACATCCAGTTCTTCTCGTCGGCGAGTTCATAGAGCCTACAGCGCAGCTGCTCTCGAATATTGTCTGGAACACTCATTGCACACCGCCGGGAGGTGCTGGCTCCGGAAAATCGAAGTGCGGGATTCGCAATGTTGCGTCATCCTCACGATCGAACAGTGAGGCTTGGTCGAGAATCCACTCACGAAGGAAACTTCCGGCCGACCGATTGCTAAATTCAATCAGGCGCCCCCCGAGACCGAGTTGTTCCACGGACGCGCCACGCACTGCCGCGTCGAGCTGAATGACTTCGGCCATCCGTCGAAGATCGGTGACGAAGTCAAGGACGACGACTTTGTCTTTTCCTGCACGAACGCGCAACCCGCGGCCGAGCTGCTGAACAAAAATGCGGCGGCTGTGTGTCGCTCGCATAAAGATGAGGAGATCTACATCTGGCACATCCACACCTTCGTTGAAGAGGTCTACCGTCGTCAGCACATCTAATTGCCCGGCGCGGAACCGAGACATTAGTACATCTCGCTCGCGCGGCGGAGTTTCGTTGGACATCACTTCCGCTCTGAATCCGTACCGACGTAGCATAGCGGCAAAGCTTGTCGCGTGAACTGTCGTTGGGCTGTAAGCAATTGCAGTGTGTCTGCGCTCGTTTTCGAAAACGTCTTTAACGATCCTGACCGCTTGCTCGTCGCGCGTCGGAATGATCAGCTTTCGGTTTAGCTGAGCAAGAGAGTAACCGAAACGCGAAGCTTCTTGCACAAACGACCAATCAAGATTGTCTCCAAGCAACCGATAGTCGATCTCGGCAAGGAATCCGCGCTGTAAACCCTCCGCAATGCCGATCTTCACTACGGCGGGACCAATTAATTCATCGATATCATAGCCATCGCCCCGCCAAGGAGTCGCCGTCACTCCTCCGGTGAGTTGTGGGTTTAGGTCTGTGAGGACTTCGCGAAAACTCTCGGCGCCGATGTGGTGTGCTTCGTCGACAAGAATAAGCCCAAACTCGGGAAGCTGATTTAGACGCGACTTAGCACTCTGTATTGTAGCGAAGGTGATGCCGTCCCAGTACGTTGGAATCTCGCCTTCCGCTAATCTATGCGTTGGTACCCACTTCGGTAATTGATACCAAAAATTCTGTTGAAGCTGATGAACTAGTTCTTTGACATGGGCTAAGACTAGAATTCTGTCATGAGGAACGACACCGTCACGGAGAAGGTCTGCACACACTTCTGCGATAATAATGGTTTTACCGAGACCTGTCGCGAGAACGGCTTGCGCGCGACCGGTGTCCAGAAGCGCAGCTCGGACCCGAGATGAAGCCTCCTCCTGATATGGACGCAAAGTTCTCCGATGCAACGAATATTCCGGTGTCGCGCGCATCATGACTAGTAGGTCTTCCGGTTGTGCAAGCTCAATCGTGAGGCCGAGTCGTTCGTAGCGCGTCTTTTCGCGAAGCAATGACTCTCCGGCAGGACGCGACGAAGCGATCACCAGACGGTCTGCGCCGTAAAATTTTCCTGCTTCTACAACCTCTCGAACAGCAGCGGATGGCGGCGGCGTGCTCGTCGTGTGCTTGCATTGAAAAATCCATAGTTTGCCGGCCTTTACGCCAAGTACGTCCGCACCTCGATCACCGGTTCCGGCAACGATGCGTACATCATCAAAGCCATTCGCCAGGAGCAGCCGGGCGACGTCACGTTCAAAAGCTTGCCACGGGCCTTGAAGCAACCGCCGATGATCTAGAAAGCCTGAGGAGGAGTTAATCAAGTTGTAGATATAGCGGGAGAGGTCGGCGCCAGAAGGTCCAGCGCAAGGGCAGCCCGCAATAAGCGAACGCGGCTTGCATCGGCGAGATCCGCAGGCTCGTTTTCAGCAAGCCATGCAGCATCAGCGAGCAATGTAAAGTAGTACGCGACTAGCCTTGCCCGTGCTTCTTCCGTGGCCGACGCACTTCCAAAATCCAGGCCAGCATATTGTTCATCCCAGTAATTACCGTCGAAGAATAGTTCTGGATGTTTTTGGAAGAACGTTAGAAGCGCTCTTCGCGGCGCGAACTCAAGAAAGCGGCCTTGAGCGAGAACACGTTGCGGCTCACTGACGGCACGACTTGCCATTTTTTGCAAGATGGCTTCACGGTCTGCAAGCGGGAGTTCTTCAAAAAGCGAAGCGGAATCTGCTGACGAGAGCGCGTTTGCGACCGCGCGAGCAATATCAGATAGGGTCGAAACTGCGTCCGCAGACAAAGCGATTTCATCAAGCTTAGTTGCGGTTGCGTAGCGGTCTCTTAGCCCTGCCAAGATACCGGCGAAGCGAGCTTGAGTATTAGTACCGCGGATGAAGTCCATTGCGGCCCAACTTAGTTCCGCAAGCAGTCCATCAAGAGGCGTCATTGTAGCCGAATCAAAGATCACATGTTGAGCGTCGACGTAAAACTCGTGTACTCCCGCAGCCGTTGCACGGAGTAGCCAAGGAACCGAATGCTCGGATAGAATTGGATCCGAAGCTTCAACGGCAAACGCCTGCACCTCCCACCGCTGATTTGTTACCTCGTCACGATACTCGCGCGACAGCGCCTGCAGCGGCGTTCGTGCCGGTGGCGGCGTAGGAGCAGGGACGGGCGGTTCAGGCGGCTGAGCTTGGTCGTCCTCACTTGGACCGCCGACGAGTCCAGGAATTCCGCCAGTTCCACCTCCGGGCTGTTGCTGGCTTTGAAGAAGTTCTCGATCCGCTTCCTGAACTAGTTCCCACCACTTTACGTCTGTTCTGTACTCAGGGTCAGCTGCATAGAAACGTTTCGCCATCTCCTCTGCGCGTTCATTATCCGGTACGATCAGCAATCGCGCGTAGCAGCCTGCCGCTTTGGGTTTCGGCGTCGATCGCCGAAATGCTTGGAACAAGAGAGATAACGGTGAATTATTCTGGCCGAAGCCTAGTCCCGCAGCTTTATCGGGTCGCAGAGGTCCTTCACCACGAACAATCGAGACCATCTCTTCCCAAGCCGGGTCGTTTCGATCGAAGCGGTCTTTCGTATATGTAACGCGGCAATGGTCTATGTGGATTTCACCTACGATGCGGCCTCGATGTCGCGGATCATCAATTGGGTATTCTTCTTCCTCTACGCTTGTATCGCCCGTCCACTTGAACAGATCCCGGCTGGCATACTCGATTTTTCGACCGTGCCTAATTAGATCGATACCGTATTCAGTGGCGCTCACGTAACGTTGAATACCTAGCCAGCCATGCACATGTCGTGTACGGGAGACAACACCTTCAGTGGTGTTGCAAGCTGGGCAGGATTCTTCTTGGGCAGCGAGCCATTGCCAGCAACGCGTACAGAAAAGGCGATCATCGAGACGGACATCCACTCGTTGGAATGCATTTATTGGTCCGTAACGGTTTGTGTGTACAATGCGTTCGTCTGGACCGTCTCCCCAAACACAATGATCGCGACTTCGGACAGCTTGACCATTAATCATCAAACCAAAGGCAATCGGCACTCCGTTCGATCGAAGCATTGCGGAGTACGCTTGCGCCAGGTCGCGTCGTATCTTCGATAGATTCGCTGCTCGAGTGAGCCATTGCCTTTGCTCGGGTTTTAGGCGTTCAACGGAAACTTCGGTGCCGTGCTCCGAAGGATCTGCTTTAGCGCGATGTAGGATTGGCGTCCGGAAATGTCGCTGGCGCATTAATGTGTCGAAGTCGATTTCGAGTCCTATCCATTCGCCATCTCCCGCGATCGTGGACCAGACACGCGTAAGTGTTCCGAGCCGTGCTGTCGCTATATTGAATCCCATTCCAAACATGCCCAAGTTGTTAATCGGATCGTTTCCGGTCCAGCCTGCGCGCATCGCGTTCTCCAGTCGTTCGAGCGTCATGCCTGGCGCGTTATCGCGAAGAGTTAGCTTTGCGCTAGCGACGTCGGCCGTCGGAATAGAAATGCTGACTTCAGGATGAGTTAGTGCTGCACCAGCACGTCGCGCCGATAAGAAAGCATCTACAGAATTGTCAATCAGCTCTGCAAGGCACCGCCAAGGTGCAAGAGTGATTTCACCAAGCATCGGCAAAATGCGAGGATGAGGGCTGAGATCAAAATCGTTAGTGTGTGTTGGCATTGGTCGTATAGTTATCCTTTGGATTGCGACTGATAAGTGGATGTAAAGCTCTACCTAGTATTGTGGCTAGAACACAGGGAACTGCGTTCCCAATTTGCCGCGTCACGTGGATTCGAGCGCCAGAGAAAAAATGATTATCTGGAAAAGTCTGTAGTCGTGCAGCCTCTCGCAACGTGTAATAGCGGAATCTTCCAGTAGAGTCGATCAGTGTGTTTTCGCCCCCGGGAACGCCATGTACACCGGCCTTAATGGTCTTCGACGGCCAATCCAACGAACTGCCACTGTGGCCGCCGTACGTACGCGCGCCGTCGATAATCCAATGGTTCATCCACGCGTTGCTTTCTTTGTTGGTTGGCTTAGGCAGGTCCTTTAATGCTTGTCGCACGGTGATCCAAGGCACCGTCGAAGATGTACCGTTGAGTGGAAGAGCTGCTTCAACGTGCTCGCGCTGACGTTTTGGAACCTCGTGCAAATCCCAGTATTCTCCGGTTTGCTTGCTGGCAACCAGCGCGACTCGCGAGTGAGTCGGCTTTGGAAAGTCGAACGCGCCAAATTCTCTTCTCAGCGCAACGATAAATACACGAAATCGGCGCTGTGGAACACCGAAGTCAGCTGCATCGAGCGAGTGATACTCTACGCGGTACTCTGGCTCGTAACCTAGCGACACCTGGCATTCTCGGATTCGCACGTCGTGACTGAACCATCGCTCGCCAGGGCGTGGTGCAATGGAAGGGCATTCGAGTTGCCGTAACACATATTCGAAATATGAACGGAATAACGGTCTAATAAGACCGCGTACGTTCTCGACCAAGACAGCGCGCGGTCTCGTCAACCGCGCGACGCGTAGCAAGTCTGGAAAAAGATTCCGCGGATCGTCATGTGCCTTGTGACTCCCTCCCAAGCTAAATGGCTGACACGGCGTTCCCGCTGCTAGCAACCGAACTTCTTCGCTCGAGGAGTCCCACAGAAATTTTTCAATGTGCTGCTCGTTAACCGTCCCGATCAATGTCGGTTTTGCTGCACCAAGGTTATATCGCAGAGTTGCGCATGATTGCTGATCGCGCTCATACAGAGTCGCTGGATAGAATCCCGCGGCCCGTAGCCCAACGGCCATTCCACCTCCGCCGGCGAATAATTCAACGTCTAACATAGTTCTTCGGGAGGGAGACGCAGTAACGCTTCCGTTCGACGAAATCGGGGCGAGACCTTTCTCAATCCTCTCCGCCGACGCAGGACGTGTTCGCCTTTATCCCAAGAAGGGAACCAAAGGCAGGCTGGAAGGCCAAACTCCCACCGCGCGGCCCCGCCTTTGCGGAACCAGCCGGAGTCGTTGAAGGGCGGATTGAAAAAGGACGTCATAAGGGAACGCGTGGTTCTTAGCTGGGGAAGGAAGCTTTTTCCAGAGGAAAAAGGTCCGAGATCCGAGATGAAATCAGACAACCGATGCCGGCTCGAGCCAGAGGGCCTGGCGCGCGAAGGCGAATTTGCGGTGGCCGAAATTTCTCCAGCCGGCGCGTTCCGCGAGCGATCTAAATTCGCGAAAGGAAAAGGCGCGTGCGGCGGAGAGGCGCGCGTCGGTCCGGGTCATGGATTCGCGGAACACCAGAGCGGTCAGTAAGTAGGCGCCCATCGTGGCAAGAAACCCACGACGAAGGTCGGACACGAGCACGTATCTTTTTGAAAGCGTGCGGCAGCGCTTCAGCAACTCCACCGCTGCATTCTCCTCAAAATGATGGAGGGCGAGCGAACAAACCACGACATCATACGTTTCTTCTCCGAACGACAGGACGTCGCCTTCGAGGAATTCGATCTCGGGATACTCGCCGCTCAGGCTTCGAGCGATTTCCAAAGTGGATGGCTGTTGATCGACCGCGTCCACGGTTATCTCCGCGCCGGCGCTTCGGGCAAAATCAACCACCAGCCGTGGAATATCGCCGGAACCAGTCGCCAAATCCAGAATTCGCATTCGACTCCGCGGTTGGATCCAGCGCCGCAGGAAATGCTCGATCAACCGGTAGCTGCCGAAATAGCGGTTGAGCTGGCGGATGTTTCGCAGGTCGCTCTCCAATTCCGGAGTGACCGGTTGCGGTCGATCCATCAATTCTGGTTCCGCCGGGTTGAAGCTTCGCTTCATAGAACGACCGATCATAGAAGCACGAAAAAAAATAATCTGGAAGCCATGAACCCAGGAATAAACCTAGTCAAAAAAATGGCATCAGAATTTCGCTTCTTTCTGGCTTCCTGGTTTCCAGATTAATCCAAAAACGTTTGCCACGATTCCGGCAGCGCGGCCGTTTCAATTTCACTCGCGATGCGGCCTTCGAACTCGGGGTGAAACGAGGTGCTCGTTCCGTAAACCATGATCACGTCCTCGGAACCTTCGACCCGAATGGCGTGCGCGATCCCCGGCGGCACCACGATCCCGACGTTATTCGCGCCGGGATGATTATCGCCATCGACAAAGAAGCGCATGGTCCGCGTGGGCAATCCGGCGCGCACATCGCGCAGGATCATCTCGGCGACGCCCTGGACGAAAAACATCACGTCCCATTGTTCGTGGGCGTAACGCCGCAGCGCGTAATTTTCCGGCTCATCGATGAACAGGCGGCGCATCCAATCTTCCGGTTTCGTTCCGTCCGGGATGCTCGGGGGATGAACGTGAAAGCCTTTCGCGGTCTGCGCGAACATCCGCGCGTTAGCCCATTGGGCCGGCCAAAACCCGATGCGCTGGAGCACCCCATCATCGCGCCGGACGAATTCGCCGAAGACGCCGCGATGCCGTTGAAAATGAATCGGGCGCGGAAAAATCTCGACGCCCGGAATCCAGACTTCGCGGTTCTCGGCAGTAGTGCGATCGGCGGACGCGAGCTTGCCGGCTTCGATTCCGGCCCCGGCTAATCGGTCCGCGAAAGATTGCGGCGCGTAATCGCGCATGACCAGGGCCTTTTGCGCTTCCGCGGTTAGTCCCTGCCAAAGTTCCTTGTCCTGTTTTCCCATGAAAAAAAATCTAGCCTCTTATTTGCCTAACGAGAAATCGGCGCGCTCACGAGAAAGATTTGGGTTGTAATACGGATCGTCATCGAGCACCGCGGCCCAGCGTTCCCGCATCACTCCGGTTTCCATCGGCTCGACCGTGCGGCGGCGCGTCCCCGATTCATGGTGATAAAGCCGCGCGAACGGCGTGTAAACCACGAGATACCCGGCCCGGCGAATCTTCAGGCACAGATCGACATCGCTGAAAGTAACTGGGAGCCGCTCCTCGTCGAAGCCGTGGACTTTATTGAACACGTCGCGCCGCGTGAGCAGGCACGCGCCCGTGACGGCGCTATAGTTCCGCGTTACCTGAAGTTGCCGGCAAACCCCGGGCGCTTCCGCCGGAAACCCGCGGAAGGCATGCTCCGCGATCCCACCGACGCCGACGACGATGCCGCCGTGTTGCACGGTGTCGTCCGGATAAAGCAGCCGCGGGCCGACTGCGCCCACTTCCGGCCGCTGGATATGCTCCGCCATGGTCGCGAGCCAGTCGCCGTCGATCACTTCCGTGTGGTTGTTCAAGAACAAGAGCCACGGGCTGTCGGTTTGCTCGACGGCAAAATTGTTGATCGCGGAATAATTAAACGGACCGCTGTAATTCAGGACGCGATGCTTGAGTCCCGACAAGTAGGCGCGCGCCTCTTCGGTCTGGCTGTCGTTGTCGACGATCACGATCTCATACGGCGCATAGGTGGTCTCGCGGGTGATGCTTTGCAGGCAACGCGCCAGCAGCTCCACCCGGTCGCGCACCGGAATGATGATCGAAATCGGTTTCGGCTCGGCCAGATCGCGTTTGATCCAGTAAGCGTGCGTCCGCCAGTCCACCGTCACGTGTCCGCGCGCGGCCTGCCGCTCGAGATGCGCTTCCAAAGCGAGCCGTCCCGTTTCGAGTGAGCCCGGCTTGCGCCGGATGTTATCGGCCGTGGAAGCGCGGCTCCGGCGCCAGTGATAAAGAATGCGCGGAATGTGATCGATCCGCGTGGTGCGCTCGATCACGCGCAAAAAAAGGTCGTAATCCTGGGCGCCATCGAATTCCGAGCGAAACCCTCCGACCTCCTGCAGCACTTCCGCGCGGATCAGGGTGAAGTGGCAAATGTAATTACAGGAAAGAAAATAATCGGGCGACCAATCAGGTTTAAAGATCGGCGCGTCGAGCCCTTCCTCGGTGAGCTTGTCTTCGTCGGAGTAAATCAAATCCGCGTCGTGATGATTCTGGAGCCATTTCACGTGTTGAAACAAAGCGTCGGGTTCGAGGAGGTCGTCATGATCGAGGAAGCCGATCCACTCGCCTTTCGCCAATTCCAGCCCGCGGTTCGACGCCGCGGAAATGCCCCCTCTCTTTTCGATCCTGGCCAGGACGATTCGCGGATCGCGCGCCGCCAGTTCCGGAAGGAATTTTAATAATTCGGCGTCGTCGGAATTGTCGTCGATCAGGATCAACTCCCACTGGTCGTAAACCTGATTCAGAACGGATTGAACGCACTCTTCCAGCCAGGGCAACGGCGTGTTGAAAACCGGCGTGATGATGCTGACACACGGCCGGTAAGCGAAAGCGCGCATTTGCTCGCGGAGCCGGGGGAAATCCGCGGCCGGGGTGCGATGCGTCTCGAACCAGATCTGATATTCGCTCGGCGTTTTCGACCCGCGCGCGGACTTCGCGCCTTTCGGAAATCGTTTCCGGATTCCGCGCACCAATCTCTTCGGCAACAAATAGGGTGCCAGCAGGACCTGGCCGACCTTGCGCTCCGGGGATTTGCGCAGCGCCTGTTTCTCGGCCTTCAACTGCTTGAGCTGCTGTTTCGCTTCTTTCAGCTTGAGAAGTTTCTCCTCCAACTTCGAGATGTGATGATCGGCCGCCTCCAGTTCCGACATTCGGGTGCGCAAGCTCCGCTCCAATCCGTGGACCTGCCGCTGGATCCGGGCAAAAGCCGATTCCACAGCCGGCACCAGCGCTTGCACAGACTCCGGGACCGCCCGGACAAGTCGAAGCGCGCCTGGCTCCAGGGAACCCAGGTCGCAATCGTAATCCGGGAGCAGACCCGCTTCGGCAAAACAGCGCACCAGCTCCGGGCGCCGGACCGCACTCTCGACCCCCGGCTCGGGCACGAGCAGGACGTTTTCCGCCGCCGCGGCGAGCGCCTGGGCCGCGTGCGCGTCCCCCGCGTTGTCGCGCGGATAAAACCAGATCGCCAGGCCGGCGCGCGCCGTGACTCCGTTTTGCGACGAAGCCGGCGGCAGGTCGCTTACGGAAACGAATACGGCCGCGGTGGTCTCGGCCGCGCGAAACTGCCGTTCCAGCTCATCGCGTTCGACGCCAACGACCAGGAACGGGCCGCGCCCAAATCGTTGGACCACTAATTGGGCGAAACCGGATGGCAGAGATTGGGAGCGCGGCCGCAGCACACCCGACATTATATTGATTGAAGCGCGGCGCAGGCAAATTTACGCTTCGGCGCGAATCCGCCGGCTCGCTGCTCCTGCATGCTCGACTTCTGCATTTATCTTTTGTATCGCGCCGGCACCGCCATCGCGAGCACGCTTCCCGTGCGCGCTTTGTTCGCAATCGGAAATTTCCTCGGCTTTTGCGCCTGGGCGCTGCTGCCTCGATATCGCCGTCTGGCGCGACGCAACCTGGAGATTGCCTTCGCCGATGAAAAGTCGCCGCGTGAATTGCGTCGGATCGCCCGACGGAATTTTCAATGCCTCAGCGCGAACCTGCTTTCCAGCCTCAAGATGATTTCGATGCCGCTCGAAAAACTCACGCACTATGTCGAAGCCGAAAATCTCGACGCTTTGCATACCGAGCTGCAAGCCGGACGACCGGTGGTCCTGCTGCTCAACCACATTGGCACCTGGGAACTGGCTGCGCAGCTCGTGCCTCATTACGCGCCTTACCGCCGGATTGGATCTCCTTACCAGAGATTGGCAAACCGTTACATCGACCGGGATGTCAGCCGACGACGAGCCCGGACCGGCTCCGAGTTATTTGATCGCAGCGAAGGATTTCAAAAGGCGATCGAGTTGCTTCGCTCCGGCGGGGTTCTTGGAATTTTTGCCGACCAACACGCAGGCGATCACGGCCTCTGGACACCTTTTTTCGGCAGGCTCGCCTCGACCTCGGCGCTCCCTGGACTGCTCGCGAAGCGAACCGGCGCGACAGTCATGGCGGCGGCGATCCACACGGAGAGGCCGGCCCGGTGGCGAATGGTTTTTACTCCGCGCCTTGATTCCCCGGGAGACTCCGTCAACGCGATCACCGTGAAAGCAAATGCGATAATCGAGCAGCAAATTCGGAGGGCACCCGAGGATTGGCTCTGGGTCCACAATCGTTTCAAAACGCCGCGGCCGAACTTTCTCCTCACCCATTACAAACGCGGGGTCTACGTGCCGCCGGAAATCTCCGCGAAAAATTTGAAGCCGTTCCGGATTCTCGTCCGCGCTCCGAACTGGCTCGGCGACAGCGTGATTACGGTGCCGGCGGTGCGCGCGATCAAAGCGGGCCGGCCCGATGCCCACCTCACGATCGCGGCCCCGGAGAAAATCGCTTCCGTCTGGAAGCTCGTGCCTGATATCGATGAAGTACTTTCCCTGAAACCGGGCTCGCTCTTTTCGGTCGTCCAGACGATTCGGCGCGAGAAGCCGTTCGACGTCGCGATCCTTTTTCCGAATTCGCTCCGCGCCGCCCTCGAAGTCTGGTTCGCCGGCATTCCACGGCGCGTCGGTTTTCGCGGGCATCACCGCCGCTGGTTGCTGAATCAAATCGTCACCGAAGAACCGGTGCGCGGCCCGATCCAGCATCAGGTTTACCGATATCTGCGCATGGCTCGCGAGCTCGGCGGGCCGGACGCCGCGCCGGAAATCAGGAAGTTTCTGCCGCGCATCAAAACAAACGGCGCGCCGGCGAAACTGGGTTTGTGCCCCGGTGCGGAATACGGCCCGGCCAAGCGCTGGCTGCCCGAGCGCTTTGCGCAAGTCGCGCTCAAGATCGCCGAGGAGCGCCCCATCCAATGGATCCTTTTCGGGACAGCAGCCGACTTGGAGCGAGGTGCTGCCATTGAATCAACCCTCGGCGCGCATTGCCTGAATCGAATCGGCCAAACCACTCTCGACCAGCTCGCCGCCGAGCTCGGTGAATGCGCGCTGTTGTTGACGAACGACACCGGCACGATGCACCTGGCCACGCTCATCGGAGTTCCGGTTGTCGCCGTTTTCGGATCGACCGAGCCGCGCCTAACAGGGCCGCTGGGACTTGGTCACGACATTCTTCGGCATCAGGTCGAATGCAGTCCCTGTTTCTTGCGCGAATGCCCCATCGATTTCCGCTGCATGAAAGCCGTCAGCGTCGAAGAAGTTGTCGCCGCTGTTTCCGCGCAGCTCGACCGGTGGCAAACTTCCCGCGCGCATTCCAATCCGGCCACGTCCGAGAACTAACATCTCCTCGCACAGGCAACTTGCCCGGTTCTTATTAGCGCCAAAGGCGCGTCGTTCATCGCCAGCCTGGGGCAACGCCCCAGGATTCGAGCAACCAAAACCCATCAGCGCTGAAGGCGCGATTCATCCAAGCGCCCAACGCTGTGAGCTCGACGACGAACCATGCGTTGAATCGCGCTTTCAGCGCTTCTTCATCAAACAATCAAATTCCTGGGGCGATGCCCCAGGCTCGGATGAGAGCGCGCTCTCAGCGCCAAAAGTTGGAAAAGAAAACGAGCGAGACGCCCACTGGCCCCATAGGCAAGATGCCCGTGCCACTATTCTCTATCTTCCATCCTCCATCCTCGGCTGCTAAGTTGCCTCCTGATGTTGAATGAAAACGCGCCGCGGATCCGCACCGAAGTGCAGGTGATGTTTTTCGATACGGACTGCGCGGCCGTCGTCCATAACATCGCTTACCTGCGTTTCATCGAAGTCGCGCGCACGTTGCTCGCTGAAGAACTCGGCCTCGGGCTTGCGGCAATGGCGGAAACGAAAAGGTATCCCGTCGTTGTCCGCACCGAGATCGATTATCGCCGCGCGGCGAAACTGGGAGACAAACTTGTGATCGAGGGCCGGCTCGATCGTCTCGAGCGGGTCCGTTTCTGGTGCGCTTTCAGAATTGTTCGTCCCGCCGACGAAACGCTGATCGCGGAATGCCGGCAGATGCTCGCGATTATCCAAATGCCGGAAGCGAAACTGCTGCGCGTCCCCGATGATTGGGACCGCTACCGCGTCGATGTTGCCTGAGGAAACATGGTCGCCGGCGCCCAGACTCTTTCGCTCGACGATACTTTCCTCGCTCCCCAAATCCTGCACCCGCCGCCGACCCGGCACGCGCTCCTCGCTTTTCTTCTGGCCCTGACCGCCATGCTCCACATCGGCACGGCAGCGTGGGGCGATCTCTACGACGGCGCCGAAGGTCAGCTCGCCGGCGGCGCGCGCGAGATGCTCGACTCGAAACAATGGCTGCTCCCCACCAACGACGGCGCCCCACTTCTGCAAACACCGCCCCTGGCCTACTGGGCCATTGCGATTTCCTTTAAAGTTTTCGGGCTAAGCGCGGCCGCGGCGCGCTTGCCGATCGCGCTCGCCATGCTCGGATCGGTCGCGCTCACGTTCCTCATCGGCGAACGGCTCGCCGGTTATTGGCGAGGTTTCGCGGCCGGTCTTATCCATGTTTGTTCCGCCGGCGCATTTTTGCCCGGGCGAATGGTGACGCCGGACGCGATTTTCTCACTCTTCATCGCGGCCGCGATCTACTGCGCCGTTCGCGGCTATCAAAAACAGAAGTTTCGCCAGGCGTGGTTCGCCGGTTTTTGGTTTGCCGCCAGCTTCGCCAGCCTGACGAAAGGTCCCGGCGCTCTCATTTATCTCGCCGCGATTTGCGGTCTGCTCGCGATTCTTTTCCGCGAAGCCCGGCTGCGCTTTCGCCTTTTACTGCATTGGAGAAACGTCGCGCTCTTCGTTCTGCTGGTCGCTCCGTGGTTCGTTTGGGCGCACCAGCATTTCCCCGGGTTTCTTTCTCCTTCCTCGAACTGGATCCACTCCACCACCGATCTGCCGCGCCGGCGGTTCTTGCTTTTCCAATTCGCCTGGTGCTTTCCAGCGATATTCCTGGTTCTGCCCGGCCTGATTTTCGCGCCGCGAAAAATTTTCCGGCCTGACGAATTCACTTTTGCCGACGCGCTCCCCCTCTCCTGGACGGTCGTCGCGCTTCTTGCGGCCCTTCTCATCGGAGGAGGCCACGCTTATTCTTCCATCGTCGCCCTCCCCGGCTTCGCGCTCTTCGCGGCCTGCGCGTGGGAGCGAACCTCCCGTCCGCTTCGAAAGGCCGGTCTCGGCGTTTGTCTTTTCGCCGGCGTCGCCGTAGTCACGAGCGCGATTCTTTCCCCGGCCATTCTCGGGTTGAAATCGGAACGCCCCTTCCCGGATGCGCCCTGGCTCCTCATGCGACCCATGGCGCAGCTTGCAGTCTGCTTGCTCTTCGTCTTCTCGGTCGTGGCTGTATTTTTTGTCCGAAAATCCAGGGCCGAAATCGCCCTGACCATCATCCTCGGTTCGATGGTACCGATCGGGTTTTGCCTGGTCGAAAGCGCGTCACGACTCGCCCCATTTTTTTCCCTGGCCGACGCCGCGGATTACCTGAACCCGCGGCTCGACCAACATGGTGAAGTCGTTTACGAAGGATCGTTACGCAGCGGAAGCAGCCTGAGCTTCTATCTCGACAAGAAATTTTTCCTGGTCAATCAAATGCCCACGGCTTTCGAGCGAGACCCGGCAGCGCAGAACAAATACCTCGATGAGCATTTTCTCCTCGAGGCCTGGGACGGGTCGAATCCAATCTATCTCATCGTCGACGAGGAGCGCGTCTCGTATTGGCGAAAGCTGATTACCAACCGCGTCCACATTTATCACCAGGTCACCACCTGCGGTTCGCGCGTGGTCCTGAGCAATCAGTTATGAAGCCGGAGGGACATGCTTCTGCATGTCCCACTCTTTCCCGTCGCGTTTGAGGTGATGGAAGTCGGACGTGCAGAAGCACGTCCCTCCGATTATTTAAGCGGCACCCGTACGTCGTCGTTCAACAACCGGCCCCAAAACGTGCTGTAGGGATGAACCACGTAAGGTCCCTTAAGCCATTAAAGCGCTGACGCCCCTCAGCCGAGTTAATCAAGAGTGGGTCCTTCCAAGTAAAACAATCGAAGTCTACTGGTCATGTGTCTTGTCTTAAGAGTGCAGGAGAATTCCTACACCCCGCTTGAGGATGGGACACCAGGTATCCGGGGCTACAAAGAAACTTCGAAAAATGTGTTGACCCTTGCTCCCTTGGCGGAGGATAAGAGAACCGACTGCAACTGAAATAACCCCAAACCCCCTCAGACTACCCCAAGATATCCCCCTCAATACGCTCTTACCCCTAAACTTCCCTTCCTGTAACCTCCCTAGGACAAAACAAAAAACCAAAGTAGAAAGATAATAAGTTATGCTCAATAAAAAATCGATCATCGCGTTCGCCATCGGTTTGTTCTTCACCCTTGTAGCCTTCGCCGGTTACATGCAATGGAACTACGACAACACCAGCGGAGGTTACTTTGCAACGTGGGTTTACAGCTCGACTACCGGAGGAGAAATTTACTTCAATAATGGCAACCTTGTGTATAACGGTCTTTACCGCTGTTCTAACTGCAACGAGCCGTAAGAAGGTAGCGCGGTCGGCCTGACATTAGTAAAGGACATGAAAGTTAGACCAGTGTACGCCGCGGTTGTCGCTGTTCTTGCTCTATTATTAGTGCTTGGCTATAGCTTTTGGCGCGCCGACCGTGCCCACCCACGTCCTGACAACCCGTTTGCGCGAGCTCATTCTCCGCCCCCGTTAGAAGCGGATCGAAGCCGAGATGCTTCGGCATTTGCTGGCACTAACGATGCTGCCACCTTGGATCAAATCGCCGGCGCCTCCTTCCAGCAGGTTCACGACCTGTTAACGAGCCGGTCGCGCGAGGCTATTATTCGCTTAGCGCAACAACTTCGCGAGCTGCAGCCCGGCGCCCTCTCGAACGCCAAGATCTCGCTGTTCTTTAAGGCTTGGGGACAAATCGATCCGGCATCGGCGCTCCAGACTGCAATGGGTTTTGATGGTTGGATTCAAGGGGTCGCTTTGGAGGCTGTTGCTGATGGTGTCGAACCGGCAGGAGCTAGCGCATTTGTTGCTTCGATGCGGCAGGTTTCGCCTGAACTTGTGTCAAGTTCACTCAGGCAGCGCCTAATCGAAAAAGGGATTATCAGGTGGGCGCAGGGTGATCCGGTAGCGGCTGCAGAGGCTCTCGCGAGTTTTCCTAAGTCTGAGATAACACGACAAGCGTGGCTTCAGGTAGCCGAAAGTCTTGCCGCGCATGATCCAGCAACTGCACTTGACTGGGTACAGAAAAACGGCGACCCAGAAAGCGTCTCTGCTGCCACGCAAGGATTGATCAGCGGATGGTGGCAAAAGGATCCCGCTGCAGCCGAGGCGTACGCTCGGGCAAATTCAGATACGGTTGTCGGACAGCAAGCCGCAAGTATGCTTGCTAATCGGATGGCAGTCAGCAATCCCGAGAAGGCTGCTGCCTGGGCTGCTCAATTATCGAATCCTGACGCTCGCGCAATGAGCGAACTGACCATCAGCGTCGCTTGGGCTTACCGGGATCCCGTCGCTGCAAGCCGGTGGGTTGAAACGCTTCCGCCAGCTGACGGCGCTGCGATTGCGGGAACCCTTTCGAGTTCTTGGGCGCGCAACGATCCCGCTGGTGCGGCACGGTGGATTTCTTCGCTCAACGGCGAAATAAGGGATTCCGCAATTGCCGGCTATAGTTCAGTTGTTGCTCTCAGCAATCCTGCGGACGCCCTCGCATGGGCGCTCAGTATTGAGAACGAACGAATGCGCACCAGGACAGCTATCCCGCTCGCCACAGGCTGGCTCGCACGCCAACCTCAGGCCGCGCGCCAATGGATTGAAACGAGTGACCTTTCACCGGCGGAGAAATCGCGTTTGCTCGGTGGACGCAACTGAAGCGCCTGTTTCTTCTTCCAAGAGGTAAGTCGGTTCGCGGGTGGTCCTGAGCGATCAGCTGTGATCGGAGGGACATGCTTCTGCATGTCCCATTCTTTCCCGTCGCGTTTCCAGCAATGGAAATCGGACGTGCGGAAGCACGTCCCTCCGATTATTTGAGCGGCGCGCGCACGTCGTCGTTCAGCAATCGGCCCCAAAACGTGTTGTAAGGATGAACCTGGCTGACGCGTTCCTTTTCCCGCACGAGCGGGCGATGCTCGTTGGCCCATTGGAAAATCGAGCCCTCGAGGTTGCGCACGTTGGTGAACCCGGCAGCACGCAACCGGTCCGCCATTTCGCCCGAGCGATAACCGACCGCGCAGTAAGTCACGATCGCCGTCTCCTTGGGCAAAGCTCCGGCGGCCGCTTCGGCTGAGGCATTCGGCTCGACGCGACGCGCCCCGGGCAAATGGCTCACGCTCCATTCCTCCGGCGTCCTGACATCGAGAAGCACAGGCGCGGGCCGGCGCGCGTTCGCCAGCCAATCCGCCAATTCGCTCGTGGAAATCCATTCGATCTTCGTGAACTTGTGCCGGAGCGATTGCTTGAGCAGAAACCAGTCAACGCTCCGCAGACCGAGCAGCGCAAAAGCGGCCATGATCAAACCGAGGACGATCAATCCACGCCGCGCATTTCGACTGATAATTTCCATTGGGGAGCACTCCAGATTTCCGCTCTAGCTTTGCACGGATGTTGATCGCATTCTAACGGCGCGTGAACGTGCGTGGCCAACATTACCGGACCATCTGGCCCAAGCCGGGCGACGACCGCGTTATCCAACTGATCGATCAACGGTTCTTGCCGCACCAGTTCGTGATCGAGGAAGTGTGCACCGTCGCGGAAATGGCGGCGGCTATTCGTGAGATGCACGTGCGGGGGGCGGGCTTGATCGGCGCGGCGGCGGGCTACGGGATGTATCTCGCCACCTTCGAACCGGATCTCATGGCGGCGGCGGGGCAATTGAAAGCCACGCGGCCCACTGCGGTAAACCTCTCGTGGGCCATCGACCGGCAATTGAAAAATATCAGTGCGGTCAAATCGGCTGCGGAAAAACAACACGTCGCATTCCAAACCGCCCGCGAAATTGCGGATGAAGATGCGGAACATTGCCGGCGCATCGGCGCACACGGCCTCGAATTGATCCGCAGCCTGAGCGAGAAAAAGGCGGGCGCGCCGGTCAATATCCTCACCCATTGCAATGCCGGCTGGCTCGCCTTTGTCGATTACGGTTCGGCGACCTCGCCCATCTACGCCGCGCACGACGCTGGAATTCCCGTCCACGTCTGGGTGGACGAAACGCGACCGCGCAGCCAGGGGTCGAAGCTCACGGCGTGGGAACTCGGCGAGCACGGCGTGCCGCACACCGTCATCGCGGACAACGCCGGCGGCCATTTGATGCAGCGCGGAAACGTCGACGCCGTGATGGTGGGCACCGATCGCACTACTTATACGGGCGACGTCGCGAACAAGATCGGCACTTACCTCAAGGCGCTCGCCGCGAAGGACAACGCGGTGCCGTTCTACGTCGCGCTGCCGTCATCGTCGTTCGATTGGAACATTCGCGATGGCGTGAACGAGATCCCGATCGAAGAGCGCGGTTCCGAGGAAGTGAATTGCGCGGATGGCTGGCATGCGGGCCATCACGTCGAAGTGCGGGTGGCTCCGGAGGGCAGCCCCGCGGCAAATTTCGGGTTCGATGTCACGCCCCGGGAACTGGTAACCCGACTGATCACCGAGCGCGGCATTTGCGAAGCGAAAGAGGAAAGCATTCTCGAACTTTTTCCAGAGCATCGCAGCTGATCAGAAAGCACCAAGCTCCAAGCACCAAGCTCCAGAGAAGCTCCAAATCCCAAGCTCCAAGTCCGCAGTTGGCTGTTTGGAGCTTGGTGTTTCTTTGGAGCTTGGTGCTTGGTGCTTGGGATTTCGGGGGCGGCGGCCTGCCTGCTCACACAACGAAAGGGCCAGAGAAGAGGTTGAAATCTCGGTCCCTTGTTGTAACCTCCCGGCTCTCAATTCCTGAAAAAACTGGACCATTTTTTATGTCGCAACATCGCAGTCTTAAAGGAGCCAGCACCATCACCGCGAAGCGGAACGTCCTGAAACGTTTCGAGCGCGTCGAGCTTTTGAAAAAGCGCGGCCAGTTCAAGGAAGGCCAGAAAGTCGTCGGCCTCCCGAAGACCAAGCCGGATGTTTAAAGTTGAGAGGTTGAGGAGTTGAGTGGTTGAGAGGATCCAATCCTCCGCCTCCTCTCAACATCTCAACATCTCAACCACTCAACCTCTCAACCTCGTTCATGCGCCTGAACCGTTTTCTCGCCGCGGCCGGGCTCGGTTCGCGCCGGCATTGTGATGAGTTGATTGCCGCGGGGCGCGTGACCATCAACGGCCGCGTTTGCACCGATTTCAGCGCGCAACCCACGGAACGCGACCATGTAAAAGTCGACGGCAAACTTGTCCACAGCGAGCGCCGGCTTGACATCATGCTGCATAAACCGGCCGGTTTCGTTTCGACACGATCCGATCCCAACGCGCGCGACACCATCTTCGATCTTCTCCCGCCACACTTGCCGCGCCTCTTCAACATCGGCCGGCTCGACGCCCAAACCGAAGGGCTGCTTCTCCTCACCAATGATGGCGATCTTGCACAGCGTCTCACCCATCCTCGCTACAAAATCGAAAAGGAATACGAGGTCACACTCGATCGACCTTGGGACCCGACACTCGCGCCGAAATTGCACAAGGGCGTGATGCTCGATGGCCAGCGCGCGCGCATCGACTCGGTGCATCTGATCAAACCGACACGTCTGCGCGTTGTCCTGCGCCAGGGAATCAACCGGCAGATTCGCCGGATGTTTTACGAGTTCGGCTACGAAGTGAAAAAGCTGGTTCGCATTCGCATCGGCCGGCTGCGACTCGGCGATCTCCCCCGCGGCCATTGGCGTCCGTTAAGCAGCAGCGAGCTGAAATCCATTCAACCACGCGCTGCCAGGTTAACACCGCGGCACTCGTAAAGCACCAAGCACCAAGCACCAAGCTCCAAGCACCAAGCTCCAGGGAAGCTCCAAATTCCAAGCTCCAAAAATCACGGTTCGTCGTGCGATTCATTTGGAGCTTCATGTTTGGTGTTTCTCTGGAGCTTGGTGCTTGGGATTTGGAGCTTCGATCGGTTCCTCGGCGCGCTCGCGCCAGCCTCGGGATGACACGCATCGAGCGCGAGTTCATTCCGCTTCCGCGCGCAGAATTTCCAGCGGTGGCGCGCTGCCCACTCCGCGGCTCGCGATCAACCCAACCGCAACCGTGAAAAGACTGACGGCGCCGGCCGCCACGAACAGCGGCCACAACGACGGGGCGTAGCCGAGCTTGAAAACAAATTTCGCCAATCCCCAGCTTGCTCCGACCGCAAGCACGATCCCTGTCAGGCTGGCAAAAAGACCGAGCAAAAAATATTCGGCGCAAAGAATCTTCCAGATTTGAGCGCGCGACGCGCCTAACGTGCGCAAGAGAATGCTTTCCTGGAGCCGTTGATAACGTCCGCTCCAGATCGTGCTCGCGAGCACAATCACGCCGGCGCCCACCGTGAAGAGAGACATCACGCGGATGACGAGAGCGACTTTGCTCAGGATCGAGTCGACGGTCTGGATCACGGAAGTCAGGTCGATCGCAGAGACGTTCGGGAATTTTGCGACAATCGCATTCTGCAATTTCGCCGAGTCGGCCGGCGTCGGGACGCGGCTCACCAAAACATGGAACGTCGGCGCATTTTCCAAAACGCCCGCAGGAAACACCACGAAGAAATTCGTCTGGAACCGTTTCCAATCCACGGTGCGCGTGCTGGCGAGTTTCGTTTTAATCATGATGCCCTGGACGTCGAAGACCAGCTCGTCGCCGATCTTGGTGCCGAGATCTTTTGCGATATCGCCATCGAGCGAGATCGGGACGGTCTCGCCCGGATGATAATCGACGCGCCCAATCCATTTCCCCGCGCTGATCTTTTCGGTGTCGGTGAGTTGCTCGCGATAAGTCGTCCGGTATTCGCGTTCGAGTTCCCACTCCGGAGTTTTCCGTTGCGGGTCCAAGAGGAGCTCGGTCGTTTTCCGGCCTTTCACTTCCGCCAGGCGCATCGTCACGATC
This sequence comes from Verrucomicrobiota bacterium, assembly GCA_003218375.1. Taxonomy (GTDB): domain Bacteria; phylum Verrucomicrobiota; class Verrucomicrobiia; order Chthoniobacterales; family UBA10450; genus AV80. The sequence continues at coordinate 76,268 of QHNH01000016.1, read as the reverse complement.
GGCGCTTCCTGGATGACCTCCATACCGGTGGAACGAACGATCTCGGCCACGCCCGCTTTTTGGTCCGGCTGGATGTCGAAGAAAAAAATGTTCGGCTGGTTCTTTGTGCCTACCGAGGTGAACTGCGCGAGCAGGACTTCGCGCGTCAGATAAAGATCCAGGAGCAGGAATGTGCCCAGGCCTAACGACAGCGTCAGCAACAGGGTCCGGTTATTCGGACGATAAAGATTCGCGAGTCCCTGCCGCAGGACAAAACTCCAGCCGTGCGGGAAGAATTTCCGAATGCCGATAATCAGGAGTTTGGCGACTGCGGCGAAAATGCCGACCGCCAGAAAAAGCGCCGCCGCAAAAACGAGACCGCGCGCTACGGTGTCGGTCTGCGCAATCGAAAAGCCGGTGATGCCCGCCACGATCGCGAAGTAGACTAGCCAGATGATTGGGTCCCGCTTGCGGAACGGCGATTCCACTTCCATGGCCGCGCGAAAAACACGCAGCGGCGAGAGCCGGCGAAATCTCAGGAGCGGCGGCAGCGCGAACAAAATGCAAATGAAGAACCCGATGAAAACGCCGGCGATGATCGGGCCCCAGGCGATCGAAGTGGAGATGGTCAACGGTAGGAACGACATCAGGATGCGTGGAAAGACGCGCTGCAAGGCCACGCCGAGAAGCGCGCCGAACCCGGCGCCGAAGAGTCCCATCGCCGCGGTTTGCACTAAATAGATGGCGACCGTCCCCGCGGCGGACAATCCCAGACAGCGGAGTATCGCGCCGGTTTTCGTTTTCTGCTGCAAGTGCGCCTGGATCGCGCTCGCGACCCCGACGGCGCCGAGCAGCAGCGAAACGAAACCAACGAGGTTCAGGAAGCGGTAAAGATTTTCGAGCGCCGTGCCGAGGTCGCGCTTTCGTTTCGCGACCGTGTCGTAATCCATCCCCAGCCGTTTGATCTGCGGTCCCAGCATTTCGATGCGCGCTTCCACGTCGGTGTTCTCGGGGAACTTCACGTAAGCGCGGTAGCGGGCGATGCTCCCGGTCTTCAAGAGCTGCGTCTCGGCCAGGTTCTGGAGCGGAATGTAAACGCGCGGTGCGAACGATCCCGCCGCGGACGCTTCGCCCGGCATTTTCTTGAGCGCTCCCGCGATCGTGAACTGAAATTCGCCGATCTTGATTGGATCGCCGACTTCAGCGTGGAACTGCAGGAGCAGACTTTCTTCGACAATGGCTCGTCCACCTTCGCGGAATTCTTTGGCGGCAGCGGACGGGACCGTCTCCATCGGGCCGTAAAACGGGAAGTCGCCGCCGAGGGCGCGGACATTGGCGAGCCGGGTCCCGTTACTCTTCGGAAACGAAGCCATCGTCGAGAAGCGGACTTCGCGCGCCTGCGGTTCGCCTAACGAATGGAGCAACTCTTCGTCTTCCGGGCGAAACGCGCGGGTCGAACTGATCACGAGATCAGCGCCGATCAAACTCCGCGCCTGATCGTCGATCGCCCGTGCCAGGCTGTGGCGAAACGAACCGATGCTGACCAGCGCCGCGATCCCGAGCGTGATCGAGATCGAAAAGAGCAGCAACCGGCGCCTGCTCGACCGGCTATCCCGCCACGCCATTTTCCAAATGAAGGAAGAGATCATGCTCGGAGGGACGTGCTTCTGCACGTCCCACTTTTTTGCGCGGCTCGGAAATGTTTGGGACGTGCAGAAGCACGTCCCTCCGAGTTGAAGTCTCCGCTCATGCCATCTCTCCGTTCCGGAGGCGGATCGTCCGTTCCGTGAGCCGCGCGACATCGGGATCGTGCGTTACCAGGACGAGCGCGGTTCCGGCGCCGCGATTCAATTCGAGCATGACCTCGATGACGGAGCCGCTCGTCTCGGCATCGAGATTTCCCGTCGGCTCGTCGGCGAAAAGAACTTTGGGACGATTAATGAAAGCGCGGGCGAGAGCCACCCGCTGCTGTTCGCCGCCGGAAAGCTGGGCGGGATAATGATCCACCCGTTCGGCGAGGCCGACCCGGCCCAACAAGTCGAGACCCAGTTGGCGCGCACTGCGGTCGCCGCGCAGTTCCATCGGCACAGTGACATTCTCGAGCGCTGTCAGCGTCGGAATCAGTTGAAAATTTTGGAAAACAAAACCGACGTGGTCGTTGCGAATCCGGGCGCGCTCGTCTTCACTTTCTTCCCCGAGGGTGATGCCATTCAGCAGAACCGAGCCGGAGGTTGGCCGGTCGAGTCCGGCGCAGAGACCGAGCAAGGTTGTCTTGCCGCTACCCGAGGGGCCGAGGATCGAACAGGTGCTGCCGGCGGGAAGAGTGAACGAAATGTCCTTGAGGACGGTCAACTTGCCCGCACCGGTGTCGTACGTTTTTGTGAGATGTTGGACGTCGAGGATCGAGAGAGCGCTCATTAACGATGAAATATTTTTTCAGGCCCAGGATGAAGCAGACAATGCCAGCAATTTTCGCAATTGCTCTCGGCGTTTCTATTTTTTCGCCGACGCAGGGCGCGGAGACGCCGGCAACAACCCTCCGAAAAACTGTTGTGTTCCTCGGCGATAGCCTGACGGCTGGGTTGGGAGTTCAGCCAACGGAAGCGTTCCCGGCGCTGATCGCGGAGAAAATTCGCGTGGCGGGGTTGCCCTACGAAGTGGAAAATGCGGGTTTGAGCGGCGACACGAGCGCGGGTGGATTGCGCCGGATCGACTGGCTGTTGCAGCGGCGAATCGATCTGCTCGTCGTCGAGTTGGGCGCCAATGACGGCTTGCGCGGCCTGGACCTGAAATCGATGAAGGCAAACCTGCAGGCGATCATCGACAAGACGAAAGCGAAGAATCCGCAGGTGAAAATCGTGCTCGCCGGAATGCAAGTGCCGCCGAATCTCGGCGCCGAATACGTGAGCGGGTTCCAGCGCGTTTACAACGAGCTCGCGCGCGAAAACAACGCAACGTTGATTCCGTTCCTGCTCGAAGGCGTTGGCGGCCACCGCGAATTGAACCAGCAAGACTTGATTCATCCGAGCCCCGCAGGACACCGGATCATCGCCGACCTGGTGTGGCGTACGCTCGAACCAATCCTGCGCCAGTCATGAGCGGTTTCGATTTGGCCGGTTGTTGCGCGCTCATCACCGGCGCATCGTCAGGGATCGGCCGGGAGTTTGCGCGGCAGCTCGCCGGCCGCGCCGGTTCGCTTGTGCTCGTCGCGCGCCGACTCGACCGGCTCGAGGAGCTTCGCGCCGAACTGACCAAGAAAGATCCGAATTTGAATGTGCATTGCCGCGCCGTGGATCTCTCGCAGTCGAATGAAGTGGACGAGTTATGCGACTGGCTGGCGCGCGAAAAAATCGCGATCGATTTCCTGATCAACAACGCCGGTCTCGGCGATCGCGGATCGTTCGTCACCTCCGAACCAGAACGCGTCCGGGAAATGTTAGAAGTGAACATCGTGGCACTAACGACGCTGACGCATGCCCTGCTGCCCGCAATGATTCAGAAAAAGCGCGGCGCGATCCTGAACGTCAGCTCGTCCGCAGGCTTTCTGCCCATCGCAAAATTAGCCGTGTATGCGGCGACCAAAGCGTACGTCACCAGTTTTTCCGAAGCGACCCGAGGCGAGCTGCGCGGCACAGGTGTGACGGTGTCGGCACTCTGTCCCGGACCGGTGCAGACGGAATTCGAGCAGGTCGCCCAACGCAATTCGGCGAAGCGGGAGAAATCTAGTCCAACGCTTGCGCACCTCTCCGTCGAAGAGGTGGTGCGCGCAGGCCTTCGGGCGATCGAGCGTGATAAACCGCTCGTTGTTCCCGGCCTAATCATGAAGATCGCGATGCTCATGGTGCGGCTGACGCCTATGCCGCTGCTGCGGTGGACGTCGCGCTTGTCGTCGAAATAATTGTAGGGCGTTTCTGAGAAACGCCGACCGCGATCCAGCGGCTGACACCGCCGCCCTACAAATCAAAATTCCTCGTTCCCAAACAGAGTTTAGGAACGAAACCGTTACTCGGCGAGGCCGGGATGCCATCTCTCTAAGCGCAGCCATCGCAACGACAGGAACTATTGATCCAAGGGACTGCAATCGTTAAAACCAGGCGATGCCGTTTAAGGAATGGACAATCGATCTCGGCGATGCCCGTGTTTACATCTGGCGTTCTACCGATAAAGGCGAACTGGTGTCATTCGCCGTGATCCTGCTCGTGTGTTTTGGTGACGAATGGGAATGCGTTACGCGTTATGATTGTGTGCATGGCTTTCCGCACCGCGATGTCATCGGGAAAGAATCCGGTAGTGTCCTAATTTGAACTCAAATTAGGACACTACCAAGAATCCGGCTTGCTTTACAAGCAGACGTTCCGGCGCTTAACTCTGGAACAGGTTTTCCGTTATGCCATCCACGACTGCCAGAAAAACTACGAAAGGCACATCCGCTTTTTCCAAGCGCATTAGAAGCGCTAATGCGCGGAGGACTGAGGTCGTGACGATCCACCCTTGCGGGGGAACGCTCACACCAAAGCGGTTCGATGCCATCGTAAAAGAACACGGCGGACGCCCTCTGACGGAGAACGAACGGCCGCAGTTGCGTCGTTTCGCGAAAGACCCTCATCCCTAGAACGGGCAGGCGCCTTTGCGCTTTGGAACGTGGCGTGTGCCCGTTGCCTAATCTGATCGGCTACACTTGCTAGTTCGACGCCTTAGATTGGGCCGCCTCTAGTCCTCTTCCAACAGATCGCATTGATCAAATTGCTGCTCTCGCCTCGGCGAGAAGCACGGATAGGAGTACGAGCCGCTGGACAACAAACCCAACGAGCCAAAAGGGAAGAGGAAGCGCTCCGAAGAACCAATAACCCACTAACGATCACTCCAAACCAATGAACTAAAACCTAACCCACATCTGCATCTACGCTTGACTCTCTACATAGGGGTTAGGCGGATTAGCTTAGAGGCAGTCGGCCTCTTATTTCCGGGCTTCAATAATTGCATCAACGTCTTTCCGCCACCGTTCAATGTAGATATCATAGAGGAGTGGCTCGAAGAAGCTTAAAGCGTCCCATCCCCCGTGTTGTTGCGCAAAGCCCTTATGCGCTTCCCAGTGCTGAAGAATAAACCATTTGCCCATAGCAACGCGCACTGCCTTCTGCTCTGCTTTTTCGAGTGAACCCTGTAACTCAAACATTAGTGAGGTCATCGATCTATCGCGAAACTCGGGGTAGTGAACGATACGTCCCGCCTCTTCTACATCGAGCGTGGTGAGCTTATCCTTCGCGAATGCTAGAACCCTGTCGTTCACTCGATTTAAGCGCAGTGCAATCTCTGCATCGAGCTTGCGGATGAGTTCGCGTCGCATTCGTTCTTCTGCTTGCTCGGCGTCAGCCCTGGCGCGCTCTTGGACTTGCTTAGTTTGGAATGTCTTGTAGGCCTCTGTGATACTTCCAAGAAGAATGGCTGACAGAAACCATAATCCCAGCGGCGTGCCCAGCCAACGAAGAAACCTCTTCGGAAAGGACTTGGGCAGAGTGTTATTTGCAAGCTCACGCCGCACTTCCTCACGATAGAGCTCCTCGCTTCGTATACGCATCTTGTCTTTCTCGGAGAGTTGCATTGAAGTTAATACGAGGGAAAATCGCTTAACGAGAATTAGACGAATGTTCGTCTTTAAAGGCGAAGATTTTTATATCTATCACGGCTCGAGGGAAGAGGTCTGGAAGGGCGGCATAACGGGGATTGTAGAGGGGTGGATCGAATTGCACAATCTTGAAAATGGAGAGCGTCGATGGGCTCCTCGCTCCCAAACTCTGTTTGGGAACGTACTTGTCTTCGCCGTAACGCAGCCGCCAGAGGGCGGCGAGGCCGGGCTTTCCAACTCTGTTTCGCCGGCGTGGCAACCGAGTTGCCGGGCCAACGGCGTTACCAAACAGAGTTTGGGAACGAGGGCTTGAAAGCCCAGCAGTCCTTTGTCAAACAACTTCCAGAAGTAAATCGGCCAGTTCTCGCGGCATAGTGATCATCGCACAATGGCTTGTTGGCAGCTGTCGCAGACGCCATCCCGCTTCCGTTGGAGGAAGTGCTCTCGGCGCCAATAGGCGCCGCATGAGTGAGCGGAAGAAACTACCGCCGGTGCAGGCAATGTGCGTACGGGGTTTCGCTGACACGATAGCTGGATTCTTCAGATGAAGAGGTTGCTCTAACGTCTTCAGGGGTTGTGGCGTCACCTTCGAGCGCACCCAGCTTAGATCTGGCTCTGTAGTCACCCCGTAGGTACCTCGAGGATCGACTCTCCAGCCATCCCCGTGGGCCTGTGCTTGTTTGCGGAGCAGCCAGATAACAATCGGCGAGCTATCGGCCAGCGATTCGCCATCACGTGGCACGAAGGTATCCAGATAGACAAGGTGAGCAATGCGCTCCGGCACCTGATCAACCACGCCGGTGATGACCATCGCGCCATAACTGTGACCCACCAGGATGACACCATGCAGATTCTTTTCCTCCAGCAACCCGACGATATCCTGGATATGGGTATCTAATCCGACATCGGGTGAAAGCTCGGATGCACGCTGAGCCAGACCAGTGAGGGTGGGTGCATACACCTCATGGCCGGCGGCTTCTAGGAAGGGGATGACCTTCTGCCAGCACCAGCCCCCAACCCATGCCCCATGCACCAGCACAAATGTTGTCATGCTCGCCTCCTTTTTAACTGGTTGGGCGAATGGCGACAAGAGCGGCGGCAGAGGCGCCGGCTCGAAGAGATTTCAGAATGTGTTGCCGTCGCCCGGTGGGCGACGTCGAGAGTAGACGTTGCCGTTTCCTCACGCTTCGCACAGCGAAGCGGCTACAGAAGACGCAAGCGGGCCGCGACCGCTACCTCACTTGTACTTCACCGAGCAACCGTAGGGCTTCGTGTTCGCGTTCGAGACTGTCTTGCCGGCGAGGGATTCGTCGAGCGCGACTTTCACGTAGTTCGTGGAGCTGGCGATGTCGGACGGGTTCGGGCTGGCTTTGCTGTCGATGGCGCCTTCGTAAACGATCTTGCCCTCGGGGTTGATGACAAACATGTGAGGCGTGTTCTTCGCGCCATAGGTGCGGCCGGCTTTTCCATCGGGATCGAGCACGAGCGCGGTCTGCTTCGTTTTCCAATCCGTCATTTTCGCGTTCGCCTGCTCGGCGGTGAGATTACCTTCAAGTCCCGGCGCGGAAGAATCGATCGAGAGCCAGATAACGCCTTTGCCGGTAAATTCTTCCTGGAGCTTCTGCATGTTGCCGCTGCCGTAATGCTTTTTCACGAACGGACACTCCGGATTGAACCATTCGAGCACGACGTATTTTCCTTTGTATTGCGAGACGGTCTGGGTCTTGCCTTTCGAATCGGTCAGCGAAAAATCCGGCGCGGCCGTGCCGACGGCGGGCGAATCGGCGGCGAAGAGCGCGGTGGAAGCGGCGAGAGTGAAAAGGGCAGTGAGCAGTTTTGTTTTCATATTTTATTCAGCAGCGACGTGGGGTGAGACGGTTTCGAGTTTCTCGAGAATCATGTTTTGAGTGAGCACTTCGGGAAACAAAATCGGTTCCGCGTGGTTGCCCGGGTAAAGCACATACATTGGGACACCAGGCCGGCCAAATTGTTTTAAAATTTTTGTGATCGCGGGATCGGCGTTGGTCCAATCGGCTTTGATCCTGGTAACACCGAGGCGTTGGAAGGCATCGCGGACGGCGCCGGCTTCGAGGACGTTGGCTTCGTTGAATTTGCAGGTGAGGCACCAGGCCGCCGTGAAATCGATGAAGACGGCGTGGCCTTGTTTGAGCTCAACCTCAAGCAACCGCGGGGTGAATGGTTGCCAGCCACCTTGCGTCAGGGTCTCAGCCGAGACGGTTTTTGCTGCGGCAAATTTTTCGCCGATGAAATACCAGGCGCCCCCGAGCACGAGCGCGAGCACGAGCACGAGCGAGACAAGACGAGATCCTGTCGAAGCGGTGGGGACGATGAAGGCCCCCTTCACCCAGCATGCGATGCTAAGCACGAGCAAGAAGCAGGAAGTCCAAACGATTGCTTCGACGCCGCGTTCGGCGCCGAGGACAGCGAGCAGGAAAAGGAGTGTGGCCAGCAGCAGGAAACCCATGAGCTGTTTCACCCGCAGCATCCACGGTCCCGGCTTGGGCAGGAGGCGCAGCCAGGCCGGTTGCGCGGCGAGCAAGAAATAAGGGGACGCCATTCCCGCCGCGACGGCGAAGAACATTAGGAGAATCGTCCAGCCTGATTGAGTGAACGCGAATCCGAGCGCGGTGCCGAGGAACGGCGCGGTGCAGGGCGTGGCGAGCACAGTCGCGAAGACCCCTTGGAAAAACGATCCGGCATCACCTTCTTTCGCGGTCCAGCCGAGCACGCCGCGGCTGGCAAATTGCGGCAGCGAAATCTCGAAGACGCCGAAGAGATTCAGTGCGAAGACGAGAACGATCGCGCTCATCAGCACCACGAAGTAAGGATTCGTAAATTGAAACGCCCAGGTGATTTCGCGGCCCGCTGATTTCAGGGCGATGAGAAGAAGCGCCAGTCCGATGAACCACGCGAAGATGCCGGCGACGAACGCGAGGCCGCTCCGCAAAATCCGCCGACGATCCTGACCGGCGTGTTGAATGAAGCCGAAAATCTTAAGCGAGATCACCGGCAACACGCACGGCATCAGATTAAGGATCAAGCCGCCGAGAAAACCGAAGAGGAGGAACCTGGCCAGGCCTTCAGAAAACGCCGGGACCGATGTCGTGACGGCGGGCGCGGTCAGCGACCAGGCATTGCGGCCCGCTCCATTTTCGCTTTGGCCGAAGACCACGATTCCATCGAGCCCGGTGAGATTCTTGTCCGCGGTTTCGATCGGAACGCGAAAAATAATCCTGCCGTCGGCGGCGCGTTCGGTTTTCGGATGGGCGATGACGACGCTGGCTTCCGGCAGCGGAAAGAAATCCGCGGCCGGATAACTCGCCAGGGCAGCGCTTTCAACGGTCAGTTGAAGCTCTGTGCCGTGGCGTTGCCAACTCGCGCGCGCGACCTTTGGGTCCGGCCAGTTTTGCGGAAGCGACCGCCGGTAGCGCGAGAAAATTTCTTCGTTCGCTGTCGCGGTCTGCGCGGCGACCGGGAGATCCAGTTTCAAGTTCGCGCCGCCTGGGATGCAGATCTTTTCGCAAACCAGCCAGGTCGTTTCCGCAGCGAGCTGCACAGTGGATTCCTTCAGCGACGCGGGCGGCGTGATTTCCTGCAGGAGCAGGACTTCATCGTGGTAACCGTAAATCTGGATATCGCCGGGCTCGTTCAGCTTCAGCGGAATGGGCCACTGGATTTCGCCCGCCTTCCAGCCATCGGGCAGCTTCCATTTGATCTCGGTGGGAATGCCGGCATCGCCCGGAAATCTCCAGTAGGTGTGCCAGTTCGGAACCATGTGCAGGAGCAGGCCGACGGTGAACGGTTTTCCGGGAACGACCGCGGTAACCTCGGCGAGAAGTTTTGCCTGGACGAGTTCGCGGCCTTCGTAGATCTGGGCCCGGGCCGGAGAAAGCATGGCCAGCAGCAACAACAATGCTCCGAAGAGTCGGGACATAAAGGCCCGGCCCACATTCGCTCCCGGATTCATGGCGTTACTTACCATCGAGGATTACGGACGGCAACGCGGCGATCCCATGGCTCGCGCCCTGCTCTTGTTCTGCGCATGCGAAAGTTCCTGGTAATCGCCGTCCTGGCCGGATTGGCCTGGCTATTCGTCGTGCAAGAGCGGAGCGAGCCCCAGAAAACCGCTCCTGGAAAAGTGGTCGCGCAGACTGCGACGACTTCGCCGCGTCCCGTTAGCGAGCATAACTGGATGAAGCGCTCGCTCGACCGAACGGACGAAGTGAAGCGCCAGGTGGCGCAGCAGCGCAAGGAAGACGGAACGCGATAGCGTCCGCTACTTCGCCGCGTTCTCCGCCATTTTCTGGCGGATCGCGGCCTTGAATTCCGCTTTCGAAAGGGCCGTGCCCGTAACGGCCGCTCGTTCGTCCTGACCCAGCTTCGTCACATCCGCGACAGTCGCGCCATTGTCTTTGGCGATCTTTTCATTCGCGCCGTTCGGATCGGGCTGAACATGGAAACGACCGTGCATGATGCCCACCAGCGGGATGAACTGCGTCCCGTTATGCTCGACGAAAAGGATATCGCGATCGCCCAACTTGAACCGCGGCGCATCGGTCACTTCCATGGTCTGGCCGTCGACGGTGCCGCCAAACATCCGGATCGTGTAATCGGCGCCGAGCGCGCCTTTGATGGCGTCCTCGATCTTGAACGTCACGTAAGTCACGATGTGCCGATCCGACCCCTGCCCGGCCCAGTCCGATCGCATCGTTGTCACCGTGCCCTCGAAAATCATCTCTGCATTGGTGACGAGCTGATCGAACGTAGGCGGAATGACAGTGGTCGCGCGCGCCGCGGGGAAGGCGAGGATCACGCAGGTGAGCAACAAAGGAGCGCGCAGCATTTTCATAAACGGGGATGTCTAGTTATCGATTCGAACGAGCCTAGCGGTCGCCGGAACACCGTAAAGTTCGCACGGTTTTCTCGCGGCATCTACTCGCTCGCACATAAAGATCACGGATCGAGATCGAACACCTCGACCAGGGCCACGCCGGACGCGCCGTTCACGCCGCGCACGATCGCCGTGTAATTGCCGGCGCTGAGCGTCGCCACAATCGCGGATTCTAATGGATTCACGGGCGGGATAGTGCTCTCCAAAATTTCGGAAACCTGTGAGCTGTTGCCCCAGTCGTCATTGACCGCGAGCAGAGTCCCGGACGCGTCGCGCAATTCGAGAACGGGATCCGGCAGCGCGCCAGTGATTGCGTTCACGCCGGTCCCGAGCGACGGACCGAGAGCGCGGATGATGACTTTCTTGGCCCCGCCCTGGGCGATCAAACCGCCGATCATCGGCTCGTTCACCGTGCCGACCCGGCCGCGAGTCGAAATATTGACCAGGCGGGTAGCGGTGGAATCCATCTCGTAAGCCTCGACCAAACCGTTGCCGGAAGTGTTGCCATAACCGCTCACGATGGCCGTGTAGTTGCCGGGCGCCAGCTCTGGGAGGCCTGCTGGCCGTCGCGCCAATCGTCGTTGGAAGCGATCACGCCGCCGGCGGAGTCGTGCACTTCGAGGACCGGATCAGCCAGGACGTTAGTCACGCCGCTCGCAGTGAGCGAAGGACCGATCGCGCGCAGGACCAGCGTCTTCGATTGCGAGCCCTTGATGATGAACCCGCCGATGAGGACGTTCTGGCCGGTGCCCACCTTCATGCGCGTGGAAATATTCACGAGACGACTCGGGCCCGATCCGGGGGTCGCGGTCGGTGTGGCGGTAGGTGTCGCCGTGGGCGTTGCCGTTGGGGTCGGAGTCGGCGTCGGGGTTGAACCAGTCCCGGCGCCGTAAAGATATTGGCCGCCCGCGATGTCATCGGGGGCAAGCACTTCCTGGTCGCTGACGATCGAGTTCATCACTGCCGTTACGTGCTGCCCGCCGGTGTCAGGATGTCCGAGACCGAGGGTGTGACCCATCTCATGCAGAAAGACGCGGCGAATATCCGCGATCGCGGTGCCATGCGGTATGAATTGCAACGGGCCGCGATAGGAGTCGAAAATGGCGGCGCGATTAAAGAGCGTATCAGATTCAATCATACCCCCGCCGGAGCTGGTGTAATAGGTCACCGCGAGCGTGCCCGAGCCAAAGGATTGGCCGAAAATCGAATTGGCGAAGACGACGGAATTGATGCGGTCGCCCGAGACAACCGGTACCGCGGGATTCACGATCGTGCTGACGTTCACGCGCTGGATGGTCTGGTTCCACATGCCGGCGACAGGCAGCACGGCATCGTCCCACGAAGTATTGCCGTCCTGAAGGGTGCGACCCGCGCTGCCGAGATTCAACTGCATCAGGACCGTGCTTCCCGTCGGCCAGCTTTTGCCTTCTAGAACGTAGGCCTGGGCTGGAGTGAGAATCCCGCTGAATGCCAGGGCGATTCCGAGGGCTGCGGCTCTAAGGATTCGCGATGTCGAACGGCGGGGCATGACTTGGAAAAAAAATGGGCGAAGGAGAGGGCCGACTCGGCTCATGAAGGTTAGGGAGCAAATACCGTACGCGTGGGGGAAAGTTGCGGAATTATTTTCGCAATCGTCCGTAAAAAGGCGCGCTCCCATACCGGATAACAGGGCCGGGTCAAACGATGCGGAATCAGGGGACGAGAAAGATCTTTCCCGAATACGGGTCCTTCACTTTCTGGCCGGAGGTGTAACCGGTCACATCGACATAGCCGCCGCTCGGGTCGAACGGGCTGAAAACGTAGCCGGGCTTTCCGGGGACGGGCTTGGCGGTGGGAATTTGGGTTTGCGTGGTGGTGGTGCGCGATGGGCTCGGGGAAGGCTTCGATTTTTCCGTCACCGTCGCCGGCGAAGATTTCGGGCTGGGGTTGACGGTGGTTCGCGGCGGATTCTGCGTGGTCGTCGTCCGCTGCGTATTGGCCGTCGATGGCGTCACTGTTCTGCCGGGGTTGGTGACGGCATCGGAAGAAGCCGTGGTGGTAGTGGTCGTGGTTTCAGTCCGGCCGTCGATGTGTTTGCGAACGTAATTCGCCGGCGCGTCGAGGACTCGGAATGAAGTCACGGCGACATTGTGGGCGGTGCGACAACCGCTGAACACAAGAAGTCCGAGGAGGAGAAGTCCAGCCGGTTTCACGCCGTATATTTATCGCCATTCTTGTTCGCCGCCAGAGATTTCGCTAGGTCGGCGACAAACTCATCGATCTGTTGTTCAGTCGTGGACCAGGCGCACATCAATCGATAAACGTCCGGTTCGATGAACTTGTAGAAGCGCCAGCCGCCCTCCTGCAGCCGGCCGACGAGTTGCTCCGGCAGACGCAGGAACACGGCGTTCGCTTCGCACGGGAAGACGGGCTCGGTCCCCAAGACGGCGGCAATTTTTTGGGCCAACAATTGGGCGCAGCGGTTTGAGTGACGGGCGTTGTCGATCCAGCCATCGTCCGTGAGCAACCCCACCCAGGGCGCCGCCAGGAACCGCATTTTCGACGCAAGCTGTCCGCCTTGTTTGGCGCGATAGTCGAACTCGTACGCGAGTTCTTTTTTGAAAAAGACCACGAGTTCGCCGGCAGCCGTTCCATTCTTGGTTCCGCCAAAGCAAAGGACATCGACCCCGGCTTCCCAGGTGATCGATTTCGGGGCGCACTCGAGCGCAGCGATCGCATTCGCAAACCGCGCGCCGTCCATGTGCACGAACATCGATTGTTCCCGGGCGAACTCGCAGATCGTTTCGATTTCGTCGCGCCGATAGACGGTCCCTAACTCCGTGGCCTGTGTGAGGCTCAGGACGCGCGGCTTGGGCGAATGCACATCGCGGTAGCGCTGCAAAGCAGACTGGATGTTCCCCAGGTCGAGCTTCCCGTTTTTGCCCGGCGTCGGGATCAGCTTGGCGCCGCCCGAGAAAAATTCCGGCGCGCCGCACTCGTCGGTCTGGCTATGCGCGTTCTCATGGCAGAGCACACCGTGGTAAGACCGGCAAAGCTGGGCCAGCGCGAGGGCGTTGGCGGCCGTGCCATTGAAAATCAGGAAGACCTCGCAGTCTGTCTCGAAGATTTCGCGCACGCGCCTAACGACACGCCGGGACCATTTATCGTCGCCGTAGGAAATTTCGGCCTCGGCGTTCGCTTCCGCGAGGGCCGCCCAGGCCGGTGGACAGATCGCCGCGGTGTTATCGCTGGCGAATTCGAAACGCTCGGTTGACCCCATCGCCGGTTTCCCTAACCGACTTCACGCGGCAGGGCAACGAGCGAAAACCGGATGGGCCCGTTCCCCTTGCTCCTATGTGCAACTGCGCAGCAGAAAAAAACAAAAGCAAAACTGGAATTGGCACCCCGAGAAGCCAGAGCAAAATGTAACCCGCCGCTCCCCACTGCTCGATTTTCTCTTTTAGTTTCATACCCCTTTTTACCCTTTCTGTTTCGTCTTAATTTCGTAAGCCGCGCCGCGAACGAGTGTCTGCGACTGCGATTTTGCTTCCTCGCTGCCCCTACCTAACGAGTAGCTCGCCCTCACTGCTCGAACTGCGTTTCGAGCACATCGAGATAAACCGAAATGGGGTCCCGCTTCGTTCGCTCCGGCTGGGCCGCTCGCTTCGCCGCCTTCAGGTAATCGGCGAACTCGCCGCTTGGCCCGGCCAGACTCGTGGCCTCGTACCAGTTCAGGTAATCGTCGATCCCGCGCATTTGTGCGGCAATCGCCTTCCGCGAATTCTGGAGCCGCTCAAGACGCCTCGGAACATCCAGGGTTCTTCCGCGGAGCAGCAGCCTGGAAATTTCAGAATAATCCGTGATGATCGGCGCATAAACAGGATGGGCCCGCGTCGCAAGGACTCGCAGCTCATGCGCGAGCGACTCAAGCCTGGTCTTCGCCGATTTTTCTTTCAGGAAAATCGGGAACTGCATCAGCTCATAGGTTTTCTCCCCGTTACCATCGGCGATTTTCAATCGGAGCGTTTCGTCGAGCCGCCGCTCGGTTTCCGCGCTGCTCATCAAGTGATACGGCTGATCCGTAGCCAGACGCGCGACCTGTTTTTCCCACGTCTTTTCCGCACTGTCCGACTCGAACAATCCCGGAAAATGACTGCGCAGCTCCGCCATTGGATCGTTCGAGGAAGCCGGCAGATCTAAAAGGAATTGCGCTAAACGATGCGACCCGTCCGGCGCGTGGCTTAGCAAATCAACCAGCGCAAAGGAATACGCGCGATAGATATTGCGGCCGGGCGCATCGAGCAGCTCGGGCCGTTGCGCCAGAAATTTTTCCAGCGGCAAGACATTCTTCGCCGCCACTGGCACCGTCAGGATGGCCGTTACCCGGTCGCGTGGCAGGTCCGATTGCTGGGCCGGCACTCCTTCCAAAAACCAATCGGGCGGCGAGAAATAGGCGGCGCCGGCGGGAATGTTTGGTTGAGCCCTATAGATCATTTCGAGGACCAGGGCGCGGAGAAACTCTCGTCGTATTTCCGGCCGGCTCACCCCGGAATCGATCACGAGATCGAGCTGCAGTTTCAGGCCGAAACCCGTTTGAGCGAGATCGACACTGAGTCGCGGGGCCTCGGGCAGGTTCGCGCGCGGATACTGCGCATTGATGACGATCGCAGCGGTCCAGTTGTCCCGCTGCCCCAGCAGGGTGAGCAGCTCGCGTTTCGTGCGCTCGGCGAAATCGCAAATCGCGCCGCGTCCCGCCACGTCCGTTCCGTAGACGATAAATTGCCGTGACGCGCTAATACTTTGCTCGACCGGTTCCGCCGCGGCGGCTACCTCCAAGGCGAATATTCCCGCCACGAAGAAGCGGCAAACACTGTGCGGGCCCATGCTTGTGAGTGTCTCAAAACTACTATCCTCGAAGCGAGCCGAAACAGGCCGAAAAATCTTTCTTTTTCGACGTAATTAAATTGAAACTTTTTCGGCCTGATGGCGTCTAATCAAGAGGAGGGAAATAAAATGAAAACAACCAAACTTCTTATCATTGCTCTCGTGTTCGGCGCGATGGCGGCTTCGTCCGCGATGGCCCAGACCGTGACGAGAACTAGCGCCCGGACCTCGATCAACAGCTCGCGGCCCGTGGCGAGTAATTGGAATCATCATCGCTATTACCGGTCGCGGTCGAACTTCAGTTTCGGCATCGGCTTGGGCTATCCGTACTACGGTTACGGCTACGGCTATCCTTACTACGGCGGCTATCCGTATGACTACGGTTACTACACACCTCGCACAACAGTTTATGCCACGAGCGGCATCAATGACGATGCGACCGTCGCCGCCGTTCAGCGTCGGCTCGCCCGTGGTGGTTATTATCACGGCTCGATTGACGGCGTGATCGGGCCCGGAACTCGCAACGCGATCCGTGCCTTCGAGCGGAACAACGGCCTGCCGGTTGACGGTGTCATCGATCGCCAGTTGCTGAGGACGATGGGTCTCGCCTAAGGCGACAACACTTGTTGGGTTGGCGTTTGGCCGGGTCGTGCGTAGCGGCCCGGCCAGCGTTCTTTTAGGGCTTCGGGGTGAAGACCACGGCTTGGGGATGAAACTCGATCGCGTTCATCTTCGCGATCGCTTTTCGCTCCCGATCCAGCGCCGTCCAGAGATCGCCGAAAAGTGGGTCGGCGTACTTCATGAGGAGCGGATGAATCGGCAGGCGTCCGATGCTGCCACCGTTATTGGAAGAAATCAGCGTCCCGTTTTCCAAGGTCACGCGTGCGGCCGTGGTGGTGAAGAAGGAATAGCCGAAGAGCGACCGCTCCGCGGTGATGCGGCACACGTTTTCGTCGAAGGTCACGATCGCGCGCTCGAACTGCATCAGCTTGCTGAGCGCGGCCTGCTTGCTTTTGAGCGCGCTGCCGAGGTACGCGTTCGCCTGCGCTTCCGTGTACTGCAACGGAGCCGCGCCATGGCTTATCGCGGCGTTTTCCAGGTCGAGATTGATTTGGGGCGGGAACTCGCCGGTCTTTGGACGCGGCGGCACATCCGGCGGGAGAATCATCTGGACCACGGCCGCCATCGCCAATGCGCCAAGGATCAGCTTGCTCACTTTGAAAAACAGGAGCCGCATTTTCGCGCGTTGCGGATTGAGCATGGTCCGCAGGCGTCGCTGCGTATCCTTCACGTCTTCGCCTTTCGGCGCGATCTTCGCCAGCGCCGTTCGATCGAGCCGCGCGCCGCAATCGTGACAATAAATTCGCTCGGCCTCGTTTTCGCGCCGGCACTCCGGACAAATGAGCGTGATCATTCCGCAGTTTGTTTCTTCGGTTTCGGTTCAGCCTTTGCCGGCGCCGCCGCGGCGGTCGGGGCTTTGCCTTCTTTTGCCGTCGCAGGCTTATCGGCAGTCGCTGGCGCGGCGGGCGCGTCTTTTTTCGCCGCTTCGCGATACGAGTCGCTGCGATAATCCGTGATGTAGAACCCGGAGCCTTTAAAGATCAATCCCGCGCCCGTCCCGATCAACCGTTTCACCTTGCCGTGTCCCCATTTTTTTTGCCGGCAAAGCTCCCTGGGACATTCCTTCAGGGGCGCGTCGCGCATCGATTGCACGATCTCGAAAATGCCGGCGCACTTCTCACAGGAATATTCGTAGGTCGGCATGACAGAGTGGCAGGCGGCGAACGGTCGCAATTCTCTGCCAGAAAAAGCAGAATACAAGCCAGCGCCTCCCGTCAAAGTTCGAGGTGCGCCACGTCTGCGGTCATCTTGACTTTCAAGTTTGCGCACCGTAAAGGCCTCGTTCTAATTCCGTTTATGTCGCACTTAATTTTTCGCCGTTCATCGCTTCTCCTCGCCGTCTCCGCCGCCCTTTTTCTCGTCGGTTGCGACGGCGGCGACGATTCGCGGACGGCCCAGTCGCAATATCTCGGCGGGGTCTACGGCAACACCCCGGTTTCCACTTCCGCTCCGCGCGACAGTGTTTCCTATTGGGACGGCGACGGAATGCCCGGCAAGCCTTCGGTGAAAATCAAGCTGGCCGAGCAGAGGGCATATTTTTACAAGGGCGGACAGTTGGTCGGCATTTCTCAGCTTTCGACCGGCCGTGAAGGCATGGGCACGTCGACCGGCTCGTTCTCGATCATCCAGAAAGATCAAAACCATGTCTCGAGCCTGTACGGCGATTACGTCGATTCGGCAGACAACGTCGTCGTCGCGAACGTCGATGTGAGCAAGGATCCGAAGCCGCCGGGGACGCACTTCAAAGGCGCGCCGATGCCCTATTTCATGCGCATTGTCGGTGGGACTGGAATGCACGCCGGCTATCTGCCGGGTTATCCGGCTTCGCACGGCTGCATCCGGATGCCGGAGTTCATGGCCGAAAACTTTTTCCGGTCGGTCTCCGTGGGCACGCCCGTTACCATTAGTCGCTGACGATCCGTCCTGCGAAACCCCCTCCGCTCGCGGCTTGCACTTCGCCGTTCCCGGCGACATGATCGCACTCCGACTCGAGGCGCCATGCTTATCATCACTCAACCCAACGCGACCGAAGACCAGATCGAGCGCGTGGTCGCCCGCGTCCGGGAATTCGGGCTCGACGCCCAAATCAGCCGGGGCGCTTCCCGCGTGATCATCGGTGTAATCGGCGCGGAAGATCGGATTCGCGAGAAACCGCTCGCGGCGATGCCGGGGGTCGAAGCGATCGTGCCGGTCGAGAAACCGTACAAACTCGCCTCCTTTGAGTTTCGCGGCACCGCCTCTCCCGTTTCCATCGGCGGAGTTAAGATTGGCGGCGACGAAAATGTCGCGTTGATCTGTGGCCCCTGCGCCGTGGAAAGCCAGGAGCAGATCTCTTCGATTGCCGGCATTGTGAAAGAACTGGGCGCGGATATTCTTCGCGGCGGCGCGCGAAGCCCGGCGCCAGACCGGTTTGCCGGTTATCACCGAGATCATGGACGCGCGCGACCTCGCCCTAGTCGAAAAATACGCCGATTGCCTCCAGATCGGCACCCGCAACATGCAAAACTTTTCCCTGCTGAAAGAAGTTGGCCGCAGTCATCTTCCTGTTTTGCTCAAACGCGGCTACAGCGCCCGGATCAGCGATTTGATCATGAGCGCGGAATACATTTTGAGCGAGGGCAACATGAACGTGCTCCTGTGCGAGCGCGGCATCCGCACCTTCGAAAACGCCACCCGTTACACCCTCGATCTCAACGCCGTCCCGCTGTTGAAATCGAAGACGCACCTCCCCGTCGTGGTCGATCCGACTCATGGAATCGGCCTGCGCGATTTCGTTCCGCAAATGGCCCTCGCCGCCGTCGCAGCCGGCGCCGATGCCGTCATGATCGAAGTCCACGATTCTCCGCAGTTCGCCAAGAGCGATGGCGAACAAGCCATCGTGCCCGAAGTTTTCGCCGATCTCGTTCCGCGCCTTCGCGCCGTCGCCGAAGCAGTCGGCCGCAGGATGTAATTCTCTCTTTCCTGCTCATGATCATGATCGCTGCTCATAATCTTCGGGACCGAATAGGCTTGCGCCGGACTTCCGTGCCTGAGAAAAGGAGCGCGCGATGATTCCTCCCACGGACAACGCACGCAACGCGTCCTTTGTCACCACATTCTCGGTTGGTGAAAAAGTTCTTGCCAATAAAGCCCACATTTCATTTTAATTCAGACCGTGAAATCCCCCCTCCCCAGGGCGCTGATCCTGGCGATCAGCCTTGTGCTTCTTCAAACGCGGCTTGTCATCGCAGAAGCGCCATCGTCTTTGCCATCTCCCTCAGTAGCGCCGGTTCCGCCACCGTTGCCGGCCTCCCTGGTCCCGTATGCTTCCGGCACTCCGCCATCCAGTGCGAGTGCTCCAGTTCCCGTGCCGCCGCCGCCGATCCCTGCGCCGGCGCTGCCGCCACCTCCCGCCCAAACCATCGTTCGACCTCTGGCCCGGCGCGATGTTGCTGAAATCCAACAGCTCACTCCTCGCGTGGAAGTCTGGCGCCCAGGCGCTCAGCTGCCCCAGGTTCCAGCGCGTCATCGGGAAACAATGGATCATATCTTCGTCACGGGTGCGGAGCCTGTGACGGTGCGATTGAAGTTTGATCCACGCGTCGCCGGGGAGCGCGTCACGGTTATCGGCGCGCGCGGAATTTCGCTCAACCCGCCAGAACAGGTGCTCACCGTTTCCTCACGCGGCGAATGCACCGTCTCGGCGCAGCTGGCCGATGGCGCGCCGCGGGGCCATTTGCTTGTTTACTGCAAAATGCTCAGGACCGTGGTGCCGCTGACGCGCGCGTCGCTCGCGACGGTTCAGGCGGAAGAAGCGCGAACCGGAGGCCGGCCATGAGAAGCCGACAGCTCTTCGTCCTCTTTTTCGCGCTCGCGGCTGGGCTGACCAACCTCGCAGCGCAATCGCCGGGTTCCACCCCGGACATCACCAATCCCACCGGGAATGCCGGCGCGCTGAAACCGCAAATCCAGACGGGTGGCAGTTACGATGCGCACAGCGGCAACGGCACCCGGATCGTGAACGATTTGCATGTTCCGGGGGCGCTAGGTGCTTATGGACTCGAGTTCACGCGCTACTGGAACTCGACCCACAACGATTATGAAGATTCGGAAATGGAATGGCCCGCCGACTTCGGCAGATCGGGCTGGTCACACTCATGGCATTGGGCCGCCTCTTATGAGTTCAAGTATCCGGACGAGATTCCTAGCTCCGATTTCGACACCAACAAATATACCACCGCCATTAATATCACTTTTCCCGATGGCCACACCACCCAATACAAGATCGTCCGCCTTGGTCATGGGCAGTGGATGGTCCCGGCGAGCTACCCCCAGTTTGGTCCGCCGTTCACGCAGTCTGAGATGGAGGTGTTTTCCTACGGCGGCATGGGCGTCCACGATCATCTGTGCAATATGGCGGCGGACGGCTCGGAATTCTGGCTTTGCCGGGCGGATGGAGGCTCCGTTCATTTTGTCTGGGACTCGACTTATGGCTTCCTGGCGCGGGAAGTCTACGATCCGCACGGATTCAGAACGGATCTCAGCTATACGATTGGTTTTCTGACACACGTCGAGCAGGAGGGAGGGCGTTATCTCAATATTACCTGGGAAAATTTTCCCGGAGCTGGTTACATGATCACGCGAGTCCAAAGCGGCACCGGCCAAAGCGGGGCCGGCGTGAACCAGACCGTGAGCTATTACTACTCGCAGGTGCCCGGGCCGGGCTCCTTTGCGCTGCAACAAGTGATCTACGAAAATGAGGCGCTGCCCGGTGGCGCGCCCGGTCAAAAGGTCACTGCCGGCTACACCTACGGGAATTGTTGGGGCGACAACCAGGAGCCATGCAGTGGCAGTAACGCCGCCCCAGACCCTTTGCTGAAACGGGCGGACGATCCGCACTATGCCGGCGCGATGACAACCATCCGCTACCTCTACAGAGGCATCGGCTGTGACCCCCCGCTCATTTACCCTGAGCGTAGTCCTGAATACGTTCAGGGCCAGCCCTACGCCATCCTCGCGGAGAAGAGCGACACCGGCATCGCGGTCTCAACCTTCCAGCTCAACTGCTATGGCGGTCTGCGCCGGGAAGACGATGGCCTGGGCGGCTGGCGAATGTTCTATTTCGGCAGGTCCGCTGAAACCACCGAATCCGGAACCACCTTTTCTTTCGGTTGCCGCGGCTATCAACTCGGCAAGCTGACTGATTTCACCCGGGAAGGCGGGTTGCCGGCAAATCTACCGAGTGAAAAGCAGAATTTCAGCTTTGGCGACCCACGCCATATCTGGGATGGGCGCGGCATCATGACCGAAGCGATCGCTAACGGCCAGGATGACAGCGGCGAGCCGGCGGAAGTCCATCACGTCGATGGAAGCGTGCATTATTATGACCGCGTCAACCCTGGCGCCTCGGAGCCGCTCGACGCTACGCGAATGCATAATGATTATAATCACTGGCTCTTTAGCCAGACGGATGAGCGAAACCAAACAACGACCTTTACGCGTGATTATCGCAGGCGAGTAAAGCGGATCGATTACCCCGATGGCAGCTACGAAACTTTTGGTTATGATAACGGTGCGCACGACGGCTTTAACCAAGTGACAAGCCATCGCCTTCCTAGCGGCGCGATCATCATCCGGACGTATGACAGCCGCGGCCTGCTTCTAAGCGAATACAACTCGATCGATGATTACGGGGCCCGAAAAGAATACACCTATTATCTTCCCGGCGAGCCAGGGGGCACACCAGACTTGGTCAAGACAGTTTCCGATGGCCGCTCCCGCAGTGCGGGCAAGGATTTTAGCACTCGAATGACCTATAACGGGCGTCATCAGATTCTTACGGTGGAATATGCAGGGATGAATAACGCGCCTGATAACCCGATCGGGCACTACGGTTACGATCCTTACGGCAATTGCATTTCCATCACCGACGAGTTGGGCCACCCCAGCGCCTACACTTACGATTCCTACCGTCGCTGCACGTCGTACATTGAACCACTGAACGCTCCGGATTGGAACGGCGGCCCGAACGTCGCCTCGCGCCGCTGGGATTGGCTCTACGACCGCTACATTCAGGGTGTTGGGCCGCGAGATGCGTCCGCGCACACCTCCAACGAATGGCATATCCAGATCGAGCCTGCTTTCAACAGCGCGGGAGAGAGGCGAATGACAGCCCGATGGCACGACGTTAATAACCGCATTGTCCTTGAGGCGACCGGATATATTCAGGCCGGCAATCTCCCAATCGGAAACTGGTATTCAGGTCCGGATACTGAAACGCATTACTTCAGCTACAACGAGAATGGCCAGAAGAGCAGTTACACCGATCCGCTAAGCCGGCTCACGACCTACGACTACGACTTGCGGAATCGCCTCTGGAAAACGAACGAGACGGTCAACACCATTCCGCGCACGACAGAAACGCTCTACGATTTTGCCGGGAACAAAACCCGGGTAAACTTTCCCGTCGAAGCTGCCGGCCAGCGCTTTCAACAGTGGCTTGATTACGATGCCTTCGGGCAGCCCGGGCGCTTCATTGACGAGCGCGGCAACACGACGAACATGGATTATTGGCCCTGGGGTCCGATGAAGAAGCTGGCAGATGTCGTGACGCACCGCCACCGCGATGACGGGGGCACGGAGGACCAGCAAACAGTTTTTTACTATGATGGGATAGGCCGGCCAAGACAGGTGCTTTTCCCCGATGCCAGTACCGAAGAAGGCACCTATGAGTTCGGACAGCTCAAGACTTGGAAGACCCGCAAAGGCCAGATCAAGCGACTGCATTACGATGCCCGCGGCCGGGAAGATTACCACACCTGGGATGCTGAAGCGGCGCCGCGGATTGACCGGGTATGGGACGCTGCCAGCCGGCTGAGCCGCATTGCGAATTCAGTCTCGACGATCGGTTACACCTATGACGACGCGGCGCAGGTCCGGACCGAACGAGATACTATCAACGGAGCAAACGGGACGGCCCAATTAACCTATTACCGTTACCCGGATGGCGCGATGGCCCACGTGGGTTACCCAGGTGGCGCCTGGGTTCGGCACGACTACACGGCGCGCGGGCAGCTCCAGACGGTTTACGATAACACGGGCGGTTATTGGAAGGTGGCGGTGAGCTACAGCTATCGCCTGGATGGCAAGGTGGATTACCAGGATTCGTGGCCCGGCATTCACACCGCTTGGAGCTATGATGGGCGGGGCTTTATCAGTTCTATCACCCACACCCGCGCCGGACAGGAGTTGGCGAAGCGCACCTACACTCGCGACGAGCGCGACCGAATTACCTCGTTCCAGAAGGGCAACAATCCTTCCGTGAACCCGATGGAGGACGGCCGGGGCGATCATTACTGGTACGACGCCGAAGGCCAGCTGACCGATGCCTACTACGGCGCGCTCGATCCGGTGAACAACCCGCATGGGCAAGCCCGCCAGGAACATTTCGAATACGATGAGCTGGGCAATCGACAACGCAACCCATCCACTGGCGTGGACAACCTGGTGGCGACCAAGGGGTGGATAACCTTCACCCGCAAGAACAATGGCCTAAATGAATACCGC
The DNA here is from genome assembly GCA_003218375.1 of Verrucomicrobiota bacterium. Lineage (GTDB taxonomy): Bacteria > Verrucomicrobiota > Verrucomicrobiia > Chthoniobacterales > UBA10450 > AV80. Next base: position 52,722 of record QHNH01000016.1, on the reverse strand, counting down.
AGCTGGAGCCCATCGATTATCAACTATGACGATGACATGACCGGGACGGCTGGAAATGGCGTGATGATGCAAGAAGGTTCCTTCAGCGCGGACTACAACGCCTTGAACCAGCCGAGGTGGTTCTGGAGTGGCAACGTGGCCGGAGGATTTGTGTCGCTCGGGTATGACCCGCTGGGGCGTTGTGTAAAACGATGGAACGGCGGGGCCAGCGATCCGGCCACGAATCCGGCGATTTATTTCTACTACGACGGCTGGAACCTGGTGCAGGAAGGGCCCGGCGCTGCTTCGACGAGCCGACTCTACATCCACGGGGCGCGGGTGGACGAAGTCGTGGCGAGTTGGAACGCGGCGACCGACGTGAAGGCCTATCATTACTACGACGCCTCGGGGCACTGCACGCTCCTGACCCACTGGAATGGCACCATCCTCGAGCAATACTACTACGATGCCTTTGGCTATCCGTACTTCTACGACGGGTCAGGGAATTGGCTTGGTTACTCGGCCCACGGCAACCGCTTTCTTTTCACTGGACGGGAATGGCTGAGTGACCTACGATTGTTCGATTTTCGCGCTCGGATGTACCAGCCTGAATTAGGCCGTTTCCTCCAGCCCGACCCGAAGCACTTCGCGGCCGGCGACTACAATCTCTACCGCTATTGCCACAATGATCCAGTTAACAAGACTGATCCCGATGGTTTAGTCGATCTCAGTTATACGCCTTCGAGCGATACGGCGCACGTTTGGGAGAACAGTTTTAATCCGAGCGACCGATTCACGGTTGCCGGACACGCCAACTCACAATTTATAGCTGATCAAAACGGCAACAAGTTGACGCCAATGCAGGTAGCCAAGGACATGATCGCGAAAGGTTACACGCCTGACAAACCAGCGTTGCTTGTCGCTTGTGAAACGGGCAAAGGCGAAGGGTCTTTCGCCAGCAAGTTAGCGAATTCGCTCGCTAAGCTCACCGGTAAAGAAGCGAAGGTCCAAGCTCCAACGACCAAGATCGGAAGCGGCAGTGCCAAGGGAGCCGAACCCACTGTGCAAAACAACGAAAAAACGGGTAAGGCAGGGGAATTGAAGACATTTACTGGAACGCCGCCAGAGAAAAAACTTAAGAAGAACGAATGATGAGACGGTTTTTTGTCATCGGAGTCATCGTCGTTGTTGTGACTGCCGCTCTTTCGGTGAGCAGTAGGGCGGAGGAAAAGTTGCAGATCGTTAGCATGAACGACGGATTGCGAATCTCGGCTAATGAACTGCCTGTCCTTAAGAAAAAAGCAAAACGGGGCGATGGTGAAGCGGCGCTCAAGCTAGCCACGTATTACGGCGTCTACCTGAGTGAAAAGAAGACGGAGCTGTACTATCTGAAGCTGGCGGCAAGGAATGACTCGGATGTTGCAGTTAGGAATTTAATTACCATCTACGGCAATGATTCGGAGCTATTCGATTTTCGTAAGGCGCTTTTGTGGCGGCAACGTTTGAAGGACTTGGCTCGCAGAAAAAATATTGCGATCGATTCAGACGGCGAATGGGGCTACGATTTATATCTCAACCATTTGGGCGACAAAGATCGCGGCCTGTTTTTTCTTAAATACGCAGCCAAACACGGTTCGGAAAAAGCGCGCCAGGAGTTGAACGAAACTTTTGGAATCCAGTGAATGCAACCGGCGTCCTACGACGGCTGGCAGCCGATCGTGGAATGGGATGAATGGAATAACCTGAAAGCGTGGAACGTCTATGGCGATGGTCCGGACGAAATCCTCTACCGTCACGATGCAGCGCGCGGCGATCTGCGCTATCACCTGGATCGGATGGGCAATGTCGCTTTCCTCCTCGATTCGGATGGCGACGTAATCGAGAGATATACCTACGACGCCTTTGGCCATCCAACGGTAACCGACTGGAATGGCGACAACCCGCGCACCTGGAGCGCCTATGGCAATCGCTTCATGTTTACCGGAAGAGAATACTTCCCCGAGCTAGGCCTCTACGAGTTCCGAAACCGGTTCTATTATCCAGCCCTCGGCCGCTTTCTCCAGAGCGATCCAACGGGCTTCGATGCCGGCGATGCTAACCTCTTTCGCTACTGTGGAGGCGACCCCATTAATGGGAGCGATCCTTTTGGGCTCGGGGAACAAATCGTCGACTATGATGGACGCGTCATTGTCGACACCACTGCAATTGAAGATACTCCCAATCCCTTTGCCGATGAACGGCAAGTACTTTGGACCGATACGACCGATACGCCTCCCTTGTTCGACTACTTCAACAACATTTCGCTTCTCGATGATAAGCCCGCTAGGTTGGACGATCCCGGCTCGATGGGGTCAGCGCTTCCAATGCTTCCAAGCCAAGATCTGCCACCTCTAAAGAGACTATTTATTCCGATTTTCGATCCGAGAACCGAGGGCAACATTGCAACGCTTTTACCTCACGTTCAGCATCTAGCTCGCGAACATGTATATCGGGTGCGACAATTAGGTCTGGATATGCGAATCACCGATGGATCGCGCACCTTCGCGCAGCAAGAAGACTTATTCGCACAGGGCCGACCGGGAGGGAGACCCGGCCCCATAGTAACGAACGCACATGGAGGCGAGAGTAATCACAATTTCGGCACCGCCTATGACGTCACATTCTTTAACGGGCCAACCCCCATATGGGAAGGACCTGAATATGATGTCGCCGGTCGAATCGGTGTTGAGGTCGGTCTCGAATGGGGCGGCAACTTTATCAGACGTGTTGATCGTCCGCATTTTCAATATCCCGGCGGTCAATAAAAAAAGATGAAAACAAACTTGCGGACACAATTCAGGCTTGCGGTCTGGATCTCGCCGCTCGTACTTTTCGGTCTTTCGCATTCGCATGGCTCAGATTTGGCAGATTACGTTGCGACGATGGACAAAAAGACGACGCAGATTGATCGACTTCCAACTCGCGAAGTCAAAAAATCCTTACTGACGGGTACAGATAGAGGTGGCACGCTATCCGCGTTTTGGCACGAGGGCCAAATCCGCCATGTGAAGGTTACCATTGGTATGTCCAACCGGTGGATCGAGGAGAACTACTACTATGAAAATGGCCAGTTAATCTTTGTTGCGTCCAAGCAGTCTTTCTTCCTTTGGGACAAGGATGCGCACGAGCTTGATCCTCGCAAAATAGCAAACAGTCTTGAAGACAGGTACTATTTTGTTGACGGGAAACTGAAGCAATGGAATACCAATCGGGCAGCGGCGGATTTAAGCAGTCAAAATTCTAATATTGCGAAGGAGAACGAAACTGTATTGCGAGAATCGAGCTTTTTCATGCAAACAGCCCGCGACGAGAAGGACAGCATCGACATCGAAGGCTTTATCAAGCGTGGGACGCCTTAACGCGACATGCCGGACGCGAAGCGGCGGCAAGGGCACGCGGCGGTGATCGGGACGTTTTGTTGCGTTCTTTGATTAGGATTATTCGACGCCCGTTTGAAGTTCGCCCCGATCCGGCGAACCATGGGCGGTGGAAGAATCGTCCGGCGATCAACTTCCCTCCATCGTTACGCGCACCGAATCGATCTCGCAGAAATTACGCGAGGTCGCGGGAAGAGTGCGCCCGGTCGCCTTTTCCCACGTCGCCGAGCCGGCGCAGGCGTTCCTAGTCGCCGCGCTCACGACTGAAATCCGGAAAACGCTTTGGGTGTTGTGCCCGAATGTCCGCTCCCAGGAATTGCTCTACGAAAGTTTGCTGAACTGGCAGCCGAACGCGCTCTTTCTTCCGGAAGCGGAATTGGCGGCCGTCGAAAATATTCTGCCCGATCCCGAGATCGCGGCGGAACGGCTCGCGCTCCTTAATCGGGTCCAGCGCGAGAAAGGGCCGCACCTCATTGTCGCGACTCGCGCCGCGCTCGATCAGCCGGCGCCAGATCCGACGGCGCTGAATGCCGCTGTCCTCGCTTTGCGCCGAGGCAAACAGGCGCCGCTCGAAGGCACGATTGAAGCGCTTGTCTCTGCCGGCTATGAACGCGTCGCCCAGGTAACGACCCGCGGACAGTTCGCCGTCCGCGGCGGCATTCTCGACATTTTTTCGTGGCAGGCGTCGCGACCGATCCGCATCGAATATTTCGGCGACGACATCGAATCGCTCCGTGAATTCGACGTCGATACCCAGACCTCCGTTCGCAACCTGCAAAACGTCGAGGTCCTGCTCGAGGCCGCGGAAAACCAAACTGCTTTCGTCCGCGATTACGTCGCGACCGATCATCTGCGCATCGAGATCGAACCCGAGGAGGCGGGCAGCGACGCCGACATTCTGGTTGGCGAAGGTTGGCTTGGAGGGATGGGCGATGCCCGTCCCCAAAAAAGAGGACGCCCAGCGGGCGTCCCTCCAACAGAGGATTTTCGCGGCGCGTTCGACCACTGCGACATCGGGGATTTCGCGGTCGGCGATTTCATGCTGGTCGAGGCGAAGCGCGCCCAGTTCGCGGCGCGGCTGCGGGACTGGCGCGCCGGCGAGTTTCGAATCGTGATTTACTTCCAGACCGAAGGCGAGATCGAGCGCTTCCGCGAAATCATGGGCGACGCCATCGCCGGGATCGAGCTGCTCGAAGGCACGCTGCCGCGCGGCTTCGTTTTTCCGGAGGGCAAGCTGGTCGTTCTTTCCGGCGCAGAACTTTTCGGCCGCTACACGACGCACGGTCGCCGTCGTCTGCAACGGGCCGAGCAGCTCAGCCGCAACCGCGCCCAGATCGATTTCAGCGAACTGAACGAAGGCGACCTCGTCGTCCATCTCGAACACGGCGTCGGCCGTTTCCTCCAACTGACGCGCGTCCCCTCACCGGCCGGCGAAATGCAGGAAGCGCTCGCCCTTGAGTTCGCGAACGATGCCCGGCTCTACGTTCCGCTCGAACAGGCCTATCTCGTTTCGCGCTACGTCGGCGTCGGTAAAAAATCGCCGCCACTGAGTTCTCTCGCCGACGCCAAATGGGCGCGCGCGAAAAAAACCGCCACCGCTTCCATCTTCGATTACGCCGGCAACATGCTCGCCGTCCAGGCCGAGCGCGAGACGCAACTCGGCCATGCCTTTGGCCCGGACACGAAATGGCAGCGCGAATTCGAGCATTCGTTTCCATTCCGCGAAACGCCGGACCAGCTTACCGCGATCGCCGCAACGAAAAACGACATGGAGCGCGGGCGCTCGATGGACCGCCTCATCTGCGGCGACGTCGGTTTCGGCAAAACCGAAGTCGCGATTCGGGCCGCGTTCAAGTCGGTCATGGAAGGGAAACAAGTCGCCGTGCTCGCGCCGACGACGGTCCTGGCGCAACAGCATTTCGAAACCTTCCGGCAACGGATGCTCGATTATCCGGTACGGATCGAAATGCTCAGCCGTTTTCGTTCGCAGGGCGAACAGCGAAAGGTGCTGCAGCTCTTGCGCGAGGGCGGCGTCGACATCGTCATCGGCACGCATCGCCTCATCTCGGGCGACGTCGTCTTCAAAGATCTCGGCCTCGTCGTGATCGATGAAGAACAGCGCTTCGGCGTCCTGCACAAGGAGAGGTTCAAGGAGCTGTTCAAACTCGTGGATGTCCTCACGCTTTCGGCCACGCCGATCCCGCGCACGCTGTATCTGTCGCTCGTCGGCGTGAAAGACATGTCGACGATCGAGACGCCGCCGCTCAATCGCTTGCCGGTCGAGACCGTCGTGTGCGGGTACGACGAGCGCATCATTCGCGACGCCATCAACCGCGAGCTGGACCGGCAGGGCCAGGTTTATTTTCTGCACAACCGCGTCCAATCGATCGAGAAAATGCGCGACAAGATCGCGGAGCTTTGTCCGCGGGCCCGGGTCGAGTTCGGGCACGGCCAGATGAGCGCGGACGAACTCGAATCCGTCATGGCGCGCTTCGTGGCCGGAAAAATCGATGTCCTGGTTTGCACGACGATCATCGAGAGCGGCCTCGATATTCCAAACGCGAACACGATCGTCATCGACCGCGCGGACCGATTCGGCCTGGCCGATTTGTATCAATTGCGCGGACGCGTCGGCCGGGCCGAGCATAAGGCTTACGCGTACCTGATGTTGCCGCGCGAAATGATGACGGTGGGCGCGGCCCGGAAACGGATCAACGCAATCAAGCAATACAGCTCGTTAGGCGCCGGGTTCCGCATCGCAATGCGCGACCTCGAGATTCGCGGCGCGGGCAGCATTCTCGGCACCGCCCAGAGCGGGCACATCATGGCGGTCGGGTTCGATCTCTACTGCCAGCTCCTGAAACAAGCGGTGGCGCAGTTGAAAGGCGAAAAAACCAGGGCGCGGCTCGAAGTCGAGCTGCGGCTTGATTTCGTGGCGGCGAACGAGGCCGAATTTGTGAAGACCGGACCGGAGACACGCGTGCCGGCGTTCATTCCCACGAGCTACGTCACCGATCCCACGCTCCGCATCCAGGCCTACCGCCATCTGGCCGAGGTGACCACGCGAGAGCAGCTCGATCGCCTGCGCAAGGATTGGCGCGATCGCTTCGGGAAATTCCCGGCCGCGGTTGACAACCTGCTGCTTCTCACCGAAATCAAGCTCTCCGCCGCCAGGGCCGGCCTCACTCGAGTCGAGGTTCGCGAAGTGAAATTGATGCTTACCCGGCGCGGGGATTTTATACTTGTGGGAGGCAAATTCCCTCGCATAAGTACTGATAGAATCGAGCGCCAACTCGCCGAGGTTTTGGAATTAATCAGAAAAATCTAGATCGCATGATTCGACCCTTATTTGCAGCTCTCGCGGCGGCAGCGACCGTTGTGCTTTCACCGCTTTGCCAGGGTGCGCTCGCGGCCGACAACGAGCCGCGCATCATCGACGGCATCGCGGCGATCGTGAACGGCGACATCATCACCTACTCTCAGGTTCGCGGGCTCTCGGCGCCTCGCGAACGGTTGCTCCGGACGCAATATCACGGCGAGGAACTCGACAAGCAGATCCAGGCGGCCCGCAGCGCCGCGCTCCAGGACCTGATCGATCGGCAGCTGATCGTCCAATCTTTCCACAAGGAGAAATTCGAGCTGCCCGAGCATTTCGTCGAAGAACGGATCAACGACATCATTCGCGAGGATTTCGGTGGCGACCGCAACACCTTCATCAAAACGTTGCAGGCCCAGAATTATTCGCTCACCGAATTCAAGAAGATGGAGATGGACAAGATCATCGTCTCGGCCATGCGGAGTAAGAACGTGAAGCCGGTCACGACCGTTTCGCCAACGAAGGTGATCGAATACTACAAACAGCATCGGGCGGAATTCACCGCCAAGGAGCAGGTGAAATTGCGGCTCATCATGATCCCGACCCGCGCCGTGGAGGGGAACACCACCGCGCAGAAAGCGATCGCGGAGGAAATTCTCGGCAAGCTTGCGGACGGCGCGCCGTTCGATCGCATGGCCCAGATGTATTCGGAGGATGCCACCCGGGATTCGGGCGGCGACTGGGGCTGGGTCGAGCGCAAAACCCTGGCTCCGCCGCTGGAGAAAGTCGCCTTCAATCTTCCGCCCGGCCGCGTCAGCCACGTCATCGAGCTGGGCCCGAATTTCTACATCATGAAAGTCGAAGAGAAGCGCGGAGGCGACACCCCGTCGTTTGCCAAGCTGCGGCCGGAGATTGAGAAAAAATTGATGCAGGAAGAAAGCCAGCGACAACAGGAAATCTGGCTCGCCGGCCTTCGCCAGAAAGCCTACATCCAAAAGTTTTAGTTCGCCTTCGCTCTCGCGGCAGCTGCTTCGTTCCCAGAACGACCCTCATCCTAACCTTCTCCCTCAGGAAGAAGGAATTCGCTTTCTTGCCTGGAACGCATTTCGCCGAGGCTCGCCGCAGGCTTTCATTCGCTCGTTGATCCGCCTTGCGGGCCCCAGCGTCGTTGGTGACAATGCGCGATGAGTTGTCGCGTCGGCATCACTCTCGGCGACCAGGCCGGCATCGGGCCGGAGATTGTTCACGCTGCTCTTGCCTCCGGCCGCTTGCCAGCAGATGCGGAGTATTCCGTCATCGGCCCGGCGATTGACTGCTCGTTAGGCCAACCCACCGCGGAAACCGCCCGCGCCGCCTGGGACGCGCTCGAGGAGGCGGCGAGGCTCGCGTTGCGGGGCGAACTCGATGCCGCCGTGACGGGACCGATAAACAAAGCCCGGATGTACGACATCGGTTTCAAGTTCCCGGGCCAGACGGAATTTTTCGCAGACCGTTGCGGAACCAAAAATTTCGCGATGCTGCTCACGGGCGGGAAACTGACAGTCGCGCTCGTTACCGTGCACCTTCCGCTCCGCGAAGTGCCGGCCGCATTGAGGACCGCGGAAATCGTGCGCGTCGGTTTGTTGCTGGAAGACTTTCTTCGCCGCCGCGGAATCGATCGGCCGCGAATTGCCGTCGCAGGTTTGAATCCGCACGCCGGCGAATCTGGAAGCATCGGACTTGAAGAAACCGAAGTCGTCGCCCCGGCGGTGCTACAATTGCAATCCGCAAGCCGCCATCCGCCATCCGCAATTTTTCGCGGTCCTTTCTCGCCCGACACTGTTTTTCATCACGCGGTGAATGGCGATTGGGACGGCGTTCTCTGCATGTATCACGACCAGGGGCTCATCCCGCTGAAGCTCCATGCGTTTCACGAAGGGGTGAATGTCACGCTCGGCCTTCCTTTTCCTCGGACGAGTCCCGATCACGGGACCGCTTTCGAGATCGCTGGAAAAAATATCGCGCGCCCCGACAGCATGATCGCCGCGATCAATCTCGCGGTCGAACTGGCGGCCGTACGATCGTTTCCATAATCGCGCGATTCGAAACCTCGATTAGACCCCAGCGTGAAAAAGTATCTCACCGTCTTCAATCTCGGGTTGCAGAACACGTTTGTTTATCGCTGGAATTATTTTTTGCGCGCGGTCTTTGGCCTGATCCCGCTCGCGGGGACCGTCTTTCTCTGGCGCGCCGTCTTCAAAGAACCCGGCGGCGGCATGCACGGCTACACCTACGGCTCGATGATCTACTATTACCTGCTCACCATCGTAGTCTCGAACCTGGTCACGCCGACTGAGGACGAATGGCAGATCGCTTCCGATATCCGGGAAGGCCAGATCAATTCGTTCCTGACCAAGCCGGTAAATTACCTCGCCTATCGTTTTAGCATTTTCTTGAGCGGCCGTCTCGTTTTCAGCGCTGTCACCATCCCGCCCGTCGCGCTCATCCTTTTTCACTTCCGCGATTATCTTACCTTGCCGTCGCACGCGGTGACTTATTTCTGCGCGTTCCTCTCCCTCGTTATGTCCGCGCTCATCCAGTTTTTTATCACCTATACGATCGCGCTCTTCGCCTTCTGGATCCTGGAGATATCCACGATCGTTTTCATCGTTTACTCGTTCGAATATTTTCTCGGCGGCCAGATGTTCCCGGTCGACATCATGCCGGCGGGTATCCAGGCCGCGTTGAAGTGGCTGCCCTTCTATTACGAACTCTTTTGTCCCATCGCCATTTTCATGGAACGCCTTCGCGGCGGCGACATGATCCAGGCGCTCGCCATTCAAAGCGGCTGGCTGCTCTTAATGTGGGCCGCCGCGCGTTACATGTGGAAGCGCGGGCTCGGGCATTACCAGGCGGTGGGCGGGTAGAAGAGATGAATCGTGATCCGTGAATTGTGAATCGAAGGAAAGCGACCCACTCGATTCACGATTCACCATCCACGATTCACTCTGTCGAAGACGACAAACCCGCTTCCTTCCAGGCGCGCAATCCGCCGGCGAGCGAACGAACATTCTCATATCCCATCTTCTGCAAACTCTCCGCCACGAGCGCCGAACGGCTGCCGCCCCCGCAATAACAAATGATCGGCGTTTTCAGATCGGGCACCTGCTCTTCGATTTCCAGCTCGATGATCCCGCGGCTGAGATGCTTCGCGCCTTTCGCGTGATCCTCCCGCCAATCTTCCTCCTCGCGCACATCGATCAGGACCGCGTCGCCGCGTTCGGTTTGCTGCTGGGCATCGCCGGGCGAAATCTCCGTGATGTTCTTCTTCGCTTCCGTGACGAGGTTCTGAAAACGGTTCATGCTTTGAACGTCACCGGTCGGTGGGAAACGTCAATCTGGAGAGCGCAAACTGCCGGCTGGCAGCCTGCGCTCCCCATGCAATACATTGCCGCCGCAAATGAGAACATTGATCGCGCGTTTGTTATTCGCTCTTTTTCTTGTTCAACTCTTTCCGAGGGTTGTCTCCGCCAACGACCCCGACTGGCAGCCCACGAAAACCTGGGTCTTCGTCGTCGGCGTTCTCAGCTGGAAACATTCGGAGACGTACGGCTCGTTCCCGGTCAAGAACCGGCGCGACAACGCGCTCGTCGATTTTTTCAAGCAGAGCGGCGTCCCGGAATCGCAAATCGTTTATCTCCAGGACAAGCAAGCCACCCAGCAGCAGATCGACAGCGCGTTCACCGAGCAGTTGAAGAAACTGCGCGCCGACGATTTCCTTATCGTTTACTACGCCGGGCACGGATCGAAATCCGATGATGGCAACGACGTTTATCTCGCGTCCTACGACGCCGGCGATGATGACGTCGATGGCTGGTCGGTCAATTCGATCCCGGGAAAAATCAACGGAAGCAATTGCAGCCGCGTTCTCTGGCTGATCGATTGCTGCTATTCCGGCCAGGCCGGGCTCGCTATCACAAAACAATCGAAGGGCCCCGTCTACGCCGCGGTGACCTCGTCGGCCGCGAGCGAATCGTCGACCGAGCATTGGACCTTTACCGAGGCGCTGCTCGACGCGCTTCGCGGCGTTTCCTACGTCGATCTGAATCACGATGGCGCGGTCACGCTCTCGGAATTCGCCGCCCACGTCGAAGCCGACATGAACGCGGCGGAAGAACAGCGCTCCACTTTTGCGCATACCAAGACATTCGATACGGAAATGGTCCTGGCCCAGTCGAAACCTTTGGCGAACCCGAGAATCGGCGAACGCGCAAAGGCACGCGATAGCAACGGCGACTGGTACGCCTGCCGGGTCATCGACGCGCGCGGTGAGAAGCTAAAGATTCACTTCATCGGCTACGAAGACGATGAAGACCTCTGGGTCGCGCCGGAAGATCTCCAGGCGATCAAGGCGGTCCGTTACGCGAAAGGCACGAAAGTGGAAGTGCTTTGGAAGAAGCACTGGTACGCCGCGACCGTCTTGCAGGCTAAGGATGGCGTGCACCTGATTCATTACACCGACTACGAATCGAAATGGGACGAGTGGGTCCCATCGCGCCGGATCCGCGAGCCAAGGTCGTAGTTCGGAGGGATGTGCTTCCGCACGTCCCACAATTTCCATCGTGCACACCGCAAAGTCGGACGTGCGGAAGCACGTCCCTCCGACGATGAGTTACTCGTAACGAAGCGCGTCGATTGGGTCGAGCTGGGCGGCTTTTCGCGCAGGATAAAAACCGAAGAAGATACCGACACCGGCGCTGACTATGAACGCGACAATGATTGAAGTCGGCGAAACAAGCGACGACCAATTCTTGATCATGGCAATGACCTTCGAGGCCACGATGCCCGTGACGATGCCGATGATTCCGCCGACCACGCTGAGCGTCATCGCTTCGATCAAGAATTGAGTCAGGATATCGCGCCCGTGCGCGCCCACCGCCATGCGCGTCCCGATCTCGCGCGTGCGCTCGGTCACGCTAACCAGCATGATGTTCATGATCCCGATCCCGCCAACGATGAGCGAGATGACAGCCACGCCGGCGAGCAGCGCCGTCATCGTTTCCGTCGTCGCGGTCTGGGCCGCGGCGATTTCTTCCTGGTTGCGGACGGTGAAGTCATCGTCGCGCCCTTCTCGAATGTTATGGCGCTGGCGCAACAGCGCGATGATCTGCTGCTGCGCTGGCGCCAGATCCTTCGGGCTGGCCACCTGCGCGTTGATGTTGCGCAGGGTGGTTCCACCGCCGAGGACGCGTTTCATCGCGCTGGTGTAGGGCATGATCACGATGTCGTCCTGGTCCGTGCCCTGCGAACTCAGCCCTTTGGAAGTGAGGACGCCCGTTATCTGGAAAGGCACGTTCTTGATCCGCAGAACTTGCCCCACCACATCTTCGCTCCCGAAGATCTGTGTCGCCGTGGTGCGGCCAATCACGCAAATCTTGTTCGCGCTCCGCACATCCTGACTCGTAAACGGCGCACCGTCGGCCAGGGCCCATTGCCGTATTTCGAAGTAGTCCGCGGACTCGCCATAGATTCGTGTGAACCAGTTCTGATTTCCTGCGGCGACCTGTGCGTTGGAGACAACTTCTTCGCTCACGAGCGTCACCGCGGGCACTTCACGACGGATCGCTTCCGCATCTTCAATCTTGAGTGTGCCCGCGCCACCCCAGCCAGTGCGAATGCCGCTTGCGGTGGTGCTGCCGGAGAAAATCAGGATGACATTTTCGCCGAGACTGGCGATCTGCGCCTCGACTTGCGCCTTCGCGCCATTGCCGATACTCACCATCGCGATCACCGCGCCCACGCCGATGATGATGCCCAGCGCGGTCAGCGCCGAGCGCAACTTGTTTCGTCGCAAGGCGCGCGCCGCGATCTTGAAGGTCGACAAGAGCCGCAGGCGGCGGGCAAAGTTTTTCGAAGTCATACGGCTGCCTCCAAGGCCTCACCCGCGGTCATCTTTTCCAGCTCCGCCGCGGCCTTCAAACGATTCTGAACCACCACGTCGTCGCGCACCAGGCCATCTTTCATCACGATATTGCGCCGGGCGTAGGAGGCGATGTCGTGCTCGTGCGTGACCATGATGATGGTGATTCCTTTCTCGTTCAGCCGCTGAAAAATCTCCATCACCTCGACGCTGGTCCGGCTGTCGAGATTCCCGGTCGGCTCGTCCGCAAGCAGAACTTCCGGATCGTTGATGAGCGCGCGCGCGATCGCGACGCGCTGCTGCTGGCCACCGGAAAGCTGACTCGGCGTGTGATCGCCGCGTCCCTGCAATCCGACTGCTTCCAAGACCTGCTCGGCTTTCTCGCGCAATTCCACATTCGTGAGCGCGACCTCGGAATAAAGCAGGGGAAGCTCGACGTTTTCCAACGCCGATGTGCGCGCCAGCAAATTGAAGTTCTGGAAAACGAACCCGAGCTTGCGGTTCCGCACGTCCGCTAATTCGTCCCGGCTCAACGACGACACATCTTCGCCGTCGAGAAAATAGCGACCGGAGGTCGGCCGGTCGAGACAGCCGACGATGTTCATCAAGGTCGATTTGCCGGAACCGCTCGATCCCATCAGCGCGACGAATTCGCCCGCGGCGATCTCGATCGAAACGCCGCGAACCGCCTGCACTTCCACTTCGCCGGTCTGATACGTTTTGCGAACATCATCGAGCCGAACGGCGACCGCCTCGGAAGAATTGTTCATGGCGCTAGAAACGCCGCGGACCGCTGCCGAAAGGATTGCTCGCAGGGGTCACTGCCGCGCCGCTTTCCGTCATGCCGGTGACCACAAGATCGCCTTCCTTTAAACCTTCGAGAACTTCGGTCGTCATGCCGTCGCTGATCCCGGTCTTGATCGTCACGGCCGTCGGTCTGGAAGCCCCGGAAGCCAGAACGGACACAGTGCGTTCCACGCGACGCTCAGCGCGATTGCCTCCGGGCTTGTTCCCCGGTCCGCGTCCGCTCGACGCTGGGTCGCGCTTCGGGGCCGCGCTCGGAGTCTGGTCGGGCATGCGAAAACGAAGCGCGCTGTTTGGAATCTTCAGCGTGTCATCGCGGTGGGCGGCCACGATGGAAACGTTCGCGGTCATGCCGGGCTTCAATTTCTGGTCGGGATTGCTGACGCCAATCACGGTGTCGTAGGTGACGACGTTTTGCACCGTGATGGGGGCGTTGCGCACCTGCACAACCTTTCCCTGGAATGTCCGCGTCGGAAACGCATCGACGGTGAAATCCACTTCCTGATCGACCGCCACCCCGCCCACATCCGCTTCCGCCACGTTCGCGTCGATCTGCATTTTCGAGAGATCATTCGCGATCGTGAAAATGACGGGCGCCTGCAGGCTGGCCGCCACTGTTTGTCCTACGTCGACATTTCGCGAAATCACGATGCCATCGATCGGCGACGTGATCGTGCAATGGTCGAGGTCTGCCTTCGCCTTTTCCAAGGCGCCTTCCTTGATCTTCACGTTGGCTTCCGCCTGATGCAGAGTCGCTGTGGCCTGATCGAGATCGGATTGCGCGGAACTCTGTTTCGCGACCAGCGCTTGAATCCGTGTCTCGTTCAGCCGCGCGAGTTCGAGCGCGGCCTTCGCATTCGCGAGATCGCCTTCGGCCTGGTTCACGTTTGCCTGGAAAACAACCGGATCGATCTGCGCAATCACCTGTCCGGCTTTCACGAGCGAATTAAAATCGGCGAAGAGTTTCTGGATGTTGCCCGAGACCTGGCTACCAACCTGGACGTTCTGGACGGGGTTCAACGTGCCGGTCGCGGTCACCGCCTGGGTGATCGGTCCGCGCGTCACGGCCGCGGTCTGAAACGTCGCGCTCGACCCGCTCGTGCAGCGGCGGAGCAGGAGCGCTACGGCGATCAGAACAATCGCGGCGACAATGAGTGGGATGGGTCGTTTGAACATCGATAGGAGCAAGCAGAATGATGATCTGGGGCTGAATTTAATACAACCGCCGGTCTGGCGCGAAGTTGCGCCCGGTCGAAAGCTCCAAGCTCCAACATCCAAGCTCCAGAGAAGCTCCAAACAACGAAGCTCCAAGGACAGGAATCGCTGATTTGGTGCTTGATGCTTGGTGCTCCTTTGGAGCTTGGAGCTTGGACTTTGGAGCCATCCCTCGCCGTTTGTGCGGCTCGGGATGGCCGCGATTTCTACGCCATTGACTAATTCGCCACTCTGCCAGAAGGCACCCCATGCGCCGCTACCTTGAGATCTGGGGAATCATGCTGCGCAACTCGCTCATCCGCGAGCTGAGCTTCAAGGTGAACTTCATTCTTTGGATGGTCGTGGAAGTGCTCTGGTTCTGCGGCCAGATCGTTTTCTTCGGGATCATCTTCGGGCAGGTCGATCACATCGGTGATTGGTCGAAGTGGGAAGTCATCCTCCTCATCGGGACCCACCAGATGATCGCGCAATTGTTCCAGGCGTTTTTCTTCGTCAATGTCTCCAACATCCCGGAGCTGGTCCGCACCGGTCGGCTCGATTCGCTCCTCGTCCTCCCGATCGACAGCCAGTTCGCCGTTTCCACGAAACAATTCGGACTCGACAGCGTGTTGAACGCGATCCTCGGCGGCATCGTCGTGATCGTCGCGCTGACGAAGCTGCAAGTCGTCCCGGGCCTCGGCCTGATCGCGCTTTATCTGGTGGCCCTCTGCTTCGGCGTGGCGGTCCATTACTCGATCATGCTCACGCTGGCCGCGATCAGTTTCTGGATCGTCCGGGCGCAGGGGCTCGTCTATGGCTACTTCAATTTCCTCCACATCGCGCGCTATCCCGACGTGATTTTCCCGCGCCTTTTCCGCTTCATTTTCGGCTGGATCATTCCGGTCGTGATCGTGGCGAACATTCCCGCGCGGCTCTTGATCAAGCCGCTCGATCAACCGGCCTGGCTGATGTTGCATCTCATGATCGCAGGATCGGTCGCGTTTTTTCTCTCCCGGATTTTTTGGCGATTCGCCCTGCGCCATTATTCCAGCGCGAGCTCGTAACGCCCTTCGAAAAAGGCCTCTTTTCGCTCGCATTTAGCGGGGAAATCTCTCCTTGCGCCCCGCTGGAAATGTTCTTTAGTAAGCCTCCGCTCGCGTCCAGCTAACAAGGGCGTCTTCCAAATTATGGCCAGTTCCGCGAAGAAAAAGAGTTCGAGAAAGCCTGCGAAATCGAAAAGCCCGGCGAAGAAAGCCTCGCGCCCGAAAGCCAGGGCGCAGGCCAGGCCGTCGAAGCCGGCGAAGAAAACCGCCCGCGCGGCGAAGAGGCCTGCGGCCAAGGCGCCGAAGAAGGTAGCAGCTCGGCCGGCAAAATCCCTCAAGGCGAACGGGGCCCGGAAACATTTCGGTTCCAATAACGCGAAGCACGAAATTCTCGCGACCAAGAATCACAAGAAACGCAAGCTCGACCCGTTCGTGCGCGGACAGAAGGACAAGCTCCTCCAATTGCGCGACGCGATGGTGGATTCCATGGCCGGCGTGGCGAAGGACAATCTCCGCTCGCGCGCCGAGGGTAGCGAAGCTTCCGCGTTCGGCATGCACCAGGCAGATGCCGGCAGCGACGCTTACGATCGCGATTTCGCGCTCAGCCTGCTTTCGCAGGAACAGGACGCGCTTTATGAAATCGACCAGGCGTTGAAGCGGATCGAGCTCGGCACCTACGGCATTTGCGAGATGTCGGGCAAACCAATCTCGCACGCGCGGCTCGAAGCGATCCCGTTCGCGCGCTTCACCGTCGAGTGCCAATCGCAGCTCGAAAAGCAGAACAAGGCTTCGCGCGTCCGCCAATCGGTCACATCCCTCTTCGGCCTGACCGAGGAGGAAGGCGCCGAGGGCGAGGAAGAAGAAGCCAAGCCGGACGAGAGCAAGGAATAAATAATTTATGGCGCAGGAAATCATCACGCTCGAATGCACGGAAGCGAAGGCGCTCGGCCAGCCGGTTTCCCGTTACATGACGACGCGCAACAAGAAGAGCCCGCGCACACCGAACCGGCTCGAGAAAAAGAAATACAATCCGTTTTTGAAGCGGCACACGCTCCATCGCGAGACGAGATAACCAGCCATGCAACCGAAAACCGCCAAGCGCCGTTCCGCTTTTCGCCGCGCCAACCGCACCATGCCGCGCCGGCGCATCGATATCGCCACGGAAGCGATCGATTACAAAAATCCCGACCTGCTGAAGAAATTCGTGACCGAGAGCGGCAAGATTTTGCCCCGCCGCGTCACCGGCATGCCCGCGCACATGCACCGCAAGATCACGCGCGAAATCAAACGCAGCCGTTCCGTGCTGCTGATGAAGTAGGTGTAGCGGCGGGTGTCCTCACCCGCGGAATTTGGCGATTACCGGCTGGAGACAGCCGCCTCTACACCGTCGAGTAACAGCTCCGCGATCTTCGCCATCTCGGCGTCCGTATTGTAAAAATGCGGGCTGACTCGCAGCCAGCCGCGATTCGCACGATCGTAACGCAGCGAGACCACGATATCGTTTTCCGTTAACGCATCAGCGAACCGCTCGGATGCGATTTGGGGATGACGAAACGTTAAAATCCCGCAGCGATTCTTCTCTTCCATCGGGGTGAGAAACTCGAAGCCGGCCGGTGCGATTCCATCTTGCAATGCCTGGAGCAGCG
Source organism: Verrucomicrobiota bacterium (assembly GCA_003218375.1). Lineage (GTDB taxonomy): Bacteria > Verrucomicrobiota > Verrucomicrobiia > Chthoniobacterales > UBA10450 > AV80. The sequence goes on along the minus strand of QHNH01000016.1, from coordinate 35,425 downwards.
CGCTGATTTGCTGCGAGACTTCCTGCGGTCCCGCTTCCAATAGAAGTTCCGCCGCCGCCCTTAACCCAGCTAGGACGCTGTGGGTGTAGGCGCCCGGTTCGAATTTCCGGCCGCCGGTTTCGAATTCGACCTCGCGTTGGGAAATGAAGTTCGGCGACACGACGTTCCAGCCGCCGATAAGCGGCGGGCGCAACAGGTCGTGCCGGCTTTTCTTTACAAACAGGATTCCCGCGCCCGAAGGGCCGAGCATCCATTTCTGGGCGCCGGCGCTGGCGAAATCGACCTGCTGCAACGGAACCGGAAAGACGCCCATCGTCTGGATGGCATCGACGGAAAACAAAACGCCGCGCTCCGCGCACAGCGTCCCGATCGCGTCGAGATCGATGCGATAGCCGCTGATATAATTCGCGCTGGCGAGCGCGACGAGTTTGGTTCGTTTTGTCAGCGCGCGCTCGACAATTTCCGGCGTGATTTCCCCGATGCGCGCCGTTTCGAGGAGCACCGGCTTCACCCCGTGCCGTTCGAGCGCGAGCCAGGGATAAACGTTTGCCGGATAATCATCGAGGTAACAGACGACCTCGTCGCCCGGGTTCCAGTCGAGTCCGTTCGCGACAGTGTTCAGTCCGCTCGCCGTCGGACCCGTGAATGCGATCTCGTCTGTCTCACAGCCCAGCAACCGCGCCACCAGCGCCCTCGTTTCCTCAATGCGCGCCAGCTCGTTCTCGTAATTTCGCGCATCGACCGAGGCGCGCTCGATCGATTCCCGCATCGCCTCGGCCACCCGTCGCGGCAGCGGCGCATCGGCGGCGTGCGCGCAATAAATCTTGCGCGTGCAGATGGGGAACTCGCGCTGACGCAGCTTTTCGTCCGCGACGAGCTGGGCGATCACGATGTCTTCCGGGTCCGCTCGCCTTGCTCGATCAGCTTCCAAAATTCGCGGTTCTTGCCGAGCTGGTCGTCTTCCGCCATCGGAAGTTTGCTGCGGAAAAGGAAATCACGAAACGTGTTCTTGTGCAGGACGCGGTGGACCCGGATGCCCTCCGGCGTCCGCTCGAAATAGATTCGATATTCCTTCGCGCGATAACGATGCAGCTTCTTCCCTTCGCGCTCGATTACGCCGAAGCGGCTGGTGTCGAGATTGTCGAGGTCCTCGGGAAGGATTTGGAATTCCGCCAGCAAATCGAGCTGCAACGATTTCGGCAACGCCGCCATTTCCGCGGCGCTCAGCTCGTTGAAGATGATCTGGAACATCTCACTCACACATACACACGCCGCACCCGGCTGCCAATTCGCGTGATGATTTCCCACGTGATCGTGTCCGCGCGCTCCGCTAGTTCGGTTGTGGAAATTTCCTCGTCGCCTTGGCGGCCCATCAAGACCACCTCGTCGCCGACCGCCGCATCTTTGATCTGCGAAACGTCGATCATCATCAGGTCCATCGTCACCCGGCCCAGCAGCGGGCAGCGTTTTCCGCGCACGAGCACCGCCGCGTCGCGATTCGACAGGTGGCGCGGATAACCATCGGCGTAACCGGCCGATAACGTCGCCACCCGCATCTCGCGCGGCGTGATGAAACTGCGGCCGTAACTGATGCCGTGCCCGGCCGGCATATTGCGGATCAGTGCGATGCGCGTCTTCCACACCATCGCCGGTCGCAGGAGCTTCTGGAATTCCGGCAAAGGGGAAACTCCATAGAGCATCACGCCCGCGCGCACGATTTCGTGCGGGGTCTCGTTGAACGCGAGCGTCCCGGCGCTTTGCAAGACGTGCGCCTTGTAATCGCCTGGAACTTCGGCGCGAAATTGCTCCAGGACCTTGCGAAACCGGACGAGCTGGTCGCGAGTGTAGGCAGCATCCTCGTTTGAAACCGGCATGTGAGTCGAAACGCTATGGACGCGCAGATTGCCGAACCCGGACACTTTCTTGAACACAGCAAGGCTTTCGATTTCGGGCACGCCCATCCGACCCATGCCGGTGTCGACTTTGAAATTGATCGAAACCGGCCCGATTCGATCGAACGCCTGCGCTTCTTCGATCGTTGAGACGGTGGGAATGAATTCGCGCTCGACGATGGCCGATCGTTCGCCCGGCAGAGCAGGTCCGAGGATGATGACCGGATGCGGCAATCCCGCTGTTCGAAGCGCGATCGCTTCCTCCAGGTTTGCGACACCGTAGAGCTGGACCTCGCTCGCGACTGTTTCGGACACGCCGACCAACCCGTGCCCGTAGGCGTTTGCTTTGACCACCGCGAGGACGTCAGCCGTGCCGATCCGTTCGCGGACGGCGCCGAGATTGTGGAGCAGCGCACTGCGATCGATTTCGGCCCAGCATCGATAAATTTCTTTCGAGTTCATCTTGTAGGCGCGAATCCGGGGGTCGCTTTCGCGACGGTAATATGCGGCTCGCGAAGGTAAATCGGTTCCAGAGCGGCGTCGATATTGCCAGAGTATAGGCGAGCAATTTCCGCCAGACGGCCGGCGGCAGGATAAGCCAGTTTCGCGACCGAAAATTGCGGCAAGGCTTCGGAAGCGTAGACGGGGATCTTCAATTCCTCGATCGTCGTCTCCAATTCCGCCGGCGTTTTGAGAGCCGGTCCTTCTGTCAGTCTTCCACCTTCGATTTTGGCGAAGAAGAACGATTGCCGCCGCGCGTCGCCGATCACGCAGTAGTCCGCGGTTTCGACATCGAGCGCGCACACCGACGGAATTCCAGTAAGTTTCGCCTTCGCCGCTGAGCGCAAGCCGAGAGCAGTAGCGATCGCGATGCGCACGCCGGCGTAAGAACCCGGCCCGAGGCCCACGATGATTTGTTCCGGCCGGCCAAACCGTTCCAGGCACTGTTCCACGTTTTCAAAAAATGCGCCGGAGTGCTTGCGGTCGGCGGCAAACTGGGCATCGAACAACGCCTCGCCATCTTCGCGCCAGGCGATGCTCCCTTGGGCCGTGGACACTTCCAGCGCCAGCGTTTTCATCGCGCCACTCCCTCGGTGATCACGCGAGTGTTTTCATCCTTCAGCTCAAACGAAAGCCACTTCGCGCGGCTCGGAATGAGAGCGGAAAACCGATCGGCCCATTCGATCAGGGAAACGCCGTCACCGAAAATGTAATCGTCGAAGCCGATGCGCGACAACGCTTCGCGGCTCTCGACCCGGTAAAAATCGAAATGAAAAACCGGCAATCGGCCGTCGCCGTATTCGTGGAGGAGGACGAACGTGGGGCTCGTAACGTCGGCGTTGCTGCCCAGGCCCGCGACGAATCCCTTCACGAATTGCGTTTTCCCCGCACCCAGATCGCCGCGCAGCGCGAACACATCGCCCCGACGCGCCTTCTCGCCGTAAGTCCGCCCAGCCGCGATTGTTTGCTCAACGCTGTTTGAAATGAACATAACCGACGGGGAATTTTTGATTTTTGATTTTTGATTTTTGATTCAACCGGCCGATGCGGGTTAGCCCGACTTTCAGGAATCTCTTGCGCCAGCTTTTTTGCAACCGCGCGCTGTGACGCGGTGAGATCGCGAAGAGCAATTCGTAATCTTCTCCGTCGGAGATGGCCTCGCGAATGGTGCAGCCGCGATTCAACGGCAGCGCCGTTTCGTCCACTTCGAAGCCGACGCGGCTGGCCCGCGCGAGGCGCGGCAAATCCGTTCCAAGTCCGTCACTCAAATCCATCATGGCGTGGATCGGAAAATTCTTTGTGAGCCAGCGCGATTCGTCGATCCGCGGGACAAACTTCAGATGGTGCCCTCGGAGCGATCCCCCGAGCCGGCCGGTGACAAAAAGCTCGTCGCCCGCTTTGCCACCGGCGCGGCCGACCCAGCGTTTCCGTTCCACAAAGCCGGTGATGCTGATTGAAATCACGGCCGGCCCCTTGATGTTGCTGGTCTCGCCGCCGACGACCGCGACCTCAAACTTGCGGGCCACTTTTTCAATGCCGCGATAGAGCTGCCGCACCCAGGAGATGGTTCTGCGCGCGGGCACGATCAGCGTGACGAGCGCGAACTGGGGCACGCCCGACATCGCGGCGAAATCGCTGAGCGGCCGCGCCATCGCCTTCCATCCGACCTGCTGCGGCGGACTACTTTTCGCAAAATGAATTCCTTCCACGAGGCAATCGGTCTTGAGCAGGTGGAGCAGGCCGGGTTTCCCCGATTCCACAACCGCGCAATCGTCACCCGCCCCGAGCACGACCCCGGCATTGCGCGGAAGGTCCGGCAACAGTCGATCGAGCAACCGGTCCTCGCCGAGGGCCCGCAGATTCATGGCTGACTGTGTTCCTGAAAGGCGAGAGCCGTAAGGGTGGTGGCGTTAAAGAGCGCATGCATCGTCATCGGAACGAGAATGGAACCGCTCCACTCATAGGCCACGGCGAGGCAGCTTCCGAGGACAAACAACGGCGCGAATGAGGGCAAATGCGCGTGAACCGCGGCGAAAAGCAGCGCACTCGCCATGACGGCGACGACTTTCCCGAGATAGCGCTTCAGGACGCCGTAGATGAAAAAGCGGAAGATAAATTCCTCGGCCAGCGGCGCGAGCGAAACAGCGAGCACGATGATAAGAATGCGTTGCTCCAGCGTGCTCGACTCGTTGAACATCTCGACGATCGGCTGTTGCGGCGGCGCCCCGCGCAGCATTCGCTGGGTGGCAACGTCAGCCAAAAAAATGAGCGGGTAGGAGGCCAGGATGAAAATTCCAGCCGTGATCGCGGTCCGGAAGAATCCGATTTTCGAAAAGCCGCCTAACGAATCCAGATCGAAGCGCCGCAGACGAAGAAACCCGGCGAGCGCCAGGAGCAGGCCAATCGTAAACGCCGCGCTCGCGATCAGCTCGCGATTTCCAATCCGCGAAGCATTATGCGTCGAGCCTCCCGAAAGACTCAGCAGAAAAAAGAAAGCGAGAAAAACCGCGAGGATCGCTTCGGGCCAGCCAAACGTGCGCAGCGGCGGCGGCTCGGAATAGGGCGGCCGCGCCGCGATTTGCCGGATGAGCGAGGCGTAAATGTAAACGCCCGCCACGAGAAAGAGCGCGTAGAAAACAGCGCTCAGCGCCGGGAAAAAACCATCCACGGTCATGCGGCGCGGCGCGTCCTACGGAGCGTAGAAGCTCGGCAAAAAGTAAGCGCGCCCCGTTTCCAGCTGCGGCATCAACTGCTTCGGCAGCGTCAGCTCGATCTTGTTGTCCGTGCTGCCGAAGGCCCGCAATAAACGACCGAAGCTAAACGGCGGCCCGTATTTCACGATCGTCGCCCCAGGCGCGTGACCGAGTTCCTTCGCCTTCACGAACGCGTCTTCGATCTGGCCCACCGCGTCGATCAACTTGTTATCGAGCGCGTCTTTCCCGGAGAGGATGCGGCCGTCGGCCACGGAATTACGGAGCCCGTCCGCGGGCAGATTCCGTTCGCGCGCGACGATCCCAAGAAATTTGTCATAGGTTTTCATCACAAAGTTCTGAATGTATTCGCGTTCTTCTGGAGTGACCGGACGCGTCCCGCTCAGCATGTCCTTGAACTTCCCGCTTTTGAAGACCACCGAGGCGAGGCCGACCTTGTTGAAAAGCTGTTCGTAGTTCAGCGTTTGGATGATAACGCCGATGCTGCCAGTAATCGTCGTCTCGTTCGCCATCAAGTATTTCCCGCCGCAGGCGACGTAATATCCGCCCGAAGCCGCGAGCGAATCCATGTAGATAATCACCGGCTTTTTCGCGCGCGTCTTGACCACCCAGTTGTAGATAACATCCGACGCGGTTACTTCTCCGCCGGGCGAATCGATTTCCAGCACGATCGCCCGGACGTGGTCGTCATCGCGCGCCTGCTGGAGCGCGAGTCGCATGTCTTCCACCATCGTGTCCCCCACGTTGCCCGGCAGGGACGAGCTGATCAGGCCGCGCATTGTGATCACCGCGATCTTGTCGCCGCTCCCGCGCGCGCCGCGTTGCACAATGACTTCCCGAAACGACGGCGTCGGCTCTTCGAACTGCGGGCCTCCACCGAAGCGGCGAAATGCGGTTGCGGCCAGGACGAGATTGATGAACACGCTGGCGCAAAGCGCCACCGCGAGAAAGATGGTGAGACACCCGAGCCCCAGCTTTCGATTCTCAGCCATGACCGGGCAAACTTGCGGAGATCAGAGCCGCGCACAAGAGGGAAACGGGGCGATGGAGCAGTGGCTTGGAAGCTGCTTTTTCAGCGAGCATGAACAACGCTGGCCATCTCCCCATAAGCGAGACCGCGCGTCGTGCCGGGAAAGCCAAAGCGCGCCGTGGTCGTCCGCGGAAAAACAACGTCCAAAATGCCGCCCCCAGAGAACAGCCCGCCGTCGGCACGCTTACTCGCACGAAAAGCCTCCTCCTCGCCGCGCTCCGTGTCTGGGAGCTAAAGCACCGGATCAGCGATTAGTGCTCGCGCTAGAAGCGCGGTCATCCCGAGGCTGGCGAAGCGCGCCGAGGGACCTCGCAGCTGAAAGTTGCGCTTCCGCGAAAGGCTAGGCGCACATTAACGTATCACGCGTAACGTTCCGCGGTAGCGAACAGATCGCCTGAGCGGTCCCTCGGCCCGCTTCGCCAGCCTCGGGATGACATGCTCCAGTCTTTCGAGTATTCTCGCCCGGTTCTGCGCTCATAGCTCAGCCGGATAGAGCATCGGATTTCTAATCCGACGGTCGGAGGTTCGAGTCCTCCTGGGCGCGGTTATGCGAGATACGTGATGCGAGATGCGGGGTTTGGGGTCAGGGAATCGTTGCTACACACTCTGCCTCGCTAATCATCTCGCATCCCGTATCCCGTATCTCGCATCTCGCATCCCGTATCACTTCTTCCCGTACCACTTCCGCGTCTTGCCGTTTGCGCGGAAATGCGCGACGATTTGCCGGTGAGCAGGGTGGCTGAAATCAAGGAAGCGATCGCCCGGTTGTCGCCCCAAGAATACTGCGAGTTGTTAGCCGAGCTTTTTCCGCACGCCGATGACGAGTGGGACAAACAGATGAAGGCCGACTTCGCATCCGGAAAAATGGACTGGCTGACGAAGGAAACCGACGCCGCGATTCGCGAAGGGAAAACGATCCCGCTGGAGAAAATTCTCGCGGAAGAGGAATGACGAGCCGGACGACGGCGCGTTTCTGGGACTGCTACCGCAAACTTCCGCAGGAAATTCGCAGCCTCGCGCGGAAGAATTATGCTCTTTGGCGTGATGATCCAGGCCACTCTTCGCTTCGATTTAAGCCTGTTGGAAGAGGCGAATGGTCGGCGCGAATCGGCTTGCACTATCGCGCTACGGGTCGCTTTTCTGACGGCGCCACTTTCGTTTGGGACTGGATCGGCACCCATGCGGAGTATGACCGGCTGGCTGGTAGAGGGTGAATCTAGAGTTTGGAGAGGCGTCTTCCGCCAACTTGCCTGTAGGCCGCTCTCGAGCGCGTTATGCGATTTTATGTGCGGCTGCGCTCATAGTTCAGCCAGACACCGATAGCGTCGTCGGCGCGATCGTCGCTAGTTCCGGGTCTGGTTCCTGCTTTACGGAATTTGTGAAGAGAATTTCGTTCCTCCTTGTCGCCTCCTGCCTAATCGTTCCGTCTACGCCTCTCTTGGCGAGAATTGGGGATACAGAACTGCAGATCACACAGCGATATGGGAATCCAATATCGAGGGCGCAAGACAAAGATCCTCGCCAGAAAACTCGCAGCTACAAATATCAGGGATTTGAAATTTCCGTTGTGTTCCTTGATGATCGAAGCCGAGCGGAAGTTTTTAGAAGGGATGCCTTTTCGGCCTCGCAGATTCAGACGTTGCTCAATGCAAATTCGCTGACTTGGCAGAAGGCATCCGAGTCGTCATGGTCAGCCGAACAGGGCCAGCTTCTCGCTGTGTTCGACCGGTTCGGGTTTCCGCCAAGTCTCTCCATTGGCTCAGCCCAGTTCATTGATTATATCGCGCAGAAAAAAGCCTTGGACGAAAAGCCGTTCTGAGGCACCAAGCAACGATTTCCATCATGGGCCTGCTTCGTACTTTTTTTGGCGTTGCCTCTGCTGCCGACATCGTCAAAGGCATCGATCTCGGCGGCTTCTTCTACTCGGACAATTACAAAGAATCCTACCCGAGTCTATTGAACAGCACGGATTCCTCCAACAGATCGCGAATTGCCGAACTATACCTGTTTCGCGCTTGGGTCACAAATCTCGGATTTCGAGTCTTCACATCGCGTAAAGAAGTGGCCGAACGGGTGACATACGAGCTGGTGAACCTCTCCAACACTTTGGGCCGCGCTGTGTTGGCAAGTGAATATGGCGTGGAATTCGACAAAATCTCAAATGTCGATTACATGACTCTGCTCGATTCGAGATGGCAGCACTACGACTCTGTGCTGTTGGCAAACCAGACTGATGAATCGCCGTTTGCGGACTTTGCGATCGCAGGATCCGTTCTCCAGCTTTGCCGTTGTATTGGCGATCCAATTAGCCAAATGTCTGTGGCATCTGGTTATCTCATTCAACTGGCTCGAATACGCCAAGTGGCGACGGCGCGCCGGTAATCCGCTTCCCGAACCAAGCAACGGAGTCTCTCTGCTAAGAATTCGGATTTCTAATCCGACGGCCGGAGGTTCGAGTCCTCCTGGGCGCGGTTTTGAAGAAGGTGAATGGTGATCAGTTGCCTGGTGAATCGTAGGCGACGCCGCGACGCCAATTCCATTCACCGATCACCAGTCACTATTCACTTTCTCGCTTCTGCACGAAGCGCCGCTCGTGATCCAGTAGCCACTTTTTTCTCCACACACCGCCGCCGTAACCGCATAGAGAGCCGTCGGCGCGGATGACGCGGTGGCAGGGGATGATGATGGAAAGCATGTTCGTGCCATTCGCGCGGCCGACGGCGCGACGCGCGTTCGGGATCCCGAGACGCTCGGCCATCCAGGAATACGAACGCGTTTCCGCGGTCGGGATCTTGCGCAATAGCTCCCAGGTCCGCATTTGAAAGTCGGAGCCGATTGGCGCCAGCGGAATATCGAACTCGAGATTCTCGCCGGAAAAATAGCGGGCGAGCTGGGTCCGGATCGCGTCGAGATATTTGTGTTCGCCCGGGACGACGTTTGTTTTCAAGCGCTTTCGTAACGCGGCCAGTTCCGTTTCGAGCGCGCGGCGATCGGCGAATTCGAGTAATCGTAAACCTTTGTCGTCAGCCACGGCCAGCATCGTGCCGAGCGGCGTTTCGATCCGTTCCGCAAACATGCAGTCGCGCGCCTTCGCGGCGGTCGGTGGATCGCCGAAGACGCGCGTGAACGCTTCACGAAAACCGCTGGCCGATTCGAAGCCGCTCCCGTTTTTCGCGGCAGCGACGCGACTCCCTTTGCGCACCTCGCGCAAAGCAAGGCCCATTCGGCGCGCGCGATGATAGGCTTGGAAGGTCATCCCGTAATGCCGCTTGAATTGACGGCGCGCCGTCGAGGGATCGATCGAAAGCGCGGCCAGTTCCTTGTCGGTAAGCCGACCACCGGGGGCGCGCTCGACTTCCGCCCGCAACCGCTCGATCAGCTCCGGCGGACGTTTGTCGGGATCCATTGGGCGACAACGCAGACACGGTCGATAGCCGCCGTGGAGCGCCTCGCTCGGCGTAGGAAAAAAATCGACATTCTCGCGGGCCGGTTTTTTTGCAGAGCAGGTGGGCCGGCAAAAGATGCCGGTCGTGCGTACGCCGACGAAGAAAATTCCTTCGAAGCTCGAGTCGCGGTTGACGAGAGCCCGATACATCATATCGGCGGGCGGCAGCAGTTCGGGGACTTTCATGCGCAGGGAATCTTCGTTGGGCAATATTGCCGACTGGCGCACGGTCTGAAAGCTCGATGTTGTCATGGCCCAACGATAAGCGCGCCCATCCGAGCCGCGCATCGACGGAATTCAGGCAACGAATTCTGTGAACACCTCAAGGCTCGTTCACGCTGCGATACAAACCTTCGTCCTGAGCCGGCACAGCAAGAAGCCTGACTTTCTCCTCAGCCGCAAGGTTTCGGATAACGGGTTGCAAGGAAAAATCGGTGCCTGCCAGAGCAGTGGCAAAATCCACTGCGGCCTCCGCCGGATAAATAGCAGCCAGCGGCTCTGCTCGTTCGCCGATGACAGGGACAACGCCACGGCTCTCGGCAGCCAATTCGCGAAGAATGGCCAACTGCTCACTTGTCATGAACGGCATATCGACGGCGAGCGCGATCAGGTGCGTCGTCCGCATTGCCGCTAACGCTTTCGTTAGGCCGCTAAGCGGGCCGCGTGATGGCGGATCGTCGAGCAGAAGCGCAGCGTCATCGGAAAACCAAGACGGTCTCGTTCGAGCCGAGATGAAAATGTTCTCCGGCCTGAGCTCTCGCAGAATTCCGATTTGACGCTGCCATAACGGTTGCCCATCGAATTCGACCGTCGCCTTGTCCCGGCCCATGCGCCGGGATTCACCCCCGACGAGCAGCACTGCAGTAATCGTTATCACTTCTTTCCTGTCATTCTAAGCGAAGTTTTGCGGCACCAGTGTTCGCCGCCTTCTCCTTTCGTGCGATGATTTCCCATGCAGGGGATCGGGCCGGGCAGCATCATTCGCCGGACGCAAGACGGTCGCCACGAATGCGTGACCGATGAAGTCGCGATCGAGGAGCCGCTCGAAATTCGAATCGCCGGCGCGGCGATCGCAACCACCATGCGCACGCCCGGCCACGACGAAGAGCTTGCCGCCGGTTTTCTGTTCTCCGAGGCGATCGTGCGCAAGCTTGCCGATTTGCGTACGATCGCGCCGGGCGCGGTCCTGGCCTCGCTCGGGAACCTGATCAACGTCGAGCTTGCGCCGGGCGTGAAGTTCGAGTCCGCGGCGGCCCAGCGTTTCGGCACGATTTCCAGCAGTTGCGGGCTCTGTGGCAAAACGAGCATCGAATTTATCCGGCAACAATTTCCGGCCATCGATTCCGCAGCGCGAGCGCAAATCGCGGAAGCGATCTTGCTGGAATTGCCGGGGCGTTTGCGCGCCGCCCAGGGAAATTTCGCTCGGACCGGTGGCATCCATGCTGCCGGCATCTTCGACCTGAGCGGCAATCCGCTCGTCGTCCGGGAAGATATCGGACGCCATAACGCGGTCGATAAGGCGATCGGCCGCGCGTTTCTCGATGGGCTTCTCCCGCTCAATCATCACGTCCTGGTTGTCAGCGGGCGTTCCTCGTTCGAGATCGTGCAGAAAGCCCTCGCGGCCGGCATTCCGATTGTGGCCGCGGTTTCCGCGCCCTCATCGCTCGCGGTGAATTTTGCCAGGGAATGCGGCCAGACCCTGATCGGATTCCTGCGGCCGCCGACGTTCAATCTGTATTCGCACATCGAACGAATCATGTTCGAGAGTTAGCGTTCTCGGAGGGACGTGCTTCCGCACGTCCCAAATATTTCATTGTGTGCGCGGAGAAGTGGGACGTGCAGAAGCACGTCCCTCCGAGGGCTTGATCGAGATGATGACGAACTTGCTCGTCGGCGTGTTCGACCGTTCGGCGACGCTATTGATCGAGACAAGCGCGTTTCCCTCCGGGAAATAAGTCGCGGTGCAACCGCGCGGGATCTCGTAAGGCACGACCTGAAATTTTCTCGCGGTCCGTTCTTCTCCTTCGTAATGACTCGTTAGGTCAACCAGCTCGCCGCGTTTCAGCCCGGCGGCGGCCACGTCCTCCGGATTCATGAAAATGACGCGCCGGCCATTGAAGATGCCGCGGTAACGATCGTCCAGGCCGTAGATGTGGGTGTTGAACTGGTCGTGCGAACGGATCGTCATCATGATGTATCGGCCGGGCCCGAGTTCGTTGCGCGGAACGGGATGGACCGTGAACTTCGCCTTGTCGATATCAGTATTGAATTTGCGCTCGTCTCGCGCGGCGTTTGGCAGATAGAAAATGTCTTTCGTGATGCGTTCATTGAACCGCTCGAAGCCGGGAATGACATTTTCGATGTGATCGCGGACTTGGTTGTAATCCGCGACGAGACCTTCCCAATCGACCCTGGAACGCTCGCCTAGTGTAGCTCGCGCCAGCCCTGCTACGATGGCGGGTTCGCTTCGCAATTGCTCGCTCGCGGGCTCGAGAACGCCGCGCGACGGATTGATGATCCCCATCGAATCTTCGACCGTGACGAATTGTTCGCCGCCGGCCTGCCGATCGATCTCGCTGCGACCTAGACACGGCAGCATGAGCGCGATTTCGCCCGTGATGAGATGCGAGCGATTGAGTTTGATCGAGACCTGCGCGGTGAGCCGGCACTTTTGCAGCGCCTTCGCCGTGTATTCCGTGTCCGGCGTTGCCGAAAGAAAATTACCACCCAGCCCGATGAAAACGCGGATGCGGCCGTCGTGCATCTGCTTGATCGTTTCGACGGTGTCCGTGCCGGGTTCGCAGGGCGGCTCGAATCCAAACTCCGCGCCGAGCTTGGCGAGGAACTTCTCGCTCATCCTTTCCCAAATCCCCATCGTTCGATCGCCCTGGACGTTGGAATGTCCGCGTACGGGACAAGGACCGGCGCCCGGACGTCCGATGTTCCCGCCTAGTAACAGGAAGTTGATGATCTCCTGGATGGTCGCGACCGCGTTCTTGTGCTGGGTGAGACCCATCGCCCAGCAACAGATGATCCGTTTCGATTGCATCGCGATCTCGGCGGCGGCGCGGATCTGGTCCCGCGTCACGCCGCTGCTCACCAGGATATCGTCCCAGCTTGTCGCGCGCAGATCGGCGATGAATTCCTCGAAGCCGGCGGTGTACTCGCGGATAAATTCGTGATCGAAAACCGAGCCCGGCTGTTTGTCTTCGGCGTCGAGCATCTCTTTCATGATGCCTTTGAGAACGGCGACGTCGCCATTGATGCGCAACGGCAGCCAGAGATCGCTGAGCTTCGTGCCCTCACCGAAAAATACCCCGGCGGCTCGTAATGGATTCTTCAAGTCCTGCGGATTCTTGAACCGGAAATTGCCCACTTCGGGCAACGGATTGATCGAGACGATCTTCGCGCCGAGATGATTTCCGCGCGCCTGTTTCGCGCGCTTCAAACTCGTCAGCATCCGCGGATGATTCGTGCCGGGATTTTGCCCGATGATGAAAATGGCGTCGGCGTGGTCGAAGTCTTCGAGCTTCACGCAGCCTTTGCCGATGCCGAGCGTCTCGCTCATCGCGGCGCCGCTCGATTCGTGGCACATGTTCGAGCAGTCCGGGAGATTGTTCGTTCCGAATTGCCGCGCGAAAAGCTGGTACAAAAACGCGGCCTCGTTGCTGGTCCGACCGCTCGTGTAGAAGGCGGCGGCGTTCGGTGACGGCAACGCGTTCAGTTCGTCAGCTATCAGCTTGAAGGCGTCTTCCCATGAGATCGGCTCGTAATGCGTGGCGCTCTCGCGTTTCACCATCAGCTGCGTGAGCCGGCCCTGTTGCCCAAGCCAGAAGTCGGTCTGCGCGCGCAAATCATCGATCGAATG
>QHNH01000016.1:0-21867 GCA_003218375.1 Verrucomicrobiota bacterium | reverse complement strand
TCATACATCGCCGGTAATCCCGCCGCGACTGACGATGGCTCCCCGATCTCCGCCGCGGTTTCGGACGGAAGCTGCGCGCCGGCAGTGTCGGGATGCGGTTCGTCTGTCACAGATAGGGACGTTTCTCTGAAACGTCCGACTATTTTGGTTGGGCGCTAGGAGATAAAAGTCGGACGCGTCGGAAACGCGTCCCTACCAGCGATGAAACGCGGGATGACCTTCTTTCACCGCGACAAAAGTTCCGCGGCAAGTCGCGCAGACTTTCCCACCGGCACTCAAGGTTCCATCAACCGTCGCCTTGCTGCCTTCCGACTCGACAACTTTAGCCGACAAGAACACCGAACCATCGGTCGGCGTCGGGCGTAGCAGCTTGATCGCGTAATCCGCCGTGACGGTGCACGGCGGCCGATCATCGCCCGCTTTGTTCATCAGGTGCCAGGCCGCGGTCCAGTTGCAATGACAATCGAGCAGCGCGCCGATGATGCCGCCGTTCAGGACGCCGGGGAACGCCTCGTAGCGCGTCTCCGGTTTCCATTCCGCCACGACTTCGTCGCCCCGCACAAAACTACGGATGTGCAGCCCATCCGGATTCGCCGGGCCGCAGCCGAAGCACGCGTTTTGCGGCGCGTAAAATTCCTGGAGCGATTTCCCTTCAGCGTCCGCCATCGATTCACTTCGCTCCGTTGCCCGAGACCGAACCTGGATACGGCCGCAACTGCGGTCCGGTGTAGAGCGAGCGCGGCCGGATCAGCCGATTGTTATCGTGTTGCTCGATCACGTGCGCGCACCAGCCGGCCACCCGGGAGACGGCGAAGATCGGCGTGTTCAATTCCGGCGGAAACTTCAGCATGGTGAAAACCGGAGCCGCGTAGAGATCGACGTTGGCGCAGAGTTGTTTCTCGCGTTCCATCGTGGCCTCGAGGTTTTCGCAGATCGGCACCCATTGTTCCTTGCCGAGCCGCTTCCCGAGATCGCGCGCGATCTCGCGCATGATCGGCACCCGCGAATCGCCCTTTTTGTAAACGCGATGACCGAAGCCCATGATTTTCTTCTTCTCGGCCAGCGCGTCCATCATCCATTTCTCGGCACGGTCGGCGGTGCCGATGTCGTCCAGCATCTTCATCGACTCTTCATTAGCACCACCGTGCAGCGGGCCTTTTAACGTGCCGCACGCCGAAGTCACCGCCGCATACATGTCGGCCAGCGTCGACGCCGTCACCCGCGCCGCGAATGTCGAGGCATTGTATTCATGGTCGGCGTACAAAATGTAAATCGTGTCCAGCATCCGGATCTGCCAGTCCTGCGGAACCCCGCCGGTGAGTTTGTAAAAGAAATTACCGGCGTGAGTGAGGTCCGGTTTATCTTCGAGCGGCGGTTGACCCTGGGAAATTCGCCAGCCATCGCTCACCAGCGTCGAGACGCGCGCCAGGAGTCGGATCGCTTTGCGGACGTTCGCGTCGTGCGAATGATCGTTCAGGTCGGGATCGAACGGCGCGAGCATGGAAACGCCCGTGCGGAGCATGTCCATCGGATGCGTGTTTTTCGGCATCAGCCGCAGCATTCTCAAAACCGGCTCAGGCAATTTGCGCTCGGCCGCGAGCGCCTTCGAAAATTCCGCCAATTGACCGGCGGAAGGGAGCTCGCCCTTCAAAAGTAAATACGCGACTTCCTCGAAGTTCGCCTTCGTCGCCATCTCGTGGATGTCGTAACCGCGGTACATGAGGCCCGCGTTCGGATCGACCCAGCAGATCTCGGTTTCGCCCGCGACCACTCCGGCGAGCCCAGGGCTGTAAGCTGGTTTGGTTTCTGTGCTCATATCGTTTTCCTGTTACTTGGTCGGATCGTAATCCAGCAGGTCGTAAAGCTCCTGGCGCGTCTGCATCCGATCGACCCAGCTTTTCTGCGTGCCGGTCTTCTTCAAATCGCGCAGCATCTGGCCGGCTGCAAACATGGAAACGCGGAACGCCGTCTGCGGATAGATGACCATGCGATAGCCGAGCTCGGCCAGTTCTTCGAGCGACAAGAGCGGGCTTTCGCCGAACTCCGTCATGTTCGCGAGGAGCGGCGCCTTCACTTCCTTCGCGAAATCGCGGAACTCCTGCTCGTTCTGCAGTGCTTCCGGAAAAATCGCGTCGGCACCGGCCGCCACATAACTCTGCGCCCGTTCCACGGCCCTGACGAAACTCTCGACCGCCCGGGCATCGGTCCGCGCGATCAACAGGAAATCCTGGTCCCGTTTCGCCGCGGCGGCGGCTGCGATCTTTTCATTCATCTCTTTCGTTTCGACCAGCGTCTTGCCCGCGAGATGGCCGCAGCGTTTTGGAAATTCCTGGTCCTCGATGTGGCAACCGGCCAATCCCGCGCGTTCGAATTCCTCGATCGTGCGCGCCGCGTTTTCCGCGCCGCCGAAACCGGTGTCCGCATCCACGATCGCCGGAATTTTCACCGCGCGCGCGATGTAGCCCGCGAGCTGCGCCACTTCCGTGAGCGTGAGGAGACCGATGTCCGGCACGCCCGCAGTCGCATTGCACAAACCGGCTCCGCTGATGTAGAGCGCATCAAATCCGCTCCGCTCGACGAGGCGTCCCATCGCGGCGTTGAACACCCCGGGCATCGCCACGCAGCCGCCGCGGATCAGTTCGCGTAGACGAGCACAATGTTTCATTAGACAGGATTAACAGGATTTACGGGATTGAAGAAACGGTGGCATCACATCTAAGCCCATCCTGTCAATCCTGTTAATCCTGTCAAAAAACTCACCTCGGCATCTCAAGAGACTCCATTAGGGCGGAAACATCAGGTGCTTGGTCAAACTTCCAGCAAAGGTCCACCACGCGGTCGGCGGCGTCTTTGCCGATCTTCGGCGCCGCGAGATTGAGAAATTTTCCTTCCACCTCGGAATCCTTCAGCCGGTTCTTTGCGTTGCCCAACGGGTAATCGACGCGCTTCGTCAGGGTGCGGCCGTCGGCCAGGTTCACGTGCACGATGTTCGCCACCGCTTCGGCGTAAAGCGCGGTCAGCTCGTCATTGCGGGCAAACTGTGATCCGCCGTCTCGCGCTGCTGTGGATGCCACTTCTCCGGTTCGCTTCCGATGATGTCGACGGAGGCGTCGTGGCTCTCGATCACCATCGTCTTCACCTGCGAGAGGTCCTCGATCTGATTGCGAAGAAAGAGCGCCGCTTCGATCGCGCTCTGGCTGTGATACTCCGCCGGCCAATATTTGATGCTCGTCTTCAGGATCATGGACGCGGGGCCTTCGCCCGGGATCGCTTCCTTGGTTTTATCGAAGACTTCGCGGACGTTGCCTAACGAGACGCCCAGCTCCTTCTCGAATCCCATCGCGCCCTCGAAAATCGGCGCTGGTCCCGTCATCCCCTCGCGAGCTAGCAGCGCCGCGTAAACCCCGAGCCTGGCCGCGTTCGCGAACGCCACGCCTTTCCAGTGCGAAAGCTCCCCGACCCGCGCCTGCCGAAACGCCGCGCAATGGACACCGGCGATGTTAATGGCGTGCCGCGTCCGCTCAGGATCGAGCTTCATCAACTTCGCGCAGGCGAGCGCAGTCGAGAACGCGCCGTAGGTCGGGTGATCCCAGCCGCGCGCCCGAATACTCGCCGCATCGCAGAACCGGCATTGCACTTCGTAGGCAATCGCCGTCGCCGTGATCATTTCCTTTCCGGTCGCGCCGACGCTCTCGCCCACAGCGAGCACCGCGGAAAAGTTGTCGCTCGGATGAGCCGGTTCTTTCGAGAGATAAGTGTCGTTGTAATCGAAGTAGCGAATGCAGCAACCGTTCGCAAACGCGGCCCAATCCGGTGGCGCTTTGTGCGAAGTGCCGATCACGGTCGCGCCGTGCTTCGCTGAGAAATCCGAGACGACCTTGCGCGCGATCGTGCACGGCTCCTCATTCCACGCCCCGAGGGCGCAGCCTAACGAGTCCACCAGCCGCCGCTTCACCTCGTGCACGACGTTCCTCGAAAGATCTTCGAAATTGAGCGAGCCGGCGAAATGAGCAAGTTGATGCGCGAGAGTCGGATTCGTCATAGAAAAGCGAAGCTGCAATCTGCCGATGATTTGGGGCGCGGCAACCGGTCATCAGCCTCTTCTGTAGCCGCCGCTCTGTGGGCGGCGCGAGAGCAGATGGCCGCTTCTCCCTGCGCTTCGCACAGCGAAGCAGCTAAAGAAGAGCTTTCGCTTCGTCCGGAATCACAAAGCTTTTTCGATCCGTGCATTTCGTGGTTAACTGTTTCGCCACATGAGCAAAGTTTACTCAGACGCCACGGCGGCGCTTGCCGGCCTGCTCCACGACGACATGACGATTGCCGCGGGCGGCTTCGGGCTGTGCGGCATACCGGAAAATCTCATCGCCGCACTTCACGCCAGCGGCGTGAAAGGCCTGACCATCGTCGGCAACAACGCGGGCGTGGATGGCTTCGGGATGGGCGTTCTCCTCACAACTCGTCAGGTGAAAAAAGTCATGGCTTCTTACGTTGGCGAGAACAAGGAGTTCGAGCGCCAGGTGCTGGCGGGCGAACTCGAACTCGAATTGATTCCGCAGGGCACGCTCGCGGAACGGCTGCGCGCTGGAGGCGCTGGAATTCCCGCGTTCTACACCCGCACTGGCTTCGGCACGAAACTGACCGATGGCAAGGAGACAAAGATTTTCGACGGCAAAGAGTACGTCCTCGAGCCGGGAATCACGGCCGAAGTTTCGTTCGTGAAGGCCTGGAAAGGCGACAAGTCGGGCAACCTGATCTATCGAAAAACATCTCGGAATTTCAACCCGATGATTGCCACCTGTGGTGACATCTGCGTCGCGGAAGTCGAAGAGCTACTGGAAGTGGGCGAGCTCGATCCTGATCAGATCCACACGCCCGGTATCTACGTCGATCGCATCATTCAGGGCGAAAAATACGAGAAGCGGATCGAATTCCGCACCGTGCAAGGCGCCGCGGTCGCGAAGGCCGGATCAACCGTGCGCGACCTGCTCGCGAAGCGCGCCGCGCAGGAACTACGCGAAGGCTACTACGTCAATCTCGGCATCGGCATCCCAACGCTGGTCGCAAACTACATTCCCGAAGGAATGAACGTGACGCTGCAATCGGAAAACGGCTTGTTAGGCATCGGGCCGTTCCCGAATCCCGGCGAGGAAGACGCCGACCTCATCAATGCCGGCAAACAGACCATCACTACGATGCCCGGCTCAGCCTTCTTCTCGAGCGCGGATTCCTTCGCCCAAATTCGCGGCGGCCACATCGATCTCGCTATTCTCGGCGCCTTCGAAGTGACGGATAAAGGCGACATCGCGAATTGGATGATCCCCGGCAAAATGGTCAAAGGGCCGGGCGGCGCGATGGATCTGGTCGCCGGAGTGAAACGCGTCGTGGCAGTGATGGAGCACACGTCGAAAGACGGTAGCCCAAAAATTTTGAAAGAATGCACGCTGCCGATCACGGGCCTCGGCGTCGTGAACCTCATCATCACCGATCTGTGCGTGTTCGAGGTGAAAGCGGGAGGCGGCCTCGT
This sequence comes from Verrucomicrobiota bacterium, assembly GCA_003218375.1. Classification (GTDB taxonomy): domain Bacteria; phylum Verrucomicrobiota; class Verrucomicrobiia; order Chthoniobacterales; family UBA10450; genus AV80. The sequence goes on along the minus strand of QHNH01000016.1, from coordinate 16,343 downwards.
CCTCACCGAGCTGCATCCCGGCGTCACGGTGGAAGACATTCGCGCCAAGACCGGCGCGCCCTTCGAAGTTGCGCTCAAGCAGAACTAGACAGGATTTACAGGATTAACTGGATTGGTTTTCTGAATCCTGAAAATCTTGTTAATCCTGTCTGCTTACCTTCTCCCGCGGACATAGCAGCACGAGCACGGATGCGATCGTCCAGCACGCGATCATGAAGATAAATCCTCCGCGGAATGAGCCGGTGCTCTGGCTCAGCTCGCCGATGACCTTGGGACCAAAGAATCCGCCGATGCTGGCCATGCAATTGATGAACCCGACGGCCGCGGCTGCCGCTGAACTGGCAAGAAATGCGGAAGGCAACGCCCAGAACGACGGCAAATAAGCGATCGTCCCGAAGGCGACCAGCGAAAACACGACCACGAGCAGCGCGTTCGAAGGCGGGAGAAAGAACCACACGCTGAGCGCCAGGGCGGCCGTCAATTGCGGGATGGCGAAATGCCAGCGGCGCTCGCGGGTCCGATCGGAGTTCCAGCCGAGGACGAGCATTCCAATGAGACCAGCCACAAACGGGACTGCGCCGATCCAGCCAACACGCTGATTACTCCAACCGGTGAAGCGCTGAAGCATGGCCGGCATCCAAAACCAAAAGGCGTAGCCGCCCGTATAGGTGAAAAACAGTCCGATAGTTAGCAGCACGACGGGCGGATGCCGGAGTGCCTGCCAGATTGTAATCTGCTCCACGTCTGCTTTGGCGCGCCGCTCTTCGGTAAGGCGCGCACCTAACCAGTCGCGTTCCTCCGCCCGCAACCATCGCGCTTCGTTAGGCCGATCGGGAAGCAGGAACAGCGTCGCCATTCCCAGGATAATTGCCGGCGCGCCTTCCAGCAGGAAAAGCCATCGCCATCCAGGAATGCCGCGCCATTGAAAACCGAGGATGTAGCCGGCGAGTGGGCCGCCGAAAATATAAGCCATCGGAATAGCGGACATAAACAGCCCAAGCGCCTTGGCCCGGTCCCGATAAATGAACCAGTGCGAAAGATAAACGATGACGCCGGGGAAGAATCCCGCTTCCGCCGCCCCCAATAGAAAGCGCGCGCCGTATAGCTCGAGCGGTGTGCGCACAAAACCGGTCAGGGTTGTGAGTGCGCCCCACGTAATCAGGGTTATGGCCAACAGGAGCCTTGCGCTCCATCGTTCCACCAACAGCGCGCCGGGAATTTGCAGCGCAAAATAGCCGATGAAGAAAATGCCGCTCGCCGTGCCGAAGACCGAATCGGTCATGCCCAGGTCTCCCTTCATCCCCAGCATCGCGTAGGAGATATTCGTGCGATCGAGATAGTTCGCGACGTAGAGGAGGAAAAGAAACGGCAGGAGCCGCCATGCAATTCGACTGCGCGCACTTGATCCAGCGTCTCCTTGCAAGGAAGCCATGACTGCGCGCAGCATAACGCCGATGGCGCGAACGTCGAACCGGCTCAATATTCTTTCCATGAAAAGCCCTGGCCCGCTCCTGCGTCATCTAACCGCCGCGATCGTTCTTCTCGCTGGGATGGGTCTCGTCCACGCGGCCGACTCATCCGTTTGGGCCGGCCAATACAGAGAGGAGAGATTTCTCGGCGGCCGCGCGGTGTTTCAGCTGAGCGTCGAGCAGTCCGGAAGTAAGATGCAGGTCAGCTTTGATGCTGCCTGGGTCGACGGCCACGGCGCCGCGCCCGAAGCCGAAGGACCGGCGACCGTTTCTGGAAACACGGTGACTTTCAAGTTCGAGGACACGTTCCAGAATTCCGGCACCGGGACGATTACGCGCGCCGGCAACGACATCATCGTGTCGATCAATCCCACGCACGTCGTCGAACCCCGCTGCCTCGCTTTTTACGGCAAAAACATGCGGCTAAAGCGCGTGACGAAATAGGAACATAGGCTTACAGCCTGTGCGCCCAGCGGACATTCTGTCCGCTGTTCTGTCTGGTTTCAGCGGAGTGCAACTCCGCTGGGCGCACAGACTAAAAGTCTATGTTCCGACGGCGGAAGATGTGCCGCCACCTTACACCATCGGCCGGAAACGTCCGACGACTTCCTGGAGGCGGCCGCTGATCTGGCCTAACGAGCAGACTTCCGCGGCTTCCAGCAACGCCGGGAAACAATTCTCGTTGGTCTCCGCCACGGCGGCGAGCTTATCCAGCGCTTTCCCAGCTTTCGCGGCGTTCTTCTTTTTGAATTTCTTCAGGCGATCGACCTGCAATTGCTGCTTCGCTCGCGAGGTCCGCACGAGCTCGACTTCGGGCATCTCCTCCGCGCCGTCGCGATACTTGTTCAGCGCGATGATCGGCCGGGTGCCGTCGTAGATTTGCTGCTCGTAACGATGCGCCGCGTTCTGAATCTGGCTGCGCTGATAACGATTCTCGACCGCGGCCAGGACTCCGCCGAGCCGCTCGATCTCGCGGAACTCTTCCAGGATCGCCGCTTCGACCGCGCGCTCGACCGCCTTCATGCCAGGCGAACCGCTCAGCATGTTCATGGTGTGTTTGAAGATGCCGGATTCGTCGAGCAGGATGGCCTGGCCGTGCGCGGAAAGGCGGATCCATTCTTCGCTCGGCGTGGTGAATGGCTCATCCGCGCTGTTCGAATGGCACGAGTTCGTGCCGTTCATATAAGCGAGCATCAATTCCGCCGCCGTTCTCGTCAGATTGTTTCTAAACTCCGCAGCGATGAGCGAACGTCCGCTCGTCTGGGTATGGACCTTGAACATCTGGGCGCGTGCGCCCGCGCCGAACGCGTCCCGCATTCCGATCGCCCAAATGCGACGCGACACGCGGGTGAGCGCGATGTATTCGACGTCGAGCCCGCAATCGAGGAAGAAGGAAAGCCGCGGGCCGAATTCATCCGCGGACATGCCGCAGTTCGCCATCATTTCCGCGTAGGCGAATCCATTCGAGAGCGTGTATGCCGCCTGCTGCACCGGCGTCGAGCCCGCTTCGCCGATGTGATAGCCGCTGATCGAAACCGGATACCAACGCGGCATGTTGCGCGTGGTCCATTCCATCATGTCGCCCAGAAAACGAAGTGACGCTTCGACCGGGAAGATGGTCTCGTTCTGCGCCTGGACTTCCTTGAAAATATCGGCTTGGATTGTGCCGCGAAGTTTCGGAACAACACTGTCGCCGAAGCGGCGTTTCGCTGCCGCGATATACATCGCCATGATGATCGGCGCCGGCCCGCTGATCGTCATCGAGGCGGAAAAGCTGGGCGCGCCCATATCGAACCCCGCATAGAGCCGCTCCATGTCCTCGACCGTATCGACCGCCACGCCGCCCTCGCCGATTTTTCCAAAAACGCCGTCCGCATCGGAGTCGATTCCGTAAAGGGTGGGTCCGTCGAACGCCGTGCTCAGCCGCTTCGAGCGTTGGTGCGCGCCGAGATAATGAAAACGTTTGTTGGTGTCGTCGGGCAAACCCATCCCGGAAAAAAGGCGGGTCGGCTCTTCTGTTTCCTGCAACTTCGCGACGGCCGTTTCGCCGTTCTTTCCATGTCCATTCTTCCCGTGCCCGTTCTTCGCGTAGCTGCCGGTTTCCTGGAGCGGCTCGAGATACATCTCTTTGTAAGCGCCATTCAAGAATGGAAACTCGCCCGGCAATCCGTCGCCCAGCAGGTAGCGCGCGATCTCACCCGGCTCATCGATCTCCGGCAAGGCCAGGCGCGGCAATTCCAATCCCGTCGGCGCCCGGCCTACTTTGATGTTGCGCTTGATCTCATCCCAACGATCGAGCAGTTGCTTCCCAAATCTCTTCTCAGTCCGCGCCCGTTTCACTTCGTCGAGCACGTGCTGATTGTATTTCTCTACCGCTTCAATAACGCGTCCTAGTTTGCTCATTTCTTTTTCTTCTCCGGTTCGCGCCCCAGCAGATCGCACAATTCATCCACGCCACGATCGCGATGACGCTTCGCCACGGTCGAGATTAACTTCTGCTCGCGCCCGCTTCCTTCAAGTCGCCTTTCGATTTCGCTCATGGCCGTCTTGGCGCGGTCGAGATCGCTCTTGTTCACGACCACGATGTCGGCCAGGTCCAGCATGACGATTTTCTGGAGCTGCAAACGCGCGCCGTAATCGGGATTCATCACCAGCACGGTTTGATCGACCAGTTTGTTTTGAAACGGCATGGCTTCCTGGCCGGTGCCCACCGTTTCGATGATGACGTAATCGAATCCGCTCTGCGCGAGCAGACGCAGGCAATCTTCCGTCGCGGGCGACAACCCGCCGGCCTGTCCCCGCGTCGCCATGCTGCGCATGAATACGCGATCGTCCTGCGAATTGATCATGGTGGCGCGATCGCCGAGCAACGCGCCTTCGCCGACCACGCTCGGATCGTGCGAGAGAATGGCGATGCGCGCTTTTGGCTCGCGATGGAGCAGCCGCAGAATTAGCTCGTCAATGAGGGTGGTCTTGCCCGCTCCGCCAGGGCCGGTAAAGCCAATCACCTTGGTATTTTCGATCTTCGATTTTCGATTTTCGATTTTTTTCTTCTTCGGACGTTTTCCGTTGGCGTAGCTGTCTTCAATCTCGGTTAGCTTCCGCGCCAGTCTCATCTCCGGAGTTTTTCCTCCGGAACGCTTGGGCACTTTACCATAGCGATCGCGGACCCACTGCGTCATGTCGGTCAACGACGTTCCCGCGAAAAAAATCTTATCGACGCCGCGTTTTTGCATCACGCGTTGATCGTCATGCGTGATCGTCCCGCCACCGCCACCGAAAACCTTGATGTCATTCGCGCCCCGCTTCTTCAATTGCCGGACGACCTCGGCGAAAAACTCGACGTGACCGCCGTTGTAGCTCGAGATCCCGATCGCGCGCACGTCCTCCTGGATCGCAGCCCGGACGATGTCTTCGGCATACCGGTGATACCCAAGATAAACCACCTCGATTCCATGCCGGATAAACTCGAGGTTGATCGTGTTGATCGCGCTGTCGTGGCCGTCGCAAATCGGGACGGCAGTGAGAATCCGGATCGGAGCAGCCACAGGAGCGAAAGTCTAACGTTAATCGGATGGCGGGCAATCGAGATTCCAGAGAGGAATTTGGACAGGATTAACAGGATTTACTGGATTGAAGAGAGAGCCGGGAGTTGCCTTCTCCCCAATCCCGTTAATCCTGTTAATCCTGTCTAAGATTCCATGACTGATCCACTTGATTTCACCGGCAAGGTCGTGCTCGTCACCGGCAGCTCGCGCGGGCTCGGCGCGGAGATGATCAAGGCGTTCGACGCGCGCGGTTCGCAATGCGTCGTGAACTACGTCTCGGATCCGGATGGGACTAATAAGACCGATGCGACGAATGTGGCCGCGGCGTTGCGAGAACCGCTCGTGATCGAGTGCGACGTGACGAACCCGGAGCAGGTCGAAGCAATGATGAAAATGATCGGCGAAAAATTCGGCGGCCTCGACATTCTCATCAACAACTCGGGGATCATCCGCGATCGCACTATTAAGAAACTGACCTTCGAAGAATTCGAGAGCGTGGTGCGCGTAAATCTCGCCGGCACCTTTAACGTTACTCAAAAAGCGGCTGCGATTCTCCGACAGAACGGACGGATCGTGAACTTGTCCTCGGTCAGCGGCCAGATGGGGCTCTTCGGCCAGGCGAATTATTCGTCGAGCAAAGCCGCCATCATCGCGCTGACGAAAGTCTCCGCGCGCGAGTTCGCCCGCCAGAATATCACCGTCAACGCGATCGCGCCCGGCTTCATCGACGTCGGCATGAGCAAAGGCATGCCCGATGAAGTGACGGCAAATTTCATCAAACAAATCCCGCTCGGCCGCCTCGGCGACGCCGAAAACATCGTCGATGCCGCCCTGTTCCTTTGTTCGCCGATGGCCAGTTACGTCACCGGCCACGTCCTGAACGTGAACGGCGGCTTTTACATGGGGTGAGCAGTCGCTTTCTCCCAGGATCTCTTATCGCGTTGGCGATATTCGCCAGCGCCTGCGCGTTCGCGGCCCGACCGACCATTTCGGAAGACCGCGAACTGAAAGAAATCGACCTCGCCCGTTGGGATTGCCGCGATCGGCCGGAAGGCACGGCAAAAACTCCGGATGGAGCGGAGCGCAACCGGCTGAAAAACCGGTCAACCGCCAACCTGACTGGAACGAAACCCGTTTCCCTGGAGACCGCGACGTTTCTCCAATATGTGGCGGCATTCGATGCCCAAACAAAAGGAACACGGCGCAAAGATTTGAGCGCCGAGCTGAGACGACAACTCGAGCCGTTGGAAAAACAGATCGTTTCTGTCGAAGGCTATCTGGTGCTCGCTTATGCCGGACCGCCCGAGTCAACGAATTGCGGCAGCATGGATTTCCACGATTGGCACATCGAGATCTTCGAAAACCCACTCGATCACGCGCCGCAAATCGGCGACGCGACGCCGATCATTTGCGAGATTACTCCGCACACCCAGACCGCGCTCTTCCGCGACAACATCCGGATGCAAACCCTGGCCGGCTTCATTCGCGCGCCCGACCTGACGATTGAGCCGACAGGGCATGCAGCGCGAAGGATTCGCGTCACCGGATATCTCTTATGGGACGACGAGCACAACGGCGCTGCGGACATCGGTACCGTGATCCGGATGATTGGAGCGAACAAATATCACCAGCCCTGGCGTCGTACGGCCTGGGAGATTCATCCGGCGATCAAGATCGAGGCGCTCGACGCTACGATGGTTTCGCCTGCGGTCAGTCCCGCGTCCGCGCCGCCTTCGCCCACTGCTCCAATTTCTTCCCCAACACCGGTTCCGGCCTCGCCCCGCAGTTCGCAATCGCAACAGCAGTTCGTCACGATCACCAAGCCGGTAAAGATCAAGATTCTGTACGGTGAGACCGTGATTCCGGCGGGAACCCGCTTGCGGCTGCTGTCGCACGACGCGCAAACCGTGACGGTAAATTATCTCGAGGGCACCTACGTCATCCCGATTTCATCGACAGACTTTCGCTAAACAGTGTCGCTGCCGAAGTCTCCCGAAAAGCAAGCTTGTCTCGCGCGTTCGCCGCGCTAGCCTGCAAATCCTGTCATGCGATTTCCGGGGTGTCTGTGGTTAGCGGCTTTGCTTTTCTTCGCGGTTTCCGGGACCGCCCAGGTCACGACGGTTCCGAAGCAGGGAATTCGGGAGAACGATCCGCGGGTTCATGCGCTGACCAATGCTCGCATCGTCAGCGCGCCCGGGAAGACGATCGAGAAAGGAACGGTCCTGATCCGCGACGGTCTGATCGTCGAAGTGGGGCCGGACGTGAAGGTGCCGGCGGAAGCGCGAGTCTGGGACCTGGCGGGGAAGACGATTTATCCGGGGTTCATCGATGCTTACAGCCGGTTGGATTTGCCGGAGACGCTGAAGCCGGAGCCGACGCGCAGCGACGTCGACACGGATGATCCGAACGCGAAGCCGAAGGAGATCCCGCGGGAAAGCGCCAAAGGGACGCGCTCGTGGAATTCGCGCGTCACACCGGAGCGGAAGGCCGCCGATTATCTTAACCTCGACAAGAAAGCCACGAAGGCGTTGCGCGATCTCGGGTTCGCCAGTGCGTTGATCGTTCCCGGTCGCGGCGTTTTTCACGGCTCGAGCGCACTGATCAATCTCCAGGAAGCGGATGTCGACACGATGGTGGTGGCGCCGGTCGTCGCGCAACACATCGGGTTCGATTTCGATCGGGATGGGCGCGACGGCGATCGCGGTTATCCGAATTCCCTGATGGGCGCGATCGCATTGATCCGGCAGAGTTTTCTGGACGCCACGTGGTATCAGGCGGCGCAAGATGCGTATCGAAAAAATCCGGCGACGACCGAGCGGCCGGAAACGAACGCGAGTCTCGCGGCGCTGGCGGAGCAGATGCAGCGTAATCCGGCGGTCTTCGAAACCGAAGACGAGCTCGATCTTTTGCGCGCGCTGCGGATCGCGGACGAATTCAAGTTGAAGCCGATCCTGTTTGGGAACGGACACGAATATCGCGTTCGCAAAACGCTCGCTGAGAAAAAACCGGCGCTCATTTTGCCGCTCGATTTTCCGAAGCCGCCGGAAATCGAGCGCCCGGAGCAGGCGCTTGAGGTGGCGCTGGACGAACTTCAACACTGGGACCGCGCCCCGAGTAATCCGGCGCGCCTGGCGGAAGCCGGGATTCCGTTCGCTTTCACCACGGAGAAGCTGGAAAAACCGGAGAAAGATTTCTGGTCGCGCGTTCGGCTCGCGGTGCGACGCGGCCTGAGCAAGGACGCGGCCCTGGCGGCGTTGACGACCACGCCGGCGGAAATGTTCGGCGTCGCCGACCGGCTCGGATCGATCGCCCCGGGCCGGATGGCGAATCTCGTGATCGCGAGCGGCGACCTCTTTGCGGACGACGAACGCGTGCTGACTACGTGGGTCGACGGCCATTATTACGACACCGACCAGGCGCGGGAACGCGATGTGCGCGGCACGTGGGAGCTGACCGCCGAAGGCAAAATGCTGCCGCTGGTCATCGAAGGAAAACTCGAGAAGCTCGACGTGAAACTCGGCGGCGAAAAGGCGACCGTCTCGGTGAAGGACGACGCCGTTTTGCTGATCGCGCCGGCAAAGTTGTTCGATAAAGGCGAGGGCTCGGTTCGCCTGAGCGGCCAGGTCATCGGCGAAACAATTGCCGGCACGGGCGACGCGCCCGCCACTCCGAATCTTCGCTGGAGCGCGAAGCGCACGGCCGCATTCACGCCGGTAAAAAAACCGGACGAGAAACCGTCGCCGCTCGATAAGCCGCTCGATTTCCCGGAGACCTATCCGGCCGGCGCGTTCGGCCGCGTCGCCGCGCCCGAGCAGCCAAAGAGCTTGCTGATTCAAGGCGCGACGATCTGGACCTCGGGTCCACAAGGCACGCTCCAAAACGCCGACCTGCTCGTGACCGCCGGAAAAATTACCGCGGTCGGTCTCGGCCTGAAGGCTCCCGGCGGAGCGGCGATCGTCGACGGCAAGGGAATGCACGTCACGCCTGGGATCATCGATTGCCATTCACACACGGCGATCAGCCGCGGCGTGAACGAATCCAGCCACGCGGTCACCTGCGAGGTGCGCATCGGCGATGTCATCGACGCGACCGATATCGGACTTTATCGCGAGCTGGCCGGCGGCGTGACGGCCGCGAACATCCTGCATGGTTCGGCGAATCCGATGGGCGGCCAGAACCAGGTCATCAAATTCCGCTGGGGCGCGCTCCCGGAGGAATTGAAGTTCGCAGACGCGATGCCCGGGGTGAAGTTCGCGCTCGGCGAAAACGTCAAGCAGTCGAACTGGGGCGAAAAATTCAAGACGCGTTATCCGCAGACGCGGATGGGCGTCGAACAAATCATGCGTGACCGTTTCCGGGCCGCGCAGGAATACGACGCCGCGCTAAAAAAGAAACAGGGATTACCGGTGCGGCGCGATCTGCAACTGGAAGCGATCTCGGAAATCCTGAGCGGCAAACGGTTGATTCATTGCCACTCGTATCGCCAGGACGAAATCCTCGCGTTCCTCAGCGTGGCGCGGGAGTTCAAGATCAAAGTCGGCACTCTCCAGCACATTCTCGAGGGTTACAAAGTCGCGGACGTAATGGCGAAGGACGGCGTGGGCGGTTCCACCTTTGCGGATTGGTGGGGCTACAAGTTTGAGGTTTACGATGCGATCCCGGATAACGCGGCGATGATGAATGGACAGGGCGTCCTCACCACCGTGAACTCCGATAGCGCCGATCTCGCGCGCCGGCTCAACACCGAAGCAGCGAAGTCGATGAAATATGGCGGCCTGACGCCGGAAGACGCGTTGAAGCTGGTCACGATCAATTCGGCGAAACAGTTGCGGATCGACGCCAAAACCGGCTCGCTCGAAAATGGGAAGGACGCCGACTTCGTGATCTGGAGCGGCAACCCGCTTTCGAATTACGCGCATGTCCAGCAGACCTGGATCGATGGCCGGAAATATTTCGATCGCGCGGAAGATGAAGAGGGCCGGAAGGCTTTCGCGGCGCAACGCGAGGCGCTCGTCCAGAAGGCGTTGACGGAACGGTTGAAGGAAATTGGGCCCGCGAAGGAAGGCGATTCCGAAAAGAAAGACGACAAGGAGCCGCCGAAGATTTCCGCGCAGGAACAACAGCGGGCGCGGGAACTCGAACCGATCTACGGCAGCGGCCACGACAAACATACCTGCCTGGAGGACGCAGCCTCGCCATGACGCGCTTTACCAGTTATCTCGCTCTCGCTTTCGCGCTGGCCCTGACTGGATACGCCATCGCATCCGACACGATGCCCGCGCCGCCGCAGGCGAAACCGATCGCAATCAAGGGCGCGACGATTCATCCCGTCAGCGGCGCCGACATTCCTTCGGGCACCATCGTTTTCGACAACGGAAAGATTACGGCGATCGGAGCGGACGCCGCGATCCCGGCAGGTGCGGAAATAATCGATGGTACCGGCAAACATGTTTACCCCGGGTTGATCAACGCCAATACCGTTCTCGGGCTGGTCGAGATCGGCGCGGTGCGAGCGACGGTGGACGTCGAGGAATCGGGCGCGATCAATCCGAACGTCCGCAGCATCACGAGCGTTAATCCGGACAGCGAATTGATCCCGGTGGCGCGCAGTGCCGGAGTCTTGACGGCGCTCTCGGTGCCGGAGGGTGGAATTATTTCCGGTCAATCGGCGGTGCTGAAGCTCGATGGTTGGACGCCGGACGAAATGACGGTGCTTTCGCCCGCCGCGATGCATTTGCGCTGGCCGAATTTGACCATCGATCGCCGGCCGCGGGCGCGGAAATCGGCGAAGGACCAGCAAAAGGAAATCGAGAAAGCGCAGAAGCAAATCCGCGATGCCTTTCAGATCGCGCGCTCCTATTGGCAGGCGCGAAAAAATCCGGGGCCGGATTTCAAAACGGATCTGCGCTGGGAAGCGTTGATGCCGGTTTTCGATAGCAAATTGCCGCTGTTCGTTCATGCGAGCACACTGGCGCAAATCGAAGCCGCTCTCGCCTGGGCGAAAGAGATGCAACTCAAGATCGTGCTCGTAGATGGCGACGATGCGTGGCGGGTCGCCGCTCAATTGAAAGAAAGCGACACGCCGGTTGTCCTGGGTCCGGCCACGAGCCTCCCTTCGCGCCGCGACGATGATTACGACAGCGCCTGGAGCAGCGCGGCGAAGTTGCAGAAGGCGGGAGTGCGTTTTTGCATCGCGTCGAACGGCCGCGGCGCGGAAACGAACGAACGCAATATCGGTTACGAAGCTGGACTAGCCGCCGGTTACGGTCTGCCGAAGGAGGAAGCGCTGAAAGCAGTAACGATTTACCCAGCGCAAATCCTTGGCGTGGCCGATCGCCTGGGCTCACTCGAAACGGACAAGGCCGCGACCTTGATCGTGACCAATGGCGATCCCCTCGATTTTCCGACTCAGGTTGAGGCGGCATTTATCGACGGACGAAAGATCGATTTGTCGAATCGGCAAACGCGATTGCGCGACAAGTATCGGGAGAAATACCGGCGGAAGTAACGGAGCACAGGCTTCCAGCCTGTTGTTGTTGCAGCCCAATAGAGAGGCGAGACGCCTGTCTGCCGCACAGGCAAGATGCCTGTGCTCCAATCAATCCACCGCGTGGACGATGTAGGTGCCGGCTTGTTTGTCGTCTTCGAGTTTTAACAGACCGCGCTGTTGCGCTTCGAGAAGCAGTTCATTAAAGGCGCGGAAACCATGGGCGCGCTCGTTAAAACCGGGGTTCTGCCGTTTGATCGCCTGCTTCACCAGGGACCCGCGGATCGCGTAGTCTTCACCACGCTCGGCGCGCAATGCATCCACCGTTTTCGTCAAAAGATCGAGCGCGCGATCCACGGACAGGCTGTTGTCCTTGCCCACTGAGACTTTTGAGGCCGGCGCGAGCCGCTGGACGGTCCGGCGTCTCTTCAACTCTTCGCCGCGAACGAGATCGTCGTAGTAAATGAACTCGTCGCAGTTACTGATGAACAGGTCGGAAGTCGATTTCTTCACGCCCACGCCGATGACGGTCTTGGCGTTCTCGCGCAGCTTGCTGACGAGCGGGGAAAAATCCGAGTCACCGCTGATAATCACGAACGTGTCGACGTGGCTCTTGGTGTAACAAAGGTCAAGCGCGTCCACGACCATCCGGATGTCCGCGGAATTTTTGCCGGATTGGCGGATGTGCGGGATCTCGATCAACTCAAAGGCTGCTTCATGCAGGCCGCGTTTGAAAGTCTTGTAACGATCGAAATCGCAATACGCCTTCTTAACGACGATATGGCCCTTGAGCAGCAGCCGTTCGATCACTTTGCGAATCTCGAAGGCTGGAAATTGCGCCTCGTGCGCGCCGATGGCGATGTTTTCCAAATCGAGAAACACCGCCATGGTGGCATCGGAATCTTGGGGACTCATTAGGTAACACTAGCCGTCAAAAATCGGCGATAGCAAGCGGGGGGCCGCGGCTTAAACGCTTGAATCTGTGGAGTCGGGAAAGCCTCGCCGGTACAGGAGCTGCTTTTTCTTCAGGGCATGCAACCAACCCAACAAACCCGAAGCTCCATCGTCCGACCCACGTTTAAGCGTGCCAAAACCCGGGCAGCGACCTGGTCCTCCACCCGCCACGCGATGTCGACGTATATCGCGGATGAAATCCGCGCCTACGGCACCATTCGCGACCTCGCCCTCGCCGAAGCCGAGCGGATCACGAACACACTAAATCTCCAGCGCGCCCGGATCTCGAACGAATTCGTCGAGAATGCGCTCAAACCGGCGCGGTCGCCCTACGAAAGCCAGCATTTGCCGGAAGGCGATGCGGCCCGCGAACGGCAGCGTTGCGAAGCCGTCAAGGTGCGGCTCTCGCTCCTCCACGCGCATCTCGCGGCGATGTCGCGCGAGCACGTGCAGGCCGCGTAATTCGAGCCCGTTCGTTTAGTCGCGGCCCCAAATCATGGCGACACTGGTCGTGAGACTGCCGCCCATGTTGAAGGTCAGGAATTTCTTTGCCCCTTCAATCTGTCGCGCGCCGGCTTGCTCGGTGAGTTGCAGGTAAGCCTCAAAAACCTGGCGCACGCCGGTCGCACCAACCGGGTGGCCGTCGCCGATCAGGCCGCCACCGGCATTCACAGGAATCTCGAAATCGATCTTACCGCTCACCTTCTCGTTCCGCACCTGCGGGAGCGCCGTCGCACCGGTCATGGCCAGCTGCGCGCCTTTCCCGTGCTCCGCCAAACCAAGAATTTCGTAGGCACAAATTTCCGTGATGGAAAAGCAATCGTGCACTTCCGCGCCGTGCATATCGCGCGGTTTCAGGTTGGCCATCCCGAAGGCTTTCTCCGCGGCTTTGCGAGCCGTGGAAAAGGTCGGCGCGTCTTTTTTCTCCAACGCGAGGTAATCAGTCGCAAGACCGTATCCGAGCAGCCGAACAAGCTTTGATTTATCAATCCCATGCTTGTCGAGATACTTGCCAGAGACGAGCACGAGCGATGCGCTGCCGTCGGTGATCTGCGAACAATCTGAAACCTTGAGCGGCGGAGCGACGCTCGGGTTCTTGTCCGAGACCTGCGATGCGCAGTCGTAAGTCAGGTCGGCGTCGCGCATTTGCGCCTGCGGATTAAGTTTCGCGTGCGCGTAGTTCTTGTAGGCCACCCACGCGAGGTCCTGCTCCGAGGCGCCATACTTATCGATATAGATCTGCGCGATTTTCCCGAATAACTTCGGGAACATGAAGTCGCCGTATTCCGGTTTCTCGATGTGATAATCCGCCGCCGCGCCCAGCACGTCCGAGCCATCGAGGGACGACATCGTTTTCTGCTGTTCCGCGCCGACCACGAGCACGGCATCGTGAAATCCGCCCGCAATCCATTGCGCACCGAGTGTAACTGAAAGCGCGCCCGAAGCGCAGGCCGCCTCCGTGTGCATGGTCGGGATCCCGTGGAGTTTCGGGTCGATCTCCGGCACGAACGCGCCGAGATGCAGCTGCTTCGTGAACTGGCCCGCGTTGAAATTCCCCACCGCCGCCGCCTCGATTTCCGCGGGATCGATCTTCGCGTCCTCGATCGCCTTGCGCCCCGCTTCAGTGATCAAATCTCGGATCGTCTTCCCTTCCTTCTTCAGGTTGCGCTTAAAGTCAGTCCGGCCACCGCCGAGAATGTAAACAGGTTCCATGGTCGTATTCCTTAATCGTGAACTAAGCGCCGGCCGTTTGTTTCCGCGGATCGGTTTCCACGATGATGATGCTGACGGCGTGTTGATTGAAGCCTTTGAATCCGCCTTTCCGCTGGAGATTTTCGAGGTGGCTGCCGATCGCGCCTTTGCTCGTGAATTCGTCGAACTGCGCGTCCGTGATCGACCCGTTCGCGCGGAGTTTCTCGGCGCGCTCGCGCGAGACGAGCCAGCGTTCGCCTTCGGTGAAGGCTTGTTTCAAAAAGGGAAAGTCGGAGAAAGGCTTCATGGTATTGATGCCTTCCGCTTTCAATTGATCGCGTAGCAGCGCGTGATCGAACCGGCATTCGAGATGATGCATGCCGGCCTGGAGAAAACTTTCGCCGTGCAATCCGCACCAGAGACCGATCGTGCCGAGCTTCGGCTGCGACGGCAGAGCGTGGCGTGAGAAGTCGACTTCCACTTCGTCCGGGTTCAGGTCGACGTCGTTGAAAATAACGATCCCTTCGATCGGCTGCTCGACGATCTGCGCGCCCCAGCCGGCTTCCTTGCCAGCGTAGTAACGTTCGCGCCGATGAAATCCCAAACGTTCCCACGCTTTGATCAGGTCGACGAAAGATCCGCGGGACGAACGAAAGGTGTGATGATCGTGGTTCGCCCAGCCCAGGCCTAACGAGTCCTGACGCCGCCTCTGTTCGCGGCCGGCCCGGTTTCGGCTCTCCCAATAAGCGCGTTCCTGCCGGAAAAATAAATGGCACGCGAGATCCTGGCCGACGAGGTCGATCATTTTCTGAATACGCTCCAGCCCGTGCGCGAATCCTGCCGCGGCGTCATTCCATTTTCTCCGGCGCGTCTGGCAAAGTTCGCGCGCGATGCAGTAAGCGCGCGCATCGGCCAGCGCCGTGGTGTATCCGCGATAGCCGCGTCGCTCGACCGCAAAGAGCTGGGCGCCGTTCTCATCGCTCACCAGCACGCGGCGGTAACGCGAGAACGGTTCGCCTTCTATCTCGTTCTCGATGTCGTGAACGACGACAAACTCAGCGACCAAATCCGGGCGAATGCCGAGCGCGAGCGGATATTTCGCGTTGGTCGGCGCGATGAGGACTCGCGGCAGCATCGCTTCCGGGTGCCAAAGCTGTTTCTGACCTTGAGGCGCGTCGGCCAACGGATCGTCGGTGTAGCCCGTCTCGCGTGCCGCTGCTTCATCCAAAGCCGGAAGCAACAGATAATCGGTCCAGTCGAGGATCAGCGTTCCGGTTTCATCACGCATCCGCGTCGCCAGCGCGCGCGCAAAACTGTTGCGTTCCGTAAACGCGTTGATCCGTTCGAGCACGAAGTTCTCCGCCTCATAACAAAGCGGCCACTCGAATCGTTTCTCTGCCGCGGTAGACTGCTGTTCGCTGAGAGTTGCTGTCGTCATAATCAAACCGTCGCGCTCCCCTCCCCCGCGCCAAACTGGATGCCCTGGGCGAGCGGAAGTTCCCTCGAAAAGTTAATCGTGTTGGTCTGGCGGCGCATGTAATTTTTCCACGCGTCACTCCCGCTTTCGCGGCCGCCGCCGGTATTTTTCTCGCCGCCAAACGCGCCGCCGATTTCGGCACCGCTCGTACCCGTATTGACGTTCGCGATCCCGCAATCGCTCCCGGCCGCGCTCAAAAATTTCTCCGCCTCGCGCATGTCGTTCGTGAAAATCGACGAGCTCAATCCCTGGGTCACGCCATTGTGAATCGCGAGCGCTTCATCGAAATCGCGGTAGGTCATCAAATAGGCCAGCGGCCCGAAAGTTTCCTCCTGGACGATCTCGAAATCGGGACGCGCCGTGGCGAGGCATGGTTTCATGTAACAGCCGCCCGAAAAATTCTCGCCCTCCAGTTTCTCGCCGCCGTAAAGGACCTCGCCGCCTTCGCTTTTCACTTTCTCGATCGAGCGCTGGACGTTATCGACGGACGCAGAATCGATGAGCGGTCCCATCAGCGTTTTCGAATCCAGCGGGTTTCCGATCTTGACCGACGTGTAAGCGGCGAGCAGCCGTTTGCGGACTTCATCGGCAACGGACTCATGGACGATAATCCGCCGCGTGGAAGTGCAACGTTGCCCTGCCGTTCCCACCGCGCCGAAAAAGATGGAGTCGGTCGCCATGTCGAGGTCCGCCGTCGGCGCGACGATGAGCGCGTT
>QHNH01000042.1:2218-3866 GCA_003218375.1 Verrucomicrobiota bacterium | reverse complement strand
CACTTGTAAAGGCGAGGGAGAACAAATTGTGGAGATGCAATTTCTCGCTGATGTACACCTTACGTGCGAAGTATGCAATGGAAAGCGATTCAAAGAAGAGGTGTTGGAGGTAATCTACAAAGGCAGGAGTATTTTTGATGTGTTGGACATGAGCGTCGACGACGCTATCAGTTTTTTTTACGAGGAAAAAAACCTGGTGAAAGCCATTCGACCCCTGAGCGATGTGGGATTAGGCTATGTGAAGCTTGGACAATCGTCGGACACTCTTTCTGGCGGTGAGGCACAGCGGGTAAAGCTGGCTTCGTTTCTGGGCAAAGGAAAAGGTAACGGCAAGATCCTTTTCATTTTTGATGAACCGACAACGGGACTTCATTTCCATGATATAAAAAAGTTGCTCAATTCCTTCCACGCGCTTATCGAACAGGGTCATTCCATCATTGTCGTCGAACATAACATGGAAGTGATCCGAAGTGCCGATTGGATAATTGATTTGGGACCGGGAGCCGGTGACGAAGGAGGAAACCTGGTATACGAAGGGAAACCAGAAGGTTTAAAGAAAATAAAGCAAAGTTGGACTGCAAAGTTTTTTTCGTAAATGAAAAGGGCCACCTTAGAAAAGGCGGCCCGTTAAATAATCCGTACCCTATGAAAAACGGTCAGCAACAATGAGGAGGGTACTTTCTTTGTATTGTTGCCCTATTAAATTCGACGCAACAAATGCGTGTTATTGATCTCGTCTATTTTAATCCCCGGCCTATTATTGGTCATTGCTAACTGAATATTTCTGTTTGGAAGATGCACCCGAAAAACCACTCTCATACAATCACTAGTAAACTTTTTGGGCACAATGAGACTAACTGGATATGAAGAACGGATGTAAGTGCGTGCAGGTTCAAAGTTTGAACATGTGAACGTCGAAGGCGAAAAAAAAGTCACGGGGCCAGCGTAAAAAATCCTCATGCTGTGAATTTTTTTAGTGAATGGTCGCGCATTGCGATCCCTTAAGAAAAAAGGAAAACTGATCTTTCAGAGAAAAAAAGGAACAAACTTGGTTTTTGGAGATCGGGCACGGTTTTCAGCAGATAGGAGAGTTCACAAATGTAATAGGCCTATTCTGATTATGCAAGTATTTGCAATATTTATTTTCTAAAAATTTTTGCACTAAAACCTATCTTCTCACAACCAGCAGCGACGAACTTTTCACTTGATTGTTGGTGAAAAACAAGACATGGTACACTCCCTTGCGGAAATGGTCGACATCAAGACTCGTAAAATTTGTACCGAGTACGTTTAGGTTTGAGGAATCCTCGAAATGGCTGCACTAACGTAATCTATCCAGGCTTTTTATCAACTTCTCATCCTTCCGGATACCCCTTGCCGCCAGGAAAAGAAAAATTGGGATAGTAAGAGCAAAAATCGCCGCGAATGAAAGATCTCCATTTAAGAATTTGCCAAGCCTGGTAAAATAAATAACGAGATTAAGAATAGAAAGAATGAGCAGTGCGATAGAAAGCCTGAATTGCAACCTTCTATTTTTGTAGAAAAAAATAATGATGAAGCAACCCATCCCAAGTACACAGGTAATGATCAGAGTAAGAATATCAAATGATGCAATGAATTTTTTTAGCTCGAGTTGATTGTTACTGCT
>QHNH01000042.1:0-2182 GCA_003218375.1 Verrucomicrobiota bacterium | reverse complement strand
GAACCATGGAGCTTAATTTTTCAGCAAATTAATGGGAATATCATAACCCGGCCTCTTAAAAAAACAAAATCCCCTGAAAGGGGATTTTGCATCGTAGGACGGGGCCTAATGGGGAATGGTAGTGAAAAGAGGCCAAGAAACCAGCGAGAGAATATCAATGCTTTCTATCAACAGAGGCAAGGGCGTCACTTGTCTTTATTTGTTTGATCTTGTCTTTTCTGCTATAGGCAACATATCCGAGATCATCGAGTTTAAGAGTCAGATTGGCCTTTTCATTCCGCATTGTTGCGAAAAAACAAGTGCCTGTTTCTGTGCAGTCGAATTGATACAGCTCGATAATATCATACTTGCTGTAGTCATTGTTTAGTTTTTCCTGCACACTGATAGGCAATTGATCCTGCGTGATGTGGCGACCAACACCTTTGAAGTCACCATCGTTGGTAAAATAGGCATCTCTCCAGGTTTGACCGTCCATAGTGAATGTGGCTACGTGCGAATCCTGGATGGCTACCCACCTTGACATTTGGGCGTTCTTGAAATGAGCATTGAAGGAATTCTGCACTTCGGCGGGAACTGCGGTTCCCTGTGCGTTGCTGGTTAGAGCAATAAGCAAACAGTAAACTGATACTGCAGCGGCAAATAAAATCTTTTTCATTTTTTTTAAAGTTTAATAGTTGTAAAAATTGGGTGATAGTTTTCAAAGGTTTGTAGGGTAGTGAGCTCAAGCAGTGTTTCAAAGAGATCAGATCGAAAAAATTTTTTGGCGCCTAAAGAAAGTTCGGATATTGTCTTCCGGGTCTTTTTCAAACGTGATAATAATTGGTCGCAATCAAAAACAAAAAGGAAACAGACTTTTATTTTAATTCTGATAAACTACAGCGGGCAGAAAAAAATACGGGTCAACGGATGTAGCAAATTCAGGAAGCACGATACAGTTGCCCAGGTCCACATGTATGAATTGTTCGGCCTGGTTCACTTTCCATACACACATACTCTTCCGATCCTTCGGTTCAAACATGTCCGGGAACATCTCGAAAAGAACTCCTGACCAACACGCTTTCTCTAAATGGTCTGCAAGGAAGCGTCGCCCTTCATTACCACCCCAATCATTCCGTTCACAAAACTCTCTCTTTGCGAAGGACGTGTTCGTGAAAAGGAGCATTTCCAGTATGGTGGTTTGTGCTTTCATGATTTTTATGTTTTAAAATTCTCTTGGTGCGTAGCGTTGAATAAATAATTGGTCGCAATCAAGAATAACGGGGAAACACGCGGAGTCCATTTTATTATACATTTTGTTTTTGTTAACTTAGAAGGAACAACCACCAGTGAATATTTTAAAGCCATTTCTTCTGCCGGATGAACGGGAATTAATCGACAGCATTGAACAGAATGGAAGCGAGAGAAAAAAGGGGGAGGAGCGTCTTTTTACCCGCTATGCTTACTTTATTAAGGAAGCTATCCATAAATACTCGTTATCTGAAGAAGAAGCTTTTGACGTTTACAGCGATGCGATTTTATCTGCTATTGAAAAAATAAGCAACGGCTCCTTTCAACGCCGGTCTTCCTTAAAAACTTGGGTCTACCAGATTTTTCACAATAAATATGTTGACTTTATAAGAAAAAAGTCGACTAATAGGAGCAGCATCCACAGAACTTTATCGATTTCCGATCCAATGTTCGAGGTTGCCGATACTTCCAAGACGATCATCCAGGAACTTATGGATAAAACAGACTGGAAGTTGCTGAGAGAAAAGCTGAATCAAATTGGCGATAACTGCCGCCAGATGTTGTTGCTCTGGGCCGATGGATACAGCGATAAGGAAATCGCCTTGGCAATGGAATATAAAACGTCTGACGTAGTAAAAACCAGTAGGTTAAGGTGTCTTGAGAAATTGAAGCAATTGTATCGCTCATCTTAACCAAAACCTAAAAAAATGGAGAATTATCTCGACTATATTGATGCCTATTTCAGCGGAATGCTGAACCCTGAGGAAAGCAAAGAATTTCAAAAACGACTTGAAGACGACAAAATGTTTGCTGACGAGGTGGCTTTCTATCTTGCAGCGAAACAAGCCTCAAAAGAGGAGCTGATAAAGGACAAAAAAGAGTGGTTCAAACAAATAGCCGGGCAGAATGCATCTTTTGCGGAGATGAGATCACCCGCACGCGTCAAGCGAATGTG
>QHNH01000015.1 GCA_003218375.1 Verrucomicrobiota bacterium | reverse complement strand
TCGGCGATTTCGGATTGGCGGTGGCGGCGGAGCAAAATGCGGAAGCGCAAAATGAGATTTGGGGCACGCCCTATTACGTCGCCCCGGAGCGATTAAACAACGAGCCGGAAGATTTTCGAAGCGATATCTACAGTCTCGGCGCCACCCTGTACCACGCCATGGCGGGCCGGCCTCCGTTTGAAGGAGAAACAAATTCCGCCACGGCCCTGCGCGACCTGAAGAATAATCCGTTGAGCATCGGCGCGGTCGTGCCCGGCCTGCGGCGGGAGACCGTCCGTACGATCGACCGGATGATCGCGCCCGACCCAGGGCAGCGTTTCGCCTCGTATGAAGAAGTGATCGATGCGCTAGAGCAGGCGCGCGATGCGCTGAATCCGTCCGGCAGGAAAGCCTGGCGCCGCCGGCTTGCCATCGCCGCGGTCGTGTTGGCGGCGTTGCTCGGGGCGGGCGCTTTCTATTTTCAACAGAGGCACTCCGCGCAAATGGCGAAGGCCGAGCAATTGGCAAAGGTGCAATCAGCGCAATCAAGTGAAGAGACGTTGCGCCATTTGTATGACGATGCGCGACGGGAACTGATCGCAGGAAAGTACGACGCGGCGCGGACGACGTTCATCCGGCTGGCCGGTGAAGCGCGAAACAAACAGCCGCTCCTGAATTGGATCCGGCTCCATCGCGGCCTGGCGAATTTGCTGCGCGGTTATACAACCCAGGCGCGCCAGGCCTTTGAAGAATTGGAAAAGGCCGGGCCGTTTTCGACCAAGCCCGAGGAAAAGGCGCTCGCGGATTTCTTCACCCAAACCGCGCACACCATGAATGCGGCCGAGCCCATCCCCGCCGCGTCGGCGCGAGTCCCCGGTCCGATGTCGCCCGATGCGTTTGCGCTGTTCCTGTTCGCGGTGAAAGACTGGCAGCAAAGCGACTTTGCCAGTGCCGCGGCGCTCTTCGAACAATTCCAGCGCAGCCAGTCGACGGGCGCTTACGCCTGGATCAACGACTACAAACCGCTCGCAGAAAAATTTCTCGCGGACTATCGCGTTTATGCCGATTGGCAGAAGCAATCGCAGGCGTTTACGAAGCCGGAACAAATAACGGCCGCCTTGACCGCCCTGCGGGCTGCGCAAAGCAAGTTGCAATTGCGTGGCCGCTTGAACGAAGCCTTCAAGGAAGAAGAAACAAAGCTGACGAAGCGGCTCGAAGGGCGGAAATAGCGATAGTCACGCCGTCCGCAGACGGCGTTTCATAGAAACGCCCTACAATTCACCGCCGCTTAACGGCCGCGGCTGATCGAAATCCCGGGATAATGGCTCAACTGGCTGGCGAGATCGCCGTTGCCGTTCCGTTGCATCTCCCGCTGGTCGATCGTCAGAACGTTCCCAGTCCGGGTATCGGTAATGGTGTGGCGTTTCCTGACTTTCTGTTTGATATGCGACCCGGTGACGGGGACGTATTCGTAGTCCGCGTTATCCGCCTGGGTCTTTTGTTCGACCACCGGCTGCTTAGCCAGGGCCGAGCCGAGAGCCAGCGCCCCGATCGCCGCACTCACAATTAACGTTTTCATGCCAAAGCGTACGACTGCATTCGGCACGGTCAAACGGGCAAAAGTAACGGCGCCGTTACCAGTGCAGGATGGTAAAAATGACGAATGACGAATGACGAATGACGAAACAAACCCAAATGACGAATAACCCAAACCCAATCGAAACCGTTCATTCGAATTTCGGGCTTCGTCATTCCTTCGTCCTTCGTCATTCGGATTTCGTCATTCTCCCCTGCATCCCGACCGTGTTTACACGGGATTCGACGATGCTAAGTTACGGCTCTCCAAACCGGGCCCGCGCTCGGGCGGAGCAGCCATGACGCAGAATCCGCCATTTCCATCGCCTGAAGAACTCAAGGCGAAGCTTTCCGAATTCATGAAAACGAATTTCGGCGACAAGGTAGCGTTCACGACCTACACCGAACCGCAGACCGCTGAGGCGCCCGCAGAGGAAAAGCCAAGCGCGACCGGCGACGAGCCGTTCGTTTTCGACTTCCTGCCGCGCGACATCAAAGCGCACCTCGACCGGTTCGTGATCAAGCAGGACGAGGCGAAGAAGGTCCTGTCGATCGCGGTTTGCGACCACTACAACCACGTCAATTACCTGCGCCGGCTCGAGAAGGAGGACGCCGCCCGCGCCGAGGAAACTGAGTATGCGAAGCAGAACGTCATTCTCGTCGGGCCGACGGGCGTGGGGAAAACCTACCTCATCAAACACATCGCGGACCTGATCAAGGTGCCGTTCGTGAAAGCGGACGCGACGAAATTCAGCGAGACCGGTTACGTCGGCGGCGACGTCGAGGACCTGGTGCGCGAGCTGGTGGACAAAGCCGACGGCGACGTGCAGCTGGCGCAGTTCGGGATCATTTACATCGACGAAATCGACAAGCTCGCCGCCGCCGGAAACATGATGGGCCGCGACGTGAGCGGGCGCGGGGTGCAGACGACGCTGCTTAAGTTAATGGAAGAAACCGACGTGCCGCTCCGGAGCGCGAATGATTTGCAGGCGCAACTCCAGGCGGCGTTCGAATTTCAGCGCCGCGGCGGCAAGGCGAAGCGCGAGACCATCAGCACGCGCCATATTCTTTTCGTGGTGAGCGGCGCGTTCGAGCGCTTGAAGCAGCAGGTTTCGCGTCGGCTCACGCAAGGGCAGATCGGGTTCAACACCGAGCCGCGCCTGGTGATGGACAATGAGTTGTTCCAGTACGTCGGCACCCAGGATTTCATCGAGTACGGGTTCGAGCCGGAGTTCATCGGCCGGCTGCCGGTGCGGGTTGTGTGCGAGGAACTGGCGGCGGGCGATCTCTATCAAATCATGAAGTTTTCCGAGGGCAGTATTCTCCGGCAATACGAGCGCGCGTTCCGGGCCTACGGGATCGAGATCAGTTTCGAGGACGAAGCGTTACGCCTGATGGCGGAAGCAGCGGCGAAGGAAAAAACCGGCGCGCGCGGTTTGCTCACGGTCTGGGAGAAACTATTTCGCGACTATAAATATTACCTGGCCGGTTCAGGCCTAAGCCAGCTCCGGGTGTCGGCGGAATTGGTGCGCGAGCCGAAGAAGGTGCTCGATCGATTGATGGTCGAAGGCCACAAACAGGAAGAAGCCGCCTTGGAAAAAAGCGCGCTGGCGTTCACGGAGGATTTCCAGAAAGCCCACGGACTGGAAATTGTTTTCGATCCGCCGGCGATCGCGCGCCTGATCGAGCGGGCCCATGCCGAGCGGATGACGATGCCCGATCTTTGCGCGCATCTTTTCAAGGATTACCAATTCGGCCTGAGCCTGGTCCACAAAAACAGCGGCCAGAAAAGCTTCGTGCTTGGCCGCGAAGCGATCGACGCGCCGGATAAGTTCTTGAGTGATCTCGTTGTTCAATCACACTATCCACGTGCGTCAGGGCAAACATCCAGTTCCTAGATGAAGCGGAACGTTATCGCAGGGTTGATCATCGGTTTGATCGTGGGCGGGCTCATCGTCGGCCTGGAAATGAGCGGATGGCTCTTGCGTCCGGAGCATGCCGTGAGTGGTCTGCTTCCGGAGACCACGACGCGATTAATGGCCGCGGTGCAGTACGCGATCGCGTTCGTCGCGGCGGCAGGCGTCGCGTTTCTGACCCTGGCAGCTTCGCGGCGCGGCCGGATGGGTTTCATCGTCGCGATTCTACTCGTGGAATTGGCGGGCGTCGCCTGGGTTTGCTCGCTTTACAAGTTGGAATTCCAACCGCTGCCGGCCATGACGGCGGCTGTTCTCGGCTATCTCGCTTCGCTCTTGTTCATCTGGTTTGGCGCCTATCTCGAAGAGAGGCGCTCGCGTCCGCCGAAGATCGCGGCCGGCCCGACACCCAGGCCCGCGCCGATCTCCGTAGTGCCGGAAGCGGCCAAGCCCGCGCTGGCGCCCGCGATGGCAGCCCAGCCGGTCGCCCCGCCGCCGGTCGTCGAAAAACCGCGAGCCCGCGCCCGGCGTGGCGACACGTATGGCGATTCCGGCGCGCGCGTCTGCGAAGTGACCGCCGTCGTCTGCGATCTCGCGAACAAACACGATCTCGCCGAGGAATGTGAGCCTGCGGTATTCGCCGAAATCACGGAAAGATTTATCGCGCACGCTATCCAGTCGTTGCGGGCTGAAGGCGCTTACATCGAATCGGCCGGTGGTGAAGGCGTCGTCGCGATCTTTGGTTTCCCGGAAAACGACAAGCAACATGCCGAGAAGGCGACGCGAAAAGCAATGGCGTTGACCCAGTCATTTGCCGAGGTGAACAAGGCCAGCAAATCGGACGCGCTGCGGAACGCGGGCGTCCACGCCGGTGTCAGCTCGGGCGCGATGATCATGGCGCCGCTCAAGAATAACGGCCAGCGCAACATGCTCGCGGCGGGCGAACCGGTGGAATTAGCGCGCCGGTTTTGCATCGCGAACCGCTTCTATGGCTCGCGCGTCTTGCTCGGGCCGCGCACGTTTGAGCTGGCGAGCAAGATCCTGGTCGCGCGGCCCATCGATTTCCTGAGCGGGGTCGATGTTCGCGAACGGCACGAGATTTACGAACCGGTCGCGCTGGCGCTCAATGCCTCCCGCGAGGTCATTACCCGGCGGGACGCGTTCTGGAACGGCGTGGTGCTTTACCGGGAAAAACGGTGGGCCGAGGCTTACTCGCAATTTCAAAATGCCCGGGGCCCGGAGGGAGAAGAGGATCGCCCCCTGCAATTGTATCTGCGCCGGCTCGAGCCGCTCGCCTTGCAGTTGACCAGCACGCCTCTGGACCAGTGAGTTGCCTCCGGTTTTGAGGAAGACGGAATATCCCTCTGCGATCCGGGAGTTGATCACGCAACTGCGCCAGATGCCCGGGATCGGGCCGCGCTCGGCGGAAAGGATCGCGCTCTGGATCGTCCAGGCGCGCGGCGACCAGCCTGAGACGATCGCCCGCTCGATTGCCGCCACGCGCGAGACCGTCCGGCCCTGTCCGCGCTGCGGATTTTTCACCATGGAAGAACTGTGCGGCATTTGCTCCGATACCTCGCGCGCCGCCGATCTGCTTTGTGTCGTCGAACAAGCCACCGACATTCTCCCGCTGGAAAAAACCAGCGCGTTCCGCGGCCACTACCATTCGTTAGGCGGCCGCATCTCCCCGCTCGATCACGTCGGTCCCGACGATTTACGAATCAAGGAATTGCTGGCGCGAGTCGAAGCCGAAAAATTCTCCGAGATCATTCTCGCGCTCGCCGCCGACGTGGAAGGGGAGGCGACGACAAATTATCTCGTCGAGCTCCTCAAACCGTTTCCAGTCACGCTTACTCGCATCGCCCACGGACTTCCCGCCGGCGGCGGCCTCGAATCTGCCGACGAGCTGACGCTTTACCAGGCGCTTTCCGGAAGGACGAAGCTTTGAGAAAGTGACGAGTGACATGTGACGAGGGACATGAACTCAAGCAGCGCTCTCCCTAACTTGTCACTTGTCACTCGTCACATGTCACTCTTTCTTCCCTGATGAGTTGCGTGAAGATCGATCCGGCATTGCACCAGGCGCAGAAGCCGCCTTGGATCAAAGTGCGATTGCCTTCGAATCCGGTTTTCTTTTCGACCAAGGCGCTCATTTCCGATCTCCGACTGCATACCGTTTGCGAGAGCGCGCAATGCCCGAACCGCTGGGAATGCTGGAGCCAAGGAACCGCGACGCTGATGATCGCGGGCGAACGTTGCACGCGCGCTTGTGGTTTTTGCGCGGTTACGACCGCGAAACCGTTTGCCTTGGAAGAAGACGAGCCGCAACGCGTGGCCGAAGCCGTGCGGCGGATGGGGTTGAAACACGTCGTGGTCACGGCCGTCGCGCGCGATGACCTGAAGGACGGCGGCGCGAACCATTTTGCGCGGACGATCGCCGCGATCCGCGAGATGGATCCCTCGGTGATCGTCGAAGTGCTCGTCCCTGATTTTCACGCCCAGACCTGGTGCATCCAGATCGTCCTCGACGCCGCGCCGGATATTTTCAATCACAACATGGAGACCGTGGAACGCCTGACGCCGCTGGTTCGTTCGCGTGCGAAATACCGCACCTCGCTGGAGGTCTTGCAGCAGGCGAAGAAGCTGGCGCCGAAGATCGTGACGAAAAGCGGCGTGATGCTCGGCCTCGGCGAAAAAGAGCCGGAACTTTTCCAGGTCATGGACGATTTGCGCGAGGTCGGCTGCCAGGTTTTGACGATGGGCCAGTATCTCCGGCCGAGCGCGGAGCATTTGCCGGTCGTGGAATTCGTTTCGCCCGAACGCTTCGAAGCCTATGGCGAGATCGCGCGCGCGAAAGGGTTCGCGCACGTGGCTTCCGGTCCGCTGGTCCGCAGCTCCTATCACGCGGCCGACTTTCATCCGGTCGTCCGCTGAAAATGGCGGAAGCTCAAAGCACGATTCCAATCGACCGCATCAACGTCGCTGCTGTCATCCCGGCCTACCTGGAAGAGAAACATATCGGCGACGTAGTGCGGCGAACGCTCCTGCAGCTCGCCAACGTCGTGGTGGTCGATGACGGCTCGACTGATCGGACGGCGGAGCTGGCGAAAAATGCCGGGGCGGGTGTGATTGTCCACGAACAAAACCGCGGCAAAGGAGAATCGATCAAGAGCGGCTTTCGTTACTGGCTCGAGCATGGCGCGACCTATGTGGTGATCCTCGATGGCGATGGCCAGCATTTGCCCGAAGAGATCGAGCGCTTCCTCGCGGCCGCCGCGTCCGGGCTCGGCGAGCTGCTGATAGGCACTCGCATGAACGACGTGCGCGAAATGCCGTTCGTGCGCCGCGCGGTCAATCGCTACATGAGCCGCAAGATCAGCCGCGTCTGCGGCCAGGATATTCCCGATACCCAGTGCGGTTTCCGCATGGTCCACCGCGAAATCATTCCCGATTTGTTAGGCGGCACCGAGCGTTTCGATTATGAAACCGAAATGCTTATCCTGGCCAGCCGCGCCGGTTGTCGCATCGCGTCGGTCCCCATCAGCACCGTTTACTCCGACGAAGTCAGCAGCATCCACCCGATCCGCGATACACTCCGTTTTTTCAAACTGATGCGGCGGTACAGGAAGTCATGATCTGATGAAATGATCGTATTCACGATGTGGTCCGATCCAGAACCACACTAGGCCGTCTGCCCGTTCCCTCGCAAGAGCGCGGTAATGCAAGCCAATGCGCGCTGACCAATATTGTCCGACCTTCTTTAGTCGGATCGAGCTGTGATGTGGATCGGCCTTCAGCAATGCGAATTTCTTGTCGGCAAGGTCGCGAACTTCAGGAGGAAGGTCGCCATAGGTCTGCCAAAACTCAGGCGCGGCAAAATGGTTCAAAGGGGGGTGCAGTTCCCAGCTTCAAATTGTTCATCTGCCCGTTTGCCCGCCGCATCCAAACGGCCTGCACGAATATCCGTCTCAATCTGTCGATCCCACTCGTCGGCAGCGAATTCCTCAAACCATCTAATGAAACGACTGAGCTCGGGCTCAGACAATTTCGAAACAGCCGATTCGATCTCTTCGACGCTCATACGCGAAAGATAACGGGCGGTGTTGGCGCCGCAACGCGCAAATTCAATCCAAGTAACGCATCGAAGACAGCGTTTGCGAACACAGTCGTCTTAACGTACGCGCTTCTTCATCACCTTAAAAAACTCGCGCATTATTCCCCTCTTTTGCTTCTGTTCAATGAGGCGAGATAGCATTTTGGGATCCCGGATTCTCAGTGCGCCGATCTCAAGTCCAAGTTCGGATTGCATACCCAAGAAAGCATCGAATACTTCTTCGAAATAGATTCCATCGTGGATGATGTTCGATGCTAGCCGGTGTAGTCGAATGAGGTCGTTCCTTCGCCGCACGTTAAATCCGCCCTTTCCGCGGAAGCATGTGTGTATAAGTCGATTTCGCATTTTGACGAACCGGGTGAGTCGCGAACGCAGCGGCTTCTTAAACCACTTGTCGGCGTTCATTGTACTCAACAGGCCTCCGAGAGTTTTTCGGGCGTTTCTTTCCGTGGCCTCATCAATGTCCCAAATTTCATAAAATGCTCGGCCCGAATCCCGGCGGAACTTGGCATTCAACAGCCAACAGTATGAGATCGTGTACTCGACCATTTGACACTGCCGAACGGCATATCCAACAATCGCCATTACCTCGGCTTGATAATCTTTAATGTCAGCCTTCAACATTCGGCTGTTAAACCAGCCCGCGCCTTCGGAAATCGCCGAGGTTGCCGCCGCAGGAGCGTTCGATGAGGTCGATGGTGAATTTCAGCAGGCAAACTTCCCACGCGTCGTCGACGCCTTGAATCACGGCGCTGAGTGGTTCTTCGGAATGCTCGACCTGGCGGCGAGTCCGTTCGATGACCGCTTCCATGGTATCGCGGACGCGATTCTCTACGACGTCGGTTTTGCGAAATTGGAAGCCGTAACGGAGCACGGCCATGTCGCGCGTGCGCTCGCGAAGCATCTCCACATATCTCGCGGCCTTCTCGCCGAAGCCTTCCAGGAGCAGCCGGCAATAATGTTCCGGCGTCAGGATTTGCGGACGCTCGGCGTGGATCCGGCCGTCGCGGACGCGGATTTCGTTTACCTGATCCATGAGTTCCGAGATCAGGTAGAAACGAAAACTGGTGCTGCCGAAAGTGGCGATCTGTTTTTCAGGCGCGAGGATCACGCGGGTGTTTTCGATCGCGTATTGGAAGTCGTCGTCGGTCATTGGCGCGTGACTAACGTGGTGCTAATGCGCGGATTGCGCCAGCGGTTCCGGGATCGCCTCCTCCTGTTCCCGGCCTGAGCGCCAGCGCCAGATGGCTTCGGCGGTAAAGATAACGAGCGCGACCCAGATGAAGATGAAGGTGATCAAGTGCGCGCGGGTGAAAGGCTCGTGATAGAGAAAGACGCCGAGAAAGAAACTGCAACTGGGCGAAAGATATTGGAGAAAACCGACGGTAGTCAGGCGGAGATGACGCGCGGCATGGCCGAACCAAACCAGCGGCAATCCCGTCACGATGCCGGTGCTGATGAGGAGCAGGAGGAACGACCAGGACGCGGAACCGAGCGCCGAGGTGCCGACGGTCAGGAGGTAGACTAGGTAGCCGGCGGCGATCGGAGCGAGCAAAGTCGTTTCGAGAAACAGACCGGGAATCGGGCGCACGCCGGATTTTTTTCGGAGCAATCCGTAGAGGCCGAATGAGACGCAAAGGGTGATGGCCAGCCACGGAAATTTCCCGTAGCCCAGCGTCAGGTTCAGCACGCCAACCAGCGCCAGCAAGACGGAGACGAATTGCCACCGGGTGAGGCGCTCGCGCAAAAACGTCGCGCCGAAAAGGACGTTGATGAGCGGCGTCATGAAATAACCGAGGCTCGTTTCGATGACGCGACCGACGTTCACCGCCCAAATGAAGAAGAGCCAGTTCACCGAGATCGCGAGACCGCTGGCGAAGCAGTAGAGGAGCGCGCGCCGCGAGTGGATGGCTTCGCGCACCTCGGGCCAGCGCTGTTGGAAGCTGAGCAAGCCGGTGAGAAACACGGTGGTCCAAACGAAACGGTGCGCGAGGATCTCCAACGCGGGAAGATTGCTGAGCAACTTCCAGTAAATCGGAATCAGGCCCCAGGTGCCGAAAGCCGCGATGCCGGCAATGAGCCCCGACCGATCTTCGCGGGCGACGGAAGAATGTTTTGCCGCCGGTGGCATCGAGCAGGGAAGATGTAGAGGCCCTTGTGTCAAGGGCCTAACTAATGGAACAGGCACTTGGCACAAGCGCCTCTACATTCTAAAAGCGACAAGCAAAGCGATGGACGCGAAAAAATTCTTTACCGAGCTGAAGCGGCGCAAGGTTTATCGCGTAGCTGTGGCTTACGCGATCCTGAGCTGGCTTTTGATCCAAATCGCGACTCAGGTTTTTCCCTTCTTCGACATTCCGACATGGGCGGTGCGGCTGGTGATCGTCGCGCTCGTGCTTGGTTTTCCCGTAGCGCTTCTTCTTTCATGGGCTTTCGACCTGACGCCCAGCGGCATCAAGCGCACGGATGAACTCGAAGAGGCGAAGGAGCCCGGTCCAGTTATCATCGCGAAATCGCCGGCCGCGCCGCCGCCGGAAAAAAGCATCGCGGTGTTGCCATTCGAGAATTTCAGCGACGACCAGCAGAACACCTATTTCGCTGACGGCATCCAGGACGACATTCTTTCGAGTCTCGCGAAGGTGGCAGACCTGAAAGTAATCAGCCGCACTTCAGTGCGCCAATACCGGAGCGGCACGCGCAACCTGCGCGAGATCGGCGAAGCGCTCGGCGTGGCTTACGTGATGGAAGGGACCGTGCGGCGCGAGGCGAATCGAGTCCGGATCAACGCCCAGCTCATCGATGCCCGCACCGATCTCCATGTTTGGAACGACACTTACGATCGCGAGATAACCGACCTCTTCGCGCTCCAGACGGAGCTGGCCCGCCGGATCGCGTTTGCGCTCCGCGCCAATCTTTCGCCGCGCGAGAAAGTCAGTCTGCAAATGCATCCGACGAGCGACCTCGACGCCTACGATTTGTTTCTTCGCGCTCGCGACTTGTTTCGCTGGAGCGGCTCGGGCGATCCGCGAGAGAACGGCGAACGCGCATTACGCCTCCTCGAGGACGCGATCGGACGCGATCCGCACTTCGCGCTGGCCCATTGTCTCGCCGCGCGCTTCCACGCGGAACTTTATTGGTTTGGCTACGATCGAACCCGGAGCCGGCTGACGCAGGCCAAACTCGCCGCCGACACGGCGCACCACCTGCAACCGGACTCCAGCGATGTGCGCCTCGCACTGGCCTATTATTATTATTACGGCTACCGCGACTACGAGCTGGCCCGAACCGAGCTGGCCATCGCGCATGCCGCCGCGCCGAACGACGCCGAGGTTTGGGACGCCCTCGCGGCCGTCGATCGCCGTCAAGGCCGCTGGGAAGACGCGCTCGCCAATTTCGAAAAAGCGAAGGAGCTCGATCCGCGCAATCCATCGGTGCTCTGGAATCTCGCGGAGACCTACGCCTGCCTGGGTCGCAACGACGAAGCCGCGCTCGGATTTGCCAATGGAATCGAGGTGAACGCGGAGGCGCACCTGTTTTCCATCGCGCGCGCCGCGATCGCGCTCCGGACGGAAGGGAACCTCGCGCCGCTCCGCGCGATTTTGCGCAACATTCCGGGCGACTTCGACCCGGGCGGCGGGGTGACCAACATCGCGATTCGCGTGAGCCTGATGGAACGGGATTACGCCGGGGCGGAGCGGCTGCTGAATCAGTCGCGCTACGAAAGATTCAACGACATCGGCGTGGGCGGCCCGGCGGCAATCCTGGACGGCTACACTTTTCCGAGAGCGTGGTATGAGGGATTGATCGCGCACGGCCGCGGGGACTCCGAGACAGCGCAGCGCGCCTTCGAATCGACGCAGCGAATTGTGGAAGCCGATCTGGCCAAAGCTTCCGATGACGCAAAGCTCGTGACGATGCTCGCGCTCGTGCACTCGAAGTGCGGCCGCAGTGACGAAGCAATCGCGACTGCGCGCCGCGCCGCCGAGTTGTTGCCGATCGTGAAGGATGCTTATGACGGCCCGCTGATCGCAGCGAAGCTCGCCGTCATTTACGCGGAAGCAGGCGATCGCGATCGCGCAATCGAGTTACTGAAGGAGCTGGTCGCGATCCCGAACGGCCCGACCCCAGGAACATTGCGGGTCGAGCGGGAATGGGATCCGCTGCGGAGCGATCCGCGCTTTGAGAAGCTAACGAAGGGAACATAGACTTTTAGTCTGTGCGGCCAGTGGACATGCTGTCCGCTGTTTTTCGATGTTCAGCGGGCTACAAGCCCGCTGGCCGCACAGGCTGAAAGCCTGTGTTCCAATCGCGGCTACTTCGCCGGCTCGTTCGCGGGTTGCCGAAAGAGCGGAATGAATTCCAGGAACCCTTCCTCCTTCAGTTTTTCCACCGGCACAAAACGCATGGCGGCTGAGTTCACGCAATAGCGCAACTTCGATGGCGGCGGGCCGTCGTCGAAAAGATGGCCCAGGTGCGAGTCGCTCTTTTTAGCGCGCACTTCGGTGCGGACCATGCCGTAGCTGTTGTCGACTTTTTCCACGACGTGATCGGGCGAGATCGGTTTGGTGAAACTCGGCCAGCCCGTGCCGCTATCGAATTTGTCGATGGACGAAAAGAGCGGCTCGTTCGTGATGAGGTCGACGTAAATGCCGGGTTTGTGGTTGTCCCAGTAGGCATTGTGGAACGCAGTCTCGGTGCCGTTCTCACGCATGACGTGATATTGTTCGGGGCTGAGCTGCAGCTTCAACTTTCGTACGGAAGGCACCGGGAATTCGTCCGGGTGAGTCCTTTCCGCGACCCTCTTGTCCTGGCCGTAGCTCCACCAAACCGTGCCCGCCACGAGCACGACCGCGAAGATAAGGCCGCCGATTAAGGTCAGGTGAGAGGAACGCGATGACGGATGTTCGATTCTAGTCATGGCGAAAGAGATTTAGCATTAAATGGAAAACGCCTTTGCGCCAGTGGCAAAGCGCAACTTTATGGTTACACGCTGGCATCCCGTCCGGCTTCCGGAACCCGAATGTAGCGGCGGAACCCAATTAATCCGAGCGGCGCGACGGACGCGGCGAGTCCGAAGATCAGCCACATCAATTCCGGGCGTCGTGGACCGTGCTCCGGGACGAAGGCAGCCAGAATCCATCCGGCTGTTCCAATGAGCAGCTTTCCGACGAGAAACGGAAGGTAAGCGAGCGCGCCGTAAGATGCTTCCTGCCCCTTCGGCGCGATCGCGGCCGCGTACTCGTAGACGCGAGGCGAATAGAATGCTTCGCCGACGGAAAACACGACCAGGTAAAGCGCGGTCATTATATAATACGGATGAATTGCTCCATCCAGGCCGAGGTAGCTGTGCCCGAGCCATTGCCCGAATCCGCTCTCGGCGGTGGCCACGAACCAGGTCGTCGGCAAGGCCATGATGAAAACGCCGGCCGCGCAAATCGCGCCGCCGATTATGACCATTCGATAAGCGGAAAAGCGTTGGGTCAGCGCTCCAACTACCGGCGCCAGAACGATGATCATCCAGCCGTTGATATTTGCGAGCCTTCCCACCGGCGCACCCATCCCCAGCACGCGATCACCGAACTTCGGGAACACATAATCCATCTGCAGGAAGATCGCTTTGAGGAACCCGATCAGCAGGAAAAAAACGAGGATGCGGGCGAAGGCTGACTGCCCAATGAGCCGTCCGAACAGTTGCACGGTTTCCGTCGCGCTCTGCCGCACGGTCTGGGCGAGGCCACCCAGCAACGAAGCGGACCGCGCCTGTGACTTCGCGCGCTCGTCTTCATCGCGCCGGATGAAATAAATTGCCGGGAAAATGATGATCTCGATCGCGAGGCTGACCATGAAGAGCTGCTGGTGCGTTGTTGGCTCAAATCCGAGAAGGCTGAAGTGCGCAGACGAACGGCGAACGAAATCAAAGATATAGCCTGCGGCGAGGTACCCGACGTTCATCACCATGTAGATGAGGGAAAACGACATGGATCGCTGTGCGGTCGTTGAGTAACGGCGCGTCGCCGCCAGCAATACCGGCGTGCCCAACGCCTCGCCGATCGCGAGCGGAAGCACGCCGCATGACAGCGCCAGCCAGGGGATGGTCGTCGTCACCATGACCGCGCGCGCCACCGTGCAGATTCCAACGCCGAGGTAGAACGTGCGCTTGAGCCCGATCGCGTCCGTGAGGGAACCGGCCAGCAAAGTGAACACCGTCATCGCCGGCGCCCAACCCCAGCCCACGATCGCCCCCGCTGCCTGGTCGCTGAATCCGAGATCCCGCGACAGCCACAGGACCATCGTTTTGTTGGTGACCGAGTAGGCCACGTAAATCAGGAACTTGAGAAGAAACGTGATCCACAACTCGCGTCGCGCGCCAAATACGACGGTGAACTTTCCGATGAAACCGGCGAGGCCACCCGCGGCGATTGGAGGAACGATTTCCTCTGGGGGCGGTGTCTTGGTTCGGTCGGCCACGGGTTCCAGTCTGTGCTACAACAGCGGCGCTGTCATGCGGAGGCGTTCTTCTGTAGCAGCCGCCCTGTGGGCGGCTCGAGAGCGGCCCTGCATCCATCGTTTACCGCCACGCTTCCCACAGGGAAGCGGCTACAGAAAAATCAAATCATATTCGCGATAAACTCGCGGCCGTCGAAGGGCGCAATGTCTTCGAGCTTCTCGCCGGTCCCAACGAATCGCGTCGGCAAGCCGAGCTCGTCCTGGATCGCGATCACGATCCCGCCTTTGCCGCTGCCGTCGAGCTTGGTCACGATCAATCCGGTGAGCCCGATCGCCTGATGGAATTCGCGCGCCTGGGAAAGCGCGTTGCTGCCGGTGGTCGCGTCCACCACGAGCAAGGTTTCGTCCGGCGCTTTTTCATTTTGTTTCGCCAGGCTGCGTTTCACCTTGCTCAGTTCCGCCATCAAATTACTTTTCGTGTGCAACCGGCCGGCCGTATCGCAAATGAGGAACTCGATATTCTTGCGATCGGCCGCGTCGTAGGCTTCGTAGCAGAGCGCCGCCGGATCGGCGTTGTATTGGCCGCGAATCATTTCCACGCCGATCCGCTCCGCCCAGACACCCAGCTGTTCGATCGCTGCGGCACGAAAGGTATCTGCGGCGGCCAGCATGACGCTGTGGCGATTGCGTTTGAAATAATGCGCCAGCTTCGCGGTCGACGTGGTCTTGCCGGTGCCATTGACGCCGACGATCAGCAGGACCTTCGGTCGCGCCGGGTGCGGCGTGATCGGCAACGGCGCCATCGGCAAGATGCGCCCGATCTCGTCGCCCGCGACTTCGGTGATGTCGTTCGCGGTGATCGTGCTGCTTTGCGCGCGCGCCTGCAGCGCTTCGAGGATGCGCAGCGTCATCGGCACACCGAGATCGGCCCGGATCAGCATCTCCTCCAGTTCATCCCAGTCGACCGGCCGCCCCGTGAATTTTTGGACAAGCGATTTAAGGAAATTCATTAGTCGGGAAAAGCAGACCGGATTTGCAGGATTGAAGAATGGGAAGGGATGGTGGCTGAAGTTCTTTTCCCCAATCCCGTAAATCCTGTTAATCCTGTCTATTCTCGTCTGGAGTCGGCGGCGCCGCTTCCCGCAAAGGTCGGGTCAGGTCATCCTTCACGCGGTCGAGGATTCCATTCACAAAGCGGCCTGAATCCGGTCCGCCAAAAGTTTTCGCCAGCTCGATCGCTTCGTTGATGGAAACGACGGGCGGAATGTCGTCGCGATAAAGCATTTCGTAGATCGCCAGCCGCAGGACATTTCGGTCCACGGCGGAAATGCGGCGAAAATCGTAGTTCTCGCAGTATTTACGGATGCGGTCGTCGATCTCCGGCAGGTGCGCGATCATTCCATCGATGAGCGGCTGGGCGAACTGGCGGACGCGCGGAACCGCCGGACAAAATTCCCAGAACTCTTCCATCCGCTCCGGCGCGCCGTCGCCATGGAGGTCGCGCCAAAAATGAAATTGCACGGCTGCCTGCCGCGCTGCTCGCCGTTTACCCATACTTACTTCCCGCGCAAATCGTCCAGGACTTCGCCGACGGTCACCGCGGCGCGCGCCGCTTCCGTGCCGCGATTTATCTCCTTTTCGAGGCAACGTTCGCGCGCCTGTTGTTCCGTCTCGAGACTCAGAACCGCGTTGATTACCGGCACGCCGTGCTCGATCGCGATTTGCTGAAGTGCGTCGGTCACGGAACGCGCCAGATTCTGGGCGTGACTCGTTTTTCCCTGGAGAATCACGCCGAGCGCGAGGATCGCCTGCGCATTTTTCTTCAACGCGATCTCACGCACCACGACCGGGATTTCAAACGCGCCCGGCACCTGATGAATCGAAATATCGGCCGCCGGTGAAAGCGCGCGCAGCTCCGCCACGGCGTGGTCGACGAGGCCCTGCACATAGAGCCGGTTGAACAAGCTCGCGACGATCGCGAAATGCTGTTTGCGGCCTGACGAGCGCGGCCGTGACGGAGCGAGTTTCGACATTAGACTGGACGCGGGCTCACAACGTGTGCCCCATTTTGGTTCGCTTCGTCTCGAGGTAGCGCGCGTTGTGCGGGTTCGCCGCGCTGCGGATCGGCACCTGTTCCACCATCTGAATCCCGTAACCTTCGAGGCCGACCACCTTCTTCGGATTATTCGTCAAGAAACGAAACTTGCGCACCCCGAGGTCGAACAAAATCTGCGCGCCGAGCCCGTAATCGCGCAAGTCGGTGGCGAACCCGAGCCGGGCATTGGCTTCGACCGTGTCCAGACCTTCCTCCTGCAACTTGTAGGCGTGAATCTTGGCCGCCAACCCGATGCCGCGGCCTTCCTGGCGCATGTAAACCAGGACGCCGTTGCCTTCGTCGGCGATCTGCCGCAGCGCCGCATGTAGTTGGTTTCCACAATCGCACCGGCGCGACCCGAACACGTCGCCGGTCAGACATTCGCTGTGGACCCGCACCAGCGTCGGGCGCGTCTTCGAGATCTTGCCTTTCACCAGCGCCAAATGATGCGCGCCGTCCAGCTTCGAACGGTAGAGATGCAAATCGAAGTCGCCATATTCCGTGGGCAACTTCACCACCTGCTCGGCTTCCACCAGTTTTTCGGTAAGCCGGCGATGCGCGATCAGGCTCTGGATCGTGCAGATGCGCAGCCCGTGTTTCTTGCGGAACTCCATCAACTCCGGGAGCCGCGCCATCGTTCCGTCATCGTGCAGGATTTCGCAAAGCACTCCGGCCGGCTGCAATCCCGCCATTCGCGCGAGATCGACCGCCGCTTCCGTGTGCCCCGCCCGGCGCAAGACTCCGCCATCCTTCGCCCGCAATGGAAAGACGTGACCCGGCTGCACCAAATCATCCGGCGTCGATTTCGGATCCGCGATCGTCTTGATCGTCGCGGCCCGGTCGTGCGCGCTAATGCCCGTGGTCACGCCGCGCGCCGCGTCCACCGACACCGTAAAATCGGTCCGATACATCTCGCGGTTTTGCGCCACCATCCGCTGAAGCCCGAGCTGCTCCGCCCGCTCATTCGCGATCGGCACACAGATCAGCCCGCGCCCATGCATCGCCATAAAGTTGACCGCCTTCGGCGTCGCCTTCTCCGCCGCCAGGACGAGATCCCCTTCATTCTCCCGGTCCGCATCATCCGTCACGATCACGAGCTTGCCGGCCGCGATGTCCTTCACGACATCGTCGATGGCATCGAATTCTAGAGCTGGCGGCGCTTCGGCAATCACGCTGATACCATTACGTCGAGCGCGTTGCACGGCAATGTGAATTCAGGACGGGCGACAAATGGCTGACGAACTTTCGCAAAGTGCCGATCCGGTCGGAATTATCGCTGAAACGAGCGCGGAGATGTCAGTTGACGGGTTCGCCCTGCGAACCCGATTCACTTGTATCACGTCCGCGCATTTTTCCAGAACTTGGTCGGAAGGTTTTCGTAGTGAGTGATGACCTACTTTTACATCCGCCTCAGAATCTGAAATTACGACATCGAGCGCGACATCAAACAACCGGAGAACCAACAGTATGACCGAAGAAGAAGTGCGACAGTTTGTTTACCAACGCATTCGTTTCATCACTCACAATGATGTAAGTCAGGCGCCCGACTCTACCGTTTTGGGACACGGCGGGGCTGGCATGGATGCCGTTGCGATCGAAGGCATGGTGGAGCGCAGTAACAATTATGTCCGAGCCCACGGCGGGAGAGAAACAATCGGAGACGACGACGGTGTCGGAGAAAAGACCACGCTCGGCGAGCTTATCGAGCTCATCTGGAAAAAAGTTAAAAGTTAATTCCTAAACCAATCATGCACAAAATCTGCGCCTTAGTCGCGATCATCTTCGTGAGCCTTCATCTCACGGCGCCAAACTCTGTAAGTGACTCCTACAACTCCACCGACTCGACGATAGTCGACGCAAACGGAAATCGCCTTCCGGGGTCGGTCGATAGCGATATCACCGTAGCAAACGTCGCAAGCAATCCTCCCCAAGAGTCATCGTTGTTGAATAATCTTGGCGATTACTTTCTTCTCCGGAAAAGCTTTCTAACGGCCGACGATGCGACGGAACCGGCCAAGTTTAGTTGGACCAAATCCAAAGGGGAGTCCGCGTTCTACGAGTTGGACCTTGCCCTTGGCCTCAATCCAAAGGGTTTCCCCTTTCTTCACAGCGGCACATCAACTCAGAACTGGGAGTTTAACTGGAAAATTCAGCCCACGTTTGAGGCGCACACTTCTACCCAAGCAAAAGCCGAGCAAGATTCTCTCAGCGGGCGGCTTCCGGTTAGTCTCTACTTGCAGCCAAATTTCGAAGCTTTTATTTCTCAGCACAAGGTTGCCATATCGCTGGTCTACGAAACCGATCGGCACCAAGAAACCGCAACGATCGGAGGCGACTTGTACTATACTCCGACGATTCCAGCGTTGGCCATCGGGGTCGAAAAAACGATTGATAGAGTCACTTTCCGTTGGCGTCCTTTTGTTGGCGTTGAGGGAGGGCACATCCTCGAGAATGACAATAATGCCCTCGATCCGAGTAAGAGTGAATTCTTTCGCCTCGTTTTAAAGTTCCACGCCGATGTTTGGATCGGAAAACAATTTGTGATTTCGGCCGATTACTCCATGCGTGATGACTTGCTCGGCGATAGCGCGGTCCACCATTATTACGAAGTTTCGCCCACCTTGTTTTTGGATAAGGACCACCACTTTTCCGTGGGGCTAACCTTTAAGAGGGGAAAAACCACACCCGATTTCTCCGATGTTGATTCAATCAATGCCTGGGTCGGCGTTTTGTTTTAATCCCCGGAACGCATCACAGTAGTTCCGGCACTCGGTGCTTAGTGATATTTACTTCACACTGGTCGCGATAGTCGCGTCCGGCCGGTAAATGTCGCGATTACTGCCTCGGAATTCGGCTTTCAGGCGGACTTTGAAATGGGCTAGGTCAGATTCTCCTCTTCCTCTCAATCGGCGCTTCCGCGTGGCCTTCAGCAATGTGAATTCATTGCGTGGCTGGGGCGCTGGCCACGGACCGGCGGAGGTATTTGCAGCGGCGGATGAGGAGCCACGCGAAAGAGGGCGGGAACTTCAAGGTGGCCTTTCCGTAGTAACAAGAGCGAAACCTGAACCCAGCGAAAGCAAACCGATTATGAGTTACAAAATAAGTTCCCTGCCAGAATTGGCCGCAAGATTGGAAACCGATCCGGACTTGGAGGCAAAATTGAAAAGCGACCCGAAGGGGACCCTCGCTACCATCGCCGCTCCGCTTCAGACCGACGTCTTGATCTATCGGATCGTGGTCTCGGCACTCTCCGCCACCGTCATTATTGCCCTCCTGGGGGCGATCGTCATTACTCTTAGTCCCGGGTCAACGCCTAGAACCATCCCCGATGTCCTCGTCGCTCTCGGCTCCGCCGCGGTGGGCGCGCTCGCTGGCCTTCTCGCTCCTTCACCCGCAAGAAACTAACTCAAGCAAACAAAACGATATGCCTTCGAACAAACCACAGCAGTTCATTCTCTTGCCGCCTCGAGGACTCTCCAGCGGAGAGGTGCTTCCATCCACCCCGTTCGTGCACTCTTTCCTCATGTCCCTGGAGCACGTGCGCGCCGCCGTCCCCCAGGCCCGCAAAGCGCTTTCCGCGGGCATCAAGACCAAACTCAAAGTTCTCGATTCCATCCACGAGAACGGCGCGAAACTCGTTGAGATGTCGCCCGAAGCTGTCTCCAGTCTCCAGGTCGAGCAGCCCGGGTTGCGAATTGTCCCCGTGGCTTATTATTATCCCGCGCGCGCTCCGCGTCCGATGCCGGCGGCGGCGCCGAAAGCCGCGGCGGCGGATCTTAAGATCGCGTTGACGATTGTCTCGAAAGGGGATGGGAAGCCAGTGGCCGGCGCGAAAGTGGTGGCGTTCACCGATTTTGCAAACCGCCTGGGCGCCAGCGCCACGAGCAATAGCAAGGGAATCGCTGCCTTGTCCCTGGGCGGGGCGACTAAGAAGGTGGAACGGCTTTATGTCTATTGCGAGAGCGGGTTCTGGAATGCGCTCCAGCGAAACGTGATGCTAAAGACCGGCGGGACCATCGAGCTTCTTCCCATTGATCTGGGATTTACTGATTGCCTTCGGCACTTTTATGGCGCTTCTCCGCTTAACGCGGGCCAGGGAATAACCGTAGGCGTCGTTGACACGGGTATTGGGCCGCACGGTGATCTCAACGTGAGCGGTGGAGAAAACACCGTCGTCGGTGAAAATGGCAGTGACTTTGCCGACAACGGCGAAGGTCATGGCACTCATGTCGCAGGGATCATCGCGGCCCACGGCACCTCGCCTTCGGGTGTGAGGGGACTCGCGCCGGGGGTGGTACTCCGCAGCTACCGGGTCTTCGGCAAAGGAACGGGCGGAGCGTCCAATTTCTCGATCGCGAAGGCAATCGATCACGCAGTGGTCGATGGGTGCGATTTGATAAACATGAGTCTGGGCGGAGGCGACAAGGACGAAGCGATTCATTCGGCAATCGCCGGCGCGCGGGCCAAAGGCACGCTCGTAATCGTAGCTTCGGGAAATGACAGTCGCCAGCCGGTCAGCTTTCCAGCCTCAGACTCATTGGCGTTGGCAGTGTCCGCCTTGGGACGCAAAGGAACATTTCCCGCCGGCGTCACCGAGTTCGGAGATGTGGCCTCTCCATTTGGCAAGGATAAGGCCAATTTTATCGCGGAATTCTCCAACGTAGGACCCGAAACCAGCGTTACTGGACCGGGTGTCGGAATCATTTCGACTTTTCCGGGAGGCAAGTATGCCGTCATGGACGGCATCTCGATGGCCTGTCCAGCTGTGACGGGCGCGGCGGCGAAGCTATTGGCCGCGCAACCGGCCGTCCTCGCGACGGCGCGTGATCAAACTCGCTCGGATAGGATGGCGCACGAGGTCCTGAAGGCGGCGATGTCGCTCGGATTCGCACCGACCTTCGAAGGTCAGGGGTTGATCAAGGTTTGAATATAAGACCCGAGGCGTTACACTGAAGTGTGGAGCGCTTCATTCTACGGTTCGAGGGAAACGGCGACAGCCCGGTCGACGACCTCGAACGAATTCGAACTTTGCCAGACCTGAAGGTAGTGGACGATTCTTCTCGAATGCTCCTGGTAGAAGCGCCTCAGGAAGTCGTGACGAAGTTAGTCGAGACCTTGCCAGAGTGGAGTCTATCAAAGGAGCGTTTTGTCCCCGTGCCGGATGTGCGGCCTAGAGTTAGAGGATCGTAGATTCCTTATTTCGCGCTTGTCGCGATGATCGCTTCCGGCCGATAGATGTCGTGGTTGCTGCCTTGGAATTCGGCTTTCAGGCGCACTTTGAAATGGGCGAGGTCCACCAGGTCCCAGCGGGTGAAAGTCCAGCGCCCGGCGCTTTTCGGTTCGTGCTCGAAACCGACGAGTAGGTGCACAGCGTCGTCGCGCACCTTGTTGGTTGTGATTTTCGGCTCGAAATAAAACGTGCGGAAGCTGCTGTCGCGACTGCCCGCGGCGTAGAGTTTCGGGTCGAGATAGAAGATGCGGTTCGTCGCGGTGTCCCAGACCCGCAGATCGGGATAGCCCGAGCGTTGGACGCGGTCTTCGGAAGTGCGCGGAAAATCACAACGGAGACCGGGCGCGCGGTTGAGCAATTCGCGCAACAAATCTTCGAAGTGACTGCTGGCTTCGTTGATCCGGGCCAGGTTCTGGACGGGACTCTCAGGGGCGTTCATGCGCTTCATCACTTCATCCAGCACCTCGCTGATGCACTTAACTACGCGCTGGTCGGCCCCATTCTTCGGATCGATCGCCAGCACGCGCTTGCCCGTGGTGTCCGCGATCACCTTGCTGAAAGGTATTTCGCGCAGATCGCCATTCTCCCGAAGCAGCCAGGGAATGAGCTGATCGATCGGGTTCTTTTCGGGCGATTGCGCCGGAAGGACGCGCGCGAAAAAAACGACGGCAGCGATAAAAAGGAGGGAACGCCGCATACCGGTATTGAAAATCCAGCGCGCCGGTACGGCAAGAAAAAGGTGCTCGCTTTGACTCACCGGAGTCTGATAGTTTTCAGTCATGGCCCCCCAATTCCTCGCACCCTCCTGTAGAAAAAACCGTTCTTTGCCGGTGCCGGCTTTCGGACACTGGATCGCGCGATTCGCGCTCCTTTTTTTATCGCTCATCGTCCTGGGCGGTTGCGCGGTTAATTTTGTCGCGGCTTACGACGAGACGACGGATCGGTTGCTGACCGACCTGTCGTTGAAAACCGAAACCGCAATCCTTCGAGCGGATTCTGGACAGTTGACCGCGGAAGATCGGGACAAATTCTTCGACGAATCGCTCGGCACGGTCCGGGCCTTGAAAGCGCGTTCGTCGCTCTTCGCCAAGAATGAAGACGAAATCGCGGCCTTGGGCACGCTCGAGCAGCGCTACGAGGCCTTGAGAAAACACGGCGGCCCGCCGCGCTCTTCGCTGGCCACGGGTTTGCGCGGCACCCTCCTCGATCTCCAACAAATTCAGATCGCGAAGAAGCGCAGCTCAATCTTTAGCGCCGGTCTCAAGAAAACCGGCTCGAATCCATAAACCATGTCCATTAACATACCCCAATTAGTCCAGAGCATGCTGGGCGCCGCCTCTGGCGCGGCCAAAGGTCACGCGGAGGACCTGAAGAATTATCTCGAGGCTCGCGCGAAACTGATCGCCGAAGGCGTGGCGGCCATCGCGAGCGACCGCCTGGCTAATAAAATCAATGACGACGATGTCCGCTTTGCTTTCGACGAAATCAAAGAGTCCGAGGCTTCGGCCCGGGCTGCCGTGACCGTAACTCTCAAGACCGCCGCGCAAGATGCGATCAACGCGGCGCTGAATGTGGCCGCTTCAGCCATAAACACCGCGGTTGGTATCGCGATTCTGTGAGTGCCCGGCATCGCGAGCCGTTGAACGTCAACTGCCTTTTCCGGCAAACGCAGAACCAAGCGAAGAGCTTGATCGCTGCGAGCGTGCACCGAGAGGAACGGCTCGCGCTTTTCGACCAGCCGCAAATCGTGATGATCAGGCATCAGTCGCACAAGTTCCACCTTGTCGCTATTCGCCCGATGATACGCACGCCTGCCGCTCGGCGGCAGGCCGCCTCGGACAAGCTCTTCTCTTCAAGTTAACCTAAACACCCAGCTACCTAAAAATATGCCTAAGACACGCTCCAAAGTATTTGCCTCGAGCAAAATTACCAAGCCATCACCTGCCGGTGGACGGACCGTCCCCGCCATGGAATTCATCAAGACCACCTTGATCCTGCGACGCAAGGCGGGAGGCGGCGCGACCCAAAACGATGTCGATCTTGTCTATGATTTCCTAGCCGCAAACCATATTTCGCTCGTGGAAGGAAGCACCCGTGAAGAGACACTCCATACTCGGCTGGTGCAGGTGGGCGCCACCTTGCAGGATTATCGCGCGGCTGGAATCGACCCCGGAAAACTACGGTGGGTCAAGCGCGCTGGCGTGACTCATCGGGCGCGTTCCGGCTCCCTGCGCATCCCGACGCAATTGCAGGCTGTGTTACTGAG
This sequence comes from Verrucomicrobiota bacterium, assembly GCA_003218375.1. Classification (GTDB taxonomy): domain Bacteria; phylum Verrucomicrobiota; class Verrucomicrobiia; order Chthoniobacterales; family UBA10450; genus AV80. The sequence goes on along the minus strand of QHNH01000015.1, from coordinate 97,486 downwards.
CTGGACCGGCTTTGATACTCAACCCACCGCCGTCGCCCACTCGCGTTTTCTTCGCAGCACGAAAAGGTTCGGCGCCCGCGCCGCCGTGAAAAATCTCAGCTTCGCCGTGCCGAAGCTGGCGAAGCTATATGGATTTCCGACGACGGCGCTCAAAGGTAAAGGGCAATGCATCGCCATCATCGAGTTAAACAATTTCGATAGCGCCATGCATAAGCCCACCGGCACGGGCTACACCTCGTCCGATATGGCCGCGTACTTCAAGAGCATCAAGACCAAGGTTCCCACCATTATTCCAGTGGGCGTGCTCGGCGGCGCGAACGTTCCCGGGCCTGATCCCAATGCTGACGGCGAGGTGGCGCTGGACATCGAAGTCGCGGGAGCGGTCGCGCCCCAGGCGACGATTGTGGTTTACTTTGCTCCCAATACTGACCGTGGCTTCGCCAACGCCATCCACGCGGCTGTCTTCGATACCACTCACAAGCCCTCGATCATTTCCATCAGTTGGGGCGGACCGGAGGATTTTTCGAAGAAACAATACCTCGATGCGATGAGCGCTGTATTGCAGGATGCGGCCGACAATAACGTCACGGTCTTTGCGGCCGCGGGCGATTCCGGCTCGTCCGATCTGGAGACGAGCGACGGCAAGCCACACGCCGATTTTCCCGGCTCCCACGATAAGGTTATTTCGTGTGGAGGATTGCGCACTCATACAGATCTCGCTGAATCAATTTGGAATAACGGTGTCCAAGGGGGCTCGGGCGGGGGCGGCGTCAGTAACATTTTCAAGAAGCCCCCTTATCAATCCGGCGTCGCTGTTCCAAAATCGCCCAGCGGTTTTGCTGGTCGCGGCGCACCCGACGTTTCCGGAACGGCCGATCCGGAAACAGGTTACCAGGTTCTTGTCGGCGGACAAAAGCAAGTCATCGGCGGCACCAGCGCGGTCGCGCCATTGTATGCGGGTTTGTTTGCTCTCATCAACCAAAGCCGCGCGAGCAAGGGCAAGAAGCCCGTCGGTTTCTGTCATGCTAATCTCTATGGTGGCGCCGCCGCCTTCCGCGACATCACCCAGGGAAACAACGACATGACCGGGCAGCTCGGCAAGTACGCTGCCGGCCCGGGCTGGGACGCATGCGCTGGTTTGGGCAGCCCCATCGGTGACAAACTGCTCGCTCTTTTAGGTTAGCCATCCCATCCGCTCGAGTAAAAACCACTCAAAAATATGAAAAACAGAATCAAAAGCAAAAGTAAGCAAGCCAAATCCCGGACTAAAGGACGGCCTAAGTCGCGGGCCAGAGCGCGGGCAAAAACGCGCGATCGTATTCGGATGACGGCAGCGGCGGCGCGCTCTTCGGGATCCGATACGGCGTGGCTGACGATTGAAGTAGTCGGAGTTGATGGCAGCGGCGGCAGCGCGATGTCTTTTACGGCCCGTATCTCCCAGGTCCCTATCACATCACCGTTACCGCCAGGGAGCTCGATCCGGCGTCCGACGATGAGTTTACAGAGGGTTCAGCAGACTTGACCGTCGATCTGAGCACTCTTGAGGGCACGGCCTCGGTTACTATCTCCCAAAAGCCCGGAGATAAGGATGACACCGATGTTGGCGATGAGCCTAACGACCCGGATGATCCGGATGAGGAGGCAAGTTATACAATTTCCTTCTTAGCGGAGGTGGAGCCTGCAGTGAGTGTGCTGACAGCAGACGTGACGAATAATAACATTCTGGTTCAATTAAGTCCGGACGGTGCGAGTGGAACGCTCACTCTTACTCTGAAAGGTCTCAACGGAGCGGAAAAGGAGATATATTCAGAGCAGGCATCTGGCGGCACGGTTCAACAAACGTTTCACTGGGATGAATTCACGCCGGCAGATGGCGAAATGACGCTAACCCAGTTAGAAGCCTCTTGGGAAGTAGGCACCCCCGCAGCTGCGGCTCGTCGAGGTTTGATGATGGCCGCAAAGAGCAAAGGCACGAAAAAAAAAGCTCCGATCAAACCAAGAGTCGAGAGCGACTTCTGGAACATCACGGAATACTTCACGCCGGTTCTCGAAGACTATCCACCGGACGATCTGATCACCATCGGGACAGGGGTATTCGACGACAAGACGAAAATCTGGAGCAATTTGCACGACGAGCAGTATCCCGCCTCTTTTGTGAACTCGCTTCGCGAGCGAAACGAAGGCCTCGGCCTAAGTAACGGCAATGTCGTCAGATTTCGCGAGAGTCACGGTCAAAAAGGAGGGACGCCTTACAAACGAAGGTTCTACGTAGCCAACCCAGACCCGGAGAAGACCGGAAGTTGCCCTCCGGACCATAATATCATTGGCACAACCGACACGATTGCCTCGCGCCATAAGACGCTGCGCTGCGGCGCCCGCGTACGTATCGATGGGATTGAAGGAGAAAAAATCAAACGTGACAATGGCAGGCTTCCGAGATTCGATAAGCAGATCGACGTGTATATCGGAGAAGGGGGGCCCGACCTCAAGAGGGCATGTGATGTTTGGGGCGCGCCATTAAAGCACGTCATTCAGTTGCTGGGGCCTAAATCGAGGAGCTAAGAAACGTGCAACGCCTGAGCGTCGCTTTTTTTCTGACGATTCAAGCCTGCGCGTCATTGGCTAACCCGCCCCCCAACCCAACGTGGGCATCACCATCGGAATTCGAACACCAGCTGGCTCAATTCCGTCCCAGGCAAGCCCAGGATTATTTCGCGACCTTCTTCGCTATTATCGATTCCGATTCGTCAGACGAGGCTAGACTCGGCCGTATCATCTTTCCTGACAAGGTAGAGACAGCTGCGACCGTATGGCGAGGGGACGAACTGGCGCTGGTTTTTGGCACGGCAAGTCCCCCGCTCGAGAGCACACGCGCGGTGGTCGGCGTGCTATTTCTCATGCAGCGGATATCCGCCAGCAGTTGGCGGGTGGTCGACGTAAAGCGTTTCGAAGCGCTGGGGCAAGTGGCGCAGCTCAAGTGCAGGCTTACCTCAGAGGTTGGAACCGGTTCGCCAGCCCTTGGCACGGAGAGCCACGATGTCGTAGTTACAATTGAAAGGCAGAGAGGAGGCCGCGGTTATGCATGCGTCACTTCGCGATCGTATCGCCTGGCACAACATGGTGACGACGCCACCCCGCACCTGGAAGAGTTTTTTTGAATCCATCGTAGTAGAAAGACATGAACAGTGACAAGTTTCGCATACTAGTCGCTGGTTTCATCGGATGCAGGGCCATATGGATCACGAGTTGATCATAGCGAAGAAAAGGCAGGTGATAAAGCAATTGGACGTGGAATATCCGTTCATTAATACTTGGACCCCTATGAGGGCTCACCGGCTCTGACCTAAGTGCCAACGTAAGTTTTTAGGATGCGTACGTTTATCGCGTCTAAGTGCGCGCTGCTGGGATTCCTTTCGGTTGAGGGTGAACGAAACGGCAGGTTGGATTACGCCCAGGCGCCTTTCACTATACCTTGGCGGCCAGACCCTCTTGACCCATTGGCCACCATGGAAGTACGGCCATGCGGACTACGAGGCCATAATAGAGGTTTCGCCAAAGCGTCACGTAACGGTGGTGTCTGTGCGGTTGAAGCATTCGACTTCGGGAGACTAGAAGCCGGAATGAAATTAATCCGCAGCGAGCGTTATGCGATCTCGATCGCTTTTTCTAGAAGCGGCACGACAGCTTGCGACGTTTGATCGTTTCGGGCATTGACGAATAACAACGATTGGCCTTTCTCGACGCGTTCGCCGATTTTCCTAATCCCGGAAAGGCCGACGGCGAAATCGATCGCGTCGTCCGCGGTCTGACGGCCGCCACCGAGAAGGAGCGAGACGCGGCCAATTGTTTCCGCGTCCATTTTCGTAACTTTGCCGGCCGACTTCGCGAGGAAAGGTTGAATCACCGGCGCGCGATGGAGCTCGCCGAGTTTCTCCAGGGACGAGGCGTCGCCATCCTGCGCGTAGACCATTGAAATGAATTTGCGCCAAGCCGTTCCATCCTCCAGCCAGGTGGCGAGCTGGGCGCGCTTCGCGGTCGACACCTGTTCAGCCAGGTCGAGCACGAGCTTCACTACATCGGGCGGACCGCCTCCTTGCAGGACCTCGACGCATTCGGCCACTTCGAGCGCGTTACCGACGGTCCGGCCCAGAGGTTCGTCCATCGGGCTGAGCAAATGCGTGACTTTGACGCCCATCAAATTTCCGACCTCCGTCATCGCAGCGGCGAGTTGTTGCGCTTCCTTGCGCGTTTTCATAAACGCGCCGCTGCCGAATTTCACGTCGAGCACGAGGCGGTCGAGGTTTTCCGCGAGCTTCTTGCTCATGATGCTCGCCACGATCAACGCCTGCGACGGCACGGTCCCGGTGACATCACGCAACGCGTAAAGTTTTTTGTCGGCCGGGCAAATGTCAGCCGTTTGTCCGATCATGAAAACGCCGATGCTTTTCAACTGGGCCAGGGCGCGGCGCTCATCGATGTGAATGTTGAAGCCGGGAATGCTTTCGAGTTTGTCGAGCGTGCCGCCGGTAATGCCGAGGCCGCGGCCGGAGATCATCGGCACCCAGTTTTCGTCGCAGGCGAGCAGCGGGGCGAGGACGAGGGAGGTCTTATCACCGATGCCGCCGGTCGAATGCTTGTCCACTTTCGGCGGTGAGCCCTCGGGATATTCGAGCATGTTCCCGCTTTCCATCATCGCGGTCGTGAGGTGCTGCGTTTCCACGGCAGTCATCCCCTTGAAAAAGACCGCCATCGCCCAGGCGCTCATCTGGTAATCGGCGATCTCGCCCGAGGTGAACCCCTCGATGAGAAACTCGATTTCTTCCTTGGTCAGCTCCTGACCTTCGCGCTTTTTTTCGATGAGAGTGGGGACGTGCATTAGCCGATTCTTTACAGCTAATTCGATGCCTTGAAAGGGCGTGCCTCGGATCGCTCTGAATCGCTTTTCGAGAGAAACGATTCGCCAACCGGCCAACCGACCGGCAGCTCGAAAAAATCGCCCAACGTCGCGGCGATGTCCGCATAGGTTTCCCGGACACCCAGGGCGCGGCTTTCATTATTGTGCAAAACGAAAAGCGGCGCCTGCTCCCGGGTGTGGTCCGTGCCACGATAGGTCGGATCGTTCCCGTGGTCGGCGGTGATGATCACGAGATCGGCCGGCAGGATCTTCGTCATGAATTCCCCGAGCCACTGGTCGAATTGCTCCAGGGTCTGGCCGTAACCGGCGACGTCGCGGCGATGTCCGTAAAGCATGTCGAAATCGACGAGGTTGGTGAAGATCAGTCCGGCCTCGAGCTGTTCCCACTTTTCGGCGATGCATAGCATTCCTTCCGCGTTCCCGTCGGTCGGGAACGATTCGGTAATGCCTTGCCCCGCGAAAATATCGCTGATCTTGCCGATGCCGATGACCGCGTCACCGTTTTCGCTGATCGCGTTCAGGATCGTGTCCGGCGGTTCCATGGAAAAATCGTGCCGGCGCGAGGTGCGCGAAAAATTTCCTTCCGGCCCGGTAAACGGGCGCGCGATGACGCGGCCAATGCGGAACCGGTCCGCATGCTGGCGCGCGACCGTGCAGATATCGTAGAGCCGATCGATCCTGATCACCTGCTCGTGGGCGGCGATTTGCAGAACTGAATCAGCCGAGGTGTAGAGAATGGGTTTACCGGTGCGAACGTGCTCAGCGCCCAGTTCGGCGAGGATCGTCGTGCCGCTTTGCGGGTAATTGCCGATGAATTGCACGCCGGCATCCCGCTCGATGGCGCGCACCAGTTCATCGGGGAAGCGCTCGAAAGTCGCGAACGGTTCCTCCAGGATCACGCCGGCGATTTCCCAATGCCCGGTGGTAGTGTCCTTCCCCGGTGAGCGCTCCGTCATTTTGCCGTAGCTGCTCTTATATGTCGTATAGGACCCATATGACCCATGGGCGGGCACCAACTCGGCCAGGCCTAACGAATCCAGATTCGGGAGCCGCAGCTCCGGCATCCGCTCCAGAATATGGCCCAGCGTATTCGCGCCTTCGTCGCCGTAGTTCGCCGCGTCGGGCGCGCCGCCAACACCGACGCTATCGAGAACGAGAAGGAGCGCGCGCACTTGCCGCTACAGCCCGATCGGATGCCACGCGGTTTTCATTTCAACCGTGTCGAGAATCCAATACGGATTTTCCGCGTCGGGTTTCGCCCAGTCAGCGGAGGCGAGGTCGCGGCGGAAGTATCGTTTCACATTCAAGGCGCCGCCGCGTTGCAACGCCCGCCCCGTGTCCTTGTCACCCGAGCCGTCCACGATCGCGTTCACGTCCATGTGACTCGCGAAATGCGGCGCCAGCTCCGCGCGGTCACCGGCGAGAATATTCACGACGCCGCCCGGCAGATCGCTCGTGGCGATGATTTCCGAAAAGGTTAACGCCGGCAGCGGACTGCGCGTCGACGCCAGGACGACCGCGGTGTTTCCCGCCAGGATCACCGGCGCGACCAGCGAGACTAGCGCGAGCAGGGGCGATTCATCAGGAGAAACGACTACGACCACGCCCGTCGGCTCCGGCACCGTGAAATTGAAATGCGAGCTGGCCACCGGGTTCACCGCGCCGAAAACCGAACTGAATTTGTCCGTCCAGCCGGCGTAATAAACCAGCCGGTCAATGGCGCGCGAAACCTCGCTCCGCGCTTTTCCACCGTCTGGGCTGCGCTCGATCTCACTCCGCAATTCGCCTTCGCGCCTCTCCAGCATTTCCGCGGCCCGATACAGAATCTGGCTCCGTAGATACGCGCTTTGCTTCGACCAGCCGGCGAACGCGCTCCGTGCCGCCGTCACCGCATCGCGAAAATCCTTCCGGGAGGCGCGGCTATAATTCGCTCCCGGTTTTCCGTCGCTCCCCGTCGCCACCAGGACGCGGCCGCTCTCGCTGCGCACGAATTTTCCGCCGACAAACAGTTTGTAGGTTTTTTCGACCCCGAGACGCGCTCCGTTTTTTCGCACGAACTGAGGATTGCGCATTGAAGGAAAAAAGAAAATGCTAATCCTCACTCTCTCGCGGCCCGTGGAAAAACCGGACAAAATCTTTATCGCGGGCCATCGGGGCCTCGTCGGTAGCGCCCTCGTGCGCCAGCTCGAGCAGGACGGGTTTGCCAATTTGCTCACGCGGGACCGCGCCGAGATGGACCTTCGGGATGCCGGCGACGTCGACCGTTTTTTCGCGCAGGAAAAACCGGCCGTCGTGATTCTAGCGGCGGCCAAGGTGGGCGGGATCAAGGCGAACAGCGATCTGCCCGTCGAGTTCCTCCTCGAGAATTTACAGATGCAGAACAATGTCGTGCGCGCCGCCCACGACAGCGGAGTGCGCAAGCTTTTGTTCCTCGGCAGTTCCTGCATTTATCCGAAACACGCGCCGCAACCGATTCCCGAGAGCGCGCTTCTCACCGGCCCGCTCGAGCCGACGAACGAAGCCTACGCGATCGCCAAGATCGCGGGCATCAAACTTTGCCAGGCCTACAGCCGCGAGTACGGCGCGAACTTCATCTCCGCGATGCCGACCAACCTTTACGGGCCTAACGACAACTTCGATCTGGTCTCCTCGCACGTCCTTCCCGCGCTTCTGCGAAAGGCGCACCTCGCCAAACAGGAGGGAAAGCGCGAGCTCGTCGTGTGGGGCTCGGGCCAGCCGCGCCGGGAATTTCTCCATGTCGACGATCTCGCGGCGGCTTGCGTTTTCCTGCTCGAGAAATACGACAGCCCGGAGATCGTCAACATCGGTTGCGGCGAAGACATTTCGATCCGCGAGCTGGCCGAATTGATCTGCGACGTCGTCGACTTCAAAGGCGACCTCGCCTGGGACACAGCCAAGCCCGATGGGACCCCGCGGAAATTGCTCGATGTCTCGAAAATTCATGCACTCGGCTGGCGGCATCGCATCGGATTGCGCGACGGGATCGCGCGGACTTACCAATGGTTCCTGGAAAACGAGACGTGAAGACGCCGCGCGTTGGCGTGGTCGGCGTCGGCCACATCGGGAAGAATCACGCCCGGCTTTATGCGGAGCTGCCCGGCGCCCAGTTCACCGCGATTTACGATACGGATCGGGCGGTCGCCGGAGAGCGGGCCGCTGAATTCGGCGTCAAAGCTGCGGAGTCCCTCGAAGAATTTGCCGAACAGGTAGACGCCGCGTCCATCGCCACGCCGACGATTACCCATTTCGAAATCGGCCGCGAACTGCTCGCGCGCGGCAAACATCTGCTCGTGGAAAAGCCGATCGCGGACAATAGCGCGCACGCCAGCGAGCTGGCGGAACTGGCGGCGTCGCGCGGACTCGTCCTCCAGGTCGGTCATGTCGAACGCTTCAATCCCGTCCTCGGCGCGCTGGAAAAACGCCTGACCAATCCCCGCTTCATTGAGGCCCATCGCCTTTCGCCTTATCCAAATCGCAGCACCGATATCGGCGTCGTCCTCGATCTGATGATCCACGATCTCGAAATCGTTTTGCACCTCGTGCGTTCGCCCGTGCAAGCGATCGACGCCGTCGGTGTGCCGGTCTTGAGCCGGGGCGAGGATATTGCGAACGCCCGGATCCGTTTCGAGAATGGTTGCGTCGCGAACATCACCTCGAGCCGGATCAGTCCGGAACAGATGCGCAAGATTCGCGTTTTCCAGGAGGACGTGTATCTCTCGCTCGATTACCAGAACCAGAGCGGCGAAATGTACCGGCGCACCGCGGAAGGTTTGAAGCGGGAGGAAGTCGAGATCGAGCGCGAAGAGCCGTTGAAACGCGAGTTGGCCGCCTTCATCGAATGCGCCGCGACCGGCCGCGCCCCAAAAGTTTCCGGGTTCCAGGCCGCCGCCGCCCTCGAGCTCGCCGTGGAAATCACGAAGCGCATCAACGCATGAGCGGCGCAAATCCAACCTCGGAGGGACGTGCTTCCGCACGTCCCATTATTTCAGGGACGTGCAGAAGCACGTCCCTCAGAGAAGGAGATGGCCGCCGCCATCCGATTCATCTCGCGCCCCTCGAAGCGCACAATCGGCCAGTCATCGTTTTCGTTACCTGTTCCACAGCCAAGAGACGACCCATGCTGGCCTCACCATCGTCGCATCAAGCGATCCTGAATGCGTGGGCGAAAGCATCGACGTGGCTCGTTGGGCGCTACGTTGTCATGCCGAATCATGTGCACCTTTTCTGTGCACCCAATGGTATCGATGCTTCTTCGCTTGAACGTTGGATGCGTTTTTGGAAATCGTACGCGACGGGCCTGATCGGCAAACAAGGTCAAGTCTGGCAACGTCACCACTGGGATCGCCAGCTGCGTCGTGGCGAAAGCTACGGCGAGAAATGGGAATACGTGCGGAATAATCCGGTGCGTCACGGCTACGTAACTGACGCGAGTGATTGGCCCTATCAGGGCGAACTGAACGAGTTGCGATGGTGACGCTTTCTTCGGAGGGACATGCTTCGGCACGTCCCAAATTCTCGTGATCGGCGCGGCCCACCAAAAAGTTAGGGACGTGCGGAAGCACGTCCCTCCGAGCAAATGAAAATTTACTTCATCGCGGGCGAAGCCAGCGGGGACGAACATGGCGCGGCCTTGATGCGATCGCTTCGCGACCTGGCCCCCGATTGCGAGCTTTACGGACGGGGCGGTCCGCAAATGAAAGCGATCGCTGGCGACACCATCAGCGACTGGATCGGGGATGCGGCGGTCGTCGGTCTCTGGGAAGTGGTGAAGCATTACGGCTATTTCCGCGAGCAATTCGCCAGAGCACTCGCCGAGATCGACGCGGCCCGGCCTGATGCCGCCGTCCTGATCGATTTCCCCGGCTTCAACCTTCGCCTGGCGCGCACACTTCGCCGGCGATCGCCAAAACTGAAAATCATTTACTACATCAGTCCCCAAGTCTGGGCCTGGAACCGCGGCCGCATCCGGCAGATGGCGCGCTATCTCGACCTCATGCTCTGCATCTTTCCCTTCGAAGCGGAGCTCTACAATCTCTCCGGACTTCGCACGATTTTTGTCGGCCATCCGATGATCGAAAATCTGGCCAGGCGCCAGACCGGCGAAGCGCGCGACCCCAATCTCATCGGCCTTTTCCCCGGAAGCCGATCACGCGAGGTGAAAAAAATCTTTCCCGTCATGCTGAAGGCCGCAGGCGAAATGGTCGCGCAACGTCCGACCTCTCACTTTGAAGTCGCGGCCGCATCCGACGCGTTGGCGCGCGAAATCCAGGTTTCCCTCGCATCCTCACCTCTTCGTGAACGAATCCGGGTGATGACCGCCGACAGTTCGGGCACGATGCAGCGCGCCTTCGCCGGAATGGTCGCATCCGGAACCGCCACCCTCGAGGCCGCCTATTTCCGTTTACCTTTCGTCCTCGTCTACAAAGTTTCCTGGCCGACTTATTTTGCCGCGCGCCTCCTCATGCGCACCCCGTTTCTCGGGATGCCGAACGTCCTGGCCGGCCGCGAGATCGTTCCTGAATTTCTCCAGCACGAAGCCCGACCGAAAGCGATTGCCGGTTCCGTGTTGCGGTTGGTAAATGATCCAGACACTCGGCGGCGAATGATTTCCGAGTTCGACGGCGTAATCGAGAAGCTCGGCGAATCCGGCGCGAGTGCCAAAGCCGCGCGAGCCATTCTCGCGGAACTGTGAAAGTTCCATTATTATTCCGACTACGCTCGACATGACAAAGATCCTCAACTTCATCGACGGCAAGTTCGTTGAGCCGGTCGGCGGAAAATTTCTGGACAACATCGAGCCCGCGACGGGCAAGCCGTACTCGCAGGTGCCCGACAGCGATGGCCGCGATGTTGAGTCAGCCGTAGCTGCCGCGGACAAAGCTTTCGACACCTGGTCGAAAACTCCAGCCGCGGAACGTTCGCGCCTTCTCCTTCGCATCGCCGATCTCATCGCGCGCGATCTCGAAAAACTTGCGCGCGCCGAATCGATCGATACCGGCAAGCCGCTCTCACTCGCGCGCAGCCTCGACATTCCGCGCGCCGCCAGCAATTTCCGCTTCTTCGCGACCGCGATCCTTCATACCGAGAACGAAGCGCACGTCACCGACGGGATCGCGTTCAACTACACCCTGCGCCAGCCGCGCGGCATCGCCGGTTTGATTTCGCCCTGGAACCTGCCGCTCTATTTATTGAGTTGGAAAATCGCGCCTGCCATCGCCGTCGGTAATACCGCCATCGCCAAACCGAGCGAGCTGACGCCGATGACCGCCTATCTCCTCTGCGAGATTTGCGTCGAGGCCGGTTTGCCTGACGGCGTCCTCAACATTGTCCACGGCACCGGGCCGAATGTCGGCGCCGCGATTACGGCGCACCCGAAGATCGGCACGATCTCCTTCACCGGCGGCACCGTAACCGGACGCAAAGTCGCCGAAGCTGCCGCGCCGTTGTTCAAAAAAGTTTCCCTCGAGCTGGGCGGCAAGAATCCAAATATCATCTTTGCCGACGCCGATCTCGACGCTGCGATCGCCGGCAGCGTCCGCTCATCCTTCGCGAACCAGGGCCAGGTTTGTCTGTGCGGTTCGCGCGTTTTCGTCGAACGCTCGGCCTACAAGGATTTCTTCGGACGTTTCATCGACCAGGTGTCGCAGTTGAAACAGGGCGACCCCCTCGACGATAAAACCGAGCAGGGCGCGATCGTCAGCAAGACCCAGCTCGAGAAAGTGAAGTTCTACGTTGATCTCGCGCAGAAGGAAGGCGGCAAGATCGCGCTCGGCGGCAAAGCGCCCGATTCCATCAATGAACGGTGCCGCGAAGGTTACTTCTTCCCTCCCACTGTCCTCACCGATCTGCCCGTCTCCTGCCGGACCAACCGCGAAGAAATTTTCGGCCCCGTCGTCACCATCACGCCGTTCGACAGCGAAGACGAAGTCATCGGCTATGCGAACGACTGCGACTACGGCCTAGCCTCGAGCGTCTGGACCCAGAACCTAAGTCGCGCCCATCGCGTCGCCGAAAAAATCCATACCGGCACTGTCTGGGTAAATTGCTGGCTCGTCCGCGACCTGCGCGTCCCCTTCGGCGGCATGAAACAAAGCGGCGTCGGCCGCGAAGGCGGCGAAGAAGCGCTCCGTTTCTTCACGGAGCCCAAGAATGTCTGCATCGCGAAATAATTTTCAGTTGTGCCGTTAACTTTCGAATGGGATTCGCGGAAAGCGCGCTCGAATCTCGCCAAACATGGCGTCAGCTTTGAAGAGGTGGCAACCGTTTTTGGCGATCCTCTGTCACTCACAATTCCCGATCCCGAACATTCAGTCACCGAGCCGCGCCACATCGTGATGGGCAAAGCATTTAATGGTAAATTGCTCGTTGTTGTTCACACCGACCGCGACGATAATATCCGCATCATTAGCGCCAGACGCGCCAGCCGGCGAGAGCGTAGGTTTTATGAAGAAGGGACCGAGTAAACCAGCACGAAACGGAATGCGGGACGAATACGATTTCTCGCAAGGCGAGCGCGGAAAATACGCTCGTCGTTATGCGCAGGGTACAAACGTCGTAGTTTTGGAGCCCGACGTCGCCAAGGTTTTTTCCAATTCGAAATTGGTGAACATTTCGCTGCGCAAAATTATTCGCCAAACGTCGGAATTGGCGAACTAATACGAGATGTTGGAATAGACAATGCGCGATCTGCGCGTCCCCTTCGGCGGCATGAAACAAAGCGGCGTCGGCCGCGAAGGCGGCGAAGAAGCCCTCCGCTTCTTCACCAAGCCCAAGAACGTCTGCATCGCGAAATGAATGCGCTTGATCGTTCTCGACCGCGAGCAGCTATTCGTAGTAGGACTAAACGGAGACCGCCGCCCGATAATACGATGACGCTCCGCTTTCCGCTTGCAACCATTAACTTTTTTAACCCGCCGAGGAACTGTCCATGAAAGTATTCGCGCAGAAACAAAACCGGCGGTTGGGCTCTACGGTATCCTCGATCTTCAGGCTGCCATCGGGCCACATGCAAACTTTGCAGAGGCTTCAAACGAAGCTGAAAACTAACGTTCCAGGAGACGCCTGCGAACGGGAAGCCGACCACATCGCCGAGGAAGTATCGAACGTTTCAACACGGTCTTTGGTTGGCAGTCGCCTTGGTTTGTACCGCATTCAACCCGGAGTTCCTCCTCAAATACAGCCGCGAAGTGTGAGTCGGAACCATGCGGGCCCGACAAACGCGGCGACTATCATAAACGAAGTCCTATGGTCGCCGGGCCAGAGGCTCGAGCCCGCCGCGCGATCATTTTTCGAACCGCGCTTTGGCTGTGATTTCAGCAAAGTGCGTGTCCACGCCGACGAACGCGCGGCCAGCGCCGCGGAGGCAACAAAGGCGCGGGCTTTCACATCCGGCCACAATATTGTGTTCGGCCGAAATGAATATCCTCCGCGAACGGAGTCGCAGCGTAAGCTTCTTGCGCACGAGCTTACTCACGTGGTTCAACAGCAGGGGCACCGAAATCTTCAAATAGGCGAACCAGTGATCAGCCTAAAACCCGATCTTCGATCGGAAAAAGGATCCCCTAGAGCGGGTGTCTTCGGCGGAGAGTTTCTAGTTCAGGACCAGAAAGGCCAATGGTTCGTTTTCGAGATCTCGTGCACGATGACTACCACTACCGCTCTCGACAAGTTGACTGTGAAGACGGCCGGCATTCCGGCGAGGTCTATTCTTAACTTTTCAAAAAACAACTGTTTCACCCGGATGACACCGCTTGAGGAATATGAAGCTGAGGCGACAAAGCAGGGATGGGCAAAGGTCAAGAGACAATTCGCAAGCAGGCAGTTGGAATCGGGCGCTATCCGGCCAGCTTATATCGAATTCGATTTGATTTTTCTCTGGAAACAACCGGCGGAGTATGTCCTCTCAAAAGTTTTTTCCGAAGTGGGTCTCGGACTCGATTTGCTCAGTGGCGATTACACCGGAGGACCCGCTGAAGCGATCAAAGACGGGATTCTTGGCTCGATTGCTGAAAAACAGATTGTGAAGCTGTATAAAATACCACCGTCGGGCAACAAGCTGGAGATAATGAAAGAAATCGCTAAAGGCGAACTCAAGAAAGCAATGGAACCACCAAAACGGAAACCGGATTGATCCTGCGGTGTTCGATGTTCCTCATGAGGCCAGCACCGTCGCCTGAGGCACCTGCTTGCGCGATGGCGATGTTTCTAACAACATAAGTCATGAGCGGAGTACGAGTCTTGGCAGGGACAAGAAAAGGGGCGTTTGTTTTGGCGTCGGATGGGAAACGGGAGCAGTGGGAGGTTAGCGGACCGCACTTTGCGGGGTGGGAGATGTATCACCTCAAAGGGTCCCCGGCGGATCCGAACCGGATTTACGCATCGCAGACGAGCAGCTGGTTCGGGCAGATCATCCAGCGGTCGGATGACGGCGGGAAAACGTGGTTCCAGCCGGGGCTGGCGCCGGGCGAGCCGACGACCACGCCGGATGGGATGCCGAAGGGCGAGAGCAACAAGTTCGCTTACGATGTCTCGCCGGAAACGGGTCACCCGCTTACGACCCACATGTGGTACGACGGCACCCAGCATCCGTGGGAATTCAAACGGGTCTGGCATCTCGAACCGTCGCTGACGGATCCGAATCACGTCTACGCAGGCGTCGAGGACGCGGCCCTCTTCGAGTCGAAAGACGGCGGCCAGAATTGGAAAGAGCTTTCCGGATTACGCGGCCATGGCACCGGGCCGAAATGGCAGCCCGGCGCGGGTGGAATGTGTCTCCACTCGATCTTGCTCGACCCGAAAAACCCCGAGCGGATTTTCATCGCGATCTCGGCGGCGGGCGCGTTCCGGACCGATGATGGCGGCAAGAGCTGGAAGCCGATTAATCAGGGTTTGCATTCGCAATACATTCCCGATCCGCACGCGGAGGTCGGCCACTGCGTGCACCATATCGCGATGCATCCGCAGCGGCCGAACGTGCTCTTCATGCAAAAGCATTGGGACATCATGCGGAGCGACGATGCCGGTGAATCGTGGCGCGAGATCAGCGGAAATTTGCCGACTGATTTCGGGTTCCCGATCGACATTCATGCCCACGAACCGGACACGATCTACGTCGTGCCGATCAAGAGCGATTCGGAGCATTTCCCGCTCGATGGCAAGCTGCGCGTCTATCGGAGCCGGAGCGGCGGCAACGAATGGGAGGAGCTGACCAACGGCCTGCCGCAAAAGGATTGCTACGTCAATGTCCTGCGCGACGCGATGGCGGTGGATTCGCTCGATTCCTGCGGCATTTATTTCGGGACGACCGGCGGCCAGGTTTATTGTTCGCCCGACGCGGGCGATACCTGGAGCCCGATCGTCCGGGATCTGCCGGCGGTGTTGTCGGTGGAAGTGCAGACGCTGAAGTAAGAAAAGCTCCAAATTCCAAGCTCCAAGCACCAGAGAAATTCCAATGACCAAGCTCCAAAATCAGAACAGCGTGTGGACGCCTTTTTGGAATTTGAAGTTTGGAGCTTCTCTGGAGCTTGGAGCTTGGTGCTTGGGATTTTTACGATGATTCGCGTTGTCCTTCCCCATCACTTGCGCACCCTGGCCCGCGTGGGCGATGAAGTGTCGCTCGAGCTGAATGGTTCACCCACGGTTCGTTCCATCCTCGACGCGCTGGAAGCGAAGTACCCAATGCTCCAGGGAACGATTCGCGATCACGGCACGCTCAAGCGCCGGCCGATGGTGCGCTTCTTTGTTTGCGGTGAGGATTTGTCGCACGCGTCGCCGGAGACACCCTTGCCGGAGGCGATCGTGAATGGCAGCGAGCCGTTTTTCATCATGGGAGCGATCGCCGGAGGATAAGATAACTAACAAAAAATCTATGTGCCGAAACATTAAGACCCTGCATAACTTCATGCCGCCCGCGACCGAGGACGAGGTCCGCGCCTCGTCTCTGCAATTCGTCCGCAAGCTCAGTGGGTTTACCAAACCTTCGAAGGCGAACGAAGAAGCGTTCGATCGCGCGGTCGAGGATGTGACCCGAATCGCGCAGGAATTACTGCATTCGTTGAAGACGCAAGCGCCGCCGCGGGATCGCGAAGTGGAAGCCGGTAAAGCGCGGGCGAGATCGGCGATTCGCTTCGGCAGTCCGCCGCATTCGCATTCGCACGAGCACCTGCCTTCGCTCCGCTTCGGCGTGGCAGGCGAGCATAGCCACACTCATTGACTGCGAGGTCCTGCAATGAGTGAGTCGTTCGAAAGCTCACGGGCGCCGGAACCGGTGGGGGCATTTCCGCACGCGAAGCGAGTGGGAAACCTGCTTTTTCTTTCGGGGATTGGGCCGCGCGTGCGCGGGCGCAAAGAAATCCCGGGCGTCACGCTCGACGCTGGTGGCCGCATCGCGAGCTACGACATCGAAACACAATGCCGCGCCGTCTTCGAGAATGTGTGGCTGGTATTGGAGGATGCCGGCGCCGGTTGGAACGACATCGTGGACGTCACCGTTTTCCTGACCAACATGAAGAACGACTTCCCGGCCTATAACAAATTGTACGCCGAGTATTTCGCCGGTGAGGGGAAACCGAATCCAACCCGGACGACAGTCGAAGTGACCGCGCTCCCTACTCCGATCGCCATCGAGCTGAAAGTAATCGCGGCTCTCGGGTAGGTCGTTCCAGTAGCTCTCGCGCGGGCGACCGGGCGAAGATGCGATCGGCTTGTGGAGAATTTCCACATGGCCAAGCGCCGATTACCGCGGATTACGCCGGCCGCCAGTCGAGATCGCCGTCGCGGGCGAGAGCGGGCTCGGGGAGCTCGCGGGCACGGGAACTCTCGGGCGAGACTTCTGTTTCGGGCTCAGCCTCCACCTCGTCTTCGCGCCCTTCGTGATGTTCTTTTGCGATCAAGACATAGAGCGAGGGCACGATGAAAAGAGTAAAGATCGTTCCAATTGTCATTCCGCCCACAAGCACCAAGCCAATGGAGTTTCGAGCCGCGGCCCCGGGTCCGCTCACCAAGGTCAATGGAAAATGACCGGCTACTGTGGCGACGCTGGTCATCATGACCGGCCGCAAGCGCGTCCGCGCGGCTTGCGCGACCGCGGCGATTTTGCCGAGTCCGGTGAGCTGCAACTTGTTCGCGAACTCGACGATCAGGATGCCGTTCTTCGCGATCAACCCGACGAGCGTCACCAGACCGACCTGCGAGTAGATGTTGAATGAGGTCGTCCATTTGTCAGTCCAGAACGCCATGTTCGGGTTCGGCAATTTCAGGAACATGAAAATGACGGCGCCGAAAATCGCGAGCGGCACCGAGCCGAGCAGAATGATGAACGGATCGCGGAAACTGTTGAACTGCGCGGCGAGGACGAGAAAGATCAGGACCACGGCGAGCGCAAACGCGGAGGTAAACTTGTCGCCTTCCACGCGGAGCTGGCGCGATTCGCCGGTGTAATCGATTACGTAACCTTTCGGCAGAATTTTCGCGGCTTCGTCCTCGAGGAATTTCAACGCGCTTTCGAGCGAGCGGATCGGTTGACCGGAAATCGTGACGGCATTCAATTGCTGCATGCGGTTGAGCGAACGCGCCACGGTCCGGTGCTGGATGGTGGCGATCGTGCTGAGCGGCACCAGCTTTTCGTTCGGCCCGGTCACGTAAATGTTGGCCAGCTGATCGGGATTCAGCCGTTCGGCACGCTTGATCTGGGGGATCACCTTGTAACTGCGTCCGGCAATGTTGAAGCGATTGACAAAATTGCCGCCAATACTGGCCGACATGTCCGCCCCGACTTGTTGCATGTCGAGTCCGAGCGTCGCGACCTTGTCGTGATCGAATGCGATCTGGGCTTGGGGCTGGTCGATCTTCGTGTCGATGTCGGTAAAGCGAAAGATGCCCGCTTGCATGGCTTTGATCTGGAGCTGCTGCGCGAATTCCAGAATCCGCTCGGGGTCGGCTGTCGAAGCGATCACGAAGCTAACCGGTAAATTCTCGCTGCCTGGTAACGCCGCCGGCTGGAACGGAAACATTGTGATTCCGGAAATAGCCCCAAGTTGTCCGGTTACTTGGGGAAGATAATTTTTTGTTGGCGTTTTGCGCTCGCCCCACGGTTTCATGACCAGGCCTCCGAAGCCGCTGTCGGGAAAGGTGAGCTGAAAAGTGAAGCGCGTGTCAGGAATGCGCATGAAAATGTCGTTTGCGGCTTCGGCATAACGAATCGTGTCGTCGATGGTCGCGTTCGCCGGCGCGATTACAGCGCCAAAGATGACGCCCTGATCCTCGGTGGGCGCGAGTTCTTTCGAGCCCATCACCGGCAGCAGGTAAAACATGAGTCCGGCCAGGACCGCCAAACCCGCCCAGACCGTGTAGACCGCGCGGCGGGCCGCGAGGGTGGCATCGAGATGCCGGCCGTACCAATCACGGAACCGGTCGAACGTCCGATTCACAATGCCGGCAAACCCTTTCTCGGAATGCCCGGCCCTCAAGAGGTTCGCCGACATCATTGGCGAAAGCGTGAGGGCGACGATCCCGGAAATGAAAACCGCGCCGGCGAGCGTGAGCGCGAACTCGCGGAAGAGCGCGCCGGTCAATCCGCCCTGGAGAGCGATCGGCGTATAGACCGCGGCGAGCGTGATCGTCATCGCGATGATCGGGCCGATCAGTTCGCGCGCACCTTTCAAGGCCGCGTTCAGCCGCGTCATGCCTTCGCGCATGTGACGCTCGACGTTTTCCACCACGACGATCGCGTCGTCGACGACGAGACCGACTGACAACACGATCGCGAGGAGCGTGAGCAGATTCAAGGTGAACCCGAAGAGCTGCATGAGGAACAACGCGCCAATCAGCGAAATCGGAATCGCTACCACTGGAATGATCACGGAGCGCACTGAACCGAGGAAGAGAAAGATGACCACCATCACGATGAGCAGCGTGCCGATCAAAGTCTTCACCACTTCGCTAATCGCGTCGCTGATGTAAGCCGTCGCGTCGTAGGCGATCTCACCCGCCATTCCGGTCGGAAGTTCTTTTCGGATCTGCTCCATCTCGGCGCGCACCCGTTTGATCACGTCCACCGCGTTTGCGTTCGGCAAAACCGAGACCCCCACGAAGACCGCCTTCTGTCCGGAGAAACGGACTTCGGTGTTGTAGTCTTCCGCGCCGAGCATCACGTCAGCGATATCGCCCAGCCTGGTCAGCGTGCCCTTGTCCTCCCGCACTACTAGCTTCTTAAAATCTTCGGCCGTATGTAGGTCGGTGTTCGCTGTCAGGTTCACCTGCAAAAGCGAGCCTTTCGTGCTGCCGACGGCCGAAAGATAGTTGTTTCGCGATAAGGCCGCTCGCACCTGAGCGGGGCTGATGTTCAACGCCGCCATTCGCTCCGGCTTCATCCAGATCCGCATGGCGAAAACGCGTCCGCCGAGAACATCGGCGCTCTGGACCCCGCCGACCGCTGTCAGACGCGGTTGGACGAGACGAACCAGATAATCAGTGACTTCATTCGGCTGAAGAATCGTTGACGTGAAACTGAGATAGGCGGATGCGATACGCGAGTCAGCGGACTCGATCTTAATGACCGGGATCTCCGATTCCGGCGGGAGATCGCGGCGAATCGCGTCCACCTTTGAGCTGATGTCGGAGAGCGCCTTGTTGGCATCGTAATTCAACTTCAGCCGCGCGGTAATCGTCGAGATGCTTTGTTTGCTTTGCGATTGGATGTAATCGATGCCATCAGCCGCCGCGATCGCGCGCTCGAGTGGCGTCGTGATGAAACCGCGGACCAATTCCGCGTCGGCGCCAACGTAAACCGTCGTGACCGAGATCGACGCGATGTCGGTGCGCGGATACTGGCGGACGTTCAGCGTTTTCAACGCCTGCAACCCCGCGATCAGAATCACGAAGGTGACCACCAGCGCCAACACCGGCCGGCGGATGAAGAGGTCGGTGAAGGATTTCATCTGTGACGGAAAACTCGAATCTCGAAATCCGAAATCCGAAACAAATTCGAATTCCTAAATTCAAATCTCAAAACAGCGTCGCGATCGATCACCGATTGGATCATTCGTCCTTCGGAAATTGTTTCGGGTTTCGACATTCGGATTTCGAAATTTCTTTTAAGTGTCTGCCGGTTTGGGATTCAGCTCCGGCTTCGGAGCGAGATCGTTGTTGATCACGACCGGCATTCCGTTGCGCAATTTGAAAACGCCCGCGGCCACAACCGTCTGGCCCGGTTCCAATCCCTTGGTGATCGAAACGAAATCGCCCCGCGCTTCGCCGACGCGGACAAATTGCTGGCGCAAAATCTGGGACTCCTTCCCAGTCTTCTCGTCTTTCTTTTTCTCGATCACGAAAACCGAGTCGCCGTAGGGCGCGTAAGAGATCGCCGTTCCAGGCACGACCAGCGTCTTCTGATTTTCCGGCAGGACGACGTCCACCTTGGCGAACATTCCGGGCCGCAGCGCGCGGTCCTTGTTTTCGATCGTCGCCTGCAACGTCACGTTCCGCGTCACCGGGTCGACCGAAGAATTGAGCGCCGTCAGTTTGCCCACGAACTCGCGGCCGGTCAGGACATCGGTGTGGACGCGGACCTCGAGGCCCGGCGACAGTCTCGAGAGATATTGCTGCGGCAACGCGAAATCGACGTAGAGCGGATCGAGCGCCTGGAGCGAGACCACCTGCTGCCCGGCGGTGATCATCTGGCCGACGTTCACCTGGCGAATCCCGAGCTGGCCATCGAAGGGTGCGAGCACTTCCTTCTTCGCGATCATGGCCCGCATATTATTTACCGAGCCTTCCTTTTGCTTGAATTTCGATTCCGCGGAATCGAGTTCCGCTTTCGACACGACGTTGCGCGTCGCCAGATCGCGCGTCCGCGCCAGATCCGAGCGCGCCAATTCCAGCTCTGCCTCGGCGCTCCGCAATTGCGCTTCCTCCGACGAAGCGTCGAGTCTCACGAGCACGTCGCCTTTCTTGGCCACCCCGCCATTTTCGAATTTGATTTCCGCAACCGTGCCGGCGAGTTCCGCAGATACGGTCGCGCCTTGTACGGCCGAGATCGTTCCCACCGACGAAAAGATCGGCGGCCAATCTTCTTCCTTAACGACGACGCTCGACACCGTCGCGGGCGGCATGACAAACGGCGTCGACGTCATCTTTTTGATTTGGAGCGCCTTGATCCCGCCGATGAGGACGAGGATCAGCACCAAACCGACGACGGCGAAAAAGATCGGGTGGGCCGAGATTTTGCGGAGCCGGCGTCTCATAGTTGTTTCTTCCACAGGTCTGGCCACGTCATGCATAAACTGGTTCGTGTTCCGTTTTGAAAAGGAGCCGCCAGAGCCGGCGCGTCACTTCGAGCTGGCGCGTGCGACGTTCCGCCGCGGTCATCTCCTGCGGTTGCAGCACGTCGAGCATCAGCATTCCGCGAGCGACGGCGAAAATAAGTTCAGACAGTTCGTTCGGTTTCAATCCGTGAGTCGCTGCCTCTTTCGCTTCCGGCGAGCGGGCGATCAAATCCGTGACGCCTTCCATCGCCGTCTGCAACACATCGCGCACGAGATCAGCAATCGAAGGGTTGCGCGAAGCCTCGGCGTAAAGGTCGACCACGAAAGCCGAGAGGACCTTGGGCGAGTTTTCCGAACAATGCGCCGTGAAAAGAATTTCGAGCGACTCAAGGAGCGTCGGCGCCTGCCGGGCGCGTTCGAGCAGGTCCTGGATCTCGTTCTTGTGCCGGTCCGCCATAGCCGCGATCACAGCTTCCTTGCTCACGAAATAGCGATAAATCAGGCCGACGCTGGTGCCTGCCTCGGCGCTGATATCGTGCATGGAAGTCTGGTGAAACCCGCGCTTGGCGAAGCAAACCATGGCCGCCTCCAGGATTTGGGCGCGGCGATCGACAAGCGATGAGTCAGCAGGGATTTGAGACATTGCCGGGAACAGTGAATGAACGTTCATTCAATGTCAAATAACCGGCGCGTCTTGACGCGCCCCCGCGCCGGTGGCCTGCTGAACCGCGTGAAGACTCCTCCGAAAAAGGAACTGATTTTCGATCCGCACATCGCCGCCCATTTTCCTCCTTCCCGTCGTTACCTCATTGGCGTGTCGGGCGGCCGCGATTCCGTGGCGTTGCTCCATCGGCTGACCGAGCTCGGATACCGGCATCTTATCGTTTGCCATCTCGATCACCAGTTGCGCGGGCGCGCCAGCAAAGCGGACGCGCAATTCGTCAAACGTCTCGCTGCCCGGCTGAAGGTGGAATGCGAGCTGGATCGGACGGATATCGCAGCGCTCGCTCGCCGGACCAAACATTCCATTGAGAGCGCCGGGCGGATGGCGCGCTATCAGTTTTTCGCGCGGGTCGCACGGCGGCGCCGGTGCCGCACGATTTTCCTGGGACATCACGCGAACGATCTGGTGGAGACTTTTCTCATCAACCTCTTTCGCGGCAGCGGGCCGACCGGATTCGTCGGGATTCGGCAGGTCGCACGCCAAACGGTAGATGGCCTCGATCTCGAAATCGTCCGTCCTCTGCTCAGCGTCTGGCGGACCGAGATCGATGCCTATGTGAAATCGCGTCGCCTGGAATTTCGTGACGATGAAACGAACGAAACTTTCGGCGCGCTTCGCAACCGAATGCGGCGGCGGATTATTCCCTACATCGAAAAACAGTTTGGCCGCAAAGTCCGCGCCTCCATCTGGCGCGCAGCCGCCATCGCCGCCGACGAAGCGGAGTGGCTGACGGGCTTGCTCGATTCGGAAAAGGCAACGGCGCGCGAGCTTGGAGTGAAAGAGCTGCGCGCCCAGCCGCGCGCGTTGCAACGGCGCACCATTCACCGCTGGCTGCAATCACGCGATGTGACGGATCTGAATTTCGAAACGATTGAGCGGGTGCGCGCGCTTCTCGATCCGGATGCGCGGGAAGCCAAGACGAATCTGCCGCACGACCGGCATGCCCGCCGCCGGGCCGGGAAACTTTTCATCGAGTAATTCGCCTGTAGCAGCCGCCCTGTGGGCGGCTAGAATCCAGACCAGATGACTTTCGCCACACGCGTCCGCTTCGCTCCGTCGCCCACGGGGTATCTCCATATTGGCGGCGCGCGCACGGCGTTGTTCAACTGGCTTCACGCGAAACACACAGGCGGCACCTTTGTCTTGCGGATCGAAGACACGGACCGCGCCCGAAACACCGAGGAAGCGGCGCGCGCGATTTATGATGGGCTGCGCTGGCTCGAGCTCGATTGGGATGAAGGCCCGGAAGCGGGCGGGAATTTTGGCCCTTATTTCCAGAGCGAGCGTGAGGAGATTTATCGGAGTTATCTCGATCGGCTCCGCGCCGCGGATCGCGTCTATGAGGATGAAGGCTCGGTGCGTTTCCGGTTCGCGCGCGAAAAAGTCGTCGTGGACGACACGATCTGCGGGCACATCGAGTTCGACCTGACCAACCCGGAAACGAATCCCGACATGACCATCCGCCGCTCGGATGGCTCGTGGATTTTTCATTTCGTCAACGTGGTCGACGACATCGAGATGAAAATTACCGATGTGATCCGCGGTGAGGACCATCTTTCCAACACGCCGAAACACGTACAGCTCTATCGCGCCCTCGGCGCCGCAACGCCGCGCTTCGCCCACATCCCGCTCATTCTTAATCACGACGGCTCGAAGATGAGCAAGCGGGACCAGGGCGCGAGCTTGGTCACTTACATCGAGAGCGGCTATTTGCCCGAAGCAGTCCGTAATTATCTCTGTCTGCTCGGCTGGTCACCGAAGGATAACCGCGAAAAGCTCGATCTCGCGGAAGTCGTGCCGCTCTTCGAGCTGGCGAAAGTGCATCGCAAGAACGCGGCGTTCGACCTCGACAAATGCACCTGGCTCAACGGCGAATACGTCCGCGAGCTGAGCGACGAGCGGTTCCAGGAAATGGGCCGCCACGCCCTCGAGAAAGCCGGCATCGATCTCTCAAAGTTTTCGCCCGATTATGTGCGGGCCGCGCTCGAAACGTGCAAGGGAAAGTTCCGCATCTTCAGCGAGCTGCCGGCTTACGGCGGCTTCTATTTCAAGGATGACTTCGAGTACAACCCCGAGGGAGTCCTGAAACATTTTGTGCCGGAGAACAAATCGCGACTCACCGTCGTGCGCGATGCTTTTGCAGTGCTCGAAAAATTTGACGCGGCAAACTTGGAGGCCGCTTTGAAAGGGACGGCTGCGGCGCTCGGCGTCAAAGTCGGCGCGCTGGTTCATCCCACACGCCTCGCCGTCACCGGCAGCAACGCCGGCCCGAGCCTGTACCATCTCCTCGAAATCCTCGGGAAGGAAAAAGTCCTCGCCCGCATTGATCGCGCGTTGAATCAGTTGCCCGGGTAGCGCGTGCGTCTCGCGCGTTGGTTTCGGCGTCTCGCCGAAACGATCTTTTCGTGCCGCGTGATGTAAAAGGAAGTTCGCGATGGCGAGACGCCATCGCCAGGCGCGCGAGACGCACGCGCTACCCAGACTTTTTCGCCCACGTGTCCTTCAACGTGATCGTGCGATTGAAGACCAGTTTCTTGGGCTTCGAATCGAGATCGAACGCGAAGTAGCCGAGACGCTCGAATTGATAGCGCACATCGGCGGCGGCATCCGCTAACGATGGTTCGCATTTCGCGTTCAAGATTTCCAACGAGTTCGGATTCAGGAACGACTTGAAATCGCCGTCGGCATCCGGTTCCGGGACGGTGAACAGCCGATCGTAGAGCCGCACTTCGGCATCGATCGCGTGCGAGGCGCTGACCCAATGGATCGTTCCTTTGATCTTGCGGCTCGAGGTCGCGCCGCCGGATTTGCTCTCCAAATCGGCCGTGCACCGCAGCTCGATCACATTACCGCCGGCATCTTTCACCACCTCGTCGCATTTGATGACGTAAGCGTACTTGAGCCGCACTTCGCCTCCCGGCTTCAGGCGAAAATATTTCGGTGGCGGGACTTCCATGAAATCGGCGGCGTCGATAAACAGCTCGCGACTGAATGGAATCTTGCGTGATCCAGCCGCCTGGTCCTCGGGATTGTTGACCGCGTCGAGCTCCTCGACTCGGCCTTCGGGATAATTTGTGATCACCACTTTCAGCGGCCGCAGCACCGCCAGCCGCCGTGGGGCGGTGCGATTGAACTCCTCGCGCACCGCATGCTCGAGCAACGCCATTTCGTTCAGGCTCGGATATTTCGTTATCCCAATGTTGTAGGCGAAGGCCCGCAGCGCGCTCGCGGTCACTCCGCGCCGTCGCAACCCGGAAATCGTGAGCATGCGCGGATCGTCCCAGCCGGTGACCAGTCCGTCCTCGACGAGCTGGATGAGCTTGCGCTTGCTCATGACGGAATAGGTCAGGTTCAAACGCGCGAACTCGATCTGGCGCGGGAGCGGCGGTTTCAGCTCGAGGGAATTCAAGATCCATTCGTAGAGCGGCCGGTGCACCTCGAACTCCAGCGTGCAGAGCGAATGGGTGATGCCTTCAAGGTAATCGCTGAGCGTGTGCGCCCAATCGTACATCGGATAAATGCACCACTTGTTTCCGGTGTGATGATGTTCCGCGTGGCGAATCCGATAGAGCACCGGATCGCGGAGCCAGACGTTGGCCGCCTGCATATCGATCTTCGCTCGCAAAGTTTTCGCGCCATTGGGGAATTCCCCGGCTTTCATTCGCGCGAACAGTTTCAGGTTTTCCTCGACGGGCCGGCTTCGTGAGGGGCTCTCCTTGCCGATGCGGCGGTATTCGTCGGTCTGCTCCGCCGGCATCTCGTCGACGTAGGCCTTTCCCTTGCGGACCAGCTCGACGGCGAACTCGTAATGTTTGTCGAAATAATCCGAAGTGTAGAGCGGCGCGCCCCCGAGGTTCTTGTCCGCCCAACCGTCGATCAACCAGCGCACATCGGCCATGATCGAATCGACGTACTCGGTCTCTTCCTTTGTCGGGTTCGTGTCGTCCATCCTGATGTTGCAGATGCCGCCGAACTCGTGAGCGATGCCGAAGTTCAGGCAGATCGACTTGGCGTGCCCGATGTGGAGATAGCCGTTCGGCTCGGGCGGGAAACGAGTGCGGATTTGCGCGTGTTTCCCCGCCTTCATCTCCCCCGCCACGATGTCGCGAATGAAATCGGAGGGAACGGGCGTGCTGTCGGTTTGGTTCGGCGTCGTCATCTTCGTGCGCGGACAGTAGCGACAGCCGCTCTTTGAGGCAATATGATGCGAAGTTGTGAAGGAAGTTTACGATCTGGCCGATCTTCGGAAGGGGAGCGTGAAAAAATCGCGGCCGCCGATTCGTCTCGGCGTGCTCGGCCATCCCGTCGCCCATTCGCTCTCGCCGCAAATGCAAAACGCGGCCTTGGAGAAATCGGGCCTCGAGATGCGCTATGCCCGGTTCGAGATCGTGCCGGGCGAACTACAGTCGGCGCTCGAGTCATTGCCGCGTTTGGATTTTATCGGCGTGAACCTGACCGTTCCGCACAAAATCGCCGCGCTCGCCTTCGTCAACGAAGCTGACGAAACCGCCTGCAAAATCGGCGCCGTTAACACCGTCAAAGTCGAGCGGGAAAAGCTGCTCGGGTTTAACACCGACGGGAAAGGATTCTCCCGCGCGATCCGCGAGGAATTTTCCGTCGACCTCCGCGATCTCCGTGTTCTTCTCCTCGGTGCGGGCGGCGCCGCGCGCGCGATCGCCTGCCAATGCGCGCAAGAGAACTCCGAGCGGCTCGTGATCGCCAATCGCGATTTGGAAAAAGCGAAGCGGCTCGCGGAGGAGTTGCGCCCCTTTTTTACCGGTCCGAAAGTTTTGGGCCCGGTGCCTCGCCTGCAAGCCATCGACTTGGATGAGGCGGCGCTGCGATTTCAAATCGCCAACGCCGATCTGGTCGTCAACGCGACCTCGCTGGGATTGAATCGCGCCGACCCCGCGCCGATCCCCGCCCGGTTACTCGCCCCCCACTTGATGGTTTACGACACCGTTTATGCGAGCGGATCCACCGCATTTGTTTCCAGCGCCATCGAAGCAGGAACCCGCGCCGCGAACGGCTTGTCGATGCTCCTCCATCAAGGCGCGCTCGCCTTCGAGATCTGGTTCGACCGCGCCGCGCCCCTGGAGACAATGCGGAAAGCTCTTCTGTAGCCGCTTCGCTGTGCGAAGCGATGGGTGCGCGGCCCCAAAAAAAAATCGTGACACGCACCGGGGCTTTTTCATAAAAGAACCCACTACCCCGGGATGCCCCTAACCACGCCAAGTCAAACCTCTCGCCGCGACGCAGCGCCTTTACGTTCGCGCGCAGCGACTGATTGCAATTAGAAGGACGCTTATGTCAGATAGCCAAACAACCGCCGACGCGCTTTTCCGCAGCAAACTCGCGAGAACGCTCACCATGGGGGCCATGGTTTTTTTAGTTATTGTCGCGTCAGTCACGCTAATCGGTGCCGGCATTTACAGTGCAACAGCCAAAGGAGAAGGCGTGGACGCCGAGAAGCGGGCGACCTTTTTCTTCGACATCGCCAAATACCTATTCGCGACGATCCTGCCTGTCGTTGCCGGCTGGGTCGGCACCGTCTTGGCCTTTTACTACGGCAAAGAAAACTTCGAAGCGGGGACCAAGAGCGTCACCACGGCCGCGCAAGCGCTAACCTCGAAAGACAAGCTGGCCGCGACGGTGGTCGGAACGTTAGGGAAGGCCCGATCAGAATTCACGGCATTGGTGCTTCCCGACGAAACCCAGGCGAAAGCTACTAAACTCGACATAATCAAGAATGGGTTTCAGGACAAAACTGTGCCGACGAAACTCTACGAGCGCCTTCCTATTTTGCTTGCCGGTGACCTTCCATTCATGGTGCTGCATAGAAGCACACTCAACGGCTTTCTTGTCGAAGCCCCGGCGGGTAAAACGCCTCAAGACTTCACGCTTCAACAGTTGATCGATACCGTGAAGTATTCACCGCAGCAGAGTTTCGTCGCCGTAGCGACGAACGCCACCGCTGACCAAGCCAAGACCGAAATGGAAAAGATTTCCAATTGCAGTGATGTTTTTGTCACGACTGACGGCAAGGCGACGAGCGCGGTCACGCGCTGGATCACAAACGTTGACTTGCTCAAGGCGGCGGAGGTGTAATCGCCGAACGCCTCGCGCATTCAGGTCTGACCGAATTCTTCTGACATTTCGCGACCGCGTTTTGCGGCTGCCTGGACTGCCACGATCAGGCCATCGCTTGTCCGAAGTTTTTCCATCTCCGCTAATCCTGCCGCGGTTGTCCCGCCGGGCGTGACTACCATTTTCCGCAACTCCTCCGGCGAAAGTTTGGTTTCGGTGGCGAGCTGGGCGGCGCCGAGAGCGGTCTGCGTGGCGAGGGTCAGCGCCACGTCCCAGGCGAGCCCCATTTTTTCACCGCCGCGCGCCAGCGCTTCGATCACGGTGTAAACGAAGGCTGGCCCGCTCCCGGCCAACGCAGTGACGGCGTCGATCTGGTCCTCGGTCACTTCGACCACCGCGCCGATGGCGCCGAAGAGTTCGCTGGCAATCGAGAGTTCGCTACTGGTGGTCCGTCCGCCTCTCGCGAGCGCGGTCGCCGCCCGGCAAATCGCCGCGGGCGTATTCGTCATGGCCCGCATGAAATGCGCGGCGGCCACTTTCTCCATACTGTGGATGCGAACGCCGGCCGCCAGCGAAATGACGAGTTTTCGCTCCAGATGCGGCGCGATTTCGCTGAGCATCGGCAGGAGCACCCCCGGCTTGACCCCGATTAAAATGATTTCCGCTTTCTTCGCGACCGTTGCGTTTTCCGCGGTTCCAAAAATCCCGAGCTCTTCTTCCAGGGTTCGCCGGGTCGCCTCATTCGGTTCGCTCACCAGGATCGCGGACGGCTCGCAATATCGCGCCCGCACCAGTCCCCGAATCACAGAGCCCGCCAGCTTGCCGCCACCAATAAAACCGAGGCGGATCGCGCCGGCTGAGGTTTGAGAATCCATCTGGTTGCCCCATATTAACCAATGGTAAGCGCCGGTGTAAATTTCGGTGTCGATCTGGCGGAAGAAATCGCGGAGCTGAAACGCGAGCGGAACGCCGTCATCCTCGCCCACAACTACCAGGCGCCGGAGCTCCAGGACATCGCCGATTACGTCGGCGACTCGTTAGGCCTGAGTTACCAGGCCGCCCGGACCGACGCCGACGTTATCCTCTTTTGCGGTGTCCATTTCATGGCGGAGACGGCGAAGATCCTGAATCCGACAAGGAAAGTGCTGCTGCCCGATGTCGACGCAGGCTGCTCCCTCTCGGAGTCATGTCCGCCGGAGAAACTGAAAGGGTTTCTCGAAAAACACGCCGACAAGAACTACTACGTCATCGCCTACATCAATTGCAGCGCCGGCGTGAAAGCGCTTTCCGATGTGATCTGCACCAGCGGCAACGCCGAGAAAATCGTGCGGAGCGCGCCCGCCGATCGCAACATTCTGTTCGTGCCCGACCAGAACCTGGGCGCGTGGGTGATGGAGCGCACCGGCCGCAAGATGGACCTCTGGCAGGGGAATTGTTACATCCACGTCGAGTTCACAGCGCGGAGCATCAACAAGATTCGCGAGCAGTATCCAAACGCCCCGGTCGTAGCGCACCCCGAATGCACCTACGGTGTGCGGTTGCTGGCGGACGAAGTCTGCTCGACGGAAAAGATGATCGCGTATTGCCGGGAAACTCCCGCGCGCGAGATCATCATCGTCACCGAAGCGGGAATGCTGCACCGGCTGAAAAAGGAAATTCCCGGGAAACTTTTCATTCCCGGCCCGACCGACAATTGCTTCTGCGGCGAGTGCCGGTTCATGAAGATGAACACCCTCGAGAAAGCGCACGCTGCTCTCCTGAACATGCAGCCCGAGATCATTCTTCCCGAAGCGATCCGAAAACGCGCCGAAGCGCCGATCCTGCGGATGCTGGAGATAAGCAAATAATTGGAGACGGCCTGCCCTCAGGCCGTTGAGGGAGATAGTCTCAACATTTCCGGCACGAGGGCGTGCCGGCTCCAGCTTTCACTTGTCACTCGTCACTTTCTTCTCTTCACTTCTGCGCGATGCCGCGACCCAGTCTCCAGCTCATTCTTCACCTTTTGCTGATGCTGGTCGTTTTGCTGCTCGGCGTTCTTTTTCTTCGCGAGCCGCGCCTGGAACGTCACGAGGAATTGTTCCTGCGCTGGCTATTGAAAAATTCCGATCCGCACGGGCCGGCGGCGTCCCTCACCGTGGTCGACATCGGTCACGACAACCTGATGGAACGCGAGCCGGCAAAAGAAGGGGACGAAAACTCGCCGCATTCCGGCGCCAACGTCGTTTCGCCGATGGAGTTCGCGTTGTTCCTCCAATCTGCCTTGGAATTTCAGCCGACGGTCGTCGCGTTCGAAAATATTTTGAAGTGGCGCGAGACCGAAAAAGATCAGGCCCAGGTTTTCATCGACCAGGCGATGCGAGTCCCGCGACTTCTCCTCGCGGCCGAGCTGACTACAACGCCCGATCCCGACGCGCCCGGGCCGGAGATTCCGGGATTCACCCAGGTGACCGGGAAACGCGGCGATCTCGTCGAGTTTTCCGGCATTGGCCGCCAGCCGAGTGAAGAGATGCGGCTCATCGCGACGGCCGGGTTCATCAATCTGCCCGATGAAATCTCCGATGGGATTCATGTGCCGCTGCTCTTTCGCTATCGTGGCGAAGTGATTCCTTCGTTCGCTTTCGAGGCGATCCTACTCTGGCTCCGCCTGACGCCCGGCGAGGTCTCGATCGATCTCGAGCCGCCGGACGTGGCCTCCCACATCTTTTTGCCGCATGGCCGCAAAATTCCGATCCGATCCGATGGCACACTGTTGATCTCTCCCAGCGCCAGCCGGAAAGCGCATCACCTCGGGCTGAGCGACCTCCTCGTCGCCGCTCAACAGCGCGACACCGGAAAAACTCCGGAGATGGGTTCGCTCCGCGACCAGATCGTGCTCGCCCGCACCCCGGCGAACCCGCTCTCGCCGCCGGACATCTTTGCCGCCACCATCGCCACGATCCAGTCGAGTGCCTATGTTCACAGGGTCCATTGGATTTTCGATTGCGTCATTCTGTTGCTGGCGGCGGCTGTCGTCACCAAACTGCGCGACATCCCGCGGGTCGATCTGGTGCTCGGCGCGATCGCGTTCACGGCGGCTTATTGTCTCGTGGCGCTCGCCGTGGTTTCGCGCTGGTTGATTTGGCTGCCGGGCTGCCTGCCGCTCGGGGCAGTCTGGTTGCTCGTCCTGGTTTCGATCGTGATTCCACATCGTTACCGCGTCCGGCGCGAGGTCATCGCCATGTCGCCGCCTGTGCCGTGAGCGAAACGATCGACGAACGGATCGCGCGGCTCCATCGCCATGGTGTGATCGATATGCACTTCGATCTCCCGATGGATTTGTATGACAAACGCGCCCGCCAGAATGTCCTCGCCACCGATTTCCTGGAAGACCTCGAGGCGGGCGACATCGGCGTGGCGGGCGTTGCGCTTTATTTGGACGATCGCTATTTGCCCGAGATGGGATTGCGCATCGCGCTGGACCAAATTGCGCGTCTTTACATCGAGGTCGGCGAATCGGACCGGTTCGCGATTTGCCGGAGCTATCGGGAAATTTTGCGCGCGCGAGAGCAAAACAAGATCGCGCTCCTGCTCACTATGGAAGGCGTCGAACCGCTCGGCCCCGATCTCGATCTGCTGCGCGTCTTTTACGAGCTGGGGCTTCGCTCGCTCTGCCTTACCCATGCCCGGCGCAACGCCGCCGGCGACGGCGGACTTTTTGCCGCCAGCGGATCACCGCGCGGCGGCCTGACGGCGTTCGGTCGCGACGTCATTCGCGAATGCGAAAGGCTCGGGATCATCGTTGATCTGGCGCACATCAGCCCGGCCGGGTTCGAGGACATCCTCGAAATGACAACCAAACCCGTGATCATTTCGCACACGAACGCGCGAAAATATTTCGACATCGAGCGCAACGTCACGGACGAACAAATCAGGATGGTCGGCGCGCGGGGCGGCGTCATCGGCATCAACGCCGTCCTCGTCAGTCCGCACAAGGAAGAAGCCACCCTCGATCGTTACATCGACCATATCGCGCACGTCCGTGATTTGATCGGGATCGGCGGCGTCGCCATCGGGTTCGACTTTTTCGAGTTCATTTACCGGCAATGGTCGCCCGCCGAGCAGACCGCGTTTCAAAACAAATTCACCCACGCTCATTTCGTTCCCGAGCTGGCGAAACATTCCCACAGTCGCGGCCTGACCCGCCGGCTCATCGAGCGCGGCTTCAGCGACGACGAAATCGAGGCGATCCTGTTTCGAAACTGGATGCGGGTCTTCGAGCAATGGCTCGAAGAATGACGAAGCACGAATGACGAATGACGAAGGAATAACGAAGCCGGAAGATCGAATGAACTGTGTCGATCGCTTTTCGATCATTCGTCATTTGATCATTCCTTCGTCATTCGAAATTCGTCATTCGTCATTTCCATGAAGTTCATCAATCTCACGCGGCGCACGGAGATCGGTGCGAATAGTTATTATTTCGAAGCTGCTGGACAGCGGCTCGTTCTCGACTCCGGGATGCATCCGAAAGAGGAGGGGGAGGAATCGCTCCCGAACTTCCGCGCGCTCGGCGATCGCAAGCTCGACGCGATCGTTCTCTCCCACGCTCACCTCGATCATGTGGGTACGTTGCCCGTGTTGATGCGACGCCAGCCGACCGCGCGCATCTTCATGACCGAGGCGACGGCGGAGATCGGCAGCGCGCTTTTGCATAACTCGGTGAATGTCATGACGCGCCAGCGCGAAGAACTCGGCGTGGTGATGTATCCGCTCTTCACCCATCGCGAGACCGATCGCGCCACCGATCAATGGCGTTCCTGCCCGTGGCGCCAGCCTTTTGCCCTCGACGGTGAGCGCGCCCGGCGTGAAGGCGAGGAAGGCATCACCGTCGAGTTTGTCGAGGCCGGCCATGTCCTCGGGGCGGCCGGTGTAATTCTGCGCGCCGAAGGCCGCACCGTTTTCTACAGCGGTGATGTGAACTTCGACGACCAGACCGTGACGGCCGCCGCGGTCTTCCCGGAATCAGGCGTCGACGTCCTGATCATTGAAACGACGCGGGGCGATAGTCCGTTGCCGGAAGGATTCACGCGGGCCGCCGAGGAGCGGAGACTCGCAGAAGCGATCGATCGTGTTTTCCGCGCCGGTGGCTGCATCCTCATGCCGGTTTTTGCGCTCGGCAAAACGCAGGAGGCGCTCGGCATGATCTACAAATTTCGGCGGGAAGGTTTGCTTGGCGAATTTCCCGTCTACATCGGTGGGTTGAGCGTGAAGATGACGGAGATTTACGATCGGCGCGCCCTCACCACGCGCCGGTTGCTGCCTCGCCTGCAACTGCTCGAAGAAGTAGCGCCGTTCGTTCTCAATGGACAGACGATTCACGATTCGCCCGCGCGCGGCGGCAGGCTTTACGCGCTCTCGAGCGGAATGATGACGCCGAAGACGCTCTCGAATATTTTCGCACGTCGCGTCCTCGAAGATCCGCGGCACTCCATCTTCTTCGTCGGCTACGCCGATCCGGAATCACCGGCCGGCCTTATCCGAGCCGCGAAGCCCGGGGACCTGGTCACGCTCGATCCGGACGAGCCGCCCCAACGGCTGGCCTGCCAGATCGAGCAATTCCAATTCAGCGCCCACGCCTCGCGCGAATCGATCGTGCGTTACGTGAAGCAGCTCGCGCCGAAAAAGATCGTGCTCGTGCACGGCGATATGCCGGCAGTGTCGTGGACGCACGCGCAGTTGGCAGCGGCGTTGCCGGAATCGGAGGTCATCGTGCCAGTGCCAGGGGTGGAGATCGAATTGTGAACGGCGACTGGCCACCGGGGAAACTCGACCGCTTTAAGCGGTCGAGTTCCGAGCGGGGCCTTCGGCGATGAAAATTGTTTCTTGGAACATCAATTCGCTTCGCAAACGTCAGGAGCGCTTTGTGAACTGGCTCGCTTCGACCCAACCCGACGTTGTTTGCCTCCAGGAAACGAAATGCACGGACGAGCAATTCCCGGTTCTCGACCTGAAGGCAGCCGGATATCATTGCGCGTTTCACGGGCAGAAATCGTATAACGGGGTGGCGATCATTTCGAAGATCGCGCCGGGCGAGGTGCGGCCGGCCCTGTGCGATGAGGAAGAAGATCCGCAGGCGCGAGTGCTTGCGGCGACGATCGGCGGGTTGCGCATCTATTCGATCTACGCGCCGAACGGCCAGGCGGTGGGATCGCCGGCTTACGATTACAAGATGAGGTGGTACGAGCGGCTCCGAAATTGTTTGGAACGGGAGAGCGCCGACCAGCCGCTCGTCGTCTGTGGCGACTTCAACGTCGCGCCGAAAGACGAGGACGTTTACGATCCCGACCTCTGGCGCGGCGCGATCATGTGTTCGGACGGCGAACGCAAGGCCTTTGAAGAACTATGCGCAATTGGACTAGTCGACACGTTGCGCCTGCATCATCCCGAACCCGGGTTGTTCAGCTGGTGGGATTACCGGATGCTTTCGTTCCCGAAGAACCGGGGACTGCGGATCGATGCGATCCTCGCGAGCAAATCGCTGGCGCCTCGATGCAGCGCGACCGGGATTGAGCGCGAGATGCGGAAAGGGAAGGAACCATCCGATCACGCCCCAGTCTGGGCGGAGTTTCAAACCTAATGGCCGCTGTACTTCATCTCTCCGTGCGCAAGGCGCCAGCCAAACCGCTCGTCGTCTTCGATGGCGACTGCAATTTTTGCCGGCGCTGGATCGAACGATGGCGCGAGCTGACGCGAGGTGCGGTCGACTACGCGCCGTTCCAGGAAGCGGCGGCGCGATTTCCGGAAATTCCGCGCGAGGATTTAGAGCAGGCACTCCACTTCATCGAGAAAGACGGAACGGTCTATCGCGGGGCGGAAGCTGCTTTCCGTTCGTTAGGCACCGTGCGCAGAGGCCGGGCTTTGGTTTGGTGTTACGAGCACCTCCCGGGTTTCGCGCCGATCAGCGAAACGGCCTATCGCGTGATTGCGCGGAATCGGAGGCTGGCCTCTTTCTTTACCCGCGTGCTCTGGGGCAATGAAGTTCGTCGTCCCACTTACTTTGAAAGCCGCGATCTGTTTGTCCGCTCGCTCGGAGCGATTTATCTGATCGCGTTCGTCTCGCTCTGGCTCCAAATCGACGGGCTAATCGGAGAGCAGGGGATATTGCCGGCAGGCCAGCATCTGCAGTTTGCGCGCGAGCAGCTGGGACCGGATGCGTTTTTCCTTTTTCCCACGCTCTGCTGGTTCAACTCGAGCGACGCCTTCCTTCATTTTCTCTGCGGGGCGGGCGCGATTATTTCCGTTTTATTAATGGCGGGCCTGGCGCCAGTTCTCTCGCTCACTCTTCTTTTCGTTGTTTATTTGTCGCTCACGATCGCCGGCCAGACGTTCCTCAGTTTCCAATGGGACATCCTCCTGCTCGAAACCGGTTTTCTCGCCCTCTTTTTCGCGCCCTGGCGCTGGCGGATGGACTCGAACAACCCCGCGCCATTTTCACGCGTCGGATTGTTTTTGCTCAAACTGCTTCTTTTTAAACTGCTGTTCATGTCCGGCGTCGTGAAGCTGACCAGTCACGACGAATCCTGGTGGAATTTGACCGCGCTTGATTATCATTATTGGACGCAGCCGCTCCCGACCGTGATCGGCTGGTGGTCGGACCAGCATCCGGAATGGTTCAAGAAATTTTCGGTCGCCTTCTGTCTCGTCGTCGAGATTGTCGCGCCGTTCTTCGTCTGGGCACCGCGCCGCTTGCGGCATGTCGCGGCTGGACTTCTGATCGCGCTGCAGCTCGCTATCGCGGCGACGGGCAACTATTGCTTCTTCAATCTTCTCGCGATCGCGCTCTGTCTGTTGCTCTTCGACGACATGTTAATAGCCCGGGTCCTGAAAACGCGCAGGCCAGAGCGCGTTCCGGACAATGCGGGCGCCTTGCCCATTGCAGCTATTGCGGTGCTTATCATTACCCTGCCGATCAACGCCATGTTTATCTACTCGGCGATCAAACCAGAACGCGAATGGCCGCGGCCGATCAGCATGCTCGCCGGTTACGTCGAGCCGTTTCGGATCGTTAACGGCTACGGCTTATTCCGCGTCATGACGAAATCGCGCCCGGAGATCATCATCGAGGGAAGCGCCGACGGAAACAATTGGCTGCCCTACGAATTCAAGTGGAAGCCAGGCGCCCTGGACAACCCGCCGCGGTGGGTCGCGCCGCACCAGCCGCGACTCGATTGGCAAATGTGGTTTGCCGCGCTCGGCACTTACCGGCAGAATCCGTGGTTCGTCAGTCTGCTGGAGCGTCTGCTCCGCAACACGCCGGCCGTGACCCGGCTGTTCGCGCACAATCCTTTCCCGGAAACTCCGCCCCACTATGTTCGCGCCCGGCTTTACGAATATCGGTTTACCACTTGGACGGAACACCGCGCCACCGGTGCCTGGTGGAAACGCGATGAGAACGGCGAATACCTGCCGGCGCTTTCGCTGGAAGATTTCGACCGGCACTGACTTACCACGCCCAGCCGCTTCGAGGATCGGTTTGCGGAGCCGTGTTTACCTCGCCCGGCACGGGATTGTTTTCATCGTGTTTGAAAACCGGTTCCTCCGCACAGCCAGCCAGGAGCGCGAACACGATGAGTAGCAGAGCGAGGCGCGCCATTGATGCAGATTTCGTCGAACTATAAAAGAATCGCAAATCGGGTCGGGGTCTTTTCCGCGCTCACGCTGCTCGCCGCGGCCCTCAGCAGTTGCGGCACTTATCACACCGTCACCGACCTGGTCACCTCGCATGTGCCGGAGCGACATTCCGGGCGCGCGTCCATCGTGGTCGATCTCGGCGAACAGCAGGTTTATCTTTACCGGGGAAAACATCGCACCGCCGCATCGCGCATCTCCAGCGGACGCGAAGGGCACCGCACGCCGGTCGGCCGATTCCAGGTGATTCGAAAGGATGTGGACCATCGCTCGAGCCTGTATGGCAATTACGTCGATGATTCGGGCAGAGTGGTGAGGGCGAACGTCGACAGCCGCAAGGATTCGAAGCCCGCCCACTCGCATTTCGTCGGCGCATCAATGCCGTTCTTCGTTGAGTTTTCGCCCGGTTACGGATTGCATCAGGGCTATTTGCCCGGGGTGCCGGCGTCGCACGGTTGTATCCGGATGCCCTATTGGAAGGCCCGCCAGTTTTATGAGGCGGCGCATATCGGGACGCCGGTGATCGTGCGGCCATGATCAAGAATGCTTCTGTAGCCGCTTCGCTATGCGAAGCGTGAGAATGGCGTTGTTTTTCCCCTCGTCGCCCACAGGGCGACGGCTACAGAAGACGTTGAGAAGCGGCGTTTCTTTGCCTATGATGCAGCCGTGCCCAAGGAAGAACAGATCGTAACCGAAGGAACGGTGACGCAGGTCCTGCCGGGGACGATGTTCCGGGTGGACCTGCCGGGTTCGCGGAATGTCCTCGCCCATATCTCGGGCAAGATGCGCAAGCATTTCATTCGCATCGTGCCGGGCGATAAGGTGGAAGTGGAACTTTCGCCTTACGATCTGACCAAGGCGCGCATCATCTTCCGCGAGAAATGAGGAGCCGGACCCCGCGAGCGCGTTTAGCAAGCGCAACTGAAACGCGAGTTTCGTTTCAGTTAAAGAGGACTTATCATTAACGCATGCATGCCGTCAAAAAGACGCAGCGAACCAAGAGACCGAAAAAGAATCGACAGGAAAACACCATGGCTGAAGAAAATCAAACAACCACACCAGGCGGCGGAGCCATTCCAGCGGCCGCCCAGAATAAATTCGAAAGCAGCAAGACCCACGTCCGCAAAGCCGCGGAGGATCTTCGGTCCGCCGCCGGCGTGATGGCGGAGGATTTGAAATCGGCCGCGGGCGCGATGGCTGAGGAATACAAGGATAAAGCCGAACAGGTCTGGGAAGATGCGCGGGACCGTGTCCGCACTTTGCAGGAAGACGGCGAGCAGTACGTTCGCGAAAACCCGACGAAGGCCGTTTTCACCGCGCTCGGCATCGGGTTCGTTCTCGGCTTGATCTTCCGTCGCTAGATCGCGCCGCATGGCTGGCGAAACGATGCGGTTCCGCAATCCCGCGGGACACGCCGGCTTGCTCCATAATCTGGTCTCGCTGCTCAACAGCCTGGCCGGGTTCCTGGAGAGCCGGGTGGCGCTCTTCGCGAAGGAGTCGAAGACCGCGCTGGTCCATGTCCTGGTGCTGGTGGGGTGCCTGGCGGCGGCCGCGTTCCTCGCGGTGTTCGGCTACATCTTTTTAGTGGCGAGCGCGATCGTGGGGCTGGCCCACACCTTTCATATTTCGTGGGTGAAGATGGCGCTCATGGCCGCCGGGCTGCACTTTGTCCTGGCCTTCGTCTGCGTGATGATCGCGCGCAGCCGCATGCACAAGTCAATGTTTGAAATGACGGGCGTGGAATTGAAGAAGGATCGCGAATGGCTCAAAAACCTGGACAAGCAAAGTCACTCCACGAACTAAGGCAGGAAGCCGCCCACTCCCGTGATCGCCTGTCGCGCGATCTGAGCGGGCTGCGTTACGAGCTCGATTTTCCGCTCAAGTTTCGGAAGTCTTTCCAACGTCAGACCATTCTCTGGATCGGAGCCGCCATCGTGGTGGGCGTCGTTCTCGCGGTGTTGCCGGCCCGGACGAAAAAGGTCCGCGTAAAAATGAAGACAAAAGACAGAGGCCAACAGCAGAAAGAAGGAATCCTCGGAGCCGGGTTGGCCCTCGGTGCGCTCAAACTGGTAGCGACGATGCTGAAGCCGACGATCACCGCTTTCGTGGCGAAAAAAATGAGCAGTTATGCGGCTGGCGCCGGAGCCAGGCGGCGGTAGTAAATCAGGCCGGCGATTACTTCACCACGGCCGGAACCGGGATCACGTATTTGCCGTCTTTCTCGGCGACAAAATTCTCGGTCGAGCTGGTGGAGCTGCCGTTGCTGTCCTTGGTCTCAATGCTGATCTTTAATTTCTTCGTGGGCGTAAGGGGAAGTTTCGCCTTGCTGCCATCAGGGCCCGTCTGCACTTCCGACGCTTTCTTCACGTCTTCCGGCGTGAGATCGACGAGCTCGATCTTGGTAATCTTGGCGGTGCCGGCGCCTTCGGTCTGCATCATTTTGTAGAACTCGAGCGCCATCGGGTTGGCGTCCTTGGTATAAAGAAAAGATTCCAACGCAGCTTTGTCGCCCTTTTCATAAGCGGCTTTGTATTTGTCCACGAACTCTTTGTCCTGGGCGGGCGTGCCGGCGTAGAGGCCGCTGCAAAACAGCGCGAACA
Source organism: Verrucomicrobiota bacterium (assembly GCA_003218375.1). Taxonomy (GTDB): domain Bacteria; phylum Verrucomicrobiota; class Verrucomicrobiia; order Chthoniobacterales; family UBA10450; genus AV80. Next base: position 58,210 of record QHNH01000015.1, on the reverse strand, counting down.
ATAAAGCGATCAGTTTGGTTTTCATAAGATGCGGGCAGTTAGCCCTGTGGAGCGCGATAACGACAAGCTTTTTTTCGCTTACTTGTTTGCCCGGAAGCGCGCGCTTAATATCGCGTCATGATCAATCGCACTTTTCCCCTGGCACTATTCGTTTTGATCGCGACCTGCGCGGGCGTTTTTGCCGCCGATTGGCAGACCGATTACGCCAAGGCGCTCCAGATGGCGAAGTCCCAAAACAAGCGCGTCCTGCTGGATTTCACCGGCTCGGACTGGTGCGGGCCGTGCATCCAGCTGAGGAAACAGGTCTTTTCGCGGCCGGACTTTCGCGCCTACGCGGACAAGAATCTGGTCCTGGTCGAGGTCGATTATCCGCAGCGGAAAAAACAATCCGCCGAACTGAAGAAGCAGAACGAGAAGCTGAGCAAGCAGTACGGAATCGACGAAAAAGGATTTCCGACGGTCGTGTTGCTCGACCCGGCGGCGAAAGTGATCCGCGAGTTTACCGGTTACGACGGCGAGACGACCGCGGGATTGATCGCCTGGATCGAGGGCAAAGCGAAGAAGTAGAACCGGTCGTTCCGCCGTTGTATCTGGATGATGTGCCCGGCTTCACTTCGCGCCCTGCTCGCGCACTCCATCGATTATGCCGGGCTTTTTCCGCCGGCGAACCTCGCGTTGGAGCCGGCGTTGCGGAACCAGTCGCAATACGTCCGGCTCCCGGAATCCTGGATGCTCGGCGCCTTCGTTCTTCCGATCGCAGAATTCGACGCGGCCGCGCGACATCTTTCGGATTTTGATAACGAGCACCCGCTGCGGATTTCGGCGCTTGGCCCCCGAACAGATAACGCCGAAGCGTTTCTAAAATCGCTTTCCGCGACGATCGATGCCATCGCTACCTTCCAATCGCGCTTCGCGACCGCCGCGATCGAGCAGTTGGAAATGCCGCTGCCGACCGAAATCGACGCCGAGCTTCTCAAAGCTATCCACCAGCGGCTGGGCGATTCGAATTTAAAGTTTTTTGGGGAAGCGAAAGCAGATGCCGCGGAGCGTGTCATGGAATTGCTGAGCGAAAACAACGGGGCCAACCCTGGATCCAAACTGGGATTCAAACTCCGCACGGGTGGTGTCACCGCCGAAGCATTCCCGTCGTCCGCGCAGATAGCGACTGCGTTGATGGCCGCGGGAACGCGCGGGGTGCCGATCAAGTTCACCGCCGGGTTGCATCATCCCGTTCGCCTCTTTCACGACAGCGTGCAGACCACGATGCACGGCTTTCTCAACGTCCTCGGCGCGGGCGTGCTGGCGCTGGAACACGACTGGACCCAAAACGAAATCATCAAAATGCTCGAGGATGAAGATGCCGGCTCGTTTTCATTCACTGAGGACTTTTTCGCCTGGCGCGAACGGAAAATCTCAACCAAAGCGATCGCAGCGCGACGAGAATTAGTCACTTCCTTCGGGAGTTGCAGCTTTGATGAGCCCCGCGAGGATTTGCGCGCGCTGAAACTCCTGTAAGCTCCTTGTTCAAGTTTTCTCCATGAAATCGTTTATCGACGTCGCGCATGACTCGCACTTCCCGATCCAGAACCTGCCCTTCGGCGTTTTCAGTCCGGCAGGCGGTGCGCCGCGCGTCGGTGTGGCGATCGGCGACTTCGTTCTCGATCTCGCCGTGCTCGAGGAGCGGGGACATTTTCGGACGCCGGAGTTTCAAGGCGGTGCCGTTTTTTCCGCCGGCGCGATCAATCCCTTCCTGGCGCTGGGTCGCCCGGCCTGGCGGAAGGCGCGCGAAGTGATCCAGCATTTGCTCGACAGCGACATGCCCACCCTGCGCGATGACGCCGAACTGCGGCTCCGCGCGTTTCATGCTCGCAAAGATGTGACCATGCACTTGCCCGCGCGCATCGGCGACTACACGGATTTTTATTCCTCTTACCACCACGCTCACAATGTCGGCACGATGTTGCGCGGCCCCGAGAACGCGCTCATGCCGAACTGGAAATGGTTGCCGGTCGCCTATCACGGGCGCGCCAGCTCCATCGTGGTGAGCAGCACTGACGTGCGCCGACCGCATGGCCAGATCAAACCGCCGGACGCCCCTGCGCCAATTTTCGGGCCGAGCCGCAGCTTCGATTACGAGCTGGAAACGGCGTTCCTGATCGGTCCGGGAAATGCCCTCGGCACTCCCATCCCGATCGAGCGCGCGGCCGACCATGTTTTTGGACTGGTCCTGATGAATGATTGGAGCGCACGCGATGTGCAGGCTTGGGAATACCAGCCGCTCGGCCCGTTCCTCGCGAAAAATTTCTGCACCAGCATTTCGCCCTGGGTGGTGACGCTGGAGGCCTTGGAGCCGTTTCGAAAACCGCTTCCTGCCCAGGCTCCGGAACCGTTGCCCTATCTGCGCGCGCCTAACGACTTTTCCTACGACATCCAGCTCGAAGCGCATTTGCAAACCAAGACGCTGGCGGCGCCTCACCTCATCACGCGAACGAATTTCCAAAACCTTTATTGGAGCATCGCGCAACAACTGGCGCATCACACGGTCAACGGCTGCAATCTTCAGCCGGGCGACCTGCTGGCGAGCGGCACGATCAGCGGCGCGACGGAGGAGTCGCGCGGTTGCATGCTCGAGTTGACGTGGCGCGGCGCGAATCCGTTGACGCTGCCGAATGGCGAAACCAGAAAATGGCTCGAAGACGGCGATCGATTGACGATCACTGGATGGGCCCAAGGCGACGGTTATCGCATCGGCTTCGGCGAAGTTACCGGCCGCATTTTGCCGGCGGCGTAGAGCAACGCCTCAGCGTTCGAGCCGGAATCGGGGAAGATGCTGGCCTAACGAGTTCCGGCAGCAAAAGCGACTCAAAGAGAGCGGGTTCTGGAACGCATTCTGCTATAATTTCCATAATTCGGGCCGTTTCTCCAGGTCGAATTGCAGTAATCAAAACATCCAAATCAAACAATGAAATCTATTATTAAATACCTGAACCTCATCTGCTGCGTCGGTCTCTCCGCCGCAGTCACGGCCCTGGCGGAGCCGACGCCCTCGCCTTCGCCATCATCGACTCCCCATACGGAACCGTCCGCGACGCCGCGGCTCGAACCAACGCCAACTCCAACATCAACACCTCGTCCGGAGCCGACTCCGACTCCAACCGCGACGCCGGGTGGCGATCACGGTGAGGTAAGTCTGCGCGGCGTATATGGATCAACGACACCTGCCGGCGCGCTTATCGTGTTTTGCATCGAGAAAAACACATTCGTGCAAATCAATGTGCTCGACATTGCCGGCCAGGTGATCGGCTTCGCGGAAGGCCCGCTGGTTAACGGCTATTTTTCTCTGACGCTTACAACCGGTCAGGCCATCGTCGGCAAGGCAACGGAAAACGGCATCACCTTCAATCTGGCCGGGCAACCGTTCCAAGCCAGTCGGTTCTCCACCTTCGGCACGGATTCGAAGATCGCGGGGCGCTACTTCGGTGTCGCCCATGGTCCAACGGGCGAGAGCCAGGTGATGTTCATCATCGACTCAAACAAGCATATCATCATGATCCAGCGATCCGGAACGCAGTTGACCGGTGGTTTCGGAATGGTGACCGCACCTGTGGCGCCCGCGACTCAGTATACGTTTACGCTCGATCAGGTCGTAGGAAGCAGCAGCCCGATCACAGGGAGCTTCACGATCGATGACGGCGTTTTTACCGGGACGTTCCAAACCAGCGCCGGGACCTTCACTGTCAACACCTTCAAGAACTCGCTCTTCCATCGCATGGCGAACATCTCGACGCGTGGCCTGGTCGGGACAGGACAAGGGCAATTGATTGGTGGTTTCATTATCACGGGCGGACCGAAGCTTGTGATGATTCGGGCCATGGGGCCCTCACTAACCGCGGCTGGCGTCTCGCCGGCGCTCGCGAATCCATCGGTCATTCTCTACGCGGGAGGAACTCAACTCGCTGCGAATGACGATTGGAAAACGAACGCCAACGTCGCGGACATTATTGCCAGCGGCATCGCGCCAACCGACGATCTGGAAGCAGTCCTCCTGATTCGGCTTGAGCCGGGCGCATACACGACCGTCGTGAGCGGCGCGGGCGGCACGACTGGAATCGGCCTCGTGGAAGTCTACGAGATCGGTTCGGACTAAACTAACTATACCTCGGAAACGAAGGCCTCGCGTCGATCCTGGCGCGGGGCCTTTCGTTTTCGCCTCAAAGCTGCGCGATGGCAATCGAATACGCCGGCAGCGCCATCAGTACCGAAACTGGTAATTCGCGCCCGATAAGTTACCGACGTGAGTTACTCCGCCAGGCATGACAACGTAGCCGCGAAGCTTGCTCTGGTTCCGTTTGGAAACGAAGATTCCGCCATCATGCGGCAGCCGGCCGGAGAAGGAGCGCTGATACAGTTTTCCCGGGGCGCGGTAGTAGTAGCCATGGTGATCTTCGCTCTCGAGCGAATAGAGGCCGCGCGGAAAATGGATCGTCCCAGCAGATGTTTCCGAAAGCAGTTCGATGAACCGCGGCACCGCTGTCGTCGCGGCCGGATTCACGGGATGGCGCCGATCCGCGCCGCCGCAGCCGCCTAGAAACAGGGCTGCCATTAACCCGATGATGACGACGATGCCACGCATGCTTACTTCCAACCGTGGAGAATGCCCCCGATGATTCCACCGCCGATCGTGCCGATGATCAGGATCGGCGCATAAGCCTTGGTGATCAGCGCTTCGGGAAGGCTGAGAAGTAAACCGAAGACAATCCCGATGAGCCATCCCGGCCATGGCAGTTGAACGCAGCCAATAACAAGCCCGATCCCAAATCGGCTGGTGAACGCTGCCAGCAGCGCAATCTTCTTGTCCGGAAATTGCATCGGCAACATCGTTGCTACCACGAAGGTACCGAAGACAAGCCCGCTGATTAGACCGCCGGTTAGGTTACCCATGAGTCCGATTCCTGCGCCCTTCGCCTCGCCGCGTCAATGACAAATCCGACTTCTTAACTGCAGGAACGCAACCCACTCGAGTTGCGTTTGCGGAGAACGGCGGGCATGCTCCTCGCCACATGACATCGACCACGCGAAGAAATTTCATCAAGGTCTCGGCGGCCGCCGGGGGAGCCCTAAGTCTCGGGGTTCTTTCGAATGTGGGCGCGGTGGAGAAACCGAAGCCGCTCCGCATTTTGATTCTCGGCGGCACCGGCTTCACCGGTCCCTTTCAAGTTAAGTACGCACTCGAGCGCGGTCACAAGGTCACCGTGTTCAATCGCGGCAAGACCCATCCCGGGGAATTGCCAAAGGAAGTGGAGCAACTCATCGGCGATCGCAACGGCCAGCTCGACGCGCTCAAGAACCGCAAATGGGATGTGGCCATCGATAACCCGACTTCCGTCCCGGTCTGGGTCCGGGATGTCGGCCAGATCCTGAAGGGGAACATCAATCGCTACGTCTTTATTTCCACAATCTCGGTTTACGGCGATACCAGCAAAGCCAACCTCGACGAAACCGCGCCGCTCGCGAAATACACCGGCTCTGATGGGATGAAGGAATCGCGCGATAGCCTCATCGCCTCGAAGTACCAGCTTTACGGTCCGCTCAAGGCGCTGTCGGAACAGGAAGCGGAAAAGTGGTTTCCCAAGCAGGCGCTAATCATCCGCCCTGGTCTTATCGTGGGACCGCGCGATGAGAGCGACCGTTTCACTTACTGGCCGGTGCGGATCGATCGCGGTGGAGAAGTGTTAGCGCCCGGCGATCCGAGCGATCCGGTGCAATTCATCGATGGCCGGGACCTCGCGGAATGGGTCATTCGCATGGTGGAGCGGCGCGAGACCGGCATCTACAACGCGACCGGTCCGGACAAGGCGCTTGGGATAGGGGCGATGCTCGAAGGAATCAAGAGCGCGAATAATTCGAAGGCGAACTTCACCTGGGTGAATACTAACTTTCTCGAAACCCAGAAGGTCGGACCCTGGTCCGACATGCCGGTATGGGTGCCGCCGCGCGGAGAAGAAGCCGGAATGGGCCGGATCAATATCCAGCGCGCCGTAGCCAAAGGTTTGACCTTTCGTCCGCTGGCGGTCACCGCGCGCGAAACGCTCGCCTGGTTCAAGTCGCAGCCGGCCGAGCGCCAGAAGCTCAAGGCCGGGATAACCGCGGAGCGCGAAGCTCAAGTGCTGGCCGAGTGGCATAAACAAAAGCCTGCCTGACACTGAGCCTGAGCTGCAGTTCTCGCATGAAACACGTTCTTGGCATTGGCGGCGTCTTTTTCAAGGCGCAGGATCCGGAGAAGCTCGCGGCGTGGTATCGCGAGCACCTGGGCCTCGAGGTTGAAGAATATGGCGGCGTCACTTTCCGTGAGCGTCCAAACCCGAATGAAACCCTGCCAGTTCGGCAGGCTTACACAGTTTGGTCACCTTTTCCGTCAGACACCGATTACTTCGCTCCGAGCGCGAAACCTTTCATGATTAACTTTCGCGTGGCCGATCTGGATGCGTTGCTCGCCAAACTCCGGAATGAAGGAGTGACGGTGGATGAGCGCGCGGAGAAATCGGAATTTGGTTATTTCGGATGGGCGATGGACCCGGAAGGCAATCGGATTGAGCTTTGGGAACCATCGCTCGCGTGACGGCTTCGTTAATCGATGCGAGAGAGTGGGCGGTGAGGGTTTCGAACCCCCGACCTACTGGGTGTAAACCAGCCGCTCTACCACTGAGCTAACCGCCCGAAGACCGCGAACTATAAGCCGGCGGTTGAGGATGTGGCTACTTATTTTCTTTACGTTGATCCAGTAACTAGAAACTTGTTCGCTTAACTTATTGTAGTATTTCGCTTGCAGTTCCAGTAAGGGAAGCTATCTACTGGAGCCATGGACCTATCTCTTCAAAAACTAACGCAAGCAGTTTCCCTGAGACAGCAGATCAGCGCGCTCGAGCAGCGCCTATCTACTCTCTTTGGTGGATCAACCACGGCCAAACGCGGCGGAGGCCGTCGCAGTCGCCGCAGTCGACGACCAATGTCCGCCGCGACCCGCGCGAAATTAGCGGCTGCCGCACGCGCCCGCTGGGCCCGCCGCAAAGGTACGACAGCTAGCGCCCCGGCAGCAGCCAAAGGCGGCCGCAAGCGCAAGGGATTGACCGCCGCCGGCCGCAGGAAACTTTCCGAAGCAATGAAAGCACGCTGGGCGGCACGACGAAAAGCGGGCGGCGGCGCGCCGACGACTAAGGCGGCTGGAAAGAAGAAACGTGGCCTCACCGCCGCTGGACGGAGAAAGCTTTCCGAATCGATGAAGGCCCGCTGGGCCGCACGCCGTAAAGCTGCCGGAAAGAAGTAATCATTTCAGGAATTCGTTTTAGCATCAACGCGAGTTGCCGTTAAGGCAGCTCGCGTTGTTTGCTTTCGGGAACAAACCCGAACCGGCCAGCTACGTTTGCCCGATCCAACTCGAGGGGGCTATTTCTTCCCACCGCTCGCGGATACTGGCGACCTCGGCTTCGGATAGCATTCCTCCTTCAACCAATTTCGCATTTTCCTGCCAGCGTTCCGGCTTTGTCGTCCCCACGATAGCGGTGTGGACGCCGGGGACGCTAAGAGTAAAACGCAAAGCATGGGCGATGGATTCTTCCAGCGGGAGATTCCGGATGAACTCATAACGCAGCTTGTTGAGGCGGTCCCAGTAAACGTGGTGGTAGGAAGCGATCGGCTTATGGCTTTCTTTCCAGGCCACGTTGGCAATGGGTCGCTTCGCTATCACCCCCAATCCCTTCTCGCGGGCAATTGGGAGGGTGAGATCGATTGCTTCCTGGTCGGCGATGTTGATCGAGGTTTGGAGAGTATCAAACGCGCCGCATTCCGCCGCGTACCTCGCGGCCTGGCTATCCCCACTATAACCAAGGTAACGCGCATAGCCTTTTTCCCGGGCAGTCTGCAAAGCCGCGATCGCATCACCTTTCCGCAGGATTGTTTCGGAACAGCTGTGGAGTTGAATCAGATCCAGCCGATCGGTGCGTAACCGTCTTAGACTACGTTCAATGCTTTCCAGGAGCGAGCCCGGAGACCAGTCTTCGCTCCCAATCCCGCGCGGATGGCCGCACTTCGTAAAAAGGTAATAGCCGGCCCGGCGATCGGCAACGGTCTTTCCAATCAGTTCCTCGCTGCCTTCGTAACACTCACCGGTATCGATCACATTCAGCCCGGCATCGAGCGCGCCTTTAAGTAAGCGACCGACCGTTTCCTGCGTCGCGTCCTCAAAACCAATTTCGGCGCCGCCGAAACCAAGGACCGAGACCTGCATGTCGGTTTTGCCGAGCTGCCGCTTTTCCATGCTTCAATTGTAGGGCGTTTCTGGGAAACGCCAATTTCGCAGAGTTACAAAACCAGCCTGGTTTGCCCTGTTCCCGTCACGATTTGCCCAATTCGTTTCGCCTTCAAGATGCGACTGGCTTTGGCGGAATCCTTCTCGCTGACAATGGCCACCATCCCGACGCCCATGTTAAAGACCTGATACATTTCCGTGCGATCGATCTGGCCATGCCGCTCCAGGAAATTGAAGATCGGTGGCACGGCCCAACTCTTTGTCTCAATAAGGGCATCGCAGCTTTCCGGCAGAACCCGCGGCAGATTGTCGACCAACCCGCCACCGGTAATATGGGCCAGGCCGTGGACCATGCCCGGCGGCAATTTTGCGATCAGTGGCTGGTAGTTCTTGTGCACTCGCAGGAGCTCTTCGCCTAACGAATGCTTGTGGCCGGTGATCCTCGAACCTGGTTTCAAACGAAGCTTTTCGAAGAGGATCTTGCGCGCCAGTGAGTAACCATTGGTGTGCAGCCCGTTCGAAGGAAGTCCAAGGATGATGTCGCCGCGCCTGATCCTGCCGCCATCGATCATTTTCGCGCGGTCAACCACGCCGACGATGCAGCCCGCAAGGTCGTACTCGCCTTTGCGGTACATCCCCGGCATCTGGGCGGTCTCACCGCCAATCAACGCGCACTTCGCAGCCCGGCACGCTTTCGCGAACCCGGCCAGCAATTGATCGAAGACGCGCGGCTCCAGCTTCTCCGCGCCGATGTAGTCCAGGAAGAAAAGCGGGCGCGCGCCCAGGACCGCGATGTCATTTACGCAATGGTTCACGAGATCCGCGCCCACGGTATCGTGCCGGTTCATGGCGAAAGCGACCTTCAACTTCGTACCGACGCCATCGACGCTTGCGACCAGCACTGGCTCGCGCATGCCGGAGAAGTTCGGCGCGAACAGTCCGCCAAATCCTCCGATTTTGCCGAGCACTTCAGATCCGTGCGTGCTCTTCACGCGAGATTGAATCCGGCGCTTGACCAGGTTTCCAAGGTCAACGTCCACCCCGGCACGCACGTAAGCTTTCTTTTTCGTTATTGTCATGCCGAGCGGAGTCCGCACTCTCCCTTTGTAGGGCAACCGCGTCGGTTGCCAAGTGTTTCGGCAGGCGGAGCGCCTGCCCTACAATTTCATTTCAGGTTCGCGAACAAATCCGGATGCGCTTCCTCCGCGGCGAGCGCTTTCGAGCGGCCTTCGCGTTTTTCCATGATGTATTTGTCCAGCTCCGGATCGACGGGCAGCGGATAGTTCCCGGTAAAACAGGCGAGGCAGAACTGGTTCACGGGTTTCCCGGTAGCGCGCACCATTCCTTCGACGTCGAGATAACCGAGGCTGTCCACGCCGAGATATTTGCAGATCTCGTCCATCGGCATCTGGTTCGCGATCAACTTTTCCGGGTCGGGGAAATCGATCCCGTAATGGCAGGCAAACCGGTGCGGCGGACAACTCACTCGCATGTGCACTTCCTTCGCGCCGGCTTCGCGCAGATTCACCACCCGGGCGCGCGCGGTCGTTCCGCGCACGATCGAATCATCCACGACCACGACCCGTTTTCCTTCCACGGCTTCCTTGATCAGGTTCAATTTCACCCGGACATCGAAATCGCGGATGAGCTGGCTCGGCTGGAGAAACGTGCGCCCGATGTAGTGGTTGCGGACAAAGGCGTGCTCGTAGGGCAGGTTGAGTTCGTGCGCGAATCCGAGCGCGGCGTAGTTCCCGGAGTCGGGCACCGGCACCACGATATCGGCCGCGGCCGGAAATTTTCTCGCCAGCTCGCGTCCCATTTCGGTGCGGACTTTGGCAACGTTGACGCCGCCGATGATGCTGTCCGGCCGCGCGAAGTAAACGTACTCGAACATGCAAAACGCCTGTTGTTCCTGCGGGAACGGCCACTCCGAGCGAATGCCCTCGTCGCTAATGATCACCACCTCGCCCGGTTGCACCTCGCGGATGTATTCGGCGTGGACGAGATCGAACGCGCAGGTCTCCGACGCCAGGATGTAGGCGCCGTCGAGTTTGCCGAGAACGAGCGGGCGGAAGCCGAAGGGATCGCGCACCCCGATGATTTCGCGTTCGCTCATTATGATAATGCTGAAAGCGCCTTCGAGCCGCCGGAGCACACTCAACGGGGTCCCGCCGTTCTTCGAAGGTTGGGCGAGCAGATGCGGAATGATTTCGCTGTCGGCGGTGGTTTGGAAAATGGAGCCTTTCCGTTCGAGCTCGTCCCGGAGAACGGCGGCGTTGATCAGGTTGCCGTTGTGGGCCACCGCGATCTGGCCCCGAAAACAATCGACCACGAACGGCTGCGCGTTTTTCAGCGTGCTCGATCCGGTGGTGGAATAGCGCGCATGCCCGAGCGCGCGCTTGCCTTTCAAGCGATCGAGTTCCTCCGCACCGAAGACCTGGGAGACGAGACCCATGTCGCGATGCAATTGGAAAGTGGAACCGGCGCCGTTGCTCGTGACGATGCCGGCGCTTTCCTGGCCCCGATGCTGGAGCGCGAAGAGCCCGTAATAGGTGAGGACCGCCGCGTTATCGTGACCGAAGACCGCAAAAATCCCGCACTCGTGCTGGGGATAAGCCAGCGCGGGATGTTCCGAGATCATCGAGGGTTCGAGCGGCATCGTATCGCAAGCATCCGCTAATCGAAACGCGAATCAATCGCGAGGATGTTCACAGGCTGCGAACCGGCTCGGCGTCGCTTTCGACCGCGCGGCGAATCGCGTGGAACCAATCGTCGTGGATCGTGTCGACCGGCCAGGAGAGTTCCGTATCCGGCACTTTGATTGAAAGCGTCTCCGTCACAACCACGCCAATTTTGTGGTGCGGAATATTCTTGGCGCCGAGCATCGCGAGAATCTTCTCCGCTTCATTCGGCGCGCAGGAAATCACGATCCGCGATTGCGATTCGTTAAAAAACACTGTAGCCGCCGCCCTGCCTGCCACGCCGGAGCTTGGCGAAGGCGGGTGGGCGGCGTGGGAGAGATCAATTTCCGCCCCCAACAAACCCGCCGGATTGAAACACGATTCCGCCAGCGTCACCGCGAGTCCGCCCTCAGAACAATCATGCGCGCTTCGCACCAGGCCGGCGTGAATCAAATCGCGAACCGAATGTTGGACCGCTAACTCGCGCCCAATATCCAGCCGAGGAGGTCGCCCCTCCTTGCGTCCGTGACAAACCTTCAGGAATCGGCTTCCGCCCATTTCGTGACCGAGATCACCGATGAGTATGATTACGTCGCCCGTCGCCTTGAAGAACTGCGTCGTGATGTGCTCTTCCTTCTCGATCAAACCGACCATTGCAACGGTCGGCGTCGGATCGACCACGCCGGCCGGGCTCTCATTATATAAAGAGACGTTGCCGCCGACGACCGGCGTGCCGAAAGCGCGGCAGGTCTCGGCGATTCCCTCGACGGCCTCGCGCAGTTGCCAGAAATTTTCAGGCTTGTAGGGATTCCCGAAATTCAAGTTGTCGGTCACAGCGAGCGGCGTCGCGCCAGAGCAGGTGAGATTACGCGCCGCTTCCGCGACGGCGATGCGCCCGCCTTCGCGCGGATCGAGCCGGCAATAGAGCGAATTACAATCCGTCGTGGCGGCCAGAATCTTGTTCGCTTCGCGGACGCGGAAGACGGCCGCATCCGAACCCGGCCGCACGACCGTGCCCGTGCGGACCATATGGTCGTATTGGCGGTAGACCCAATTCTTCGAAGCGATCGTCGGATCGCGGAGTAGTTGGCGGAGAGCTTCATGTAGCCACGGCCCTGTGGGCCGTTCATCTCCGACCTGCCACAGGCACGTGGCTACAGGCGCTTTCGCTTCCCGCGAATAGAGCGGCGCTTCGTCCGCCAGCGGCTTCGCCGGAATTTCAGCCGCGAGCGAACCATTGTTCCGCACGCGCATCATGCCATCATCCGTCACGCGTCCGATCTCAGCGCAGGGCACATCCCATTTCTCAAAGATTTCGCGCACCACATTTTCCCGCCCGCGTTTCGCAATGATCAGCATGCGCTCCTGCGATTCGCTCAGGAGAATTTCGTAGGGCGTCATCCCGGGCTCGCGCTTTGGCACTTTCGCCAGATCAATTTCCACGCCGGTTCCGCCGCGACTTGCCGTTTCGCAAGTCGAGCAGGTCAATCCCGCGGCGCCCATGTCCTGAATTCCCGCGACGGCGTCCGTCGCGAGAAGTTCGAGACACGCTTCCAACAGAAGCTTCTCCTTGAACGGATCGCCCACCTGCACTGCCGGCCGGTCTTGCTTTGATTCTTCGGTTAATTCGCGCGAAGCGAACGCGGCTCCGGCCAAACCATCACGTCCGGTTTCCGCGCCGACATAGAAAACCGGATTGCCCACGCCGCTGGCCGCACCGCGCGCCAACTGTTCGTGGCGCAGCACCCCGAGACAAAAAACGTTTACGAGCGGATTCCCCTCGAAGCTTTCGTCGAAATAAATTTCGCCGCCGATGGTCGGCACCCCGATGCAGTTTCCGTAGTGCGCGATGCCGGCAATCACGCCGCTAAACAGGCGGCGGTTCCTGTGAATTTCGGATTTCGGATTTCGGATTTCGGATTTGGTTTCCGGGTCGATGATCGGTCCGAACCGCAACGAGTTCAGCAAAAATTCCGGCCGCGCCCCCATTGTAAAGATGTCGCGAATGATTCCGCCGACCCCGGTGGCCGCGCCTTGGAACGGCTCGATGGCGCTTGGGTGATTGTGGCTCTCGATCTTGAACGCCACGGCCCAGCCATCGCCGATATCCACCACGCCGGCATTTTCTTCACCGGCCTTCACCAGAATATTCGGCCCGGTCGTGGGAAATTTCTTCAATTCGCGCCGGGAATTTTTGTAGGAGCAATGCTCGCTCCACATCACGGAGAAGATCCCCAGCTCGGTGAAATTCGGCTCGCGCCCGAGGATTTTTTTGATGCGCTCGAATTCTTCCGGCTCGAGGCCGTGCTGCTTCACCAACTCGGGAGTGACGACGGGATCGGGTGCAACAGCCATGTGTCGCGCACGTTAGCTGATGTGGCGGGCGGCTCAACCCGCGAAACATTTTCCGCGGCTTCGCGAGATAGGAAATTCGGTGAATACGCGCCGCTCGAGCGCTGTCTAACCTTTCACTGGCGCCGCCTTTTTTCGGGCCGTCCAGTTCGCGGTTTGGAAACGAATCTAAACCATATCAAGACAACAACACTGGAGGGAAATATTATGAAAAAGAGCATTCTCATTCTGGCTTGCGCGGCGATCGCGCCTTTTGCTTTCGCGCAAACAAGCACGACAACGACAGAGAAAACCACCACGGTTCCCGCTACGACGACTGAGACGACTACAACTTATTCGTCCGGCACCGTGACCACGTATGAGCCAGGTAAAACGATCGTCGTGAGAGGACCGGAAGGACCGATCGACTTCGTTCTCGGGACCACGGCGCGCATCCTGGATGGCGCGGGTAAAATCGTGACCGCTCCGCTGCGGGCTGGTCAGAAGGTGCGGGTTTATTACACCCCCACCGGGGAAAAGAAAGTTGTTGAGCGCGTTGTCGTAGAAGAATAACGATAGCAACAGCAGCTGATTAGGAAGGCCGCAGGGTCCGTGTGAACCTGCGGCTTTTCATTTTCTGCGATAGCCAGCAAGATGCCGGGATGGACATCAGCACGATCGCGAATGTGGCCACGGCGATCACGGTGTTGACCGGCGTGATTTTTGGCTGGTTCGAAGTGCGGCATCTTCGCCGGGAACGCGAAGAGCGGGCCGCCTTCGAATTGCTCCATACGATGCTGACCAGCGAATGGCTGCGCTCGGCGGTGCTGATCGATACCGTGCCGGACAATGTCGCACCGGAAATTCTCGAGGCCGACGCGCGGATGCTCGATGCGGCGCATTCCATCGGGCTGATCCTGGAGGCGGTCGGCTACGCGGTGTATGCGCGCATCGTTCCGCTCGCCATGGTGGACGACATGATGGGTGGAATTGTCCGCGTGACCTGGCGCAAGATGGAGCGCTACGTGATGCACGATCGCGCGCGGAGCGGTTCGCAGAAAGGCTGGGAATGGTTCCAATGGCTTTATGTGCAACTCGAGCGGCACAGCAAAAGCAAAACCAGCCTGCGGCTCGGAGCGTTTGACGCCCATCGGGATTGGAAGCCGTAGAGTTGCGTTCCCGGTCCAAATCGCAGAGCATTGCCCGTGGCTTTTGACCTGAAAGAAATCATCGCGGCGCGGCTGGGAGAGAATTACCAGCTCCACGAACGCCATCTCAACCGCACCCTCGTCGCGGCCCAGCGCGTGATTGGTTTCGACAAAGTCTATGCGCGGGCGGAAGGCGCGTATCTCTATGACATGGATAACGCCGCTTACCTCGATTTCCTGAGCGGGTACAGCGTTTTCAACATCGGCCGCAATCATCCCGCGGTGAAGAAAGCGATCCGCGACGTGCTCGAGCTGGATCTGCCGAACATGGTGCAGATGGATTGCTCGCTTCTGAGCGGGCTTCTGGCGGAGGCGATCACGAAGCGCACCCCGCCGCATCTCGATGCGGTTTTCTTTTGTAATTCCGGCACCGAAGCGATGGAAGGGGCGTTGAAATTCGCGCGCGCGGCCACCCAGCGGCGACGCGTGATCTCGCTCGAGAGCGCGTTTCACGGGCTCAGTCTCGGGTCACTTTCTCTGATGGGCTGTGAAAGTTTCACCGAAGGTTTCGGCCCGCTCATGGAAGGATTCGAAACGCGAGTCGCGCTGGATGATATCGCCGCGCTTGAACGTGAACTGGCCAAACGCGACGTGGCCGCATTTGTGATCGAGCCGGTCCAGGGGAAAGGTTGCAAATCGCCGAAGACCGATTTCTTTGTGCGCGCCCAGGAGCTTTGCCGGAAGCACGGGACGCTTTTTCTTTGCGACGAAATCCAGACCGGGCTCGGCCGCACCGGGAAAATGTTTGGGTTCCAGCATTGGAACTTGGAGCCGGATATCATCACGTTGGCGAAGAGTCTGAGCGGCGGCTACGTCCCGTGCGGCGCGATCGTCACTCGGCGCGAGATTTACCAGAAAACTTTCAGCCGGATGGACCGTTGCGTCGTTCACTCGACGACCTTCGGCCGAAACAACCTCGCCATGGCCTGTGGCCTCGCGTCGCTCGACGTGCTCGATGAAGAAAAGCTCGTCGAGAACTCCGAGAAAATGGGCGCGTTATTGATGGAACGCGTCGACGCGTTGCGCGCGAAACATTCCTTCATCAAGGAAGTGCGCGGCAAAGGGCTCATTATCGCGATCGAGTTCCACGAGCCGACCGAGTTCAAGCTCAAGATGGCGTGGAAGCTCCTCCACAAAGTCGACAAGGTCCTCTTCGCGCAAATGGTGGTGACCCAGATGTTGAGCAAGCATCGCATTCTCACCCAGGTCGCCGGCCACGCCATGGATGTGGTGAAGATTCTGCCGCCGTTGATTATCGGCGAACGGGAAGTCGATCTCTTCGTCGCCGCGCTCGACGATGTCCTCACCGAATGCCGGAAGTTCCCCGGCCCCATGTGGGAGATCGGCCAGAATTTCGTCCGGCATGCTCTGGGTTCGCGACGACCAAGCAGTGAACCCCGCCCGGTCTCGGCTTAACAGGAAGCTTCCTCCAAGAAATGCGCAGCGATTACAAACAAAGTTGGACTACGGTTTCGAAAACGAAATCGCAGGCCTTCAAGAGTGTAGCCGCGACCGATGACGAAGCGGAAGTCGAGCGAAGCGGCCAGGCGACTACCCAGTTTCTCCTGGAAAACGTCGGCATTACATCGGACGACGTCGTCCTCGAAATCGGATGCGGAATCGGCCGGGCCGGCAAATTCGTCGCGCGGCATTGCAAGCGCTGGATCGGCGCCGACGTATCGCCCAACATGTTAAAGTACGCCGCCGAGAATCTCCGACAGTTTCACAACGTCGAGTTTGTCGAG
Source organism: Verrucomicrobiota bacterium (assembly GCA_003218375.1). Lineage (GTDB taxonomy): Bacteria > Verrucomicrobiota > Verrucomicrobiia > Chthoniobacterales > UBA10450 > AV80. Next base: position 41,940 of record QHNH01000015.1, on the reverse strand, counting down.
CTGACCGGCTATGACTTAAAGCCCATCGCCACCGGCTCGATCGATGTTGTTTATTGCACCGTTGTCTTTCCGCATCTGATGCAATGGGACCGGTACGCTTACGTGGAGGAAGCATTTCGGGTGTTGCGAGGCGGGGGCAAACTATACGTCGACGCGGTAAACCTCTGCTCCGACGCCGGCTGGAAGGTGTTTGAAGCGCATCGCGCTATTCTGCCGCTCGAACGTGTCCCAGAAATTGGTGAATGTTCGACCCCGCAGGAATTGGTGGAATATCTACGGCGCGCCGGATTCGAATCGATCAAAAGCAAACCAGGCGATGAGCTGGTCGCCGTTTGGGGGCAGAAACCCAAATCGTAAGATTGCCGAAAGCCTGGGACGCTTTTGCTGTGCGACGAAATCCAGGCGGACCTCGGCCGCACCGACGATGTCCTGACCGAATGCCGGAACGCCCCGGACCGCCAAGGGACCATGGCGGCGGCTATTCTGTTCCCAAAGTGTTTCAAAGTGTTCCTAAACTGTTTTTTTGGCGTGCCTCGACGGCTTCGGGTTAAGTCCAACGCAATGACATTGTCGTCGGCGCGATTCTATCGCGCATTCACAGCTTGTTTCCTCGGACTCTTCCTGTTCCTGGGCGGAGCTGTGCCCGGTTTTTCCTTTGCCTTGAATGGCTACACCTGGCCCTCGGGAACGTCGATCGCCATGCATCTGCAGTTGAGCAGCCGTCCGGCAGTCCCGTTGCAGGATGGGAGCGCCTCATGGGACGCGTCCGCGGCGGATGCGTTGGGGATCTGGAACCAGTACATGGACGGCGCTCAGTTTGTGCCGGCAGCGCCTGGGCAGGCTTACGGTGGTGACGGAGCGAATGCTGTCTTCTTCTCCAGCAACGTCTATGGAGACACCTGGCCGACCGGCACGCTTGCCGTCACCCTCAATTATTCCGAGGCCGGCAGCGGCGTCTTCACCGAAACCGACGTGATCTTCAACAACAATCTGACGTGGAATTCTTACCGCGGCCCGCTTCAAGGCAGCGGGCCGACAGGCACCTGGGATTTGCATCGCGTCGCGCTCCACGAGTTCGGACATGTCCTAGGGTTGGATCATCCGGACGAGAATGGTCAGCACGTCAATGCCATCATGAATTCGATCATCGGGAACCTCGATCACCTTTCCGATGACGATATCGCGGGGGCTACTTCGCTCTACGGTTTTCGATTGACGAGCGCCGCCAGTGCCGCCGGTGTTTCCGGACAAGCATTCAGTTTTCAGCTTACTGCGAATCAACCGAGCGTAAACTTTTCCTGCCCGGACTTACCGGCGGGCCTGATGCTCGATTTGAGCACCGGATTGATCAGTGGGATTCCGGGGACCGGAGGGACATTCGTGATCCACATCACGCTCTCACGAGATGGCCGGAGCGTGGTGGCCTCAATGACCCTCAACATCAGGCCGTCGCCACGAACGATCGACGGACCAACTGGATTCGCGGTCGCGGGAGACGAGGGGACCTCGCCCGGTGGCGCCTACAGTTTCTACTTCACACCGGCGGACGGCACTTTTTCCGTGACGGGCACCACTGACAATCCCTTCAACCCGGAGCTCGGGACTTCGGTGACCTTTAATTTTACCGGTGCCGGGCAAACCTGGCAACTTAGGTTCACGGGGCCACGAGGGGTGCCGCTCACCGTCGGCCGGTACGAGGGACTCACTGGCGGATCTTTCGGGGGCCCGTATTTGCAGCTTATCCGAAGCGGCGTGAGCTCAGGGAGACCTGGCGGCTATTTCGAGGTGAAATCGATCGCTTACGGAACCAACAACCAGGTGCTGTCGTTCGATGCGACCTTCGAACTGTTGGTCAGTGAGCCCTCGGCAATGGTCCGGGGAGAGGCCCGTTTTTCCTGGGACGCTTCCAATCCTCCGGCGACGTCCGTCATTACGAGTCCGCTCGTGGTCCAAGTCGCCAAGGGGTTTGCCATCAATTACAAGATTACCGCCACCAACGGCCCGACGCTGTTCAAGGTTTATCACCTCCCGGCCGGTCTGAGTTTCGATCCGGCGACCGCCACCATCAGCGGGATGCCGGCGACGACGGGGTATTTTGATATAGTCCTGGGCGCCGAAAACGCAGCCGGCACCGGGACCGGCCGTCTTAACCTGATCGTTTCCGCGCCGCCCCCGCCGCACACCTTGCAAAATATTGCGACGCGGCTCTTCGTCGGAAGCGACACTGACGTCGCGATTGCCGGCGTGATCCTTGCCGGCAACAATTCCAAACGAATGGCGATCCGCGGCATCGCGCCCTCACTCAGCGCCGTCGGCGTGAACGGAGTATTGCCCGATCCCCAGCTCGACATCCGAAACGGCAACGGGAACGTGATCGGCACTAACGACAACTGGTTGTCTGAATGGGAAGCGATGCACCAGAGCGGCATTCCACCTTCCGACAAGAAGGAATCCGCCATGGTTGCGACGGTGCCGCCCGGGCCTTACACCGCAATCATGAAGGGCGTCGGCGCCAGCGATCACGGCGTGACGGGCGTCGGTCTAGTCGAGGTTTACGATCTCGATCCCACGTCTGGTTCGCGCCTGGTCAACATTTCCACCCGGGGACGGGTGAAGACCGGCGAGAACGTGATGATCGGCGGCTTTATCATCGGTGGGGACCAGCCGACGAAAGTCATCATACGCGGCATGGGACCGTCGCTCAGTGGCTCCGGAGTCGCGGGAGCGCTATCCGATCCAATGCTCGAATTGCATGATGCGAACGGAGGTGTGATTTACAATGACAATTGGCGCGACTCAGACGAACAGGCAGTCCAGGCAACCGGGCTGCCGCCGCCGGACGACCGGGAGGCGGCGATCGTCCGGACTCTCGCGCCAGGCAATTACACCGCGATCCTTTCCGGCAAGGACAACGCCACAGGCGTGGGCCTGATCGAGATTTACAATCTTGAGCCAAACTGACCGGGACGCCGGTTAGCGCTCCCAATTTCCGTATTGTCCGCTTTTCCCTTCGGGCCTACGCTAAAGGCGACCGGGACCATTCCGGTTCGGTCCTTAAGAGGAGTTAACGCCATGACCACCGCCACCGCAGACCAGGAAAAAACGGGCACGAAACTTAGCCAGCTCGAACAGCTCAGAAAATTCACCGTCGTTGTCGCCGACACGGGAGACTTTCAGAGCATCAAGGAATTCAAGCCGCGGGATGCGACGACGAATCCGAGCCTGATCTATGCGGCGACCCAGAAGGAGCAGTATTTCCATTTGCTCGATGAAGTGCTGGCCGAGCGCAAGAACTCCGGGCTCTCTGGCGCGGCGCAAGTCGAGGATGTTATCGATCACCTTCTCGTCAAATTTGGCTGCGAGATCCTGGACATCGTGCCGGGGCGCGTCTCGACGGAGACAGACGCGCGGCTCTCGTTCGATACCGAAGGCTCGATCAACAAGGGCCGGCAACTGATCAAGCTTTATGAGGAGAAGGGGATCGATCGGCAGCGTGTCCTGATCAAAATCGCGTCGACATGGGAAGGGATCAAAGCCGGCGAGGTGCTGGAGAAGGAAGGGATCAATTGCAATCTCACTCTGATGTTCTCGCTGCCGCAGGCGGTCCTTTGCGCGGAGGCTGGGATCGAGTTGATCTCGCCGTTCGTCGGCCGGATTTACGATTGGTACAAGGCAGCGAACAAAAAGGAATACACCGGCGCGGAAGATCCCGGCGTTCAATCGGTCCAGGAAATCTACACCTATTACAAAAAGTTCGGTCACAAGACCGAAGTGATGGGCGCGAGTTTCCGCAACGTCAGCCAGATTCTCGAGCTGGCCGGCTGCGATCTGCTGACAATCAGTCCCGATTTGCTGGAAAAATTAAGCGATGCCGACGGCCCGGTGGAGCGCAAACTCGATCCGGAAAAGGCGAAGAACGCGAACCTCGAACGGCTCGAAATGGACGAGAAAAAATTCCGATATCTGTTTAACGATAACGCGATGGCGACAGAAAAAACTTCGGAAGGCATCCGGAAGTTCGCCGCGGACATCGTGAAGCTGGAGAAATTCGTCGCGAGCAAGCTGGGATAATTGACCGCGGATTGCGCGGATTTAGACGGATAGGATAGGAAAAATCTGGAAGCCAGGAATCCAGGAAAAGAATTCAGAAGCTTCATGGCTTCCTGGTTTCCAGATTCGAATTTCGTTTTCCTGCTTTCCCGTCGTCCTGATTCATTCTGCATCCGCGACATCCGCGTAATCCGCGGTTGAAACTTTGTGTTCAACGTCGTCCTCGTCGAGCCAGAGATCCCGCCGAATACCGGCAACATCGGACGGCTCTGCCTCGCCACGGGTTCGACTTTGCACCTGGTCAAGCCCCTGGGATTCTCCATCGACGATCGCACCCTCAAGCGAGCCGGCCTCGATTACTGGAAGGAAGTCGACGTCCAGCTCTGGGATTCCTTCGAAAACCTGAGGCGGTCGCGCGAATCGGGCGCGCGCTTCCTTTTCCTCACGACGAAATCCAAGCGCGCTTACTACGACGTTCCGTTCCGGGCCGGCGATTTTCTGGTTTTCGGCAGAGAGACAAAGGGTCTGCCGGAATCGCTCCTGGCGGCGTATCCCGATGATTTGCTGACGATCCCGATGCGAGGGACGCGCAGCCTGAACCTGGCCACGGCGGTTGGGATTGTCTTGTTCGAAGCGATACGCCAGGTGCGGCATAGCCGCTGAATCATGCAGCCCCTCGGTTGTTACCAGAGGGGTTGAATAAATGGGAGGACGGGCTGTCTAACCTTCTCGAGGGACAATTATGAAAACATTCTTACTTTCCATTTTCGCTTTGGCGATCGTTGCCGCGCCCGTGCTGGGCGAGGATCAGGACCAGCCGAAGCCACCGAAAAAAAATCCGCCACCGCAGCGCCAGGTGAATACGGCGCCGCGCACGATCGCGCCGCGGATGCAAAATAATTTCTCGCCAAAACCGCAATTCCAGCCGCGAAACAACCCAGCAGTCACGGCCCGCACCTATGCGCCGCCGAAGAGCTATACTCCGGAGGTTCAGGCGCGGCTGCGCAACAAGAGCCCGAGATTCACTCCGGTCGACCAGGACGCGCCGCGGACAACGGTTCGCACGGACACGAATATGCCGAACAGCGAATGGCGAAACAGGTTCCGGAACCGGAACAATCCGAATGTGGTGACGCCGCAAACGCCGACTACGACCGTCCAGTCGAACACGAATGTGCGGAATCGTGATTGGCAGAACCGGACCGATCGCAACCGGAATTGGCAGAACAACAATTCCTCGGGGGTGTTTACCTTCGACCAGGCCCGGCGCAATTTTCATCGCGACCGGCACAACCGCAACTGGTGGAGAAGCCGCTATAACCGGATCGCGCTCTTCGGCGGCGGATATTACTACTGGGATAACAATTATTGGTATCCGGCCTACGGTTACGACCCGTATTACAGCACCTACGCCTACGACGAGCCGATCTATGGTTACAATGATCTGCCGCCGGGACAGGTGATCGCCAATGTCCAGTCCGCGCTCCAGGAACAGGGATATTATAATGATGCCGTGGACGGATTGATCGGTCCAAACACCCGCGCAGCGCTCTCGAATTTCCAGCGCGACCGCGGCCTGCCTATTACGGCCGCGATCGACGGTCCGACCTTGCAGGCGCTCGGCCTTTACTAAACGGCCGTAACATAGACTTCCAGTCTGTGCGCCCAGCGGAGTTTCCACTCCGCTGAAAAATGAGCAGCGGACAGCATGTCCGCTGGGCGCACAGGCCAAAGGCCTATGTTCCGCCATTGCGCGGGCGGGCGAATCGGCGAATGCTTTCGCGCCATGACCGAACCGCAGCTTGTCGCCCGCGATCTTCGCCGCTCGTTCCGGATCGGTCCGCGCCGGATTGAAGTGCTGCGCGGCATCTCGATGGAGGTGGCGCACGGCGAAGCCGTTTTTCTCTGCGGCGCCTCGGGTGCCGGAAAGACGACGTTGCTTTACACCCTCGCAGGATTGGAACGGCCCGAGTTCGGCACAGTCGAATTTGAAGGGCAGCGGCTTTACACGGGCAGCTCCTCGTCGCAGGCCGAAATGCGAAACCGGAAAATGGGCTTCGTTTTCCAGGGATATTTTCTGTTGCCGGAACTCACCGCGCTCGAAAACGTGATGCTCCCGGGCATGATTTGCGGAAAAAGAAATCGCCCCGCCGGCGAAGCGTCCCTGAACGATGTGGGATTGGGTGATCGCCTCGATCATCTGCCGGCGGAGCTTTCCGGCGGCGAACAACAACGCGTCGCCATCGCCCGGGCGCTGACCAACGATCCCGACATCATTTTCGCCGATGAGCCGACCGGCAACCTCGATTCCAAAACCGGCGATGCCATCATCGAGCTGTTGCTCGAGCTGGCGCGGAGCCGGAAAAAAACGCTGCTCGTAGTCACGCACGACGCGCGCCTGGCCGGGCTGGGCGACCGCCAACTGCACATCGCCGATGGCGTCCTCTCGTAGTTGTCGTATGTTCGCCTCGTGAGGGCGAAATGGCTTCTGGGTTTTGCCGTCAGCATTTGGCTTGCAAGTGCGATTCACGCGCAAAACCCGACGGCGCTTCCGCAACAATGGTTCACCAGCAAGAGCACCGACGGGACATTCGCCACCTCGGCCGGGGCGATGGTTGAACGCCAGCTTCGCCCTCGAGGTATTGACGATGCCCGCGTCCTTCGCGTGATGGCGAAGGTACCCCGGGAAAGTTTTGTGGCGAAAGAGCTGCGCGCGCGTGCCTACGAAGATCACCCGTTACCGATCGGGTACGGGCAGACGATTTCCCAGCCCTTCATCGTCGCATTCATGACGCAGGAGCTGAAACCGAAAGCGACCGATCGCGTCCTCGAGATCGGCACCGGCTCCGGATATCAGGCCGCGATCCTGGCGGAATTAGTCGCGGAAGTTTACACGATCGAGATCGTCAAGCCGCTGGCTCAGAGTGCCGAGGTTCGGTTGCGCGAACTCGGCTACAAAAATGTCCACGTCAAGGCGGGCGATGGTTACAAAGGCTGGCCGGAGCACGCGCCGTTCGACGCGATCATTGTTACGGCTGCGCCCGACCATGTCCCGCAGCCGCTGGTCGAGCAGCTCAAGGAAGGTGGACGGATGATCATCCCAGTCGGCGGCTCCATTGCGCAGCAACTGAACGTGTTCGAGAAGCGAGGAGGCGCGTTGAAACAGATCGCAGCGATCCCAGTGAACTTCGTTCCCCTGACCCGCGATCCGGCATCAAAGTAATGACCCTCATCCTAACCTTCTCCCTCAGGGAGAAGGAACTAGTTAGCCAACCAACCTCGACACAACTTCCTCTCCCTAAGGGAGAGGGCAGGGTGAGGGTCCGCAGAGTCGCGCCGCTACCAGCAGGGGTAATGAAATCTCTATCGGCTGGACCAAGCTTTCCCCTTGAATTGCCCGCGGAACCACCGGAGATTTTTTCGTGCTAACAAAAACTTCGACAGTTGGTGGAGCGGTCATCGACAAACCGGAAACGAGGGCGAAGGCTCCGCTTAAACCTGCGGTAGATAACCAATCGAAAACGGCGTCCGCGCCGGCTCGCGACCTGACGATTTATCTCGACGGAAAGTTCGTGCCGGAAGCGGACGCGAAAGTTTCCGTGTTCGACCACGGCCTGCTTTACGGCGATGGAATTTTTGAAGGCATCCGCTTTTACAACGGCCGCGTCTTCCGGCTCGAGGAACACCTGGAGCGGCTCTGGGATTCCGCGCGTTCGATCTGTCTCGAGATCCCGATGGGCCGCGGCGAGATGACGGAAGCACTCCTGGAAACAATCCGGCGAAACGATCTCCGCGAAGGTTACATCCGGCTCATCGTCACCCGCGGCGTCGGCAACCTGGGGCTCAATCCGGTGCAATGTAAGCGGCCGAGCGTCATCATCATCGCGACCACGATCGCGCTTTATTCGAAGGAAGTTTGCGAGAAAGGCCTCACCGTGGTGACGTGCGCGACGCGGCGGACCGGCGCGGCGGCGCTGAATCCGGCGGTGAAATCGTTGAATTATCTCAATAACGTCATGGCGCGGATCGAAGCGAATCTCGCCGGCGCGGATGAAGCGCTGATGTTGAACGAAGCCGGCAACGTGGCGGAGTGCACGGCCGACAATGTCTTCATCATCAAGCACGGCCGAATCTTCACGCCGCCGATTGCGGCGGGCGCGCTGCGTGGGATCACGCGTTCGGTGGCGTTCGACATCGCGGCGGAGCTGGGAATCAAGATCACGGAGACCGATATCACTCGCCACGATGTTTTCGTCGCGGACGAATGTTTCCTCACCGGTACCGCGGCGGAAGTGATCCCGGTGGTCAAAGCCGACGGCCGCACGATCGGCAGCGGCAAGCCCGGTTCGATCACGACGCGAATGATCGCGCGCTTTCGCGAAATGACGCGCGCCACAGGTACGCCGATCTTTGAGTAGGGGCCGGCAGCACGATCGGCGCAGAAGGTGCTAGGCTAGTTGAGCGTTGAATGTTTCAGGCGTTTCGAGGTCTAATTTACAGAGATGTTGTGCGACGTTTGCAAATGCAATGATGCGACAGTTTTCCTGACGGAAATCGTCGCGGGCAAAATGCAGAAGGTGAACCTCTGCGAGGGCTGCTCGAAGGAGAAAGGCGTGCAGGATCCAACCGGCTTCGCGCTCGCGGATTTGCTGCTCGGCATCGGCGCGACCGAGGAGATCGAGAAAGGCGCGCCATCCCAGAAATGCCCGATGTGCGGATTCACCCAGGCTGATTTCAAGAAGACCGGCCGGCTGGGTTGCAGCGTTTGTTATGTCACGTTCGCCGAAGGACTGGGCAGCCTGCTGAAGGCGATGCACAAAGGGACGGAGCACATCGGTAAACTTCCGCAGCGCGCGCACCGCGAAGTGGAACGGGACGATCGGATGCGGGCGCTCAACGAAGATTTACAGAAAGCGGTCGCGGAAGAGAACTACGAAAGCGCTGCGGCCTTGCGCGACCAGATCAAGCAGCTCGAGCACGGGAAGGCGGTATAGCCATGAAATTCGCGAACCTCATGGCGACCGGCGGCGAATGGCTGCGCGGCGAGGGGCCGCATCATCAGATCGTGATTAGCAGCCGCGTCCGGCTCGCGCGCAATCTCAAGCAGCGCGCCTTTCCGGGCTGGGCGAAGAAAACCGAGCGCACGGCGATCCTCGAATTGATCAAGCCGCGCGTTGAAGAGCTGCCGGAAATGCAGGATTCGTTTTCGGAATTATTGCAGGACCTTTCGGCGCTGGAAAAACAGGTGCTGGTCGAGCGGCATCTCATCAGTCGCGAGCATGCGGCGAAAAGTGTCGGCAGCGCGGTCATCATGAATCGCCGCCAAACGTTGAGCATCATGGTCAACGAGGAAGATCATCTCAGGATGCAATCGATCAGGTCCGGCCTGCAGCTAAAGAGCGCGTTCAAGCTCGTGGACAAAGTGGACAGCACCCTCGAGGCGAAGCTCGATTTCGCCTATGACGGGCGCCTCGGTTACCTGACTGCCTGCCCGACCAATGTAGGCACCGGGATGCGCGCCTCCGCCATGCTTCATCTTCCCGGCCTCGTCTTGAGCGAGATGATCAACCAGGTCATCCAGGCCGTGAACAAGATCGGTCTCGCCGTTCGCGGCCTTTACGGCGAAGGCACCGAAGCGATGGGCAATCTCTTCCAGATTTCGAACCAGACCACGCTCGGCGAAAAGGAAGACGAGATCGTAAACCGCCTGAGCAAAGTGATCGAGACGATCATCGAAAAAGAACACGACGCTCGCCAGATGTTGATCCAGAAAAAATCGAACACGCTCTGGGACCAGATCGGGCGCGCTTACGGCGTCCTGACTTTCGCGCACGCCATGACCTCAAAGGAAGCGCTCAATCTTTTGTCGATCATGAAACTCGGCGTCGATCTGGGGGCGTTCCCGGAAGACCGGCGATTGCCGATCGACGAATTGTTCATCGATACCCAGCCGGCGCATTTGCAAAAGAGCTCTCAGCAGAAGCTGAACGCGGAGGAGCGCGACCATTTGCGCGCCCAAATTATCCGGGAGCGTTTGCGAGTATTCCCTAAACCTGATATTACTAAAGTGGCGAAGGAACTAGAAAGCGAAACTCCCGAGCCACCGAACCAATGAATAATTTCACACCGCGAGCCCAGCAGGTCCTGGCTCTCGCTCGAAAAGAAGCCGATCGCTTCAATCATAATTACGTCGGGACCGAGCATCTCTTGCTCGGCCTGATCAAGCTGGGGCAGGGCGTTGCCGTCAACGTCCTCCAGAAGATGGGACTCGATCTCGAGACTGTGCGGATGGAAGTGGAGAAGCAGGTCGGGTCGGGGCCGGAAACGAAAATGGTCGGCAACATTCCTTACACGCCGCGGGTGAAGAAGGTCCTCGCGCTCGCGGGGAAGGAAGCGAAAGCGCTGAACCATTCTTATGTCGGGACCGAACACATTTTGCTCGGACTATTGCGCGAAGGTGAAGGCGTCGCGGCGCGCGTGCTCAAGAGTCTCGAAGTCGATATCGAGCGGACGCGTAATGAGATTCTCAAGGAACTCGATCCCAATTTCACTCCACCGGAATCGGAGCAGGAAGGCGGCGAGCCTTCGTCCGGGAAGAAAGATGTCAAGACGCCGGCGCTGCGCGCGTTCGGCCGCGACCTGACCGATCTCGCGAAGAAAAACGAGCTCGATCCAGTCATCGGGCGCCACAACGAAATCGAGCGCGTCATCCAGGTGCTTTGCCGGCGAACGAAAAATAATCCGGTGCTGCTCGGCGAAGCGGGCGTGGGCAAGACGGCGATCGCGGAAGGATTGGCCCAGGAGATCGCGAACGGAAACGTGCCGGAGTTATTGCGCGACAAGAAAGTCGTTACCCTCGATCTCGCTTTGATGGTCGCGGGCACCAAGTATCGCGGCCAGTTTGAAGAGCGGATCAAAGCGGTCATGGACGAGATTCGCCGCTCGAAGAATGTCATCCTGTTCATCGACGAGCTGCACACCATCGTCGGCGCCGGTTCGGCGGAAGGCGCGATGGACGCGTCGAACATCATCAAGCCGGCGCTGAGCCGCGGCGAATTGCAATGCGTCGGAGCGACAACGCTCAACGAGTACCGCAAATACATCGAGAAAGACGCGGCCCTGGAGCGGCGGTTCCAGACGGTGAAGGTGGACGCCCCGACGATTGACGAAACGATCCTGATCCTAAAAGGACTGCGGCCGAAGTACGAGCAGCATCACAAGGCGAAGCTGACCGACGAAGCGCTCGAGACCGCCGTGAAACTTTCCGAGCGCTACATTACGGGCCGGTTTTTGCCGGACAAAGCGATCGACGTCATGGACGAAGCCGGGGCGCGGGCGCGGATCAACGCGATGACGCGGCCGCCGGACGTGAAAGAAATCGAGCGCGAGATCGAAGAGATCCGAGTCGAAAAAGAAGCGGCGATTAAGGCCCAGGATTTCGAGAAAGCGGCTTCGCTGCGCGACAAGGAAAAGCAAACCAAGGAAAAGCTCGACAGCATTTTGACGAAATGGCGGGAAGAGCGCGAAGAAAAGGAAGTACTCGTGACGGCCGACGACATGATGCACATCATCTCGAAAGTCACCGGCGTTCCGCTTCAGCGGATGGAGCAAAAGGAAACCCAGAAACTGCTCGCCATGGAAGGCGACTTGAAGCTGCGGGTGATCGGGCAGGATGAAGCGGTCACCGCCATCAGCAAAGCGCTACGGCGTTCCCGCGCCGACCTGAAAGATCCGAAGCGGCCGATCGGGTCGTTCGTGTTCCTCGGGCCGACGGGTGTCGGCAAAACGTTCCTCGCGCGCACCCTCGCGGAATTCATGTTTGGCGATTCGGACGCGCTCATCCAGATCGACATGTCGGAGTACATGGAAAAGTTCACCGCCTCGCGGCTCATTGGTTCGCCTCCGGGTTATGTCGGTTACGAGGAAGGCGGCCAGCTTTCGGAAGCGGTCCGGCGCCGTCCATATTCGGTGGTGCTGTTCGACGAAATCGAAAAAGCGCACCCGGACGTGATGCATCTGCTGCTCCAGATTTTGGAAGACGGCAAGGTGACGGACTCGTTAGGCCGGAAGATCGATTTCCGGAACACGATCATCATCATGACGTCGAACGTGGGCGCGGACCTGATCCGGCGCCAGACGACGATGGGGTTCGGCGCGCCGAAGGACACGCAGGATTACGACACGATGCGCGAGAAAATTCTCGAGGAAACGAAGCGCGTCTTTAAGCCGGAGTTCCTGAATCGGCTCGACGAGATCATTGTCTTCCATTCGCTCACCAAGCCCGATCTGCTGAAGATCGTGGACCTCGAAGTGAACAAGGTGAAGCGCCGCTTGAAGCTCAAAGAGATCGAGATCGTTCTCGACGAGCCGGCGCACGAATTCGTGATCAACAAGGGATACGATCCGACTTATGGCGCCCGGCCGATGCGAAGAGCGGTCGAGCGTTATCTCGAAGACCCACTCGCTGAGGAATTGCTCAGGGGCGTGGTCAAGGCGGGCGATATCGTCGAAGTCACGGTGGCCGGCGACAAACTCGCGTTTCACGTAGCGGAACCGCACGGCAGTCCGGCGGCGAGCGCAAGCTAAGTTTCTTCTGTAGCGGCGGTCTATGACCGCCGAGTGTTCCGCCACCATAGTCGGCGGTCACAGACCGCCGCTACAGAAGAGGTCACGCCCGCGGATGCGCGTCGGCGTAGGCTTTCTTCAGCCGCTCTACGGTAACGTGGGTGTAGATCTGCGTCGTCGACAGACTGGCGTGGCCGAGCAAGGCCTGGACGCTGCGCAAATCGGCGCCGCTATCGAGCAGGTGAGTTGCGAAGCTGTGGCGGAGTTTGTGCGGACTCACGGCGATCGGAATTGAAGTATGCCGCAGATAGCGTTTCAGGATTAGCCAGATGGAGCGCGGCGAAATCCGGCGGCGCGATTTGTTGATGAAGAGCGGCCCGGCCTGGACGTTCGCGGCGGCGCGATATCGCGAGACGGCTTCGAGCGCCGGCAAACCAACCGGGCAGACCCGTTCCTTGCGGCCTTTGCCGAGAATCCGGACCGATTCGGTATAGATGTCGAGGTCGGCCACGTTGAGCGACGCGAGTTCGGCGAGACGCAAACCGCTGCTGTAAAAAAGCTCGAGGATCGCGGCGTCGCGCAACGGCATCCAAGTCGGGGCCGCCTTTTCTTTCGGGACGCGCAAGGGCGCGCTGAGCAGTTCGTCGATTTGCTTTTGGGTCAGGACCAGCGGCAGTTTCTTTTCCGCTTTCGGCAATTGCAGCTGGCGGACCGGGTCGAGGCGCAGATTTTTTCGCTCGACGAGAAACCGATAGAAAGTGCGGAACGCCGAGAATTGGAGGCGGATGTAAGATCGCGCCTGGCCGTTCTTCATCAGCGCAAAGAGATAGTCGCGGAAATCGTCCGCGCTGCATTTCAGCCAGGAACGAACAGCTTTTTGGGCGCGGAACGCTTCGAGCGCCTGCCGATAGATCGCCAGGGTCCGAGCGGAGACATTCCGCTCTACTTCGAGAAAACGAAGGAATTCCTCGACGAGTTTGTCGCGGGAGTTGCGCGCGGCCACGAGGTTATTCGGGCTTTTCTATCTGGGTCCGCCCGAGCGCGGCGCGGGCGCGATCGCTGTATTGGCTGCGGAAAATCGGGACGGGATTCGTCGAGACCAACTCGTATCGTTTCAGGACGAACTCGGGATAGAAGCCATTGCTGGCCGGCTCGTAAACGGTCTGGCCGCTGAAATTGCCGTAGAGTTTGTATTCGTAATTATTATCGCTGCCGAAACTCAGTTTCTCCCGGTCCGGCGCGAGCTTTTCCTTTTCGTTGAAAACCACGAGCTGGGCCGTGCTCCACGGCTGCCCTGGCTTGCGCACGTAGCCCCAGAATTTGTAATCCTGTTTGTAATACCGTCGTCCGACGAAGTAATCACCGGGCGGCTCGCTGCGGGTGAAGACCGCAGACAAATCGAAACGCCGGTTTGCTCATGGACATCTCCCTTTATCGCACGGAACGCGCCCGCGCAATTCTCTCTTCTGTAGCCGCCGCCCTGTGGGCGGCGCGAGATGTGGCAACGCCGGTCTCACGCTTCGCACAGCGAAGCGGCTACAGAAGAGGTTTTGCATCATCGCGGGCTTCCCCCTACCATGAGCGCGTGCTGGAACTGGAAGTTTACGCGGCCGGCGTGCGCGATCTGAACAAAATCCTCGAGCTGGATATCGAGCTGGGCGCGATTGCGGGTCTGCACTACAAGGTCGATCGCAATCACGACATCGTTTACATGGAACTCGAAGCGCCCATCGTGACTTTTCGCGAGATCCGCGCGGTTTTTCGCAAGCTCGGTCTCGACCCGAAATTTGTCGGCGCGATCCCGGCGGAGCTGCGCCCGAAGACGAAGACGCAGCTCCTCGAAACGTAAGCCGCGGCTGCGCATCGCCTCAAACCGATGTTCGCTCGATTGTTAACCGCGCTGGGCCACTCGGTCGTTTCCTTCGTCGTTTACGTCGGCGACGTCGTCGTCCTGGCGGGTGAGACGATCAGTTCGGCGTTTGCGCAGAAGATTCGCTGGCGCTTGTTCATGCAACAGATTGTCGAGATCGGGTTGCTTTCGCAGCTCGTCGTCGTGATCACGGGCGCGTTCACCGGCGCGGTCTTCGCGGCCCAGACGTATTTTCAATTCAACAAGCTGGGGATGGGCTCGGCCGTAGGTGCGGTCGTTTCGGTATCGATTTGCCGCGAGCTGGGTCCGGTCCTGACGGCGTTGATGGTGACCGGGCGAGTCGGTGCTTCGATGTCGGCTGAAATCGGAACGATGAAGGTGACCGAGCAGATCGACGCCCTCCGCGCCCTGGCCGTGCATCCGATCGATTACCTGGTCGTCCCGCGCACCCTCGCGATGATGGTCTCCATGCCGCTCCTGGTGGCGGAAGCGGTCGCGATCGGAATTGCCGCCGGATATTTCGTGGCGATTTTCCTGCTCGAAGTAAACGGCACTTACTACATGGCGAACATGGTGCGCTGGACGCAAATGCGCGACATCATCATGGCGTTGACCAAAGCGGGTTGCTTCGCGTTGTTGATCGTGTTCATCAGCTGTCACAAAGGCCTGACGAGTAAGGAAGGCGCCGTGGGCGTGGGCAAAGCCACCACGGAAGCGGTCGTGAACGCTTCGCTGGCCGTGCTCATTTTCAATTTCTTCCTCACCATGGGCCTGAACATTATTTTCCCCGCGGGCTACCAGTAATCGTGAATTCCTCCTCGATGATCGAGGTCCGAGGGTTGGCGAAACAACTCGGCCGGCAGGAGATTTTGCGGGGCGTCGATCTGACCGTCGCGAAAGGCGAGACCCTGGTAATCATCGGCCGGAGCGGTGGCGGCAAAAGCGTTTTGCTAAAACATCTCATCGGATTGATGCAGCCCGACGCCGGCGAGATTTGGATCGAGGGGGAAAACATCATCGGGCTCACCGAACGGAAACTGGCCCGGATCCGGCGCAAGGTCGGCATTCTTTTTCAAGGCGGCGCGCTCTTCGACTCGATGACGGTCGAGGAAAACATCGCGTTCCCGTTGGAGGAAGCCGGCGAGCGCGATCCGGAAAAAGTCGCGGAGAAAGTGCGCGAGATGCTGGATGTGATCGAGCTCGAGGGACAGGAAAAAAAGATGCCGGTGAACTTGAGCGGCGGAATGAAAAAACGCGTCGGCCTGGCCCGGTCGATCATCCGCCGGCCTTCGTGCGTTCTTTACGATGAACCGACGTCCGGTCTCGATCCGGTCGTATCGGACAGCATCAACCGCCTGATCCGTCGTCTCCAAAAACGTTTTGGGGTGACGAGCATTGTCGTCACCCACGATATGAAAAGCGCTTTTCATCTCGCGGATCACATCGCCTATCTGCACGAGGGGCGGATCTATTTTTATGGAACCCCACAGGAACTCGAAATCTCGACTGATCCGTTGATCCAGGATTTCATGCTCGGGAGGTCGGAGAATGGCGCGCCGAAATCTGGCTGACGCGAAGAGAACCCGTGATAGGTTCGGTGAGCTAATCCCCTGAGAAAAAAATGGCGACCCGTCACAGCGACAAAACCCTGGAGCTGAAAGTGGGCGGCTTTGTCCTCGTCGGGCTCGGAGTGCTCGCCGTGCTTCTGGTGCAGTTCGGCCGGATCGGCGAAGGCTTTCAACATTACTACCCATTGTTAGTGAAGTTTCCGGATGCGAGCGGTCTGCTCAAAGGTTCCGATGTCCTTCTGTCCGGGGCGAAAATCGGGCACGTCTCGGGCGGACCGCGCCTGGCCGAATCGGGCCAGGGAGTCGAGGTGCCGCTGCGGGTTTTCGATTTCGTTAAAATTCCAGCCGGGAGCCGGTTTACGGTCGGCTCTTCCGGTTTGCTTGGGGATCGCTTCGTCGCGGTCAGCGTTCCGGCGCGAATCGGCCAGGAATTCATCCCGAAGAACAGCGTGATCGAAGGCACCCGCGAAACGGGCCTCGATGATCTGACCAAGGAAGGCGGAGCGCTCGTCACCGATCTGCGCACCGCGGTGCAAAATGCGAACGCCGCCATCTTGCGACTGAACGATGAAGCGCTTTCGCCGACGAATTTGGAAAACGTCAAAGCGGCCGTGGAGAATTTGAATACGGCGACGACGGCGCTGGCGGCGTCGAGCCAGAAGGTCGACGGCGTCCTGGACAAGGCGAGTGAGGCGATGGACTCGGCGAAAAAAGCCGCGGACGACCTGCCAGGGACGATTGCCGAGGCGCGGAAAACAATTCAGGCGGCAACCGAAGTCATCCAGAAGGCCTCGAGCGGCAAAGGCGCACTCGCCACGCTGCTGACGAACCAGGAGTTTGCGAATGATTTGCGCGCACTGGTCAGCAACCTGCGCGCGCACGGCGTTCTCTTTTATCGAGACAGCGCCGCGAAAGAGGAAGCGCGGGCCGCGGCTGAGCGCCAGCAGAATCCGCGGCGAAACACGAGACCCTGATGACGCCGTTACTCACTGTAAATCTGCTGCGCGTTCTCTTCGTCACGTTTTGCGCGGCGATCGGCGGGATCGTGACTTCGGAGACCCAGGGCAATCCGGTACCCGGGATCCTCGTCGCGGTCGTGTTCGCGTTGATCATCGTCCTGGCAGATCGACTCCTGAAGGGTTTTTCGCTGCGCGCCTTTTCTTCCGCCACCTTTGGTCTTCTCCTCGGTCTGCTCTTCGCGAATCTGTTCATGGCTTCCGATGTTTTGCGTTATCAAAGCGACACCGTGCAGTGGGCGGCGCGCCTGGTGGTGTATTGCACCTTCGGTTACCTCGGGATGATGCTCGCCATGCGGAGCAACCGCGACGAGTTCTCCCTCATCATCCCATACGTGCGTTTCGCGCGCGAGACCACGCAGCACGAGCCGCTCATCGTGGATACCAACGTCATCATCGATGGCCGGATCGCAGAACTCTGCGCCACGGGTTTTCTCAGCCGCGCCTTGATCGTGCCGCGGTTCGTCCTCGGAGAATTGCAAACCCTGGCCGACTCGCGCGACTCGATCAAGCGGGAACGCGGCCGGCGCGGCCTCGACATTTTGAACCAGCTCCAGAAATCCCGGGAGTTGGACCTCACCATCCACGAGACTACGGGCGACGCCGATCTTTCCATCGACGCGCGGCTGGTCCGGACCGCGAAAATTTTGCAGGCGCGCCTGCTGACAAACGATCAGGCCCTTTGCCAGGTGGCCCGGCTCCAGAAGGTGCCGGCCTTGAACCTGGCCGATCTCGCGCGCGCCCTGCGCCCGAGCGCGGCGGCCGGCGATGAACTGGAATTGAACCTCGTCAAGGAAGGGCGCGAATCGCACCAGGCCGTCGGCTATTTGCCGGACGGCACCATGATCGTGGTGAACCACGCGCGGGCCTACCTCGGGAAAGTAGCGACGGTGGTCGTTTCGAGCGCGCTCCAAACCGGCGCGGGCCGATTGATCTTTGCCGAAGTAAAACAAAGCGCGTCGCCTCCGGTGACGGACGCGATGAAGTAAGAGCGCGTTATTTTTTCTGGGGAGCGCAGGCTGCCAGCCTGCCCGTCTCGGCAGCTTGCCGAGACGTTCTTTTCTGCGCGGAAGTTTTTAGACGTTCGTTAGGTGTAGCCGGCAAGCTGCCGGCTACTGCACGCTGGCAGCCTGCGCTCCCAGACGAAAAAGAACTACAGCCCGACGGCAGCTCGGACGCGTTTCATCACCTTGCCCGCTTCCTCGTTCGCGCGGGCTGCGCCCTTCTTAAGCACGGTGTCGATGTAGGCAACGTCTTTCAGAATTTCCTCCCGCCGCTTGCGCATCGGTTCAAAGTATTCCCAGAGCTTCGCGAACAATTGTTTTTTGAAATCGCCGTAGCCGGTGCCTCCGCCCTGGAACACTTCGCGCATGGTCTCGGTTTCCTCCTTGCTCGCGAAAAGGGAGTAGAGCTGGAAGATCGTCGAGCTGGCGGGATCTTTCGCTGCTTCCACCGGGGCCGAATCGGTCACGATGCTCATGATCCGTTTCCGCATTTCTTTTTCGTCGCCGAAGATGTCGATCGTGTTTCCGTAGCTTTTGCTCATCTTCTGGCCGTCGAGACCAGGGACCGTTTCGGTGGCGGATTGAATATGCGGCTCGGGCAATTTTAGAACGCCGCCGAAGGTGTCGTTAAATTTCTGCGCTATGTCGCGCGCCATCTCGAGGTGTTGCTTCTGGTCTTTGCCCACCGGCACAAGATCGCTGTCATAAATCAAAATGTCGGCGGCCATCAGGACAGGGTAGGTAAATAATCCGGCGGACGCGGGCAGGCCACGGGCCACCTTATCTTTATAGGAGTGCGCCCGTTCGAGGAGGGCCTTGGGAGTGACCGTCGACAAAATCCAGGTGAGCTCCGCCACTTGCGGCACATCGCTTTGGCGGAAGAGCGCGCCCTTGTCTGGATCGAGACCGCAAGCGAGAAAGTCGAGCGCTATTCTCCGGCTGTTCGCCCTCAGCGTCTCCGGATTGTCGATCGTGGTAAGCGCGTGGTAATCGGCGATGAAATAAAACGCTTCGCCCTGCGCCTGAAGCGCGATCGCCGGGCGCATCATCCCGAGATAATTCCCGATATGAAGAATACCAGTGGGTTGGATGCCGGAAAGAATGCGCATGCTGATTTCCTAGATTTTGTTGCGAGGTTGATTCGCGATTTCCCAATCGCTCACCCTTCGGGCTTTGTCCATGTCGCGCGAAGTGGACGCCAACGGCGGTTGCATCGGCAGTAACACTCCGGTCACCGAGGATTCAGAGAGGGAGAAGGCGGCTGGTTTCGGCCGCCTTTTCTTTTGGTCCGGCGCAGCGAAGATTGCACGACCGTGAAACCTTCGCTCGCGCATCGTCTGGATTTTTTCCGTTACGGTCCTTCCGGCCGGCGTTTCGAGTTCGCCCGCAAAGTGGCGGAAGCGGTCCGAGAAAATCCGGCGCCAGATTCCGCGCGCTATTTCGACGTCGGTGAGTTCAAGTCTTTCGAGCAATTCGAGATCAAGTATCGGCAACTCGCGGAAGAGCTGGGTCACCCCGGCAAAATTCCCGCGCCGGGCGAGATGGATTTCCTCCATGCCATGGTGGATCTCGATGATGTCCGCTATCCCGGAGGGATCGGCTCACGGGATTATTTCTTTCTCACCGCGCTCGTCAGCATTCTCGCGCCCCGGCGCGTTATCGAGATCGGCACGCTCACCGGCTTCTCCACCGCGATCATCGCCGCTGCCATCTATCGTCAACATGGAGCCGGCCTGCCCCCAGGCCGGGACGGGGTAACCGTCGAGACCATCGATTCCCATACCCATTGCAGCATCGACCAAACCCGCCCCATCGGTTTCGAAATCCCCGACTTGATTCCCGATCTCGTTTCCACTGTCCGCGTCCACACCGGCCGCGAATCCGATCTCGTCCACGAGATCGCGTCGCCCGGCGAATTCGGCCTCGCCTTTATCGACGCCGATCATCGTCATCCCTGGCCGTTGCTCGACGTGCTTCGTCTCGCACCCTACCTCGAACGCGGCGGTTGGATTTTGTTGCACGACATTCAGCTCGGCACCTACGGACAGGCGGAGCGTGATGCCGGGAAACAACTCGAGGGCGGCACACCCTACGGCGCCGAATGGCTTTTCGATCGCTGGCCTTTCCGGAAAATCCGCTCCTTCCACATCGGTGCCATCGAGCTGCCCCCACGCAAAGATGCGCTCATCCCATTTGCTTTGACCTTGATGAACGAGCCCTTCGAACTAACCGGCAAAGCCGCCAACCGAATTCGCCGCGCCATCTATCAGACCTTCGCCGGGTTGGTCTAACACCATGGCTTGCCGAATCGGCTCAAGGAGCAGCGATTTGCAAATCGCCGTTTTTTGGTTCGGTGCTCTGGAGACCGCCGCTTCTTGGCTACCTCCGCTGCCTCGTTCCCTTGTCTTTTCGAACGGTCTTTTGCTTTATCGAAATTCGTGGGCGCAGAAGGCGTCAGTCTGTGCATTGGAAGGCTCGCGTAGAATTCGCTGCCGCGATTCCCGCGGTTCGCTGTATGCCTGGTTAGGCCGTTGGCAGCGCATCTAAGTTGTAAGCGGCATACAGTTTCGGTTCGGGATTTTTCGCGATGATCGCCTCTACCACCGCGCGAAACTCATCCGTCAACCAATGTTTGCGGGTGGACCACCACTCCTTCACGCCAGGATAGGCGAAATAGTCGCTGATCGTTCTTTCGACCTCTCCCCACAAAGCCTCGTCCAGTGCGCCATCGCGATAGTAGAGAAACATCCCTTCGCAATTCCTGGTAAACCTTGTAAAGAACGCACTAAATCTCAGTTTCGCCACACGGTCCAAGCTATCGAAAGAGCGCATCCCCTCGAGAAAGAGCGCAGCAAAGTCGGCGTGATCCTGAGCAGATTGGACCAGATCACTCCACTGTGCGGTCAACAGGTTGATGGCGGCGCGGCGGCGCTCCTTATTCTGCTCCCTGATCTGGATGGCAAGGTAGATGAGCGACGGAATGACACCAACGGCAGCAGCGAGCTGGCCGATTGCAGAGAGCATTTCCCAATTCATTGGAACATTAGAGGCCTAACGAGAATGGAACGGACTGCTAAGCCGTGACGTAGACGGGGCGACCGCGCCCGAGAGCGCGCGTGGCTGCAAGTTGGACGAACTAACTAGACCAAAGTTACGCATCGGAGCGGGGCGCGGTTCGCTGCATCGTCTGGTTAGACCCCGACATTGGGACGAGCAGGATTTGCCCGAACGACGCAATCCATTCTACGACTTTATCGGTATCCTGGAGAGCCGCCACAGCGTGTTGAGCTCGTGGATACAGATCTTCAAACGTAGTGGAGGAATCGATCTTAGAATGGATTGCGTCCCACGATATGCGGCGAGCCGGACCGATCAAAGCGAAGCAAATCACTAAGACTGCTATGTAGAGAAGATTCCAAGCGAACAAAATGTATTTGTGCTTTCGCGACACGTTCAGGGTCTAACCAGATGTAGACGCCTTTGAGGCGTCTAATCTGGTTGCGAAAGAGCGGCTGGGGAGCATTTCCCCGATGCTATCGGGCTGGCGACGGCCAAGGCAATCAGAATGAAGGGAATTGCGGCTGAGACAGCCGCCTCTACAGCAAAGGGATGTCCGGAGTCAGAGCTTGTTCTTGGCGGCGTTACCGCTTCTGCATTGTTCCTTTATCTTTTCGCAGCGTTTTTTGTTTCATCGAAACGATGCGCGGGATGCTGTCGCCATCGATCGTGATCTGAAGGTCGACGGCGACGGCGCCGTTGATCCATTCGCCCCGAGTCGCGTTCTCGACGTAGTAATCATGCTCGAAGCTGGCGGTGTAACTGTGGTTGGCCGCCTTCTCGCCTAACCGCACGTCGCCGCGGATGGTGGCGCGGCGCGAGGGCCACCGGGCATTGTAAGATTCGATATCGCGCCGCATCGCGTCGGTGCCGATGACGACCGAGCCCCGCTTCACCGGAAATCGTTGTCCGGCAGAGGCGGCGCGCTGTTTCATCACTACTTCAGCCGATGGCGGTTGAGGCGCGGCTGCGGCCGTTTCATTTTCGGCCGAAGATGGTCCGAGTAACTCCCGGATGGCCGCGGCCACCGGCGGAATATGTTTCGAGAGCGGATGGGTGAGGGCATCAAGCCAATGCGGAGTGCTCAGGTAGTACCGCAGATCGTCACTGAGCGGGATGTCTTCGATCCGCAGCCGGACGATGGGCACATGGCAATCGACGGCGAGCTGCACTTCGCGCAGCACTTGTTCCGAGCTGTTCGAATGCCGCGAGAAAATCAGCAGCATCACTTTGGTCTGTTGGATCGCCCGGGTGATTTCGCCCGGGAAGGAACGCCCCGGCCGCACATCCCGTGGCGCCACCCAGCATTGGATGCCGGACTGTTCCAACGCCCCACAAATGGTTTCCGCGACCTTTTTGTCCTGGGCCGAGTGGGAAATGAAAACGTCGCGTGGCATAACCGGACCGGTTCGGTTTTACTTACGCCTCGCGCAACCGGCAACGGAATTGATGGGCGACCCGTAATGGAAATCGCTCGCCAAGGATTTCACCCCGAATTAGAAACGGCGGACATGCCTCTGCAACTAATCAGCGTCCTCGGCCTGGTAGCGATGCTGGCTTGCGCGTGGCTCTTATCCAATAACCGGAAGCGGTTTCCCTGGCGCACCGTGATCTGGGGGATGGTCCTGCAATTTGCTTTTGCGATTTTCATCCTGAAAACACCGATCGGCTTGCGGCTCTTCCAGGGCGCCCAGGTGGTGATGGACCAGCTCAATGCCTACGCCTATGACGGCGCGAAGATGGTCTTTGGTCCGTTGGGCGACGCCGCTATGCTGCGCGGAGCATTCGGCGCGTCTGGCGCCTACGTCTTCGCGATCTCCGTCACGGCCACGATCATCCTGATCTCTTCGCTCTCCTCGCTGCTTTATTATTGGGGCGTCCTGCAAAAAGTCGTCGCGGCCATGGCCTGGGTGATGATGAAAACGATGCGAACCAGCGGGAGCGAAAGTCTCGCCGGCGCCAGCAACATTTTCCTCGGGCAAACCGAAGCCGCCCTGGTGATTAAACCCTACCTGCCGAAGATGACGCAAAGCGAAATCATGGCGCTGATGACCACCGGCATGTCGACGATCGCCACTGGCGTGATGGCGGTGTATGCGGGGATGGAAGGATTAAGCGCCGGACATATTCTGACCGCGTCGGTCCTGGGGGCGCCCGCGGGTTTGCTCGTCGGCAAAATCATGTTTCCGGAAACCGAACCGAGCGAGACCGGCGAGCGTTGCCATTTCGATACGAAAAAGACCGCGACCAACAGCATCGACGCGCTCTGCACCGGCGCGAGCGAAGGGGCGATGCTATCGATCAACGTGATGGGAATGCTGATCGCCTTTGTAGCGATTGTCGCTCTTCTGAATGGCCTGATCGTCTGGCCGCAACACGCGCTGGGCGTCGCGGCGCCGTTCACCATTCAACAAATGCTGGGCTGGGCGAACGCGCCCTTCGCCTGGCTCATCGGCGTGCCGTGGAGCGATTGCCCGCTCATCGGCGGAATCCTGGGCGAACGCATCGTCCTCAACGAGTTCGTCAGCTATCTCGATCTGTCCAATTTTGTGAAAACGCATCCAGGCGCGGTGGACCAGCGGTCGGTCACGCTCGCCAGTTATGCGCTTTGCGGTTTCGCGAATTTCTCCAGCATCGCGATCCAGATCGGAGGGATCGGCGCCCTCGCGCCAGAGCGCCGCCATGATCTCGCCCGGCTCGGCCTGAAATCGATGATCGCGGGCGTGCTCGCCTGTTATCTGTTCGCCGCCGTGGTCGGCGTGATCATCTGAGCGGACTCCCTCGTTTGCCCAGGCAAATTGCAGATTTTTTCGGCACCTTCCTCGGCGTTCAAAAATAATTTCAGGAAATCGCACTTTTTTCTCGTGGTGCGTGGGCGGGCGACGTAAAACCAAGCCTTCATGAGAAAATCCGTCTTAACCCTATTCGTTCTTTTACTATTAGCGGCCCTGTTCGCCCATCCCGCGCGACTTTGCGCGCAGGGAGTCACTTCGTCCGCTCTGGGCGGTGTCGTGACCGACGCTTCCGGACAACCGGTCGTCGGCGCGGAGATTTCCGCGGTCGATACCTCGTCGGGCACCCGCTACACCGGGGTCACCCGCGCGGGTGGCCGCTGGGATATTCCCAACGTCCGGACGGGCGGACCATTCCGGATCACCGCCTCCGCCAACGGCCAGAGCAAGACGAGATCAGGCATCTTCACCACCCTGATGCAAACGGCCGAAGTGAATCTGCAATTGAGCGCGGGCGCGGCCCCGACGGAGACGACGGTGACGACGACGGAAGGCGCCACCACAGAGCGTGTCGTGGTCTCGGGCACTGCCGTCGAGGATTTGTACAGCTCAGACCGTACTGGCACCAGCACCTATGTGGACCGGAAGGAAATCAACAATTTGCCGACCATCACGCGCAGCCTGAATGATTACATTCGGCTCACCCCGCAGATCAGCACGCTCGCCCGCCAGGGTGCGTCGGCCGCGGGACAAAACAACCGTTCAAACAACATCCAGGTGGACGGCGCGACGATCAGCGACGCGTTCGGTCTGGCCACGACTGGCGGCGGCACGGGCGCGCCGACCGAAAGCGCGGAACCGATCAGCCTCGATGCGATCGATCAATTCCGAGTCAACATCGCGCCGTTCGACGTGCGGGAGAGCAATTTCGCCGGCGCCTCCATCAATGCCATTACCCGCAGCGGCAGCAATACCTTTCACGGATCGGTTTACGGCGTCGGCCGCAACGAGGACCTGGTCGGCGAAGGTTCGCGGATCCGCATGCCAGTGGCGGCCTTTCATGATTATACCTGGGGCGCCCGCCTGGACGGACCGGTTTTTAAAGACGTTCTCTTTTTCTTTGTCAGCTACGAACAGAAACGCGCCCTGATCCCGATCATCGGCGACACGTCGAAATTCGTGCTGACCGGCCCGAACAGTGTCGGCGACATCATCAGTATCACCAACAGCACTTATCATTTTGATCCAGGCGGCAGCGGCCAGGAGTCAACCATCATCGAGGACAACAAGTTCCTGATGAAATTCGATTGGAACGTGCTTCCGGGCCACCACGCCTCGATTACCTACAACCACGTCGAGGGCACCAACCAGTTCGGCCTTTTCCGAGGCACCACCTTTGACCTCAAGAGCCGCCAATACTCCAAACCGATCGAGTTCGACTCGATGACGCTCCAGATCTTCGACACCTGGAATTCTAACTTCTCCACAGAGAGTCGCGTTGTTTTCAACAACACCAGCGCGGAGCGCGTGCCGAACGGCATCTTCCCTTCCGTGGTCGTGCACGAGACCTACGGCGATGTCCGCTTCGGTTCGGAACAGTTCAGCCAGGAAAACTTCCTGAACCAGGAGCAGATCGAGGCGACCATCAATGCCACTTATACTCTCGGCAACCACGAGTTCCTCCTGGGAACCCAAAACGAGTTTCTGGCTTTCGAAAACAAGTTTCTCCGGGATTTCTTCGGAGCGTTTGATTTCCGGGCGACCGGCAGTGGTGCGACCGCCTTCACCGCCACCCAAAACTACCAGCGCGGCGCCCCGAGCAATTATTCGGTGACCATCCCCACTGTGCCGGGCACCATCCCGATCACGGAAGTGCGCTTGTTCGATTTCAGCGGTTACCTGCAGGATAAATGGAAGATTCGCCCGAACCTGGTGCTGACCGCCGGCATCCGCATCGACACCCACGTTTATCCGGACGATCCGTTCTTCAATCCGCAGTTCGCCGCTGACTTCCCCGGCCGCAGTACTGCCGATATCGAGGGTGACGTCATTTACTCACCCCGCATCGGGTTCAACTGGGATGTGTTCGATAACAAGAAGACCCAGGTCCGTGGCGGGACAGGTATTTTTGGCACCCGGACCCTGGGCGTCTTGTATACCAACCAGTACGGCGGCACTGGCGTTGATTTCAAACGCGTCACTCAAAACTTTGGCGGCACCGGCCAGCCCGCGCTCACCCCGGGCTTCTTCAAGGGAGATCCAAGAAATCCGCCCCCTCCAATCGGAGGAGGCACGGCCGTCGTTCCGGAAATCGATATTAACGATAAGGACTTCGAGACGCCTTCAAACTGGCGAAGCAGCCTGGCCCTCGATCAGAAGCTGCCCTTTTGGAACCTGATCGCGACCGTCGAAGGTCTCTACACAAAGACCCTGAAAGCCGTGACCGAGAAAAATATCAATCTGGGAAACTTCGTTAGAACCCGGACTGAAGATGGCCGTCCCGTGTTCGGTGGATTAAACCGGGACAAGAGCTTCGGTAGCGTCATCCTGCTGGACAACACCAACAGCGGTTACTCCTACAACCTGACGGGGCAAATCGAGCGGCCCGATCCGGGAGACGGTTGGTACGGCAAGTTCGCCTACACCTTTGGGCGGGCGTACGACGTGAACAGCACGTCCTCCAGCCAGGCTTCGTCGAACTTCGGTTTCAATCCCGTGGCCGGCAATCCGAATCTCGACGTCCTCAGCATCTCGGACTTTGAATTGCGCCACCGGTTCCTGGGCGTCCTCACCTATACCCACGCATTCTGGAAAGGTTGGGACACAACCATCGGCGCGGTTTATGAAGGCGCCTCGGGCCATCCCTATAGCGTCCTTTACAACGGCGATGCCAACGGCGACGGCCTGTTCAGCAACGACCTGATCTATGTCCCGACTGGTCCCAACGATCCGATCGGCGCCCTGTTTAGGGCACCTACTGGAAGTACCCAGACCAACGCCCAGAACTTCGCCGCCTACAACGATTACATCGATCACAACGAGTTTCTGAGAAAGCATCGCGGGGGCATCGCTCCGCGCAACGGGGGCCGCGATCCCTGGATCAACCGTCTTGACCTGTCTTTCAGACAGCGGATTCCGGTGAAATGGGTCTGGGCGGAACTTACCGCCGACATTCTTAACTTCACCAACCTGCTGGATGACAACTGGGGCCAGATCAAACGCTTCAGCACCTTCGCCACCCCGCAGCCGGTGACTCTCAACAGCACCACCCAGTTCTATACCTATACCGGGACTGGCGCGAAGGCCATCGTCCAATCCGACCAGGACTTGGATTCCCGCTGGAAAGTGCAGCTCGGCATCCGGATAAGTTTCTAAGCGTCACCGATCGATCGAAGCAAAGTCGCGGGCGGGACGAAAATCCCGCCCGCTTTGTTTTGGCGGCAGCGCCTGGCCCACCCAGACTCCTCGTGAGCAGTGCAAGATGAACCTAGCCCGAAGGGTGAGGCTGCGGGAGCACCCGAATCAATCGAGCCCGCGGGAGCGGTGCGAGATGGACCAAGCCCCCAGGGGTGAGCTTCGGGAGAAGCGAATCAATGCCGCTGTCCCGGAAGCTCCGCTTCCACACTCGGCGAACCGCGACAACTCCTACCGGTGGCCCGACGCGCTCTTGCCGGCATCGCTATTTTTCGTAATGCCCAGCCCGTCACCCGACTGAGAGGACGTCGAGGGCCCGTTTCGGAAATCGCCCATGGTAAAGTTAATGGGAGTACGGAAATGGCGCACCGTTCCGGGTTTGAAACGCCACTGACGAAACGCGTTCAAAGCAGCCTGGTCGAGGATAGTGTTGCCTGTGCTCTTCTCCATCGCGACAGATGTGACAATCCCAGTTTTGATGTCGACCTGGCCACTCAGAATCCCGGAGCCAATGATGTGACTCCGACGCGCTTCGTACGGATATTCCGGCGGCACTTGGTGGACAACAGCCTTCATCGGGATCGCATCGGCAATTCGATGTGAGCCCGAAGCCCCCTTCATCGTCTGGGCGATAAGAACAGCAGGCATCATTACCGTTACCGCGCTAAACAGGACAAGTCTTAGTGACACTGGTGACATTGACGGAGAACGTAATCTCCTGAGACACGGGATCAACGGCGGCTGGCGGCCTGTCGTGCGAAAGCCTTCGGAGTTCGCTGCACCGCATGATTAGGTCCGCTTTTGTGTGAGCGCATACCAAAGGTAGCCGATGGGAAGCGCGACAAAACAGATAATCAGAAGAATTTGCCCACCAAACTGCATATCGGCGCCGTTAATAAAATTCAGCAGTTGCGGCTTTGCAGCCCTCATCAGGTATTCGGCGACCTGCTCAAGAGCGAGTATCAGGAATATGACAAGACAAGCGATCATCTGGACGAGCGCAGCCGCTCGTCTGGTTTTAGTCCAGAGCACGGCGGCACCGACGAGGGCGACGAGAAAAAAGAACGGCAATACGTATCGGAAGAGCAACGCTGGCATATCGTGAGGGCGTCAGGATCTAACGAGACTGAGCTGAGCCACCGCTGGTGGCGGCGAGCATGGCAAACATTGAGAACTGTTTCATAAAATCAAATGTGGACTTCACAGCGGCCAGCGGTTGGCTCCAGCGATTGGTTAGACCTCATCGGGTGGTAAACACTGGAGGCTTGCCCGAAGTAACCTTCACGTTCTTCGGAACAGGGAGATCAACTTTCTCTCGCTGAAATGCGTAGCCAAACTTCAAACGAACGTCGTAGCGTCCTCTGAACTTCGTGTCGCTGAGGGCCCAAGCGGCGTCAGCCGCACCTGGAATGTCATGTAGCTCGAAGTCCACGATACCATCGTGATTGCGGTCGTAGTAGGTCGTCACGTATTGCTTCTCGATCTCGCGTAGCGCTGACTGATCTGACGATGCGCAGGCTGTGAGCACGACGAACAGCGACAATGAGACGATGCGCATGAGGTCTAACGAGAAGTAGATGGGAAAATCCCGCATTTAAAGGCGGGATTTTCCCGTCTATTACGGTTGGATTTCTGGAGAAAAGTTTTCAAGCGGAGGGCCGTCGACCGGAACGTAGTTTCCCCGCTGCTTGGCGGCAATCCGAAACTCTGCGCGCAGATATGATCGGCGCGGCGGCATTGCTGTTCCCAAGTGCAACCCGCCACGGCGGGCAGGCATTGGGAACGAGGATCTCGATGGAGGGACGACCGCTGCGTCGTCCAATAGTTATCGGGACGGACGGCGCCCGTCCCTCCAGTACGACACAAATCGCTCGCCAAGGATTTCATCGCGAATTAGAAACAGCCCTGCATGGCGCAGAAGATTTCAGTGGTTACGGGTGGGGCGGGGTTTCTCGGATCGCATCTCACGGACCGGCTCCTGGGGGAGGGGCATCGGGTCATTGCGATCGATAATCTGGTCACGGGGAATCCGGCGAACGTTGCGCACCTGGGCGGGAATGAGAATTACCGCTTCATCAAGCATAACGTCTCGAATTACATCCTGGTCGAAGACGCGGTCGACTACGTGTTCCATTTCGCGTCGCCGGCCAGCCCGATCGATTACCTGGAGCTGCCGATCCCAACCTTGAAAGTCGGCGCGCTTGGGACTCATAACACGCTCGGACTCGCGAAAGCGAAGAAGGCGACGTTCGTCCTCGCGTCGACTTCGGAGTGTTACGGCGATCCGCTGGTTCATCCGCAGACGGAAGATTACTGGGGTAACGTGAACCCGATCGGGCCCCGCGGCGTTTACGATGAAGCAAAGCGCTTCGCGGAGGCGATGACGATGGCGTACCACCGCTACCACGGGATCGACACGAAGATCGTCCGCATCTTCAATACTTACGGGCCGCGAATGCGACTCCGAGACGGGCGGGTGGTTCCGGCGTTCATCGGCCAGGCACTGAGCGGGACGCCGCTCACCATTTTTGGCGACGGCTCGCAGACGCGCTCGTTCTGTTACGTGTCGGATCTGATCGACGGGATTTTCCGGCTGGCGATGAGCGATTTCCACGAGCCGGTGAACATCGGCAACCCGCGCGAGATGACGATCAAACAATTCGCGGAAGAGATCACCCGGATCACGGGAACGAAATCGAAGGTCGAGCACAAGCCGCTGCCGGTGGACGATCCGAAGGTCCGCCAGCCCGATATCACCCGGGCGCGAAAAGTTTTGGGCTGGGAGCCGAAGATCGAGTTCGAGGAAGGAATCACGAAAACGATCGAGTATTTCAAAGGTTGCCTGGAGCGCGGCGAACTCGGTGAACGAATACAGTGACAACCTCAGGTAGGGACGCCTTTCCGAGGCGTCCGACAAATCGGATTTCACACGTCCCAACAGAGAGTCGGACGCCTCGGAAAGGCGTCCCTACCTGGTTTGTGATCGCGCTTGTTTCCTTTCTGGGCGATGCCGCGCTATTTGGCCAGACGCGCGGCGCTGATTTTCAGCTCACGAAAATCACGAAGAATTTGGTGAGCACGCCGGAGTTTACCTACACGGGGGCGCAGCAATATCCGTCGAATCAGCGCGACCGCTGGCTGGAAGTGGAAGCGGAGTTCGCCGCCGCGCCCGAGTTCACCGCGGAGCTGACCTTCAAATATTTCATTCTCGTGAATGGCAAGCTGCTCACCGGCGAAGTGACCCACGTCAATATCGCGGCCGGCCGGGAGAACCGGTCGGTCATGTACGTTTCACCACGGGCGCTCGCGCGTTTCATGGGCAAAGCCGCACTGACGCCGAACTCGATCCAGAACGTCGCGGTGCAAATCGTCCAGCAGGGCGCGATCAAGGACGAGATGAGTTTCGCGCGCACGCCGGGTCAATGGTATGCAGCCCTGCCGGCGCTGAGCGGTTTCGTGTTGAACAAGAACGAAACGCCGTTCGCGCCGCTGTATTGGGACCGTTACGAGCAAATTAAACCCCGCTGATGCGGGCAAGCTCCAAATCCCAAGCTCCAAGCTCCAGAGAAGCACCAAGCTCCAAGCAAATTTCAAAGCGCCACGCCTACGAAGATGTCAGTCCAGCGCGATATCCAGATTTTGGGGTTTGGAATTTGGAATTTCTCTGGAGCTTGGTTCTTGGAATTTGGAGCTTGCCGCGCGGAGCGCGGCAGTTTGGGATTTACTTGAGGTGTGGGATTTGGGATTGGGAGCTTCCATCCGATGGCCGCCGCGACCCGCATTCTCAGCCTGAACCTCGGTTCGCAAACCGTTGGGCTCGCTGAATTCCATACCCAACCCAACGGCGGGCTGGTCCTGAACGGTTACCGGTTACGCGAAATCCTGGCGGACGCGTCGAACGAAAGCACTCGCAACGCGCAAATCGGCGCGGCGTTGCGCGAGATGCTGGGCGAGCTGGGAATAAAAGGCGGCCCGGTCAATTACGCGATCGCCGCGCAATCGGTCTTCGCGCGGTTCGTGAAATTGCCGGCGGTGGAGGAAGAAAAGATCGAGCGCATCATCGCGTTCGAGGCGCAGCAGAACGTGCCGTTCCCGATCGATGAAGTGGTCTGGGATTACCAGCTCGTCGGCGACGGCGCGGACGAGCAAATCCAGGTCGTGCTCGTCGCGATCAAGGAAGATTTGCTCGAGGGCGTGAACGCCGCGGTCGAAGGCGCGGGCCTGCGCACGTCGATCGTGTGCGTGGCGACGATGGCGCTCTACAATGCGTTTCGTTACAACTACAGCGATCTCGCCGGCTGTTCGCTCCTCGTCGATATCGGCGCGCGCACGACCAATCTCCTTTTCATCGAGCCCGGCAAAATCTTTTCCCGGAGCGTGGCCATCGGCGGCGGCTCGGTTTCATCCGCGATCGCGAAGGAATTCAACGAACCGATCGGCGCCGCGGAGTTCCGGAAAAAACGGGACGGATTCGTGAGCCTCGGCGGCGCCTACGCGGAACCGCCCGACCCGGACGTGGCGCGGGTTTCAAAAATCGTCCGCGGCACCATGACGCGGCTCCACGCCGAGATGATGCGCTCGATCAGCCATTATCGCGCGCAACAACAGGGGAACGCGCCCGACCGGCTTTATTTATGCGGCGGCAGTACGAGCACGCCGTACATGCGCGAGTTTTTTCAGGAGAAACTCCAGGTGCCGGTCGAGTTCTTCAATCCGCTGCGCAACGTCGCTGTTTCGGAAGCGGTGGACGCGGCGGAAGTCGCGCACTCCGCGCATCTCCTCGGCGAGCTCACGGGCCTCGCGCTCCGCAGCGCGATGACCTGCCCGATGGAGTTGAATCTGCGGCCGCAAAGCGTCGTTCGCCGGCAGGAAATGGAACGGCGGCGGCCGGCTTTCATGCTCGCGGCGGCGTGCGTGGTTCTCGGGTTCCTGGCCTGGGGTGTTTATTTTTGGCGCGCGGCGCAGGTGGAAGACCGGGCCACGGCGCATCTCCAGGAAAAAGTTGATGGGATGCATCGGCTCGAAACGCAAATGACGCAGGTCCGGAAAGAGACGACGGCCCTGGATAATCGATCGGCACCACTCGTCGCGGCGATCAACGAGCGCAGTTTCTGGCCGCTCGTTCTCGAAGATCTCAATGAGCGATTGCCGAAGGAAGACATCTGGATCACGGAACTGGTCCCGACTTCCGGCGGCAAACCTCTCGGCGCCCCCGACGCGCGCTCTCTCGCAGCCGCGACGCCCGTGCCGACGGCGCCGCCTCCGCGTCCCGGTGCGACGCCCGCCGTCCCAGTGATCGACGGCGTGCTCGTCCGCGGCCTGTATCTTTTCAACCCGAAGCAGCAGGAAGTGGTGGTCGATTATTTCCGGAACCTCGTCAGCTCGCCCTGGTTCGCGCTCGATCCGAATAACCAGGCGAAATACATCAAGCCGACTACGCCCACCAACACCGAGTGGGCGTTTCCCTACGAGCTGCGCCTCGACCTGAAAAAGCCGATGCCGATCCCATGAGCCCCGCATGCAAATTCTTCTGTAGCCGCGTCCCTGTGGGACGCGCGGGGGAAAACATTGCTTTCACGCTAACCGACACGCGTCCCACAGGGACGCGGCTACAGAAGAGCTATGCTTGGGACGGGATAGAGCCCGTGCCTCCAAGTTTCGTATGAACTGGTTTCGCGAAAATCCATTCCTCGGCCGATTCCTGATCGTATTCGGCGTGTGCCTGATCGGCGCCGGTTGGTTTTTCTTTAGTACGAAGGGCGACTGGGATGACGCGGCCGCGCGTTTTGGAAATACAGCCTCGGAACTAAATCGACTCGAACGCCTCAACCCCTACCCGAGTGCGGATAACCTCCGCAAGATGAAAGCGCACGCCGAGGATTACGCGAGCGCCCTCACGAAATTGGAAGCCGAACTGGCTAACCGCGGCGCGCCCGCGGAAAAAATACAGCCGAACGAATTCCAATCGCGCTTTCGTGTCGCGATGAATGGCATCGCGGATAAGGCGCGCGCGAATAAGGTAAAGCTGCCGGATAAATTCTATCTTGGTTTTGACGAATATTCGGCCGCGCTGCCGGCCTCGGAGCTCGCGGCCACGTTGCTCGGGCAGGAGCTGCTCCAGATTGAATGGCTCGTGAACGGAGTGCTCGACGCGCGCGTGGACGCGCTGACCGCTTTTCATCGCACTCCCTTGCGAGAGGAGCGAGGAACGACAGCGCCTCCGCTAACCGCGAAGCCTCCCATGCCGACCGTGCCGATAAGCATGTTTAGTCGAAACGTGGTCGAACTCACATTCGTTTCCACGCCATCCTCGGCGCGAAAAATTATCAATCAGATTGCCGGGGCCAATCAGGAGTTCTGCATCATTCGCGTCCTCCATGTCCGGAATGAAAAAGATAAAGGCCCGCCCCGCGAGACCGGTGGCGAAACCACGGCCCCGAGCGTTCCGTCGTCTTCGCCGGCCGCGAAAGCGACGCCCGCCGCCGCGCTGAATTTTATCGTCGGCAACGAGAAGATCGAGACAACCGTGAAGATTGAGATCGTGAGGTTTACGTTGTGAGAGCGGCTAGAAAAAATATCTTCTGTAGCCGCGTCCCTGTGGGACGCGCGGGGGAAAACATTGCATTCATCGCAACCGACGCGCGGCCCACAGGGCCGCGGCTACAGAAGAGCGGAGCGACAGAATAAACGATCATGACCTGGCTCCGCACCCATTACGATCGCGTTACCGTGTTTGCGGCGGCGCTGTTCCTTTTCGCTTCTTCGGTGCTCATCACGCGAAACGCCTGGCAATTCAGCGACAATCTCGGATTGCAAACTGCGCCGGCACCGAGACCCGCGGCGCCGCCGCCGAAAGCCGTTGAGATGGAGCAGGCGATGGAGAAACTGAAGCTGCCCGCGCAATGGACCTTCAGCAGCCGCTCGGGTCTCTTCGTGCCCGAGAAACATTTCATCGACGCGAACACCCGCCTCCCCGCGACGTTGCAGACCACCGAGGTCCATCCGCCCGTCCCTAACGAATGGCTGGAACAATTCAACCTCCCGATCGCCGATGCCGATGTTCTCACCCAGGACCCGGATACCGACGGGTTCAACAACCTCGAGGAATGGCAGAATCACACGAACCCGATCGACAAAAATTCGCACCCGCCGTTCATCGCGAAGCTGAAGATGAAATCTTTCGCTCAGGAGCCGTTCAAACTCGTCTTCGCGTCGTGGGTGGGCGACACTTTCGCGCTCAACACGAGCGACCTGAAAGAGCCGACCCAGTTCCTGAAGATCGGCGACTCGATCCGCGGGACGAAATTCGAGATCGTGAAGTTCACCGAGAAACACGAGACGAACAAATACGGTACGACAGTCGATATCTCGGAGCTGACCCTCGAAAATCGCGAGACGCACGAGCCGCTCAGCCTGGTGAAGGAGAAGATCATGATCTCGCCGGAATCGGTGGCGAATTTTGTTTACGAGTGGGGCGAGCGAAAAGAGTTCGCGGTGAAAAAGGATCAGGAATTTTCATTGAAACCGGAGGAGCAAATCAAATACAAGTTGATTGATGTGCAGCCAGGCAAAGCGGTCATCGTGGATACGCAGAAGCCTGATGTCCCGATCGAGGTCCCTCCGCTCGCTCCGTAACGTCGCGAAGTCACGTGCATTTGGAGGGACGTGCTTCCGCACGTCCGACTTTTCGAAGGTGGGTGCGAACAGAATGGGACGTGCGGAAGCACATCCCTCCGAGTCAGGAACTGAGGTAATTCGCCTATGAAAAATTCATCACATTGGTTTTCATTGAAATCCTCGATCGGGCCCAACTGGTCACGACTTTTGGCGGCGGCGCTGGCACCGATAATCTGCACCGTCGCGCTCGCCCAGAACACGAATGCGGTCGCGGAGCGCGAAGCGGCGCGGCGGCAGGCGGCGCTTCCGCGCGGACAGGAGGCGCTCGGCCGCGCCAAGGCGGCGATGGCGGAAGGGAATTTCACCGTGGCGCACGAAGAATTTCGCCTGGCCCTGACCTTTCTGCCGGACGCGGTGATCAGCGAGAAATCGCACGACGAAGCGCTGAGCGGTTTCTGCGCGAGCGGGATGAAACTGGCCGAGCAGAAAGTTGCCGAAGGCAAGTACGGGGAAGCCGAGGGGATTTGCCGCGAGATCCTGAGCAACCGTTACGATCCCAATTGCCGACCCGCGGCCGAAATGCTGGCGCGGTTGCAGGCGCCGGGAACCGTCAATCGCACGATGGGCCCGAAGTTTCTCTCGAAGGTCGAGGAAGTGAAGAAGCTGCTGGTCGAGGCGGAAGGTTATTACATGAGCGGCCGCTACGATCTCGCGTTCAAGAAATACGAGCAGGTGCTCGCCATCGATCCCTACAATGTCGCCGCTCGTCGCGGCGAGGAACGGCTCGACCTGACGAAGACGCATTACGGCGAGGAAGCGTATAACGAGACCCGTTCGCGCCAGCTCTGGCAGGTCCAGAAAGGATGGGAAGAGCCGGTCAAGAAATATGGCGAGACGGTCGGCCCGATCACCGACGCGTTCGCGAAAGACGCGACCGGCACCGCGCGGATCACGACCAAGCTCAACACCATCATCATTCCGAAGATCGAGTTTCGCGACGCGAGCATCCGGGAAGCGATCGAGTTTCTCCGGCAACAAGCCGCGGAAAACGATCCGGGCGCGGACGGCCGCAAAGGCGTGGACATCGTTCTGCGCCTGAACACGCTCGGCACCCGCGCGGAAACGACGACGACTACGAGCACAGTTGTCTCTTCCACTTCCGCTGCGCCCGGCGTCTCGCCGGAACCGACGGCAATAGCGCCG
The DNA here is from genome assembly GCA_003218375.1 of Verrucomicrobiota bacterium. Taxonomy (GTDB): domain Bacteria; phylum Verrucomicrobiota; class Verrucomicrobiia; order Chthoniobacterales; family UBA10450; genus AV80. The sequence continues at coordinate 5,844 of QHNH01000015.1, read as the reverse complement.
CCGCCGCCGCCCGTTCCGACCACTGTCTCCGCGCCATCGATCAATCCGGCCGATGCGCGAATCACAATCACGCTCAATCAAATTCCGCTCGGCGAAGCTCTCCGTTACATCGCGAGCCAGGCGAACCTGAAAGTGAAGGTCGAACCCTACGCCGTCTCGATCATTCCAATCAGCGAGTTGAGCAACGATCTGCTGACGAAACAGTATCGCGTCCCGCCCGGGTTTATTTCTGGTTCGCTGAACGCGAGCGGCTCCGCGTTGAATCAACCGGCGGCAAATTCCAAAACCGCGGCGCAGACCACGGGGACGGCGAAAGACACCCAGGAATCGACCGGTGGCCGCCTCCTGGTGAACCGCGAAGGCGCCAAGGAATTCTTGGAGAGCCAGGGCGTTTCTTTTTCCGTGCCCGGATCGAGCGCGAACTTTCTCCCGCAAAGCAGCCGCCTGATCGTGCGTAATACGGCGGACATGCTGGAGCTGGTGGACGCCATTGTCGAACAGGCGAACGTTTCTGGTCCCAAACAGGTCGAGATCGAAGCCAAGTTTATCGAGATCACCCAGAATAATCTCAAGGCCATGGGCTTCGATTGGCTGCTAGGTCCGTTCAACCTTAACAAGAGCGGTGAGGTGGCCGTCACCGGTGGCACTTCGGGGACGGGCTCCGCCGTGAACCCAGTCGACTATCCAACCTACAACCCGCCCTTGTCCACGACAGGGCTGAACCCGGTTACCGCCGGGAACCGCAGCGGGAATCTTTCCATTAGTGGAAACGCGATCGATTCGTTGCTTCTCGGGACCACGACGACCCAATTACTGTCGCCAGGCATTTTTGGTTTTGGCGGGCTGTTGACCGATCCTCAGTTTCAGGTCGTGGTCAGGGCTCTAAATCAGAAAAAGGGCGTCGACTTACTTTCCGCTCCTCGTGTCACGACGAAGAGCGGGCAGCGCGCCGTGATTGAAATCGTCCGCGAGTTTCGTTATCCCACGCAATTTCAGCCGCCGCAGATCCCGCAAACCGTGGGGACGGTTAGGAACGATACCAGCGGCCTGACCGGCAACCTAATTCCCTTGGGCTCGACATCGACGGTACCCGTTACTCCCACGACGCCGACCGCCTTCGAGACTCGCAACACCGGAGTTACACTCGAGGTGGAACCGGTCGTAGGCCCGGATGGAGTAACTATCGATCTGAATTTGGTCCCGCAGGTTGTGGAATTCGAAGGTTTCATCAATTACGGCAGTCCTATCTTTTCGCCATCCACATCGTTCCTCGATACACTCACGAACATCGTCAGGACCACACCTCAGAATGTCATAACTCCGAATGTTATTAATCAACCGATCTTCAGCACCCGGAAGGTAACGACGAGCGTGAGCGTGTGGGACGGGCAGACGGTCGTCCTCGGCGGCTTGATGCGTGAGGATGTGCAGAAGACAGAAGATCGCACGCCGATCATCGGCGACATCCCGATAGTCGGCCGCCTCTTCCGCACGAACGTTGAGCAACACATCAAGCGAAACCTGATCATCTTCGTCACGGCCCGGTTGATTAATCCTGGCGGACAACCGGTGAACGCGACCGAGGAAGTCGAAGAATCCGAAAACGTGATCGAGCCGCCGATTCTTCCTGAGGTTCCATTCTACAAGAAGTAGCCATGAGAAAACTCCGCTTCCTTTTCCTTACCCTATTACTCGGAACGCTAACGCTTAGCCCGGCCTTTGCCGCGGCCAAGAAGAAGCCGGTGCCACCTGTGATTCAAGGTCCGGTCATCGCGAGCGTAACGGCGACGTCCATCACGATAAATGAAGGCAAGACCGCCAAGACGCTGGCCATCACTCAATTCACGGAAATCAATGTGAATGGGATAAGGGCAACCGCCGCCGACCTAAAGCCCGGCATGAATGTCAACGTCACCCTCGGCACCGACTCGACCAAGGCAGTGCGCATCAACGCCACGGGGAAGTAACGTCTTTTGGAGGGACGGGCGCCGCCCGTCCCATTAATTAGGGACGCCCAGCGGGCGTCCCTCCATACATGATTGACCCTCCCGGCCGCAAACATCCGATTCACCAGCCGGCGCATGAACGGTTCAACACGCCGATCATTGTCTTTGTCACCGTCTGCACAAAGGATCGGAAGCCGTTGCTGGCGAATGCGGAAATGCACGAAATTCTACGCGAGTCATGGCAGCTCGCCGAGAGATGGCTCGTCGGCCGGTATGTGATCATGCCGGACCATATCCATTGTTTTGCGCGCCGCTCGTGTCGGTCCCTGAAACCTTGCAGCACTGGATAGGATTTTGGAAAGCAACGGCGACACGCCGGTGGCCGCATCGCGGAGACCTACCAATCTGGCAACGCCATTTCTGGATACGCAGTTGCGTCGCGGTGAGAGTTATGACGCGAAATGGGATTACGTGGTCGCAAACCCTGTGCGGGCCGGTCTCGTTAGTAAGTCCGAAGATTGGCCTTACCAAGGCGAGATGAACGTCCTGACGTGGTAAACGTCAATTGGAGGGACGGGCGCTGCCCGTCCTCGTGAATCGTGTGGACGGCAAGAAACCCGAGGACGCCCAGCGGGCGTCCCTCCAAGGCGAGATGAATGTCTGACGTGGTAAACGTCAATTGGAGGGACGGGCGCTGCCCGTCCTCTTAATTATTAGGGACGCCCAGCGGGCGTCCCTCCATTAGCGCAAGTTGTAGACCTCGACGAGGGCCACGCCGGTATTGCCTTTAAGGTCCTTCACGGTGGCCGTGTAAGCTCCGCTGGGAAGGTAGGCGACGATGGCTGATTCCAACGAGCTTTGGGGCGCGAGGCCGGTGCCTTCAATTTCTGCGGCCTGGGTATCCGCCCAATCGTCATTGGATATCATTATAGTACCGTCTTTATTGTTTAAGACCAGCGTCGGATCAGGCAGGACCCGGGTGATACCGTATTGAGTGAGCGACGGCCCTAACGCGCGAATCAAAACTTTCCCAGCCCCATTCCCGCCTCCCGTGATGAACCCTGCAATCATGAAGTCCTGGCCAGGTTCGACAAATCCCCGGGAACTGATGTTGGCGACCGTCGAATTTTTATTCAGTTCGAGATCGTAAAGTTCCACCGACGCGACTCCATCCTGGATGGGAGGTTTTCCCCGAACGATCGCAGTGTAATTGCCTGGATCGAGGGTGACGAGAATGGCCGATTCACGATTGTCGTTCGGCGCCAGGCCCGTGGCTTGAATCTCATCCTTTTGCGTGTCCATCCAATCGTCATTGCTGATCGTGCTCCCATCCGGCCGGTGCAATTCCAACGTGGGATCAGGCAATGGGCTGACGACGCCCAATTTCGCCGACGAAGGACCGATTGCACGGATGAGCACCTTTTTTGATTGGGTCTGCGTAATGATGAAGCCTCCGATCAGCTCTCGATTTTGTCCCGTCTCGACGTGCGCGCGCGTGGAGATGTTCAACAACGAATCCCTCGGCGGCTCGATGGCAAGTTGCAGGGGACAGCCGAGGCCCGAGGCGAAAACCGAGGCCGTTCCTGTAGCGCCGGTGAATTTCTTAATATCGTTGGCGCCGCCGTTGCAATCCTCAGCGGCGAAAAGATTACCCGCGGAGTCGAGAACGATGCCGACCGGCGAAATGAGATTTGAAATTGGGGTCGTCCTCGACCCAAGCGGCGTGAATCGGTCGACCGTTCCGGTAATACCATTCGCGACATAGAGGAACCCGGAACGATCGAAAGCCACTCCCTCAGGACCTTTCATGTTCAGGGCAAACGTGCTTTTCGCCCCGTCAGGGGTGAATTTGAAAATGGCGTTGTCCGCATAATCCGCCACGAAGAGATTGCCATCGAGATCGAACGCCAGCCCGGTGGGCTTGTTCAGTCCGGTCGCGAAAAAAGTTTCGAAGCCCTGGGGCGTGATGCGGAGGATATTTCCATCGCGATCCGACGCGAAAAGATTCCCGGCGCGATCGACTGTCAGAAAGTTTGGCCCGTGCAGCCCCGAGGCAAACACGCTGGTAAATCCCGCGGGGGTGATTCTGACGATTGTCGAGTCCTGGCCAACAAAAAGGTTGCCGGCGCGATCGAAAGCCAGGCCGCGAACACCCGTTAATCCTGTCGCGAACGTGAGCTTGTTCACGGTGCCCGTGGTATTAAATTCAAAGATCTTACCGGTGTTGAAATCCGATTCGTAGAGATCACCGGCGGCGGCATGAACTGTGAGCGGCAGGAAAGCGACGACCCAAAGGATGGTGAGGAACCGGAGACTGTTTTTCATAATGCGAGCGACGCACTCGTTAGTAGAAATTTGCCGCGAGATTGTCGAGCACCTTTTGCTTCCGCTTTTGGAGGGATGGACGCTGTCCGTCCCATTAATTAGGGACGCCCAGCGGGCGTCCCTCCAGTCCCTCTACGGGAGGAAGTAAATCTCGACGACGCCGATACCGGTTGACTCGGGTTTGCCCCGCACTTGGGCAGTGTATTGCCCGGGCTGAAGGGTGATCACAAAAGCAGCCTCGAGATCGTTGGTGGGTTGGAGCTGTGTAGCCTCCATCTCTGCTTGCTGGCTGGTGCCATTGGTTCGCACTTTCCAATTGTCATTCTCGACGACGATGGCGCCGTTCTGGTCCCTAAGCTGAAGCGTGGTATCAGGCAGGGCGTTTGTGATTCCGAACGCGGCCAGGGAAGGACCAATGGCACGGACCACGGCTCTTACCGCCCCATTCTGGGTGATAAAGCCGGCGATCATGAGTTTATCACCGGGTTGAATCAAACCTCTGGTGGCGACGTTGACCAGCTTGGCCGAAGAGGCCGGGCTAAGATCGTAAGCATCGACGAGTCCGGTGCCGACGTTGTTTGTCCCTGTGCCGCGCACGACCGCGGTGTAACTGCCCGGAGCAAGGTTCGCGATGATCGCCGACTCAAGGTCGTTGGTGGGTTTGACCCCGCTCGCGGCGATTTCGGCGGATTGATCGCCTGTAATAATGCCGCCGACCTGCGTCGTCTGCCAGTTATCGTTCGTCGCCACGATGGCATTGCCGTTATTTGAATCGTGGATTTCCAGGGTCGGATTAGGCAGCGCATCGGTTACTCCAAAGGCGGCGAGCGAAGGGCCGATCGCGCGCACGATGATTTTCTTGGTCGAGCCAGCCGGCCCCTGCACGATAAAACCTTCGATCAACACATTTTCACCCGTCCCGACTGGAAGACGCGTAGAGACGTTGGCGACCAGGCCGGGTGTGATAGCCACCCGATCGTAGCCGAGGACGTCCATTGTCTGGAGGTCGACCGGGGTCAGGTCGTCCTGCTCGCCGGGAGGGCCGAACGCGTTGAAGGGATCGGGAGCGGGCCCGGCCCAGTCCTGAAGATCGCCCCCGTTCGCGGCGTTGTTATTAAGGCAATGAGGAGCGTCGTCCCGTTATTAAATGAGAAAGATCTGCCCGGACCATTGTTCAAACCCCGCGTGCCGGCGCCGGTATAGTGGAATAAGTCGAACGCGACATAGTTTGGCATTCCTGTGCCCAAGGTATCTCCCATGACTGAAGTGCGGCCCATAACTTCCGAGTACTCGTGCATGGCCACACCGATGAAGTCGAACTTCCCGGCGACGTTGCGGTTGTTCGGATCGTAGGTCCATGGTTGCCCGGCACCGAAGTTGAATGTCCCGTCATTCTGCATGTCGTCGGGTCGGAGACCCAGGGCCTTGGCCTGCGCCCTGGCCACTACATAAACGTGAGTTGCGGCGATGGGATCCGCTCCGGTCTGCAGCGACCCGCCGGCGCCGACTGTCGTCGCGTCGTCCGCGGTCTTTGAGTCCGATGCGAACGCGTTTCGGAGGGCGGCATAGCTGT
>QHNH01000044.1 GCA_003218375.1 Verrucomicrobiota bacterium | reverse complement strand
CAGCTACTACATCAAGGCCACGCCGAAGAAAGTCGCCGCCTACGAAGCCGCAAAGCTCGCGAGCGACTTCGACCCGCAAAATCGCGACGAGAACGTCGACTACTACGTCGCGAAGCTGGATGAGCTGGTGAAGAAGTTCGCCGGAGTTACCGCGCCGGAAGCAAAGCAAGCGACTCTTCTGTAGCCGCCGCCCTATGGGCGGCGTGCGGGAAGCCGTTGATAGGAGCGTGATGCCTTTACGCCTCGACACGCACTCTCACGCTTCCCACAGCGAAGCGGCTACAGAAGAATCGCGACGAGGGCGTCGGCGGCTCCATCGCTTTGGAGACGGCCTGTCCTCAGGCCGTTCTTCGTGGGACGATCACTTCTTTGCCTGGCAAAGACATGACGTCGTAATTTTCGTGTCGGACTTCGCCCAGGTCTTTTGGAACTTCGCGTTCAGTGCCGCGACTTCGTCTTCGTTCTTGTTTTGGGCGCGGAGACTTTCGGTCAAGCCGAAGAGGGACCATCCGTTCTCGGGTAGGCGGGCGAGATCGTCGCGATAGACCTGTTCGGCCTCGGCGAAGCGGCGCATCTTCATGAGCACCGCGCCTAACGAATGCCGGATCGGGATCATCCAGGCCGGCGGCTCGTCGTATTTCAACGCGTCTTGTTCTTTCACCGCGGTTTGCAGCTCGGCGATGCCGGCGTCCAGATTCTTCTCCGCGACGAGAATCTCGCCTTCGAGCATGTGGGTCGTCAGCGAGATAACATCGACGGCAGTGTTGTTCCCCAACTGCGTTTCGTTCGGCACCAGCTTCGCGCCGTCCACGAACAGCGTTTGTTCTTTGCGTGCCTTCACGGTGTCGCCTTTCGCGGCGTAGGCAGTCGCGCGCGCCGCATCATGGAACGCGCGGACGAATGGCATGCCGGGCGGATACTTGTTGGGCTCCGCGAGAATTTCATCCCAGCGTCCGAAACGAACCAATACTTCGAGCGGCACGGCGAAGAAGCCATCGGCGAACGCCGCGTTTTCCTTCACGAACTTTGCCGGAATTTCCGCGACCATCGCGCGCGCATTTTTCACCGCGACCTCGTGCTGTCCCGTCATCAACGCGCCGAAGGCGAGCATGTGGCGATTGTGCGCGGCGTAAACCGGCAGCAAACCGGTCGGCGGTCCAACGATATTCCGATAGCGCTTATCGGCGGCGATCGCTTTCACGTTGGTATCGATCGCCTGCTGCCAGCGCCCGCGCCGAATGTCGATGTGCGACGGCATATGGACGTTGTGCGCCAAACCCGGCTGGAGATTGCGCAGCCGGTCCGCCGCCGCGTCCGCGCGCTCGGGATTCCGCGACGCTTCCACGGCGTGAATGTAAAGATGGTTCGCGAAGGGATGGTTCGGATTCAATTTCAAGACCGCGTCGAGCGTTGCCAGGATTTCTTCCGTGCCCGGGTTCGGCTGGCCCTCGAGCGTCCACTGATCCCACGGCCGCAGATCCATCATCGCTTCCGCAAAAAGCGCGCCCACGTCCTGATCGTCCGGGAACTGTTTCCAGACTTCGCGCATCGCCGCCGCGTACGCTTCATCGAGCGGCTTGCGATCTTCCGGCTGCGGGTTCGCGTAGCGATGGCTGAGCGCTTCAATGAGAGCTTTCTCGACTGGCGACGCTTTCTCGGCATTCTGCTGCGCCAACTGCAATTCCTTCCAGGCCGCCTCCGCCGCCGCCGGCGGCACCATTGGAAAATTAATGTGCGGCCCGTTCGCCAGCGCGATCCCCCAATGCGCGATCGCACACTTCGGATCGATCCGCACTGCCTCCTTGAACGCCCGGATCGCCGCCCCGTGATTGAACCCGTGGTAAAACCCGAGCCCCTGGTTGAAATACCGCTCCGCTTTCGGCGACTTGGTGGTAACCGTGCGTGAATACGACCCCAGTCCGAGATGGCGAAACGATTTCATACGCGCGCAAGTTCATCCCTCACGGTACCTGCGGCAAGCTGTAGCCGTTTCGCCGTGGGAGCCAGTCTTCGCCCACGTTGTCGGTTGGCTGAAAAACCGCGTCGCCTGCTACTGCTCTCCTAAGGGCTGCGGGATGATCAGCCAGACCGTGCTGTCGTTACCGGTCTGGAGAATGCGAAAGTGCTCCTCCACCGCGTGGAAGTACTTATTGTACTGATCATTGGACACGTGGATTTCGTTCCTGAGGACGTACCATAGTATCGGTGTCTCATTTAGCGGCGTGTTGCCTAAATTAGGCGTGGTCAATGAGCCGTGGTAGGAAAAGTAGGTCTTGTCGTGGGGCAGCAGCAGGTTCAAGTCCTGTTGAACAGTCTCAAGCGGCGGCGCCGTAAAATCGACTTTGCCAATGGGGCTTGTGAGGTATTGAAAATAAAACTCCAAACCCTTATTCTGCTCCCCTTGGACGATTAAAAAGCCGAGGACGGCTGTTATGGGCGGCGGTTTTCCGTTTTCGTCTGCTCTGGGGTCTCCCAGCACGCAATGCATCTCCAGTTGGTACTCGTTACCGTCCATGGTGTGCTCACCATGCCGATGCATGTGAATCTGAAGCACTCGATATGTCACCACCTTCGGGATGCCGTTCGACTCCGGTTCGCCAATTTGCAACTTCACCTGCTTGGTGGTGTCCGTGGGGTCCCAGGGGATATACATCTTTACCTCAGTAACTTTGTCGGGATGATCGTGGTCAAAATTTTTGTCCACCTTTACGTGGGAGAATTTGCCGGTAAAAACCGGCTTGGCCGCTGGAAACCGCTCCCCAGCCGGAATCCGAGCCTGACTCGTCACGAGCGGTTTCGGCGATTGCTTCTTAGGGTCGTACGTCTGACCCGGCAGGGGAGCCGCGACCAGACCGGCCACCAGTGCCGCCAGGAGAAATGACATCGCGCGGAACCGGCGTAGTGATTTTTTGGGAATGGGAAGTTGAGGCTTTGTTTGCATGGTTTTTATGTGGGTCGTTTGGTGGGTTGTCAGGGGGGAAGGAAGGGAGCGAACGCAAAATTCTGGGGCACGCCGAGGACGCTATCTGAAGCCGTGACCCAGTAGCAATCCTTATCGGAGGACAGAAGTCGAAGCGGAAGTCAGAGGTCGGAAGTCGGAGTGAGAGGCAATTCAGCGAACCTCCACCGATCAGTCCGCAATATCCGCTTCCAAGTCGCCGGTGTATACTTTCATTGTGCCGGCCTTGCGATCGCGAGCGATCCGACTGTTCGTTTTTTTGACAAAGCGATCAAGCTCTTGAGCCGTCACCGCATATTCTCGAAGGGCATAGTCGCCCGCTCGCGGCGCTGTCGGTTGCGAAGGGCTGCGCTTGGCGCGCTTGGTCGTCATTTCAGTCGCTCCCATTCCTCAGGATCGATGTTCGCCTGCTTGATAAGACGCTTCACCAGCGACCAGTCCAGATCGCCGCGATGCGGATTAGGAATCGGCACTGTGTGAGTTCCCTTGCGCATTGCGCCATGCCGCTTCCCGGCTTCGGGACCAGCCCACCCGATTAAACGCATTCGGCGGATCAGTTCAGTGCGGCTGATTGGCTTCGGCATATTCCGGCTTCGGGTTTATGTCGATACCGCCGAGTTCCGGAAAATCTTTGTCGCCGAAACGGACTTTGAGCATGATCCAATCTTCCAATGTGCTGTGCAATTCTTCACGGCAGGCCTCCAGTGTTAGGCCTTCCGCCCAAAGTCCTTTCAGAACTGGAATCGTCGCGAAGAAACGCCCGTTCTCCATCAACTCGTAATGCGCGAGCCGCATTGCTTCGCGTATGTAATCGATGAGCATCGCCCATAATACTAATAGAAGCGGCTTTTGATTGCACGCAAGTAGATATACGTTTACTGCCAGCGGACCTCAAAATACTAACGTAACGTTTGAAACATTCTATTTTTGAGCGACGTAACTAGAAAAACAAATCTCTAGTCAGACATAAAACTTCTGTCGATGATGCGAAAATCTCAGATGACCTCAGGTCGATCGCATTCGGGAAGGCTGTGGAAGCGTTGTCGCAGAGGATTGGCGAGCCGCAAGCTGGCGCAGCGCCGGTCCGACGAAGCAGCGTCAGCGCTGCGCATACGGGCGAGAGTGGAACAGAGAAAATTGGAGGGAGACTCGGACTCGCGGCCGAAGTGATCGGCGAGATCTATTCAGATAATGAAGCTGGTGGGGCGGATGTAGTTTTGGGAGTCGGAAAGCTTGATAATTCCAC
>QHNH01000043.1 GCA_003218375.1 Verrucomicrobiota bacterium | reverse complement strand
CTCGCCACGAATCTTGGCGAGTCCACAATGTTCAATCGCGCGGGCGGGGCGCCGACTTTCGCCGTCGGCATGGCGCACATGTTTGCACGAATATCCGCTGGCCCAACCGCGCTCGCGCTCTGGTATCACTTCGCCATCATGTTCGAGGCGCTGTTCATTCTTACAACGATTGATGCCGGAACGCGGGTCGGGCGATTTTTGCTTCAAGATTTCCTAGGTAATCTGTGGCGACCGCTTGCTAACACGCGTTCGTGGAGCGCGAATCTCTTCTCAAGTGTGTTACTAGTGTCGGCATGGGGTTGGTTCTTGTATGAGGGAGTTATCGATCCGCTTGGAGGCATCAACTCCCTTTGGCCGCTGTTTGGATTGGCCAACCAATTACTCTCAGTAGTCGCGCTCTGCCTCGGTACAACGATCCTGATTAAAATGCACAAAACCAAATACGTTTTCGTGACGCTGTTGCCGCTTGTCTTCATGTCTGCGGTCACGTTCTCAGCTGGTTATCTGAAGGTTTTTTCGGCCGATCCGAAGCTGGGTTTTTTGAGTGGCGCACGATCGTTTGTGGCTGAGGCTGCAGGAGTTGTCGATCCAAGCAAAACGGCCGGTTTGACGCGGCAAGCCGCCGTCTGGCGATTCGATGCGTTGGTAGCTCTTTTCTTCCTCGTGCTTGTACTGCTGATCGTACTCGGCTCCGCCCGGCAATGGTGGCAGCTTCTACGCGGGAATAAGCGTGTGGTTTTGCACGAAAGCGAGTTCGTGTCGATTAGCGCTGCGCAACTCGCAGAGTTTTAACCTCTCGTGTTTGGGCCGTTATCTATAAAACATCCGGCCGCCGATGAGCGAAAACTTCCATCTGGCTTCGCAAAGACTTCACCGCATCTTCTGAAATTTCCGCCTGAATGAGTTCTTCACGATCTTGGGAAGCAGCTGCGATGATGACGCCGTAAGGATCGATGATCGTTGATCTATGATCACCGCAAATATTCGGCGGTTGGAGACCGCCGCTAGTTGGGTAGCCGCAGTAATTCCGTGCTCTTGGCCGGAATCCACCCGCGCAAATTATTCGGCAACGCCGCGTAAACCCAGTCACCGCGCGTATTCAGCATTTGGATCTCGCTGCCCGGAGGTAATGCCAGAACGCTATTGGCAGTATCGGCTGTCGCAAGTCGCGCTTGCACATTGTCGCCGGTGATGATCGCTAGCGCGCGACCTTTGCTGCCGCGGTCGATTTCGCAGGTAGCAAGAATTGCCAATGCGCAAACTGAAAACGACAGGATCGGCAACGCAATCAAACGAGCAGATCGGCGACGTGCAAAAATCAAGGCGACAATACAAAGAGCGGCCACCCAAAAAGCGCCCGTTGCCGCGATTATGTATTGATTGACGCTGGCAAATTGCAGATAGCGTTCCAGCCAGGTCTGCTGCATTTCAAGGGCGCGTGCCTCATCGCGCGCGATCTGCAAATCGGCGGCAGCTTCGGGATGATGCCGCTCCAGCGCAAGCGCGCGCTCATAATTTAAAATCGCGCGGCCAAAATCGCCTGTGCGAAAGTAAGCGTTACCGAGGTCATAAAACAAATTTGCGCTCCATTGTCCTGAGCGCACAAGCATCTCATAGCCACCAATCGCCTCCTTAAAATGTCCTTGTGCGTATGCTTGGGTCGCCTTGGCAAATTGCGGGTCCGTCTGGGCAAACGCTGCCGCAGCAATAAAAGTGCAAATCACTGCGCAGCAAAGATCGATAAGAAGTGTTCGGCCTTTCATACGTGCAAATCCTCAATCAATTCCAGCACGTCGCGGCGGTTTTCTGGAGAAATCCGTTCCGAGCCGTTGTGTGCTCCGCTGTATTGCAACTCGTCGCTTTGCTCGAACAATCGCTTCAATCGTTCCCGCGAATCTCCATTTAGTCCGAAGGTGTCCGCTGCCGTCTCTGCATCAATCGTGTTTGGATCGGCATTACGCGCCAATGCAGCCTTTACGCGAACAGCCCTGGAAGCCTCCGCGTAATATTCCCGCGGCGACACGTCGTTGCGACGCAACCTGCGCATCAATTCAGCAGCTTCAGTAAAGCCACGAGCGGAATCAATTGCGCCGTCCACAAAATTGGACCCACGTAAAGCGGCGTGAACGATTGCACCCGGCCGCGCTCGGTAAGTTGATATAAAATATCCTGCGGCTTCGCCGGCACAGCTGACGTTGTAGCCGGGGCTGGTGAGGCCGGTTGCGCTGCGACGGACGGGCCCGGCGCAGCGCCGCCTTGAACAGCAATTGCGATCGGATCGCTGTGCAACGTCATGTAACGCTCTTTCACCGGATCAAAATACGAAAATGCGAGCAGAGGAAGGCTTTGCTTCTTTTCATTGGGCGAAAGCACCATTTCGAAAGTTTTGGTACCGCTGATTCCGACCTCGTCATCCTGCTTGAACTTGGAAGACGGCGGATATTTATGCCAGCCGTGCTCATCCTCCAGGGCTGGCGCGTTGACGCGATCAAAATTGCCACGTCCGGAGATTGTGGATGTGATAGTAAGTGGATCGCCCACCTGCACG
>QHNH01000045.1 GCA_003218375.1 Verrucomicrobiota bacterium | reverse complement strand
GTCGGACTCGGTTCCGATGTCGCGGGCGGTCCGGAATTAAACATGTGGCAAGTGATGCGCGCAGCGATCGAGGTTCAAAAAGCGCGTTCCGCTTACGAACCCAATTTGCGGCCACTTCGTCCGAGCGAAGCGCTTTATCTCGCGACTCACGGCGGCGCGCGCGCGCTCGGCAAAGCCAGCGTCATCGGCACTCTCGATCCCGGTAAAGAAGCGGACCTGATCGTTGTCGATCTTCCCTCGCTTCTGCCCTACACGAATCAGAATGGTTTAACCAGGCTCGCGGCCGAAGATGTAGTCGCGCTTTGCATTTATCGTGGCGGACCGCAGGCTAATCTCGAAACTTACGTTCGCGGCAAATGCATTTATCAAGCGCCAGGATTGGCCGCCACATGAAACCGGCAATGGTCGATCCAATCGAAATCGCCTTGCGCGAAGACCTCGGAGATGGCGACGTCACGACGGATTTTTTTGTCTCGAAGAATCAGCAGGCGATGGCGCGAATCGTTGCCCGCGAACGCGCGATTCTGGCCGGAACCGAAACCGCGGCCGAAGTCTTTCGCCGCGCCGATTCCGCCCTCGAGATTACGGTCGTTCGAAACGACGGCAGCGAAATCAATCCGGACGAAAGCATCATTGAAGTTCGCGGAGCGGCCCGTGCGATTCTGAAAGCGGAGCGGGTCGCGTTGAATTTTCTACAGCGACTCTCCGGAATTGCCACCATGACGCGCGAATTTGTCGAAGCAGCGGCCAACCAGCACGTGAAAATACTGGACACGCGCAAGACGACGCCCGGGCTGCGCGCGTTCGAAAAAGCGGCCGTGGTCGCCGGTGGCGGACACAATCATCGCTTCGGTTTGTTCGATATGGTCATGCTCAAGGACAATCATCTCGCGACCGCAGCTGACTTTGACGGGTTTGCCAAATCGGTCCGCAAATTCCGCGAGTCGCATCCCGACATTCAAATTGAAATCGAAGCAGACACGCTCGAACAGGTTCATGCTTTTTTGGAAATCGACGGCATCGATGTGATCCTGCTCGACAACATGACGCCGGCCCAGATTCGCGAGGCGATCGCGCTCGGCAAAGACAAAGTGAAGTTCGAAGCCAGCGGCGGCGTCACCTTAAAGAACGTCCGGCAAATCGCGGCCACCGGCGTTGATTACATTTCCATCGGCGCGCTGACTCATTCGCCGCGAGCGATCGATTTGTCTCTCGAACTCACGCCGCTCGCGCCATGACCGGATTCGACGCGCTCAGCGCCGACAAACTTCGCGCTGAGCTCGATCCAACAATCATTGGGCGCGAGATCGTCGTTCTGGAAGAAACAGCTTCGACCAACGATTCCGTATTGGAACGAATTTCCGACTCCACGCCGGAAGGGTTGGTTGTATTCGCAGAGCGTCAGACCGCCGGACGCGGACAGCGAAATAACTTTTGGGAATCCGCCCACGGCAAAGGGCTTTGGTTTTCGATTCTGCTGCGGCCGAAGATCGACATCGGAAACTCGCCACGTCTTTCAGAATGGGCGGCAGGCACAATCGCCGAAACCATTTCCAACGAATTCGCGCTTCCGGCCAGCGTGAAATTGCCGAACGACGTTTATGTGGCCGAAAAAAAAGTCGCCGGCGTCCTCGTCGAAATGCGCGCTCAAAAAAATGCACCGCACATCGCCATCGTTGGCATCGGCGTGAATGTGAACCACCAAAGGGAAGATTTTTCGGAGGAGCTTCGGGACCGCGCTACTTCTTTGGCCACGGCCTTGGATCGATCCGCCAAAGGACGGATTCGCCGTGGCGAACAAATTGATCGGCACCAATTCGCGATCGCGCTTCTGAAGAATCTCGATCGAAGTTATCGCAAAGATTTCTCCCGAAGCCCTCACCTGCCGCCGAAGGCTTCCTCTCCCTGAGGGAGAGGATTGAGGTGAGGGTCACGCCGACTCTGATTTAAAATTCTGAAGCGCGCGCAATTTTTCCAGCGCGCGTCCGCTGTCGAGCTCTTCCCGAGCCAGATCGATTCCCTCTTTCAAATCCTTCGCCTGACCGGCGACCACAAATCCGCCGGCTGCGTTCACAATAGTCATGTCTCTTTTCGCGCCGGTAACTGTTCCAGAAAGAATTCCTTCGATCGTCTGCGCATTTTGTTTGGCGTCGCCGCCTTGCAGTTCCGTCACCGTCGCGCCGCTGATGGAGATATCGTCCATCCCCGCGCCGTTATCGCCCAGGCCATGCACCACCCACGCATGCTCGCGTTCCAGTTGCCGAAGCGCTTCGGCGAAAGTTCCGGTTAACTGCGGATCGTAAACTCCGATCAATTGCCGAGACGGCCGCGCTGGATTCAGAAGCGGCCCGAGCAGATTGAAAACCGTTCTCTGATTCTTTCGTGCGAGCCGCTCGCGCATCTCGGCCAGCGCGCGGAAAGCCGGATGATATTTTCTCGCAAAAACAAAACCGAGACCGTGACGCTTCAAACTTTCGTTCAACTGTTCGGGCATCAGATCGATCTCAACTCCGAGTTGCTCGAGAACGTCCGCGCTGCCGCAGCTTGATGTCACTCGGCGATTACCGTGTTTCGCCACCACTGCGCCGCCGGCCGCAACCACGAACATCGCCGTCGTCGAAACGTTAAAGAAATCGAAACCGTCGCCGCCCGTGCCGCA
The DNA here is from genome assembly GCA_003218375.1 of Verrucomicrobiota bacterium. Lineage (GTDB taxonomy): Bacteria > Verrucomicrobiota > Verrucomicrobiia > Chthoniobacterales > UBA10450 > AV80. The sequence goes on along the minus strand of QHNH01000045.1, from coordinate 1,371 downwards.
GATGTCGATCATCGGACCGGGCAGCTGCGCTGGATCGATCATCGGATCGACCGCGCGTTTCATCAATTGCTTCACGAACGCGACAATTTCTTCGGCCGATTCGCCTTTCTTGTGCAGAACCGTCAGGAATTCGGCTTTCAATTCGTCATCGACTTGATCGGATAACAACTGCGCGACCGCCAGATCGACATCAGTGCCGCCGAGATCGATTCCGTTACGGAGTTTTTCGATGAGCGATTTCAAATCAGGACAACTGGAAGATCAGGCTGCTTGCTCTAACCATTCCCGATAAATCTTCGGCGAAATCTCGGAGGGTTTGATCTCGCTGCGTCCGCCCCAGAAAACGTTGGTGTAAGAAACCGGAATGCCGCATGACTCGAGATGTCGATCTATCGCCGACTTATGATCGAGCAAACGTTGTTTGTCGGTGCCATGCGCCACGGCCATGATGTTTACGTTGTTAAATTCCGGGCCGGCCTCGCGCCAGTAGCAATGCGTCAGAATATGGTGACGCCCGACCTCGCCACCGGTTTCGATTTCACGACCAGCCGGAACCGCCCAATGAAACAATGCGTTGAATCGAGTGACTCGCACTCCGGTTTGGGAAGGTTTCACGTGTTCGAGAAATGTCGAAAAGCGGCCGATGATTTTGCGCGTATTCAAATCTTCGGCCACGCCATAAAATTCTTCCAAACCGACCCCCGCTTCCTTCGCGCGCGAGGCCCACGGATTTAGTCGAATCTCTTCCGGCGCAAACTCGCGCTTCAAGGCCAGTAAAATGTTCCATTCATGCTCATTCAGATCGACAGCCTCCACCCGGATGATCTTGGCCGGCGTGTCGGACTTTTCTCCGGGCGCGATCGTTTTCCGGCGAACGTGTCCGACGCCGAGCGTGAAAATTCCTTTTGCCGGCATGATCCGGAATTTTTCCGCGCCAACTTTTTTTGCGAGCAATTGGCAATGCTTTTCCAACGAAAAGCCATGCGGCACTTTCAGAGTTGTCCAAAGTTTGTATTCAGAACCGGCGCTCGCGGTCTCGGTTGAGCGAACGACCACGTGACCGGAAAACGGATCGCGTTGAAACATCCAATCGAACGAGCTCTCGATCTTATCTTCGGAAACTTTCCATGCGACTAGCGCGCCATCGGCCAGATTCGTGGCGAGTAACGTTTGCCGCACCCGGCGAATCGTTCCGGCGCGCAGCATGGCGGCGATCCGCGCCATCACAACATCGACATCCACGCCCGAACGGCGCGCAATTTCCTGAAACGGTTCGCGGACGAAGCCTTCGATCTTGTCTTCCGAAATCGCGAGGATCTTCGCGTTGATTGGATCGTTATGCTCGACCGGTAGCATCAAACGTAATTAGCG
>QHNH01000035.1 GCA_003218375.1 Verrucomicrobiota bacterium | reverse complement strand
AGGCGTCAACAATGAAAAATTGGCATCCAGAGCGGGGCAACCCAAACGAATAGTAAGAGGAGGTTTAGGAAGTCCCGTCGCCAACCCTCTTATGCGTAAGAAGCTCAGTTCTAAAGCGTGCGTCCCGCCCAGGGGCGTCGCCGGGCGGGCTCTTCCTTTTTCTTCATTCCTCTCAGACTTCAACGCGGTGGCTTGGTGCCGCTCTGGAATGCCGTTATGAAACGAGACTCTTCTTCTACCATGGGTCGCGCCGCACTTGGCGCACTCATTTTGACATGCAGTATCGGCCTCTTCTGCACGATACCCGTCCTCACTAGCCGCGCCCAAAACCCTACTTCGGGGGCGGTCGGGCCCAGTCCAGGTGGACCCTCAGCATCGTGGGATCAAACCATCACCACTCCCGGTGGCGGGATAAACACTGAAGCTGCCTGTGTCGATGGCGTGAACTGCGAAGTGTTCACCTTGACGGTGAACGGGACGGCAGCGAACTGGGCCGGGCAAAAGGTTCAGGTTCGGTTGACCTGGAGCAGTAACGGAAACGAATACGACATCTATATTCACAAGGGCGCATCAACCAGCGGCGCGTTGGTAACCTCAGCCCAGAGCGGTCCTGGTCTTACGAGCCAGACTGCGTTCATTGACCCGGCCACAGACGGAGTAGGCACTTTCACCATCCATATTGTGCCCGATACGACTCCGGTTGTGACTGATCATTATCACGGCATCGCCAGCGCCGTCCCGCTGGCATCGGTGCCGCCGGCCCCAGCTCCCCAGGATAACGGTCCCAAGATTGGATACGAAAACTTCGTCGTCCCGGGAGTTCTCGTTCCGGTCAAAACTACTTCGGCAGGGCAGCAACCGAACTCGGTTGAATACATGGGTCGCAATGGGGGTGAGCCCTCCGTCGGGAGTAACTGGGCCACAGGCGTTGCGAACTTCCAGTCCGATCTGCAAACCCTGTTCGTTACCTTCAACGATACGTGCCCGGCCAGCGGCCAGTCTTCCAGCTGGGTTAATCGCGCGGCGCCGTCTTCCGTCGTAGTCGACTCCGATCCCATCGGTTTCACCGACCGCGGTTTCACCGATGCCCTGGGTTTCCACAGCCGCGTCTTTGCGGCGGAACTGACGCTGCTTAGTCCTAACACGGTCAAGATTTCGCACACGGACGACGATGGTGTTACGTGGATAGGACCAGACCAGCCCGGCGGAATCGCGTCTGCCGTTGACCACGAAACTATCGGTGGCGGCCCCTACCACGCTCCGATCCCATCCCGGCCGCCAGGCACCATCTATCCCAACGCGATCTATTATTGTTCGCAAGACATAGCGGCCGCTTTCTGCTCTCGGAGCGACGACGGCGGGATAACCTATGGTCCTTCGGTGCCGATCTCCAGCGTGGCCAACTGCGGTCTTCTGACAAACTTGCACGGCCACGTCAAAGTGACGCCGAGCACAACGCAGACGGTGGCGAATGGCCAGGCCGGAGCGGTCTATGTGCCAAATAGGGATTGCAACGCGGTGCAGTCGGTCATCGTCTCGGTCGACAACGGAATTACCTGGACGGTTCATCCCGTCCAGAACGGCACCAGCACGGCCAAGCCCGGCACGGTAGGTGGTGGCGACGATCCGGCGGTTGGGATCGATGACAACGGACGCGTTTATTTTTCTTTCTCTAATGACGGCACGGCTGCAGCGGTGGCAACGTCTGACGACCTCGGCGTTACCTGGAACAACATCTACGATGTCGGCGCCACTTACGGGATAAAGAATGCGGCATTCGCCACCGCGGTGGCTGGCAGCGCCGGCCGCGCTGCGGTCGCTTACTACGGATCGACTACGCCCCAAGGTGGTGGCAACGGAGACTCTAACACGACTAATTTCACCGGGTTCTGGCATCTTTACGTTGCGCATACGTTTGACGGCGGGCTGACCTGGACGACAACCGATGCGACTCCAAATGCTCCCATGCAACGCAGCGGTTTGCTCAGGGGCGGCGGAGCGGATATTACCCGCAACCTGCTCGATTTCTTCGATATCACGATCGATAAGGATGGCCGCGTTTTGGTTGGTTATGTCGACGGCTGTGAGGGAGGAAACTGCAAGCAGGCCGCGGCCACCGCCACCGGTAACGCCTACACCGTGACCGCTACGATCGCCCGGCAATCAAGCGGCCGCCGGCTGCTTACCGGGAAGGATCCCGCGAACCCGACATCGAAGCCCGGTATCCCTTCCGTTTCACAAGTCCGGATCGGTCCGGTCGTGCATCTATCGTGGTCTGAGGCAGACACGGGTAACTCAGCCATCACGGGTTACCAGATTTACAGGGGAACCGCGAGTAATGCCGAGACGTTGCTCACGACCGTGACAGGAACCCAGACAGGCGGGAAGTTCGATGACCTTCTGGCCAACGATATAAGCAAGACCTACTACTACAAAGTCGTGGCGGTTAATGCCATTGGTTCATCTTGCGGCAATAACGAGATTGTCGCGCCTTATCTGGGCGACGGGTGCACGGGAATCGTAATGCACAAGAACGATCCGGCCCATCCGGAGGCGAATGCCGGAACCGCGACGCCGGCCTCGCTCCTGATCGATTATATTGCCGTTGGAGAGCCAGCCTCAAGTCCTGGTAACTTCATGTTCAAAATGAAAGTGAACGATCTCACGACGGTTCCACCTAATAGCAGATGGAGAATCATGTGGAACTCGGCGGCGGCGGAGACCTATCCATCCGTCGCCAACGATCCCGTGAGCGGCGACCCGCTTTTTGCCCAGCAGTTTTACGTTGGCATGACGACCGGCCCAAGTGGTCCGCCCACCTTTGAATACGGAACTCTGGCCGATGCCGGGGTGCCGGCCGTGTTTGTGATTTCCGAAACAAAACAGGGTGACGCCTCGGTGGGAAGCAACTTCAGCACGAACGGCACGATCACGGTCTTCGTCCCGAAAACTGCGTTCGGCCCTCAACTACCCAGCCCTACGGCGCCGGCCGTTGGGTCCTTGTTGGGCGCCGTAGGAGGAAGAACGTTCACCGGGGATACTCCTCAAACCAACAAGCTGGAGCGTTCGAATGCGTTTGTAGATCACACCTTCGTCAAGGCGCAGTCTGATAATAGCTACCCGGCCGCTACCTACACCGTTGCCGGCAATATTCCCTGCCCGGGAACATTTGACAATCCGCCCGTAGCTGTCCTGACCGCAAACCCGACCTCGGGCAATGCGCCGTTGGAAGTCACCTTCGACGGCAGCGGCTCCTTCGACCCGGATTTCGGTGACACGATCACGACTTACACCTTCAACTTTGGCGATGGCTCCAGCGTTAACAGCGGATCGCCGGTAGTTTTCCACAGCTATGCGAATGCCGGCACCTACATTGCCACGCTCGTCGTGACTGATTCGCGCGGAGGTTCGAGTCAAAACACTGCCGAACAAGTGATCACGGTAACTCAGGGCAATCCGTCTCCAACACCTACCCCGAGTCCGACACCGACTGCTACCGCAACGGCCAGCCCGACCGGTACACCTACGGCAACTCCAACAGCCACCGCCACAGCTACTCCAACCGCGACACCTACCGCTACGCCGAGTGCCACGCCCGCTAACGTTCAGTTGGTGAACATTGCCGGGCGCGTCTTTACCCAGACTGGAGACAAAGTCGGAATCGCTGGGTTCATCATCTCCGGGTCGGGAACAAAGAGGATCATGGCGCGGGCCATAGGACCCTCGCTGAGTGTCAGTGGCAAGTTGCAGGATCCTTACCTCGAGATCCATGACAGCAGCGGAAGTCCGCCGCTGACGAACGATAACTGGCGCAGCACCCAGGAGGCGGAAATCCAGCAGACGGGATTGGCCCCGACCGACGACCGCGAATCGGCGATTGTGAAACGGCTGCCGGCCGGCAATTACACCGCCATCATCCGCGGGGCCGATAACAGCCCCGGCGTAGGTGTCGTGGAACTCTACGACCTGAGCACGAGCGATCCCGGGGAGTTGGGCAACCTCTCGGTTCGCGCCAGCGCTGAAACCGGCGACAACGTGTTGTTCGATGGATTGATCCTACAGGGCGGAATACCGAAGCGGGTCCTATTCCGGGCTCTGGGTCCGTCGATCAAAGTCAACGGCAACACGATACCTGGCGCGTTGCAGAATCCTACCCTCGAGCTTCACAGCGGCAACGGGACTCTTCTGGGTTCCAACGACGACTGGCGCGATGCGTCGAACGCTTCCGATATCCAAAACACCGGGCTCGCGCCCCCGGATGATCGCGAGTCCGCCATTCTCATGACGCTGGTTCCTGGGAACTACACCACGATCGTGCGCGGCAAGAATGGAACCACCGGCATCGGTCTGGCGGAAGCCTACAAGCTGCCATGAGTTGAAACGCTGAAAAAATGAAAGGCTGAAATGCAAAGCCAGCGAAACACCCACGAGAATTCGGATTCCGAATCGGGCTTTTTCGATTCGCGCATCTTCATCGCCGTCGCTTTTTGCCTGACCGGCATCGGCCTGGCGTTCCTCAGTTTTGCCTCGAGCCCATCGGGCACAGCGACCCGGACCGCAACCTATGTTTCCGGAAATCCAGCGGCTGCCGCGTCACCCAATGACCCGGCAGCTCCCAGCGCTTTGGGATTCAGCACTCCGATCCAAATGATACGACCCTTGTCACCTGTTTTCTTTCAACAGGGCGGCGAGCCGGAGATCAAGGTCGACCTCTTTGGAAATATTTATTTGACCGCGATCCAAGGAGTCCCGGGTGGAGTGGACCTCTGGAAGTCCATCGATAAAGGCGCTAGCTTTGTCTATCTCGGACAGCCGGATGGCGCCCAAGATAAATGTCCCTCCATCCCTCAATGCGGCGGCGCCGGCGGCGGCGACGACTCGATCGAGGTTTCCAGCGGCGGATACTTATATGTTTCAAGTCTCTGGCTCGGTAACGTGACTATGTCTGTTTCGATGGACGGTGGCACGGGCGGAGTCGAGCCGGGACAGGCATGGACTGTAAACCCGGCCTCGGCCGGAATCCCGGTCAACGACCGGCAGTGGGTCGTTGCTTACGGCCCGCAAACGCTCTACATGACTTTCGATCAGGCGCCCGCGAATACTGGCGTGTGGTTTACGAAATCAACCGACGCGGGAAAGACATTCAGTACACCGAAGATGCTGACTGCGGTGGGCAGCATATCTCGGGCAAACAATCTGGTAGTGGACCAGTATAACGGCAACCTTTACACGACCTACTGTCCGGTTAGCACGACAAACCGGCTCAATCTCCTCAAGTCGACGGATGGCGGTACGACTTGGACAGATACTTCGATCTACACAGGGCCCGCAGGAACCTCCGTGCAGAATGCTTTCCCCATCCTGGCAGTGGATCGCGGAGGCAATGTCCACCTTGTCTTTACCCAATCGAGCGGCCCCACCACCGCTCGGACAAATGCCCACGTGTTCTTGATGAGTTCAACCGATCAGGGCGCGACGTGGACGGCACCGGTCCAAGTCGATACCGGCGCTAACACCCAATCGACCGTGATGCCGTATATCGTCGCTGGCAGTCCCGGCGTGGTTGACATCACCTGGTATGGATCGAGTTCGACCTCACCGGACTCGGCGCCGTTCGACTGGCATGTCTTCTTTGCCCAGACGACGAACGCTCTGGCGGCGAGTCCGACCTTTAGCCAGGTGCTGGTCTCACCGACGCAGGTCCACGACGCCGCGATCTGTTCGGCTGGCGGAGGTTGCGCTGCGGGAACTCGTGACATGCTCGAATACTACAGCATGACCCTCGACAACGATGGCAACGCGAACATCGCTTTTCCTGACGGCCGGAACAATTGTCCTACTTCCACTTGTAAGAGCAATGCCTGGTATACGAAGCAGACCGGTGGGCAAAGTGCTTACGCACCGCCGGCGCCGCCCGCTTCGGCAACGTTCTCGAACCTTACCCTGCCCGGATCACTTAATGCCGCGGAGCCGAGCATTACGGTCGACTCGCACAACTGCATCTATGGCGCCTCGAACGGCGCTCCGTACTTCTGGGCCTCGGAGGACAACGGCCGGACCTTCCGGAACACGACTGTGCCTCCAGCCTTGGGCGGAGGCGACTCCGAACTCGCCACGATCCCGCAAGCAAACGGCGCGCGAAACGATTCACTCTACTACACCGATCTCGTCATCGCGGATGTCGACATCTTCAAATCGACTGATCGCGGTGTCACCTGGGCTGGAACAACCGAAGCGTACGGTCACCTCAACGCTTCGTCCGACCGGCAGTGGATTAAGGGCGAGCGAATCGGCGCCGGTGGCGCAAATCAAGTCCTCTACGAGATGGACCACGAGCTGGTGAGCGAGGAGATCCGCTTCGCGGCCTCTATTAACGATTCGGCTTGGTCTCCACCAGCAAGCGGAATAACCGAGCCGGAAATGATCCTGCCGCCGAACTCGACCTTCCCGAACACAAATCCCGGACCGGTCTTCATCGATAAAACCAGTCACATGGTTTACGGTGTCTTTACTGCTTCAACCATTAAGACGAATAGGGATCGCCCACCCTTTGGCAAGCTACCGAACGTCTGGGCCGCGTTTGGACCGGGAACGACCATGGCCGGAGTGCCCCCGGGTCCGTTTGTTAACCGAGCCGCGTTCAGGGGCGTCTTCGACTCGCCGACAACTCCGGCGCCGCCCGCTGGAACTCAGACCTTCGGTTCGAACGCGGCAAACGATTTTCCCTCTGCCACCATCGATAACGCGGGAAACATCTACGTCGTCTGGGCGACGCCGAATGGCCGGACGAACCAATTCTCGGTCTGGTTCGCCTCGTCGCATGATCACGGGCAGAACTTCTACGGCCCCTTCGAGGTAGCCAGGTTTCCAGCGCCGCCAGTCGGGTCGGCTGAGATGCCATGGATTGCCGCCGGCGACAAAGGCCGGATCGCCATCGTCTATTATCAGTCGAACGAGGCCGGCGATCCCAACAGCACGAACCTGCATTGGAACACGATGTTTGCCGAGTCGCTCAACGCCGACTCGCGTGAGCCCGTCTTTACGATCTCGCAGGTGAGCGACCACGTCATGCACTTTGGCCCGATCTGTAACCTCGGGCTCCTCTGCGCCAGCGGGACGCGGGTGTTGCTCGACTTCTTCTCGGTTGCGATCGGCCCCGACGGGCTGGCGAACATTAATTTCGCCGACACCGGCAACGCCAACAGCCCGTCGCACGTTACTTACGCCAGGCAGTTGAGCGGGCCGCTTTTGTTGACCAACCCGACCTCTGCTACCTGCACTCCGGATACCCCGCCTGTAGCTGTCCTGACTGCGATGCCCACGTCGGGCAGTGCGCCGCTAACGGTGGCATTCGACGGCAGTGGCTCGTACGATCCGGACTTTAGTGACACAATCGTCAAATATACGTTCGATTTTGGTGACGGCACTCCGGTCGTTAGCGGTGGAGCGCCTATGGTTCAGCATACCTACGCCAATGCCGGGACGTTCACAGCCAGTCTCGTTGTGACCGATTCACGCGGAGTCATGAGCCAAAACAGTGCCCAGCAAGTGATCACGGTAACGCAGGGTAGCGCATCGCCTACTCCGACGGCTACTGCCACCGCTACGCCTACCGCTACTGCTACCGCGACACCTACCGCCACGGCCACAGCCACACCTACAGCTACTGCCACCGCGACGCCGACTGCTACAGCCACGGCGACTGCCAGTCCGACACCGACAGCTACAGCCACCGCGACAGCGACCGCTACCGCTACGGCCACTGCCAGTCCGACAGCCACCGCTACAGCCACGGCCAGTCCCACACCTACGGCTACGGCCACGGCCACTCCCACAGCTACTGCCACGGCGACCGCCACCGCCACCGCGACACCGATGGCTACCGCTACGGCGACCCCAACGGCCACCGCCACTGCAACGGCGACGCCAACGTCAACGTCTACACCTACATCTACACCAACCGCGACCCCAACAGCCACGCCGGCTAATGTTCAGTTGGTGAACATTGCCGGGCGCGTCTTTACCCAGACTGGAGACAAAGTCGGGATTGCTGGGTTCATCATCTCCGGGTCGGGAACAAAGAGG
>QHNH01000014.1 GCA_003218375.1 Verrucomicrobiota bacterium | reverse complement strand
TAAGATGTAACAGCATGAAGAAAAATGAGGACACGAGAATCGCTGTCGCCGCGCCATGACGTTGTTCGATCGGGCGCTGCATATAGCCACGAAACCCTGTCTCTTCGCAAACGCCGGCCGAGATCGCCGAAATCACGACAGCGATCCACTTCAAAGGCAACGAGGGAATGTATGATAAGTCGTAGCCATGGCGAAACGCCCCAGCCGGAAAGGGCACGAAACGGAACAGGAGCACGATTGCCGCGTGAATCGTTGCCGCGAAAGCAAACGCGGCAATAATTCCCCAAAACCATTGCGCCGGCGAGAGCGGACCGCTTCGGAAAGCAAACGCGCGAGTGCCGCGGGTTCTCGCTGGTGGACCGCTACCGCTCGCCCACCAGAGATAAAGCACAAGGAAAACTGCTTCGATAGTCGCAGCCGCAGGCACGCCAAGGCTCAGGAGCAATGGCGGCCACACGTTCGCGGGAATAAGGGCAATGACGATGCCAGTAACGATAGCTCGCAGTGAAACGGGCAACTTCGCCCAACCGCCCGTTTGGTTCCTTTGCGCTGGCATCAGGTAACTACGCGGGCTACAAAGCCCGGAATCCTAATTAAACTGCCTCGTGTTATCATTAAATAGGTAACTGGAGCGGCCGATTTGGCCATGAGCCGGCCGATTGAAAACAAAGCGAAAAACAATGCTGCGAAGAGCGCGAATGGTTTGCGCAGTCGGCGCAACCCTCCATCGCGAAATGTGAGACCCGTTGGGTTCATGCTTCGCGAAGGGCGACCATCGGATCGACTTTGGTCGCGCGACGGGCCGGGATGTAACAGGCCACGAGCGCGACAAATAAAAACAGGATCGCGACGGCGGCGAATGTCAGAGGGTCGGCCGGTCGCACTCCGTAGAGCCGAGTTGCAATGAAGCGCGAAACGATGAGCGCCGCCAAAAGTCCGACGACAGCTCCGGTCAAAGCGAGGCGAAGACCTTGCCGCAAAATCAGATTGAGGATACTGGCTCTGGCTGCGCCGAGGGCGAGACGAATTCCAATCTCGTGGGTGCGTTCGCTGACGAGGAACGAAATCACGCCGTAAATTCCGAGCGTCGCGAGGAGCAAGGCGGTCAGCGCGAAGAGCGCAACGATTTCCATCAGGAATCGTCTCTGGGCTAGAGACGCGGAAACCGTTTCGTTAAGAGTTTGTGCACCCGAGACGGGAAGCGTTGGATCGAGAGACTGCACCTGCTCGCGCACCGCATCTGCGATCGCAGCGGCGTGCAAATGTCCGCGCAGAAGTATCGCAAGACGCTTGGCCCCGGTCTGGTATAAGTCCAAATAGATTTGCGGCAGATCCGCTTGCGCGAGCGATTGGGTCCTTGCGTTCGCGATCACGCCCACAACCGTAATCCACGGAGCGTCCGCTTTAGCCGCCTTGAAGCGCTTGCCCAGCGGATCTTCGTTAGGCCAATAACTCTGCGCCATGGCCTGATTGATGAGCGCGACCCGTGGAGTGTTGTCGCTATCCGAGTCATTAAAAAAGCGACCGCGCAGCAACGGGATTGCCAGCAAATGAAAATAGTTTGGCGAAACGCTTGACCGTTCGACCACGGTGGAGTGATCGCCCTGAACATCGCGTCCCTCGACCGTGAAAAAGAACTGGCCTTCCGAGATTAGTTTTAGATCGCGTAGACTCTCATCTAAAGGAATAGACGCCGTATCTCCGATCGCTACTTCTTCGACACCGGACAACATTGCGCATCGGTGAATCAGTTCCCGTATGAAAGGCGCTTCCTGAGAAGCGGCTGCGTATTTGTCGACCTTCGGATCATTTGGCTCGGGCAATCTTGTGCGAACGCTGATCACATTTTGAGGAGTGAATCCTAACTGCACGTTCAGTAGATCCCAGAAACTCCGCAGAAGAAGACCGGCAGTGATCATCAACACCAAAGACAATGCAAATTCAGTGATCACCAGACCGCGTCGTGTCCGTGCACGTTCGCCCGAGCCGGTTGAGGCCCGGCCTTCCTGTTTCAGCGCGTGATTCAAATCGATTCGGCCAGCTTGTAACGCTGGAGCCAAACCGAAGAGCACGCCGGAAACGACGGAAGCGGTGAGAGCGAAAAGTAAAACGGACCAGCTGATCGATATCTCATTGAGACGCGGCAGACCGTCCGGAACGAGTCGCACCAAAAAATCCTGGGCGAGAAAAAGAAACGCGATGCCGGCCATTCCGCCGAGCAAAGAAAGCAGCAGACTCTCGGTCAGCAATTGACGCGTCAGGCGGCGCCGTCCGGCGCCGAGGGCCTGGCGGATCGCCATTTCTCTTCCGCGCGTGCTGGCGCGGGCGAGCAAAAGATTTGCGACGTTCACGCATGCGATGAGAAGAACCAGTCCGACGGCGGCGAAAAGCAGAATCAGCGACTGACGAACATTGCCGATCAGACGTTCCTTGAGCGGCACCAATTGCACGTGCCAGCCGTTGGGATAATCGCCGGGAAATTGTTTCTGTAACGAGGCCGACAGTCCATCCAGGCGCTTCTGCGCTGCCGCAATTGTCAATTCAGGTTTGAGCCGTGCGATCGCCGTCGGCATACTTCGCCGATTGCGCGGCGGATGATCGGACATCGGCGCGCCGTAAAAACTTGTCGCGGCAAATATTTCGACGTTCCGTTCCTCCGCCATTCGGCCCGGCGCGTCGAAGCGCGCCGGCATTACGCCGACGATCTGATACAGGTCGGTGTCCATCCGAACGCTCTTCCCCAGAATGTTTGGATCGCTTCCGAAAGCGCGTTTCCACAGCGCATCGCTGATGACTACCTCGGGAATTATTCCTGGCGAACGATCTTCGGGATTGAAGGCGCGACCCATCTGCGGTTGCACGCCGAGCAGCGCGAAATAATTCGGAGCAACGATCAACAGTCGGACGCGCGCTGGTTGAGATGAGCCGGTGAGATTATTCTCATCGAACCAGGTCGGCGAAACGAATTCGAAAATTCCGGATCGTTGCAGGTCCTGCCATTCCGGTTGGGAAAGTCCTACGTCCTGCGCCCCCACGCCGGGCAAATCGTTCCGAAGACTGACCAATTGTTCCGGGTGCGGATAAGGCAGCGGCTCCAGCAGGGTCGCGTCGACGACGCTGAAGATTGCGGTCGTCGCTCCGATGCCCAGGGCGATCGTCAGGACCGCGACAACCGTGAAGCCGGGCGACTTGCGCAGGATTCGCGCAGCAAAACGCAGATCGGTTATCAAAGTGTCGACAAGATTTCCGCCGAGCGCTTCGCGACATTCCTCTTTGAAACGTTCCGGACTCCCGAACTCGATCCGGGCCCGGCGCTCCGCTTCGGCGCGGTCAATACCGGACCGTTGAAGGTCATTCGCACGATGCTCGATGTGGAAGCGAAGCTCCTCCTCCATCCCGCGCTCCGTTTGAGATCGTCGAAAAAATCTCGCACCGAGAGACCGAAGGTAGGCGATCAATTTCATGCTTTCTCCGGCTCCGCGGCCAGAACTGTAGCAACGGCAGCCGCCAGGCGATTCCACCAATCCGTTTCTTCCTGCAGCCGCTTCCGCCCCTTCCGGGTCAGTTCGTAATATTTGGCGCGCCGATTGTTGTCCGACTTGTCCCATTCCGCCTTCAGCAATCCCTGCCGAACCAAACGAAACAGGGCCGGATAAAGTGCTCCCTGCTCGATGAGCAGAGTTTGCCCGGAGATTTGACCGATCCGCAGAAGGACGCCGTAACCGTGAAGCGGACCGAGTGAGACCGCCTTGAGAATCAGCAGGTCAAGAGTGCCGGGAAGAAGTTCAGCTTCATCGCTCATATTTGTCTTCCTAAGTTGATTAGGAGAATAGCCGGCCCTCTCCTAAGCTGTCAAGGAAAGAATCGCAACCATGAAAAGCTCCAAGCTCCAAGCATCAAGCTCCAGAGAAATTCCAAGCACCAAGATCCAAAATCGGAACTTTGCTCGACGCTGTAGCCAGGCTGTCAGTCTTGCCTGTAGCGCGGCGCTCAGTCGCCGCGTTTGGAGCTTGAGATTTGGAGCTTCTTTGGAGCTTGGAGCCTTGGTGCTTGGAGCTTTAACCGGTGCGTCGCCGACACGCTCTGCTACGTTGCCAGATGCAACGACTCATTTGCGCATTTGTTCTTTCTTTAGCCTGCCCCGTCTTCGCGGAGACGGCGTCTCTCGCCGATCGCGTGGCGGAGCAGAATAAATTGTTTGATGAGTTTTATGAGACTGGGCTCAAGAACTCGCCGGAGCGGGCGACGTCGTTCGGCGATTACCGCTACAACGCGCTGCTTAGCCAGCATTCGCTGGAGGAGATCGCGCGCCAACATGCGGAAGCCGACAACTTCCTCAAGCGACTGCAAGCGATCCCCACCGACGGAATGGGCGACAAGGACCTGCTGAGCCATCGACTGCTGGAGCGGCAGCTGGAGCGAGAGGACATCAACTACGACCTGAAGAATTACGAGATGCCCGTGAACCAGCAGAGGGGCGTCCACACCGGGCTCGCTGATCTGCCGCTCTCCGTGCCTCTCGATTCCGTGCCGCACTATCAGGATTACATTTCCCGGCTGCACCAAGTCCCGCGCGTGCTGGCGCAGACCACCGAGGTAATGCGTCAGGGCATGAAGGACGGACTCATGCCGCCGAAACTCGTCCTCGAAAAAGTTCCCGGCCAATGCGACGGCATCGTCTCCGCGAACCCGTTCCTTCTCCCAACAAAGAAGTTCCCGAAAGAGTTCTCCGATGACGACAAGAAGCGCCTGACCGACGAAATGACGAAGGCGATCAACGACGACGTCGTTCCCGCTTACAAGAAGTTCGCAGAATTCCTCCGCACCGAGTACGACCCGAAAGGGCGCCCTGAAATTTCAATCGAAACCTTGCCAGACGGCAAGCGCCGCTACGCCGAAGCCGTGAAGGCGATGACGACGATGAACGTCGCGCCCGACGAGGTGCATCAGATCGGGTTAAAGGAAGTGGAGCGCATCACGGCGGAGATGACGAAGCTCGCGCTGGCGCAGGGTAAGAAGGATCTCGCCAGTTTCCGCGAAGCGATCAACAACGACTCGAAGTGGAAGCCGCAAAGCGAACAGCAGATCGTCGATGATTTTAAGAAATACATCGACCAGATGCAGCCTAAGCTGCCGGAGCTGTTCGGGCTCTTGCCGAAGTCGCCGGTAACCGTCGAGCCGATCCCGGGCTTCGCGAAGGCCGAGGCCACGCACTACGTAGCCGGTACTCCCGACGGAAAGAGACCTGGACGTGTGGTCGTAGCCGTGGCCGACCCCACCAAGCGCACCCTGGTGTTGGACGAAGCCGTCGCTTATCACGAAGGCGTTCCCGGTCATCACATGCAGATCAGTATTGCGCAGACGTTACCCGACCTGCCGAAATTCCGCCTCCGCGGCGGTTACTCCGCCTACGCCGAAGGTTGGGCGCTTTATTCGGAGGAACTCGGAAAGGAGATAGGCTTCTACAAGGATCCCGTGTCCGACTACGGCCGGTTGAACTCCGAGCTCTTCCGCGCCGTTCGGCTGGTGGTCGATACCGGCATTCACGACAAGAACTGGACCCGCGAAAAAGTGATAGACTTCATGCACGCCAACGACGTGAACGACACCGTGGCCCAGACCGAAGCCGACCGCTACATCGCCTGGCCCGGCCAGGCCCTCGCCTACAAAATGGGTCAGCTCATGATCCGCAAACTCCGCGACGAAGCCAAGACACAGCTCGGCCCGAAGTTCGACATCAAAGCCTTCCACGACGAAATCCTCAACGGCGGCGCCATGCCCCTCGACCTGCTCCAGGAGCGCGTGGAAGCCTGGAACAAGACCCAGGGATCTGCGAAGAGCTGAGTCAGAGCGCGCTTATCATGTCATCCGCCTATCTTATTCTTTCTCTGTGGGCCTGGCCGAAATAGACAAAGCTGTGACGGAGCTGAGTCGCGAAGAGCTGGCCGAACTTGTTGGGTTCATTGCGCAGCAGGACAAGCTGGTTTGGGACGAAGAATTGGAACACGACTTTTCTCCCGGCGGGAAGCACGCCGCCGCCTTGGAAAAGATCGACGCGGAGATTGACGCCGGAAACTTCAGGCCGATGCCGTGAAGTCCCATGCGCTTGCTTCCTTCTGGCGCTGTTATGACGAGCTGCCGGAGCATGTGCAACGACTTGCGAGAAAGAACTTCGAGCTTTTCAAGGCGAACCCGAGACATCCGTCGTTAGGCTTCCAAAAAGAAAGGTGGCGCTTACACCGTTGAGATCGGCCGGAGTTATCGTGCCGTCGCCCGACAACGCAACGGCGAATATTACTGGGTCTGGATCGGCACTCACGAGGAGTACAACCACTTCAAGTTTTGATCAGTTGAGAAATGGGCACAGCTCGACCCGAAATTCGACATCAAAGCCTTCCACGACCAAATCCTAAACGGACGTGCGATGCCGCTCGACCTGCTGCAGGAACGCGTCGAACGCTGGATCAAGGACTAGGGCGCGAAGACGCCGAGCGTGCAGTAGCGGCAGCGGCGGGTGTCCTCACCCGCAAACCGGCAAAGACTGCGGCTGAGGATAGCCGCCTCTACACCGTGGTGCGTCGAGGGGTGCCGAGATTTGGGAGCAGCGCTGTGAGCAGGCCGATCAGCGGCAGATAGGAGCAGACTTGGAAGACGAATGGAATGCCGTGGCGATCGGCCATGGCGCCGAGGACGGCAGAGCCGATGCCGCCAAGGCCGAAGGCGAGGCCGAAGAAGAGGCCGGACATTGTGCCCACTTTGCCGGGGATGAGTTCCTGGGAGTAGACGAGGATGGCGGAGAAGGCTGAGGCGAGGATCAAGCCAATGATTGCGCTGAGGACGGCGCACCAGAAAAGGTTTGCGTAAGGGAGTGCGAGTGCGAACGGCGCCACGCCGAGGATTGATACCCAAATGACTGCTTTGCGCCCGATGCGGTCGCCGACTGGGCCGCCGAGAAATGTGCCGGCGGCAATCGCGGCGAGGAAAATGAAGAGATGCAACTGCGCGTCCCGAACCGAGAGGCTGAATTTCTGGATGAGGAAAAACGTGTAGTAGCTGCTCATGCTGGCGAGATAGAAATACTTCGAGAAAACGAGCATGATCAGAATGCCTAACGAGAAGAGCACGCGTCTCCGGGTTAGTCCTGTCTCACGGTGCAAGACAGCGTGCCGCTTCGCCGCGTGATGATGCGCCAGGTGATTGCGATACCACACGCCGATTCGCGTGAGCACGATAATGCCGACGAGCGCGAGCAATGAAAACCAGATGACCGATTTCTGTCCGCGATAGACAACGATCGCCGCGGCAAGGAGTGGCCCGAGTGAACTGCCGGCATTTCCGCCGACCTGGAAAACCGATTGGGCGAAGCCGAATCGCCCGCCCGAGCTCAAGTGCGCGACGCGCGATGCTTCCGGATGAAATACGGAGGAGCCAATCCCGACGAACGCGACCGCGACGAGGACGAGCGTGAGATTTGGCGCGATCGAAAGCAGGACCAGACCGGCCAGCGTCGAAGCCATTCCGAGCGCGAGCGAGAACGGCTGGGGATGTTTGTCGGTGAACGCGCCGACGAACGGTTGGAGCAATGACGCGGTGAGCTGGTTCGTCAGGGTGATCAGGCCGATGTGGCTGTAGTCGAGCCGCAGCTCCGTTTTCAGGATCGGGTAAATCGCCGGAATCAACGACTGGAGCGTGTCGTTGACGAGATGAGCGAAACTGAGCGCGAAAAGAATGCCGAACACCGGCGCAGCCGGGACCGCGCCCGGCTCGACCTCGTCTACGCACGCAGGCGGGCTGTTCCCTGGCGCTTCGGTCGTGGGGCGCATCGCGCTACTGTGAACGCTCCCGCGACGAGAGCATAGTGAATCGTGAATCGCGAATCCTATTGCTACTTCATGAAGTCACGAACGAGCTGCGCAATCCGATCCGCGGCAGTGTCGAGCGCGAAATGACCGGCATCGAGGACGTGGACTTCGGCTTTCGGCACATCTTTGCGGTATCGTTCTGGTTCACCGAGATCGAACGAGAGATCGTGCTTACCCCAGATTACCAGCAGATGCGGTTGCTTCTCGCGCATCCATGCCTGCCATTTCGGATAAGCATCGACGTTGGTTCGATAATCGTAGAAAAGATCGCTTTGAATGTCGGCCTGGCCGGGCTGATTCAAAAAGTAAAACTCGTCCGTCCACAAATCCGGATCATAACGTTCCACATTCGGATCGTTCCCGACGTGTCGCGTCCGCGTTGTCGCCAGCGAAAGGAGATTAGTGCGAAGCGCGCTTTCGTTGGCCGCGCGATCGGCCCAGAACGCGCGCCGCGTCTTCCAATTCGCGCCCAAACCTTCGTTGTGCCCCGCGGCGTCTTGAATAATGAGCGCTTCAACACGCTCCGGATGGGCAAGCGCCATTCGAAACCCCACCGGTCCACCATAATCGTGCATGTAAAGCGTATAACGCGACAGCCCGAGCGCTTCGGTGAAATGATTCATGATCTCGGCGATGCGATCGAACGTGTAGGAAAACTGTTTCGGGTTCGGCCAGTCGCTGTGTCCGAAGCCAGGATAGTCCGGCGCGACGAGATGAAAGCGATCGGAAAGGCGCGCGAAGAGCGGTTCGAACTGCCGCGAGGAGGTTGGAAGTCCGTGTAACAAAAGAATCGTCGGCGCGTCTTTCGGACCAGCTTCTCGATAAAAGACGGAGAGCCCGTCAATCTGTGTCGTGCGATAAAAAGTCGGGTGTTCCATCGGAGGTTCCTTTCCGGTTAACAATTGAAGGGATGTGAGCAGCACCAAAACCACCAAAGCGGTTTGTGATTCCTGCCTCACGTCACCACCTCGAAAATGACTTCCAGTTCGACGGGCGTACCGAGTGGGAGGCTGGCCACCCCATAGACTAACCGGCAAGGATTCTTCTCTTTTCCGAAGACGTCCTGTAGTAAGTCCGAAGCAGCGTCAGCGACTTTCGGCTGATCGCGGACATCTCCCGAAGTGGCCACCGACACTCCGAGCCGGACGATCCGCGTCACTTTGTCGAGCGATCCCAAATGCTTTCTCGCGACCGCGAGGACGTTGAGTGCCGCGAGATGAGCCGCCTTGCGCCCCGCTTCCACATCGAGCTCGGCGCCGATGCGCCCGACGAACTTCGCCGCGCGACCTTCCGTCGGAAGCATCCCGGTCAGAAAGAGCAGATTGCCTGTCTGGACCGCTTCGACATAAGTGCCGAACGGTTCCGGCGGCGCAGGCAGCTCAATGCCAAGTTCTTTCAACCGTTGTTCGGCGCTAGCCGGCTGAGATCTTTCACGAGTTACCATTTGCCTATGTGCGCACCGCCATCCACGCGCAGCACTTCCCCGGTAATCTGCCTGGCTTCTGTCAGATAGACCACGGCGCTGGCAATCTCCTCAACCGTGGAGATCGTGCCCATCGGCGAAAGCGTCTTCAGAACATCGTTCGAATCGTCCGCGTGCAGTGGTGTGTCGACGACGCCGGGCGCTACAGCGTTAAATCGAATGTGCTCTTTCGCGTATTCAAGAGCGAGGCTTTCTATGACCGCGTTCAGACCACCTTTGGTGATCATTGGAACGGAAGCTGGCACACCGGCGATTGGATTATCCGCCAGCGCTGCGCTGATGCTAACGATGCTGCCGCCGCGCTTTTGTGCCTGCATTTGTTTTACGGCCAGTTGCGCCAGGTAAATAAAGCCTGACAGGTTGGTAGCAACAAGGGCGCGAAAATCTTCTGCCGTATATTCAGTGAACGGCTTCACCAGGAATATCCCGGCATTCGCGACCACGGCATCGATCGAGCCGAACTTCTTGAGGGCGAGTTCTGCAACTTTCTGCGCCGTTTCAAGTTGACCTATGTCGCCGTCGATCAAGGCGAGCCGGTCGGAAGCTGAAAGCTCTTTTGATTTGGTCGCGTTCCGGGCGGTTCCTACAACATTGTAGCCGCGCGCGAGGAACGCCCGGACGACCGCCGCGCCGATACCTTGCGACGCTCCGGTCACAATCACTGTATTGGTTTCTCGCTTCATACTTTTATTTTAGAAATGAAAGCAGCTCCTTGTTCACCTGTTCAGCATGCGTCCACAGCACGCCATGCGGGCCGCCTGGTAATTCGACGAACTTAACGTTCTTGATCATCTTGGCTTGCCTTCGAGATGTGGCATCTGGCGGTAGAATACGATCTGCATCGCCGTGAATGATCAACGTCGGGACGTCGTTACTGAGAATGTCCTTGCGGAAGTCTTCAATCCAGGCGTCAACACACTTCAATGTTCCTATTGCAGAAGCCTGAGCTGCGACGTTCCAGTTCGCATCGACCACACGCTCGCTGACGAGCTTTCCTCCAGTGACGTCGTAGTTGTAGAAGTTATGCAAGAAATCGAGAAGGAAGGCTGGCCGGTCTGCCTTAATCGCAGCCTTTATCCCTTCGAAGACACTCGCCTCCACACCCTCCGGATTATCTGCGGTTTTCACGAGGTACGGTCCCAATGTTCCGATTAGCGCGGCCGTGCGAACGCGAACGGAACCGTATTTACCCATGTAGCGGGTGACCTCACCGGTACCCATGGAGAATCCGACAAGATCTACCTTCTGAAGATCAAGTGTAGTGAGGACCGCGTTAAGATCGGCGGCAAAGGTATCGTAGTCATAGCCGATCGAAGGCTTGCTTGAGCCGCCGAAACCGCGTCGATCGTAGGTGATCACTCGGCGACCAGCCGCCAGCAGGGCCGCCGTTTGTTTTTCCCATGAGGCCCCATTTAGCGGCCATCCGTGGATCAAAACCACCGGCTGTCCAGAACCGAGATCTTCATAATAAAGGTCAATCGATTTACTGTTTTCGCTACCGACGGCGATGAAGTTATTGCTACGCTGGCGATCATATTTGATTTCTTCTGACATATTTCTCCTTTCAAATTTGTGCGGGTGCTGTATCAACCCAGGCGCTGATAGAACTGCTTGGATCGCTCGACGTCGGAGACCGGGATGACGTCGACCTCGAGCTTCATTTCGACTCTCGTTGCGCTGGTGTCATACTTTGGCAAAGCTGCAAACTGAGGTCTTGTTTTCATGTGTCACGATCGGCCCACGACTCCGCCGTTGTGAAAGACGATGTTTGTTGCGTCAGCATACCCAAAAGGTAGAGTGAAGCGGCTGTGGAATTGCGGCATCTCCGCTACTTTGTTGCCGTCGCCGAGGCAGAGAACCTCTCACGCGCGGCGTTGAAGCTTCACGTCTCTCAACCGCCCTTAAGCCGCCAGATTCGCGATCTGGAAGATGAGCTGGGCTTCCTTCTGCTCAAACGCACGGCGAAATCGGTCAGCCTGACAGAGGCCGGGCGCACGTTCTTGAACGGAGCTCGGGCGGTGCTGCAACACGCGGACGAAGCCGTCACGAAAGCGCGCGCCGTTGCAAGCGCAGAGCCTACCGAGCTTCACGTCGGCCACTCACCGACGCCATTCGCCGAAATTCTGCCGAAAACATTACGGGCGTTTCAGCGGGCGATGCCAAACGTGCATGTCAGATTGCACGATTGGAGCAACAAAGACACTCTCGACGGCGTACGCGATGGCCGACTTGAACTCGGATTGATCACTGCTCCTCCCAAGGGTAGTTCGCTCCGCGACCTGCGATATGAAGAGTTGTTTCACCAACGCGTTTGCGTGGCGGTCGCCCCGCAGCATCTGTTTGCCCGACGGCGCAGCGTTCCGCTCATCGAGGTTGCGGCCGAAGTGTTGATTGGCCTGACCCGCGAAGACTATCCGAATTACTACGATTTGCTTTCGATCATCTTTTCGAAGGTGAAACGGAAACCGCGCGTGATCGAGGAACATGACAGCATGTCCGGCGTTATGTCGGCCGTCGAAGCGGGGACGGGCGTCGCGATTGGCCCAGACTTTGGTTACAGTTTCGGAAACCGAATAAAATTTTTGCACCTCACTCCTGAGCCGAAACCAATCTCGGTCGGCATCGCCGGGCCAAAAGGCCGACTCAGTCCGGTCGCGGAAAAATTCTGGCAGTGCGCAAAGGAAGTTGCGTCAGCGAAGTGATCGTGACCGCCTAACGAATCTTTTTTTAATACAAAACTCCGGAGTCTACGGGGCTCGAACCCGCAACCTCCGCCGTGACAGGGCGGCGCTCTAACCAATTGAGCTAAGACTCCTCGCGAAGGAGAAGATTGTAGAGGCGGGTGTGCTCAGCCGCAACTGAACAGGCGCGAGAAATTGTCGGCCGCTCTGGAAAGAAGGCGTGTTCTCACGTCGCCCACAGGGCGACGGCTACAGAAGAGAGACATTTGCGAGCGCACACCGGAGGTTTTATAATCGCGGCGGATGGACGACGAACGGAGCGAGGAATCCCGGGAGCCCGAAAACAATTCGGGCCCCCCCGAGCTCAGTCTACTTGAGGCGTTCGATCTCCTCGTCGCCTCGATCCCGCCGGAGAATCGGCATCGGCGCGAGCTTTACGTGATGCGTTCCCAGATTCAATCGCAGCAGGAAACGATCGGCGAAGCGCGCCAGATGATCGAGAAACTCGAGGAAGTCATCAAAAAGGTAACCTCGCCAGCGAATCGCATCGGGACGTATCTCAACAATCCGGCGCGGGACACGGCCCACATCGTGGTCGGCGGCGCGGAGTATTATTGCAACGTCGATCCGCGGATCAGCCTGGCGAAACTGAGGAAGGGGACGCGGGTTTTGGTGAACGAAGCGTTCGTCATCGTCGGCGATCTCGGTTTCGAAACGGCGGGGCCGGTGACAAAAATCACGGAGGTGATCGGCGAGGACCGGCTCCGGGTCGGTTCCGAGCATGGTTTGCAATCGCTGGTCCTGCAGCGGTCCGCCGCGTTGATGAAAATCTCGCTCAAATCCGGCGACGAGGTTCGGGTCGATCCGAATTACCGCGTTGCCCTCGAGCTGCTCACGCATCCGCAAGCGCGCGACCATTACCTGGACGAAGTTCCCGAGCTGCCCTGGGAAAAAGTCGGCGGGCAGGAGCAGGCCTTACAGGCGATCAAGGACGCGATCGAGCTGCCGCTGATTCACGGCGAGCTGTTCGAGAAATTTCAGCACGCGACGCCGAAGGGGTTTTTGCTTTACGGGCCGCCCGGCTGCGGGAAGACGCTCATCGGAAGGGCCACGGCCTACAACCTGACGAAGAAGCTGCGCGAAAAGTGCGGCGAGGACATGAAGGAATACTTCATGCACGTCAAAGGCCCGGAGATCCTCAACATGTGGGTCGGCGAATCGGAGCGGATCGTGCGCGAGATTTTCGCAACGGCGCGCGAGAAACGGCGCGAAGGGTTCCTGCCGTTTTTGTTCATCGATGAAGCCGAAAGCATTCTCGGCACCCGGCGCGCCTCCCGTTACTCGAACATTCTCTCGACCCTCGTCCCGATGTTTTGCTCGGAAATGGACGGGATCGATTCGCTCCACGACATCGTGATCATCCTGGCGTCGAACCGCGCCGATCTGATCGATCCGGCGATCCTGCGCCCGGGCCGGATCGACCGGAAAATCAAGGTGAACCGGCCGAACCGCGAAGGCGCGCGCGACATCTACCGGATTTATCTAACCGATGATCTTCCCTATGACGGCGCGCTGGCCAAGGAAGCGGCCAACCTTGGCGCGGCCATCGATAAATTGATCGAGCGCGTTCTTGAAGTGCAATTCGCGCGGCGGGAGGAAAACAAGTTCCTCGAGATCACCCTGCGGAGTGGCCGGAAAGAAGTCCTTTACCGGAGCGACCTGCTGAGCGGCGCGATCATTGCCTCGATCGTCGAGCGCGCCAAGGCGATGGCGATCAAGCGCACCATCACCAATTCCGCGACCGGGATCAGCGATCCCGGCTCCAACCACGTTTCGGGAATCAGCGAAAGCGATCTGCAACAGGCCTTCGTCGCCGAGTTCAATGAGAACGATATTTTCCCGCCGACCGATATCACGGAAGATTGGTTTAAGCTGATCGACTTCGATCCGGAGAACGTCGTGAAAATTTCACCGGTCCGGCGCGATGGACAGATGAAGCCGCCGCTTCGCGGCGTCGTGATCTAGCCTGTAGCCGCTTCGCCGTGCGAAGCGCAGGATTGGCTCGCGGCAAACACACGCCGCCCACAGGGCGGCGGCTACAGAAAACGGCGGTTTGTAAACCGCCGCTCGATGTGATTAGCATCGGCGCCATGAGACCAATCATCGCTCCGCTTCTGTTCACGGCCGCCACGTTGCTCGCGCAGCCGACGCCGGAACCGAAAACGGACGTTTCCAACAAGGCGTTGATTACGAAATCAACGCCGGCTGTCACCAAAGCCGGCAATGACATCGCGGCGCTCCGTAAAATGGCGGACGAATTTTACGCCTGGCGAAACGAGAATTTCCCCGTCAACAGCAGCGACGCCGGTCTCCACACCTGGGACAATCGGCTCACGGATTATTCCGCGGCGAAGTTCGCCGAGCGAAACCAGCACGTTCGCAAGTTACTCGACCAGGTCCGCGCCATGCCCGGAGCGAAATGGCCCAGAGACGACCGGATCGATTGGATGCTGTTTCGCGCGCAGCTCGAGAATTTCGATTTCGGGACTCGCATCCTGCGATCGGAGAATACCGACCCGCAGCTCTATGTGGGTGAATGCACGAACGGGATCTTCTCGCTCCTGAAGAAGGAATACGACGCGCCTCGGAATCGCGCGCTCGCCGCGACCGAGCGCCTCAAACAGATGCCGGCGATGCTGGCACAAGCCGAACGCAATTTGCAAAAGCCGGTGAAGCTTTTCGCGCGGCTCGCGATCGCTTCCGCACGCGCGATCGATCCGCTCTTCAAAGACAGCCTCATGACCCTGGCGCGCGATCTGCCACCGAACGAACACGATGAGCTCGTAAAAGCGCGCGATGCCGCGCTGGCGGCGATCCACGGCTTTGCCGATCGCCTCGAGAAACGTCTGCCCTCGATGGTCGATTTCGCCCCGATGGGCGCCGCGAACTACAACTATTATCTTAAGCACGTTCTGCTGCTTCCGCTCAACGACGAGCAAGTAGCAATGCTCGGTCGCGCCGAGCTGGCCCGTTACCGCGCGCTCGAATCGCTCCTGCCCGATCCGTCGCTGGCCGATCCCGATTCGGCCCGGAGCAAGAATATTCCGCCGGACCAGGCGTCGTTCCTCGCTGCTTACGAGAGCCGCGAGCAGGAGATGATCGCTTATATGAAGGAGCACAAGCTGGTCACGATCCCGGATTACCTGGGCCGCTTTGAAATTCGGCAGTTGCCGGAAGCGTTTAAGCCGACGAGTCCCGGCGGCTTCATGAATCCCCCGGGCGTTTACGACAAGGATCCGTCGGGGTTCTTTTTCATCCCGACCTACAATCCACAGTCGAAGAATTTTTATATTCGCGCCGCGATTGAAGACCCTCGTCCCATCCTTGGGCACGAAGGCATCCCGGGCCATTTCATGCAGCTCTCGATCGCGAACCATTTGCCGGACGAAATCCGGCGGCAACATGGCGACGGCGTTTTCGTGGAAGGCTGGGCTCTATACGGAGAGGAAATGCTGATGCGGACCGGGCTTTATCCGGAAAACTCAGCGGCCCAGGGACAGATCCTGCGGCTCTCCCGGTATCGCTCGGCGCGGATCGGCGTGGACGTGAATCTGCACACTGGCAAATGGAGTTTCGAGCAGGCGGTCCAATATTTCATGGAAGCGGGCGGACTCGATCGCGAAGCGGCCGAGGGTGAAGCGGCGGGCGCGGCCTCGAGTCCGACGCAGAAGATCAGCTACATCGTCGGCAAATGGCAGATCATGAATTTACTCGGACGGTATCGCGACAAAACGGGCGCGAGTTTCCGGCTGGGACAATTTCACGACGACCTGATCAAGAACGGGAGCCTGCCTCTTTCGATCGTCGAGTGGATCCTGCTCGACGATCCGACGTCGATCGAGCAGGTGGCGCGGTAAGTGTAGAGGCGGTGTCCTCACCCGCGGGATCGAGGGTTCTGCGGCTGAGGAGAGCGGCCCCTACATTTACGGCTCTCGGCGTTTTTCTGCTTTACGAAATGACGAGATCGCCTAGAAATTGCACGAATCCCCGGAACGATGGCGCAATATAAATACTCTCATTACCTGAGTAATTTTCCCGATCCGCGCTTCGATCCGGCTCATCCTCCTGGAACAGCGGCGCCGCAGACCGGCATTTACAAGTGTCAGGGTTGCGGAGGTGAAGTGGTCTCGACCGCCGGCGATCCGCTGCCTCCTGCGAGCCATCATCAACATTCCCTCGCCCAAGGCGGCATCGCCTGGCGGTTGATCGTGGCGACGGTGTGACGCAAAGAGATGGAGACGGCACGCCCCCGTGCCGTTGAGAGCAAGCTTTTCTTTTCCCCAACGGCCTGAGGGCAGGCCGTCTTCATCTCTGGTGACTTTCGCACCCTCACGATCGTGCCTTATGTTGCGGCGCGATGAAACGCGTGTTCGGGCTGGAAACAGAGTACGGCATCACGGTCCAAGGCGCGGTGTCCGTTGATGTGGTGGCGGAATCGATCGAGCTGGTCCGCTCCTACACCGAGCACGGCGCGCACATGAAATGGGATTATCGGCTCGAAGATCCGCATCGGGATGCGCGCGGCTTTCGGGCGCCGTCTTTGCTCCAGGACACGGACGAATCCGCCTATTACGAAATCGATCGGAAACGGCCGCTGAGTTTTGAGGAAATCAAAAGCGACCTGGTGCTTTCGAACGGCGCGCGTTTTTACAATGATCACGCCCACCCGGAATACTCGACGCCGGAATGCACGACCCTGCGCCAGATTGTGGCCCACGAAAAGGCCGGGGAACGCATTCTGGCGGAGTGCGCCCGTCGCCGAAACTTGAAGCTGACGGACGGCGCCGAGGTTCGGCTCTTCAAGAACAACACGGACTTCGCGGGGCATAGCTACGGGTGCCACGACAATTATCTCATTCGCCGCGATCTTCCGTGGGACGAGCTGGTCGCGGGCGTGCTGCCATTCCTCATCACGCGGCAGATCTTCGCCGGCGCGGGCAAGATCGGGATCGAGGCGGAAAGCGCCGGGACCCAGCCGGGGGTGTTTCAGATTTCGCAGCGGGCCGATTTTTTCCAGACGCTGGTCAGCATCGACACGATGAACAAACGGCCACTGGTGAATACGCGCGATGAGCCGCACGCCGACGCCGCCCGCTACCGCCGTTTCCACGTCATCATCGGCGACTCGAACATGAGCGAATGGGCGACCGCGCTCAAGATCGGGACGACCGCGCTGGCGCTGGAGTTGATCGAGCGCGGGAAAGCGCCGGCTCTCGAAATCGCGCAGCCGGTCAACGCCACGAAATCGATCAGCCGGGACCAGGATTACGATTGGATTATCGAGCTGAGCGATGGCCGGAAGATTTCCGCGATCGACGTCCAGCGGCTTTACCTGAAAGCCGCGGAACGCGAGCACGGCGGAGATTCCGAGATTTCGTGGTTGCTCCGCGAATGGGAAAATGTCTTGAACGACCTGGAACGCGACGTGACCTCGACGGCCGATCGCGTGGACTGGGCGGCAAAAAAGCTGATGCTCTCGTCGTTTCGCGAGGAAGAAAAGCTCTCGTGGAGCGATCCGTGGCTGCAGGCGATCGACCTCGAATATCACAGCATCCAGCCGGACCAGGGATTGTTCTTCGAGCTGCAACGGCAAGGATCGATGCGCAGTCTCATCAGCGAAAAGGAAATCAAAGACGCAATTTTCTCGCCACCGGAAACGACCCGCGCCTGGTTCCGCGGCCGCGCCGTGGCGCGATTCAATCACGCCATTAGCACGATTCAATGGGATGAGATTGAGTTCAGGAACGGAAAGAGATCGCGCGTGGTGAAGCTGCCGGAACCTGCGGGCGATCCGCGGATGGGAAAGCTGAACGAACTCGTGGATGCCGAAAATGAGTTCGACGGGTTTTTTCGGGCGCTTAAAGAAACATAGGCATCCTGCCTGTGCGCCTAGCGGACATGTTGTCCGCTGTTTAGGTGCAGCGGAGTAAAACTCCGCTGGGCGCACAGACTACAAGTCTATGTTCCGGCGCCTATGACCAGGTGATCAAACGCAGCTCGTGGGTTTGCATGAGATGCGGGTGAATTGGGACGACCCGGACGCTGAAGCCGTAGGTGCCGCTGTCGGAAGTCGGGACCAAACCTTGATAGGTGTAATTCCCCTCGCCTTCCACCGGTGCGCTTCCATCAAGAACCGTCACGCTCGGATTCTTGATGCCGCCATTGTCGGCTTCGCCGTGATAAGCCTCGACGCGGACATGATCGGGACTCACAGCGCCGAGATGGACGCGGGCCGAAATCTGGAGCGCTTCGCCGACCTGGATGTTTTGCCGATCGGAGTTGCCCACCTGCACATCGAGAATGCTGACCTGCGGCCAGTCCTTGCGCATCTTCGCTTTCCATTTGCTCAGGCCGGTCGCGGCGGCGCAACCATCGCGGCCGAATTCCTGGTGCGCTTTCGCTGCGGGGGTGTAAAGGCGCTCGGCGTATTCCTTGACCATCCGATGGGTGTTGAAGACCGGCGTCACGGTGCGGATCGATTCGCGCATCAGTTGCAACCAGGCCAGCGGCAGCTTCCCATCGGGCTTCTCGTAATAGAGCGGAATAATCAGGTTCTCGAGAAGTTGATAGAGACTGCTCGCGTCCACTTCGCTTTGGAAATCCACGGTGCCGCCCTTGATTTCGCCGCCGATAGCCCAGCCGTTGTTGCCGTTGAAGCTCTCGCACCACCAGCCATCGAGCACGCTCAAGTTCAAGCCGCCATTCGGCGGTAATTTCATTCCGCTGGTGCCGCTGGCTTCGAGCGGGCGGAGCGGATTGTTCAGCCAAAGATCGACGCCCTGGACGAGCCGGCGCGCGATGTAGGTGTCGTAGTCCTCCACAAAGACCATCCGATTTTCGAAGCCGTGTTGGCGGCTGAATTTGTAAACCTGCTGGATCAGAGCCTTGCCACCTTCATCCTGAGGATGAGCTTTGCCGGCGAAGATGAATTGCGCCGGGCGCGTCTCGTCATTCAGCAAGCGCTTGAGCCGTTCCTGGTCGCTGAAGAGGAGCGCCCCGCGTTTGTAGGTGGCGAACCGGCGCGCGAATCCGATGGTGAGGATTTCCGGATCGAGAATGCGGTTCACGCTCCGGATCGATTCCGGCGATTCGCCCGAGCGCTCTCGCGCCACTCGGACCCGGTCGCGGACGAACTCGATCAGGCGCAGTTTTAATTTCTGGTGGGTTTCCCAGAGTTGCGCGCCGGGAATATCGGTCACGCGGCGCCAGAAATCCGGGTCGGTCAGATGTTCCTCCCAATCGCCGAGATACTTTTCGTAGAGCGCCGAGAACTCCGGGGCCATCCAGGTTTTCGTGTGAACCCCATTGGTGATACTGGTGATCGGAACTTCGTGGCCCGGAACGCCGGCCCAGACATCTTTCCAAAGCGAACGGCTCACCTCGCCGTGCAGTTTGCTGACGCCATTCGAATGGCGGCTAGCGCGCAAGGCCAGCACAGTCATGCTGAATGCATCGAGCGGGTTCACGCTCGTCTGGCCGAACCGCATTAATTCGTCGAAGGACAAACCGAGCTGCGTGGCGAAATCGCCGAAATAGCGTTTCATCATCTCGCGCGGGAAGGCGTCGTTCCCCGCCGGCACCGGGGTGTGAGTGGTGAAAACATTCGCCGAGGCGACGAGCTGCAACGCGGAATAAAAATCGAGGCCCTTCTCCGCCACATGGAGCCGGATGCGCTCGAGGGCGAGGAAAGCCGAGTGGCCTTCGTTCATGTGGAAAACTTCCGCGTCGATCCCGAGCGCGGTGAGTGCTTTCATCCCGCCGATGCCGAGCACGATTTCCTGCCGCATCCGCATTTCAAGATCGCCGCCGTAAAGTTCGGCCGTGATGCGGCGATCTTCCGCGTTGTTCTCCGCGATGTCGGTATCGAGGAGATAAAGATTCACGCGCCCGACGTGCAGTTGCCAGACCTTCGCGCGCACTTCGCGATCGAGCAGGCGCACGGCGATCAACAGATTGTTGTCGCCCTGGCGGACTTCGCGGATCGGCAGATGATGAAAATTCTGGTTCAGGCTGATCGCGTGCTGGACGCCGTCCTTGTCGATCTCCTGCTTGAAATAGCCGTGGCGATACAGGAGCCCGATCGCGACAAAATTCAGGTCGAGATCGCTGGCCGATTTGCAATGGTCGCCCGCGAGAATGCCGAGGCCGCCGGAATAGTTCGGGATCGATTCGTGAAAACCAAACTCGGCCGAGAAATAGGCGATCGGCTTTTCAAAACGGTTGCTGGTCTTTCCGTAGGTGTCCTTGCGCGCGAGATAATTCCGGTAGGCGTCGTGAACCTCTTTCAGTTCACGGAGGAAATTCTTGTCCTGCGCGACCTCGACGAGCCGGGCCTGGCGGGAGAGCTGGAGCATGCGGACCGGGTTGTGGTTCGTCCGGTTCCAGAGCTCGGGATCGAGATGACGAAAAAGGCGGCGGGCGGAAGGCTCCCAGGTCCACCAGAGATTGAAGACCATTTCCCGGAGCGGCTCGAGGGCGGCCGGCAACGTCGGGATCACATTAAACGTGTGGTAGGTCGGCATGGAGAAGCCTGGATGGATGGAGGCGTGAATCTGGCAGCAAAATTTTTAGCATCAAGCATTCCATCGCCTAGCCCTGCGCGCGCCGGGGCGAAACAAGCAGGCCCAGGACGACACCGGTCACCAGCCCGCTCAGGTGCGCGGCCATGCTGATTTGCGGCGTGGATAAATCGAACACGGTTTGGATCACCACGATCAGGACGATGTTCCGCAGGCGGCGCCCGGCAAACGGTTCGTGCCGATGCCGCAGGAGATAACCCGCCCACACTCCGACCACGCCCATGACGCAGCCCGACGCGCCGACGAGTTGTTCGGGGCGGGAAAAACCGGATAGGTGCAAAAGCAACACTCCGGTGCTCGATCCCAAACCGGCGAGCAGATAATAAAGCGCGAAGCGCACCGACCCGATGATGCGTTCCAAGCCCGGGCCGATGACAAAGAGCGCGTAAAGATTCACGATGAGATGAAGCGGACCCAAATGGAGAAAAAGCGCGGTCAACATCCGCCAGTACTCGCCACCGAAGCGGACCGACCACGGTTCGAGCGCGCCGAGCCGATGCAAAGTGACCGGATTCATCGAGCCGCCGAACCAAACTTCGGCGCCGAACATCGCGAGGTTCAAAGCAATGAAAATGAGGACTGCCGTCGTTGGCCACTTCGTTTCGGAACCGAAAGCGCCGGGAGCCGGACGATCGCTTTGTTCGATCTGGTGGAGCAAAGCGAAACCCGGCTGGGAAAGCGGCGCTTTCGCGATGGAGTCGGCGCCATGGAGGCGCTGGGCGATTTCTGACAAGAGCAACTGATCGCCGGTAGCGGCCCGCAATTTCTCGAGCCGGGCGCATCCGACGGAGAGATTGCCGGCGGCCAATTCGCTGGTGGCCATCCAAAAGTCCCGCAGCTCCTGCGGAAATTTTCGGAACGTCGCTCGTTTGTCGTAATTTTGCAGACGGCCACAAAACGCAAGGACGGTGACGAGGCTCAACTGATGACTCCAGGCTGGCTGTGAAATCGGTCCGGCGGCTGTGAGCATGGTGGCAAATTCGAGCACCATTTCGTCGCGGACCCCGGCTTCCCCGAGCGCGCGAAGATAAAGCGGCATCAGGGCAAAATCGGCGCGCCTTGCCACGGGCGGCACTTCGCTCCGCACCCAGCCCACGAGATTCATCCATTCGCCACGTAAACGAAATGTTTGCGCGATCGCCTGCCGGCCGACGTTCGTGTGATTGTTCCGCAACGGAGCGAGCACGGCCAGCGCGCCGGAAAAATTCCCGCCTTGGGCGAGCTCGAGCGCGCGCAGCAATTCGGCCTGGGCGCGCAACCCTCCAGCCGGATGAAGAAACCGCAGCGGCGTGGCCCAATGCCGCGCGCGCGCGTAGCGTTGATGACTCGATAACTCCGAGATCTTTCGGATCCCGATCGCCGGGACCAGAAGCAATGCAAGCCAGGCCCCGCCGCCGACAAATCCGGCCGTGGCGGGGTTGACCAGCCAGGCCCCAGCCGTCACCAACAGGACTGCCAACGATGCCAGGCGCCAGGCGCGGAACAACCCGCCGCGCCGCAGCGTTTGCCCCAGCATAACCAGCGGCGAAATGCAGGCGATGAAAAGCAGGATGTGATTGAGATCGAGCACGATTTGGTGATGAAGCGCGGTAATTGAAAGCGAAGTGCGAGTGGTGATCGGTGGCCGGTTCGCGGACGAATGACGAAATCCGAATGTCGAATGTCGAAGGAAAGACGAAGTCCGAAGTCCGAAAGTGAAAGCGTCAATTCTTCATTCGGTCATTCCTTCGTCATTCGTCATTCGTGCTTCGTCATTTCTCTTTGCGAACCTCGACCCGCTCTCTTACATGGGAAACCGATGAAATTGAAACTGACAATGTATCTCGACGTCATTTCCTCCTGGTGTTTCTGGGCGCAGCCGGCGTGGGAGGAATTGAAAAAGCGCTATGCGGGCCAGGTCGATTTCGAGTGGAAGATCGCGTTGATGGACGCGTCCGGTTTTCCGAAATCGATCGAGCAAGCGAACTGGTTTTATCGCCGGAGCGGAATGATGATGCGTTCGCCCTTCATGTTGAAACCGGGCTGGTTCGAGCCGGACCTCAAGGAATGTTTGGCGCCGAATCTGATCGCCGAAGCGGCACGCGATCTCGGCGTTGCCGACGATCGCGTCCGAATGGCGTTGGCGAATGCGACCGAACGCGAAGGGCAGCATACGAACGACTGGGAACTCGCCGCGGACATCGGCGCGAAGGCTGGCGGCCTGGAAAAAGCGAAGCTGCTCGAGCGAGCACGCTCGCCGGAAATCGAGGCCCGCGCCCGGGCGAGCACCGCGGAATTTCAAGCGCTCCAGGTTACCCAGCGCCCGACCTTCCTAGTCGACAGCGAAATCGGCGATCGCGCGATCTTCTCCGGCTTCGCCAAGCTCGAGCCGATCGCGGCCACCATCGACGCCATGCTCGACGACCTGGCCGCCTACGCCTCGCACGCCGCACACTTTGGCGAGCCGCCGCCGACCTGATTGCGCATTGAGAAATCGAAGCGAGTCAGGTAAATTCGAAATGTGAACCCAGAAGAAATTAGAAGTTTTCTCCGAGCGACTCCGTTCGTTCCTTTCCGCGTCCATACGAGTGATGGCAAACATTTGGATGTGCTTCATCCGGAAATGGCAATGCTGACACGCATGGCGCTTGTTGTGGGCCGACCGGTTGCCGATCCAACAAAGGACATTCCAGCGCGCGCAGATCTTGTTTCGCCGCTGCATGTCGTGCGCCTCGAGCCGCTCGTTCCGGCCTGACTGGCAGATTCGCCTTGCTACCGCGCGAATGTTGCCTACTACTTCCAATCGGCTCACGAAAGGCGGGCCTGTCATCGCGTGTCCGCAGGCGCGATGAGGCAGAAGTGCCCGGAGCCAGTGGTGCCGGGAAAATGCGGCAAAATAAATACGGCGTCACGGTTCACTTCCCGCGGCACCGGCCAGGAGCTTTGATTTAATCTGCAATCACAAATTCGTGTAAACGGTCGGATTCGCGCCCGCGAGGTGCGGGTGATCATGGGATCCACCGGCGAGCAACTTGGCGTCATGAAGCTCTCGGACGCGTTGCGCAAAGCTCAAAGTCTAGGTCTCGATTTGGTGGAGGTTGCCCCCACAGCGAACCCGCCGGTCTGCAAGATCGTCGATTTCGGAAAATTCCGTTACGACATCTCGAAGCAGGAGAAAGACAAGAAAACCTCGGGCACCAAGCTCAAGGAGATCAAGTTCCGGGTAAACATCGACGATCACGATTACCTGACGAAGATCCGCCACGGGGAGGGTTTCCTCGACAAGGGAAACAAAGTCCGGGTGCAGCTCCAATTCCGGGGCCGCGAGATGGCGCACCAGGAATTCGGGATGCAGTTGATGGAAAAAGTGCGCGACGATCTTGCCGGGATGTCACAGGTGGAAATGGAACCGAAGATCGCCGGGCGCAATGTGACCATGACACTTTCACCGTTGCCCGCCGCGCGAAGGAAACGACGCTTTTCAGTGCCGGCTAACGACGTTGCAGAAGAACCGCCGGATAACGGCAGCCCGCCAGAAGAAAAATAGCGGCGGCTAAGGGACCTTCAGAAGTTTTCCCGTATTGGGATCCTTCACTTCCGTCCCTGGTGGAAATCCGCGGACGTCGATTAAAAACTTCCGATCATACGGGCTGTAAACAAAGCCCGGCTTGTTGGGAACGGGACTCGCGTATGGCACCCCCGAAGAATTGTCCTGATTCGCCTGAAGTGGAGACGGAGATGGTATTACTTGATTAGCCGCGGGCAGATTCTCGGCTGGCTCTCGGCTCACCGTGCGTGTTTGCGGCGCAACGGGGCTAGGCGTCGAAACAGCGACATTCACAGAGCTTGCAGAAGTCGAAACAGGTGAGGCTGGCGGCGTTCGTTGACTGCGCAATGCCGTTACGAGCGCCTTAGGTTCGGACCGTTCGGCTTGCAGCTGGCCCTCAAAGTAAACGCGCACCAAAAACCCGCCGTAGCGCACGTTCTCTGCCAATCTGCGTGACGTTCCCGGCCCCAGATAGGTCGCGACAAGATATTTCGGACTGGGATCCGTCCAATCTCGAACAGGCGTTATCCATTGGTAGTAGACCTGAGCGTCGGTGGGCCGCATCTCACCTTCTGGCGTCACGTCAAAGAAGGAAACGCGAATCTCGACTTCGCCTTTCTTCGTGTTGAGGTGCGGGGCAACGCCGATGCGCACCGCCACATTCAGGTGGCCGTTTCGGTCTTTGGTTTCAGTGGAACCGATTTCCGTAATAGCGATTACGGGCTCACGCGGGAGTGCGGACAGTCCGGAAGCTTCCGCGACCGTTTTCGGAGCGGGACCTGTCGTTAATTGGCCTGAGTTCGGTGCAGCCCGCGATGAAACCAGATGCGTCAGTCCAATCGCGGCCAGGACGAAGAGCAAGGCTCCGGCGGCCGCGACGTAAATCCGCCCCGATCCCATTCGGTTCCACAGCAACCGCAACACGCGCAGGAAAGGTCTAATCTCCATTGAATCGATGTGCCCCGAAATGGTTCGGGTCTCCTCTAACCAGCGGCCTTTTTTCGATCGAAAGGTCCGCGCGACGATCGGGGAAAACCGAACTATGTCGCGGCGGGCGTGTCCGCGATCAGTTCATTTACCCGCGTGATGCTGAGGGCACGCCCCGTTATTTCGTCGATGGATACAACGGCACCGCATAACCGCACTTCGCCTTTCGCCACGGGAAATAAAGCCGGCAGGTTCGAGATGAACCGGTTCACGATCGGTTCCACGGCCCGCCCCAAAATCGAATTCACCGGGCCGCACATTCCCGCGTCGCACAAAAACGCGGTCCCGCCCGGGAATATCTGTTCGTCCGCGGTCTGGACATGAGTGTGGGTGCCGATCACCGCCGACGCTTTCCCATCGAGAAACCGCCCGATCGCGATTTTCTCGCTGGTGGTTTCGCCATGCGCGTCGACAAAGATCACCGGTGTCTGCTGCCGCATCGCCGCCACGGCCGCGTCCACCGCCGGAAAGGGATTCTCGAGAATCGGCTGCATGAAGGTCCGCATCTGGACGCTGATGACGCCCACCTTTCCTTTTGCAGTTTCCAACACGATCGAGCCATGGCCGGGCGCGCCTGGCGGATAATTCACCGGCCGGAGCAAGCGCGGCTCCGTGTCGATGAACGAATAAATCTCCTTCTGGTCCCAGATGTGATCGCCGGTCGTGATCACGGACGCACCCGCTCGCAAGAGGTCGATCGTGATCTTGGGCGTGATCCCGCGACCGCCCGCCGCGTTCTCGCCGTTTACGACAACAAAATCGACCGCGTGCGATTCCTTCAGGCGCGCGAGGTTCGCGATGACGGCGCTGCGGCCCGGCTCGCCCACCACGTCGCCCAGAAAAAGAATCGTCAGCATCGCGCGAGCATCGTATTGAAAAGCCCGAAATCCAACCTGTGATCTTCCGCCTTCCACTTGTCCTCGCCGTCTCCCTTTTGTTCTGCTTCCGTGCTCGCGCCGCGGATCACCTCAGCAATCCCCTGGCTGATTCGCCAAACTGGAAGGCGCTCGCGAAATTCCAGAAAACGATTACCCACGACGAGTTCGAGCAACTGCTCCGCCGCGTCTACTGCCCCCATGGAATCAGCGAAGAGTTCATCCGGGTTGATCCCGATGCGGCGTGCATTCTCCTGGATCGGGACGCGCAGAGCTGGTTCACCCTGCGCTTTGCGACTGCGGGGCGAACTCGACAAGCTCCTCCGCTCGGATGGCGCGCCGCGCATGCGTTGCCTCGACGGAAAAAAGCCGGCCTTCTTTCCGGATTGAAAATCGCGCTCGATCCCGGCCACATCGGCGGCGCCTGGGCGAAGATGGAAGAGCGCTGGTTCAAATCAGGCGACGCCGCGCCCGTCGAGGAAGGCGAGATGACGTTGAAGGTGGCGAAATTGCTCGCCGAGAAATTGCGCGAGCTGGGTGCGCGTGTTTCCTTCGTGCGCGCCAAAACGGAGCCGGTCACGCCGTTCCGCCCCGACGATTTCAGAGAAGCCGCGCGCGCGATGCTCAAGGCCAGCGGGACCGAGAATCCGCCGGAAGAATTCAAGGCCCCGGACGATCCGCTCAAAGAACAAACGGTGCGCTGGCAAAGCGAGATCCTGTTTTATCGCACCAGCGAAATCCGCGAGCGGGCTCGGCGCGTGAACTCGAAGCTGCGCCCCGATCTCGTGCTCTGTCTGCATTTCAACGCCGAAGCGTGGGGCGACGAACGCAATCCTACCCTTACCGATGTGAATCATCTCCATCTCCTGGTCAATGGATCGTATTCGTCTTCCGAAATTGAGTTCGACGACGAACGCTTCGAAATGTTGCAGCGCCTGCTCAGCCGCTCTTACGACGAGGAAATCCAGATCGCGGATGCGGCCGCCGTGGCGATGGCGAAAAAGACCGGCCTGCCGCCCTATCAATACACGACGGACAACGCGACCAAGGTGGGAACGAGCGGTTATGTCTACTCGCGGAATCTCGTGGCGACACGCCTCTACCGATGTCCGGTCGTTTACTTCGAGCCTTACGTGATGAATAGCAGCGACGTCTTCGCGCGAATCCAGGCGGGCGACTACGAAGGAATGCGGGCGATCAACGGCGTCGAGCGTCCCAGCATCTATCGCGAATACGCCGACGGCGTGGTGGATGGATTAGTCGAGTATTACAAGACCAATAGGTAGGGACGCCTTTCCGAGGCGTCCGACTGTTTCCTTGTTAGGCGCTGACCTACAAGAAGTCGGACGCTTCGGAAAAGCGTCCCTAACTGCGAAGTTTTGCGATCGCTGCCTCGATATCCGCCATCGACAAATTCGTCATGAGGCGCGCCGAACCAATCGCGGGCACGACGACAAAGCGCACTTCGCCGCGCGCGAATTTCTTGTCGAACTGAACTGCGCCAAGGATTTTCTCTCTCGGAAAATTAGCCGGCAACCGCGTGGGCAGGTCGAATGATTCGAGCGTCCGCACGATGCGCTCCCGCTCCGCTTCGGTTAACCCGGCTTTGCGCACCGAAATTTCGCAGGCTGCCACCATCCCGAGGCTCACGGCTTCGCCATGGAGGAAATCCCGGTAATCGCCCGCCCGCTCGATCGCGTGTCCGACCGTGTGGCCGAAATTCAGAAGCGCGCGTTCGCCGGTCGTCTCGCGTTCGTCGGCGGCCACGATCGCGCCCTTGACCTCAACGTTCCGGCGAATCAGCGCAGGCAACTCGGCGCGATCGAAGCGCTGCAACATCTCGAACATCTCGGGGTCGCGAATCACGGCGTGCTTGATCATCTCCGCGAATCCCTGCCGCAGTTCGCGCGGCGGCAAGGTTTCCAGTGTGTCCACATCGGAAATTACGAGTGCCGGTTGGTGCCACGCCCCGATGAGATTCTTTCCCGCGGTTGTGTTCACCGCGGTCTTGCCGCCGATGGAGCTGTCGATCTGGCCCAGCAACGTCGTCGGCATCTGTACGCAAGGAATCC
This sequence comes from Verrucomicrobiota bacterium, assembly GCA_003218375.1. Taxonomy (GTDB): domain Bacteria; phylum Verrucomicrobiota; class Verrucomicrobiia; order Chthoniobacterales; family UBA10450; genus AV80. Next base: position 60,610 of record QHNH01000014.1, on the reverse strand, counting down.
CGCGGTGATAAATCGCCGCCACAAATCCAGCGAGATCGCCCACCATTCCGCCGCCCAATGCCACGACGAACGAAGACCGTTCCAAACCGGCATCGATCATTCGGTCACAGATTGCCTCGGCCCGCGGCATTGTCTTCGATTGTTCGCCAGGTGGGACCGTGATCACGACCGGCCGAAAGCCAGCTTCACTCAGGCTCGAGTGCGCTGTTTCCGCGTAGAGCGCGGCGACGTTTTCGTCGGACACAATCGCGCAAGCCGGGCCCTTGAGTTTTGGCGCGATGAGCTCGCCGACTCGCGACAGCAAGCCAGCGCCCGCCAGGACTTCGTAAGTTCGCTCGCCGGCTCGGACGCGGATTGGATTCACAGGCCTCGATGGTACCGGCGACGATCAGCCCGCGAAAGACAAAAGGCCCGCGGCCCGCTCCCCAAGTTACCTTGACAAAACGCGCGCCCGTTCCTCTTAATGAGACATGCCAGATCCAGTCAATCCGACGCCGCTTCCGGCGGCAAATCCTGCTCCGGGACCCGCGACTTCGACTTCGACCGGTCTCCCTTCGAATGTCGCGGCCGCGCTCGCCTGCATCCCGCTCATCGGCGGCTTGATCTTTTACATCATCGAAAAAAACGATCGCTTCGTCCGCTTCTACGCCATGCAGTCGATCATTTTTGGCGGCATCTGGTTTCTGTTCAACCTGGTCTCGTGGGTTCTGCACGGGATCCTTGCGTTCATTCCGATAGCAGGCCCAATCTTCGGCGGACTCTGGTTTTTCGTAGCGGCACTCGTTCACCTCGGCCTGCTCGTCATCATGGTGATCGCGATGGTTAAGGCGTTCAGCGGCGTTCTTTGGGATATTCCCTGGGTGGGCCCGATGGCGCGCAAGCAAATCGGCGAGGCGGCGTAGGCCCCTTCGCGTTGAATCAGCACGCCAGGAGTTTCACCACGATCTCCGTCAGGATCAGCTCATGATCGAGCTGGCTGCTGACGAGGCGGACGTTCGCTTCCAGGCACGCCTCCAGGCCGGCGATGAGTTTTTTCGTTTCGAACCGGTGCGCTTGTTGCGCGGCCAGCCCAAGCGCGTAGCCGTTGATCGAACCATCCTTCTTCCGCGGCAAATGCTCGGTCGCCTCGGCCGGCAATCGATTCAACGCCGAGATGAAACTGAAAGGGGCATGCGGCCGCGCCAGGCGATGGCGTTCCATCAAATCTTTTGCGAGCAGGAGATTCCGGACGGTGGGCAGGATCGCGACGAGAAGAATCCCGATCGCGGTTTCGCCCTGATCGAGCAGGCGCTTCACCAGCATCAGCGCGCGCTCGAGATCGCAAGCCGCCATGGCATTTCCGAGTTCGAAAATAACGCCAGCGCGGGACAGCGGCACCAGCTCGCGCACCTGCTCGACCGTGACTCGTCGCTCGTGCCCACAATAAAGATCGATCTTCTCCAGCTCGTTCTCGATCTGGCGGGTATCGCCGCCGGTAAGCAGCACAAAAAGATCGAGCGCGTCCTCATCAAACTGCAACTTTCTCGCCTTAGCTTTCCGCCGCACGATCTCGGTGGCTTCCTCTTCCCAGCCGGCGCGCGAAGAATCGAGGCGATCGATCACCTGCACCTCGGCGCGTTTGGTTAGCGTCTTGTAGAATGAGCGCCGCTTGTCCGTCTCCGTCGCGCTGATTAACAAGGTGACGTCGTTTCCGAGACCGGCTTCGAATAATTCCGCCAGCTCCTCGAGTGCGCCCTGGACCGCGGCGGACCGGCCAATCACACTATCGGCGAGACAATTCGCGTTTTTGAACCAGACCAGTTTGGCGCCGCCGAAAAACGGCAGGGTTTGCAGCGCCTCGATCGCCGACCGGATTCTCGCCACGGCCTGGTCGACGTTGTCCGCGCAGGCATCGATCATTTCCAGCCCGAATTCGCCCGCGGCCGACGGCGTCAATTTCGCGGCCAGCTCGGCGGCGACGCGCTTCACTTCGCTTTCGTCGGAGCCGACGACGGCATGGATATTCGCCGTGGTCTCTTTGATCTTGGTTTTAGCCACTGCCCAAGTTTTTCGCACGCGCGAACAATGTTAACAAGGCTGGCGAGGCGCGGACCGGGTAGCGCACGCGTCTCGCGTGTTGGTTTTGGCGTCTCGCCAAAACAGTCTTTTAGGAAAGTTCGCGAAAGCGAGACGCTTTCGCCGGCACGCGAGACGCGTGCGCTACCCAGATTTTTCGCCAGACATCGCCCGGAGATTAGCGGATCTAGCCGCCGCCAGACTCTTGCAAAGAAGTTCCAAACTCTTTCGACGCGTATTCGCGAAATTTTTCCTCGAGCGCTGCCGCGGTCAGGAATTTTGTGCCGTAGTTTTGAAGCAACGCCGTTTCGAACGGTTGGTGCCGGCCGAGCGCATCGAGAAAGGTGAGAAAACTCGCTTTATCGCTCGAGGCGAGAAACCGGACCAGCCGTTCCGATTCGTCGTAGAATGTCTTTACGCGATCGTTTGGCGGAGAGGTCATCGCCATCAACTCCGCCAGCGGAATTAGTTTCTCCTCGTCAACCGCGCGAGACTGCGGCTTCGCGATGTAGTTGCGCGCGCGCAGATAACTGGCCCGCGCGCCTTTCGAGACGTATTGGGCGAATCCTTCGTCCAACCAGCACGGGATTCCGTCCGGGTAATAACGATGCATGACGAGATGCGCGATTTCGTGTCCGAGCAGATTGCCGCCCGCTGTAAAGCCGGGGCTGCGCTGGATGAAGAGACTTCCCTGGGAATGGATCCCTCCCGTCCATGGCTCCAATCGCCCGATGCTCTGGAACTGCTTCCAGTCCGTCGCCGTCTGAAAAATGTAAATGTGTGACTTTGTATCGCCGGCGGGTTGCTCGCGCTGGAGCGCCTTCGCGACGACCCGGTAGTGGAATTCCGCCTCCACCGAAACGGGGGTGACGGTGAACGGGTCGGAGAAGTGATAAACGAAATGCTCGGTCTCGGCGTGTTTCCATTGCTCGGGATGGATGGCGAGCGCCTTTTGACCTAGCGGATTGGGATCGCGCTGGCTGAGACGCGAGAATTCCACTTCGGGCAACGCGTTCAGGCCGGGACTCGGCATCGGCACTTGCGCGAGCGACGCCGGGCCAACGAAACCCAGTAACATAACCGCGCCGAGAACGATTTTTGCGAGAGAAAGCATGCTCCCTCAAGGAGCTACTTGCGTGCGAGCCTCGCCGTTTATCTTGGCTGAATCACACGCGTGAGCGCCGCCGCTGGGCGCCGCCGCGAGAGTATTTCACCGGCTTGCGCTTCGGCTCGATCTTCGTCAGGCCGGTGCCGCTCTTCACTTCCATGATCTGGTCGCGCAGCAAGGCGGCGCGCTCGAACTCCAGGTTCGCGGAGGCCGTCTGCATTTCTTCCTCCAGTTCGCGCAACAACTCGGTGAGATTGAAATCGCCCCCGGCTTCCTGGATCACTGACGCCGCGATTTCCCGGCCCCGCAAAATCGTATGCAAACTTTCCTGCACGGCGCGGCGCACGGTGGTGGGCGTAATCCCGTGCTTCTCGTTGTACTCCATTTGTTTTGTCCGCCGGTAATCCGAGATCGAAATCAAAGCCTGCATGCTTTGCGTCACCGTGTCGGCGAAAAGCACCACTTCCCCATTGATGTGGCGCGCCGCGCGACCCGCCGTCTGGATGAGCGATGTCTGGCTCCGCAAAAAACCTTCCTTATCCGCATCGAGAATGCAGACGAGCGATACCTCCGGCAGATCGAGCCCTTCCCGGAGTAAATTGATCCCGACCAGAATGTCGAAGTCCGCCGCGCGCAGACCGCGCAAAATCTCAACGCGCTCGATCGTATCGATGTCGCTGTGCAGATAGCGCACCTTCAATCCGACATCGCGCAGGTAATCCGACAAATCTTCCGCCGTCCGTTTCGTCAGGGTAGTAACCAGGACGCGCTCCTGTTTCTCCACTCGCTGCCGGCAGAGCTCGATCGTCTCGTCGATCTGGCTCTTCAACGGCTTGAGCGTGATCTTCGGATCGAGCAATCCCGTCGGCCGAATAATCTGCTCGACGACGAGCGGCGCACCCGGCGTGTGGACATCGAATTCTTGAACAGGTTGATCGGTCCGAGAGATTTGTAGGGCAGGCGCTCCGCCTGCCGTGCGCGCGTTCGGCAAGCGATGCGCTTGCCCTACAATATTCTCTCCTGCGACCATGAAGGGAACTGGTTCGTCCTCCCCGATCCTTTCCCGTCGATGCGGAAAATAATCCTTGTTTCCGACAATGCTGTTCTTGATCTCAAACTCCGCCGGCGTCGCGCTCACGTACGCGATCTGGTTCGTCATCCCCATGAATTCCTTGAAATTCAGCGGCCGATTATCGAGCGCGCTCGGCAACCGGAAGCCATATTCCACCAGCACCGTCTTGCGCGACCGATCGCCCTCGTACATCCCGCCGATCTGCGGGATCGTGGCGTGCGACTCGTCCACCACGAGCAGGAAATCCTTCGGGAAAAAATCGAGGAGCGTGAACGGCTTCGACCCCGGCATCCGGCCCGAGAGATGGCGGGAATAATTCTCGATCCCGTTGCAGAACCCCATCTCCTGCAACATTTCGAGGTCGTATTCCGTTCGCATCTTCAGCCGTTGCGCCTCGAGCAATCTGCTCTGCGATTCCAACTCCACGATGCGATGATCCAGCTCGTTCCGGATCGAGGCGAGCGCGCGATTCAACTTGTCCGCCGGCGTCACGAATTGTTTCGCGGGATAAAAAGTAATCACGCTCAGCCCCTCGCGCCCGTGCCCGGTCAGCGGATCGAACCGCGTGATCGCGTCGATCTCATCGCCAAAAAATTCCAGGCGGATCGCTTCCTCGTCCGCCGTCGCGGGATAAACTTCGACCACGTCGCCGCGGACCCGGAACTTGCCGCGCGAGAAATTCATATCGTTACGCTCGTAGAGCATGTCGACGAGCCGGCCGAGAACGGCTTCGCGGCTGATCTGCTGCCCCTTCTTCACCGTGAGCAGCATCCGCAGGTAGTCTTCCGGCGAAGTCACACCGTAAATGCATGAGACGCTCGCGACTACGATGGTGTCGCGCCGGGAAAGGAGCGCGCTCGTCGCGGAAAGCCGGAGCCGCTCGATCTCCTCGTTTATGGACGAATCCTTTTCGATGTAGGTGTCGGACCGCGGGATGTAGGCTTCCGGCTGGTAGTAATCGAAGTAACTCACGAAATATTCCACCGCGTTCCGCGGGAAGAACTGCTTGAACTCCGAGTAGAGCTGCGCGGCGAGCGTCTTGTTATGCGAAATGATGAGCGCCGGCCGGTCCAGCTCGCGAATGACATTCGCCATCGTGAACGTTTTGCCCGATCCCGTGACCCCGAGGAGCGTCTGATGACGGTTGCCGGCCTCGATCGATTTCAAGAGCTTCGCGATCGCCTGGCTCTGGTCGCCGCGCGGTTTGTAGTTGGATTCGAGCTCGAACGCCATCCGGCAAAGTAGCACAACAAGCGCATCCCGCGCTCCAGCCGAAATCTCGCTTTTAACTCGCCACGCTTGGGAAGCGCGCTACTAATTCCCGGCGACCCGGTATGAATCCCAACAGCTTTTTCGACGAGCTCCGCCGGCGGAATGTTTACAGGGTCGCCGCCGCCTACGCGATCGTCGCGTGGCTCATCATCCAGATCGCTACCCAGGTCTTTCCGGTCCTGGAGATTCCGAACTGGTGCGTGCGCCTCGTCATTGTGCTCCTCGCGCTCGGTTTTCCCGTCGCCCTGATCCTCGCCTGGGCTTACGAGCTGACGCCGGAGGGAATCAAACGCACCGAAGCGGTCGTCGCAGAAAAATCCATCAAGCGGCAGACCGGGCCGAAACTTGATTTCCTGATCATCGCGGTCCTGCTCTGCGCCGTCTTCTTTTTGGTTTACCAGCGATTTTACCCGAGTGAGAAGGCCTCCGACGTTCCTGAGAAAAGCATCGCGGTACTCCCGTTCGAGAATTTTAGCGATGACAAGGAGAATGCGTTTTTTGCCGACGGCATCCAGGACGACATCCTCACGAGCCTGGCAAAGATTCACGACTTGAAGGTGATCAGCCGCACGTCGGTCATGCCGTACCGCGGCGCGGCGAAAAACAATCTGCCGCAGATCGCGAAGGCGCTGGGCGTGGTGAACGTCCTCGAAGGAAGCGTGCGCCGTGGCGAGGGCCGCGTCGTGGTCAGTGTGCAGTTGATCGACGCGCGGAACGACCGGCATCTCTGGGCGAAACGCTACGACCGGCCGCTGGCGGATTCGCTGGGCTTGCAGGGCGAACTGGCCTCGGAAATTGCCTCCGAGTTGCGGGCCACCCTGAGCCCGGCAGAGAAAGACCGGGTCGTGACCAAACCGACTGAGAACCCCGACGCCTACGTGCTTTACCTGAAAGCGCGCGCTTACGAATCGAATCCGGATCGCTTGTTCGAGGATTTCAAGCTCGCGGAACGGCTCTACGCCGAAGCGATCCAGCACGATCCTTCGTTTGCGCTCGCCCATGCGCGGCTCTCGGCCACGCTCGCCCGCATTTATCATTGGTTCGATCCGACCGATGAACGGAAGGCCCAGATAAAAAAGAACGCGGACAAGGCAATCGCGTTGAAGCCCGACCTTGGCGAAGGTCACCTTGCTCTCGGGCTTTATTATTATTGGACGGAGGCGAACTACGAAAAGGCGCTCGAGCAATTGCGGATGGCTTCCGCCGCCCTGCCTAACGACAGCGAGATCGGTTACGTCGCCGCCGCGATCCGGCGCCGCCAGGGGAAATGGAAGGATAATCTCGAGCTGCTCAAGAAAAGCGAGACGCTCGATCCCGGAAACGCGAACGTCGCGTCTGAAATCGCGTTCACTTTTGCTTTCGTGCACGATTGGCGGCAGGCGGCGCAAATGTACGATCGGGTCGTTGTGCTCGCACCCGATTCAGCAAACTTCAAGATCAACCGCGCCTACATCGATCTTTACGAGAGCGGAAAAACCGAGGCATTGAAAACCGCGCTCACGAAAATCCCCGCCGGCGTCGATCCCTCCGGACTTGTAACCAGGGCGCGCTGGGACCTGGCGATGCTCGAACGCGATTATCCCGCAGCGGATCGCGCGATGGCCGCCTATCCGCTGGACGTTTTTCAATCCGATGGAATGCCGGTGCCAAAGAGTTTCTTCCGCGGTTGCACGGCGTTGGCCCGCGGCGATACCGGCGCCGCCCAAACTCAGTTTGCCACAGCGCTGCCCGCGTTTGAAGCAGCTGTCCGCGAAGCTCCCACGACTGGCCTGCGGCACGCCAATCTCGGCCTTCTTTATTCTTTCATGGGCCGGAAGGAGGATGCGATCCGGGAAGGCCGCCGCGCGGTGGAACTCGAGCCGGCATCGAGGGACGCCGTGAACGCACCCTGGATGAATGGTTTCTTGGCGATGATTTACGCGCGCACCGGCGATCTCGATTTGGCGCTGCCCCTGCTCGAGCGCGGGCTCGCCTCACCGTTCCCGGTCGATAACACGAATTGCTGCATCACCTACAACGATCTCCGAAAACGCTGGCAATGGGATCCCGTGCGAAACGATCCGCGCTTCCAGAAACTGCTGGCAGAGCACTGATCTTCTGTAGCCGCCGCCCTATGGGCGGCGTGGCGTGCGGCGTAGATTCATCTCGCGCTTCGCATAGCGAAGCGGCTACAGAAGAAGTTCCCCAAAAGCGCGACCGAGATTTTTGGTCACATGGCGCGGCAGCAGCGATTGTTCGCTTTCGCCGTGCTCGAAAATCGCGATCTCCGCGGCGCGACCGCAACTCCACGCGCCGACTCGGGCCGCGTCGTAAAGCGAAAGACCTTGCCCGATCAATCCGGCGCAAACCCCAGTGAGGACGTCGCCCATTCCGCCGGTCGCCATTCCGGGATTGCCCGTCGAATTGTAGCTCAGCGGATGGCCCCGTTCGGCAACGATTGTTCTCGCGCCCTTGAGCAGCAGCGTCACTGGAAACGAGTCGGTGAAATTCTTCGCCGTCCCGGCTCGTGACATTTTTCCAGGATCGAAAAGCCGTTTCATTTCGCCAGGATGCGGCGTGAGGAGACGCGGCCCGGCGCACCGTTTCAAAATCTCGACCTCGTCGGAAAGAATGTTCAACCCGTCGGCATCGACCACCATCGGGGCCGGAGCGCGCTCGATCACTTTCAGAAGATCTTTCGCTTCCGCTTTGCCCAGGCCGGGGCCGAGCGCCCAAACATCGATTTTTTCCTCGAGCAAATCGCGATAAGATCGGACCGGTTTGACCATCGCTTCCGCTGGGGCCGCCGCCGCCACGATCGAATAAATATCTCGCGGAACGAACAGTTCCACCAGACCTGCTCCCGCACGCAACGCGCCTTCCGTGGTCATCAACGCGGCGCCGACAAATCCGGGCGAGCCGGCGATGACTCCGATCCGTCCGAATTCATTTTTATAGGCGCTGAATTTCCGGCGCGGCAAAAGCTCGCGGAGCGAATGAGCGCAGGCCACGAGGTCATTGGCCGGCGACGGCGCGATGACCACGTCGCGGAGCGCGACGATCTCGAGGCGGCCCACGAGATCGATCGCGCCATCGATCACGAGGCCATGTTTGGCGAAGCCAATCGTGATCGTGCAATTGGCTGCCACGCAATCGGGATCGGTCTCGCCGGTGTCGCCATCGAGGCCCGTCGGCAGATCAACAGCAAAGACGAACGCGTTTTGTTCGCGACGAAGGCGGTTGATTTCCTGGGCCGCGGTCCGCACCGGCTCGCGCAACAGATGTTTCGCGCCGAGACCCAGCAACCCGTCGAGGACGATTAAATCGGAGGGACTCGCCGCGGCGAGTCCGTCGACGAGCGGAAGCTCGTCCCTCCGAAAGTCGCCAAGTTTCTTCCGCGTCAGTTCCGCGCAATCCGACTCAGGAAAAATCAGCCGCAGATCAATTTCCCAGCCGGCCTGTTTGAGACACGTTGCTGCCACCAGCGCGTCGCCGCCATTATGACCTTTCCCGACAAAAACAATCGCCCTGCCGGCTCGGGGAAAAAACTGCCGCACCGCCGCGGCCACGCCGGCGCCGGCGCGATCCATCAGCGCTTCCACCTCGACACCGCTCGCGAACACGGCTTCTTCCGCCGCTCGCATCGCGGCGGCGCTTACGATCGGCGATTCCAATTACTCCTCCGAACTTTTCTTTTTCTTCTTTTTCCGGGGCGTGCTGCTCTCGCTTTTTCTGTTCTTGCTGCTGCGATGAGTGCGCGCCGATTTCGACGATCGTTTCCGGCTCCGGCTGAAACTCTCCGCCGGCACCCGGACGAAATCGTTTCCGAGCGAAACGCTGCGCAGACTCGGCGTCAGCGCGCGCACATAGGGTGCGGGCTGCCGCCGAATTCCTCTCGCGATTTGCTCGGCCAGTCTTTGCCGGTAGTCCCCAGTCAGAGCCAGTCGGCCTTCCGTCGGGTTAGTGAGGAACCCGCATTCCACCAGGACTGACGGAATGGCCGTGCGCCGCAGCACGTAAAACCCGCGGCGCCGGATGCCGCGATTTTCAGTGGGAGCACCGGAAACGACGTTGCGATGAATGCTCGCGGCCAGCGACGCGCTGTCGCTGCGGTAATAATAAGTCTCGATGCCGTTGGCCCCGACGCGCGACGCGCAGTTGAAATGAATGGAAACGAAACTCGCGCCGCGGTACGAGTTCGCGATCGCGACCCGCGTGGGCAATGGAATAAAGACGTCGCTGTCCCGGGTCATGATCACCCGGTAGCCGTCCGCCTGGAGAATGCGCTTCAGGCGTTGCGCGACATCGAGGGTCTTGTCTTTCTCACTGATGCGCTGGCCCGGAACGCCACCTCGATCGTACCCGCCATGACCGGCGTCGATCACGATGGTCCTTGATTGGCCCAGGGCGGAGGCGGTGAAAGCGAGCAATCCGGCGAAAGCTGAGATGAGAATAGAGCGAGACCGATTCATGAAGAAGAGCTGCCGATGATTCTTAGTCGTCCGCGGTGTTGGCCGGCGGACGCTCGGACAACTTCGGCGCGGGACTGCGCTTCGACTCGGCGATGGGGACATCAAGCATTCCGCCACTCACCGCGATACTGCCATCGGGCGTATGCCGCAAACGCGGGCGAGTCTTTGTTTCGAGAAAAGTCGAGTGCGCGAGAAGTTCCCCATTGAGCCCCACGTGGGAATAAGCCCAATTTCGCGGCGCGGCGCAATGGAGAACATGGAGCTGGTTGGCGCGGTCGATCTCGGCCTGCGGATCTTCGTTCGAGATGATCCGGCCTAACGAGTAGGTGGTGTAAACGACGCCGCTGTTTCTGTTTTCCACCCGGACGTAAAGCGAGGTGTGATCCACGAAACGGTTCGAGAGGAGCGAGTAAGTGCGCACTTCGCCCGCGCCCGGCATTCCCTCCGGCACGCCGACGGTCTTCTGCCAGATCGCCCGCGCATCGGTCACCTGAAAAACTTTCGTGGCCGAATAAAAGAATTTGTTCAGGTCGGGGAAGTAGACATTGGCGCGCACATGATAGGCGCCGAAATCGTGCACCGGATAAAGCGAGGTGAGGTTGATTTTTCGCGTGACGGTTTTGCCGGCCTCGATGTGGAGCGCGGGCTCGGCCGCCTCTTGTCGGAGCGGCGCCAGGAGCCGGCCTTCGCCAGCGTTGATTTCGAAGCCGAACCAGTGCTGCCCGCTATCGTCCTGCAGATCGATGTCGCGCCCGGAATTGTTCGCGATCTTGACCGTGGCCAGGATCGGTTCGTGGGCGATGTACTGGAGGCGTTTGAAACTCAGCTCCACTTGGATTTGGGCCTGCGCCGTCGCCGCCAAAAACAAAAGCGCGGCGAGCTGAATCCTGAACTTCGTCATCGGCGCCAAGGATAAAGCATCTTGTCGCCATCGGGAAGAGCGCAACAAACTCGAAGCTTCAATTCCGCCGGAGCGCGGCGAAGAACCCGCGCTTTCTCGGCGGCGCTCCTTCGGTAATTCGCTCTTCGATTTTCGCTGGCGCCGCTTCGCCCGTCTTGCTTTTTTGATGCTGCACAACCGCCTGAACCAGCGCTTCATCCCAGGGAGTCGAGATCGTTTCCGCGGCCCGCACCGAAGCGTCGTAGGCAAATTCAATGTCGCCCCAGCCCGCAACTTCCAGGAGCGCTTCCGTCCCGCGCGTCACCGCGCCTTCCGCGTGCACGATCTTGCCGTCGCGCAGATAGACAATTCCCACCTGGCTTTCCTTGACGATCTGGACCGCGCCGCTCCGTTTGCTCAGGCAACACATCTGGAGCACGTCGAGGACGTGAAACAAATCCGGCGCGCCTCGTTCCGCGCCGGCCGCGGTTTCGATCGCTTCCAGCAGGCGCTCGCCGTCGATCGGTTCCGGAAAGACTTTGGTGCGGCTAATCTCAAGCCGTTGTTCCGCGGCCAGGTAGGCCGGAAGAAATAAAACCTGGAGCCCGGGGAAAATTTCGCTGAGCGCGCCGCCGAGGGTCAATCCATCCACTCCGTTGCCGTCGAGCTGCGCCAGCAAAAGATCGCAGCGCGCGTGTTTTTGCGCCCACTGCTGCGCGGCCGCATCGCTCTCCACCAGGTCGCAGGCGTGCTCGGTGTAGTCGGCCACCATTCCGGCCAACTGTTCTCCCACCTCAGCGTCGTCGTGGACGATGAGCAGTTGCATCAGCTAGAAACCAACCGCGGTGCGCTGAATGCGCGGTCTGGTGCCCCCACCTGGCTTCGTGGCCCTTCTCCCATCGCTAGACGAATACAGCACGAAAAATCAGGGCTTCACAAGCTCGTTCGCCGGCCAGAGCCCGCCGCCTTCCTCGAGTTGTTACTGCGGCGCGGTTAACGGCGGTGGGAACAGATTCAGCAATTTGGTGGGATCAGCGCGAACGGATTGCAATTGCTCGCTGTAATAGATGCGCACGATGTAGCCGAGATACTTCCGATGGCCCGCCTCACTTGTCGCGTCGGTGGTCGTCTCTTTCTTCGCTGGCGTTTTCTTTTTCGACGTTCCCGGCGGCGTGACCGAGGCGGCCGCGGCGGCGAGCGCGGCATCGGACGACGTCTTGTTCTTGGGCCGGAGATAAGTCACCGCGAGGATTTCAGGATTCGTCTCCTTCCAGTCGTGATGCGGCGTGAGCCATTCGTAACTGACATCCGCGTCCGTTAGCACGACCTCTTTGTTTTCCACGGTGTCGTAGAAGAAAACCTGGATCTTTACTTTGGTGTGATCGATCGGCGTGTTCGGGCGCGCTTTCACGCTGATCTTCAACTTCATGTTTGTTTCCGCGTCCGCATCCGGAGTATCGGTTGCGGTGACTTCCGTGATGCCGAAAGTCGAGCCGTCGGGAATTCCTTCCGCGTCGTTTCGGGTGGTGCCGGCGTCGAGCGGCGAAGTGCCGGCCAGGCCAGGCCCAGTGGTGGTGGTCGTGGCCGCGGGCGGCGTCACGCCCGTTTTCAATTTCATATCCGCCAGCTCGTAGAGCGGTCCGGCGGAGGGCCCGATCTCGACGATCTTTTTCCAAGTCTCGTTCGAGCGGTCGAAAAGTTGGATCGATTCGTAAATCATCGCCATCTCAGCCAGGACATTTGCGTTCTTCGGATCGCGCTGGGCGGCGTCCTGGAGGCGGGCCAGCGCGTTGGTCGTATCGCCTTTATCGCGCAGCTCGGTCGCTTCCTTCAATAGCTTCTCAGCGACAGAAAGCGCGGCGGCGCTTGGGGTGGATTGCGCCGTCGTGGCAGTTGTGGTGGTTGCGGGGGCGGGCGTCGTTTTCTCGGCCAGGGCCGGAGCACTGGGCGCGGGCGTGACCGCCGGAGCCGTCACTTTCGGATGGGCCGCGACATAATCGGCGCGCCATTTGCCCGCATAAAAAACGCCGAGCCCGGCCAGCTGCGCCGCGCCGAAGATCGCGACGAGCCAGAGCGCAATCCGAAACATTCTGTCCGGCGGCGGCGTGGGCGAAATCAGGTCGTCTGCATCCATATTGTGCCGGGGATTATGCCTTGGATTCTCTCCGGCGCAAAACCGTTCAATCTTCGACAGGGCGGAACATAGGCTTTCAGCCTGTGCGCCCAGCGGACATGTTGTCCGCCGCGCCGCAGGATTCAGCAGGCTACAAGCCTGCTGGGCTCACAGACTAAAAGTCTATGTTCCGCGACGATGCGCGATCACCGCGAGATATCGGTTTGGCTCAGCAGCTTGAAGCCTTCGCCCCGCAGGACCGATGACGCGCAGTCCGTATCATCGACGTGCAAGGCGAGGGCGGCGAATCCGCGCGGATGCGTCAGGAGCGGATAGGTGAAATGCACATTCACCTCGGCCATCAGCAGCGCCGCCAGGAGTTTCGCCAGTTGCGTCGCCACCTCGCGCAGCTCCACCACCACCATCGAGCAGACGCCGTAAGCGACATTGTGTTGCTTGAACAATTCTTCCACCTGCTCCGGATCGCTCACCATGATCCGGGCGATGGCGGAATCGGTCGATTCCGAGATGCTCATCGCTACCACGTGAGTGTTATGGGTGTGGAGCAGCTTCACCACTTCCATCATCGCGCCTACCTTGTTCGGCAAAAAAATCGAGAACTGCTTGACGAGGGGGCCGTCAATTTTCGAGCTGGTCTGCGGCAGGTCGACTTCCATGAGGCAAAAGGCGCGCCGCGAACCGGTCCATCCGGCCGAGACGCGCGAGAGTATGGCATCGGCCCGGTTTTTTTTGCAAACGAATTTAGTGCGCCGACGGATAGGTCCCATAAGACCTATAGGTCGTATATGAGAATCTCGGGAAACGTGCTAAACAATCGCAGCCCACGATGGAAGACGAAAACAATCTCATCGCGCAACGGCGCGAAAAACTCGAGGCGCTCCAGGCAAGCGGGGCGAATCCGTTTGGCCGCGGCTTCGAAACGTCCGGCGGCATCGGGGAGGTGCGCGAAAAATTTGCCGAGGGCACAACGTTGCGCGCCGCCGGCCGGATCACGGCGCATCGCGACATGGGGAAAAGCCATTTCGTCGACCTGCGCGATTCGACGGGACGCATCCAGGTTTACATCCACGCGAAAGAAGTCGGCCCCGAAGTGATCGAGCGTTTCAAGCTCGTCGATCTCGGCGATTTCATCGGCGTCGAAGGCGACTGTTTCCTCACCAAAACCGGCGAACTGACGCTGAAGGTTCACAAACTCGAACTGCTCGGAAAAGCGCTCCGGCCGTTGCCGGAAAAATGGCACGGGCTCCAGGACGTCGAGGCGCGGTATCGCCAGCGCTATCTCGACCTGGTCACGAACGAGCATTCGAGAAATGTGTTCGAGCAACGGATCGCGATCGTGCGCGAGATCCGGCGCTTCATGGAGGCGAAAGGTTTTCTGGAAGTGGAAACGCCGATGTTGCAGGCGGTGGCGGGCGGCGCCGCGGCGGAACCGTTCCGCACCCATCACAAGGCGCTCGGGCTCGAGCTTTATCTGCGCATCGCGCCGGAGCTTTATCTCAAGCGGCTCCTCGTCGGCGGCTTCAACAAAGTCTTCGAATTGAATCGAAATTTCCGGAACGAAGGCATCTCCCGGAAACACAATCCGGAATTCACCATGCTCGAAGCGTACTGGGCCTACGCCGATTTCGAGAAGATCGCAGATCTCGTGGAGGAAATGATTTGTCATCTGGCGATGATCATCTCGGAGGGACCGGCTTCCGCAGGTCCGACAAATGGGACGAGCGGAAGCTCGTCCCTCCGAATCGAGCACAAGGACGCCGAAGGAAACGTCACGCGCACCCTCAACCTGACCCGTCCGTGGCGGCGGGCGCGGTATCGCGATCTGATTCGAGAGGTCGATCCGGAATGGTTCAATTACACGACTGAGAAACGGCGGGAGCGCTGCGGCGAGCTGGGTGTCGAGATCAATCCGCGGATGGCGGACTACGAAGTGACCCAGCAGGTTTTCGAAAAGCTGGTTGAAGAAAAAACGTTCGACCCGCTCTTCGTCACCCATTGCCCGAAGGAGCTGGTGCCGCTGGCGAAGCAGAATCTGGAAGACGACTCGCTCGTGGATGTCTACGAGCTGATCATCAACGGCCAGGAGATTTCGCCCGGTTATTCCGAGCTGAACGATCCGATCGTGCAACGGCAGCGCCTGCTCGAACAGGCCGGCGAAGAAACCCAAAAGCTCGACGAAGAATTCCTTCTCGCGCTCGAGCACGGCATGCCCTCCGCCGGCGGATTCGGAGTCGGCGTCGACCGGCTGGTCATGCTCCTGACCGGCGCGGAATCGATCCGCGATGTGATCCTGTTTCCGCTGCTCAAGCCGAAGCGGTAAGACGTGCCTTCGGCTTTCTGCGTCTGTCTCGCGCTTCGCACAGCGAAGCGGCTACAGCCAAAATCCCCGAGCCGAATCAGACGTAGCCCAATAGCCAGAGAATCAGGACAATCACCAGAACGGTGCCAAGGCCGCCGCTGGGATAGTAACCCCACTGCGCGCTATAGGGCCACGCGGGCAACGCCCCGATGAGCAGCAAAATCAAAATGAGAAGAATTAACGTTCGCATCAATCGATCACCTCCAATTTTGATACGCAGCCGGAAAGCTGATCGGCTGCATTTTGCGGTCCGTAGCTACACCCCGCGCTCGGCGACCCACTGGACGGCGAAACGGGCGACTTGCCGGGCGTTCTCAAGATTCAGTTTCTCTTTGATGTGGGTCCGGTGGGTCTCGACGGTCTTGGGACTGAGATTCAACGCCTTGGCGATCGCTTTCACTTCTTTGCCGGCGCCGATCATCTCCAGCACTTCGAGTTCGCGGTCGCTCAATCGATCGGTGATTTCTTCATCAGGCGCGACGCGATTGACGACGACCTTGGAAATCACCTGGCTCGCCATTTTGGGACTGAGATAGGTGCGGCCATCCATGACTTCGCGGACGGCTTCGAGGACGCTGCCGAGCGCTTCCTGTTTCGTGACGTAACCGCGCGCGCCCGCCCGCAACGAGCGCACGGCGTAAAGCGATTCGTCGTGCATGGAAAGAATCATGACCGGGATGTGCGGAAACTCGGCGACGATCATTTTCGTCAGCTCGATCCCGTTCGTTCCTTTCAACCCGAGGTCGGCGATGACCAGATGCGGTTTCACTTTGCGGATGACATCCATTCCTTCGCCGGCGCTGCCCGCCTCGCCGCAGACCGCGAAATCGTCGTCCGAATTGAGCAACTGGATGAGCCCATGTCGAAAAAGCGGATGATCGTCCACGACCACGATCCGGATCGACACCGGCAAGGCGCACTTCGGATTCGCTACCGGGCCGGTCCCGAGGCCGCCGGTCGATTTCACGTCGGGATCGACGGCCTGGCGGCGCGCCTCTTTCGCATCCAGACCGGAAGTAGGCTTCTTCTTTCTCGAACGCGGACCCTTGGGCGGCTCTGGCTTAATGGGCATCTTCATTAAACATCGCGGCGGCTGAGTCCTCCGCTCGCATCATATTGATAGTTGTAGCGGCGGGTGTCGTCGCCCGCACGGGAAAAGACGAAAGAGAAGAGTCTGCGGGTGAGACACCCGCCGCTCCATTTACTTTGATGGGATGATGCAGGTAATATCCATCCCCCCGGTCTTGCGCGGCTCGATCTTCAATTCCCCGCCGAGGGCGTTGGCCCGGTAACGCATCATGTGGAGCCCGAGGCCTTTTCCCTGGCGCCGGGGTACGAACCCCTTGCCGTCATCCTGGACGCTAATGCAGGTATGGGTCGGGTTGCGATCGAGCGAAATGAGAATGTTCTTCGCCCCGGAATGTTTGACGGCATTGGTCACCGCCTCCTGCGCGATCCGATACAGGTGCAGCGCTCCGGTGTCGTCCGGAACGTGAACGCCGCGGGCCGCTTTGAAGTGGCACTTGATCCCGCTGTTCTCGCAGGCCTGGGCAGCAAGATCGCGCAAGGCATTTTTCAAACCCGAGGCGGTTAGCTCGATCGCCTGCAGTCCGCCGGCCAGCTCCCGGGCGATCACGACGTTGCGATTCACGGTCTCGGCCGATTCTTCCAGGGTTTTCGCCGCGGCGGGATTTTTCGCTCCGATTTTCTTGGCGCTCGATTTCAAGAAGAGCGCGGTCGCCGTCAGTTCCTGGCAAACCATATCGTGCAGGTCCTCGCCGATTCGCCGCTTCTCGCGCTCGCTGATTTCGAGCAGCTCGCGCTCGAGCTGCTGGCGCTGCGCGATGGTCCGCTCCAGCTCGTTGTTCGTGGCCAGCAATTCCCGGGTGCGCTCCACGACACGCTGCTCCATCTCGTCGCGGGCGTGGGCCAGCTCATCCTCGACCCGCCGCTGATCGGTGGCATCGCGAGCCACTTTCGCAAAGCCGCGCAGCTTGCCGTTGGCGCCATCGAGCCGCATCAGAACGCCGTCAGTCCAAAACCGGGAACCGTCCTTTCGCAAATGAAAACGCCGGTCGAGCGCTCGGCCTTCGCTCAAGGCGGTGTTGATCTCCTTCTCCACTTCCCCTTTTTTGCGATCCTCGGGCACAAAGATCATCGAGCCCAATCCGCCAATGGCCTCGACCTGGTTCCAGCCGAAAACCCGCTCCGCTCCGGCGCTCCAAAAGGTGATGGTGTTTTCCGGGTCGAGCAAAAACATGGCGTAATCCCGCGCCCCTTCGACGAGGAGCCGGAAGCGTTCTTCGCTTTTCCGGAGCGCTTCTTCCGCCCGCTTGCGATTGGTGATGTCGTGCAGGCAATTGATCGCGCCCAGGATCCTGCCTTCGTCATCCTTTAAGGTCCGGGGTGCGACCACCACGTTTCGCTTCGCGCCGTTTTCTTGTTCGACGACGATCTCCAGCTCGCTCGGGTCGAGTTTCTCGCCGCGCAAGACCCGCGCCATGGGACACTGCTCGTGCGGCATGAAGGTCCCATCCGGGTAATAAATCTTGAACGAGCCGCAAAACTTCTCGTCGTTCCGGTTCGGCGTCCGCCCCCACATTTCGACCGCGCGCTGGTTGTACTCCTGCATCACGCCGTCCGCGTCTGTCATGTAGACCGCGACCGGCACCAGCTCGAACAAAGTTCGGTAACGCATCGCCCCGGCGCGGACTTCCTCCTCCGCGATTTTCCGGCGACTGATATCGATAAACGTCGCGACCACTCCGGCGATGCGGTCTTCGCTGGTGCGATACGGAGCGATCCGCGTGAGATACCAGCCCGAATCGCCGAGCTGCATTTCGTGCTCGATGGTCGTCAAGTCCTGGATCACCTTCTCGGCGTCGGCCATGAAGCCTTCGTAGTTGAGGTTGCTGGTGATGTCCGAGATCGGCCGGCCCATGTCGGCCGGAATAAGATTAAAGATCTTCTGCGCGCTCGGCGTGAAACGATGGACGCGCAGCTGGCGGTCGAGAAAGACGGTCCCGATATCGGTCGAGGCCATCAGGTTGTTGAGGTCGGCATTCGTCCGGCTCAAATCTTCGACGCTGTTCTTGAGTTCATGATTGACGGTAGACAGCTCTTCGTTGACGGACTGCAATTCCTCTTTGCTCGTCTCCAGCTCTTCGGTCGCGGAACGCATCTCCTCGTTCATCGCCTGGAGCTCTTCGTTCGACGCCTTCAGCTCTTCGTTGGCCGCTTCGTATTGCTCGACCGTGGTGTTGAGCTGTTGTTTCAGGAACTGGATTTCCTCCTCGGCGTCGCGCGTGACGGCTTCGCGAGAGACCGGCGGCGCCACGGCGGTCGCTGCGCGGCTGCTTTCTTTCTCGAACAGCACCAGGAAAAATCCCAGCGCCTGATCGGCTGCGCCCATCGGTCGGACGTCGAGGGTGATGATTTCGCTCGTGCCGTCGAACTCGACGGTCTGGGGCGCACTCTTCACCGGCGCTTTCGTTTGGGCCGCTTTGAACAAAGCAGTGCGCAGCTCGATTTGCAGCGCGTCGTTGATGACCTTGACGACATTCGCCGTCGGCTCACCCGCGACGAAGTGCAGGTAGCGCCCGGCATTTTCCGAAAGATGGACGATATCGTGGCTCTCGTTGACGACGATGGACGGCGGCCCGTATTGCTCGAGCAAGCGCAAATGCAACTCGCCGAAGAGCACCTCCCGGCGAGCGTGACCGGCCGAGAGCGCTTCGGTCCTGCTCTCGCTGGTCGTCTTGTCGGTGCCGGTTTGCGGCAACGGCGGGAGACTGAGCCGCTGGCGGACCGCCCGTGACGGAGGGAGTTTTCCCGGCATCCGGATCGGGAGCAACGGAACTTTCCAGGTTGGCCGCGGGGTGGAACGGCGAACGAAAAGCCGATGCTTCGGGTCCACCGGGGAAAAGAGCGACTGCGCCTGGCCGTGGTTTTCCGAGCCGCCGATGAAGAGGAGCCCGCCCGAGCGCAGCGAAAAATGAAACACGTCGAACACTTGCTCCTGCGCTTTGCCGGTCAGATAAATGAGCAGGTTGCGGCAGCAGACGAGATCGCAGCGGGAGAACGGCGCGTCCTTCAGCACATTGTGCGCGGCGAAAAGGATTTTTTCCCGGATTTCCTTGCGCACCCGATAGCGGCCGTGATCTCGCATGAAAAATTCGCGGAGCCGTTCCGGTGAGATGTCCGCCTCGATCATCGACGGGTAAAGTCCGTCGCGCGCATCTGCGATCGCCTGCTCGTCGATGTCGGTCGCGAAGAGCTGGACGTTAGGCGGATTGTCGAGACGATTCGCATGCTCACAGAGCAGCATCGCGACGGAGTACGCTTCTTCCCCCGTCGCGCAACCCGCCACCCAGACGCGCACCTCATCATCCTTTTTCTTGCCGGCGAAGAGCTGCGGAATGTGCGCCTCGAGGGCCGCAAACGAGTCGCGGTCCCGGAAGAAATGGGTGACGCCGATGAGCAAATCCTGGAGGAGCGCGCGCGTCTCGACTGGATGGGTGCGAATGAACTCCAGGTATTTCGGAATGCTCTCGAGGGAATTGACCTGGAGCCGGCGCGCGATCCGGCGCAGGACGGTGGCGCGTTTGTAGTGGCTGAAATCGTGGCCGGTCTGCGCCCGCACATCCGCCAGCACTTCGGCCATGGCCGATTCGTCCTCGGCGTCACGCGTCTCATCGGAAACCGTCGGGCCGCCCGGCGCGTCCTCGACTTTTGCGTCCGCCTCATCCGCGTCGGGAATTTCCGGCGGCAACTTCATCCGGTTCTCGTTCCGGGCGAACTCCAATAATTTCGGCGCCATCTTCTCCACCGGCAGGACCCAATCGACCATGCCGGTACTGATCGCGGTCGCCGGCATGCTGTCGTGCTCGGCTTCGTTCGGGTCCTGCGCGATCGTGAGGCCGCCCTGGGCGCGGATGTGTTTCAAGCCGATCACGCCGTCCGAGTCCGTCCCCGAGAGGATCACGCAGACCGCCCGCTGGCCGTAAGCCTGCGCAAGGGTACGAAAGAAAAGATCGATCGTGACGCGACGGCCGAGCGGCTGTTGCGGCGGCACGAGGCGCAGCATGCTGTCCTCGAACGTGAGCTGGTGATTCGGCGGAATCACGTAGACATGGTTCGGACGCACGTGCACCGGCTCGTGCACCTGCGTCACCGGCATCGGCGTTTTTTGCTGAATGACGTTCGCGAGCTGACTCTCGTATTCCGGCGAGAGATGCATCACGACCACGAACGCCAGCCCGCTTTGCGGGTCCATGTCCGTGAAAAATTGCTGGAGCGGCCCGATGCCTCCGGCCGACGCGCCCAAGCCTACGACTGCCGCCGGCTCATTCGGATCCCGCCGTTTTTGCGCGCCGTTGCGCGAATTCTCGCCCGGCTGATCCGTGGCGGCCGGATCGAGCGTATACGTCTCGGGAGCGTCCGACATTGTTTCCAGTATGCGCCCCAATCCCGTCGCTGGCGAATCTTATCAGGGACGCCAGACCCTCCCAAAAGATCCTCGCTAGGTCCAGCTATCCGCGATCTTGCCGCTTGACGGTGTGAAACGGTTCGCTACTTCTCCGCCAGCAACGCTTCGCACGCCTTCGCACACCGCCGGCAGGCCTCGGCACAGACGCGGCAATGTTGCATCCGTTCCCCGTGTTTTTCGCAGACGGCGCCGCAGCTTTCGCACGACTGGATGCAGGCCCGCAATTGCGCGCCGGCGAGCTTGAAATCGGTCCGGGTGAAGCGGGAGATGATGCGCGCCGTCGCGAGGCAGACATCGGCGCAATCGTTGCAATCGCGAATGCATTGCACCACCTCGGTGACGTTCTTCTCGCCGAGGCAGGCATCAGCGCAGGCGTTGCACGCTTCCGTGCAAGAATAACAGGCGGTGATGCATTCGATCGCCGTGGCGTGATTCGACGATGGGTTTACCGGATGGGTCTCGAACATTTGTTTGATGTAACTCATAGAAAAGTTTTCCTGTCGTTTCCTCAAAGAGGTAGTTACAGCATTCGCTGCCAGTGCCAGTGTCTAAGGATTTTCGGCTGGTTTGTTTTCTTCCGTAAGAGCATCGGTCAGGGGAGAGGAATCGGTCGCGTGTGTTTCTGAAATTCGGAACCCGGCATTTCGAAT
Organism: Verrucomicrobiota bacterium; assembly: GCA_003218375.1. Taxonomy (GTDB): domain Bacteria; phylum Verrucomicrobiota; class Verrucomicrobiia; order Chthoniobacterales; family UBA10450; genus AV80. The sequence goes on along the minus strand of QHNH01000014.1, from coordinate 39,141 downwards.
GGCCTCTTCCAGTCGCTTCCCCGGGAGAAGCACAGGATCGTAATGCGCGGTCAAGCCTCCGTGAAAAATTCTGAACGTGATCAACCCGGGCAGATTCTTGACCGCATCGGAGAGGGACTTCTCCCGGTTGGGCGACTCCATTCCTTCTATCGTGAATCTAGCGTCCACATATTCATGCAGGCCGGCCTCGCTCGAAGCATTTGCCGGCTTTTCATCCATGGGGAGTGTGTCAGGCAAAGATCGTCGCGAGCAAAACTTCACTATCAATCGTCTGCTTCGCAACGCTCTGCACGGTCGCGCCAATTTTTAAGCCATCCGGTTCGACAATCCAGCATTGTTGACCTTCCTCAAAGGGGCCGCGCGCCATCACCTTAAGCAAAGTGCCACCAGCATGTGTAGGATCGTCGCTGACCTCGGCGCAAATTGCGGTGGTCTCGCCGGAGTCGGTCAGCAATGTCAGTTCGTCATCAACATTGGGTCGGCGCATTCCTCTCAACTCTACGCCTCAAGCAGGGAAAGCCACCGACTTCTTTTTCGTGGTGTCTGAATACTTTGCTTTGCTTTCACACGAACGGGGAGCACGCTCCGACAATGTTTGAAAGTATTGAGGATATGAGGGACGGGATTGCCGAGGCACTGGAGAAGAAAAAGCATTTTACCGTTTTCGACAATGACCTGTCAAAATTCTGGCCGCCCGCGCGCCATACCCGGCAGAAACAGATCGAAGCGATTCAGCGATTTGCGAAGGAACATGGTTGGGAGGTAACAATTCGCGATCAAGGTTTGATCGCGACATTCAGAAAAGTGTCCCCCGAACCAGCAGACGTTCGTTAAATCCCCGCAAGGGATGACTCCCGCCAATAATGAGGCGACGCTGGGTCTTGTCGCGGTTATTCGGGAGGGCGGATCGTTTTCAGATATTGAAGATCAAAAGCGCGCAGGGCAGTGGAAACCGTGGTGCCCAATCCAACTATCCCGTCAGCAACGCTATTCCCAAGCAATACGATATAGGTGTTGCCACGTAATAATAGTTTTGGACGGCGGACGGCCGCCGGTCCGTTCGAATGTGTTTCGCAATAACGCTCAAATTCTCTCATCGCGTCTGGCGTGCGATCTTTGTCGCATAGCTTGTTGTCGCTATTGGGGATGCTCTTGCTCATTTCAGTCTTCGCCAGAATGGCTGTGGTCGCTCAAACGCAGTATCAGGGGACATCATGTGCCGCTTATCGGGAAAAATCTTATCTACGAGGGACCTTCGGTCTTGGTTATCCGGGCCGGCCTGGGTCGAATTTCATCGGGCGCATTCATGAAACCGGTCGGCGTCCGATGAGCGAATATCCAAATAGAGCAACCATTAACGAAAGGAATTCTATGGCCTTAATAAACGACATCATTCCATGGCGTGGATCACGACGAGAACTCGCGGGGCGCGATGATCCTTTCAATTATCTGCGCTCCCAGATTAACCGCGTCTTTGACAACGCTTTCGGCGGAGGAAATTGGCCGGCAGAGAGTGCGGGCACGTTCACGCCACAACTGGACGTGACCGAAACGGACAAGGAAATAAAAATATGCGCCGAACTGCCGGGAATCGAATCGAAAGACATCGAGGTAAACGTAACCGATGACGAGTTGATCATCCGCGGCGAAAAACAGTCCGAGCGTAGCTCTGACGAAAAAGGGCGGCAATGGACGGAGCGGACTTACGGCTCGTTCGAACGCACCATCCCACTACCCGCGGACGTGAATGGCGAAAAAGCGAAGAGCGAGTTCAAAAATGGCCTCTTGCGAATCACCTTGCCAAAGCGTGAAGGAGCCAAACCGCGTTCGCACAAAATCAATGTAGGCTAAGCGTTTCGATACGAATTCAGACGTCCAAATCCCGGCCGGAGGCGTGACTCTCAACGGCTCACTCACTGTCCCCGAAACGGCGACGGTTCTCGTGCTCTTTGTGCACGGCAGCGGGAGCAGCCGGCATAGCCCGCGCAATCAATTCGTTGCCCGACAGCTCAACGCCGCCGGGCTGGCCACGCTGCTATTTGATTTGCTCACCCGCGAAGAGGAGGCGGTTGACCTTCGCACCGCCCAGCATCGCTTCGATATCAGCCTACTCGCCGAACGCCTGGTTCACGCCACGCGGTGGGCGATGGAAGAGCCGGCCACGAACCAGCTGCGCATCGGTTTCTTCGGCTCGAGCACCGGTGGCGGCGCGGCCCTCGTCGCCGCGGCCGAACTGGCGCACGATACCGGGGCAATCGTTTCACGTGGTGGTCGGCCGGATTTGGCGGGCGAAGCACTCCCGCGCGTGCAAGCGCCGACGCTGCTTATCGTGGGTGGCGAGGATGATGTCGTAATCGGCCTCAATCAACGCGCGCTGACCCAAATGCATTGCGAGGCCAAATTAGAGATCGTTCCGGGCGCCACCCATCTCTTCGAAGAACCGGGAGCACTCGATCGGGTCGCGGATCTCACGGCGGATTGGTTTGTTCACCACACCGCTGGAAAGGGGCGCCCGCTTTAAGCGCGAGCAATATCCGAATCATTTAGTGAGATCGTATTTCCGCAATAGAAGAGAGGCGGGCCAGGAACTGGCTGAAAAGCTCACCAGTTATTCCGGGCGGAATGACGTCATAGTCCTCGGCCTAGCGCGAGGCGGGGTGCCGGTCGCTCACGCCGTGGCGTCACATCTCCATCTCCCGCTCGACGTCTTCATCGTGCGCAAACTCGGCGTGCCGGGATACGGCGAGCTGGCCATGGGCGCGATCGCTTCAGGTGGCGTGCGGGTTTTGAACCAGGATGTGGTGCGAGCACTGCAACCGCACGCCGACGAAATCGTGGAAACGGTGACGAGTCGTGAGGCAGCTGAGTTGGAGCGCCGCGAACTCGAATACCGCGATGATCGCCCGCCCCTGGAGATCCGGGGGCGCGTTGTCATTCTGGTGGACGACGGCCTCGCGACGGGGGCGAGCATGCGCGCGGCGGCGGCGGCTTTGCGCCAGAAAGAAGCGGGTAAAATTGTCGTCGCCGTTCCGGTCGGCGCGCCCGATACGTGCCGGGAATTCGAGAAGGAAGTGGACGAGACGATTTGCGCAATCGCGCCCGAGAACTTCCATGGAGTCGGGCAATTCTACGAAGACTTTTCGCAAACCTCGGACGATGAAGTCCGCGAGCTGCTCGCCGCGTCCGCCGGCGCTATTTAGACTTTTTCTTTTTGGGCAGCTTTTTTCGCTTGGTGCTGGCGAATTCTTTGAGCTGCTTTTTGCTCATCGACTTAGCCATCTGCTTGGAAGCGCCTTTGAGCTTCGACTTTTTTATTTCTCCGCGCTTGGCGGCAAGAGCAGCTCCGGCCGCCATTTGCTGTTTCTTCGATTTCGCTGGCATACTTGATTATCGAGCGCCAGGGAGTTGCCGCGCTTCTTATTTCCCGCCGCCTCCCAATCGGAATTTGACCGATAGGCGCGACAGTTTCGCGACTGATTGCGAACGGCAGCGCACTCCGAGATTATCCAGGCATGTCGCTATCCCCTCCGTTGTCGCTCTCGCCCGACGACAAGCTCGATGTTCTCCGACACCTCGATGAATTCCGCTTCTGGCATTCGCTCGACGACGAGCGTCGCTGCACCCGCTGTCACGAGACCATGACGGGACGACAGATTCTCGTTCTCGAGCGGACGGGGACCCGAGGCCGAATGCGCTTGCAATGCGCAACCCCCAGCTGCGCCTCTGCCCCGGGCGACTGGGTCTATGTTAATCCTCTACTCTTCGCGACTTTCAAAATTCCAACCGCCAAGCCGCGGCCTTCGCATCACGACGAAGTTAGCAGCGCCGCCGCAAAATATCGGCGAACCGAAAACACCGAGGCACGGGGAGCGCACGGGCGGTATTCAGCGTGGTTCCGGGCTGTCCTTGCTCGCCTCCGCATGCTGCGTCCACTGGCGGCCGACTTGCATCCGATTCATCCCGTTGGCTGAGAAAGCACTCAGGCTTTCTCGGATACTCGGTTCAGGTGGTGAACGCAAAACTAGCAGCGAGCTTTGAACGTTATTAAGGGAAATGAGCGCGAAAAAAATAGACCAGATCGCGACCGCGCAACGGGCCGAACTCTATTATGAATCGCACCCCGGAAGCCCCTCGGCAGTGAGGGCTCCCAAATTATTTGTCCGTTCCGGCGTTTGGATTGCGTTGCTAGGCCGGAGTGTGCGCGATGGAATAGCTGGGTTCGGTCCCACCATTGAAACCGCGCTCCGCGCCTTCGACGCTCAATATCTCCAAGCTTTGCGTCCGCCGGTTGAAGGGTCGACGGTCGATCGCGCCGCTTGAGTGGAGCGGCGGGTCTGCTCACTCGCAGAATATCCTGAGTTGCGGCTTGGGACCGCCGCCACTACATCTCGGGAATCGCAGCTCGAGACGGCAGGTTTTCGGGCACGATCGATTTCGGTCCAGCGCTTTTATGAAAACGGCGATAGATCCCATTGAGCCAGGTAATGGGAACGCCGAACACATAGAGAAGCAGGATCAGGAAATAGACGGCGGTCGTGCGATAGCGGCCGCATCTCTCAAACGTCCGCGGATCGCTCACGATCGCTTCGCGCACTTGCACCATGGATCCAAAGCGACTGATTCGACGATACAGTTCCGCGTCTTCGAGAATTGGCACGAGCGGATATCCGTAAGCGCGAAGGAAGGCTGAACGCCGACAGAAGATACCGTGATCGCCGAGTGCGAAGCCAAACAGTTTTACGCCCAGATTTCCGAGAGTATCACTGACGCGATAGATCGATTCAGGGCGCGGATAACGAAGGCGGAAACAGCCGCCAACGACGTTCGCGTCAGCCAAGGCCGCCGTGATTTGCGCGATCGAATTTCGGGGCGCTTTCAAATCGGCGTGCAGAAACCAAAGCACTTCCCCGCGCGCGATCTCCGCGCCGGCATTCATCTGCGACGCCCGTCCGCGGCGGGCCGCGATCAGGCGGTCCGCGAGTGGTTCCGCGAGCGACCACGTTCCATCGGAGCTTCCTCCGTCGACGACGATGATCTCCAGATTCGCGCCGAGACATCGCAGCTTGCGCAGAAATGCTTCGATCAGTTCCGCTTCATTCAGCACGGGGATAATGATGGAGACAAACGGTGCGCTCGAATTCATCGGTGGCGACATCCTAAATTCGAAATTCGAAATCCGAAATTCGAAACAATGTTCAAATTTCGGAAAGCTCGAATGTTTGAAAACGAAGAGACCGCACGTTTCGAGCATTTCCCCGGTTTGGTGCTTCGAAATTCGAATTTGAAAACTTCTGAACCTGCGGCTGGAGACAGCCGCCTCTACACCGCGGTGCCGTTGCCATTATGGACTACGGCCGAATTCATCCGTTCCAGGACTCGCTGCAGACCGGTCAGATCCACCGGTTTCGCAAAATGCATGTCGAACCCTGCGTCCCGTCCGCGTTCCTGATCGGCGGCGGTAAAGTAGGCGCTTACCGCGATCGCCATTATCTTCGGCGTCCGCTGGCGCGCCTCGGTAATGAAGTCGTAGCCGTTGCGGTCCGGCAAACCGATGTCGCTCAGGACCACGTCCACTTCGTTCTCTTCGAGAAAACTCAGGCCGCCGGCGACGGAATCGCTCGTGGAAACGGTGTGTCCCCAGTGTCTGAGGATCGCCGCGAACGCTTGCCGGGTATCGAGGTGGTCCTCGACGAGAAGGATCGAGCACATAGGGTTGAGGCAATCAGCGATCGCCCAATAACCTTTCGGAAGCCGCACGGTCGCTGGTCGGGTCTTTCCTGATAGGACCGTAGGGTTTTTCCCGATCGCTGGCAACCTTTCGTTTTACGGTAGCCGTTAAATCAAACAACCCTTGGAACTTCGCCGCTGTTTCGTTGGCCGGCCTCTCGAACAAAAAAATTCCGCGGAATTCCATTACACGCGGCCAGGGTGGCGCGAGCGAATTCCTCTTCAGAGCCGCGCCAACATGAGCGATCCAAACCCCAACAACCGCGCCGGGCTGTCTGCCGAAAAATCCAGCGGCGAGCAGGCCCACGCCGCTCTCGTCGCCCGGCTGGCCCGCCTTGATACCAACCCCATTCCCGTCCGACCGCCGAAATCATTGCAGCCGACACCGGAAGCTGCCAAGACCCGCGTCAGCCGGCTTCGCAAGAAGCGGCTCCTCATCCAAAGATCGAAGCGGGCCCTGCTCCCGCAGCAAGCGATGCCTCCCGCGCGCGATCCATTGGCACCTTGATCCGAACAAGGAGGCAGCGGTCCGCAACCCTTCAAAACGCAAAACACCCGGGCCAGCGGGCGGCCAGAGAGGCGCGGGCGTCGGCAGCCACGCGCCATTGCTCGCCGTATTCAAGGGTGTCGATGACGAGAAGGCCGATGACCTGCCGCATCTCGTCGGTCACATGGGTGTAATTCAAATCCGACTCGCCCATGGCAAATGCGAACGCCTCTTCCATCGGAATGGTGAGCCGGAAACGTATCTCCTGGTCTGGCATGGCAAATAAAAGTAAAAGAAACGCGGCGCGCGGCGTGCCGGCGTCAGCGGAGAAATCGCTGGATTCCCGCTGACGCCCCTTGGCACGCAGATACTCGTTCCGCGCTAAAGGGGAAACGCGGCGGCAGCGCTGAGAGGACTGAAGTTTTACCGAGTCGCCTCCGGATTATCGGGCAAAGAATCCCAGGACCGGTTTAGCCGCTCCAAATGCTCGCTTCGCGCGTTCCGTGGGTGACAGGCCTGGAAGCGGACGAGGCGTTGCCCTGATAGAACCAATCGCTCGAGACAGAAGGGCAGCCCGGTGTGGGGCAGTGCACCGAATACGTCCCGCCGGGATCCCGGACCACTTCGATTTGGCGCCCGGTTATCGTGCGATCGCACAAAACACAAACGCGATGGTCGTCGAGCGAATGCCATTTCCGGCGCAGATCGCTCGCCTGGAGAATCGCGAGTTTTTCTTCCGGCAAAAGGTGTGAATCCATTAGGAACTGGCGTGAATTAAATCCTACCGATTCGAAGTTTGAAATAGGCGGAGTGTCTGAAGTGCACATCGGGTAAACCCCTAGCGTGGGCCGAAGTTCCTTGAAACCTGCCGGCGATACAGAGGGAACGCTCCATCGGGATTTTTCTTACCGGCCAATAGTCCGGTGCGCCTATGGCCGTCCGCAGTCTCGCGTCCGAACTTATCGGTACTATGGCGATATTCCCGGAAATCCTTCCCCAATTCGACGGCGCGGATGCTTCCTTCATCTGCGATGAAATGCTGATGCAGGAAATCACCCAGCGGCGACAGCACGCGCTGAAGGAACTTTATTCGCGCTATGCGCGTTCGCTCCGCGCCCTGATCGGTAGCGTGGTCCACGAGGAATCGGAAGCGGACGACGTGCTCCAGGAATCGTTTCTTCAAATTTGGCGCGAGGCGCACCATTACTCGCCGAAAGCAGGCAAGCCGCTCGGTTGGGTGATCACGATCGCGCGCCGGCGAGCGATCGACCGGGTGCGACGGCGCGACAGTTACCGCCGCGCGAAACAACGTTTCGAGGACGAGGTGAAACCGCAAGCGCAAACAATCCGGAGCAACGCGACCGCGTCCGAAGTTTCGGGGAGCGATCTGCGCCGTTTTCTCGGCCGGCAAATGGAAACGCTGCCGAAAGTGCAACGCGAAGCCGTGGAGCTGGCGTTTTTCAGCGGACTAAGCCAGCGCGAGATCGCCGCGACCACGAACACGCCGCTCGGCACAGTGAAGACTCGGTTGCAGCTCGGCTTGCGGAAACTGACGCAGTGCGTCCGGCCGTTGCGCCATAAGATTTAGCGTCCTACTCGGAGGGATGGGCTTCCGCACGTCCCACTTTCATTCAGCGTGAGACCGAAAGAGTGGGAAGTGCGGAAGCCCGTCCCTCCGAATCAGACCAAGTCGCACGCGTCGGCGGGCATCCAATGCGCGTCGTGGCCTTCCCACTTCACGTTGCAACCAACGGGATTCGTCACCGGCGAGCTGATCGTCTTGCCGGCGAGATGCTCTTCCAGGGCCCGCTCGAGATCGTGCGTCTTCGCGCGTTCCGCTTGGCGAGGGTTGTCGACGGCGCGTCCAGTGTAGATGAGCCGGCGGGCGCGATCGAAAACATAAAAGTGCGGGGTGCGAAGCGCACCAAACGCGCGCGCGATGTCCTGGGTGGCGTCGTGAAGGTAAACCCAAGGGAATTTCTCTTCGCGCATCCGTTGCACCATGTGCGGGAAATCATCCTCGGCGTAAGTGTTCGGGCTGTTCGAATTGATGGCGACAAAGCGAACGCCGCGCGGCGCGAACTTCTCCACGGTTCGCCGCGTGGACTCATCCGAGCCGATGACGTAAGGGCAATGATTGCAGGTAAAGAAAATCACCAGCACCGGATCGGCGGCGAAATCATCGAGCGCATAAGTTTTTCCATCGGTCGCCGGGAGCCGAAAGTCCGGCGCGCGGTCGGCGATTTGCAGGGTGAAGCTCATGCCATTTCTTAGCGCCGCGAAGAGCGAATGCAAACCGCGCCGCGCATGCTAGGTTCCCGGCATGGATACGCCCAAGATCACTGCCTACCTCAAAACCACCTGCGGCTGGAGCGCCGGCGTTCGCGCCGTGCTCGCCAAATACAATCTTCCTTACACCGAGAAAGACATTATCCAGAACCCGGCCTTCCGTTGGGAGATGGAGACCAAGACCGGCCAGCCGCTTTCGCCCTGCGTCGAGATCAACGACAAAATGCTGGCCGACATCAGCGGCGACGAAGTCGAGGAGTATCTGGTCGAGAACAAGCTCGTCCAGGTGAATACCGCGGATGCCGGGGTGCCGACCAACGCGCCCTGCGCGCACGAGCAGCCGGCCAGCGCGGTCCAGATGCGACTTTAAGGGCCGTTGCAGCGTTGAAGAGTTAAAGCGTTGAACGGTTGAAGCGTTGCATTGCTCTAACGCTGCAACCCTTCAACCCTTCAACCCTTCAACGATTAACCTTCCTCAACGATGAAGCTTCTCGCGCGCGCTTCGCCGAAAAAACGCGGAGGCAAGTTCCGCCTCCCGTGGAAGCTCGCGCTCTTCGCGCTGCCGATCGTCGCGGTCTTCGCGGTGCTCTTGTTCTACGCGGTCTGGGCCCAGACCTACGACCTGAAAAAGGTCGGCGACATGCCGGAGCGCAATACCGTCTTCGACGTGGACGGGAAAATCTACAGCCGTCTCGCGGGTGCGAACCGGGTCAAGGTCGCGTTGAACGAAGTGTCGCCCTTTTTCATCGACGCGCTTCTCGCGCGCGAGGACACGCGCTTCTTCGAGCACGGCGGAATTGACTGGCGCGGGATTGCGCGCGCGCTCGTGCGCGACATCATGAGCGGCTCGGCCAGGGAAGGCGCCAGCAGCATTACCCAGCAACTGGCCCGCAACAGCCTGCCGCTCGGCGGGCGCACCCTCAGCCGCAAAGTCCTGGAAGCCATGGTGGCGCTCCGGATCGAGAAGGATTTTACCAAGCAACAAATTCTCGAGGCGTATGTGAACCGGATTTATTTCGGCGCCGGTTGTTATGGCGTGCAGACCGCGTCGCTCGCTTACTTCGGCAAGGACGCGGCGAAATTGAACCTGTCGGAGTCCGCGATCCTGGCCGGCTTGATCCGGAGCCCGAACCGTTTTTCGCCACTGAAAAATCCGGAGGGCGCCGCGGTCCAGCGGGACACAGTGCTCGATCGTCTCGTCGAGCTGAAGAAGATCAGCCTGGCGCAGGCGCAGGAAGCGAAGCTCACCAAGGTCGCGTCGCATCCGAAACGGATGCCGCTTATCCAGGAGAACTATGCGATGGACGCGGTCCAGCGCGACCTGAACCTGCTCCTCACGCCGGAACAAATCGATGACGGCGGCCTTTTCATTTACACGACGCTCGATCCCACCGTGCAACTCGCCGCGACCCAGGCGCTCGAAACGCAGCTGAGCAAGATCGAGCACCAGTCGGGCTACAGACATCCGCTGAAGGCGAACTACCGGCCGCCGGCAGAGGGCGAAGATTCGTCGATGCCGTACTTGCAAGGCGCGCTCGTCGCGATCGACAACGAGAGTGGCGGAATCCGCGCACTTGTCGGTGGACGCGATTACGCGCAGAGCAAATTCAATCGCGCGCTCACGCCGGCGAATCGCCAGATCGGCTCCTCGTTCAAGCCGTTCGTCTACACGGTCGCGTTCATGCACGGTCTGCTTCCCGGCGCCGCAGTCAGCGACGGGCCGATCGAGCCGGGCGAGATCCAGGGCGCCGGAAATTGGGCGCCAGGAAATTCCGACGGCACCTACGGCGGGGTGCAGCCGGTTTCCTACGGGCTGATTCATTCGCGCAACACGATGAGCGTGCGCGTGGGCGAGCTCGCCGGACTCGATGATGTGCAGAAGATCGCGATGACGCTTGGGCTTGGCCAAAACATTTCGCACGGCCCGGCGATTTACATTGGCGCGTTCGAAACGGACCTGAAAGATCTTACCGCGGCGTACACAGTTTTTCCGAACGCCGGCGTTCGCAAGCAGGCTTACATCATCGAGCGGATCGACGACGCGGACCACAACCCGATTTATCGCGCGGCGCATGTGAGCGTCCCGGCGCTCGACCCGAGCGCGGCCTGGATGACTTCGGAATTAATGGAGCAGGTGCTCGTGAGCGGAACGGCCGCGAGCGCGAAGTCGTTAGGCTTCAAACTGCCGGCCGCCGGTAAAACCGGGACGACGAACGATTACAAAGACGCCTGGTTCGTCGGTTATACGAACGCGATCACCTGCGGCGTCTGGGTTGGGTTCGACCAGCCGCAAACGATCATGGCCCGCGGGTACGGGGCCGCGCTCGCGCTGCCGGTTTGGACGCAGGTCATGACGAAAGCGGCCCAGCGTTATCCGGCGCAGCCGCTCCAGGCGACGATGCCGCTCGCCCGCGCCACGGTTTGTTCCATCTCGAATCATCTGGCGGCCACAGGATGCAACGCCGCTGGGACCGCTTACGAAATCACGTTGCCGGAAGACAAGGTGCCTACGGTGGTGTGCGAAATCCACGGCGGCACCCAGACGCAATTTGCCCAGAAGCTCCAGGACCTGGGACAAAAGGCGACGACGCTACCGGGGCGGCTTTTCCAATCGTTCCGGAAATTTTTCGGAGGCAAATGAGCCGGATCGCACTCCTCCGGATAGCGGCGGTATTTTGTTTTGTGGCCGTGGCCCTGGGTGCATTCGGCGCGCACGCGTTGAAGGCGAAGCTGGAGAGCAGCGGCATGCTCGATGCCTGGAACAAAGCAGTGCTTTATCATTTGGTGCACGCCGTCGCGCTGCTGGCGCTCGCGCTCTATGGCGCGGGAAATCGCGCGGCTTACCTGCTGCTCGCCGCCGGCATCCTGTTTTTCAGCGGCAGTCTTTATGCGATGGCGCTGGCCAACGTCCGCTGGCTCGGCGCGATCACTCCGCTCGGCGGCCTCTGCTTTCTCGCCGGCTGGGCGTGGCTGGTTATCGCGCCCAAGTTGTAGGCTCTTCTGTAGCCGCCTCGCTATGCGAGGCGTGAGATGAGGCATCGCGTTCTCCCGCGTCGCCCATAGGGCGACGGCTGCAGAAGAAGCAGCGCGAGCGCACTTGTCGCCATCGCCTCCCCGCTGCTATTCTGCCAACTGCCGATGTTACAAATTTTCCAGAGCCAGAAAGCCCTCGTCACGGTGTTCGTTTTTATCGCGACTTATTTCGCCGCGCTCACCATCGGCCGCCTCCTTAAGCGCCGGGCGGGCGTGCGCCTCGGTGTTCTCTTCCAGCTTTTCTGTCTGACGCTCGCGTTTTACGCGGCCACTTCGTTCTACGGCGTCGAGGCGAACTGGCGCAACCACGTCGGCGCCGCCGTCTTTCTTCTCAGCACCGCTTTCATCGTCGCGCTCCTCGATCGCTACCTCTGGGAGGGTTATTGGGGAAAAAAACGGCGTACGACCATCCCGCATTTTCTCCGCCAAGTCGTCGCGCTCTTTATTTACCTGATCGCGCTGCTCATCGTCTTGAGCGTCGGCTATCACGCGCAAGGCGAGTTGCGAGGTATCCTCGCCACCTCCGGCATCGCCGCGATCGTCCTTGGCTTCGCCACCCAGGATCTTTTTGGCGGAATCATTTCCGGCATCGCGCTCCAAATCAGCAAACCGTACAAGGTCGGGGACTGGCTCCATATCCAGGATCGATTCGCGGAGGTCATGGAGATCAACTGGCGCTCGACGCGGCTCCGCACCAACGACGGCATTTATCTCGACATCCCCAATTACCAGATCGCGCGCAACACGATCATCAACCTTCATTACCCCACCCAGATCCACGCGATGCGTTTGCGGGTGGGCGCGGATTACGACGTGGCCCCGAACCGGGTGAAAGATGCGCTGCGTCGCGCGGCCAACAGCGCTGAAGGCGTTCTCCCCGATCCGCCCACGAAAGTCTTTGTCATGGATTTCGCGGATTCCGCGGTGATCTACGAGATCAAGTTTTCGATGGGGAATCATCGTGAGTATAACGATGTCTGCGACGCCATCCGGACCAATATCTGGTACGAATTCCGGCGCCAGCACATCACCATTCCCTTCCCCATCCGCACCCTTCATCTCCAGCGCGGCCCGAAACGCATCGCCGATGACCGGGCCGAGGCGCGCGCCATTCTCCGCGGCGAAGCGCTCTTCGATTGCATGAACGACGCCCAGCTCGAAAACGTCCTGCGGAACGCGCAAATTCAGCGCTACGGCCGCGGCGAACGCCTGATCCGGGAGGGCGATCCGGGCGACTCAATGTTTGTCATGCTGCGCGGCGATGCCGCGGTTTCGGTGGCCCGGAACGGCGCGAGCGTACGCGTCGGCGTGATGCGCCCGGGCGATTGTTTTGGCGAATTCGCATTGCTCACTGGCGAGCCGCGCTCCGCCACGATCCAGGCGGAGAACGATTGCGAAGTGCTCGAGATCAGCAAGCACGTCATGGCGGAGGTGCTGCGTGAATCGCCCGAATACCTGAGCGCTCTGAGCGAACTGCTGGCGCAACGCAAACTGGAAGGCGAAGGAATTGTCAAAGAAGCCGCGGCCGCGCCCGAGCAGAAGAAAAAAGAATCGGAGTACCGCTCCTCCTTCCTCCAGCGTTTGCGCGCCGTTTTCGAACTGTAGGAATTCTGTCTTCTGTAGCCGCTTCGCTATGCGAAGCGTGAGAGCGATCGCGGCCGCCAATCCCACGCCGCCCACAGGGCGGCGGCTACAGGACTAATTGCAGGTGATTTACCCGTTGCCAGTCCGGTAAACCTAACTAAAGTCCCCCACTTTCAACGAAGCCGTCATGACTTTTCTCGCCCTCGATATCCTCAAATCCGGTGTCACCCTTTCGATGGTTTGCGCGGTTCTGGGCCTGATTTTTGCCTTTCTCCTGATCAAAGCGGTCATTCGGTTGTCGCCTGGGAATGACAAAATGCGGCAGATTGCGGGCGCGATCGAAGAAGGCGCGAAAGCTTACCTGAAGCGCCAGGTCGTAACCATCAGCGCGATCGCCGCTGTCATTTTCATCCTCCTCTTTATCTCTCGCGACAAATTCACCGCGATCGGTTTCGTGATTGGCGCCTTCTGTTCGCTTGCCGCCGGTTACATCGGTATGCGCATTGCCGTGCTGGCGAACACGCGGACTACCCAGGCTGCCAGCCAATCGCGCTCGGCCGCCATGCGCGTCGCGTTCAACGGCGGCGCGGTCACAGGCCTTCTCGTGGTTGGTCTGGCGCTGTTGTCGGTCGGTGGGTTTTACACGTTGGCCAACTGGCTTGCGCACGACATGGCGGTGAAAAGCCTGGTCGGTCTCGCCCTAGGCGCAAGTTTGATCAGCGTCTTCGCGCGTCTTGGCGGCGGCATTTACACAAAGGCGGCGGATGTGGGCGCCGATCTCGTCGGCAAAATCGAGAGCAATCTCGAGGAAGACGATCCGCGCAACCCGGCCACCATCGCGGACAATGTCGGCGACAACGTGGGCGATTGCGCTGGCATGGCCGCGGACGTTTTCGAGACCTACGCGGTGAGTTTGATCGGTGCGATCCTCGTCGGCGCGCTCACCCTCGGCTCGTATCCGGCGGCGATCATTTATCCATTCGTCCTCGGCGGCATTTCCGTGCTCGGCGCGGTCATCGGCATCTTGTTCGTCAACATCAGCGGCGGACGGCCCGGGACGGTTTTGATGGGCGCGGTCGGCGCGAGCGGTCTCGTCTCAGCCATTTTGTATTGGCCCGCGACGCATTTGCTTTTCCCGAACCCGGTTACCATCGGCGGTCTCGATCGCTCGGCGACCGATCTCTATTATGCGTCGCTCGTCGGCCTGCTCATGACCGGGATCGTCGTTCTCATCACCAACTACTACACTTCAACGAGCTACGCGCCGGTCCGCAAGATCGCCAAGGCTTCCGAGACCGGGCACGCCACGAACATCATTGCCGGTCTCGCCATTGGCCAGCACGCCACCGCGTTGCCGGTCGGGTTCATCGGCATCGCGATCCTGCTGAGCTTCCATTTCGCCGGCCTTTACGGCATCGCCATTTCGGTCATGAGCATGCTCTCGATGGCCGGCATCATCATTTCGCTCGATGCCTTCGGCCCGATTACCGACAACGCCGGCGGCATCGCGGTCATGAGCAATCTGCCGAAAGAGATTCGCGGCATCACCGACGAGTTGGACGCCGTCGGTAACACGATGAAGGCGGTCACGAAAGGTTACGCGATCGCTTCCGCGGGTTTGGCGGCCCTGGTGCTCTTCGGTTCCTACGTCGAAGAATTGAAAGCGCATTTTGCCGCCAACGGTCGCCCGTACTCGTTTCAGTTTTCGCTCACGGAACCAAAAGTCATCATCGGCTTGTTCATTGGCGGATTGCTGCCGTTTATTTTCACCGCGTTCAGCATGGACGCCGTCGGCAAGGCGGCGGGTGCGGTCGTGCGCGAAGTGCGTCGGCAACTCACCGCAAAGCCCGGCATCCTCCGCGGCGAAGACGTTCCCGAGTACGGCACCTGCGTCGACATCGTTACCAAGGCGGCGCTCCGCGAAATGATTGTTCCCGCCCTCTTGCCCGTCCTGTTTGTCCTCGCCGTTGCCATGATCAAACCGCTCGGCCCTGTCGTTCTCGGCGGTCTGCTCGTCGGCACCATTGTCACCGGCCTGTTCGTCGCCATCGCGATGACTTCGAGCGGCGGCGCGTGGGACAACGCCAAGAAATACATCGAGGAAGGTAATCTCGGGGGCAAAGGCTCCTTCGCCCACGCCGCCTCCGTCACCGGCGACACCGTCGGCGATCCCTACAAGGACACGGCCGGCCCCGCGATCAATCCCATGATCAAGGTTGTGAACATCGTCGCCATCCTGATCATCCCAATTTTCTTTTAGGAGATAGCGCCTTCTGTAGCCGCCGCCCTGCCTGCCACGCCGTAGTCGGACGAAGGCGGGTGGGCGGCGTTATTGATGGCGACGATTCCTCCCACGCTTCGCACAGCGAAGCGGCTACAGAAGAACAGTGGCAGGCGCTATTCTTTGCCGACTTTCGTCAGCTGCGAAGCCACGGCCATCCATTTGCCGGCCTTCTTCTCGAAGACGTCGGTGCCGCGATAGTCGCCGGAAAAATCCTTCCCATCCTCCGTGCCGCTCATCTTCAGCATGCAAGTTACCACGGCAGCATTGTCGCCGATCATCCGGCATTTGAAATCGCTCATCGTGGCGGTTTTCAAAACGAAGGTCTTGTCGGTTGTCGCTTTGACGTCCTGGGCTTTGGTCGAAACGGCGCCGTCCGGTTCGATGATCGAATAATCTTCGGCCTCGAGGTTCTTAATGAAAGCTGGGTCGCTCTTCATGTAGGCGTCGAGCCATTGCTGTTCGATCGCTTTCAATTCCGCGTCGGCCCCGGCGCCAAAAGCAGCGGACACCAAGCTTACAGCCATAACCAATGTGATGAGAGTTCTTTTCATGGCGGCGATTCTGGTTTGACACAACCAGCAGGTCAATCCACAACTGTCCCCCACCCCTGCGCGCCTTTTCGAGGCTATATTGACCCGCAAAAATGGACGAACCTCGCGATTATCAGCTCGTTTCCGCGGACCAGACCGCGCTCAAAAAGGAGATCGCCAAACCGGACCCCGGCGCGACCCCGTTCAAGGTGGTGGTCGACCCGGAAATGCGGCTGAAACTCCGGCGCGCCCTGGTGGAGCTGATCGATTATCACGATGAAGCGCTGGCCGAGCATTTCGCGGAGGGCAAGCTGGCGCTCGAATCCTACAAGGAATACATCGAGCTGTTCGCGCGCAGCCTGAAGGAAACCATGGAAAGCCGGGAGGGCGTTTCGTATTTGCTGCGGTCGGTCGGGTTCGATGTGGCGCCGGAAGAAATCAATCTCCATCCCGATCTGCGCTGGAAACGCGGCAAGCCGGGCGGCTTCGGTTCGAGCCTGCTCTAGCGACGCTGCGCCTCTTCTGTAGCCGCTTCGCTGTGCGAAGCGCCGGGATGCATCGACGCCCAGACCCACGCGGCCCACAGGGCCGCGGCTACAGAAATCTGCGTAACTCCTTCCTGAAAAACGCTTGTTTCCCCGAACGAGGCTGACAAAATCCGGCGCAACAAGCCATGCCGACGGTGTTACTCATCGAGGACGACGTGGAGAGCCGCCGAAAAATCGCGCGCCTCTTCGTGAAGCACGGCTGGGACGTGATCGAGACGCTCGAAGGCAAAGCGGGGATCGAGCTGGCATTCGCGAAACGGCCGGACGCGGTCGTGTGCGACCTGCTCCTGCCGAAAATGAGCGGCCTTCAGGTTTGCCGCGCGATCCGCGAGAAACTCGACCTGGCCCGGATCATCATCATGGCCGGCCGCCGGTATAACATCGATCGCGAAGCGGTCCTGGAAGCGGGCGGAGACGATTACTTCGTCAAGCCACTCAAATGGGAGAAGCTCGCCGCCGCCATCAAACGCCCGCGGCGTCGCCCGGGAAAATTGGCCGGCCGCGATTCGCGCTCGCTGAAATTCCATCCGCCCTCGACGCGGATAAAATTTTGGGGTGTTCGCGGATCGATTCCGGTCCCGGGACCGTCGACAATCGGTTACGGCGGTAACACGACTTGCGTCGAAGTTCGCACGAACGGGGAAATCATCATCCTGGATGCGGGTTCCGGAATCCGCGAGCTGGGCCTCGCCCTTAACCAGGAATTCGGCAACGCCCCCATGAACCTGACGCTGCTGCTGACTCACACACATTGGGACCACATCCAGGGACTCCCGTTTTTTCTGCCCGCCTACCAGGCCAAGAACACGATCAACGTCTTCGGCTATCAGGGCGCGCGCGATGGCCTCGCCACGATCCTCGCCGCCCAGATGGAACTGCCGTTCTTTCCGGTGAGCTGGAAAAATCTTCCCGGCACCATCAAGGTCCGGGAACTCAAGAAGATGGATTTCAATGTCGGCGACGTCCGGGTGCGCTCGCGCTTCCTGAATCACCCCGGGGTCTGTGCCGGCTACCGGCTGTTCACCAAGGAAGGCTCGATCGCGTTTCTGCCGGACAACGAGCCGTTCGAGCCGTTGAAGCTGAAGCTGGCGGAACGCGACGGCGTTCATGCCGAACGGGCCCGCGCCCAGGCGGTCGTGCAACGCTCGAAGCTGGTCGAATTTCTCAAGGACTGTGATGTGCTGATTCTCGACACGCAATACACCGACGAAAAATACCAGGAGCACATCGGCTGGGGGCACGGCGCGCTCAGCCGGGTGGTGTCGCTGGCGTTGGAAGCGCGAGCAAAAAAGCTGTTCATGTTTCACCACGATCCCAGCCACGACGATCGCCAGATCGAAGAGATGCTGGAACGGGCGCGCCTCCTGGTGGTGGAAAGCGGCCGGCAGCTCGAAGTGGAAGCCGCGCGCGAAGGCGCGGAAATCTGGTTGAGCGGCGCGACGCCTGCCCGATAAATCCGTTTCCTGTAGCGGCGGTCTATGACCGTCGATTTCGTCCGGCGCACATTGCCCTTCGGCGGTCATAGACCGCCGCTACAGGACTTGCGAAATACCCACGAACGTCTTAGGTCTATCGCCCTTCGATCGATGCCTCGTAGTGTAACGGTAGCACCAGAGATTCTGGATCTCTTTGTCTAGGTTCGAATCCTAGCGAGGCAGGCGTTCCAATGACGAATGACGAAGGCCGTTACGGCAGATTCAAGGCGCGGCGAACGGGAACGGTGAGGGTGCCGGTCACGCGCTGGACGTGATTCTTTTGCGCGCGCGCGATGCCTTCGGAGACGGCGTCGGACATAATGCCGTCGATCGGGCCGCAATAATAGCCGCGGCTTCGCAGGACGACCTGGAGTGAGGCGACGTAGGCCGGATCGCGCAACAGTTCCTGGCGCGATTTGAAATAGTAATAGAGCCGCGAGCCTGACCGGTGGAAATAATCAGTCGGATCGACATTCGGCATTTGGTGGAGCACGCCCCACTCGTCCCGGGGCGCCAACGGGTTCGTGGAATGAAAGAGCGGGTGGTCGTCCGAAGCCGTCGCAGACACGGCAAGGATCGCGCTGAAAAGAAGGACCGCGCTGCGAAGAAAAGTGGTGCTGCTCATGGTTACGTTAGGATTCGACCCGGAAAGTTAATCACGGGTCGCGGGGAGGAGCGAGTCCGAATTGCGGTCAGGCGCCGCGGGTCTTCGCGTAGCAGTAGCAGTCGCGTGGAGTATCGGAAACATTCGGATGGAGCGACCAATTCCTCAGAATACCCTCCTGATGGAAACCGTTCCTCTCGAGGAGCCGCGCCGAAGCGTCGTTTTCCAGATCGCAAACCGCCCAGACCCGGAATAGGGAAGGGACTGAGAAGGCCCATCCGACGATCGCGCCCAGCGCTTCGCTCATGAAACCTTGTCCCCAAAAAGGACGGGCCAAAAGATAACCGAGATTGATCCCCTGATCCTCCCGCGCGGAGATGGCGCCGATCAGTTGTTCATCGTCACGTCGAAAGATCAGCCAGCAATACGATTTCCCGTCCCGCCAGCTTTCCAGAAACCGCTCGACGACTTCGACCGTGTCGTGCAAATCGCGGTGCGGAAGAAACGTGAGGTAACGGACGACTTCCGGATCCTGCGCATAAGTGATGAAGATCGGCGCCGCGTCTTGCGCACGCGGTTTGCGCAAGAGCAGTCTCTCCGTGGCAAGAGATTCGGGTGGAATGGTTCGCGCTTCAAGCATCGGGAACGTCGGCGCGCCGGCGCGCCCGGAAAAAGCTTTGGAGAAGCCCCGCGCATTCCTGCATCAGAACGCCGGAAGTAATTTCGCAGTGGTGATTGAGCGAAGGCATTTGCAACAAATTCATGATGCCGCCGGCGGCACCGCTGCGCGGATCGGCGCAACCGAAAATGACGCGGCGCATCCGAACGTGGACCAGGGCGCCGGCGCACATCGCGCAGGGTTCCTTGGTGACGTAAAGGTCACAATCGTTCAGGCGCCAGTCGCCCACCGCCGCTTCCGCCTGAGTGATCGCGAGCATTTCCGCGTGCGCGGTGGCGTCCTTGAGCATCTCCACCTGGTTGAAGGCGCGGGCGATGATCCTGCCCCCGCGCACGACCACGGCGCCGACTGGGACCTCCTCCTGCGCGAATGCCTTTTGCGCCAGGCGCAACGCCTCGTTCATGAAAGAGTCGTCGGTCGGCTGGTCAATCAGGTTGTTCATGCGAAGGCCTAACGATTAGCAACCGCGGTGATACGGCCATTGTCCTTCGATCAGGCGAAGTAATTGTAACCATGAAAACGATCTGCGCACTGCTCGTCATTTGTCTGCTCCCGTTCGCCGCGGCGACCGCCGCCACGGAACAGGAAGTCGTCAATCAATCGGCCTCGATCCTCCGCCAATTCAAGCGGATGCCGGAAAGAGGGATTCCGCGGAG
Organism: Verrucomicrobiota bacterium; assembly: GCA_003218375.1. Lineage (GTDB taxonomy): Bacteria > Verrucomicrobiota > Verrucomicrobiia > Chthoniobacterales > UBA10450 > AV80. Next base: position 19,245 of record QHNH01000014.1, on the reverse strand, counting down.
CGTGATGCGCAACGCCAAGGGGCTCGCGATTCTCACCGTTGTCAAAGTGGGCTTTGGCCTCAGCGGCAAAGGCGGCCAGGGAATCGTAGTTGCCCGCACGGGCAACGGCTGGTCCGGCCCGTCCTTCATCGGCACGGGCGGCGCGGGCTGGGGCCCGCAGATCGGCGCGCAAATCACCGAGTTCGTTTTCATTTTGAACACGAACCGAGCAGTGCGCGCGTTTTCGCGTGATGGGAATCTTACCTTGGGCGCGGACGCCAGCGTGGCGGCGGGCCCAGTGGGTCGTGAAGCGGAGGCCGCGGTCACGCCGACCGCTGCGATTTATACCTACAGCCGAACGAAGGGCCTTTTCGCGGGCGCGTCGCTCGAAGGCACAGTCATCGCCACGCAAAAAACGGCGAACGCGCGTTACTACGGGCGCGGTGTCAGCGCGGGCGATATTCTCAGCGGGAGCGTCGCCTCGCCGCCGAAAGCGAGTGTGCTCCAGGCAGCCCTCGGGCGTTGATCGTCGCGCCGGCCTCTTACAATTTCGGGCGTCGTAGGCCCTGAATCGCTTGAGCGCCAAAGGCGCACCTTCATCCGAAGCCTGGGGCATCGCCCCAGGACTTCTGGATCGGAAAATGAACAAGCGCTGAAAGCGCGCTTCAATGTCCGGTTCACTCTCAAGACCATCACAGTCGAGTTGAATCGCGCTTTCAGCGCTGGGGTTTGGCGTTACGCGAATATCTGGGGCGTTGCCCCAGGCTAATCACTGAACATCGCGCCTTTGGCGCTAGAGCAAATGACGGAAGCGGCGACATCCGATCGCTCAACGCGCGGACAATTCTCTTTACAACGGCGCGTCGAGTTCGGCACGTTCGCAGACGTGCGGATGATCGTCGTTATCGGAATTCTATTCATCGGCGTCACCACCTCCTGGGCGCAGGATCAGGAGCGCAAGTTGATCGACCGGATTCTGAAACCGAACACGGCCCTGGCGAATTCCGCGCAGAATAAGAAGTTCACAAACACACGGGCCGCTTACCTCGATAAAAGCGTTCCCACCCGCAGTTTTTATTCGCCCAAGAAGCCCGTCTTGAAAACTCTGCCGGAGGAACGTGTATTCACTCCACGTCAATTTGCCGCGCGCCATTTTCGCGCGGGAGATTCGATCGCGAACATTTCCTCGCGCTCACAGTTGAAAAACAACGACACGATGATCGCAATCCCAGCCGCGGCCGCGGGTACCCGGGTGGCGCCCGAGAGCACGACGACGAGGACTACGCCCATCCGCGAATACGCCGGCAGTCGCCCGTTTCTGGATCAAGGCAAAAGCCAAAAAGCGCTCTCGGCCCAGAACAAGCCGCTCACGATCGAACAGGTGCGCGAATTGTTGAACAAGAGTAAGTAGCATCCGGCTACAAGATTCGAGCGCGGACCATGCAACCGGACGAAGCCCTTTCCCTACTCAAGCGGGGCGCGGCCCAGATCATCAGCGAAGCTGAACTGCGGGCAAAACTCGCGCTGGGACGCCCGCTCCGGGTGAAACTCGGCGTCGATCCGACGAGCCCGGACCTCCATCTCGGTCACGCGATCATTCTGCGGAAGCTGCGCCAGTTCCAGGATCTCGGGCATGAGGCCATCCTGATCATCGGCGATTTCACTTCAATGATCGGCGATCCGAGCGGTCGCTCCGCCACTCGCCCTCAACTTTCACGCGAACAAGTGGCAGCGAACGCGGAGACGTATCGCGCCCAGGCGTTCAAAGTCCTCGATCCGGCGCGAACGAAACTGGTCGCCAACGGCGATTGGTTTTCCAAGATGGGCTTCGAGGATGTGATCCAGCTCAACAGCATGGTGACGTTGCAGCAGATGCTTCAGCGCGAGGATTTCCGGAATCGGATCGATCAGGCGCAGCCGATTCATGCGCACGAAATTCAGTATCCGATCATGCAAGGCTGGGATTCGGTGATGGTAAAGGCGGACGTGGAACTGGGCGGGACCGATCAGCTCTTCAACAATCTCGTCGGCCGCGATCTCCAGAAACAGGAAGGCCAGCCGCAGCAGGTCGTGCTCGTCCTGCCGATTTTGGAGGGCCTCGACGGCTCAATGAAAATGAGCAAGAGCCTCGGGAATTATGTCGGCCTCACGGAACCAGCCTCGGAAATGTTCGGCAAACTGATGAGCATCTCGGACGAATTAATGGGGCGCTATTATCCGTTACTCCTGGGTCAACCACTGGATGCGGCCGCGCATCCGCTCGAGGCGAAGAAGCATCTGGCTTCAGCAATCGTGGAAACGTATCACTCGCGGGCGGTGGCGGAGAAAACCCTGGAAGAATGGAACGCGCGCTTCAGCGAAAAACGGCTAGCTGATGCTGAGCTGCCGGAGTTCCGGGCGGAAAACACCGATCTTGTCTCGATCGTGGTCTCTGCTTATGCCAACGCATTCTCGAAAACAAAATCACGCGCCGACGCCCGTCGCTTGATCGAACAAGGCAGCATTCAGCTCAACGGCGAGAAGCTCCGCGATCCGAAAGCCGTGATCGCGCTCGAGCGCGGCCAGGTTCTTCGCCTCGATAAAACTCACGCCGTCCGGATCGCCTGATCCGTACAAAACAGAAGAGCACGAAGTCCCCCGAATTCGTGCTCTTCGCTCGAGACAGCAGTCCCTCTATGCCGTTGCCGTCTCAAACATCGAAAGCACCGGCGTGCGCTCCACGACGGGCGCCGCGATCCCTTCGAAATGGGCGCGAATGCTTCGCAACTCCGAGGTCACGAAGGCATCCACAAAATAAAATCGCCGGTCGAGCCAGGCGAAAAGTTTGTTCTTGATCTCGTAATGAAGGGCGAGCGTCACCTCCGTGCAGCTCGGCCTGATCTCGGTGAATTCGACCAGTCCCATCACGTCCAGGTTTCCGCCGGTCGATTCAAACGCGAACTGGTCGGGCGAATCGCTCTCGACCGACAACAGGACCGTGCGCGCTTCGAACCCGAGCGGTCCCCTGAAACTGAAATCCACGGTCTTTGAGGAAGTGACCGTGGCCTTGGTTACCATCACGAACTGCCGCCGATAGGATTGGATGCTCGCGAGGCGTGATTTGCACTCATCGAGCGACTGATTCATGTGCAGGGTTTTTTGTAGCAACATAGGAGTTAGGTTTGTGCCACGAATTTGAGCAATGGATATGCCCGGCAACTCTCTCCTAGGGAAGCGCTTCTGAGCGGCCTAAATTGTGTAAATTCCGTTTACACTTGTGTAAATTTTACCGCGTTTTCAGACATCCACTCGGCACGGCGCGGACGAACGTCGTCCGGCGGTTGTTCGCTTGGCGTTACGCAGCGCGCGAGCGAGTCGCTTCGATGGTTTCGATCATCGATTGAAAAATATTCAACCCATCGGCACTCCCGAGCCGCTCTTCGCACGCCCGATCGGGATGCGGCATTAACCCGAAAACGTTCCCTTCACGGTTGCAGATACCGGCGATGTTTTCCACCGAACCGTTTGGGTTTGCTGATGCATCGATTCGGCCGTCGGCGGTCGCGTAACGCAGAATGATTTGCCGGCGCTCGTTTAATTCCCGCAACGTGGCTTCGTCGGCAAAGTAGCAGCCCTCGCCGTGCGCGATCGGCAATCGGAGCAGCGATCCCTGCGGACAACCGTGCGTGAACGCGGAATCCGCAACCTCGACCCGCGTTGTCACCAACTCGCAGATGAAATGAAGAGCGCGGTTCCGGACCAGCGCGCCGGGCAACAGCCCAATCTCACACAAAACCTGGAAACCATTGCAAGTGCCGATGACCAGCTTCCCGCTTCGCGCTTCTTCCACCACGCTCGCCATGATCGGCGAGAACCGCGCGATCGCTCCGCAACGAAGGTAATCGCCAAAGGCAAATCCGCCGGGCAAAACAATGGCGTCGTATCCGGTCAGTGAGGTCTTCTTGTGCCAGACGTACTCTGCTTTCACGCCGGCCATCCCACTCAACGCCGCCAGGCAATCCTGGTCGCAATTCGATCCCGGAAACTGGATCACCGCGAATTTCATTGGTCAGCCTCTTCTCCTCTCAACTTCTCAACCCCTCAACCTCTCAACTCTTTACGACCTCGTAGTCTTCGATCACCGGATTTGAAAGCAGATCGCGGCAAAGATCGTTGAGCCGCGAATCCAGGTTCGGCGTCTTATCATCAACTTCGATCTCGAGATATTTCCCGATTCGCACCGAATGCACCTCCGGCATCCCGAGATGCTGCATCGCGTCGCGCACTGCCGCTCCTTGAGGATCGAGCACCGCGGCCTTCGGCGTCACGACGACTTTGACCTTCATGCCGCAATATCAGGAGCACCGCCGCGCTCGACAAGTCCAATCCTTGGAGCCGGCCTGACCTCAGGCCGAGGGCGATTCGCGCAGGACTTGGGTCGCCTTTTTGTCCTCGCGCAGTCCCAGGAAAACCGGCTGCCGCAACTTTCCGTCGCGCGTCCACTCCGCGAATTTCACCTGGCAAACAAACACGGGATTCACCCAGGTGATCTTTCGCATGATCGATGGCGTGATTCCCTGCACCCATTGGCCATCCTGTTTCGAAGGCAGATCCGCGAACGGACAATCGTCTCGCTTCTCGCTTTTGAATTTCTTGTGCAAGGAAGCGAGCGACTTCGTATTGAATCCGGTCCCGACTTTGCCGGCGAAGAGGAACTTTTTCTTTTTATAATAGCCTACGAGGACCGCGCCGAAATGCTGCCGCGCGCCTTGCGGCGGGGTGAACCCGCCGATGACAAATTCCTGTTCGTTGACGCACTTGAGTTTTATCCAGGCGCCGCTTCGCCGGCCCGGCTCATAAACGGAATCGCGCATCTTGCCGATCAATCCCTCCAGCCCGCGCCGTTGCACTTCGGCCAGTAACACCTGCGCGTCGCCGCCGATCTCGCCGGAGTAGCGAATCGGATCAGGGACTCCGTCGCAAATCTGCGCCAGTAATTGTTTGCGTGCGGTCAGCGGCAGCCGCATAACATTCCTGCCGCTGACCTGAAGCAGATCGAAAACGTAGAAGCAGATCGGCGAATTGCGGCCCTCCATCTCCAGGCCCTGGAGCAACTGGAACGACGAGCGCCCTTCCTCATCGAGCGCGACCACCTCGCCGTCGATCACACATTCATCGACCGGCAGATTCTTCATCGCGTCCGCAACATCCGGGTAACGCGCGCGGAGCTCGTTCCCATTGCGCGAGATCAGGCTGACTTTATTGCCGTTCTTGATGGCGCAGGCGCGAATGCCATCGAACTTCAGCTCGTAACTCCAATCGCCACTCGTCGGCGGCGTATCCAGCAGCCGCGGCTTCATCGGATCGACGAACCGTGCTTTCGCCGCCGGTAATTTCGCTAGCGCCTTTTTCGCTAACGAGCGCGCGGTGCCGCCGCCGCTCTTTGCTTCACTTTCCTTTGCGCTTTCGTCTTTTTTTTTAAGCGCCGCTTTTATTCGCGACTTCAACGTAGGCTTTTTGTCCTCTTTGCGATTCGATTGCCACTCGGCGTCTTTATGCGCCGCGATTTGCGCCATCGTTCGCCCGGTCTTGACCGATTGATCGTCGCGCTTTTTCGAGATCGGCCGGACGCTCGTTCCACTCTTCAGGAGCAACCATTGCGTTTTTCCCCCATCCATTCGCGTCCGGATCAACGCCCATTCACCTTTCGCTTTCTCGCCAACCAGCACCAGATGGAGCCGGCCATCGCGCAACGCCTTCGCCGGGTCTTCGCCGTAAACATGGTACTGACCGCGGTCCCATACCATCACCGTGCCTCCGCCGTATTGCCCCTGCGGGATGATGCCCTCGAAGGTCGCGTATTCGACGGGATGGTCTTCCACTTCCACGGCCAGATGCTTTTCGCCCTTTTCCCAGGGCAGCCCTTTCGGTACCGCCCACGATTTTAGAACGCCATCCATCTCCAGCCGGAAATCGTAATGGAGCCGGCTGGCATCGTGTTTCTGAATCACGAAGCGACACGAGCCCTTCACCAGCTTCGGCAACGGCTTGCCGCTCGGCTCGGCCGTCACCTTGAAGTTTCGCTTTTTCTTGTATTCCGCTAATCCCATCGCGCTTTGTATCTATCCGCTCAAATTGCTTTTCACGCGAGGTGGATCGTGCGCTCGGCGCGCAATGTTTTCCTCGGAAGGACGTGCTTTTGCACGTCCGACTTCTCGGATCGGCGCCGCGCCAAACAGCGCGACAGACGTGCAGAAGCACGTCCCTCCGATGCTCTACGCCGCTTCCGCTTCTTGAACCGGCGCCGGGATTTCTGAACTGAGTGGTTCCCCGACCAAATACCGCGTGAAACGCCGGATCACGATATTCTCGCCCAGCTCCGCGATCTTCGTGGCCACCAATTCCTTCACGGTCTGGTCCGGATTCTTGATGAACCCCTGCTCCGTCAGGCAAACCGTGCTGTAGAATTTGTCCAGCTTGCCCTCGACGATCTTGGAAATGACGTTCGCCGGTTTCCCTTTCACCTGCGCTTCATAAATCGCGCGCTCGGATTCGATGAGCTGCGCCGGGACTTCCTCGCGATTCACGTAGAGCGGATGCGCGGCCGCGATGTGAAGCGTGATGTCTTTCACGAACTCGCGAAACTTCTCGTTCTTCGCCACGAAATCGGTCTCGCAATTTACCTCGACGAGAACGCCGACCTTCCCCTGCAGATGAATGTAGGAAGCGACGATTCCTTCCTTCGTCGCCCGCGAAGCCTTCTTGCTGGCGCCGGCGATTCCCTTCGTGCGCAGCACGGCCTCCGCCTTCTCCAGGTCGCCACCGGTTTCGGCCAGCGCCCGCTTGCAATCCATGATGCCGGCGTTGGTCTTTTCTCTGAGTTGTTTAACGAGTTTCGGGTCCATGAAAACGGTTGAATGGTTGAGAAGTTGAGCGGTTGAGAGGATACCGAGCGCGAAGGTCTTCTCAACCTCTCAACTGCTCAACCCCTCAACCGTCTCCGCTACGCGGAGACTCCCGCCATCTCCACCTGCTCGCGCGCGCGCGCGTCGGCGCCGGCCGACACAATCGCATCCACCAGCTTCTGCAACATCACGCGGATCGCGCGGATCGCGTCGTCGTTGCCCGCGATTGGGTAGTCGATGATTTCAGGGTCGGCGTTCGTGTCCACGATCGCCACCGTCGGAATGCCAAGTCGCCTCGCTTCGAGGACCGCGTTGTTTTCGCGCGTCGTGTCGATGACAACCATCACATCAGGCAACGCCGACATTTCCAGAATGCCGTCCAGGTTCCGGCGCAGCTTCGCCGCTTCACGATTCAACGCCGCCAGCTCCTGCTTGCCCATCTTCTTGTAATCGGGCGACTCCTCGATCTGCTCGATATATTTCAAACGGCCGATGCTCTTGCGAATCGTGGCCAGATTCGTCAGCGTCCCGCCGAGCCAGCGCTGATTGACATAAAATTGTCCACAAGCCGTCGCCGCTTCCTTCACAGCTTCCTGCGCCTGTTTCTTGCAACCGACGAACAGGATCTTCCCGCCGCGGCGCGTCACTTCCTGGAGAAATTCCGTGGCACGCTGAAGCTGCTTCGCCGTTTCATCCAGATTGATGATGTAAATCTGGTTCCGCTTTTCGAAAATGAACGGCTTCATCTTCGGGTTCCAGCGCTTGGTCTGGTGACCAAAATGGACCCCGGCCTCGAGCAGCTCAGGAATTAATTCTATCGGTGTCGCCATAGGTAAAACGGGAGCGGGGAAGATGCTCTAGCAGGTGCTCAAAGGCAAACGGAATATTAGGCTTTCTCCATAGGTGGGGACGGCTTTCCGAGCCGTCCGACTCTTCTCCCGAACATCACTCAATCCCAGATTAGTCGGACGCCTCGGAAAGGCGTCCCTACCTGTTGGATTCCTGAAGCTGTTCCGCGTAGCGCGCCAGGAGCCAGCACAGATCGGAAAGACGGTTCAGATAGCGCAGGATCTCTCGATTAAACTTGGCGTCTGCCGCCATCAGCGCAGCCACCCGCCGTTCCGCTCGCCGGCAAACTGTCCGAGCCAGGTCGAGCGCAGCTGAGCCGATCGTTTTACCGGGAACTGCCCAATCCTTGAATTTGCCGAGCCGGTTTTTCTCCAAATCGTCCACAACGCTGGTGAGCCGGTCGGTCATCGCCGGATTGGTTAATTGAAACCCGTCTTTGACATAACGATCCAAATCTTCACTCGCCGTTGCCAATTCCCCCATCACAACAACGAGTTCCTTTTGAACGGCGAGAATCTGTTCGACCAAAAAAGAATCGCTCGCCGAGGCCCGAGCCAGACCAAGCGCCGAGTTTAGTTCATCGACGCAACCATACGCGTCCACCCGCGCATCCGTTTTCGGGACCCGACGCCCATACATGAGCGATGTCTCACCTTCATCGCCGGTTTTGGTCGCAATCGACAATGGCTACGATCCGTTCGGATTCTCCTGCGGCGCGGCCTCATTAATCGAAACGATGTGGAGCGCATCCAAAGTATGCGACACGTCCTCTTGGTCGATCACAGAAACGACGCCTCGCCCGATCGCGATGAAATCAGAATGGGGAACATCGAAACTGCGCCCGTCAGACGTTCGAATTGTGAACGGTTGAAATGGAGGACCCAGCCGGGCCCGAAGGGGTTGCAGATTCAGCATATGGATTAATCCCGCGACCGGGTCGCCACGTCAAATAACGCGAACGACGAATTAGCTCGCGCCAATTCGTCATTCGACATTCGCACTTCGGAATTCTCTTTATCCCAGCGCCGGCTGCGGCTCGGCATCTGCCACGAGCGATTCGCCGATCGGCTCGCCCTTTTCGACGAGCTTGATCTCGCGAACCGCCGGGAATCCTGTTCCGGCCGGAATGAGATGGCCCATGATGACGTTTTCCTTGAACCCGCGCAGACGATCGACCTTGCCGAGCGTCGCCGCTTCGGTGAGGACGCGCGTAGTATCCTGGAACGACGCCGCGGAGATGAAGCTGTCGGTTTCGAGCGAAGCCTTGGTGATCCCGAGCAGGACCGGGGTCGCTTCCGCGGGCTTGCCGCCCTGCTCCACGACCTTGGTGTTCTCCGCTTCGAAATCGAGCCGGTCCACCTGGTCGCCCCAGAGCAACGACGTGTCGCCTGGATCGGTGATCTTCACCTTGCGCAACATCTGGCGCACGATGATCTCGATGTGCTTGTCGTTAATCTCCACGCCTTGGAGGCGATAAACTTCCTGCACTTCGTTCACCAGGTGCTCCTGCAAATCCTGCGGTCCGCAAACCTCGAGAATCTCGTGCGGCACCACCGGACCTTCGGTGAGCTGCTGGCCCTTCTTCACGAAGTCGCCCTTGAACACGATGATGTGTTTCGTCAGCGAAATTAGATGCTCTTCTTCCGAGCCCGTCTCGGGATCCTTGAGAATCAGTTTCCGCTTGCCGCGAACCGTTCCGCCCATTTCGACAATGCCGTCGATCTTCGCGATCTCCGCCGCGTCTTTCGGACGGCGCGCCTCGAAGAGTTCCGCCACGCGCGGCAGACCGCCCGTGATGTCCTTGGTCTTCGCGATCTTTCGCGGCGTCTTCGCCAGCAACGCACCGGCGCGGATCTTCTGGCCTTCCTCGACAATGACGTGCGCTCCCGCTGGGATCGAATAACTGGCGACCACTTCCTTCTTGTCGCCCACGACGACGATCTGCGGATGCAAATCTTCCTTGTGCTCAATGATGACCGTGCCCATCAGGCCGGTGGCTTCATCGACGTCGCGCTTGATCGTCACGCCCGCGATCATGTCGCGGAACTCGATCTTGCCGCTCTTGTCGGTCAAAATCGGGACATTGTACGGATCCCATTGCACGAAGGTCTCGCCCTTCTTGACCGCGGCGCCGTCCGGCTTCGAGATGACCGAACCGATCACGACGTTGTAGCGATCGAGCTCGCGGCCCTCGGCATTATGCACGCCGATCGAACCGTTCTTGTTCAGCACGATCCAGCTTCCATCGAGCGCCTGCACCGTGCGGAGATCGTTGAACTGCAGCTTACCGTCGTTCTTTGCCTTGATGATCGGCTGCTTGAACGTCTGGCTCGCCGTGCCGCCGATGTGGAACGTCCGCATCGTCAACTGGGTTCCGGGTTCGCCGATTGATTGGGCGGCAATGATGCCCACGGCTTCGCCGAGTTTCACGAACTGGCCGGTCGCGAGGTTGCGTCCGTAACATTGGGCGCAAACGCCGCGGCCGCATTCGCAGGTCAGCACCGAGCGGATCTTCAAGCTCTCCACGCCCACCTTCTCGATCGCAGACGCGATGTGCTCGTCGATCAGCTGGTTCGCCTTCACGACCTTTTTCTTCGTGACCGGATCGACCACCGCCTCGCAGCTCACCCGACCGATAATTCGGGTCGCGAGATCGACGACTTCTTCGTCGCCTTCATAAATCGATTTCACCGTGATGCCGTTCACCGTCCCGCAATCCATCTCGTTGATGATCACGTCCTGCGACGCGTCCACGAGCTTGCGGGTGAGGTAACCGGAATCCGCCGTCTTCAGCGCGGTATCGGCCAGACCCTTGCGGGCGCCGTGCGTCGAGATGAAGTATTCGAGCACGCTCAAGCCTTCACGGAAGTTCGACGTGATCGGCCGCTCGATAATTTCCCCCGACGGTTTCGCCATCAAACCGCGCATGCCCGCAAGCTGTTTTACCTGTTGGCGATTGCCCCGCGCACCGGAATCCACCATCAGATAGACCGGGTTCAATTCCTTGCGACCTTCGTTGTGTTCGAGAGTCCGGAACATCACGTTCGAGATCTCGTCACCGGCGTGGGTCCAGATATCGATGATCTTGTTATAACGTTCGCCATCCGTGATGATGCCCTTGCGGTACTGTTGCTCGACGGTCTTGATCGATTTGTAGGCGTTCTGCAGCTCGGTCTCTTTTTCCTTCGGGATGATCATATCGGAAATTCCGATGGAGATTCCCGCCTTCGTCGCTTCCGCGAACCCGAGTTCCTTGAGGCGATCGAGCGTCTCGACCGTCCCGTTTTGTCCGGCGACCTGGTAACAGCGCCAGATAATGTCGCTGAGCTGCTTCTTGCCCGCGGCCTTGTTGAAAAATCCGAGCTTAACCGGCCAGATCGCGTTGAAGATGACGCGGCCCGCCGTTGTTTCGATGACGTGGTCGGTCGCGTTGCCGTAAATCGTTTCCTTGCCGAGGTCCGGATTCTTGAAACGAATCCGATCGTGGGTTTTGACTTTGCCATCCGCCATCGCGAATTCGACTTCGGTCGCGTTCGCGAAGAGCGGCAACCGCGTTTCCTTTTCCGTCCCGGCAGCACGCCGGGGATTTTGTGTCAGATAATAACAGCCGAGCGTGATGTCCTGCGACGGCGTCGTGATCGGTTTTCCGCTCGAGGGCGAGAAGATGTTGTTCGGCGCGAGCATGAGCATGCGCGCTTCCATTTGCGCCTCGACCGAGAGCGGCACGTGGACCGCCATCTGGTCGCCGTCGAAGTCCGCGTTGTAAGCCGTGCAAACGAGCGGATGAATCCGGATTGCTTCGCCTTCGATGAGCTGCGGCTCGAAAGCCTGGATGGAAAGACGGTGCAAAGTCGGCGCGCGGTTTAGCAACACCGGGTGGCCTTTCGTAACTTCTTCGAGAACGTCCCAGACCTCCGGCGTCTGGCGCTCGATCATTTTCTTCGCGCTCCGGACCGTGTGGACGTAGCCGAGATCTTTTAGCCGCCGAATGATGAACGGCTCGAACAAAACGAGCGCCATCTTCTTCGGCAAACCGCACTGGTTCAGTTTCAGCTCTGGTCCGATCACGATGACGGAACGGCCAGAGTAATCCACACGTTTGCCGAGCAGGTTCTGGCGGAACCGGCCGCCCTTACCTTTCAGCATATCGCTGAGCGATTTTAGCGGGCGATTACCAGCGCCCGTGACGGCGCGACCATGGCGGCCGTTGTCGAACAACGCATCGACCGCTTCCTGGAGCATGCGCTTCTCGTTCCGGATAATGACGTCCGGCGTCTTGAGCTGGAGCAGGTTCTTCAACCGGTTGTTCCGGTTGATGACGCGGCGATAAAGATCGTTCAGGTCCGAGGTCGCGAACCGTCCGCCTTCGAGCGGAACGAGCGGACGGAGGTCCGGCGGAATCACCGGCAGAACATCGAGCACCATCCAGTCCGGACGCGCGTGCGACGAGGCAAAGCCCTGCACCAGCTTCAAACGCTTCGCGAGCTTCTTGCGAATCTGTTTGCTCTTCGTGTTCCCCATCGCCTCTTCCAGCTCTTTGTTGAGCTTGTTGAGATTGATCTCGGAAAGAAGTTTCTTCACCGCTTCCGCGCCCATTCCGGCGACAAAATCTTCGCCGTATTGTTCCTGCGCTTCGCGGTACTCGACTTCGTTCAGGAGCTGAGTCTTCGTCAGCGGGGTCTTGCCCGGATCGATCACGATGTAGTCCTCGTAATAGATCACGCGCTCGAGCTGCCGCGCGCTCATGTCGAGCATCAATCCAAGGCGCGACGGCATGCACTTGTAAAACCAGATGTGCGAGACCGGCACCGCCAGCTCGATGTGGCCCATCCGCTCACGGCGGACGCGCGCCAGCGTCACCTCGACGCCGCAACGGTCGCAGATCACGCCCTTGTGCTTGATCCGCTTGTATTTTCCGCACGAACATTCCCAGTCCCGCGTCGGTCCGAAAATGCGCTCACAAAAGAGGCCGCCCTTTTCCGGTTTGAAGGTCCGATAATTAATCGTCTCCGGATTCTTGACTTCGCCCTTGCTCCACGACCGCATCGTGTCCGAGGAGGCGACGCCGATCGCCACCTGGTCGAAGCCGACCGTGCGTTCTTCACCGACTAGTTCCCGCCAGGAATGTTCGTTCATTTAGTTTTAAAGAATTGTTTTGAAAAAAATTAAGCCACGTTTTCGAGGAAATTGGTGGGCGCCTGGCCGCCGACTTTCACATCGAGGCCTAACGACTGCATTTCCTTGATCAACACGTTGAAAGATTCCGGTGTGCCCGCCTCGAGCGAGTTGTCGCCTTTCACGATCGACTCGTAGATGCGCGTGCGTCCCTGCACGTCGTCCGATTTCACCGTGAGCAGTTCCTGCAAAGTGTAAGCCGCGCCGTAGGCTTCGAGCGCCCAGACCTCCATCTCGCCGAAACGCTGGCCGCCGTATTGGGCCTTGCCGCCCAGCGGTTGCTGGGTAACGAGCGAGTACGGTCCGACCGCGCGCGCGTGAATTTTGTCCGCGACGAGGTGGCCCAGTTTCATCATGTAAATGTAACCGACCACGACTTCCTGATCGAAGGTGTCGCCAGTGCGCCCGTCGTAGAGACGCGCTTTGCCGGTTTCCTGCACCCAGGTGAAGCCTTCTTCTTTCTTCGCGTCGTTCAAATACTCACGGATTTTCGCCTCCGAAATTCCGTCGAACACCGGCGTCGCGACTTTGAAGCCGAGCGCTTTCGCCGCGACACCCAAGTGTGTCTCGAGAACCTGGCCAACGTTCATACGGCTCGGCACGCCGAGCGGGTTCAGCACGATCTCGACCGGGGTTCCGTCCGCAAGAAAGGGCATGTCTTCTTCCGGAACGATCCGCGCGACCACGCCCTTGTTTCCGTGGCGTCCCGCCATCTTGTCACCGACGCTGAGCTTGCGCTTGCTGGCGATGAAAACCTTGACCTGCTTGATAATGCCGGGATCGATGTCGTCGCCGCTTTCCACGCGATCCATCGAGCGTTCGCGCTCCAGCTCCAGCTCCGCGAACTTGTGTTCGTAGGAAGCGATGATCTCCCGAATCTTGTTCCGGATCGGGCTCGGATCGATCTCGATATGATCGTAAACCGTCGCCAGCTTGCGCAGCAGGGTCTTGGTGATCTTGCGGTTCGCCGGGATGATGATCTCGCCGGTCTCGGCGTTCACCACGTCGAGCGGAATCTTTTCGCCGAGCAGAATGTTCGAGAGCGAATCCGTGAGTTGCTCGGTCAGCTCTTCCTTCTTCTTACGGTTGTCTTCCGTGATCGATTTCAGCTGCCGCTTCGTTTCCGACGGCGTCAGTTTTTCGCGCGAAACTTCGTGGCGCGACGAAACCTTCACATCCATCACGATGCCGTAAGTGCCCGACGGAACGGTTAACGACGTGTCTTTCACGTCCGCCGCCTTTTCACCGAAAATCGCCCGGAGCAGTCGCTCTTCCGGCGCCAGTTCCGTCTCGCTCTTCGGGGTGATCTTGCCGACGAGAATATCGCCCGGCTTCACTTCGGCGCCGACGCGCACGACGCCGTCCGGTCCGAGATTGCGGAGCGCTTCCTCGCTGACGTTCGGGATGTCGCGCGTGATTTCTTCAGGCCCGAGCTTCGTGTCGCGCGCCCCGATCTCGAACTCATCGATGTGAATCGAGGTATAAATGTCCTCCTTCACGACCTTCTCCGAGATCATGATGGCGTCTTCGAAGTTGTAGCCGTTCCACGGCATGAAAGCGACGAGGACGTTGCGTCCGAGAGCGAGCTCGCCCTGGTCGGTATTCGGTCCGTCGGCGATCACCTGGCCGCGCTTCACATGCTGGCCTTTCTTCACGATCGGCTTCTGATTCACGCAGGTGCCGGCGTTCGAGCGCATGAATTTCCGTAGCTCGTAAACGTGGATGCCGGCCTCGATATCAGTCTTCAGCTTCTTCCGGCCTTCCGGCATGTGCCCGTCCTTCGTGACCACGATCTGTTCCGCTGTGACCGACGCGACCTTGCCGCTTTCGGTTGCAATCAGGACTGCGTGCGAATCGCGCGCGACTTTGCCTTCCAATCCGGTGCCGACGAGCGGCGCCTCTGAGACGATCAACGGCACTCCCTGGCGTTGCATGTTCGAGCCCATGAGCGCCCGGTTCGCGTCGTCATGCTCGAGGAACGGAATCAGACCCGCCGCCACCGAGACGAGCTGCTTCGGGGAAACGTCCATGTAGTGGACCTTCGACGGTTCCACTTCTAAAAAGTCGCCGCGATAACGAACAGAGACCTTCTCCTGGGTAAGATGTCCCTTCCCGTCCATGGTCGCGTTCGCCTGGGCCACGAGGAAATTTTCTTCACGATCGCCGGTCAAATAATCCACCTGATCGGTCACACGACCTTTTTCAACTTTGCGGTAAGGCGTTTCGATGAATCCGAATTCGTTGATCCGCGCAAAGGTGCTCATCGAGCTGATGAGGCCGATGTTCGGACCTTCCGGCGTCTCAATCGGACAAATGCGGCCGTAGTGCGACGGATGCACGTCGCGCACTTCGAAGCCCGCTCGGTCGCGGCTCAAGCCACCTGGCCCGAGAGCCGAGAGCCGGCGCTTGTGCGTCAACTCCGCGAGTGGATTCGTCTGGTCCATGAACTGCGAGAGCTGCGAGCGCCCGAAGAAATCGCGGATCACCGCGCTGAGCGCCTTCGGGTTAATCAACTTCTGCGGCGTCATGCCGTCGATGTTGATGTCGAACAACGTCATGCGCTCTTTCACGAGACGCTCCGTGCGCGCGAGACCGACACGGCACTGGTTGGCGAGCAATTCGCCCACCGTCCGCACTCGGCGGCTGCCGAGGTGATCGATATCATCCAGCGTGCCTTCGCCCCGGCGCAGGTTAATCAGGTATTTGATCGCGCCGATGAAATCCTTGTCGGTCACGATGCGCTCGCCGAGATCGACGTCGATCCCGAGCTTCTGGTTGATCTTGTAACGGCCAACGCGACCGAGATCGTATTTCTTCGGGTCGAAAAAGAGCCGCTTCAAGAGCGCCTTCGCGTTCGCAACGGTCGGCGGATCGCCGGGGCGCAGTTTGCGATAAATATCCTTCAGCGCCTCTTCCTGGTCGTGCGCCGGATCTTTCTTGAGCGCCTTCACGACGGTGTCGTCGTGCGAGATATCGATCACCTTCACGTCCTTGTGCCCGAGCCCCATGATCTGGCGCACGGTCGCCGCGGTCAGCGGCTCAAACGCGCGCGCCACGGTGGCCTCGCCATCGAGGACGTCGGCGATCAGCACCTTGGTTGCGAGTTCCTCTTCGCCGAGCTTCTCACTCAGCTTGAGGGTCTCGATGTTATAGAAAAGTTTGATAACTTCCTCGTCGGGACCGTAGCCGAGCGCGCGAAGAAAAGTGGTCGCGAGAAATTTTCGCCGGCGCTTGCGGCGATCGAGATAGATGTAAAGCAGATCGCTCGTGTCGAATTGCACTTCGATCCACGAACCGCGATCCGGAATAATCCGGAAGCTGTAGAGCACCTTGCCGTTCAGGTGAATCGACGATTCGAACGCAATCCCGGGCGAACGATGGAGCTGGCTCACCACCACGCGCTCCGCGCCGTTGATCACGAACGTCCCCTGGGGCGTCATGAGCGGGATCTCGCCCATGTAAACTTTTTCTTCCTTCGTCCCCTTCTCCTCGCGGAGCTGGAACGTGACGTGAAGGGGCGCGCTGTAGGTCTGGCTCTCCCGCTGCGCCTCGAGGGCCGTCAGTTTCGGTTCGCCGATTTCGTAATGGCTGAAATCGAGCGTCGCCTTTTCATCGTAGCTCTCGATCGGAAACACCTCTTTGAACACCGCCTGGAGGCCGGAATTCTTCCGTTTGGAAAACGGGACATCCTTCTGGAGGAAATCGACATACGAGTTGAGTTGAACCTCGATGAGGTTCGGAGGCTCGATGCCCTCCTTGATGGTTCCGAAGTAGATACGTTCCGACATAATTACTAGGCCAATCTCCGCGGTTGTTGACGACACCCCGGCCGCGCACGGGATGTCGAATGACAGCTCACGCTCTCAAGCCGCGAGCAAGGAGCGCAAAAATAGCAGCAAAACAGGGGTCGTCAAATTCCACGCCACTGTTTTGTTGCCTGATTAAATTTTGTCCGTCAGTTCCGAGTTTGAAAATATTCCGACTGCTCTAACGAGAAAGTTCTGACACAGCACCTGCCGGCGCGCAAGCTTTTTTGCGCCGGAACATAGACTTTCAGTCTGTGCGCCCAGCGGAGTTCCACTCCGCTGAGCCGCCCAGATCCCAATTACTTGATCTCGACCTTGGCGCCGGCTGCTTCGATCTTCTTCTTGATCTCTTCGGCTTCGGCCTTGGTCACGCCTTCCTTGATCGTCTTGGGAGCGCCTTCGACGAGCGCCTTGGCTTCCGCCAGGCCGAGGCCCGGCACCGCGCCACGCACTTCCTTGATCACGCCGATTTTGTTCGCGCCCATCTCCTTCAAGATGACTTCGAAGGCGGTCTTCTCTTCAGCGGGGGCCGCTGCCGCTCCGCCTGCGCCGGTTGACGGAGCCGCTGCCGCCGCGACCGGAGCCGCCGCGCTAACGCCCCATTTTTCTTCGAGCTGCTTCACCAGACCAGCAATCTCGAGAACGGTCAGGCCGCTGAGTTGCTCCACGATTGTATTTGTATCTGCCATTTTATTTTCCTCTATGCGCCGCCTTCGGAAGCTTCCGAAGAATTACGTCCCGCAGCCACGGGACCGGACGTTGTTTTTGGTTGCTCGCTCTGCCCTCTGCGGCGTCGCGAAATCTTTTTCTTAGCCGGCCGTTTCGCCAGCGGGTGTTTCTCCTGTGGTTGATTCTGCTGCAGGTGCCGCTTCAGCGCTGGGCGCTGCCGGGGCTACCTCAGCGGCTGGTGCCGCGGGGACTTCCTCTTTCTTCGCTTCCGCCGCCGACGCGGAATCGCCCTTGTCGGCTTTCGCTTTCAATAATCTCGCGAACGCCGAGGCTGGCTCATTCAAAATCCGAACCAATCTAGTTGCCGGCGCCTGGAGTGTCCACGACACCGATCTTCAGCGTCGCGATCTTAAATTCCGCCGCGAACAACTTCAGGATCTTCGCGACTGGGGCGACATCGTTCTCGCCCATTACGATCGCGGTTTGCCCGGTCAATTTGTCAGCAACGTCCGGCATCCCGGAATCGGCCATGGCGCGTTTCAGAAAACTGTTTTTCACGACATGCACTTCCGCGCCCGCTGGAGCGAGCCGGTTTCGCAGTTCGCCAAACTGGTCCACCTTCATCCGCTGGTAATCAGTCACCAGCAGGAACGGCGAGCGGCTCAGCTTCTCCGAAAGATCCGAAACGATTGACGCTTTTTCTGGTCTCATGGCGATTGGCTCCCAATTAAAAAGTCAAATATGGCGACGGATCGACGTGCACCCCGGGCGACATCGTCGCGCTCAGCGTCATCCCTTCGACGAATCGGCCTTTCGCCGTCGCCGGACGGGCCCGCACAACCGCCTCGATCACGGCCGTCCCGTTCTCGACCAGTTGATTTTCCGCGAATGAAAATTTTCCGACCGGCACCGCAACGTTGCCGTTCTTATCCAGCTTGAACTCGACGCGGCCGGCTTTCACTTCCCCAACCGCCTTCGCCGTGTCCTCAGTCACCGTGCCCGTCTTCGGATTCGGCATCAGGCCGCGCGGGCCGAGCACCTTGCCGAGCTTGCGCACTTCCGCCATCGCTGCCGGCGTGGCTATCGCGACATCAAAATCCTGAAAACCCTCCTGGCATTTCTGGATCATGTCCTTGAAGCCCACGTATTCCGCGCCCGCTTCTTTTGCCGCCTTCGCCGCCGCGCCCTCCGCAAAAACCAGCACGCGCACCTGTTTTCCACTCCCATGCGGCAGCGGACACGTTCCGCGAACCATTTGGTCAGACTGTTTCGGATCGACCCCGAGCCGGAACGAAACCGTCACGGTTTGGTCGAATTTCGTCGGCGGAAATTTCTTCAGGGTCGAAACCGCTTCGGAAAGATTGTAGGCCTTGGTGCGATCCACCTGCTCGGCGGCCGCGCGATAACGTTTGCTGCGATTTGTTTGCATGATCTTGTGCAGTACCAGCGTCCCGCCGTTGCGGGACTCCTGCTTATTTGTTGCGCCTCCGCGGCGCGGGACGTGGAAACTAGCGCCCGTTCGCCTGGTGTCAAAGCGAATCTTCGCGGTTCCCTCGGCCGAGAAGACATCTCACAGAGGACACAAAGGATCACAATAGTAACTCCGGGAATTCCACCCCTTCGTGTTCCTTTGTGACCGTTGTGTGAGCCTCTTCAATTTGCGTTGCCAAGGTTGAAACCGACCTGCTAAACCATCGGCATGCACTCCACGAAAATTATACTCATTACGGCTATCGTTGTTTTAGCCGGAGCCATTGGCCTCACCGCCGCCCCGATCAATTTCAACGAAGTCTCCCTTTGGGTCCGCGCCAAAGAAACCGATAAATCCATCCTGACCGAAGTCACCCAGCGCAAACTCGCCAAAGCCCTGACCCCGCAACAGG
>QHNH01000013.1 GCA_003218375.1 Verrucomicrobiota bacterium | reverse complement strand
TACTTCAATGCGAATCAAATCGGCGATCTCTAGTGCCTCCGCGAGCAGCGCGCCGATGTTGTCCAGATGGGCGAGAAGACCCTCGGCATCTGTGTAGCCTTCCCGACAAAAAACTTCATCGCCGTTGACCGTGAACCCATAGAAAAGATTCTTCTCCTCGCTCGCCGTCTTCTCAACGAACGCCGGGAACCCGGCCTTGAACGCCTCAATCTTCCCCGGATGAACTTTGAAATATGGGTGCAAGCTGACGAAATGCGAGAGCGGTTTCACGCTTCAACTTTGCACCGCCCCGTAAAATCGTCGAGCAATCTTGAAGCTCTTCTGCCTTCTGTAGCCGCGGCCCTGTGGGCCGCGTTGCGGCCATCAGCAGCCGTCAAAACTACCTCTTGGCCGGACCAATCGCTTTTCTATTCAGCTTGCCACAATCATCGTAAGCCGCTTACGATGCATTCATGCCTCATGAACGCGTTACTCTGTCCGCAAAGGTGCGCGAGTACTTCGCGGAGATCGGGCGCCGTGGCGGATCCGCCGGCCGGCGCGAGCTCACCCGTCAGCAAGCTAAGCTCATGGTCGCCATCCGCGAAGCCAAACGCACCGCCAGGAAAGAAGGCAAACCGCCACCAAAGTTGACTCGGCAGCACCGCGCAATCCTGCGCCAGCGTCGCTAAACGCGTTCGCTCCCCGCTCCTCGGGCGAGCCGGCAACCTCCAGTCGATGTCACAGACATCTATCGTAACCCCGCTTATGATGGATCTGTGTTTTCAACTTGCGCGCGTCCGGGGGAAGCAAGCACATCATAAGCCGTTTACGATATGTCGTCTCGCGCATCGTAGATCCTTAATTCCTCGGTCGGGAAAACTCCGACGTTGTCGAGATGGGAGAGAAGCCCTTCCGCCTCTAGTGCCTCGGCGGAGCCCGCAATCTCCAGTTAACGTCATCGACATCTATCGTAAGCCACTTACGATGGATCATTCTTTGCGTTCAAATTGTTTTTCCATTTTGCGGGCGCGTCGGGAAGGCGAATGCATCGTAAGCCGCTTACGATGCACAGTTCACGCTGTTGGTGGGTTAATCGCTACAGGAAGCCATCGCACCGACGTTTTCCAGATGGGCGAGAAGACCCTCGGCATCTGTGTAGCCTTCCCGACAAAAAACTTCATCGCCGTTGACCGTGAACTCATAGAAAAGATTTTTCTCTTCCTTCGCCGTCTTCCCTGGCACGCCCGTAGCCCATTGCCATTTGCGAAGGCGGCTCCACGAACGCCGGGAACCCGGCCTTGAACGCCTCGAGCTTTCCCGGATGAACTTTAAAATATGGATGCAAGCTGACGAAATGCGAGAGCGGTTTCACGCTTCAACTTTGCACCGCCCCGTAAAATCGTCGAGCAATCGTGAAGCTCTTCTGCCTTCTGTAGCCGTGGCCCTGTGGGCCGCGTTGCGGCCATCAGCAGCCGTCAAAACTACCTCTTGGCCGGACCAATCGCTTTTCTATTCAGCTTGCCACAATCATCGTAAGCCGCTTACGATGCATTCATCCCTCATGAACGGGTTACTCTGTCTGCAAAGGTGCGCGAGTACTTCGCGGAGATCGGGCGCCGTGGCAGATCCGCCGGCCGGCGCCAGCTCACCCGTCAGCAAGCTAAGCTCATGGTCGCCATCCGCGAAGCCAAACGCACCGCCAGGAAAGAAAGCAAACCGCCGCCAAAGTTGAGCCGCCAGCACCACGCAATTTTGCGCCAGCGCCGCTAACGCGTGCGCTCCCGGCGCCTAGGCCGGGCCGGCAATCTTCCAGCCCACGCCATAGTCATCTATCGTAAGCGGCTTACGATGGATAATTCTTTGCCTTCTCCTTTTCAACTTGCGCGCGCGTCGGGCAGGCGAACGCATCATAAGCCGCTTACGATGCATCGTTTCGCGCGCTGTGGATTCCTGAATTCCTCGGCCAGGAACACGCCGACGATCGGCATCGGTTAGCCTTCGCGACAAAAAACTTCATCGCCGTTGACCGTGAACCCATAGAAAAGATTCCCCTGACACGCCGTAGCACATGGCATTTTGCGAAGGCGGCTTCTCTTTGCTTGCCGTCTTTCCTGGGAACGCCCGTAGTCCGTCCGCCGCCGGACGAAGACGACTCAATGGGCGCCGGAAACGCCACCTTGAATCCCGCGAGATTCCGGCACAAAGATCCATCGTAAGCCGCTTACGATGCGTGCAGGCGGCTCGATGGCCCGATCGTTTTCGGACGAGGCCCGCTAGTCCAACAAAAATCAGCTTGAAAGCTCCCTCGGCCGAATGAAACGCTGCCGTCTCCCACGTATCGTAAGCGGCTTACGATGGATTCCTCAGAACTAGTTGGATTATGGGGAGCGGTCGCGATCGCCGTCTTTCCTGGCACGCCCGTCGCCCATTGCCATTTGCGAAGGCGGCTCCACGAACGCCGGAAACGCCAGCTTGAACCCGCGAGACTCCGGCACCGGCATCTATCGTAAGCCGCTTACGATGGATACAACCGACGCGCAGGTTGTTTATTGTGGAACGGGTCTCGGAGGCTTTCTTCTCTTCGCCCTGCTTGCCAAGCCGTAGCCTCGCGCGAAGGCTGGGCATGCCGAAGTCCTGCCTTTGCGGGGGAAGGCGGCTCCACCAACGCTGGGAACCCGGCCTTGAACATCTCAAGTTTTCTCGGGTGAACTTTGAAATACGGATGCAGGCTGACGAAGTTCGAGAGCGGCTTCATCTCCGGATCTTGCCCTACGCCCATTCCATCCTCAATCCTCAATCATCCATCCTCGCTTCCCCACTCCCATCCTCTATTCTCGATCCTCTATCCTCGCCCTGACATTGGGAGCGGCTTCATCCGGCGAATCTGCACCGCTCAGCGAACCCCGTCGAGCGATAGTCGATTCGCTACGCGGCCAGCATGAGAGTGATTCGGCCGCGAGTTTTTGATGTCGCAATTCCTAACGAGCGCGTTAAGCTTTCGAAATAGGAGAATTCGGATTTAGATCTGACACAAATCGAAATTCAACAAAACATGCTGCACGGGGAAAGCAGCTTGCTGGGCGATCGAGCACAGTGAGCGACAAATCTCCCCAGATCATCATCCTGCGACTGATTGAATTGCCCCTAAAGGAGAGACCCAAAATGCGAAAGAAACTGTGGATGTGGTTTGTTTGCGGCGCGCTGGCTGTTATACCGGGGAGTTGCAATCGGGAAACGGACCAAAAAACCGTCAAAATCGGCGTAATGACACCTCTGACAGGTGAAGTCGCTTCTTGGGGCGACATGCAGCGCAAGAGCACTGAACTCGCGTTGGACGACCTGAAGGCAAAAGGAACTCTGGATGGAACGCGGATTCAAGTTGTGTATGAAGATGATACGGCTAGTCCCAAAGACGGAGTGAATGCCTTCCGCAAGCTCGCCGATGTGGATAAAGTTCCTATCGTCGTGGGATCACCCGCAAGCACCGTTACGCTCGCGGCAGCGCCGATCGCCAACGAAAAGAAGCTTGTCTTGCTGTCATCAGGTTCAACGGCAACCGAAGTGGCCAATGCAGGGCCGTACGTTTTTAGAATTATGCCATCCGACGAAGTGCAAGCATCTATTATGGCTGATTGGATGCTCGAATTAGGTTACAAGAATGTTGCCATCATCTACGTCGAGAACGCATGGGGAAAGGGCCTCGTAGAACAATTTAAGACAGATTTTGTAAAGAAGGGCGGCAAGATTCTCGCCATTGAGTCATCCAAACCCGATACCTCTGACTTCCGCGCCCAACTGAGCAAACTCGAATCGTTGACCCCGGAGTCAATTTATGCCCCGCTTTACACTCGGGGAGCTGGATTGATGATCCGACAAGCGCGAGAAATGGGTTTCAAACAGCAGATTTTTGGCGCTGACGTTTATGGCACGCCTGAACTAGTCGAAGCGGGTGGTGACGCAGTAAACGGCGTGCTTTATACGACCTTTGGCCAAAACGGAGGAACAGAATATCAACAATTCACGCAACGATATAAGGCAAAGTACGGCCGTGAGCCCGAGACCTATGCGTGCTATTGTTATGACGCATTCTTGATAGCTGTAGAAGCAATCAAACGTATCCCAGAGGGCAAGCCGAAGGACGGCTCCAATATCCGAGAGGCTTTACTCTCGATAAAGGATTTTCAAGGAGTTACGGGCCAAACGACATTCGATGGCAAGAACAACGCCACAGGAAAGACGTTTGACAAACTGATGATCATTGACAAGAAACACGTTCCATTCAACCTCAATGAGTGGAAGGACCGTATCCACTGACGAAAGGATCGGTGCCCATGCCATTTAGGGATTTTCGGCGGCGGTTTCGGAGGTTCGCAAGGGAACAGTTCTTTTATTACGCTCTCTCTGTCTCGTTGTTGGTGTTAGCGTACACGGTGTATCGGATTGATCCGCATTGGGTCGGGAGTTTTACATTTCCTTGGGGACAGTCAAGTTATGAGGTTATACCGCCGCTCTTGTGCGTCCTGGTGGTGCTGGTGCTCTTCTCCGCCGTCGTCGGGATAGCGCCTGATAAGCGCCATCTCTCGCTATCAATGATTGTGGTTGGCATCGGGATGATGTTAACTCTCGCCATTTCAGGCTATATCGAATTAACCAAGTTTGCCCTTACAAAAGGGGGACCGGCGGGTATGGAAGGCGATGCGGCTTTGGCTCATACTCAAAATCTTCTTAACTTGTTTGGTGTCATTATGGGGGTGGGGGCCATAGGAGCAACTGTTCTTGGTTTTTGGATTCAGTCTAGGCTCGAGACGCTTTCAAAATTGGAAGATCGTTTGGACGAAGCGTCCAAATTGGCGGTCGTTATGGCGGAAAATGCCCTAATGAACCTTCCCCCGCCGTCTCAAAGCCAGCAGGTGCCACAAGCGGTTGCACGAACGCTATCGGTAATGAACCGGCTGATATTCGAAGATCCAGATCATGCTTTGCTAAAGTTCTTGGAGAAACAAGGAACTGGCGCCAGATTTCACCTGGCTAAAGCACTGTACGAATACAGTGGGACAAATTTTTTTGTGGCGCTGGAGGAACTCGAAAAAACAAAGCGAGCGACCGACCGCGAAGTACGGCTGGAGGCCATTTGGCTACGGGCAATGGTGTTGCGTCAGGATGGCCAGCTCGATAAGTCTGTAAAGGAACTGCGTGTCCTCCTGGGAGAAGCTAACAGACGTGACGATCAGGCCCTTAAGTCACAGGTGATCGTAGGTTTTGCTATTAGATGCCTCGTGGATCGCGCGGCACGACGATGACCCGGAAAGAAGTCATCGAGGAAATGCAGTGTTTAAGGCCGTTTTCGGATACTGCGCCAGTGGATCCGATGCTCTGGATGTATTTTTTGAAGATGATTGACTCCTTTAGCGAAGAGGTTACGACCCCTCCCACGATTGAAGAATTAAACGAAACTGCTAGGAAGTTAAGAGAATGGCTTATACGAAGGATCGAGAGCGTTAACGACTTGAATATTAAGGCAAACTATGAACAATCGCTGGCATACGTTGAATGGTTCCGTTTCGAGCACAATTGTAGTGTCGCCCTCAGCCCCTCTGACGACGATTCGCTGCACGCGGCAAAGGCCGCTCTCGCGCGTAGCAAGGATTACGCAAAACAATATGAAAATCGAATGGGAGACGAAGCATTTATTTATTCAGAATTGCAGGAAAAGCTTGTTCACGCGAGAACATTCGTCGAGGAGGTGGAACAAATGAACAAAAGTCTCGATAAGCTTATCGAAGCCATTAAGGCGGCGGAAAATCTTACGAAGGTAATGAACGACTTGAACGCTGGGGTTACTGCCGTAACCAAGGCAGCGAAGGACCTGACCGATGCAGCGGCCAAATTACAAAGCGTCGCGCCACCGGCGCCCAGAAGCGGCACCTAAACCACTTGAAAAGACTGAACGTCCGCACGCATTCAGCGCGTTTTGCGCGTGAAGGCGTGGGCGATTAAGAGCGAATATGTTTAGCGCGTTACCGTCAAACTATGATGCTTTGGGATTCTCTATATCAGCGTGACGGGTTGCGTTATGGCGACAAGCCGAGTATGTGTGCTCGGATGGCGTCGCCTTTGCTTGGGGAGGCTAGAACGGTGCTGGAGGTAGGCGCCGGGTACGGGCGGGATGCGATCTGGCTGGCGGAGCGGCTTCCTACTGTGACAATTACCGCTCTCGATAGCTCGCCCACCGCAACTCGTATGCTCGATAGGCGTCCTGTCGCAAATGTTATTCCTGTCTGCCAGGACGCATTCGATTGGATAAACGGAGTGGCATTCGACGCGCTGCTGTCGAATTTTTTCTACCACATTTTTTTAAGAGCGCAAAGGCAACGCCTCTTTCAGCGTGCGCATGTGGCGCTTGAGTCGTACGGACTGTTTATTAATTCCTTCATTTCGATCGAAGATGAAAAATACGGCCGCGGAAGAGACGTCGAACCAGGAACCTATGCCTGTTACCCGGATCGCCCCTGGCATTTCATTCACTTTTATTCGGCTCAGGAACTTGTGAGGGAGCATCTGACGAGCGGATTCGAAGTCGAGCACATTGAGGAGGCCACAGAGGGGGAATATATTTGCGGCTCCATCGAACAGACTCGCTTCTGGTTTGTGGTCGCCCGAAAAACTGATTAATAAGATGCACTCACGATACTTCAATTTGTTTTCTCCTCAGACCTTCAGCGAGGAAGAAGAGCAAATTGCCACACGGAACAACATCGTCATAGACTTCTACTTTGGACACAAAGACGTTCTGGAGGAATTCGCTTCTAATAATCCTACATATCGACCACATTTGCAATGGTTGAAACATCTCACCCTCGAAGAGTTGGAGGTGGAAGCGGAAAAAGCACGACGGAAGTCAGTGCTAATGACAGTGATTATGCTCACTGGCGAATGCAACGCGGATTGTCCGATCTGTTATACCGATCGGCGAAAGAAACGAAATGAACTGACCGCGTTGGAGATCAAAAGGATAATGGACGAAACTTACGCCTTGGGTTCGCGTCTTCTTTATGTCCCTGGTGAAGGAGAGCCCACCTTGGACAAGAACTTGTTTGAGATATTAGAACATGCCTCTGACATAGGAATGCAAGTGATCATGTTCACGAATGGGCTCCTGCTTTCCAGCGACGATGGAGCGCGGAGCAGATGGGGTATCACTAGTGAGGAGTTCGTGCATCGCCTGAGCAAGTATCCCGTTTATCTCTATCACAAACTATGGTCCACGAATCCACAGCTGGTCGCTGAAATGATGCATATCGATCGTTCCGCATATCAATATGTTGACATCAACGTTCGTGGCAGTAAGACCCTAGTTCCTCGCGGACTCGACTTGTTGCTTCGCTATTTCCCGAGAGAGAGAATCGGCGTCGAGGTGGTGGTGGAACGCAGAAATGTCCATGAGGTCACTGAGCGAATAATTCCACTCGCACAGCAACTGGGCATCAAGAGTTACATTGAACCTATTATCCACGCTGGAAGGTGTTTCAATGTTTTCGACTATGATGCCCTCGCTGAAGATATGATGCCGTTAGGACAATGGCTGGCTCGTCAAAACTGTAGGCGGGTCGCGTATAAGGTCGTCGTTCACAGTGACGGCACGCTTTCCTATGGCATGGCCCTGCCACGTCGAACTTTGCGCGAACTTCACGGGAACTGCGATGCGCTCCAGATTCGCTATGTGTCAGAAGGGCTAAGCGACTTATTCACCCTCATCCATGCGAACCCTGTCTTAGTTTGGGGAAGATATCAGATACGCGGCTGCATTTGCGAAGAAATGAACCTAAAATTGGCCGCATCTCCGGATGTACGAGCCGGCCCTTCTCTGGCAGCTGTGATCGTTTGAGTTAGACAGGGTATCCTTGACCTTACCGTATGCAATTCGTTGTCAACGGCATCATTACCGGCAGCATTTACGCTTTGGTTGGCATTTCGTTCGCCCTAATTTATGTACCAACTAAGTTTTTCCATTTTACACACGGAGCAATATTCGCATCTGGCGCATACGTCTGTTATGCCTGCCACGTGTTTCTGAAGTTACCACTATGGACTGCTATCCTGTTGGCATTGGGTGCCTCAGCGTTGGGTGGTTTCGGCCTGGAGCTGTATGTCTTTCGAGCGCTGCGGCGCCGAGGAGCAACACATTTAGTGTTGCTCTTAGCGTCGCTCGGTTTCTACATCGCGCTTCAAAACACCACCTCGCTGATCTTTGGAGACGAGACTAGAAGCTTACGGAGTCTCGAAGCAGCACAGAACATTGTCGTTT
This sequence comes from Verrucomicrobiota bacterium, assembly GCA_003218375.1. Classification (GTDB taxonomy): domain Bacteria; phylum Verrucomicrobiota; class Verrucomicrobiia; order Chthoniobacterales; family UBA10450; genus AV80. The sequence goes on along the minus strand of QHNH01000013.1, from coordinate 137,342 downwards.
GGGGGGCGCACATCACCCAAATTCAACTTGGTATCATCCTTGCTGCCATAGCTCTTTCTTCCTCGATCTGGGTCACCATGAAATTCACGAGATTTGGCAAAGCACTTCGTGCTGTGGCGGGCGATCCGAAGCTTGCCGAGGTCTGTGGAATAAACGTTGATCAGATGATATTGTTGGCATTTGCGATTGGATCGGCGGTGGCGGGAGTCTCGGCAATTCTAGTCGCACTTGAGATTGGGGTAACGCCGACTATGGGACTTACTGCGCTGATGGGCGGTATTGTCGCTATGATCATCGGCGGCGTTACGAGTATACCAGCTACACTGTTGGGTGGATTGTTGTTGGGATTGGCGCAGCATCTCGGTGTATGGAAGATTGGCAGTCAATGGCAAGATGCTATTGCGTTCCTAATACTGGCTGTCTTCCTCCTAGTTCGACCGCAGGGCTTTTTTGGAAAGCCTCACAAAATGGCTGCGATTTAGGATGGAGTATCTTTGTCATATTCTTGTGTTGATTGCGATTTATTCGATTCTAGCTTCCTCCCTAGATCTGCTGGCAGGGCATGGGGGCCTCTTGTCCATTGCGCACGCGGCATTCTACGGATTGGGCGCATACACGTCCGCGGTAGCGGCGGTTCGTTTCGGAGCACCATTTCTCGTCGGGGTGTTGGCCGGCGTGATTGTGGCAACGGTGCTTTCGTTCATCGTGTCGATGCCATCTCTGCGTTTATCTGGGGATTATTTTGTCATCGCAACGTTTGCTTTTCAGGCGATCCTCCTTAGCACTTTAAACAACTGGACGGAACTAACTCGCGGGCCGTTGGGCATTCCAGGAATTCCGCGGCCGATAATTCTTGGCTGGCATGTTCAGTCGCAGCTAGATTTCTTGATTCTTGCCGCTGGTTTCGGTGCGTTTGCGCCTACCGTCGTGCATCGTCTCACGTCGGCTCCATTTGGTCGTGTATTACATGCAATTCGAGAAGATGACGTGTCTGCCCGCGCCCTCGGCAAAAACACACTTTACTTTAAGGTGACCGCTTTCGCGGTTAGCGCAGGGCTGGCAGCTATGGCCGGCAGCCTCTACGCACATTATGTTACTTACATCGACCCTACGAGTTTTACGGTCATGGAATCTATTTTGATCATTTCCATGGTCATCATCGGCGGCGCAGGAAGTTTGTGGGGCCCACTTGTCGGCGCCGTTGTGCTCGTGACGTTGCCGGAAGCACTTCGGTTTGTCGGATTGCCCAGCGCCGCTGCCGCCAACCTACGACAGATCATCTACGGAACGTTGCTGGTTCTCATGATGATGTTTCGCCCTCGCGGATTGATTGGGAAATACAGTTTCGCAAAGTAAAGCTGGCTGATCGCGGCGAGAATTGAATAATTTATTCGTGCCTCTTCCCGCTCGTCCATTACGTTGTGAAAACCTGAACAAATCGTTCGGCGGCGTTCGAGCTCTCGCGAACGTTTCGCTTGAGTTTCCGACTTCTGGGATTGTCGCGGTTATTGGCCCAAATGGAGCTGGGAAAACCACGCTATTAAATGTGGTAACTGGTTTTTTGCGACCAAGCGCTGGGCAAGCCTTTCTCGGCAAGTGTGAACTGACGCGTTTGCCGGCACACAAGATCGCGCGGCTCGGTATTGCACGCACGTTTCAAGATTTGCGTTTGATTTCGCAGGTCCCCGTTCTGGAGAATGTGCTCGTAGCGCGACCGAACCAGAAGGGCGAAGGGTTGCTGCGAGCCCTATTTCGTTTCGGAGTTGCTGTGGAGGAAAGAACAAATCAAGAAGCAGCAATGCACTGGTTAAAATTCGTGGGACTTGATGGAGCAGCGAGGCAACTAGTCGGTGAATTGTCCTATGGACAGCAAAAACTTTTAACCCTCGCGTGTTGCCTCGCAACCGAAGCGCCAATTCTTTTGCTGGACGAGCCAGTTGCTGGTGTCCATCCGGAAATGATAGAAAGAATTCTCGGTTTGTTCCGAGAACTTCGCAGTCTGGGCAAACTGGTTGTCTTTATCGAACACGACATTGCATCAGTTCGTAAGGTAGCCGATTCCGTTTTCGTGATGGATCACGGCAAAATCATCGCGGAGGGCAGACCGAGCGACGTATTAGAACGACCGGAGATCATCGAAGCCTATGTCGGATAACGGGTCCAACCCATTTCTCGATGTTGCAAACTTAGTCGCTGGTTACGGAAAGAAGCAGGTCATTGACGGTGTCTCGCTGAGCGTCGGTGCCGGCGAAATCGTGGCGCTAATAGGACACAACGGGGCAGGCAAATCGACTTTGCTTAAGGCCGTCTTCGGTTTGATTCCCATTTGGTCCGGGGAAGTGCATTTCAACGGTTCCCTTTGGTCGACGCCTGCACCCCGTGCGCTGTTGCGCGCGGGCGTTGCGTACGTGCCCCAGGGGAATCGTGTTTTCACTGACTTGACGGTACGTGAGAACCTGGAAATAGGCGGCGTCACCCTTCCAAACAAGCAAGCAATGAAAGACGGAATTGAACGAGTGTTCACATTATTCCCGATGCTAAAAAACCGACTGAAACAACGCGCGGGAACGTTGTCTGGCGGCGAAAAACAAATGCTGTCTTTGGCCAACGCACTGGTTCTTTCACCGAAAATGCTCTTGCTCGACGAACCTTCGCTCGGTCTGGCCCCTACGCTGGTGTCAGAGGCGCTCAAGCGAATAAAGCAAATCAACCAGGATTCTGGCGTAACAGTTTTGATCGTGGAACAAAAGGTCCGGGAAGTGTTGAAAATCGCGGACCGTATTGTCTTACTTCGAACAGGGCGCGTATCGTTCGACGGTCCAGCAGGGGACCTGTCGGATGATAGGAAATTGAAAGCTGTGTTCCTCTAATTGATTCTCTAGCGATGACGCTGCTTGATGAATTTAAGCGCAGAACTGCGCTGCTGCGCCAGGTGAATACTGCAGACGCTGGCCCGCGGCTGAGTGCGTTACTCGACTGGCTGGAAGAGCAAGACCTGATTAAACGAGCCATTGAACGTTTGAACGCAGGTGTTAATTCGGCATCGGTATTCAATCAGGACCGCTCACGGGTACGGCGACCTATCGCGCGCACGCCGGAGGAGGTCGCGTTAGTAGGACTGAAACTCATCGAAGCCTCCCGTGCACATAAGGCAGGTTTTTGGCGGGTCTGTCATGCGCATGGGATAGGCTTCCAAACTCGTAACGCGCAACAAGCTACAGACGACGGTATGCGCGACTACGTGTGGCCATTCATCGCCCACATAGAACACGAACTGAAACGCAGCGACTCACCCGCGCGCGTAATAGACGAGCGCATATCTGGTTCATTGTTTCACGAAGTTGAGCAAGTTTTTCCTGCAGCCGCCCAACGTTTACGTACAATCTCCACCGATTTCGCGACCGCAAACACGGATGGCGAATGGCAGAACATTGGGAACTCCTGTCGAGAAGTGTTGAAGGAATTTACTCTCGAGCTGACAGCGACTCTTGAGATTGAAATACCGAACGAAGTCGCCGCAGGCAACGTGAAGGAGGTTATTAGATATTGCCTCGCGAAAGCGAACACGGCTGGCCGATTTCGTGAAACGCTCAATTCGCTAATCCAGAGCGTATGGGATCACGTAGCTGCAATTCTTCATCGATCAACGACCACCCAGCCTGAAGCACGCCGCGCCTTTGTTTGGACCTGCCTCACTGTCGCTGAATTCGCGACATTAGTGCGCGCGGCAAGAAGCGACGTTTGAAGTTGTCGACACGTACACTCAAATCAATCGCTACCCGCAAAAACTGAGACCGGGATTGCGGGAGGCGCATTCCCGAAGCGGGACTGATTTTTCCGTGGTGGACGATCGTGACGTTGGGGCGGTTTTTCACGGTGGATGTGACGATCGAGAAGGATCATGAGCTGGTGGAGCGCGGGCCATTCCGCGTCGTTAGGCATCCGTCGTACCCCGGCGTAATGGTGGCGTTCGTCGGTTGGGCGATCGACCTTCAGGAATTGGGCGGGGATGATTTGAGACGGGGTGAGGCTCGACAGGTGGAGAGGCCAAAGGCAAATTAGAAAGTCTAAAGTAGAAAGTAGAAAACTCCGGAATGAAGACGTAGGGCCATGAATATCCAGGGATCTTGTCGGCGGGTGCTTTTTCTGGCGGCGCTGTGCGGAGGCGCGGCGTTGGGCGACGGCGCGAGGACCAGTGGACTGGAGCCGGGGGATTTACGAGCGGCGGGGAAAATTGAGTTTCCGATATCGGGCGCCGCGGGGGTCCGGCCTGAATTCGAGCGCGGGGTGGCGTTATTGCACTCGTTTTTTTATGAAGAGGCGCGGCGGATCTTCACGGGGATGGCGCAGAAGGATCCGAACTGTGCGATGGCGCAATGGGGGATTGCGATGACGTGGTGGCATCCGATCTGGACGCCGCCGACGCCGGAGGAAATGAAGGCGGGCACGGCGGCGATCGATAAGGCAACAGAGATGATCCGTCCCGCAGAGCGGGACGCGACGGACAGGGAGCGAAGATTCATTGCGGCGTTGAGTGCTTATTATCACGCGGCGGATGGGCCGGCGACGGGACCGGTGGGCCAATCGTGTCATGGGCCGGTGGGATCGCGGGAGCGGGCGCTGGCTTATGAGAAGGAGATGCGCGGACTGGCGCAGAAATATCCGGACGACATGGAAGCGCAGACGTTTTATACGCTCGCCATCCTTGCGGTCGGCTACGCGACGCCTAACGACACGACGCTTTCGAAACAACTCGAAGCGGCCGGCATTCTCGAAAAATTAAGGGCGAAAAATGCGAATCATCCGGGGATCACTCATTATTTGATCCATAGCTACGATTATCCGGCGTTAGCGAAACGCGGGCTGTCGGCGGCGCAGGTTTATGCGTCGATCGCGCCGTGGGTGCCGCATGCGTTGCACATGCCGTCGCATATTTTCACGCGGCTCGGGATGTGGGAGGAATCGGTCGCGGCGAATACGGCGTCGGCGGAGGCGTCGCGCGCGTATGCGAAGGTGCGGCATCGCGAGGCGACGGAAGCGGAGGAGCTGCACGCGCTGGATTACGCGGCTTACTCTTATTTGCAGGAAGGCGAGGACAACAAGGCAAAGGAGATCGTCGATTTCGCGGCGACGGTGCGGAAGACGAATCCGGAAATGGAATTCACCGCGGCTTACGCGCTGGCGGCGATCCCGGCGCGTTACGCGCTGGAGCGTAATGACTGGGCGGGCGCGGCGGCGCTGGCGATTCCGAACGTGCCGCATTGGTCGTCGTTTCCGTTCATGGAAGCACTGATTGAGTATGCGCATGCTCTCGGACGCGCGCGCACCGGCGATCTTGACGGCGCACAGAAGGCGATCGAGCGGATGCGGCAATTACGCGAGGCAACGACCGACGTGAAATTCGATTACTTCAAAAACCATCTGGATCTTCAGATAAAAACGGCATCGGCGTGGGTGACTTACGGGCGCGGCAAGAAGGAGGAGGCGGTCGAGGCGTTGCGCAAGACAGCGGACGCTGAGGACACTCTCGGCAAGCATCCGGTTTCGCCGGGCGCGCTCGTTCCAGTGCGCGAACAACTAGGCGGGCTGCTCTTGGAACTCGGACAAGCGAAAGAAGCGCAGAGGGAATTTGAGGCGGAGCTAAAGATCTATCCGGGACGGTTCCGCGGGCTGCTGGGCGCGGCGCAATCAGCGGAAAAAGCGGGGGACAAGGAAGGCGCGCGTCGTTATTACGCAAAGCTGGCGGCGCAAACTGGAAAGGCCGGCGATTCGCGGAGCGAGCTGGCGCGCGTACGGGAATACTTGGCGCCGTGATGCGCGATGCGGGATGATAAGAATCTAACTATGCCGCTGTCGTCGAAGCTCGGGTTGATCTTTCTCGCTTCGGAAGTGCTACTCACGCTGACCCGTCGGTCGCGAAGCAAGACTGGAACGAAGCAGGACCGCAGCACGCTCGGGATGATTTGGGTGGTGATTGCGCTCAGTATTGCGGCAGGAATTTTCGTGGCGAGTTCAGCTTTCCTTTGGACCGCCGGGCTTTGGATGTTTGAGCTGCCGCCCGGACCAGCGGTCGCGGTCGCGGCAGTGGTCCTGTTCGCGACGGGATTGCTTCTACGCTGGTGGGCGATCGTGACGCTGGGGCGGTTTTTCACGGTGGATGTGACGATCGAGACGGATCATGAGCTGGTGGAACGCGGGCCGTTCCGGTGGGTAAGGCATCCGTCGTACACTGGAGTATTGCTGGCGTTTGTCGGCTGGGCGGTGACGCTGTGGAATTGCGTGGCGATGGCCGTGGTGTTGGTGCCGATCTTCGTGGCATTCGTCAGGCGAATGAATGTGGAGGAAGAAGCGTTGGCGCGGGCGCTGGGAGAAAGGTACGTGGAATACATGAAACGGACCAAGCGGCTGGTGCCGGGCATTTACTGAAAGGATGAAGGTTGAGGGATGAGGGATGAAAGGCAGAGGGCAGAACCTTTCGCTTTCTGCCGTTCCCCAACTCGTCACACGTCACATGTCACACGTCACTTTCCACTGGCCAGAGGAAGGGGCGGACAATTTGAATCGATTTTCTGAAGCGGGCTGGTAGCCTCGCGTCTCGATCGCAGAGTAAATGGATACGAGCGCCTCAGAACTACCGCCTTTGTTGCCGCCGGAATTGCCAACGACGCCGGAATTTCGTAAGGCCGGGTTCTCGCGGCGGGTAGGAGCGTTCCTGATCGACTCGATCCTCCTGGGGATCGTCGGCTGGATTCTCGGATTTTTCTTTGCTGATGCATTCATGCGAATGGCCGGCTGGGAACGCGCGATCGGCTTTGCGGTGGCGTCGCTCTATTTCGTGCCGCTCAATAGCCGGTTCGGGCGCGGCCAGACAGTTGGGAAGCGGGCGCTTGGGATCCGGGTCGTTTCGAAAACAGGGGCAACGCTCGGCTTTCCCAGATCGTTGGCGCGCTCGGCCGTGCTGATGGTGCCGTACTTTCTTAATGGCGCGCCGATTCCGATGGAGGTTCTGAAACTCGGCGGCGGACTCGTTTTTTCCGAGGCGGTGTTTGGCCTCGGGTTATCGATCGTTTACCTGATCGCCGTCAATGCCCGGACGCGACAGTCGCTGCACGATCTGGTGGTGGGATCCTATGTGGTGCGGGTCGGCAGCGAAACGGCCGATAAACCGAGAACGTGGACAGGACATTATGTGGTGGTGGGGCTGATTCTGATCGCGGCCGGGGTGTTGCCAACGCTCGGAGCAAAGCTGCTGGCGAAATGGTTGCCGCAAGAAGTGTTGACGGCCTACGAGGCGATCCAGCGAGAGCCGGAGGTGACCTCGGCGCAGGTGATGACGGGGCAGACTGTTTTCTGGGACAGCGCGAAAGGTCAACGTCTGGTGACGGGAGTGACGGTAAACGTTCGCTTGAACCGGAGGATCGAGAATCACGACGAGGAAGCGAACAAGTTCGTGCGGATCCTGTTGGCGAAATATCCAGAGGCGGCGACGAAGGATTCGATCTCGGTGACGCTGAGCGAAGGTTATGATCTCGGGATCGCGTCGTGGTTCTTCCGGCAGGGATTCAATTATTCGCCGCAACAATGGTGGGAACGGATCGGGTCGGCAGCGCCGGCGCCGTGAGGCGGCGGCGGAGCGAGGATGGAGGATGGAGGGTTGAGGATGGCGGGGGAATGCGGCCCACAGGGCCGCGGCTACAGGGGAGAAAATTTCTCATGATTTAGTGGAAATTTTCTTTGACGAAGCGATGCGACGCAATATGTTGCTGTCCCGCTGAAAATGCGGATCCGGCAGCCGCCGGATGTTCTTCTCTCTCGAGTTCGTGCGAACTCAGTTCTCGGTTATCCGTGATCGGTTAATTGTTGGAAATGAATTTTGCATGGGCGGAGAGCAGAACGGTGATCTTTGACAGTGCAATTTTGGATTTCGCATCACGACGGAATTTCCGCGGGATCCAAAACGTAGAAGTAAGTCAGCGAAAATTGAATTGTGCGTTATTCGTTAAGAATTCTTTGATCAAAAATTTCGCCGGTCCTTCGGGATCGGTGATCTTAATTTACAAGATCGGACGAACCTGAAGTCGGCCCACGGGCCGGGTTCAGGCAAGAATGGTCAGAATTTCGCGGTGCTTAGCGGCATCGCGACAAACTTTGTCCTCGGGAAGCAATTCCTGGGGCTCCAAATTTTTACGGAGAGTTTGATTCTGGCTCAGAACGAACGCTGGCGGCGTGGATAAGACATGCAAGTCGAACGGGACAACATTTGTAGCAATACAGATGTTGTTTAGTGGCGAACGGGTGCGTAACACGTGGGCAATCTGCCGAAAAGTGGGGGATAGCTCGCCGAAAGGCGAATTAATACCGCATGTGGTGAGGGGGGACATCTTCCTGAATCCAAAGCCGGGGCAACCTGGCGCTTTTTGAGGAGCCCGCGGCCTATCAGCTAGTTGGTGAGGTAACGGCCCACCAAGGCTATGACGGGTAGCTGGTCTGAGAGGACGACCAGTCACACTGGAACTGAGACACGGTCCAGACACCTACGGGTGGCAGCAGTCGAGAATTTTTCTCAATGGGGGCAACCCTGAAGGAGCGACGCCGCGTGGAGGATGAAGGCTTTCGGGTTGTAAACTCCTGTCATTTGGGAACAAGTTGCACACGTTAACTGCGTGGGCATTGATAGTACCAGAAGAGGAAGAGACGGCTAACTCTGTGCCAGCAGCCGCGGTAATACAGAGGTCTCAAGCGTTGTTCGGATTCATTGGGCGTAAAGGGTGCGTAGGTGGCGCCGTAAGTCGGGTGTGAAATTTCGGAGCTTAACTCCGAAACTGCATTCGATACTGCGGTGCTTGAGGACTGGAGAGGAGACTGGAATTCATGGTGTAGCAGTGAAATGCGTAGAGATCATGAGGAAGACCAGTGGCGAAGGCGGGTCTCTGGACAGTTCCTGACACTGAGGCACGAAGGCCAGGGGAGCAAACGGGATTAGATACCCCGGTAGTCCTGGCAGTAAACGGTGCACGTTTGGTGTGGGAGGATTCGACCCCTTCCGCGCCGGAGCTAACGCGTTAAACGTGCCGCCTGGGGAGTACGGTCGCAAGATTAAAACTCAAAGAAATTGACGGGGGCCCGCACAAGCGGTGGAGTATGTGGCTTAATTCGATGCAACGCGAAGAACCTTACCAGGCCTTGACATGCATTTCTAAGCGGGTGAAAGCCCGTGAGTCCCGAAAGGGACAACTTGCACAGGTGCTGCATGGCTGTCGTCAGCTCGTGTCGTGAGATGTTGGGTTAAGTCCCGCAACGAGCGCAACCCCTGTGAACTGTTGCCACCGGTCGCAAGACCGAGCACTCTGTTCAGACTGCCCTGTGAAACGGGGAGGAAGGTGGGGACGACGTCAAGTCAGTATGGCCCTTACGGCCTGGGCTGCACACGTACTACAATGCCCAGTACAGAACGATCCGAGACCGCGAGGTGGAGGAAATCTAGTAAAACTGGGCCCAGTTCGGATTGGAGTCTGCAACTCGACTCCATGAAGCCGGAATCGCTAGTAATGGCGCATCAGCTACGGCGCCGTGAATACGTTCCCGGGCCTTGTACACACCGCCCGTCACATCATGGAAGTCACTTGTAGCCGAAGCCGGCGCGCTAACCCAGCAATGGGAGGCAGCCGCCTACGCTATGAGCGGTAACTGGGATGAAGTCGTAACAAGGTAGCCGTAGGGGAACCTGCGGCTGGATCACCTCCTTTCTAAGGAGAAGCGATGCATTTCAGATTGAAGATCTCAGATTGAAGATTTGAAAGACATCACTAGGTCGACGGCTAACCCCGAAGTTCTTCGGAATTTCGGACATGCCGTTAAGCCCTCGATAACGAAAGAAGTCGGGGCTCAGGGAAAACGAGACGAGTAACGCACAATTCAGTCTTTGCTGCACACATCGACCAAAATGCCGGATGGCCTAAACGCCATCCGGCATTTTTTTTGTTCTGGCAGAGGAATCTGGAAACCAGGAAGCCAGGAGCGAATCAGGAAAGCAGGAAGAGAGGAAAAGCGGCCTTGCTTTCGGCATTCGTCATTCGACATTCGTCATTCCGCAACGCGGGGGCATAGCTCAGTTGGTAGAGCGCCAGCTTTGCAAGCTGGAAGTCAGGGGTTCGAATCCCCTTGCCTCCAAAGACCTCCCTTGGAGGGACGACCGCCGGTCGTCCCATTATTTTTGGGACGGACAGCGCCCGTCCCTCCAGGGGCAAATTTACGGCTTCGCCTTCGTCAGGTCGGGGCGATTTAGGTCCAGCTGGGGGACTGGGATGATTCTTACGTCGGGGAAATCTTTCTTGAGCGGCTCGATGAAGTCGGCGGCTTTGCCGATGATGATAAGGCTCGGCGTGGTATCGAAGTATTTCGCGGCGAACGCGGTCACATCGGCGCTGGTGACGGCGTTGATCGACGGGATGAATTTATTCAGCGTATCGAGTGGCAAATCGTTCGTGATCATCGCAGAGATTTTCCCGACGAACCCGCCGTTGGTCTCCAGGGTGCGGGCGTAGGAACCGGTGATCACGGCCTGCCGGGATTTGAGCTCGTCACCTTGCACCGGCTCGCTCTTCATCCGTTTCAATTCGATCTGCATTAAGTTGGCGACCTCGGCGGCCGATTGATTCTTCGTCTGCGCCATGGCCACGAATGGACCGACATCGCGCCGCGCGTCCAAAGAACTGCGGGCGCCGTAGCTCAGACCGCGCTTGATCCGGATTTCACGATTCAGCCGCGAGACAAAACCAGTCCCGAGCGCGGCGTTCGCGACGAGCCCGGCATAATAATCCGGCGAACTCCGCTTGATCCCGGGCCGCGCCACGGTGACCGCGGCTTGTCCTGCCTCGGGCATGTCGACCACGATATTCGACGGCTTCCACTCGGCCGACTTCGATGACGCAGCGTCCGCCGGCGAAGGCATCGTGCCCTTCCATTCGCCAAAAAATTGTTCCGCGTACTTCCTCCCCTGCTCCAGGGTCAGGTTCCCGGAAAGAATCAGCGCCGCGTTCTCGGGCACGTAATACGTCTGGTAAAGTTTCACGATATCGTCGCGCTTGATCGCCTGGACGGTTTCCATCGTGCCGGTGTGGGAATGCCCGTAAGGCGCGTCGCCGAACAGCGCCCGGCCTGCGACGAATTGCGCGAGCGCACCGGGTTGCCGGAGCGCGACGCGCAAACCATCGAGCGTCTGGTTTTTCAGCCGGTCGATCTCCTCCTGCTTGAAGGTGGGATGGAGCACGACATCGGAAAGAATCCGCAGGGCCGGCTCAGCTTTATCCGACATGACGACAATGGTGGCGCGGCTCGCTTCCCAGTGCGCGCCGGAATCGATCGTGCCGCCGAGCGATTCGATCGCAGTCGCAATTTGCGGCGCCGACATGCTCTCCGTGCCTCGGGTCAAAAGAGAGCCGGTCATGCTCGCGGTGCCGGCCAGATCTTTTCCGTCGACTTCGGCGCCGCTTCGCACGAGAAGCTCCGCCGCGAGAAGCGGCAAACCCGGGCGCTCGACGACGATGACGCGCAAGCCGTTCGCGAGTTTCGTTTCCTTCGGCTGCGAAAACGTGACCTCATGCGGAGCCGAAGGGGGCGGCGGAGTATCGACGCCACCAATCGCCAGGGCGGACGACACCGTCGCGACAAATAAAAATCCTGCGGTCGAAATAGCGCGAAAGCTCACGGCGTTTTCTCCTTCTTCTCGCTGGGCGGCGGCACGAATCCCGGCTTCATCGTTTCAGGCAGATATTCGACGACCACCCTTTTCTTCCCGGTGATGTAGCGATTCATCACGTCCTTGATTTCCGTGGTGGTCACGGCCTGGAGCTTGGCGAGGTCGGTGTTAACGCGGGTGGCGTCACCATACACCACCACGGCCTGGCCAAGCGCGCTCGCCTTGCCGTTCACGGTCTCGCGCTCCTCTAATTTCCCGGTGAGAAAACGGCTCTTGGCTTTCTCCAGCTCGGCTTCCGTAACGCCGTTCTTGAGGACCTGCTCGATCTCGTTGTTCAGCGATCGCTCGGCTTCGGCAATCGTTTTTCCCGACGCGAGGATAAGGCGAAACACGAGCAGGCCGAGGTCCTCGCGGAGATCGGCGTCGCAGGAGACGCTTTGCACGACCTGCTGTTCGTAAACCATGGTTTGATAAAGCCGGGACGAATCGCCCCCGGCCAGGATCTCCGCCACGAGCGAGAGCGCCGGCGAATCGTTATTGCGAATGGACGGCCCCAGATAGGTCAGTGCCACGGCGGGGAGCGGCGCGCGCGGGCTGTAGGTTGTTTCGCGCTTGTCGGCTTTGCGGGGCGGTTCCTTGGTAGTCACACGCGGAATTTTCGCGGAGGGCTTCGGGACGGCGCCGAAATATTTTTTCACCCAGCCCTCCAGCTCTTCCGGTTTGAAATCGCCGATGACGACGAGGGTCGCGTTGTCCGGCCGATAAAAGGTGGAATGAAACGCTTTCACCTCCGGCAACTTTGAGGCGTCCAGCTCCTCGATGTTGCCGATGCCGGGCCGCTTGTAGGGATGGACGGCGAACGATCTCTTCTCGATATCGAGATAGAATTCGCCGTAGGGATTCGCGCGAATCCGCTGCCGATATTCCTCCTTCACCACGTCCCGCTCGGACGCGAAATTTTTGTCATTGAGCGCGAGCGCCGACATGCGCTCCGCCTCCGCCCAGAGAATCGGGTTGAGATAATTCGACGGAACCGTCTCGTGATAAACCGTCACGTCGTCGGCGGTGTAGGCGTTGTTCTCGCCGCCGATATTTTCAGTCAGGTTATCGAACGTATCTTCCTTCATGTGTTCGTTCCCCTTGAACATCATGTGCTCGAAAAGATGGGCGAACCCGCTGCGCCCCGACGGATCGTCTTTCGAGCCCACGTGATACCAGACCTGGACCGCGACGATCGGCGCGGAATGATCTTCCACGGTGTAAACCTCGAGGCCGTTGGCCAGCGTCGAGTGCTTGAATTCCACCGGCGGGACCATGACCGCCTTCTTCCCCGGAGCCTCTTCACTGCGCAGGAACGCGCACGAGAAAATGGCGAGAAGAGCGAGAGCGGCGACGGAAAGTTTCACGGAAAGTCCGATACCGTAGCGAAGTTCTGGACTCGCGCGAACGAAAAGGGGGGAATACAAAAGTTAAAGTTATCGGTTATCAATGGGCCTGGCTGGGCTCGAACCAGCGACCCTGCGCTTATCAAGCGCATGCTCTAACCAACTGAGCTACAGGCCCGGGGACGCGGCGGAGCCGCGGAGGTGAATAGTGATCGGTGATCGGTCATTGGTCAAGGCGCTCACGTGGTAAGCGCCTTTCGAATTCTCTCAATCCGCGCTTCCAGTTTTCCGAAATGCGAGCCGGACCAGTAAATTTTGCCGCAGCCTGGGCATCGGCGAAAATCCTGGTAGTAAATTTTCGTAAGCGGCTGGAGCTGCTCGATTACGTCCATTTTGTTTGCGTGAGCGAGCAGACCGTTGCACTGCAGGCAGCGGGTGTATGGCGCGATCATTTTCGCGAGGTCAAACCTTCGGATCACTTCGAGAATCTGTTCCGTCGGGTCCTGCGATCGCGGGCAATAGCCGTGCCGGACGATTTTGTGCATGAGCAAGCGGCGATCGCGGGTAAGCAGGGCGCGGTCGTCCGAGCAGCTCGCGGCGAGGGACGAATCGGAGGCGGCGGGCGCGTAAACGACATCGAAGCCGAGGAGGCGAAGGTCACGCGCCAGTTTTCCGAGATGGCCGTCCGCGACAAATCTCGTAACGCTCCGTTCCTGCAATCCTTCGCCCGGCTTTGCGGGCGAATCGATCACGCCATGGACATCGACGATTGCATCCGCGATCAGGCAATGCTCAAAGGGCACGGCCTGGCCATCGCAGCAGATCAAATCCACTTCGGGATGGGGCACACCGCAGGACTCGATCGCGTCTTTAACCGACGTTTTCTCGCGGAGATATTTCGTGATCGGTTCGGCCCGGTCTTCGCGGCGCAGAAAAAAAGAGAGCGAGCCATGAAAGTAAAAACGGACGGTGAACGCGTTCGCAGAAAGGGCGACGTTCATGTCATTTCATTGTCACCAACGAATACGCATATTCAAATGTCGTGCCGCGCGGTCGCGCCGCGAGGTGGCCCGGGCCCAGCGGTTCGTCATCGCCCCAGTAAAGATCGATCTGCCATCGCTTGAGCGCGCCGCCGGTATCCGCGATCTGCCAGCGGGCACTGCGGAAAACTGCGCTCACGGTGTTGTCGAGCGTGGTCAGCTCGGCGCCATCCACAAAGCCGTATTTGCCTTTTCGAGCCGCGGCCGATGAGCGCGGCACCAGGACGTTTGCGCCTCGTCCGACGGGATGCGCGGCAAAGCGATAGACGCCGCCGCCATTGTATCGAATGTAACTCAAGCCCTCGACCGGCGTGACGATGCGACCAAATCCTTCTTTCTTCACGGCCGCCAGGAATTCGCGCGGATAGCGCTGCCCGCGCAAACCGCGCGCGGCCACCGGTGTAACATCGAAACCACGTTGAGCGGTGAAACCGGATTCCATCGGGGTGTAGTAAAGCGTGCAAATGACGAAGTAAGTGCCGGCGTGGCCTTGGGAGCGCCGGGCGAGGAGTTCGTTCTCGCGAGCGAGGCGCACCTTCGCTTCGGCCCACGGAATGTCAGCGAAGCACGTTGCAATCGGCGATAGGACGAATGCGACGAAGACGACCAATGTCTCTAGTCCGGAAAGAAATCCGCGACGGATCCGCCCAGTAGAACTTCGATGGGCAAGCGCTCGTATTCGTACTCGTAGGGTGGTTGTTTCCACGCAAAGGAATCGCCGGACATCCGGCGGATGGTTCGAATGATTTCGATCCCGGTGCGATACGGCGTGAAGAGATCACGGTTGGTTACGTGCACTTGGGCGCCGCCGCAGATTTCGCCGGCAAATTTGTGGAACGACGGTTGAAACCAGTTTTCCCGGAAATGCACCCCCGGCAGGCGCAGCTGATTGAGTTCACGAGTCAACGTTTCCGCATCGATGACCGGCGCGCCGAAAATTTCGAACGGCCGGGTGGTTCCCCGCCCTTCCGAAATATTTGTGCCTTCCAACAGACACATTCCGGGATAGACCGTCGCCGTTTCCAGCGTCGGCATATTCGGCGACGGCATGACCCAGGGCAGCCCGGTTTCGTCGAACCACATGGCGCGTTCCCATCCTTTCATGGGCAGCACGGTCAGCCGGCAACGCGGGAAAGCTTCCTGCCGAAATTGTTCCGCCAGCTCACCGATCGTCCGGCCATGACGAACTGGCAAAGGATGCATCCCGACGAACGAACGAAAAGCCGGATCGAGCACCGGCCCTTCGGTCGTTAGGCCGTTGATTGGATTGGGCCGGTCGAGCACGACCACGTCGATCCGCGCTTTCTCGCATGCCCGCAGGCAAAGAAACATCGTCCAGACAAAAGTGTAATAGCGCGCGCCCACGTCCTGGAGATCGATGACCAGCGCATCAAGATTCTCGAGCATCGACGCGGTCGGTTCCCGATGTTCGCCGTAAAGGCTGAAGACGGGAATGCCGAGCCGCGGATGTTCGTAGCTCTGCCACTCGATCATGTTGTCCTGGGTCTGCCCGAGGTAGCCGTGTTGCGGCCCGAAGAGCGCGCGCAGCCAGAACAGCTTGCCGGCGTTGCGCTCGAAAATTTTCGCGGCGTGCTCGAGCGTGGCCGAGACCGAGGCGGGATGCAGCAAGGCCCCGATCCGCGCGCCGGACAAATTTTCCGGCCAAAGCTCTTCCAAATGATCGAGTGGAAGTAGAACCCGGGCCATTTTCGATTTCAGATTTTAGATTTTCGATTGCGGATCGCACGCCAATAGATCAAGACGCCAGCGAGCGCGCCGGCGCAATCGATCAGAACATCCCAGGGCGAGCCGGTTCGCGAGGCGACAAATGATTGATGGAATTCATCGAGCACGGCATAGACGGCGGCGATGAGGAAGGAAACGAGAAAGGCTCGGCCGACTTGCTGCTGAATCAGGCGCAGTGCCCGGGAAAGAAGCGCGGCGAGAATCGCGTATTCGGTCAGATGCGCGCCTTTGCGGACAACGAGCTGGATCGACGCAACTGTTGCATCCGAAATGCCGGGAGCGAGCCAGCGGAGGAACGGACCGATGAATCGCGAGGTGTGTTCCGCGGAAAGCAGATCGGTGGAGCCGATGAAGATGAAAATCATCCAGGCGAGGACCGGCAGCCAGAATTTGAGAAATCGGCGCACCGAAAACGAAACCACAACCGGGCCGCTTGTGCTAATTTCGCGGCGTGATGAAACCGATGATCACCCAGCCGCTCGTTTTCGAGCCGATCTTCATGGAGAGCGTCTGGGGTGGGCGCCGACTGGAGTCGCTCTACGGAAAGCGATTGCCTTCAGCGGCGCTGATCGGCGAATCCTGGGAAATCGTCGATCGGCCGGAGGCCCAGAGCGTGGTGCATGAAGGGCCTTTGCGCGGCACGACGCTGCACGAACTCTGGTGCAAACATCGCGAACAAATTTTCGGGAAGGTGCCGGACTTTTCTCGTTTTCCCATCCTGGCAAAGCTGCTCGACGCGCAGGAAAACCTTTCGCTCCAAGTGCATCCGCCACGGGAAATGGCGAAAAAACTCGGTGGCGAATCGAAATCGGAGCTTTGGTATGTGGCGAATGCGGCGCCGAAGGCGCGCCTCTACGCCGGGGTGAGAAAGGGAACGACGCGGGAAGGTTTCAAAAAAGCGCTCGCCCAGGGAAAAGTGGAGAAGCATCTTCACGCTCTCGAACTAAAGACCGGCGATGCGATTTTTTTGCCCAGCGGCCGAATGCATGCGCTCGGCGCCGGGACCGTCCTGGTCGAGATCCAGGAGAACAGCGATACGACTTATCGGATCTACGATTGGAACCGCGCGAAAAAAAGGCGCGCCCCCCGTCCAATGCACATCGCCGAGGCAATGCAGTGCGTCGATTTTAGCGACGTCGAGCCGGCCCTCTTGCGCCCGAAGAGCGAATCGCTCGTCAGGCATGAGCTATTCGAAATCGACAAGTGGGAGCTGAAGCGAGAACGCGAGGTCGCGGAACGCGGCCGATTTGCGATTGTCGTTTGCCTGACAGGCGAACTCGAATGCGCCGGACGCCGATTCAAGCCAGGCGATTTCTTTCTGGCGCCGGCAGAGCTGGAAGACCGGGTCGTGCGTCCGATTAGAAACGATGTCTCTCTGCTGCGGGTGATGATGCCGCACTGAATTGGAGACGGCCTGCCCTCAGGCCGTTGGGACACACGGGCTATCGCAGCCCGGCACGAGGTCGTGCCGGCTCCAGCGAACAGCTTTACACGTGCAATCCTCGCGCGGTCGGCTGCATCGGTTCCACGCCATTGATTTTCCACAAACCGTCCTCGGCGATGAGGCTGTAGAGAAAGCAGTGATTTGCTCCGCTGCTATCGCGGAAGAAGACCTGCACGATGGCCGACGAGCCGCTTGCTTTCACAAAGCCAAACTCGATGCGTTCGGCGCGAGCGACCTCAGCGTAATCGCGCCGGATCATGGCTTCGTACTGTGGCGGGGTGAACTTTTGCTGCACGCCGCTCGAAGCCTGGCGATAAATGCTGGAATAATCAGCGGCGCGGAAAGCCGAGAGATGTTGCTCGACCACGGCGAACAACTGATGCGGCGCCGGCGGGGGAACCCGCTGTCGCGCCCGTTGCGTGAGAACCATGGCCGCGGCGCAAAGCGCGAAAACGCTGAAGAGCAGCGAGGCTTTGATGGTTTGCGGCATTGGGGATGTAAACCTTACCAGAGCCGTCAATAGCCATTCTTGTTCCTGCTCGATTACGATGAAGGAGTCGCGGTGAGGCGACGCAAATACTGGAACGAATACAGGCCCGTATTGTGCCCATCGCCCCAGCGCGGCTGGAGTGCGTAACCGCCGATCAATTGCCAGCCGACGAGCTCGAAGCTCGAAGGCGTGTAGGTCACATCGGGCCGCGAAATATTCCCGAGCACATCCGGCTCGCCGCCGCATAACGCGCAGGGACACGCGCGGCGAAACCGCTCCAATGGCAGATACGATTCCAGGCCGTCGCCCCACTGGATGGCCAGCTCGTCCCCGATCAACTGCACGTTCTTCAATTCAAGTGGCATCAAAATCGCCAGCGGGATTCCGCAATCGCAGCGGCGTCCGCTTACCGAAAATAGCGGTGCCGACGCGGACGAGCGTCGCGCCTTCTTCAATAGCGACGACGAAATCGTCGCTCATTCCCATGGACAGTTGCGGAAGTTGCATCTGAAACTCGGCGGCGAGCTGCTCGCGCAGCTCTCTCAGCGCAATAAAATACCGACGGGACGCTTCCGCCTCCGGCGCGAGCGGCGGAATCGTCATGAGGCCTTCGATCGTCAAACGCGGCAGATCGAGAAGAGCCTCCATTTCCGCGCTCAGAACATCAGGCGCGAACCCGATCTTGCTCCCCTCGCCTGCCACGTTCACCTCCAGCAAAATGCGCGGACGCGAACCTTCTTCGACCGCGATCCGGTTCATTTGCTGTGCGAGCTCGAGCGAATCGACGCTGTGGAAAAGCTCGAAGAGCGGCAACGCGTGTCGGACCTTGTTCTTCTGGAGCCGCCCGACGAAATGCCAGCGCGCCGCCGAAGGCAGCAGCGGAATCTTGGCGCGCGCTTCCTGGACGCGGCTCTCGCCAAAGAGCTGCTGGCCGGCGTCGAACGCGGCGCGCACCTTCTCCGCCTCGTGGGTTTTCGAAATCGCCACCAGTTCGATTTCGTCGCTCGAGCGCCCGCTCTTTTTAGCCGCCTCGGCAGTTTGGGCTCGAACCCGCTCGAGGTTAGCCGCGATTTCTGTCATGCAGAATTGTAGAGGAGGCGGTTCGCCTGCCAATGTGATTTATTCGCCACCGTGAAACGCGCGTTACTTGTCGGCGGCATCGTCATCGGTGTTGCTTTGACCTGTCATCTGTGTTTTTCCTGGATGGGTTTCACCCCGACTGATGAGGGTTTCACCCTGGCCCATAGTCGACGCATTCTCGACGGCCAGGTTCCTCATCGCGATTTCATTATTATCCGGCCGTTTTTTTCCCCGCTGCTTCATGTGCCCGAGGTCTGGCTGGGCGGCGCTTCTACGTTGTGGTTATCCCGGCTGATCGTCTGGTTTCAATTTGCCTGCCTGGCCGCGGCCTGGACGCTGGTCTGCAATCGGCTGACCAATCGGTCCTTTTCTCCGGCCGCCGCTTTCTTCTGCGGGCTTATTTGCTTTGCGGCAACCGTTCACACCAAACACCTGACGGCCTGGCACACTATCGATGGTCTCTTCTTCCTGTTTGTCGGTCTGACGTTTTGTATCCAACCAAAAACCTCGGCGAAGCTCGCCGGTTATTTTCTTTTGGGATTAGCGCCGCTGTGCAAGCAAGGTTTTGTTTTTGTAGTTCCAGGCGCCCTGCTTCTTTTGCATGATTGGCGCTCGATCAAATACTGGGGCGCGGGCGCATTGCCTGGATTTCTCTACCTGGCTTTCTTGCTCTTTGCCGGCGGCGTTTCCGACGCGGCCACCCAACTCACGTCGCACCAGGAATTCTTATCAACGGCGATTCTTGCCTATTGTCAGCCGCGCATTCTCCTCGCAGCGGGCATCGGTTTCTGTGCCGCGCATCTGATCAACAGCGAGGCCACTAACGGAGTGCGGCGATGGAGCGCACTTATCATCCTGTACCTGGCGCCCTTTACTGGAACAACCATCAGCCTTGCCCGTGGGACTATGATCTCGAACGCGTTCCTATTGTTCGGACTGTGTCTGGGAATCGCGGCCTATGGGTCGGTGTTCCATCAAGATTCACCTGCGTCGAAGCGGGTGCTGTCACTCGCGCTCCTGGCTGCCTGGACGGCCTCTATGTCCGGGGGCTACAACAGCCCCGCCTTGGGCGCGGGAGCTCTACTTGTCGCTTTGGCGGTAACTGTTTTGGACCAGGGCCCGCGATTGCAGCGACGCCTGATCGAATATTCGCTGCCGGGTTTCTGCGCCTTGATTGTCGCCGCTTTTGTCGTGGGCCGAGTACAGCATATTTATCGCGATCAAACCGCCACTCACCTCGACCGCCCAATTGGAGATGTCATGCCTGGCGGCAATGGAATTTACACGAACCCAAATACCCACGCGTTTCTAAGCGATTTGCAACGCGCGGTGGCGTTCGTCGAACAAAGTCACCGAAAATACGCGATCATCCCGGATGTGGCCGCCTATTGGGTGCAATCACCGCAGGCAAATCCCTTTCCCGCCGTCTGGCCGCATGGCGGGGAACTAAAGACCCCTCCGCTCCTGAATCGTTATCTCAGGGCCATCGACGCCGGGAGAATAGATACGACCGTAATTGTGCAGAAGGTTGCGGCCGATAACCTGGCCAACGGCTTTGTGCCTCTGCCGGAGGGTTCCTATTACGAGGTGGTTCGCTATGTTCGCCGGAATCTCGAGAAGGTGCACGAAACGGACTATTTCGTCCTCTACCAGTGAAAGAATGGGAAAGGTGGAAAATCAAATCCGCGGCGACATTGAACAGCGCGGCTTGGATTATTCGCTGGCAAACGACGCGGTTCTCCGGCAGAACGAAGCGATATGAAACGCTTGTCTCTTCTCATTGGGTTCGTCGTCGCGTTCGCTTGCTCTGATCTTTTCGCGCAAGGCAAGATCGATCTCCAAACCAGCGATACCATCCTGGGAATTCTCCAGAAAAATGTCGGGCAGATGGTCGAGTTGCGAATGAAGTCCGGCGAAAAGATTGGCGGCAAGATCGAGAAAGTCGGCGATAAGCTGGTGCACCTCTCGCAATTGACCGGCGCGGAGTTTTTCGATGCTGCCGTGGATTCGGCGGATATCGCCGCGGTGATTGTGCGGACGAAGAAGTGAGGCGCCTCCTCTTAGCGCCGCGCCCGATTCGAATCTCGGTGATGCCTTGTTTCCAATTCGGTTCGTCCTGCTGATAGCGCCAAAGGCGCGGCGATCATCGAAAGCCTGGGGCACCGCCCCAGGATCGGTCCGACACGAAAATGCGCAGCGCTGAAAGCGCGATTCACTGGGCGCGGCATTTGCGTGCGTTCCAAGGCGAATCGGTGCGTTGAATCGCGCTTTCAGCGCTTGTTCATCCGTCTATCAAATCCTGGGGCGATGCCCCAGGCTGCCATGAGGACGCGCCCATGGCGCTAATCCACGACAATTTCTTGGCGCGTAAATAACGTTCGCTGAGGGGCGGACGCTGGGCCCGAAAGAAATCCGCGAACTTCGCCTTCCAGAAGTCGTAGTAGCTGTTGGACGGGCAACAGTACCAAAATGTGCTGTTCCTCCAGCGCCTGGTTGTTCCCCCCAGAATCCCCCAATTTCCCGGTCACTCCAGAGAGGATGGCCGCCCATCCCCGTCAAACCGCCTGATTCCATCGCGACACGCACCGGCGTTTTTGGAATTGCGAGTTCGCGCGCCACGCTCTACACCGTCGAGGCATGCGCCGCGCTGTGCTCGTCCTGGCTTGTCTGGGAGTCGGACTGTTGCCCGCTTGCGCGATCCATCGGTCGGTCACGAAATCGGTCGTGGAAAAACGGATCCGCGAAAAGGAGGTCCGGGCCGCGGCGGAAGAATGGCTCGGGTTGATCGATTCGGCTGATTACGCCGCAGCCTACGCGGCGGAACCGCCCCGATTGCGCGCCGCCGCTACGCCGGAACAATTCGTGCGCTCGATGCAATCCCGACGCCAACCGTTCGGCCGCGTTCTTTCGAGAAAATTCATCGGTGCGGCCTACACACGTAAACTTACGGGCGCGCCGGACGGGAACTACGAGAGCATTCTGTTCAGGACCTCGTTCGAGAATAAAAAGGTCGCCGCCGAGCGGGTGATTCTGAGCCGCGAATCCGATGGCTGGCAGGTGGTTGATTACCGGGTTTACTGAGACTTCTTCGCGTTCGCCGGGTTTCAAGTTGCAGCCCTAAAGCGGCAAAGCTAAAATCGGATCGCTGGATCAAACAACTAACCTCGAACCTCAAAAAAACATGAAACTTCACACTCACTTAAAGAAAACGTTCCTCGTCGGCTGCGCTCTTCTCGCCAACACTTTTCTCTCGCCCGCCGCGCTCGCCGCCGGTGACGAATATTCCTTCAAGGTGAAAAACACCACCAAGGAGTTGATTACGAAGATCCTCGTCTCGGAGGACGGTGAAAAGTACGGATTTTTCGACATTGGGAAAGGAATCAAACCGGGAGAATCGATGACGCTGGTCTGGAATAAGGACACTAATGGCCAGAGCTGCACCCAATGGTTCAAGGCGGTTTGGGAAAGCGGCGAGGAAGGCAAGCCGGTGAAATTCAACTTCTGCGAGAAAGGTCTCGAGATCGAGTTTTAGGCGGGTCTCGATTTTAGCGCGGGCTTGGGCTGCGTGAATTTCAACAATGCGGCAGAGCGCGACGGTGCTCTGCCGCATTTTTTTTCCTCTGTCCGCCACTGTAGCCGCCCCGCTGTGTCGGGGCGTCCGACGCGGCGACACAGCGCCGCGGCTACAGTTGCCGAAGCGCGTGCGCTTCGCTACAAACGAGCCCATGCGACGCCATCTCCATCTCGCCCCGTTCGCTTGGATTGCCCTGTTCGCTTGCTCCGCTTCCGCCGCCGAACTCGAATCAGCCGATCTGCGCTACTTCCGCGAATTGGTCGAGACCCGCAATTATTCGTTAGGCCAGCCGGTTTTACCCCAGCTCACGCCCGATGGTAAAACGGTCGTGTTTCTCCGCGGCGGCGCCCGAGATCCAGTCCTGCGGCTCTACGAATTTACGATAGCCTATGGCCGCCTGCGCGAAATCCTGACGCCGGAAAAATTGCTCCAGGGCGCCGAAGAAAAACTGACGGCGGAAGAACGGAGCCGCCGCGAACGGGAACGCCAGAGCTTGCGCGGCTTCACCAGTTTCCAGTTATCGAAGGACGGGAGCAAATTGCTGGTGGCGCTCTCGAGCAAGCTTTACGTCGTGACGCGCGCGGACGGACGCGTGACCGAGCTACCGGGCCGCAATTGGATCGACCCGCATTTCTCGCCGGACGGGCGCGTCGTCGCGGCGGTCAGCGGCGGCGAACTGCATGTCATCAACCTGGAGACGCTGGCCGACGCAGCGCTGACTTCGGGCGCGAGCGAAACGCTCCAGCACGGAACCGCCGAGTTCGTTGCCCAGGAAGAAATGGACCGCCACGAAGGCTTCTGGTGGTCGCCCGATTCGCAATCGATCGTTTACCAGGAAACGGATAACAGCGGCGTTGAACCGCGGTTCATCGCCGATCCGCTCCATCCCGAAACGCCGCCGGCGAAAAATTTCTATCCGCGCGCCGGGACCCAGAACGCGAAAGTGCGGCTGGGAATCGTGGCGCGCTCCAGCGGCGAGACTCGGTGGTTGGAATGGGACCGCGAAAAATATCCCTACCTCGCGCGCGTCATCTGGAAGGAAGCGGCCGCGCCGCTCTGCATCGTCGTCCAGAATCGCGCCCAACAAGAGGAGCTTTTGCTCGCAGTGGATCCGCAGACCGGCGCCACGCATCAGTTGCTCGGGGAAAAAGACACCGCCTGGTTGAATCTCGATCGCAAGCCGATGCCGAGGTGGCTCAAGGACGGCCGGCAATTTCTCTGGACAACCGAGCGCAATGGCAGTTGGCAGGTCGAACTTCATTCCGCCGATGGCGCGCTAGTCTGCGCCGTCACGCCCGTCGATTTTCAGCTCGATGAACCGATCGACGTTGATGAGGTGGCCCGCTCGGTCGTGGTCAGCGGCGGACCTGATTCGCGCGAGCGACACCTTTTTCGTTTTTCCTTAGAGGCAAAAAGCGAACCGCAACGCTTCACTCGCGAGCCCGGCCGCCACACCGCCGTGTTCGGCGAATCGAAAGAAACGTTTCTGCATCGCTTCGATCTTCTCGATGGACGCGCGGGATGGGAGGTCCTGCATTCGGCGGACGCAAAACAAGTCGCCACCCTCCCCTCCGTGGCCGAGCGCCCCTCCTCGCTCCCGAGAGTCGAGCTGCTGCGCACCGAAGGCATGCGCCCGATGGACGCTGCGATCGTTAGGCCGCGGGATTTCAAGAAAGCCGCGCACTATCCCGTGATCCTCGACGTCTACGCGGGTCCTCGAAGCAAGCAGGTGCTGGCCCAACCCGATCGTTACATGATCGACCAATGGATGGCCGACCGGGGTTATATCGTGGTCTTGATCGATGGCCGCGGGACGCCGGGACACGGCCGCGATTGGGAGCGCGCGATTCGCGGCAACCTGATCGAGGTCCCGCTCGCCGATCAGGTCGCAGGACTGCAAGTGCTCGCCAGACACGAGCCCGCCATGGACCTGAAGCGCGTCGGCGTCGTCGGCTGGTCGTTCGGCGGTTACTTCTCCGCGATGGCAGCGATGCAGAAGCCGGAAATTTTCCGCTGCGCCGTCGTCGGCGCGCCGGTCGTCACTTGGGAAAATTACGACACTCATTACACCGAGCGTTATCTCGGATTGCCATCTGAAAACGTCGATGGTTATCGCAAGAGCAGCGTCCTGACTTACACACCGAAACTAACGCGCCCACTTCTACTCATTCACGGCCTGACCGACGACAACGTTTATTTCCAACACTCCGTCCAACTCTCCGAAGCGCTCTTCCAATCCGGCAAGCCTTTCAACTTCCTCCCTCTCCTCGGCACCCACATGGTCAGCGAACCGCTCCTGCGCTTGCGCCGGCAAACCCGGATCATCGAGTTTTTTGATGCCGAATTGCGCCCGGAAACTGCTGCCAAGAAATGAAGTCGCGCGCGCAACGATTGCGTGATTCCGGTTTAATCTAAAATGTCCTGTCGATGAAAAGCCGATGAAAAGTTTTGGCCGATTTATTCCCGCCGCATTGTTGCTGGCCTGTGCCACAACCCTGCGGGCTGATTGTTCGCTCACCAGCACCGGCAATGTCCCGTTACCCGACCTCGGCCCTGGCACTTATCGCGGTTATCTCGGCGGACTTTACCCAAATGGAAGCAATCAGCGGCCTTCCGCGCACGATGCCGCGGGACAGGCGATCGCAAATCAGATTCAGCCGCTCAATGCCGCCGGCCAGCCTGACGCGACCAACGGCAAGATCGTCTTCATCTCAGTCGGCATGTCCAACACAACCCAGGAATTTGCCAGCAAAGGCTCGACTGCCTTCAAGCCTCGCGCTGATCTCGACCCTGGCAAAAATCCGCAGCTCGTCATCGTGGACGGAGCGCAGGGCGGCCAAGATGCGACAACGTGGTTGGATCCGAGCGCGGCGACATGGGCGACGGTGGACCAACGCCTGGTCGCCGCCGGAGTTACCCAGAGCCAGGTCCAGGTAGCGTGGGTGAAACAAGCGCTGGCCTCGCCCCGAAACTACGGCGCATTTCCAGCGCACGCGCAAGCGCTGCAAGCCGATCTCGAAACCATCGTGCGCAATCTGAAAACGCGCTATCCGAATATCCGCATCGCGTACCTTTCCAGCCGCACCCGCGCCTACACCAACGACGCTACGACGTTGAACCCGGAGCCGTTCGCCTACGAGTCGGGCTTTTCAGTTCAATGGACGATCGCTGATCAAATCAACGGCCTCGGCAATTTGAATTTCGACGCGAGTAAAGGCGCCGTCGTCGCACCTTACCTGGCGTGGGGGCCGTACCTCTGGACCGACGGGACTAACCCGCGCTCGGATGGCTTCACCTGGTTGTGCCCCGACGTGGTGAACGATTTCACTCATCCGTCGAACAGCGGCGTAACCAAAGTCGCCGATCAACTCCTGGCCTTCTTCAAGACCGATCCGACGGCGACGCCGTGGTTTCTGAAGAAACGGGCGGCGCGCCAGCCGCCACAGGTCACGGCCGCCGCCGCTAGCCCGGCCCTCGGCACGACGAATCTATCCGTGCAATTCAACTCGAGCGCCACCGATCCGGACGGCACGATCTCCGCCTACATCTGGACGTTTGATGACGGGACGTACTCGTACGCGCAAAATCCGCTCAAGGTTTTTTCCGCGCCCGGTTCTTACAATGTTCATCTTACTGTCACCGACAACGATGGCGATTTCACCACCGTGACCGTGTCGGTGAACGCCGGCGCCGCGCCCCTGCTGAACATTTCGACACGGATGCAGGTAGGCATTGTCGACAATGTCCTAATCGGCGGTTTTATTGTCCAGGGCAACGGTCCAAAAAAATTAATTCTGCGCGCGATCGGGCCGTCGCTCGCTGCGCTCGGGGTACCGGGCCCGCTGGCTGATCCCGCGCTCGAGTTGCACGACGCCAGCGGCGCGGTGATCGCGCGCAACGACAACTGGCAGACCACGCAGATCGGCGGCGTCATCACCGCCAGTCAGGCGACCGATATTCAGGGCAGCGGCATCGCGCCTTCGAACCCAGCGGAGTCCGCGATGATCGTTTCGCTCGCGGCTGGGAGTTACACGGTAATCGTCCGCGGCGCCAATAACGGCAGCGGGATGGGCCTGGTGGAAGCGTACGACCTCGATGGCGCCGCGCCGGCCAAGCTCGCCAACATTAGCACACGCGGCCTCGTCCAAACCGCCGAAAAAGTTTTGATCGGGGGATTAATCATCGGCGGGCCCGATTCAGCCAAAATCATCGCGCGTGCCTTGGGCCCCTCGCTCACGCAAGCTGGACTCACCGGGGTCCTGACAGATCCCACCCTCGAGCTGCGCGATAACAACGGCGCGCTCGTTCGTTCCAACGACGACTGGCGCAGCGATCAACAATTGGAAATTGAAGCGACGGGTATTCCGCCCACGAACAACTTGGAGGCGGCGATCGTCGCCACCCTCGCACCGGGCAATTACACCGCCATCGTCGCCGGCAAAAACGGCGGCACCGGCATTGGTCTGGTCGAGTTCTATAAGTTGTAGTTGCGGCTCGGTGGCAGAGGAGAAGCTTCAGCGCGCGATGCCGCACTGTAGACGCGACGCCCACGTCGCGTTTTTTTTAATTGGGGCAAGAAAGCGACGAGGCGCCGCTTCTACTTTACTTGCGATGCTTTTCAATAGAGCGACCATTCCGTCCAACTATCCGAAGCGCTTTTCCAATCCGGCAAGCCTTTCAATTTCCTTCCCCTTCTCGGCACCCACATGGTCAGCGAACCGCTCCTCCGCCTCCGCCGCCAAATCCGCATCATCGATTTCTTCGACGCCGAATTGAAACCGCAGACGAAATAACGGCGACAGCTAGGCCGCTTGGGCAGATGGATTGCCCGTCTAGGCGCGGAGTTTCGCCTTGTTACCCCGGAACTGGAACGCTAAGTTCCGAGGGATGTTCCCCGACTTGGAAACTTTCTGCCCCGAACGCATCTGTGATGCGAAGACACCTCTCTAAATTCTCGTTAGGCCGGACGCGTGTTCAGATTAAACGATGAAAGTCTTCATTAGTTTCGCGGCACCGGATCACCGTTTGGTTCATGTCCTTAGTGGCACGCTTACTGAGGCTGGCATTACGCCATTGATTGCAGCATTGCGGCTCTCTCCAGGCCGCAGGTTAGAGGACAAAATTCGCGATATGATTGCAGAGTCCGATTGCGTGCTCGTCCTCAACACCGTTCGAGCATCCAAGAACCGATGGGTTCAGCAAGAGATTGGTTGTGCGAAGGCATTTCAGAAGGACATCATACCACTGAAGACTCGCACGGCCCGCCTCGCCGCTATGTTGGACGGTTACGAGTATCATACGTTTTCTAAAACCAATCCTTTATCCGACTTTATTAGAATCGCCGAGTACCTGCGCGATTACGCAAAGGAGCGAGGCTTGCCACTTTATAAGGCATCGGAGATCCAGACCGACGACGCGATGATTCTGCATTTGCCGCACGCACTGGTTTGTCCACGCTGCAAGAAAACGGATGTGCATGTATATCTTTGCCTTTTGTGCGGCGACTGGGTGTGCACCGAATGCGGCGAGACTATCCCGACGACAGCACGAGCTGACCGGGCACTAACCAAACAGAGACCGCGTATTACGAGACATGCAGTCAAATGAACTCGACAGCGCCTAAGCAACCATGCAGCGAATGCTCGCTGTTGCCGGTGGCGGCTCATCTGCTTCGTTAGGCCTTTCACAACAATTGGAGACAAAAGCCAATGGTAGTTCTCCTTGACACAAATGCCCTTGTGCAGGAGCTGCCGGTCGAGCTCCCCTCGTTGAAGGAGTTGGCTGAGTATTGCCGCACGGCGCACGCTGGTCTTTTCCTCTCCGAGGTAGTCTATCTCGAGTTTTTAGGCTATGTCGATCGTGAGATTGCCAATCGCGTTGAGGACATCGAAAAAGCGTTAAAACGCCTTCCTGCGAGGGTCAAACACGTCTTTGATAAAGATGCATTTTCCGCCGAGACGGAGCGGCTTCGAAAGACTTTAGAGACACGCCTGCAAGACTTTCTAGACAACCACCGGCTTATCTGGATACCGATCGCGGCGGAGCACGCTCGGGCCGCAGTTGTTCGTGCTGTCGAACGCCGCGCACCCTGCTCGCCAGGCGGCGAACAACTAAGAGATGCTATGATCTGGGAAGCTGCGCTAAGTGCTGTTCATGATTACGGCGGCCCTCTAGTCCTCCTAAGTGACGACGCGGCGTTTGCAGTAGACAGATTGCAAACAGAAGTCGCTGAATGGCCACTCGAGATCCTTCGTTACGCGTCAATGCGTGAGTTTCTGAAGGCGATGATTCCGGACCCGGAATTTGTGGAGCCCGATGCACTGACCAGATTGATTAGCACGAACGAGCTGAAGGATATGATTTTCTCCTATGTCGCTCGCGATCCTACAGAGTCTTGGGAGAGTGGCGTTTCCAATATCATCGAACATGGGATACCCGGAGATCTATTTCTTGGTTCGTTCAGCGTTACTTATGTATCGGACGTATGCGTTCTTAAGGGATTTCGGAGACCCGTCGGCAAAGCTCAATATAATAATCATCTTCAATTTGAAGCCCGTGTAGGAATTTCGGCCGACGCCTTTGCCTCAAAGTTGATAGAGCCCGAAGAAAACCCAATTACCAACGAGGAATTACAAGCGATTCCGGCCGAACTCAGAGACTTAGTAAAAACGATCCCAAAACGAATCCCGGTCGGAGAGCCTAAATGCTTCGATGTCGAGTTCTTGACTTGTGGGGAGGTGTTACTGTTCGATTCCAAGAAGGGACGCAAAACAGCACTTATTGATTTGGACCCTGGCGATGCGGGCCTGAAGGGCCAACCGAAATCATGTAAACGAATACTACTCGACTAAACGTAGCCTAAGCCATTCGATGCAGCTAAGACCTTCCCGGATGTCTTCGCGGGCAGACCAAGGGTCGGCCAGCCAGGCTTCACCTTGACGAGGGTTCATCCAGTTGGTCTAGCACGTCCTGCTCGACCGCGCGAGAGCGAAACAAATCGAGGGCGTCATTGTCGGCTGCATCGATTACATCAGCGATCACCGCCCGCACCTCGCGCGAGATCTCGGGCTTCCATGTGTTCAATTTCGTGTCGAGCTTTTCAGCGATGGAGTCCACGGGAGAAATCTTACCGGACATCGCTCGATCATGCAACGCCACAGCTAACCGGGATACGTCACATCGTCAGCTCCAAGGAGCGGCGGTTTACAAACCGCCGTTTTTTTGGCGGGCGGTTTGGAAACCGCCCCTCCTTGCTACTGCGTCCGCATCACTTTTTGCACGGGGGATTTGGTGCCGTCTTTGTAGGTGAGCTGGACGCTGGCGTACTGGGTGTTGCCGGGCACGGTCAGGTAGAGGTCGTCGCCGACTTCGAGCATTTTGTCGGTTGCCTTGAACTTGAAGGATTGGTCGAGCGCTTCGCTGTTGAGCGAGTAATGCACTTCTTTGATCGCCGGGCGATACGACATCAGGGTAGTGAAATAGAGCAGCACTTTGCCGTTGTAATCGCGGAAGCTTAGCCACGAACCAGACACCATATTGAGCGACATCTTGGCCTGCGCGAATTGCTGGTCGCCGGTGGAGAACTTGAGCGTGTAAGGGCCGTTGGTCGCGCCGTTCTTGTCGGTGTATTTCACCTCGACCGTATGCTCGCCGGGCGGCAGGTTCGGCATCGGCACGAAGGTGTTGATCATCGGCAGGCCGGTCTGCGGACTTTGGTAAGGGAGATGACCGGTCGAGATGAATTCACCTTTGCCATCGAGCCGGTAGAAAAGCTCTTTGGCTTTGAAGTCGGTCAGCGAAAAAATGGCGGCCCATCCGGAATTGCTCTGCTGCGCGGTAACGGTGACGGGATTCTCCAGAACGCGATCCGGCGTGCTGGTCAGTTTGGCCCAGCGAACCTGGGCAGTCTCAATCCATTTCTGCGCCTCTTTTTTATCGAGGAAAAACTTCTCGAATTTCCCCGCGGCATTGGCAGCGCGGAATTTCTCCAGCCATTCTTTTTCGGCGCGCTGGTCGGCGAGCGTTTGATCGCCCTTTCGCGCTTCGGAAAATTCCTGGCTGATGAGCCACGGCAACGGACCGAAATCGGGGTTGGCGGCGGCGAGAGCTTTCAGTTTCTCGACGCGCTTCTCGCCGTCATCGAGGAGTGCGAGCGCGGTCTGGTAGGAGATCGTGGGCGGTTTGAGTTTGTCGGCGAAGTAATGCATTGCCTCGACCGCGCCGGCTTTGCCCTCGGCCGATTTGAGCATGGCGGTATAACTCAGCCATGGGTCGAGCGCTTCAAGATTGGAGACCAGGTATTCGGAATATTCCTTGCGGGCTGCGGCGAAATTGCCGCCGAGCTCGTGGATCCGCGCATTGTGATAATGCTCTTCCGGCGTTTTCGCGTTCTGAATCAGTCCGCCGTTGGAAGAAAGCGAGTCGAAGCGTTGCGCGATCTTCTCGAGTGTTTCCTGTCCCCTATCTAACTTGGTTGCCATTCTGCCCTGGCCGCCCACGAGCCATATGGCCAAAATCGCAATGAAGACGAGCAGCGCTGCTACCCCCCATGCCCATCGTTTCGCACCGCGACGCAGCTGGGTGAGATCATCGCGAAGCTTGAGAACGCCCGCCTCCAACGCTTCTCGAGTGGCTAGTGGATGAAAGAGGTGGGTATCGACTTTCAGGATGTTTCGATAGGAAGCTTGGAGATGCTGGATCTCTTCCGGTTCCGGTTCGTGGGGATCGATCGGAAAGCTCTTGTCCATGAAAAGGTACCAGACCTTTATCCCCTTCTTGCGAGCGTAGAGCGCTTCGTATTGCGTGTAACTGACCCGACCAAACTCTTCATCCGGAACTGGCGGCTCCGCGCCATAACATTGGCCGACGAGCTGGACGACGCCTTTGCATTGATCGATCTGGGTGCGCAACATCTGGCGGAGATCGCCCGTTTCGGTCCCGAAAATGTCCTGCCAGACCGGCTCGTAACCGAGGAAGGTGAGGGTATTCGCGACGAGCTGGCGCGCGCTACGCAGTTCTTTGCTGACGGCGGAAATGAAAATGGTCGGACGTGGCGACATGGCGAAATGAATAGCGAACGGGTTCTCGCGTGACAAGCACGCAGCGAGATAGACGGGCTTGGCGTCAGACCCTTGCGCAAAGATTTTTGGAGGGACGACCTCAGCCTGCCCTGAGCGCGTCGAAGGGATGTCGTCCTGCTGCAGATAATGGGATGGGCAGCGCCCGTCCCTCCAATTACGGCATCACGAGTCGCGGCAGCACTGCTTCGATGCTGGCGCGCTCTGGCTCAAGCCACGGCGGAAGAACCAGCGTTTCGCCGAGGTGCGCGGGATCTTCGTCGACGGCGAAACCCGGCCCTTCTGTCGCGAGCTCGAAAAGAACGCCACCGGGTTCCGGAAAATAAACAGACTCGAACCAGAAACGATCGATCACGGGCGTGGGACGCGAGCCGCCTTCGAGCACGCGCTGACGGACTTCGAGCTGATGTGCCTCGTCGTCCACACGCCAGGCGAGATGATGAATGCTGCCCGTTCCCCACGCGCCGCGACCCGATGTTGGCGATTCGTAAACGTCAACATACGCGCCGGATTTTCCGCCGGCGACGCCGTAACGATTCCAGCCATTCTCAGCTCCGACGTGCGCGAATCCCATCGCCTCGGTCAGAAACGAACTGGTTCGGACGAGATCGCGCTCAACCAGGCGCGCGCTTTCCAGGCCGCGGATCTGGTGTTGCTTCGGGATTGGACTTTGGTCCCAGGAAGTGAACGGTCGGCCTAACGAGTCCTGGCTTTCAACCAGGGCAACATGCAATCCGTGGGGATCGCGGAGCGGCAGAGCCGGCTGGCCGAAACGCGACTCGAGCGGACTGACGTTGACGCCATGTCGTTGCAACCGTTCGCCCCAGAAATCCAGGCTGCCGGGTGGAACCGCCAACGAAACCTCGCTGCTCAATCCGTAACCTTCGCGGCTCGGCGCCATTTGCGCCCAGGGGAAAAAAGTCAGGTCCGTGCCCGGGTGACCTTCCGCATCCGCATAGAAAAGATGGTAGGTCCCGGGATCATCCTGATTCACACTTTTTTTCACGAGGCGCATCCCGAGAACGCCCGCATAAAAATCCAGGTTCTCCTGTGCGGACCCGGCAATAGCCGTCACGTGATGAAGTCCCCTCACCGTCTGCATCTCGCGCGCACCATCGCGCGACCGAGGCGCGGACGCTATTGCAAATGATATGCCTCCACGAGGGCCACGCCGTTCGCGCCATTCACGCCGCTGACGACGGCTGTGTAATTGCCGGGCACGAGATCGGCGAGGATCGCGGATTCCAGGTCGTTCGCCGGCGCAAGACCAGCGCTCGCGATCGCGGCCTGCTGTGAATCTTTCCAATTATTATTCGACGAAATCTTCCCGCCATTCGCATCGAACAAATCGAGCTGCGGATCGCCGAGTGGATTTTGAATTCCGACCGCGGCCAACGATGGCCCGAGGGCGCGAAAAACCACGCGCGCCGTGTCGGGGCCGGTCACGATCGTTCCACCGATCATCACATTCTGCGCGCTGCCGACGAGTCCGCGGGTGCTGAGATTCCCGAGCTTCGATGAAGCGCTGGCCTGCAAATCGTAAACTTCCACGAGGCCGATGCCGGTGGCGTTGCCGTTACCGCGCAAGATCGCGGTGTAGGCACCGGGCGCGAGCGTGGCAAGAATCGCGGATTCAAGATTGTCAGGCGGCGCGAGGTTCGCGTCACGTAAAGCCTGGGCCTGGCTCTGCTGCCAGTCGTTGTTGCTCGCGAGAAGACTTCCGCTCGCATCGTGGAGTTCCAGGACCGGATCGCTCAGGGCGCCTTGCACACCAACGCTCGCAAGTGAGGGCCCGAGTCCACGCACGACGACTTGTTTGGCCGTGTTTCCGGTAACGATAAAACCGGCGATGGCGACATTGCTGGCCGTGCCCACTGGGACGCGCGTCGAAAGATTCGCGAGAGCGTTGCGACCGGTGACGCGCACCGCGGTCGCGTCATAAGCGACAGCATGCGTGCCGTCATCCGCGCTCAGCAGGAAGGTGTAAGTCCCGGGCGCATTGATCGTCGCGGTCGTCGCCGCCTGGTTCGCGTTCGCGAAGGAAACGCCGGCCGGCCCGGAATAAACTTTCCAAAGAAAAGACGCGTGTCCCGAGGGATCGTTGACCGAACCGCTCAGGGAAATGTTCGCCGGCCATTCCAGGAATTGATCCGGACCCGCATCGACGCTGGGCGCGCCCGGTGAGCGTGGACCTTCCGCCGGCCCGGTCGTCTGGATGACTTCGAAATTGCTGATATCGATCGTAGCGAGATGACTGAATGCGCTCGAACTAAACCGATCGTCCGGACACACCGAGACCGAAAAGAAATTCCCATTGTCGGCCACGATCGCGCCATACTTTTTCAGGGCGAGCAGGACCGCTTTTTCTTCGACGGTCCAACTGCCGGGAATCGCGAAGCCCGTTTTTAGCCGCAGTCGCTGCCCCATGGCCGGATAATTTGTGGAGGTCGCCGGAATCGAGGAGGCGTAATGCGTAGCAGGGTAGATGTATTCCTTCCGCGTCCGCTTCACCACCAAGCGCAAGGCGTGTTCGACCATGCCGCGCTCACACTCATCGTAGCGCACAGTCGCGACGAACATCGATAACCCGGCGGCATCACCGGAGGTCCAGCCGGCGGGGCGGAGCGCATTCGAATTGAGATTGAACTTCGCGCCGTTCGAGGCCTGCCAACCGGCCTGGGTCAATTTCATCTGCCAGGTTTCCCAAACCGAGCCGGCCCCGGGCGCAACCATGATTCCATGGCGATCGCCGCCATTGTTGTTCGCGTCCATCTGCCATTGTTGCAGAGTCAAGTTGCCGGTTCCTCGCGGCCAGGTCTCGATCGGCTGGTTGGCGGGAATTGGATAACTGCCGCTCGGATAGGCGCCGCCGTCGAGGTCCGACTCATCGGGATAATCCAGGAACGGGATTGGGACGCGCGGCTGATTGTCCGGCACGAGGGCGTAATTCATTTCGTAAAAGGGCTGGAGCGTCTGGCGAGTGCCCAGGTCAGATTTGATTTGGGCGATCATCACATCCGAGTTCGGCAAGACCGGGCGCCGCGAGATGTCTTCGTTCCAGGAATTATCGCGCGGCATGATCTGCATCGCGGAAACGATGGTGTCAGCGGCAGGCGTGTTGAACAAAGTCGGCGTGGTCACGACTGGCGCGGGGCCGAGGATACGGCCCTCGTGGTTGATCCGCTCGCCATAGACAAGGCTGACCAGGGCCAGGAAAAGCAGCAGACTGCGGCACATGATCATCGAGAGAAAGGCAGCAGTAATTAAGCCTCAAGGAGCGGCGGACCCGCACAATCACATTGGACTCGGGCATCGAAAAAGCGCCAAAGGCGCGGCCTCATAATAGCCTGGGGCATCGCCCCGGGATTCTGGCCGGATGATGACCAAGCGCTGAAAGCGCGATTCAAGGCAGCGGTTCGCGGTAAACATCACCGGCTTGGTCGCGGGAAATGAATCGCGCTTTCAGCGCTTGCGCTTTGGTGTTTCTAACCCCCTGGGGCGTTGCCCCAGGCTGATATAAATGTCGCGCCTTTGGCGCTTAACAGGCACCTTCCGTTGTCTTCCATGCGAGAAGAATTGCAAGGTATCATGCACTGCCGCAGTATGCTTGATTCGCTGAGCGCCAAAGGCGCACGATCACAAAAAGCCTGGGGCATCGCCCCAGGTTGGTGATCCGAGGATCAACAAGCGCTGAAGGCGCGATTCAATGCGCTGTCAACAGCGGTTGCAAACCACCGTTATAGCCAGCGGCGCTTCTTGAAATAGATGATCTGGAAAATAGCCACCGCCAGCATGAATAGCAGACAGGCCACGTAACCATAGGGATGATAAAGCTCGGGCATGTTCCAGGGAATTTTCTTTCCGTCGACTTCCCGCTGGAAATTCATGCCGTAAACCCCGGCGATGAACGTGAGTGGAATGAAAACCGACGAGATGACCGTCAGCACGCGCATGATCTCGTTCGTCCGGATGCCGACCGCGGAGAGATATAATTCCATCAGCCCGGAAAGCACGTCGCGGTAGCTCTCGACCAAGTCCATGAGCTGGACCGTATGATCGTAGCAATCGCGCAGGTAAACCTTCGTTCCTTTGGTCACGAGCCCGCCTTCTTCGTGCAACAGAAAGTTAACGAGGTCGCGCACCGGCCAGATGTAGCGCCGGATCTGGGTCAGGGCGCGCTTGTGTCCGTGCAGCTCGCCGACGGGGCTCGCGGTCGGGAGTTCCACCAGGTTGTCTTCGATCAGGTCGATCTTGGCGCCGACGTCCTCGAGCACCGGGTAATAATGATCGACGATCGAATCGAGCAGCGCGTAGGCGAGGTAGTCCGGCCCCATTTTGCGAATGGTGCCGTTGCCCGCCCGAATCCGGCCGCGAACCGGTTCGAAGACATCGAACTCAGCTTCTTCCTGGAGCGTGATCAGGAAATGTTTTCCGAGAAACATGCTGACCTGTTCGCCGCACATTGCTTTGCCCCGGTCGAGGTAGAGCATGTGGGCGACGATGAAGAGATAGTTATCGTATTGCTCCACCTTCGGGCGCTGTGCGGTATCGAGAACGTCTTCGAGTGCGAGCGGATGGAGATTAAACTGGGACCCGAGGGCGCGAAGAATTTCGATGTCGCCGAGACCATCGATGTTGATCCAGGTGACGCGCTGATTATCGAGGTGCGAAACCAGTTCCTCCCGGTCCTCGATGACGCGCTCCTCCAGATGCGCCCGATCGTATTCGATCAAGGTGACGACTGGTTTGCGCCGGACGACTTCTTCCCTCAACCGCAGCGTTCCCGGAGATTCACCGGGAATCGGGTTGCGCAATTTGAACATGGTTCGTCAGGGGAAAGGCTGGGCCGCCACCGCCGCGATCACGGCATTCTTCCGGCGGCGCAACTCCATGACCCAGAGCCCGGCGATCGTAAGAATGTCGCTGATCAGATGCGTCATTTGAGTGGAGCTGATCGACGCAGGATTGAGGGTCGGCTCGATAAGATCGCGGACGGGTTTGATCTCAGGTGCGGTGGAGCCGGCATCGGACTGCTTGATCGCGGCGAGAGTGGCGTGGCGTTGGGTGGCCGTGGCCTTGATGGCATCGAGATTTTCGTAGGCGAACAAGCCGAAGAGAATCGAGACGATCAGAGTCGTGAGCGCGGCCGGCTGTTTGCGCAGCGACGAGAAGGCGAGCAAGCCGCCGACGATGACGACGTAAAGCGTCCAATAATTCTGTAGCGCCGTCGTGCGTTCGAAGTAGAGCTGGATCAAATCGTTGTATTTCATAGGCGGCAATCATTATTGAGGGACGACCGGGGCGAGGCGAGGAGAAACGCTACGATCGAAGGGCGCCGCATTCGAGGGATCCCGCGTATTCGTCTAAGACCGCGGCAATCTCCGGCCGGATCACAATCGTTGGACGAGCGCGCCGGAGAAGGTCAATCGCTTCCGAAACCGTCCGCATCGTTCGAGCGCAAAGCAAATAGGCGGTGGCCGCGGCCGCCGTGCGTGAGTATCCGATTTTGCAGTGGACGTAAACAATGCCAGTCCTGGATTGTTCCTCGATAAACGCGACCGACTCCTCGAGCTGACCAAGCGTCGGGGCGGTGAGGTCCAGAATTGGAATGTTCTTGTAACTCACGGAACGAAATGGCGCCGGTTCCGAAAATTCGGCGGTGAGATCGAGGACGGCGGTCACACCTCGTCGAATCGCTGCGGCCGCTTCTTTTTCGCTCAAGACGCCTCCAATCCAAACCCACGGCGTCAGTTCATTCCAGGCGCAGCATTGCCGCCGATAATAGAGCCGGGAGATTTCCTGGCCTAACAAAACCGGGCCGAGCGTCCACCACGTGGGCCAGGGCAATCGACCGTCGCGTTTTCGAAAGACCCGGGGGCCCACTCCGAAGTAAGCGGCCGCCGCGATGCCTAACGACACGATGGGCCAGATCAGGAATGCTCCCCATGGCCATAACAACACAGCGAGCGACGCGATAACAAAGGCGCCGATTAGATAGTACGAGCCCACGCGCCGGTTTGGGATGACCGGCAACCGCGTGGCCGATTCGGGAAAAAAATAAAGACAGTAGACGCCGAGCGCGAAGCCGGCGACGACATCCATGATGTGGTGCTGATAAGTCAGCACGGCGGAAAGACCGATGAGGACGAACCAGAAGTTCGAGGCGTAGCGGAGAAATCCTCGCGTGTGCCGCGCATAAAGTTCGGCAAGAATCGTCCGCAGCGCGATATGGAGCGACGGAAGCAAATTGTAGGGCCGGTCCATTCCCCGGAACCAATCGAAGAACGCGCCAAGCCAGCCGGCGGCGCGCGGGCGTTCGAAAGCGAACCGGAGCGGAAACAAAAGAAAGCAAACGCCTCCTACCAAAATCGCGGTGGCGATTCGCTTCGAGAACGTCGCGAGTTCCCGATCGCTGGTGCAAACGAAGGGCGCCGCGACAAAGAAAAGGTCGATCGACATGTAGGGGACGATCATCAGGGGCACGAAGGGAATGAGCCGTTCCCATTCGAAGAACAGGGTCGGCACGTGCGCGCGCTGGGCCGTGAACCAGTTGCACCAGCCGTAAACGATAAGAAAGAGCAGCGACAATCCGGCCGATGCGCCGAAAGCCTTCAAGGTGGATCGAGCGCTCCGACGCTCGATGTTATTAGAGTGCGCCATCGGCGCCATTTTTGCCATCGAGCGGCGGAGCGCTCGATCCACCACGCTGCGCGATCGAGACCGTGAACATTCCCCACTCGTCCACTTCCATCTCGGTTTTCTTGAATCCCGCGACGCGCACCAGCTCGTCCATCTCGGCCGTGGTGCGACGCCGCATGATCCACGGCTGGCCTTCGCGATTGCGCAAAACCCGCGCGATAAATTCCACCTGTGGATGCCACGGCTGGTTTGTGTAAATGAGATAACCGCCCGGCTCGATCGCTTCCGCCAGGCCGCGCAAGGAATCAAGCACGCCTGCATTCGCTGGAAACAATTCGAACAACCCGGAAACAATCCCGATCGTCGGACGCGGCTCGATCGTGGCCAGCGAAGCGCGATCGAACGCGTCGCCAGACGCGACGGTAACATTCGTTAGGCCAAACTCAGCCGCCCGACGCCGCGCCGCAGCGACGTTCTCCGGTTTGTAATCGCGCAGGACTGCCGTCATCGGGATCTCCGGCAAATCGCGCATCGTTTCCAGCAGATAACGTCCGCCACCGGCCGCGATGTCGACGATCCGGACGGGACGCCCTTCGGCCTGGGTCTTCTCGATCACGCGCCGCAACAATGTTTCCAAGTTTTTCTTGCGCTCCCGAATGCCGCGCCACCCTGGGCTGTTGAGATAATTACGATCGATCAGACGCCCGAGCGGGGTCGAACCTTGCGCCTTGTTTTCGTAAACGTAGTCGAGCGTCAGGCCGGAATCGAAACCGCTCCGCCAGCCAAGGTCGATCCCCTTGCTCAGGCGTCCGGCGGTTTTCATTCCGCCGCGGACCAACGCGAAGACCGGGCTGCCGCGCAGTTTCAACCGCTCATGTTCCTCCCAGGTGTGGCCATACTTATCCGCCTCGAGCAACGACGGCGGCTTCACCGGTTTGGCGAATCGTTCCTGGACAAAATCACGCACGCGATCGATCACCTGCGCTCGTTCGCGCTCGTGAAACAGGGCGTGATACGCCGCTGGAAAAACGTGCATCCGTTTCTCCGACGACGAGAGGCCGTTGAAGAACTGGCGTTGCGCCTTAAGGTTGACAACCCAATCGCGGCCCGCGGAAAGCATGAGCGTCGGGAGATTGATTGCGCCCGCGTCGGCCAGCAGGCGGGTGCCAGCGTCGTGCAAACCAATGAGGACGTTCACCGCGATTTGCCGGAAGATGAGCGGGTCGGCGTCGTAAAGCGCGGCCTGCGCCGGATCGTGAGTCAGCATCTTCGCTTTCACGTAACTCTTCACGTAACCGGGCCCGACGAATTTTTGTTTCAGCCGGAGCGACTGGATCGCGAGCGGCACGTAGAGCCGGACACGAAACGCCGGCGTGGCCAGAATCATGGCACGAATCGGCGGCGCGTAATCATGGACCCACGCGGCGACGGAGACCGCGCCGACGCTGTGCGCGAGCACAATCATGTTTTCGAGGGCGAAGCCGTGATGCTCACCGATGTGGCGCACGAACGTGTCCACGTCTTTCACCATTGTTCCGAAATTTTCCGCGGCGCCCCGCTCGCCCGTCGATCGCCCGTGCCCGCGCGCGTCCCAGGCGAAAATCGCGATGTCGTTGAGACCGAACATCTCCACGAATTCCGCCCAACGGCCGGAATGTTCGTGGCCGCGATGAAATAGCAGCACTGCTTTCGCAGTGGGCTGCGGCGGAATCCACGAACGATAAAACAGCTGGGCGCCATCCCAGCTCGACATGGTGTGTTCAGCCGCCGGCATGTTGTTGCGCCAATTGCTGGACCGCGGCGCGCAGCTCCGCGGCGATGGCGGCGCTCGCGGTTTTGTCGGGCGGCATTTTCTCGTAGTTGCGGGGCGCGCCGATAATGAGCCGCACCTTTCGCGGCCGCGGGAAGCGGCTCCCTTTCGGCCAGGCCCGGAACGCGCCGTCGAGATAACAGGGCAACACTGGAACGTCGCGTCCGGCGACGAGTGCACCGATGCCGCCTTTGAATTCCTGGAGCGCGCCCGTTGTCGAGCGGGTGCCTTCGGGAAAAATGATGAGGATGTTTCCAGCATTGGCGAGCAGCTCACCGCAAATCGCGAGGCTGTGCCGGGCGTGGGCCTGCCGCGCGAACGGGAGCGCGTTCACGATGACCGTCGCGATCCAGGTGCGCGGCACGCTCTTGAAAAAATAATCCGCGGCGGCGGCGGGAAACGCGCGATGCAACCGGCGCAGCGGCAAACCGGCCAGGAGACACACCGTGTCGAGATGACTGGAATGGTTCGCCACCAGGACGAACGAGCGATTGCTGCGCAGATGTTCCTCCCCGACGATCTCAAACCGGCAATACGTCCGGAGCAATCCGCGAATGATCAGCGCGACGAGCGAGCGCACGCCGTAAACGAACATGTCCGGTTCGCGGGGAAAATTCCGGAGCCGCTCGATCAATCGTTGATCGAGATCAGCGGCGGGCTCGTATTGCCAGCGCTTCATCGGAGCTCGTGATAATAACCGGCCATGTGCATGAAGAGCGGCGCCACGTAAATCAAACTGTCGATCCGGTCGAGGATGCCGCCGTGGCCGGGAATGAGGGCGCCCATGTCCTTGGTGCCGATGTCACGTTTGATCACGCTGATGGAAAGATCGCCCAGCTGCCCGCCAATGCCAACGATGAGCCCGGTAAGAATGAGCTGCCACGCGGTGAACTCCGGAAAAGAAAAACGCAGGAGCCACGGCAGGATCATTGAGACCGCGAGCGCCCCGATCGCGCCTTCCCAGGTTTTCTTCGGGCTGATCTCGCTCCGCAACGGATGCCGCCCGAAGAGCCGGCCGAAGGTAAAGGCGGCCACGTCGTTCAGCTCGGTCGCGAAGATGATGTAGAGCAGATAACCGTAGGCGTTCACCGCGTTCGCCAGGAACCCGAGGTGCCCGAACATCCAGCCGATGTAAACGAACCCGACGATGCCTAACGACATTCGTTGCAGCTCCCCGCGGGCGCGATTGCGCAGGATCGGGACGAGCAGGATCAGCGCGATGGCGAAGACCGGAACCGCCACAAAAAACCCGTACCAGCCGGTGCCCGGTTCTTCGCCGCGCGGATGTGGCATGAGCGAGGCGATGCCTACGGTGACGATGCCGGCGTATGCGGCGCCGGTCATCCACCAGTCGCGATACAAACCCGACGCGCGCGCGAATTCCTTGAACCCGAAGATCGCGAGCAGCGTGATTCCGATGATCGTCGGCACACGGCCGGCGAAAATGGCGGCCAATCCCACCGGCGCCAGGATGAGCCACGAACGATAGGTGCTCCAGATCGAGCCGAGATCCTTCTTGAATCCCCAATGCAAAATACCCAGGACAATTCCTCCCACGAACAGGGAGACGAAGATGACGCGCAGATAAGCGAGAAAAACCGGATCGTGCAGCGCGTGGTGCGGGGACATCAGGGTGCGGCGGACTTCGCGCGCAACGCCGCCATGATGCGCTTTAACCGAATGGCCATCGTTTGCAGGCAGCCTGCCACGACAATTACGCAGGCCCAGTCGAGAATCGTCAAGTCTCCCAGCGCAGGTACGCCGTTGTTCCACCAGAAGAAAGCGAACGCGATCCACGCACCGAGATGCAGCGTCACCATCCGCCACGGCTTCGACATCACGCCGCTGAATTCGCGCTGCACGCCGACGGCCTGGCCGAACATCCCAACGTAGGCGGTGAGAAGCGCGAAGATCGCGGCCCAGTATCCGAGAAACGGATTCATCCAGCCGCTGTGCGCGACGCCGGCAAAGATCAGCACGTCGGAGACGCGATCCGGCAGGTCGTTCAGGATTTCGCCGCGCCAGCTCGCTTTGCTGGAAGCGAGCGCGACCATGCCGTCGAGCATATTGAACCAGAGGCGCAGATAGCAGAACAGCGGCGCGACAAAGAGCAGCCACGGATGCCCTCCGGATTTCCAGAAACAGAACGCGCCGATCGCGGCAGCGACGACGGACGCGTACGAAATCGAGTCGGGATGAATCTTGAGCTGGACGCAGAGGGCGGTCGCGAGACAGGCGGTCGATCGAAAGCCCTCGCCGATTGGCCGCCGCGAAGTTGGTTCGTATTGGGCCATGCGATCTCCGGCCGGTTGTACGGTTTCGCGCGCGCAGGGTCAATCGGCTGCTTTACACCGGCGAGCTGGATTTTCTACGATGGCGGCGCGATGAAGAAAATCCTCTCAGCTCTGGCGCTTGTGGCCGCCGCGGTGACGATGGCAGCGGTCACGGAGCAGCCAACGAAACCGAAAATCGAATTGGCCCAGGTGCCGAAATGGTCCAGGGACGACCTGGAATTTTTCCTTCACGGATCGATGAGCACGGAGGTGGTGCCGGAGCGCGTGCTGCGCGCGTTCATCAAGATTTATCCCGATCTGTTCCCGGCGTCAGACCTTGCCTATCTCGGTTTGATTCCCGACCCGGACTTCGGCTGGCCGATCGGGTTCAGCCGCAAGAACGAGGTCAAACATCTCGGCGGACTCTCGGCAGTCGGGATCAATTGCGCCTCGTGTCACATGGCCCAGATCACCTCGAGCGGAGCGAAGGGACCAATTCGAATTCTCGGCGTGACGAGCCATTTCAACGTCGAAGGATTCTTCGGCGCCGTGCTGGTCTCGACGTTCAAGACCTCCGAGCCGGCGAACATGAAATTGTTTCTGAATGCGTACTTCGCCAGCCCGGCGCTCGAAGCCGCTTGGGAAGAGCAGCAGGCAAAGATCACGGAGCGAATGGCCGCGGACCCATTCGGCGCGAAGGAGGTTACGCCGGGAGAACTGCACCAGATCGCGCCCGGCGAATTGGAACTGGGAAAGGATGCGGCCGGGCTGCCCGAGCTTGCGCATTCAATGCTGAAACTTTTGCACAACATCCGCGCCGCGCTTCACGTTCCGGATCAGCCGCCTGATAAAGTTCCGCCAGCGTCGGGACCTGGACGCAATGATGCATTCGGACTTCTTTCCGCCGCGCTCCTCAACCGGCCGCAGCCATACGCACCGATCAAATTCGGACTGGTTTGGAACGTCGACCAGCGGACGTGGGTGCATTGGGACGGCAACACGAAATCTCCGATCGCGAGAAATCTGCTGGCATCGCTCGGTCTCGGCGCGCCGCTCCATGGAAAACGCGCCGACCTCGATTTCGCCGCGGTGAAACGGCAGACCGATCTCTCCGAAAGCATCCGGCCGCCGAAATATCCACTTTCCATCGACCAGGCGGCGGCGAAACGCGGCGCGGCGCATTTCGAATCGAAATGCGCGTCATGCCACGGCGGGCCGGAAGGCGACAAGCGTTTGTATTCGATCGCGGAAGTGGGAACCGATCCGCATCGCGCGGAATTGTTCACGGAAAAACAGGCGGAAGGATTCAACAAATTTCTCGCTGAGCTGGAAGCCGTCGGTTACGAGCCGCCAAAAGAATATGGGGTCCGTAGCACCGGAAAATATTTCGCGGCGACTTTGGGCGGCGTGTGGGCGCGCTCACCGTATCTGCACAATGGCTCGGTCCGCACCATCCAGGAATTGCTGACGTCACCCGCGCAACGGGCGAAGATCTTCCATCGCGGCTCGCAGGAATACGATGCGAACCAGATAGGCTACACCGATGGCGGCGCCTACGTTTTCGACACGGCGACTGAAGGCAATTCGAATGCCGGTCACGAATACGGCACGAAGCTCTCGGCGGAACAGAAGCGGGAACTGATGGAGTATCTCAAGACGCTCTGACCGCGCTTCGCGCGGAAGCTCCAAATCCCAAGCTCCAAGCTCCAGGGAAATCCCAAACATCAGGGTCCCAAAAGCCATGTCCCCGTTGCGTCCCGTTTTGGGATTTGGTGCTTGGGATTTGGAGCTTCCGGTATTTGCCGGCGTCAGCCGGCTAATAGCCGGCCGC
Source organism: Verrucomicrobiota bacterium (assembly GCA_003218375.1). Taxonomy (GTDB): domain Bacteria; phylum Verrucomicrobiota; class Verrucomicrobiia; order Chthoniobacterales; family UBA10450; genus AV80. Next base: position 93,255 of record QHNH01000013.1, on the reverse strand, counting down.
TTGCCCATCCTTGCGGCTTTCGCTGGCGCCAACGTAAACGCGCTGGCCGTCGTGGATCTCGACTTTGATGGCCTGATAGCCGCCGTATCCGCCGAGATCGGATCGGACATCGTGGCCTTTCTTCTTTAGCTCGCGAACCGTCTCCCACGGCACGCCGCTTTCGACGTTCACGTAGCCGCCGGTCTCCGTCAGTTTTTCGCCGGTCGGCTCGGCGTCGCCTTCGTGCTGCCAGCGCGAGGCATCGCCGGCTTCCTGCACGGCCATACCGAAATCGATTTGGTTCGTCAGGACCTGGGCGTGCCCTTGCGGTTGCATTCCGCCGCCCATCACGCCGAACGCTTCCCACGGTTTGCCATCTTTCATCACGAAGCCGGGTATGATGGTGTGGAAGGGCCGCTTGCCCGGCGCGTAAACATTAGCGTGGCCGGGCTCCATCGAAAATAATTCGCCGCGATCCTGGAACATGAAGCCGAGGCCGGGAACGACGATGCCGCTGCCCATGCCGCGGTAGTTGCTCTGAATCAGACTAACCATGTTGCCTTCGTCGTCGGCGGTGCACATGTAGATCGTATCGCCGTCTTTCAAGGCCGGGTTGCCCGGCGCGATTTTCCGCGACGCGCGATTCGGATCGATCAGTTTGCGCCGTTGGGTCGCGTAATCTTTCGAAAGCAAACCGGCCAGCGGAATTTTCGCGAACGCGGGATCGGCATAGAATTTCGCGCGATCGGCCCATGCGATTTTCTTCGCCTCGATCATGACGTGCAGAGCCGCGGGCGAATTGTAACCCATCGCTTTCAGATCGAAACCCTCGAGCATGTTCAGGATCTGGAGCGTCGCGATCCCCTGCCCGTTCGGCGGCAATTCGAAGACGTCGTAGCCGCGATAGTTCACCGAGACGGGATCGACCCAGGTAGAGGTATGCTTCTCGAAATCGGTTTTGCGCAGGTAACCGCCGTTCGCCTGCATGAACGCATCGATCTTGTCCGCGATCTCGCCTTTGTAATAAGCGTCACGCCCTTTCTCGCCGATCAAGCGCAGGCTGCGGGCGAGCGCCGGGTTTTTGAAGATGTCGCCTTTCGCCGGCGTGCGTCCCTTGCCATCGAGCGTGTAGGTTTCGAGAAACGCGCCGGGCAGATCCTTGTAAAGTTCCGGCCCGAAATGCCAATAGAAGGCGATGAGTTCCGTGACCGGGAATCCTTCCTCGGCGTAACGGATCGCGCCGGAGAGGTCGTCACCTAACGAGAGCTTGCCGAATTTTTTGTGCAGTTCGGCCCAGGCATCCACCGTTCCCGGCACACTGATGGGCAGCATGCCGCGCGGCGGAATTGTTTTGCGATGCAACTTTTCGAGCTCGGCTTTCATTTGCTCGTAGCTCAGGCCGAGCGGCGAACGGCCACTGCCGTTCAGGCCGTAGAGTTTGTTTTCCTTCGCGCTGTAAACGATCGCGAACAGATCGCCTCCGATGCCGTTCGAGACTGGTTCCATCAGGCCAAGCGTCGCGTTCGCCGCGATGGCGGCATCGATCGCGTTGCCGCCGCGCTTCAAAACATCGAGCCCAACTTGCGTGGCCAGCGGCACGCTCGTGCAGACCATGCCGTGCCGCGCGAGAACTTCAGAGCGAGTCGCGAATGCTTTGCCGGTGATGCGATCGATTTGGGCGAAGAGCGATGAGGCCGCGAACGACGAAAGCAATGCGAGAAGAGCGAGTCGGTTCATGCGGGAAACTAGCCGTTCCTTTCAGCGTGTCATCCCGAGCCGCGTAGACGGCGAGGACATGGTGCGTTGAAGGGTTTAAGCGTTTAAATGTTAAAGCGGGAAGACTGCCTTCTTTACGATATAACGCTTTAACGATTTAACGCTTAAACGTTCCCTCTCGCTACTCGTACCTCAACGCTTTCACCGGATCGAGCCGCGCGGCGCGATACGCGGGGAGAAACGCGAAGAGGCAGCAGATCAGGAACGCGCCGATGCAAATGACAGCGACATCACGCGGGACAACTTCGGCAGGGAGTTTCGAGAAAAGGTAGACTTGTTTCGGGAATACTTCGATGTGCGCCACGTTGGCCAACCAATTGTTGAATTCATTTCGATAGCGCACCAGCGTCATCCCGAGTCCCAGCCCCATCAGGGTGCCGAACAGACCGACGATAATCCCCTGCCCGAGGAATACGCCGACGATCTGGGTGATGTTGGCGCCAATCGCTTTCATCACTCCGATGTCCCGCGTCTTTTGCACGGTCACCGTGATGAGCGTGTTCATTATGCCGAAGGCCGCCACGATGATGATGAAAAAGAGGAGGAAAAACATTACCGTCCGCTCGAGCCGCACCGCTTCGAAGAACTGGTTGTTCATATCAATCCAGGTCTGAGCGAATTGCGGCGGCTCGAGAAACTTCTCGAGGTTTTTTTTCACCCGCTCCGCGCCGTACGGATCGGTGGTCCGCACGGTGATGCCGTGAAGCGCATCGCCCAATCCGTAAAGTTCTTGTCCGACATGAATCGGCACGAGAAGAAACTCGGAATCGTGCATGTAATGATCGGTTTTGAAGATGCCGGTCACGGTCAGCTCTTTCGGCAGCACAACCTCGCGCAATTTATCGATCGCCTTGCGCTCCTCGCCGCCCTTCGATTTCTCCAGCTCTTTCATCCCGTCGAGGATCTCGCCGAGATTACCGGGCGAATAAACGGTCAGCTTGTCCCCGACGTCGATGTGAAGTTTGCGGGCCAGCTCCACCCCAAGCACGGTCGAGTCGCCATCCAAATCGAGCGATCCTTTAATAATGAAGTGTTCTAATGGCACAACCTTCTCTTCCTCGGCGGGATCGATTCCGCGAATCATCGGCGCGAGCCGTTGATGCTGAAACTCGACGATCACCGGGCCTTGGACGTATGGTGCGCTGGCGACCACGCCGGGGGTGTTGCGGATCTTCACCGTGAGATCGCGCCAATCGCGCAAGACGTCTTCGGTGCTAACCAGGATGTGCGCGTCCCAGTCGACCACTTTTTGCCGCAGCTCGCGGTCGAACCCGGTCATGACCGAGATCACGACGATTAGCACGGTGACGCCAAGCATCACGCCGACCATCGAAATGAGCGTGATGATCGAGACGAAAGTGCGCTTCGGTTTGAGATACCGCAGCGCGAGAAAGAAACTGAACGGAAGTTTCAAAGTGGGCGGTAGCCTCTAGCGTGCAAAGAAGAGTCGCGCAAGCGACAAGCCTTGGCAGCGCTGCATAAGCGCACCCGCTCCGTGGCCCCCTCTCTCTCTCTCTCTCTCTCTCTCTCTCTCTCTCTCTCTCTCTCTCTCAGGAAAAGAGAACCGTTGCGTATCATGCCGAGGGAAGTCGAGGGATCCCGCTGCCGCGTCCAGAATCCCGAGGAATTGCGTACATTTCGAGGAATCGGGAGAATATGCCGAAGCGCCATGAAACAAGTTGCGATCGCGAGTTACTCCAAGCAATGTTAGTGCATTAAATATCATTTGATCAGTCCCGGGGAATCTGGCGAAATGTTCGCGGAAATCGCGAGGCACTCACTGCGACTCTTCTGGGCAGGCGCGCCAGCCGCATTCAGGTCACACTTTGGCAAACAGCGGCACTTTCACGGCCTTATTATTATCATCAATCCGTGATACTCGAGATTATTACGCCGACTCCAAATCCGCCGGAAAGCGCTTTGCGATATTGGAAATGGCTCAAAGATGCTGACATTCCGAATTTCGCAATCTTCCTCTTTACGGCCATCGTATGGCCACTGGCTCTCTGGGTTTGGTCCAAGCGGAAGGTTACTACAATCCCGAATTTAGAGGTTCGGCTAAGCCGGCGTCGAGGCAAGATCGACGAGACCTCTTGTGAGGGTATTGAAATCACATTTGTCAACAAAACTGGATCAGTCGTTTATCTCTCGAATGGTCGTCTGCTCGGGATAACTAGCGATTTTGCTGTCCATCAACTGGCTGCCCGAGACATCAGTGATTCGTCCTATGAACTAAAGTTCTTTGATTCCGCAAACAAGACATTTCATATAAGGCAGACAATTCTCCAAACAGATCAGTCTGTTGATACTTGGATAGCACTGGTCTCCGAGGCTAGCGACGCATTGCTTTCGTATAAGCCATCCGCATGGCGGAAGTTCTTGAACCGACAACGTTACTTTCGTCTCGAATTCTTAGCCGTTGTCGGAGAAGATCGATTTCGCGTATCTTTGCCGTACTAGGTTGGAATGTCATTCTACTCAACGTTTTGAGCGGCACTGTCGACAATTTCAGCGATTGCGCATTTATGACGCCCGACGATTTACCAACGTCTGTATGATCAAAACCTAAGAACGCAACATGGTCGTACTAAATCCATTCAAATTTCCGAGAGAAAATCGATTTGCGGATTATGAAGGTATTCCACAGCTTTCGGCGGAGGATATTTTGATTAACTATGGGCTCGGTAAGGAATACCTAGCGGTCGATTTAGAGGTTCCGCTAGTTCCTTTAGGTGGTCACATGACGCATACAGAGATGGTGCTCGTGGTTGGGCTAATCAAAGTTTCAAATGCGTCATCCTTCCTTGAAATTGGGACTTTCGATGGATTGACTGCACTCAATATTCTTCGAAATTGCGCGGCTGTTAGAGAAATCGTCACCGTCGACCTACCAGATGAAATCCATAGAGCGGGGGGCAGCGGTACTCGCCATCCGCTAGACCAAATTAACGCGTCTATGTTGGACACCGTTGCAGTCGGCTCTCGCCTTAGCTCTCATCCTCAGGCCGGAAAAGTTAGGCAAATACGAAAAGACTCCGCCAGCTTGGATGAGGCCGACTTAACTAGATCAACGTATGATTGTTTTTTGATAGATGGCAGCCATACCTTTCAATACTGTTACTCTGATACGCAATTCGCCTTGCGGCACCTTGCGAAACAGGGATTCATCCTTTGGCATGATTATTCCAAACTGAAGACGCTAAGCGGGGTTACGCGCTGTCTGCTTACACTTGCCGAGTCCGGCGAATACAGCCTGTTTTGGTTGCGAAGCGGCGACATCGTTACATCGTTGGTCATCGGCTTCCGAAGAGCCGATTTCTCAGAGGGTCTGGCGATGTCATGACCGCATGGGAACAGTTATCGGGTACCTAGCGCCGTCATTCCTTCACGGCGTGCGCTTTGAGATCTTCGAGATCTACGAACTCAAGCACCGAGGAATGCGTTGCTTCAAGATCGATGGGCGCGGCGCGGCCGTGGTCGAGCGCGGCTTTCCATCGCGTAACGCAGACGCACCAACGATCTCCCGGTTTGAGGCCGGGAAAACCCCATTGCGGCATGGGCGTCACGAGATCGTTCCCATCGAGGACGGAGAAATCGAGGAATTCCTCAGTGACTTCCACGCAAACCGTGTGCAGCCCGATATCGTCCGCCCCGGTCCGGCAATAGCCATCGCGATAAAATCCCGTTATCGGGTCGCGGCAACAGCAGCGCAGCTCAGTGCCAAGAACGTTCGTGACCATGGCGCACAGTAGCCAAGGAGCGGCGGTTTCCAAACCGCCGATTTCGGTTCTGGGTAGCGCGCGCGTCTCGCGTGCTGGTTTTGGCGGCTCGCCAAAACATTCTTTCCTTAGTCCGCAGCCGAACCCGCAATGTATCGTGAAGGAAAGTCCAGGCCGGCGTGACGCCGTCATCAACGCGCGAGACGCCCGCGCTACCCAGCACAAGGCAGCAACCTCTCCTCCTTGTTGCAACCCGATGCTTATTCGACATTCCTCGAATGGTCGCGGAAAAGACAATCGTTACCTACTGGCTTTGTCCAGCCGAGCCGGCGCGAAACCATTTCGCCATGCTAATATGCAATCTGGCGGAGAAGTTTAACGCTCCATTCTTTGAGCCGCACGTCACGCTATATGTAACCGACGCCGCGAATGAAAATCCGAGCGCTGTTCTCGAGCAGGTCGTGAAAAATCGCCAATCCTGTCACCTTTCGGTTCGCGGCCTCGATCATTCGGACAAATTCACGAAAACCGTTTTCGTGCAATTTGAGCCGGACGAAGATCTGGCGCGCTTAAGTTCGGATTTGCGACGCGCTTCGACCGCTCAAAACGATTATCAACTGAACCCTCATCTCAGTTTGATCTACAAGACGATGGACCGAGAAACGAAACGCGACCTGGCCGCTTCGCTTCGCCTCCCGTTTGATAAAGTCCGCTTCGATTCGGCGAAAGCGGTGATCAGCCCGGCGAAGATCGAATCGCGCGCGGATGTGGAAGCGTGGAGAGTGGTGGCCACGCATCGGATTACCGGATGAAAACCAAAATCTTCGGCGAGCACGACGAAGCGACGATCGCGCAGATCGAACGCTGCGTCGCGGCCGGTGGAGAGCGCGCCGTGTTGTGCGCCGACGGGCACAAAGGCTACGCCCAGCCGATCGGTGGCGTGGTGGCTTACACCGACAAGATTTCGCTCTCCGGGGTCGGGTTCGATATCGCCTGCGGCAATCTCGCCATTCGGACCGATGTAACCCGCGATCAAGTTGCTCCGGCCATGGAAGAAATCATGAATGACGTCGTGCGTGACGTTTCATTCGGGATCGGGCAAAGCAGCAAGACGAGGATCGAGCACGAGCTCTTCGACGATCCGGCGTGGCAGTTGTCGCCCATGCGCGAGTTGAAACAGAGCGCGGCCAGCCAGCTCGGTACCGTCGGCGGCGGAAATCATTACGTCGATATTTTCGCGGATGAATCCGATCGGATTTGGGTCGGTGTCCATTTCGGCTCGCGCGGGCTCGGGCATAAGACCGCCACGCATTTTCTGAAGGCGGCCGGCGGCAAGGACGGGATGGATGTTCCACCGACTGTCGTCTCGGAAGCGTCGCCGCTGGGCGAAGATTACATCGCGGCGATGACGCTCGCTGGGCGCTACGCTTATGCCGGGCGCGAAGCGGTCGCACGCCATGTCGTGCGCGGGATTCTCCGCGCCAACACAATCGAGGAAGTCCACAACCATCACAACTTCGCCTGGCGCGAGGAACACGACGGCCGGCAATATTGGGTCGTGCGCAAGGGCGCCACGCCCGCGTTCCCGGGTCAGAAAGGTTTCGTCGGCGGAAGCATGGGCGACGATGCCGTGATCATCGAAGGCATCGATTCGGCAACTTCGCGCGACGCACTTTTCTCAACGGTCCACGGCGCCGGCCGGATCATGTCGCGCACGGCGGCGAAGGGAAAGTTTGTGAAGATCGGTGGAAAACGGATCCGGCAGGATGGACTCGTGAGGCATGACGAAATGATGAAATGGATCGCCGACAAAAACGTGGTCCTGCGCGGCGGTGATCTGGACGAAGCGCCCCAGGCGTATCGACGATTGCCGGAGGTCCTGGCCGCGCACGCCGGCACGATCCGGATCCTCCACACCCTCACGCCACTCGGCGTCGCGATGGCGGGCAAAGATATTGTCGATCCATACAAGGATTGATTTGTAGCGGCGGTCTGTGACCGCCGGACTATTTCCGATCCGGCCGACTTCGCCAAACTCAAAGTGCGACGGTCATAGACCGCCGCTACAGTTTGCGGGCATGAATGAAATTGTCGGGATCGATCTTGGAACGACCAACTCGCTCATCGGAGTGATGGACGCCGGGTTTCCCATCCTGATCGCAGACAAGAACGGCGAGCGGTTGACGCCGTCCGTCGTCCATTTCTCGTCGGACGGAACTCCGCTCGTAGGACAACCGGCGACGCGAATGCGCGCGCTCAAGCCGGCGCAGACGATTTATTCCATCAAGCGCTTCATGGGTCTGCGCGGCGAAGACCTGCGTGAGAGCGATGCGGACGTTTCTTACCAGCTCGAACGGAAGAGCGGTAAAGCTCTCCGCATTGCGGCGCGCGGTAAATCGCATTCACCCGAGGAAATTTCCGCGCTCATTCTGGGAAAGCTGAAGGCCGACGCCGAAGCGGCGCTCGGACATCCGGTCTCGCGCGCGGTGATCACGGTGCCGGCGTATTTCAACGATGCGCAACGCAGCGCTACCAAGCGCGCGGGCGAGCTGGCTGGATTTACCGTCGAGCGCATCGTCAACGAGCCGACCGCGGCGGCGCTCGCTTACGGGCTCGACAAGCTCGAGGGCCATTCGAAGATCGCCGTCTTCGACCTGGGCGGAGGCACGTTCGACATCTCGATTCTCGAACTGAACCACGGCGTGTTTGAAGTCCTCTCGACGAATGGGAACACGCGGCTCGGCGGCGACGACATCGATAACGCGATCATGGCGCATCTCCGCGCGAAAGGTTTTCCGGCGGATAAACCCGAAAGCATCGCGCGCCTGCGCGAGGCGGCCGTTGATGCGAAACATCGACTCTCCGTTGAGATGAGCGTAACGATCGAAATTCCGTTTCTCGAAGGCGGGCAAAATTTTTCCGCTGAGCTGACCCGCACAGAGCTGGAGCGACTGAGCCGGCCGATCATCGAGCAGACGCGCGCGCATTGCCGCCGTTCGCTGGCTGACGCGAAACTCGAACCTTCCGATCTGGATGAAGTAATTCTGGTGGGCGGGATGACGCGAATGCCGCTAGTGCGGACACTCGTCGCGGAGATTTTCGGCCGAGAGCCAAACACGTCGCAAAACCCCGACGAGGCGGTCGCGATCGGCGCAACGATCCAGGCGGGAATTCTTTCCGGCGCGGTCCGGGACGTGGTCCTGCTGGATGTGACGCCGTTGTCGTTAGGCATCGAGACTTTCGGCGGGCTGATGAATGTGATCATTCCGCGGAACTCGACGATCCCGATCAAGGCGGGCGAAATGTTTACGACCGCGGTGAACCAGCAACGGTCGATGTCGATCAAGGTGCTGCAGGGCGAGCGCGAAATGGCGCGGGACAACTGGCCGCTCGGCCAGTTCGAGATCGAGTTTGAACCGGCGCCCAAAGGCGTGGCGCGCGTCGGCGTGCAATTCGAGATCGATGCGAACGGGATCCTGCACGTGCTGGCGCGCGACACGAAAACGGGCGCGGAAAAAGTAGTGGAGATCAACAGTGCGGTAGATGTTTCCGATGAAGCGGTCGAAGCGATGATCTCCGAATCGCTCGAGCACGCCTTCGACGACATGAGCGAACGCGTTTGGACGGAGACGAAACTCAAAGCCGAGGAAATGCTGAGCGCGGTGGATGCAGCATTCGCGCAGATCGGGGATACGATCGATGCGGCGGAGAAGGAGAGGATCCTAGGCGCGGCCACGCAGGTCCGCGATTCGCTGGCGACACATGATGCGCGAAAACTTCAGGCCGCGAACAACGCGCTCGATGAGGCGACGCAGAATCTGGCGGCTGTGCTCGTGCAAAAGGCGATGCAGTCTGGGCCTGGGTAGCGCGCGCGTCTCGCGCGTTGGCGATGGCGTCTCGCCGGCGCGAACTTTCCTGGAAGCCTGTTTCGGCGAGACGCCGAAACCAGCACGCGAGGCGCGTGCGCTCCCCAGAGTTTACTTCGGCGACGGTGATGGGCTCGGTATTGCGGCTCGCGCTTTCGCGATCGCTTCGTCGAGAAGTTTTTTTTCCTCGGAGAAAATGGGGCCGGTCTGGGCGGCGAAGATATACTCCTGTGCGGCGGGCGCCTGGTTTTCGTCAAGCAGGAGCACGGCAGCGTAAACCGCGGCATGGGGATCATGCACGCCTTCGGGCGGTAGCTTGTTAATAATCTCCACGCCTTCGGCGGTGCGACCGAGCATGTAGAGCGAGAACGCATAAGTCATGGCGGCGTTTACGTCATTCGGCGCGCGATCGTAGGTCTCCTTCGCAAGGCGGTGGCCTTCGGCAGGGTTTTGATCGACGTGCAGCGCGAGCCGCGCGCAGTTCGCGGCGAGGGCCGGTTCGTTAGGCGAATTCTCATGCAGGCGCTGGGCGATGCGGTACAAATTCGGCAGATCGTTGTTCGCCCGATAAATGCGAAAAAGCGCATCGAGCGCTTCCCGCCGCCTCGGCGCGTCCTTCGCAACCCGCAGCCAGAGTTGTTCGGCTTCCGCGGACAAACTCCATTTCGAAGCGAGACGCGCGAGATTGATTTCGCGATCGGCCTGGTCCCCCGCGGCCCGCTCGGCCGAATGCCAGAGCGAGGAGAACTCCGCGTCCGACGAAGTCTGGCGCGCCTGCTTCGAGCTATAGGCCTGATAAGCGAGACGCAGATATTCGGAATCACCCCACGCGCCGCTGCGGGTCCAACGTTTCAAGCGCGACCAGTTTTTCGCTTCCGCGAAGGCATCGGCAATCGCGATGGCCGGCGGCGGGTTCGTCGTCGTTTCCGACGGCAACTTTTCCATCCACTTCAGGACCTCGGCGCCGAGTCCGTTCTTGTTCAGCCAATCCATGAGGAGGGCGAGGTCGAGTGGATTGCGCGCCGCGACCGGCTTCACCTTTTCGAGCAGCGCGGAAAATTTTTTCTCGTCGAGCTTCCGGTAAAACTCCAGGCAGAGGAGGTAATCGGTGAAGGTGACCTGCTGGCTCATCTGCAAATCCTGGGCGAGCGAATCGGCGCGCTGGAGATCGTTGCGCTGGATGGCGTCGCTGAGAAGGGCCCGGAGCGAGCCGGCCCGATACGCGGGAATGCCTTTCAAGCGCTCGAGGACTTTGCGCGCCTCGTCGCTTTTCTCCGGCGCGGAAGAACGAATCCGCAGGACGGCCAGATTGAATTCGTAAAGGTCGTTGGCCGGCTCCTGGGCAACGGCCGCAGCGAAGTGCATCTCGACATCGGCATCGTTGCCCTGGGCGCGGGCGAGCCAGCCGGCGACGACGTGATACGCGGCCCGATCGCGTTGGACGGGCGGGACCGTTTCGAGCGCTTTCCGGGCGGTATCGAGCTGGCCGAAACGCAGTGCGGCGGAAGCGAGATTGAGCTGGCTGTCGAGATTGCCCGGTTCAAGCCGGGCGATTTGCGCGCGCCACGTGACGGTCTCGGCCCGGTTTTGTTTTTCACTCGCCTCCGCGAGAATATGGAACGCAGGAAGGGAATCGTGATGAAGCAGGACTTCCCGCGCGGCGCGAGTGGCGCCGTCGAAATCTTCCCTGGTCATCAGGGCCGCGGCGCTCTTGAGCAGGCTCGATTCACGCCAGCCGCGGTACGCTTTCGGGCCGGAGGTCAGCAGCATCCAGCCGAATCCGAAGCCAAGAAGGAGCGAGGCGGCGCAGATCGCCAGACGCGCGGGCGTGAACTTCAAACGTCCACTCCGGACTCGTTTTACGCGGCGTCTCCGCCGCACGCGTCGAACCTGCTCTACCATTGCGCATTCCTATCCTTGCAAGCGAAGGCGATTGCAACTGCCTCGCTCAGCAACGCACTACGTCGCCTGTTCGGCACGCACGACGGGAACTTCGTCCACCGCGTCCGCCACTTTTTCGCGGAGGCGGCGACCCCAGACATAACGCGCGAGAAGCACCTTGATGGTCGCGGTTAAGGGCACCGCCAGAATCGGCCCGAGCAATCCACCGATGAGCAAGCCCCAGACGAAAATGGAAACGATCACCGTCATCGGATGCAAACCGACAGAATTTCCCACGATGCGCGGCGCGACGAAGATCGCCTCCAGATTTTGCACGACGATAAACACGCCGGTGACGATGAGCGGATGCGTCCAATCTCCCCATTGGCCCGCGGCGATGAGGACCGCCGGAATCCAGCAGAGGATGATGCCGACGTACGGGATCATGGTGAGGATCACGACGAGAACTCCAATGAGCGGCGCGAAGTTGAGGCCGGTGAGGTAAAGGGCGACGCCAATGAGGGTGCCGTCGATGAGACAGACGAGAAGCTGGCCGCGGAAATAAGCGATGATGTAGTTGTTGATTTGCGAGAGGACGGAGGCGACTTCCGTTTTCAAGGGAGAGTTTCGCAGCGGCAAGTACTCGCGCCAGCGGCGTTCGATCGCCGGGCTTTCTTTCAAGAGGAAGAACAAATAGATCGGCACCATCACCAGGCTGAGCAAAAAGCCGGTGATGCCGAGGAAGCCGCCGATGCTTTGCTTGAGCAGCGCCCAAATCTTCTCGCTGATGTAAGGCAGCTGGCGCTCGAGGTTCGGCAGCTGCCGCTGCACCCAGGCCTGGATCCGCTGGCGGTCCGCAGTCGAGATCTTGTCCGGCGTCGGATTGATTTCCTCGCGCGGCATGGACATCGTGGAATCCAAGGGAACGATTTCTGCAGGCGTGGCGGTATCGGGGGACGGCGCCGGAGTCGGCGTCGGTTTCCGTGAAGGCGGCGGGGACGCGAACAACCAGTTCAGCAGGCTGGTGGTGGGCGATGAAACTTTATCGCGCTTGGTGCTCGGCCCGCCGAAGGCGTGATCGTATTTAAAGATGAGGTCTACGATCGTGTCGCGCGCTTTCAGGGTGTATTGCGGCAGCTCGCGACCGACGTTGGTAGCTTGCATGGAAACAACCGGCGCCAGCCAGGCGACGAGCGCCGTGATCGAGAGAAACGCGATGGCGAAAAGGGCGAAGACGGCTTTGGTGCGCCCGAGACCGCGTGCGCACATTTTCGTCACGACGGGATCAAGCAGGTAGGCGAGGATGACCGCGATCGCCACCGGGATAAGAATCGGTTGAATGAAGCCGACCACGTTCGCTACGATCCAGACGACCGAACACGCAATCGTGATCAGGACAACGATGAAAATCGCGGTGAGCGCCGCCCACATCGTCTTGCGCTGCCAGGTGGTGGGATACTTTGTCATTCGCGGTGGTGCGCGTTCCGGCGTGGTTTACTAATCGATCCGATTGATTTTTCCCGGCGGTCCCTTGCTGATCGTCGTCTTGGTTTTCTCAATCTTCTCGGCCAGTGACTTGTTCTCCGGGCTCAGCGCGATCGCCTTTTGCCAAAAATCAAGCGCCTGCGGGACACGATTGAGTTTCGCATAGGCATCGCCGATGTGCTCGAGGACAATCGGATCGGGCTTGGTGAGGTTCTGCGCAGCGCGCAGCAATTCGTTGAGCGCGTCCTCGAACTTTCCCTTGCGATAATGAATCCAGCCGAGGGTATCGAGGTAGGCGCCATTGTTGGGATCGAACTGGAGGGCGCGGCCGACCATTTCCTCGGCTTCGTCGAGGTGCATGCTGTGCTCGGCCCACATGAACGCAACGTAATTATAAGCCTCGGCCGAGTTCGCCGGATCGAGTGAGATCGATTTACGGAACAAATCGGCGGCTTTGTCGTAGAGCGCGGCTTGGTCGGCGGCCGCGCCGTAATCGAAATAAAAGCGGGCGTTGAGAACTTCATCGTTGGCGGCCTGGGCTTCATTGAGCGCTTCTTCAAAAGTGATGACGGCCTGCTGCGGATGCTTCGCTTCGCGCTGAGCGATGGCGAGGAAATAACTGAACTCGGGGACGCCCGGAAAGCGCTGCCGCGCTTCGGTGAGGACTTTCGCCGCGCGTTCGCTGTCCTTGAGCGGCACGATCAACAATTCCGCGAGGCGCAGATAGGTATTCGCGCGAGTCGGGTTGATGAGAAGGCTTTGCTCGTAATTCGCGGCGGCTTTCACGAATTGCGGCTTCGCCTGCTCCGGCTGGTTCGCCCGCTCGAGGGCACGCGCCCCTTCGTCGAACAATTGCGCGAGCAATTCGTAGGGCTGGTATTTCGCTGGCTGTTTCCGGATGATTTCCTCCAGCATTGCGATCGCTTTGTCCCGCTGGTTGGTGAGGACAAAGCCGGTGGCCAGTTTTTCCCGCGCATTCACGTCGTCGGGCTGAAGCTCGAGGACCTTGAGGTAAAGCGGAATGGCTTCCTGGATTTGCTGGGAGGCCGCAAAGTAGTCGGCGACTTCCTTGAGCGCCGCCGAATCGTCACCGGCGTGAGCGACCGCTTTTTCGAAAAAGGCATTGACCCGTTTGATTTCTTCGGGCTTCGGCTCGGTGTCCGATTTGAAAATGATGGTGGCGTAAAGCTTGCCCAATCGAATCCAAAAAGCGGCGTCTGCACTTTCGACGCTGGCCGCCCGGTCGAGCGCCATGAGAGCTTTTTGCGATGCGCCCGCCGCCGCCTCGATTTCGTAAAGGCGCTGGTAAGCTTCGAAATTAAGTGGATCGAGGGCGATCGCCTGGTTCGCGTATTTCACTGCCTGATCGGTCTTCCGGAGATACTTCGCGTAGATGAAGGCGAGTTGCAGATAAGGGCCCCCGTCCTTCGGCCGGGCTTTGATCGCGTCTTTCAAGACGTCGATGGCCCGCGGATAATCTCCCTGCCGGCTGAGCAGGGCTGCCACCCGCAGCGCCAGCTCGGATAAACCGGGATCGAAATTCAAAACGCGCTGGTACGTGGCCAGGGCATTTTCCATCTCGGCATTTTCTTCGAGCCGGGTCCCTTCCACGAAATCAGCGAGGGCGTCGGCCTTGCGGGCGCTCTCGGGTTGGAGCCCAAGATCCTTCGGAGGAGTGAGAATAAACGAATCGTCCTGCGACGCGCCTTTTTTCGGCGGCGTCAACCTGACGCCGAGGTCCGGTGGAGTCGGTGAGGTGGACGGTGACCGCGCGACCGCCACGCCATTAAGAAAAAGAAGCGCGAGGCAAAGGAGAACGCCGCGGAGAGATGGAGCGCTCCCGTTCGTCCCCGAAATCATGTTCAGGATTGTAGCTTCTGGCGGGGCGAGGCGCAACCGTAGCGGCCTAACGAGCGGTGCGATTACGATTTGTAACGCAGACGCTTCTTGTGGCGGTTCTCCTTCATGCGCTTGCGGCGCTTGTGTTTGGAGATCTTGGCCTTCCGGCGTTTCTTCAGCGAACCCATAGAGATTTCCCGGTTTCCCGGAGCGCAATGCAAGCACCGGAAGCGGTGCCACGCAACCGTTCTTTCACTTAGCCGTCAGCTTTTCCAGCGCATCGCGCACCAATCCCACGTGATCTTCGGGTTTCACCTTCCGCAGAATCGAGGCAATCCGGCCGGCGCCATCGATGACGAAAGTGCTGCGTTCGGTTCCCATATATTTCTTGCCATACATGCTTTTTTCAACCCAGACCCCATAGGCATTCACGATTTCTTTTTCCGGATCCGAGAGGAGCGGGAACGGCAGTTGATACTTCTCGATAAACTTCTCGTGACTCCGCGTTGAATCGACACTGACGCCGAAGACTTTCGCGCTCCCACGCAGATCCCCCCAGGAATCGCGCAGGCTGCACGCCTGAACCGTGCACCCAGGTGTGTCGTCTTTCGGATAAAAATAAAGGACAACTGGCGTGCCCCGGAAATCGCCGAGCTCGATCTCGCGGCCGTCGCCATATTCGCCTCCCACGGCGATGGCTCGAAACGCCGGGGCCTTGTCTCCCACCGCGAGCTGGGGGTCATTTTTCTTCATGTTTCGAACACGATTATCAAGATGCCGACAGCGCAAAGCAGAATCCCCATCAGGACGCTTTCGTATTTCTCGAGCACGCCCAGCTTGATTTTACTCAAACCTGCCAGGGTAAGCGACGTAAACAGCACCATGCCGGCGACGGTGGCGATTGAAAGGACGGCGGTCAGCACCGCGAACCCGCTCCAACCGTATCGAATCCCCGAAACGTAAAAGGGAACGAAGCCCTCGCAGGGCGAGAACGTGAGGAACGCCAGCAAACTGAGAATGGCGGCGCGATCTGACGTCGGGTGCGCCTGACAGCCGTGATGCTCCTCATTATGGTCGTGCTCGTAATCGTGCGGATGCGCATGTCCGTGCGCATGTTCGTGTTCATGCCCGGGTTCATGCAAGTGCTCGTGTGGATAATGAAAATGAACGTGCCCTTTCCCCATGAATTGCCGGACGAGATAGTAAATTCCGAAAAGTAAAAGTGCGCCTCCCGCGATCCGGGGGAACCACGCGCCGATGGTTTCGCTGAGGGCCGCGCCAAACAAGGTGATCGCCAGACCCAGAACGGCGGTCACCATTACATGGCCGGTTCCGGCGAGCGCGGTCACCGCGATGGTCTTCGATGCGTTCCAGCCCTGGACCCGCGCGGTCAGAACGAAAGGCAGCCAGTGTGTCGGAATCGCCGCGTGGAAAAAAGCGACGCCGAAACCTGTGAGCGCAATCGTGGTGAGAACGGTTTGGTTCATGAACACGAGAAAAGATTAGGCCGGGTTGCGAATTGGAAACTGCACTACCGGCGCGGAATGGCGAGAGTTTATCGGGCTGACAGGATTCGAACCTGCGACCTTTCGCACCCGAGGCGAACGCTCTACCAAGCTGAGCCACAGCCCGAACTGCGCGTCGCGTGAAAATTCAAACGGCGCACGCCCTATCTCGCGCATTTCGGCGGGAGTAGCAAGCTCTACCGCGCTCCAATTCTTCAAAAAGTCTGTAAAATCGGATCGATGGACGACGCTGAGGTGGCGTTACTCGACGCAGTGACGGTCGCAATTCGTCCGCTGCACATTAGAGAACCCGTTCGCGGGCTGATTTAGTATCATATTTGATAAAATTCGCAGTTTGTATCAACCGCGCGAAACCCGGCTCTCAGGAACGAGAATAACGGTACATTAAATGCTGTTTTTTATAGTCATTATAGCAAACTTGGCATGAAACGGCCCTTCCAACTCCAAATCCGTGGCACGACGCTCCCCGAAACCCTCGTCGGCCTCCTTCTGCTCGCGACCTTCTTCGCCTCCGTTTTCGAGCTGAATGCGGTTTGTTTACGTTATATCGACGCGACCAAAGAATCGGTCGCGGCACTCCAGAGCGTGCAGGATCGCGCGGAAATGTTACGCAATCTCGCCTTCACCGATCTGACCGATGCCACCGCGGTGCAAACCTTAATGCTCCCTGCGCCGAACGCGGCGCCCTTCGCGCAAAAAGCCACTGAGACCGTAACGATCAGTGCCTTCCCGACTCCGAATGGCGTCACCCAATTCACGCGAACACCGGCTGGGACGGTGACGACTGATTCGGTGGCGACCGACCTTGGCAAGGAGCTCGTTAAGGTCGACGTCAAGGTCGCCTGGACGATGACCTTGGGCGGACGATCACGGACGGAGCAGACAACCAACATTCTTTCAAACGGATCCAAAAAATGAATCTAAAAATTTCCCGCAAACGCTTCGCCTTCACGCTCCCCGAAATAACGCTGGCTTTGGCGGTGAGTGGGGTCGTGTTCGGTGCGACCCTGACGTCGTCGACCTCACTTCAAAAAAGTTTCAACGCGCTCGACAGCTATTTCGGGACGCACATGCAGCAGATTCGCATTGTCGACTATCTCAGTCGCGATGTGAAACGCGGATTGATCGTGACGACGTCCGCAGATTTGCAAACCGTGACGATCACAATCCCAAACTACATCATCCAAGCGGGCGACCCCGAGGCGCTGGTGAATCCCACATTGGTCGGGACGCCGCGCACGCCGACGATGGCTTACACGCCCAGCGGATGGCAGGTGAATTATGGCAACACAACGAGCACCGTCGTTTATTCCATCAGCGGCATGTCGATCTTACGGACGGAAAACGGTACCGTCACGACGATTGCCTCTAGCACGGACCAGCTCGTGCCACAGACCACTGACGTTGAGCTGACCAACACCGAGTACGCAAAAACCAGCATTACTTTTCAGCCGATCTTTACCTCCGGCGGCGCCCAGGCCTCCCGGAGCGGCACTATCGTTTATTCAACGGCTTATCTGAGAAACAAACGGCGTGGCTGATCGCCACAGGAGAAAGAGATTATGCGCTCAAGACGCTTGGCAGAAGAAGGCAACGTGCTCATCTGCGCGTTGTGCACGATCCTGATCATCTCACTCATCGGCGCGAACGTGCTGCGCAATTGTACGACGCGCTACAATGTCTCCTCCAGCCAGGTCCGCAGTTGGAAGGAATCACTTTTTGCCGCGGAGGCGGGCGGCGACATAGGATATGCGGAAGTCAGAAAGACGGTGCTCGATCCGCCGCATGCCTTCACCGGATGGGACAATTCCGGCGCGAAGCATGTCAGCCCTGTCACAACCTTCGGCGCAAACAATCTCATCACCAGCACCGTTGTCGACTTGTTCTATAACGATCCGGCAGGAAATCCGTGGTATCGCTCCCGCAGCAGGGGCACGGCGCCGGTGCTTGGCATGGCGCGCACCGGCATGGACGATCGGATGGGCGCAGGCGTTCGCGGCGATAGTCTACTGCGAAAGATTGACTTCAAAACCGATCATTTCCTGGCCACCTACGGACCGAACGGCGACGGCGCCGGCCAAGCCCTCGTGCCAGTGACAAACCCGCAAATCACACGGCGGATCGAGCAAATCAGCGCGCCGATCACCCCGTTCGAAGCGGCCATCAAAGCTGCCGGAACCTTTTACGGTCTCGGCTCGGCCGCTTATATTGACAGCTATCGGTCATCTGCCGGCCCCTACGATCCCAATGTAAGAAATAATCCAACTGACCCGCGGTATGTCGACTCGCAAAGCGGTACCGTGGAAATCAACTCCTCCGTTGCGACGGTCCAGGGAAGTATCTACGGCAATCTTTATACGAACGGCGGAACGGTCACGAAGAAGACCGCCAGCGTTTCTGGAGTCATCGATAACAATGTCCCTTTCTCTCTGAACCCACTGGAAATGCCGAGCACTGCGACGTGGAATTATGTGCCTACTCCCACAGCGGTAACCGGCAATACGGTCATCGATCCTCCAGTCGTGGGTGGCGTCCCCCAACCGGGAACCGCGTCAAGTCCCAATTATTACCTGATTTCTTACTTCGTGAATAATGGCAACCTGACGGTGAATCCTGCCGTTATCAATGGAACGCCAAAGGACACTTACGTTGTGCTTAGCGTCACGGGCGATATCGGCAACAGCACCAGCAGCCAGCCGACCATCAACGTGCCGGCGTACGTTCACCTAAAGATCTACTTCACCGGAAACTTCCAGACCAAAGCCGAGAACATTGTGAACACGAGTGGTTACTCGGGTAATCTTCAGTTATATGCGATCAGCCCGACGGATCCGAGTCTTCAGCAAACCATCAATTTAAACTCCGGCGGTGGGTCAAATGCTGGTTTCTCCGCGGTTTTTTATGCCCCGTCTGCTAATTTCACCATCAATGGCGCTCCAGACATTACCGGCGCCATTGTGTGCAAGAATTTCTACGCCAACGGTAACGTGCACTGGCACTACGATCGTCGCCTCGATTCCGAGGGTGCCGCCATCGACTACCGCATCGCCAGCTACGTCGAGGACATCCGTTAGGCCGGAATATCGCGGCGCCATCCGCGTTTTCCCGCGAACAAATCGGTTGACAGCGAGAGCCACCGCTCGCAAAGTCAACATTCTCTTTTTGCCCGACGATGCTCGCCTCCAACCTTATTCCACCTGTCGTTTCTGGCGGCACGCCGACCATTCTTCAGTTTCCGGCGGAGGCCACGCGCCCCGTCCGTTCCTTGCGCAATATGACCACTCAACTCCTGCAAGAAGCAGCTCAAGTGATCCCGAATCAGCAGTTGCTGATCAACGTCGTTTCCCGGCGCGTGCGCCAGTTGGGGTTGGGCCATCGTCCGCTCGTCGAAGCCACTCCGCGCTCGTCGCTCACCGACATCGCGCTCCGCGAAATCATTGCCGGCAAATTGACCTACGAGCTGACTCCCGAGACACCCGCCGACGGCGCAAAGTAGCACAGGCATCTTGCCTGTGAATTCGATCGCCACCACAGGCAGGATGCCTGTGCTACTCTGAATCATGGCGACCGAGACGATCCTCAACCGCAAAGCGCTGCGCGATTTTCACATTCTCGAACGCTACGAAGCCGGCATCGAGCTTAAGGGCAGCGAGGTCAAATCCATCCGCGCCGGCAAAGCCAATATCAGCGACGCCTTCGTCCGCATTGAGAAAGGCCAGGCGTTTCTCTACAATGCCGACATCCAACCCTACGAGCGCGCCAGTCACGAAGTTCCCGCGGCCAAACGCGTCCGGCGCCTGCTTCTTCACCGGCAGGAAATCGACAAGCTCTACGGACTTACCGCGATCGCCGGCCGCGCCCTGGTCGTCCTGAGCCTCTATTGGAAAAATGGAAAGCTGAAATCCGAGATCGGCGTTGCGACCGGAAAAGTCGCGCACGACAAGCGCGCCGATTTGAAGAAACGCGCGACCGACCGCGAGACCGAACGCGAAATCGCCCGCTTCAATCGCAAGCACGGATAATCTCGGAGGGACGTGCTTCTGCACGTCCCATTCTTCGAGGGAACGCGAGATTCAAAGTCGGACGTGCAGAAGCACGTCCCTCCGAGATTGGATTTTCCACTTGTCACTCGTCACTTGTCACCCGTCACTTTCCGAAGTGTCTCGTCCGCGCTCACCGCTCTTCGTCCTCTTCCTCACCGTCTTCATCGACCTGGTGGGCTTCGGCATCGTCATTCCGATCCTGCCGCTTTACGCGGAGCACTTCCATGCGTCGCCCGTCACGATCGGCTGGTTGACCGGGATTTATTCCGGCATGCAGATCATCTTCACCCCGATCCTCGGCAAACTTTCCGATCGGTTCGGTCGCAAGCCGGTTTTATTCGTCAGCATCGTCGGGACCGCGCTGGGCTTCGCGCTCATGGGCCTCGCGCAATCGCTCACGTTGCTTTTCGCCGCGCGAATTCTCGCCGGCATTACCGGCGGAAACATCTCCATTCCCCAGGCCTACATCGCCGATGTCACCGCACCCGAAAAAAGGTCGCGCGCCATGGGCATGATCGGCGCCGCGTTCGGGCTCGGTTTTACTTTCGGGCCTTTGATCGGCGGCATGATGAGCCGCATTTCCTACGGCGCGCCCTTTTTCTTCGCCGCCGGTCTGGCCGTCATCAACGCCGCGCTCGTTTACCTGATCCTGCCCGAAAGTTTGTCCCGGGAACATCGCGCAAAACCGCACGAAGAAGCCAGCATCACCGAGGTTTTCCGGCATGGTCGCGGCGCGATGTTCGCGATCGTCGTCGGCACTTATTTTTTCTTGATCGTCGGCTTCTCCATCATGACAACGCTCTACGCGCTCTTCACCGAAAAGCGCTTCGGCTACGACGCACAGGCGAACGGTTACCTCTTCGGGTTCGTAGGCATCGTGAGCGTCATTGTCCAAGGCGGTTTGATCGGCCGCTTGATCAAGATGTTCGGTGAAGTCGCGCTCGCCCGCGCCGGAATGGTTTTGACGGCGATCTCGCTCGCACTGTTGCCACTCAGCTCCAGTCTTACCGTTCTGTTGCTGGTGTCCGCCGGATTATCCTGCGGAAGCGGATTCGCCAGTCCTCCCTTGAGCGGGTTGGCGTCGCAAATGATCGAGCGCAGCTGGCAGGGCCGCGCCCTCGGCGTCATGCAATCCGCCGGCAGCACCGCGCGCTTGCTCGGTCCCCTTCTCGGCGGCTGGCTTCTCATGTTCGATTTACGAAAGCCGCTCACGGAATACGCCCGCACACCTTTTCTCGTCGGCGCCTTACTGTGTCTCGTCGGCGCCATCCTCGCCTTCTGCGTGAAGAAGCCCGCCGAAGATCGCTCCGCCGATGATATCGCTCCCGGGCTGTAGCCCCTCGGAGGGACGTGCTTCTGCGCGTCCCAAATTTCATCACCCAACAACGCGGACATGCAGAAGCACGTCCCTCCGATAAGATCAGATTCGATGAGCGCGAAACGACTCTTCGTTTCCATCGAGCTTCCCGAATCTGTTCGGCAACGTCTCGCCGAATTGAATCCGCGTCTGCGCGGCGTACGCTGGCTCGAGCCGCAGCAAATGCATTTGACGCTTAGCTTCCTCGGAAATGTTTCGAGCGAAACTCAGGAGAGCTTGACGGAAAAGCTGCGCGCGATTTCCTGGAAATCGTTCTTCCTGCCGCTCGTCGGTCTTGGAACTTTCCCGAGCAAAGGCTGGCCGAAGATCGTCTGGATCGGTGTCGGCACCGGCCATCCGCATTTGTTTCAATTGCACAAGCGCGTCCAGGAAGCCGTCCTCGCCGCCGGTCTCGAGCCAGATCTGCGCGCATTCCATCCTCACATCACCCTCGCGCGTTGCCGGGACGTCTCGTCGCAAACGATCCGACCCTTCCTAAAAGTTCACGCCGATTTCGACGCCGGCATGATTCACGTCGAATCCTTCTGCCTCAATTCCAGCGAGCTCACGCCAGCCGGTTCCGTTTACACGCCCGGCAAACGCGAACACCGCGAAGAAAAACATCTGGAACGCGGTGATCTCGACCCCGCTCGATTTGATGAACCCAATGACCCGGTCGTTCTTCACGCCGGCATTCACCACCAGCACCCAGAGATTGCCGATCGTCACTGACAAACTCCAAAAGGCCATGATCGCGCTCTTCATCGCCAGCGGCGCCTGGCTATAGGCGAACTCGAGGCCGGTCGCGGAGACGAGCACTTCACCGAGGGTAAGCAGCGTGTAGGGCAGAATCTGCCAGGCGATCGAGAATGCGTTGCCGCCGTTGAGCACCATCTGCATCGCCCCCACTACGATCCACGACATTCCGGCAAACGCGATCCCCGCCGTCATTCGCCGCAGCGCTGTCGGTTCGTAACCTCGTCGTCGCAACGCGGGATAAAGCACGAGGTTGTTGAAGGGAATGAGCAACATCACCAGCGCCGGATTGAGCGCCTGCATCTGTGACGACTGGAACCAGCTCGGCTTCGTCATCCCATCTGCCTGGAGGACCCAGGTCGACGCCTTTTGATCGAACAATGACCAGAACGGCGTGACCAGCGCGAAAAGCACCAGCACCCGCAGCACCGAGCGAACACCATTGATCGCTTCCTCTGGATGTTTCCCGCGCACCGCGTCCAGTTGGATCCAGACGCCGGTGCCGCCGAATCCGATCACCGCGACGAGCGCGAGGCAGGCGGCGATCACGAACCCGAATTTCGGCATGAGCAGGAACGACCCGATCGCGGCCGCCGCGCCCATGATTGCCAGAACGCGCCCGCGCGTGCCCGACATGAGGGCACTCCGGGACACGTTGAAGAAGGAATGCGGATCAGGCGGCGTGGGCGGCAGCATCACGTACTGCTGGCGCGCGATCCACAGGATGAACGTCGAGACGAACATGAGCGCGCCCGGAATTCCGAACGCGATGCGCGGTCCGAAGCTCCGCAGGAAGATCGGCATTAGCCCCGACGCGAACAGCGAGCCGAAGTTGATGATCCAGTAAAAAGCGTCAAAGACGACCTTCGCCCGATGCTTGTTCGTCTGGTCGAACTGATCGCCCACGAACGCCGACACGCATGGCTTGATCCCGCCCGATCCGAGCGCGATCAGCGACAGCCCGACGTAAAACCCGAGCCGGTTCGTGACGAACAATGCGAGGCAGGCTTGCCCAAGACAATAAACCAGGCTGAGCCAGAAGATCGTGTTGTATTTCCCAAAGAACCGGTCCGCGATCCATCCGCCGAGCAGCGGAAAAAAATAAACGCCGATGACGAACGTGTGGAAGACCTCCTTCGCCGCGCTCCCCCGCTCCGCTTCCGGCAGATACATGA
Source organism: Verrucomicrobiota bacterium (assembly GCA_003218375.1). Classification (GTDB taxonomy): domain Bacteria; phylum Verrucomicrobiota; class Verrucomicrobiia; order Chthoniobacterales; family UBA10450; genus AV80. The sequence goes on along the minus strand of QHNH01000013.1, from coordinate 69,853 downwards.
GCAGCGACGTGGTCAGGAACACCGTCAGGATGTTGCGCATCCCATAAAAGCTGAACCGCTCGCACCCTTCGTTCCCGATGATGTAGCGGATTTGCCGCGGAATTGGGGCTTTCGGATCGGGCACCGATGGCGCCGGTTGCGAAGCCACTGCCGGATCGATCACATCCGTCTTCATCGCCGCGAGCGTCGGTTGCGCCGCGTCGCGGCGCAACCGCAAACCTGAGCACCGTTCACTCTCCGGCCGTGATCAATGCAATGTCGCCGAGATAGTTAATCAGCGCGTTCCAATAGCGACGCAGTGATATAAGGACTTCTCGACAGAACGCTGCAGTTAATCACGCCGCGGGCTCGGACGCGATCGCCTTTTCGTAAGGAATAAGCAAAATCGCGCAGCGCAGCCGGCGCGAATACGAAGAACGTCGCATTTGTTGATGATGTTGGATGAAGCTGTAGTTGCACCCCACCGGTTTCCAGTTGCGCATTGATGTCAGCAAAAACTCCAACCCACGTTACCTCTTTTCCATTTACATCGCGCAACCAAGTATCTCTTTCTAAAGGCCGATCTTGAAGACGCGCTAGGTTTTCAAAATATCCTGTTGCCGCAACATCAATTGTCTTTACTGGCTTGGGCATTCCCGGCGGCGGATCCAACAAAGTCCTTTGCGCGGCCGGCCTTGTTTGCGCAATTGCTACTTCAACAGATTCGAGACGAGCCTTCTCTTCTTCGGTAAAAAAATTCGCCTTCCTAAATACCGAAAAGATGGCGGCGGCCAGCTGGAGCAGGAACGCCCAGATAAGCTTATCGAGGTACTTTTCTTCTATCGGTAGCAGCCGAACCGTACCGGCCAACGTAATCGCCGAGGTAACGATAAAGATCACGAGTACCGTGTAGAAGAGGTGCTTTTTCATAGGGGTTAGGCCGAGAACTCGCGTGTCCCGAATCCAAGAGATGTGCCTTTGATCGCTCGACCCCCGCGACGCTACGATGGAAAGGAATCCATTGCCACAATAACTGTATATTGGGCCAATCGAATGAAGACGTTTCATTCGCGGCAGGAGAGCGGCGTGGCGACGTGCTCGAGGGATTTTCGTTCGGCGTCGACACCGATCCAGGCTTCGACGATGGCGCCCAGAATCATGAGGGCGGCGCCGACGAGATAGCCGGCGAGCAATGCGGTTCTCGAGCCGGTGCCGATGATCGAGCCGAAGAGGATCGGTGCACCGACGCCGCCAGCGAGAGTTACGAAGGCGTAGAAAAGCGCGATCGCCAAAGCGCGAATCTCGAGCAGGAAAATTTCGAACGGAATTCCGCATACCGGTCGGCGAAAACTCGATTGGTCAAATCGGTCGAGCGTGGATGCTGCTGATCTTCGCTGCCCGAAAAGCAGCGCGATGACTTCGCGGAGGTTTCGGGAGTTTCCAATCCCAGCCTTCAGAGACTCGACCGCTTTAAGCGGTCGAGTTTTGGAGGCGAATAGGCGTCGCTACGTCGAGGCCCTTCTGGTTTCGGCACGGCTATCCCACAAGTGCGAGACCGTCGCTGCAGCGCGGCCGCGAACGACGATCGCGGCTACAGCTTGCAGGACAACGGCGTGGCGACGTGCTCGAGGGGTTTTCGCTCGGCATCAACGCCGATGAAGGCTTCGACAACGGCACCGAAAACCATGAGGGCGGCGCCGACGAGATAGCCGGCGAGCAATGCAGTTCTCGAGCCGGTGCCGATGATCCAACCGAAGAGGATCGGGGCGCCGACGCCGCCGGCCAGGGTTCCGAAGGCGTAGAAGATCGCGATCGCGAGGGCGCGGATTTCGAGTGGGAAAATTTCGCTCACGGTCAGGTAGGCTGAGCTGGCCGCGGCGGACGCGACGAAGAAGATGATCATCCAGGCGATCGTCTGGGTTTGGGCGGTCAGCATGCCGGCGTGGAAAAGCCAGCCGGTCGCGGCCAACAGCAGACCGGCGATCGCATAGGTCGTGGTGATCATTTTCCGGCGGCCGACGGTGTCGAAGAGATGACCGAGGACGATCGGACCAAGAACGTTTCCGAGCGCGAACGGCAGCAGGTAACCTCCGACGTTTTGCGCGGGGACATCGTAGAACCGCATCAGGACGAGGCCGTAGGTGAAGAAGATGGCGTTGTAGAAAAACGCCTGCGTGAGCATGAGAACGAAACCGAGAAGCGAGCGGCGTCGATGTTCGTGCACGATCGTGTTCCAAATCTGGCGCCAAGGCGTATGCGTGCGAGTTCGGACGCGCGTTGGCGGCGCGTCATGCGGAAGCAGCGCGTGCGCGGCGACGGACCGTTCCACATCATCGAGAATGCGTTCCGCCTCCGCGGGACGGCCGTGAATGAGAAGCCAGCGCGGGCTTTCTGGAATCCATCGGCGAAAGAAAATGACGACGAGACCCAGCGTGGCCCCGATGCCGAAGGCGAGACGCCAGCCGAGCCAGATCGGAAGGTAATGCGGATTGAGGAGAATGATCGTTGCGCCGGAACCCATGGCGGCGCCGACCCAATAGGAGCCGTTGATCATCAGATCCACCCGACCGCGGACGCGCGCGGGGATCAGCTCGTCGATCGCGGAATTGATCGCGGCGTATTCGCCGCCGATGCCAGCGCCAGTGAGGGCACGGAAGAAAGCGTAGCTCGCGAAGCTCCAGGAAAATGCTGTGAGCGCCGTGGCCGCCAAGTAGACCGCGACTGTGATGAAGAATAATTTCTTTCGGCCCAGCCGATCGGTACCGTATCCGAAGAGAAGCGCACCGAGCACGGCACCGGCGAGATAGAAAGTAGCACTGGCGCCGACTTGCGCATCGGTCAGGCCGAGCGTCTCGCGATGCGTCAGGATACCGCCGAGCGAACCGGCCAGCGTGACTTCGAGTCCGTCAAGAATCCAGGTCGCGCCGAGCGCGCCGACGATGAGCCAATGCCATCGGCCCCACGGCATCCGGTCGAGCCGGGCCGGGACGTAAGATTCGATGTATTCGCCAACCATTCATCGACAATGTGGCGCGATACAAAAAAGCTCCAAGCACCAAGCACCAAGCACCAAGCTCCAGAGAAGCTCCAAGCACCAAACCTCAACCCGCGAACCGCCGCGCTTCCTTTGGAGCTTGATGTTTGGAATTTCTCTGGTGCTTGGAGCTTGGTGCTTGGTGCTTGGTGCTTGGTGCTTGGTGCTTGGTGCTTGGTGCTTGGTGCTTAAAAAGCGTCGCTGCAATTGCAGCTAAAGATTGACTCGCCGCGTTGCCTCCGGCACAAACGTTTCGTGAAAAATCCAACCGCGCTCTCGCGTCGGGGGTTCGCGAAACTTCTGGGGGCGGGCGCTGCCTACGCGGCATTGCGGCCGGCGCTCGGACTTTCGGAATCCACGCCTAATCCGACAGAAACCAAAACGTCCGATGTTGTTCGGCTCAGCTCGAATGAAAACCCGTATGGTCCCTCGCCCGCCGCGCTCAGGGCGATGACCGCGGCGTTCGCGCTGGCCTGGAAATATCCAGACGAGACGCAGGACGATCTCGTCGACGCACTCGCGAGACTCAATCAAGTTTCGAAAGAGCAGATTTTGCCCGGCGCCGGCTCGGGCGAGATCTTGAAAGTCGCGGTAGCCGCGTTCACGGGACCCGACAAAAAACTGGTCGTGGGCGATCCGACTTTCGAAGCGGCCGCGGGCCACGCGAAAGCCAGCCGCGCCGAGGTTGTGAAAGTAAAGTTGAACGCAACTTACGCGCACGATTTGCCGAAGATGCTCGAGGCTCCCGGCGTCGGACTTCATTACGTCTGCAATCCGAATAATCCGACGGCAAGCATCACGCCGAAGAGTGAGCTCAGCGCGTTTCTGGCCAAGGTGCCGCCCGAAACCATCGTGCTGGTGGACGAGGCCTATCATCATTTCGTCGAGAGCGCCGATTACGAGAGCGTGATCCCGCTGGTGAAAGATCATCCGAACCTGATCGTGGCGCGCACTTTCTCGAAGGTTTATGGGATGGCGGGATTGCGCTACGGCTATTGCGTCGCGCAGCCGGACAAGATCGAGCTAATGCGGGCGCAGCAATCGTGGGACAGCGAAAGCATCATGGCGATCGTCGCGGCGCGGGCCAGCCTGGATGACAATGCCCAGGTCGAGAACGGGCGGAAAAATAATTCCGTGGTCCGCAAGTTCGTCTGCGGCGAGCTGGACAAGTTGAAATTCAACTACATCCCCTCGCACGCGAACTTCATGATGATCGACATGCGCCGCGAAGTGAAACCGCTGATCGCCGCGTTCAAGGACAAAAAGGTCCAGGTGGGCCGGCTCTTCCCGCCGCTGCCGAATCACCTGCGTGTGACGATCGGGACGAAGCCGCAGATGGAACGGTTTTTGGCGGTGTTCAAAGAACTGACGACGTGACGGTCGTCGTTGGCGACCGAAGCTCCAAGCTCCAAACACCAAGCTCCAGAGAAGCTCCAAGCGCCAAACACCAACGCGCCGAGTCGTCGCCGCTTTGGAGCTTGCTGTTTGGAATTTCTCTGGTGCTTGGAATTTGGAGCTTTATTCTTTTGCCACCTTGCCGCCCCAGGAGAGGATCTTCGCTTTCGTTCCGGCAGCCTCAGCTTCCTTGATCTCGCCGTTGCGATTGTAGAAAAGGGAAAGACTTGTCCACGCGATCTGGTCGTTAGGCCGGAGCTCGGTCGCTTTTTTCCCGGCGGCGATCGCTTCAGGGAAACGTCCGGTTTTCATCAGCGCCATGCCGAGGGCATGCCAGCCATCGAAAAACGCCGGGTCGAGTTCCACGCAGCGGCGGTATTTCTCCACCGCGCTGTCCAGTTCGCCGATCGCGAGATCGCCGTTCGCATCGTCGAAAATCTCGTCGAGGTCGGACATGGGGACGGAGTCCCGGTGAGTCAGGTTTCGACCGGAGCAGTCGTGGCGGGCAATTGCAGCCCCGCGGCCCGGCGGCGGTCGTGCAACCATTCGTCGAAAACCACCATCTTCTTGCTCAGCAGATAATTTTTTTCGAAATTCGTTTTTGCTTTCTCAAAGCCGGCCGGGTCGCCCGGCTCGCGTGCCTCCAGCACGGCCACGAGGCCGCCCTTCTCGGTTGAAACGAAGTCGGTCGCGTCGCCCGGGTTCAATTCCCGCACCGCACTCTTGATGGTCGCAAGGTCTGGGATGTCCGGTTTTTTATCCTTGGTTTCCTCCGGTTTTGGCGGCGGCGGCGGCGGATTCTCGACGATGGAGAATGGCGGAATGCGTTCCGCCTGGAGTCCCATCTGACCGAGCGCCTTGTCGAGAGGCGTGTTCGCCTTCGCTGCCTCGCGGACCGTGCGTGCGACGTCGTTGCCGCGTTGGGCCACCAATTGTTTTAGCCTTTCCTTGGTGAACGTCTCCGTAATTTTCGGTTTCGCCTCATCGAGGGTGAGCGGTCGCGACGGCGTCACGCCGAGCAGATGCATGACGTAAAACACGTCCGCTCCCTGAAGCGCATCACTTACCGGCTCGTCTGGTTTCAATTGAAACGCGTATTGCGCGAGCTGTGCGTTCCCGCCCAGCTGCGGATCCGGCGCGGTGACAGAGAACTCGCCGGTGGTGGTCACCGGCACGTTAAATTTCGCCGCCACCTCGGCGAACTTTACTCCCTTCTCTAGCATCGCCTGGGCAAAATCGTTGGCGCGGTTCGCCAATTTCTGGAGCGCATCCACTTTTTCTTTGCCGGCGAGTTTCTTTTCCGCGTCGCTCAGCGAAAACGCCACGAACTCCACCTTGCGTTTCTCGTCGGTCTTCAGCTCGGCCTTGCGCGCCTCGTAATAAGCTGCGACGTCCCCATCGGAGACCTTCACGTCCTTCTGGAAATCTTCCTCACGAAATCGGACCACGGCGATGTGTAGTTTCCCGTAAGCCTGATCGTAGTATTCCGCGCTTTCGGAGTCGGCGACGTGCAATCCCGCGCCGAGCAGATCCTTCAATCGATTCAGGGCGAGCTGATCGGAAACCAGTTCCTCGAGTTGCGCTTCGGTGAAACCGAGCGCCGGAAGTCTATTCTGGGTGAAGTCGGTGAACTTGGTGCGATCGAAACCGCTGGTGCCCTGAAACGCCGCAAGCGTTTTCACGAAGGCCAGGATTTCGTCCGAGGTAGGCCGGATCCCGAGCGCCTCCGCTTCGTGTTCGAGCACGAGCCGGTTAAACGCGAAATTGATGTACATGTCGGTCTCGGTCATCGGGCGCATGATCAAATCCTGGACCAACTGCGAGAGGCCGACCATTTGGGCGAGCGTGAAAAGACGGACGCTGCGCTGGAACTCGACGTTGGTGACGGGCCGGTCGTAGATGCGGCCGAGGTCGGTTTCGCGTCTTACGCTAAGATCCGATTTGTTGAAGTAGAAAATGAACGGAATGGCCAGGATTGCGATGACGATCATGAGCCATTTGTGGTGCTTGCGCATTACGGTGATCATAAGAGAAAGAAAGATTTCCCGGTTGGAGCGGGGCTGAATTTACGGCGAGTTGCCCCTGAGCCAACTGCTTTTTCTGCGCTTCTTCTGTAGCCGTTTCGCTGTGCGAAGCGTGGGAGAAAGTGTTGCCGCTCTCATGCGGCCCGCAGGGCCGCGGCTACAGAAGACTAGAAACCGCGGCGCGCACTTTTAGCCGAAGCGCGTTGAGGCGGATGAAACCGGTGGCGTCGCTTTGATTGTAGGCGTCGGCGCCGCTGCCCTCCATGGTCGCGACCTCCGGATCGTAAAGACTCTTGGGACTTTTCCGTCCGGCAGCGATGATATTTCCTTTGTAGAGTTTGAGCCGGACAACGCCGGTAACGTCACGCTGGGTTTCGTTGACGAGAGCCTGGAGCGCGCGTCGCTCTGGCGCGAACCAAAAGCCGTTGTAAACCAAGGTGCTGTATTTCGGGATGAGGCTGTCGCGCAGATGCATGACTTCGCGATCCATGGTGAGCGATTCCATCTGGCGATGGGCGAAATGAAGCAGAGCCCCGCCGGGCGTTTCGTAAACGCCGCGGCTTTTCATGCCGACAAACCGATTCTCGACGAGGTCGACCCGCCCGATCCCATGTTTGCCGCCGAGTTTGTTCAGCGTCTGCATCACACCAAGCGGCGAAAGTTTTTCGCGTAAACTGGAGGGCGGAGCTCCTGCAACGCCGGACTCGCGGGAGCTCGTCCCTCCATGCTTTACCGCAACACAGTTTCCGCCCTCGAATTCGAGCTCCACATATTCGGCTTCGTTAGGTGCGTCTTCCGGCGCGACACTCAACTTGTACATGCCGCGCGCTTGTTCCGAGCTGGCGTCGAACCACGGATCTTCCAGCATGCCGCTTTCGAAACTGATATGGAGAAGGTTCCGGTCCATCGAGTACGGCTTGGCCGCGCTGGCCTCTACCGGAATATTTTGCGCGGCGGCATACGCGATCATCTCGGCGCGGCCGGGAAACTCTTTTCGAAAACGCTCTTCCCGCCACGGTGCGATGACGCGCAGCTCCGGCGCGAGCGCGGCCGCCGTTAACTCGAACCGCACCTGATCGTTCCCCTTCCCCGTCGCTCCATGCGCAATCGCCTCCGCTTTCTCGGCGCGCGCAATCTCCACCATGCGTTTCGCGATCAGCGGGCGCGCGATGCTCGTCCCGAGAAAATATTGGCCTTCGTAAATCGCCCCGGCCTGGATCATGGGAAAGATGAAGTCGCGGGCGAACTCTTCGCGGAGATCGTCGATGATGCATTTCGATGCGCCCGTGCTGAGCGCTTTTTCATCGAGCCCCGCCAGTTCTTCTTCCTGCCCGATGTCCGCGCAGAAGGCGATGATCTCCGCCCGATAATTTTCCTTTAGCCAGCGCAGGATGACCGAAGTGTCGAGTCCGCCCGAATACGCGAGAACAATTTTCATTTTAGTCGCCAAACGAAATATCGACATCTCGCGCGGTCTGCACCAGCTCGCCGTCGGGTGGGACGAGGCGCAGGCGGTTCACGGCGTCGGCGATCGGCACGTGGCGGACCTGGTAATTTTGATAGCTCACCATCGAACCGAATTTTTTTTCGCGAATCAGCTTCACGGCCTTGACGCCGAAGCGCGTCCCGAGAATCCGGTCGAGCGTCGTTGGTGTGCCGCCGCGCTGGAGATGGCCGAGGACCGTGCAACGCGTTTCCTTTCCCGTGCGTGCCGCGATCTCGCCCGCAACGACCAGACCGATACCGCCGTAACGATCTTCGCCTTCATCGCAATGACGCATCACGACCTGGCCGTCACGCGGCTTTGCGCCTTCGGCCACGACGACAATCGCCGAGAGGTTGCCGCGGTCGGCCCGAGCCTGAATTGCGGCCGCGATCTTCTCGTAATCGAACGGGATCTCCGGAATCAGAATGATGTGGGCGCCGCCGGCGACGCCGCCGTGTAACGCGATCCAGCCCGCGTGCCGTCCCATCACCTCCAAGACCATGATGCGTTTGTGACTGGTCGCGGTGGTATGCAAGCGGTCGAGCGCGTCCATCACCGTCGCGACAGCGGAATCAAAACCGAACGTCATCGCTGTCGCTTCCAGGTCGTTATCGATCGTCTTGGGCACGCCGATGCAGTTGATGCCGGCGTCCTGAAGCTGTTGCGCCGTCGCCATCGACCCGTCACCACCGACGATAATGAGCCCGTCGACGCGCAGGGTTTTCAATACTTCACGCGCGTCCGCGATCACTTTCTCGGCGACCTCGGTGCGTTCACCGGCGCCGACCTTGGCCACGAAGTGGCCGCGATTCGTAGTGCCGATGATCGTGCCTCCGCGCGGCATGATGCCGGCGGTATCGCGGCGGCCTAACGACTTGTAATTGCCCGGCGGAAGCAAACCTTCGAAGCCATCCAGAAAACCGAGGACTTCCCAGCCGAGCTTTTCCGCGGCGAGGACAACACCGCGGATGACGGCGTTCAACCCTGGGCAATCGCCACCGCTCGTCAAAACGCCGATCCGGGGCTTGCTCATGTGGGCCGGCGAAAAATCAGAGCGTTTTGTTCGGATCGACCATGCGCCCGCCCGCGGCCCATTGGTCGTAAAGCTGCCAGCCGCGCGCCAGAAGCTGTCCACCCTCGGCAAATCGGTTGGCGCTGCCGAGCATGACGATGATCAGGTTTCGCGGCGTGACCGACGTATGCGCGCCATCCTTGCGAACCTCCGCTTCGCGATGCGCGGAGAGAATCAGGCAATCGCCCGCGCGCGCGGTCTTGCCGGTCTTGACGCCATCGACGCCGTTCGTCCCGAGAAGCTCGTTCGTGTTGCGCAGCAGGTAACTCTTCTTTTGATTGCCGCGGCTGAAGGAAATCTGTCTCTCCTTTTGCGAAACATAAAAACGGAAGGCCGCCTTGTTCATCGCGTAACGCGTCAGGCGCGCGAGGTCGGACGCCGTCGAATAAGGCATGGAGCGCTCACCGGTATCGATGCCGTGAGGATTAACAAAACGGGTCCGATCCATCCGGAGCGATTTGGCGAGAACATTCATCTGGCCGACGAAGACGGCGACCGGCGTGCCGTTTCCCGACGTGGGCACGACGGGTTGGAGCGCGATGCCGACCTGGTTCGCGAGCGTGTAGGCCGCGACGTTATCCGACTGCACGAGCGCCGCGTACAAAAGGTCGCGCAACGTGATCCGGTCGCCCGGTTGAAACCCGATCAGGTTTTCCCCGGTGCCGGCGAAAGCCTCAGGCGGAATGGTCGCGATCTGGTTCAAATCGCCGGCCCGCTTTTCCGCCCAGTCGAGCACGACCATCGCAGTCGCGACTTTGGTGAGGCTGCCGACTTGTCGCTTATCTCTGCCATCGACCTGATCGAGAACGAATCCCGTTTGGGCGTCGATAATGACGTAAGCGGTGCGAGCCGCCGCCACGGCGCGGTCTGCCTGAAAAAGAAGAGCGAGAGAAAAAACGGCGACGAGAAAACGGCGAGAGATCATGACGGCAACGAAAATTCGCTGCACGTTAATCGCCGCCGTTGCGTTCGCAACCGGCGAATCAGAAGTCGCGCGACGGACTAGTGGAGCGCGATATCGGTCCGCGTCCCGTAACGAAACGCGTTCGGGGTCAGGACCAGATAGATTCGTTCCGCAGCATTGACCAGGTCGAACGACCGGGCATAACCGAGACCGCTGGCGCGGAGCGTTCCGCCACGGCCTTGGAGGTTGCTGCCGCCCGCCATGTCGAATTCGTAAACCACGATGCCGCGATCGACGTCCGTGACGCGAACGTGCAGCGCCAGATGCGATTGACCGACGCCAAAATGTCCAAAAAAGATCGACCGGCCGATAATGCTGCCGCCATCGACGAGAGTAAATTCGCCTTCCACCAGCCAGCCGGTGCGCGGCGTCTCGTTATCTTTCAGGATGCGCGCCGGAGCCATCTTCTCGAGCTGCTCTTTGAGCACGCCCGCAAATTCGACCGGCGTGAGCGCCTTGCGGATCGGCATTTCGCCATCCGAATTGGTCTGGTCGCCAGTGAAGACCGCGGTATCGATGCAGAACGGGCGAATGTAAATCGCCTTCGGGGCGTAGGCGCCGACGCCGCAATTGGTCGTCATGTAAACGCCTTTTGAATCTTTCGCATCGCTTGTCGTGGTGGTGCGAGTCGAACCGCCGGCCACCTCGGTCTTGGTGACATACATGTCGGCACAGGAGCAAAGGAGGATGCTGGAAAGAAGAGCGAGGAAGAGTTTCATAATGATTTAATTCGTCATCCGCGGTGGCCTGCCGCGGGGGCAGAACACGACAGATTATTTCCGATAAATGATGCAACTCCCGTGCCGCCCATTGGAGAAAGTTCCCAGTGAAATCACCGGGTACAGACTGCCTTGGCGCGACGGCGGCGGATGAAATGCAAACCTACCGCCCCCAGCGCCAGCGCGGCTGTGACCCACGTGGAGGTTTCCGGAACCGCCGCGATCGGCGTGATCTCGTAGTATCCATTGCCGAGATTGAACTCCACCGCGCCAGGTCCGTAGCCGGTAAAAGCGAAGCTGCTGAGATTCGCGCTCTGATCGGACGCAAAGATCAGGCGATCGGTCGTGGCGTTGCCCACAGTGGCGACCGTGCCGGTCCAGTTATCGACGGTGAGCGTAAAGGTGCCGGGCGTGAACGAAGCGAAGGTCAGCACACCCACGCTGCCGCTGCCGAAATCGATCTTCGAACCGGAGGCAGTGAGAGTGAGCGCGCCCACGCCAGGCGCGCCCGCGGCGCCTTCGTTGAAATTACCTTTGGCGAATGTGCCACCAGCCAGGGTCATCGTGGCCGTGTTGTTGATCTGGTCGCTTGCGCCGAGGAGAAGCGTACCGCCGGAATTTACCGTGACGCTGCTGGTGGATCCAAGCGCGCTCCCTGAAGTGTCGGCTACGGTGAGCGTGCCGCCGTTAATGGTGGTCGATCCGCTGTAGGTATTCGCTCCGGTTAGGACCAGGGTGCCGGCGCCATTCATCTGCAGCGCGACATTGCCTTGCGCGCCGCCATTTGCCCCCGCAATTACGCCAGCAAACGTCGTAGAACCGCTGGCCGGATTAATCGTCAACGTGCTCGTTCCACCTATGACGCTGTTCTTGACGGTCGCCGTGCTGTCACCGGTGAGCGAAGCGACGCCATCGCTGTAACTAGCCAGATCAAAGATGCTGCTCGTGTTGATCGTCATCGCGGTCTGCGGGGAAGTCGGCAGAACATTGTTGTTGCCGAGTTTTAACGTGCCGGAATTTTGGATCGTCGTTGGGCCGTTGTAAGAACTGGCCGCGCTCAGGACCACAGTCGTGCCGTCGACAATGAGATCGGAATTCGGCGAGCTGCCAGTGATCCCGTTTGTCGTGATGTTCACCGTGCCGCCGCCGGCGATCGTCAACGTCGTGCCGTTCTTCGAAATGCCACCCGTCAGGTTAAGCGTCCCGCCGCCCGCGTTGATGGTGGCGTTGGTGGCCGCATTGATCGGTCCCGCGAACGTGCTCGTGCCGCTGTTCAACAACGCGCCGCCATTGCTGATCCCGCTGCCGTTGAGAGTGAGTGGTTCCGCCGTGGAATAATTCACGCTGTTCAATTTCAACACGGCGCCGTTGGCCACGGCGGTTCCACTGGCCGCGCTGCCGAGTGCGTTGTTCGTGTTCACCTGGAGCGTGCCGGCGCTGATAGTGGTGCTGCCCGTGAAAGTATTCGAACCGCTCAGGGTCACGCTGCCGGCGGTGTTTTTCGTCACGGTTCCCGTGCCGGCGAGGATCGCGCTGACCGTTCCGCTTTGGAGCGTGTAGGACGCTCCTGTCAATGTGCCGGCAGCGGTGCTGGTGATCGTGCCGCTGGAAAGCGTCACAGCTCCCGTCGTTTGGCCAAACGTTTGCAGATCGAAAGTTCCGCCCGAGATCGTCAGGTCGGCACTGGTCAGCAAGCGATCGGTTGCGCCGAGCCGAAGGGTCCCGGCGGCGACAGTGGTGCCGCCGCTGAAAAGATTAATGCCGCCGAGAATCAGAGTTCCGGCCCCCGTCTTGTTCAGAGTTCCGGTGCCGGCAGCGATTCCGTTATACGTCAATGTTGTTCCGGAAGTGACATCAACAAATCCGCCGTTGCTACCAAGCGAGATTCCGCGATTCGCGCTCAGCGTGAAAGTCGCGGTCGTCCCGAGCCCGCCGCCGTTCAAAGTCAGCGATGCCGGAGTGGCCACCCCAGGCACGGCCCCGAGACGAGAATCAGCGGCAATGTTAAGGGTGCCGCCAGTAATGGTAGTTCCGCCGGTATAGGTGTTCACCCCCAGCAGGGTCCAGGTGCCCGCGCCGGTTTTGGTTAGTCCTCCGGTGGTTGTGCCGATAATGCTCGAGATGCTTCCATCGCCCGCGCCAGCCAAAGTTAATCCATAGGTAGCGCCAGTGATTGTCCCAGCGTTGGTCAAATTAAGCGTGCCGCTATCGGAAGAAAGCGTGGTGGCAGCAGTCAGCGTGAGTAGGCCACCGTAATTGTTAGTTCCGCTCACATTGACCAGCGCCCCCATCTGTCCGCTCGCCCCAGTTCCGCCGATGCTCAGTGTTTCCGTGCCGACTGTGATCCCGCCTTGCAATTGCAACGTCGCACCGCTCGAAACGGTGGTTCCTGCTGCCGTCGTCCCGAGGCCATTCGCATTTTGGATGTTCAACGTTCCGGCGCTCACCGTGGTCGCACCGGTATAAGTGTTGGCGCCCGAAAGAACCATTGTCCCGGTTCCGCCCTTCGTAAGAGTAAACGCGCCCGAGACGACGGCCGAAATATTCATGTCTACTGCGGCTGCTCCGTCGTTGATTGTAAAGGTCCGGGCCGCGCCCAGCCCCAAATTCCCGCTGATGGTGGCTGAAATCGCGGATGCGTTTCCCGTAACTGTGCCGCCGAGCGTAAGGGTCCCCGCGCCGGTGGTGACATTACCACTTGTCATCGTCAGCGCTCCAATGCTGTCGGAGAAACCATTGAGATCGAGTAACCCATCGTTATTCACGGTAACCGCTGTGGCGGGCGCTAGATTGCTGGCGAGAAATCGCGTGACAGCGCTATTGGCACTGCCTGAATTATCGCCCACCGTCAGCGTTCCCGCGTAGGCATTGACACCACTGGTCTTGTTCAATTGCAGCGTTCCATCGTTGACCGTGGTCGCACCGGTGAAGGTGTTGGCTGCCGAGCCCGACAAAGTCCATGTCCCGGTCCCATCCTTGGTCAAGGTGCCAGTGGCGTTGCCGATAATACTCGAGATGCTGCCATCGCCAGCGCCAGCGAGGGTCAGACCAAAAGCGGCACCGGAAATGGTTCCGGTATTCGTTAGGTTCAGAATTCCGCTGTCGGAAGAAAGGGTGGTGGCGGCAGTGAGTGTGAGCAGACCGCCGTAGTTGTTGGTTCCAGTGACGTTGACCAGCGCTCCCGTCTGGCCGGTGGCTCCGGTCCCGGCGATGCTGAGATTCTCGCTGCCCACCGTGATCCCGCCTTGCAATTGCAAAGTCGCGCCGCTCGAAACACTCGTTCCCGCGGACGTCGCGCCTAATCCCGCTGCGTTTTGAATGTTTAACACCCCACCGCTAATGGCCGTCACGCCAGTGTAGGTATTCGCGCCGGAAAGACTCACGGTCCCGGCACCGGTTTTCGTTATCGTGCCGCTTGAGTTCGTACTACTTACGATCCCCGAGATCGTAGTGTTGCCACTGCCATTCACCGTCAGAGCCCTGTTGGTCAAACTGACGGCACCGATAGTGAGAAGATTGGCGGAGTTATTCGTCCAGCTTTGGGCGGTGCCCAGGATAATGGGGGCATTGATTGTGAGAGTAAACGCGTTGGCATTGTCGACTAAAATGCCGAGCCCGGCGGTTCCATTGATCGTGTTTCCGCTCAGCGTCAGCGCAAATGTCCCCCCTAGGGTGACGTTTTGCCCAACGCTTCCGGTCATCCAAAGGCCGCCCACGGTCGCAGTCGCGCCAAGAGTCGGCTGATTACTAAAGGTGCTGCTAAAAACAGCGTTGTCGGAGCTCGCCGGAGCAACGCCGCCGCTCCAGTTTGTCCCTGTTGCCCACACTGAAGTGGCGGCGCTCCAAGTCTTGTCGGTCGCAAACAGGCCTTGCGGCGCGAAAAGCAAACCTACCATGGCACCACAAAGCAGCACTCCGCGAGGGGTCGCGAAGGCAAAGCAAATTCGTGATAGCCTGGTGTGGGGCATCGGTCCGCCGTGGGAATAGCGGCTTCCATGCCTCCTACTACGTATTTTCCCTACCCGCCGCTCGGCGATTTCCGCGGCTGCAACCTCGCTTCAGATTCCGGCGACCGGATGCGGCACATAAGACTCTTCCAAACGCGCCAGCATGTGGGGCGAAAGCTGAACCTCGAGCGCAGCCAGGGCGTCGTCGAGCTGGCCCGGTTTCGAGATTCCCACAATCGGCGCAACTACCGCTGGCTGATGAAGGAGCCAGGCGAGAGCCATCCGAGCCGGATGGATTCGGGCCTCCGCAGCCAGCGTTTCCAATGAATCGATGACCCGTGCGTCCGCTTCGCTCACCTGTTCGCCGTAAACCTGATGGCTGTAACTATCGGTCGCCGCGCGGATGGTCTTGGATCTTTGTTTCCCAGCGAGAAGACCGCGCGCCAGCGGACTCCAGGGGAGAACGCCGATGCCCTGGTCGAGGCAAAGCGGGATCATTTCCCGTTCTTCTTCGCGATAGATCAGGTTGTAATGGTTTTGCATCGTGATGAGGCGCGTCCAGCCGTGGGCGTCCGCCGTGTAAAGCATTTTCGCAAATTGCCACGCGGGCATCGATGACGCGCCCAGGTAGCGCGCTTTCCCGGCCCGGACGACGTCGTGCAGCGCTTCGAGTGTTTCCTCGATCGGCGTCTCCGGGTCGAACCGATGAATTTGATACAGGTCGATATGGTCGGTCCCGAGACGGCGCAGACTTCCATCGATCGCCGCCATGATGTGTTTCCGGGAAAGGCCCCATTGGTTTGGACCGTCGCCCATCGGATAAAAGACCTTGGTCGCGATGACAAGCTGGTCGCGGCCCGGGCCGAACTCCTTGAGGGCGCGGCCGAGCACTTCTTCGCTCGCGCCTAACGAGTACATATCCGCCGAATCGAAAAAATTGATGCCAGCTTCGAGCGCCTGTTTGATGAGGGGGCGGCTCGCCTCTTCATCGAGCACCCACGGCCGCCATTGGCTCGAGCCGTAGGTCATGGTGCCGAGACAAATCCGGGAAACCTTGAGACCAGCCGCGCCAAGATTCAGATATTGCATGCGATGAGTTCCCGCTGGTTGGTGTAGCGGCGGCTGTCACCAGCCGCAAATTTGTAGTTTAAGGTTTCTTGCGGGTGAGGACACCCGCGGCTACAGCGCCCTTGATCCTGGCGAAGCTCCCGCCTAAAGGTGGATCGACCCCGCGTGTTCGACCCGATTTGGGGTCTTGGGAACAGCCCGTTTATCGCGGACCGGCCGCAACTCGACCGGGCTGGAGGTTTTGCATTCCTCGCACCAATGCCGCTGGGCGCTGTTGAGGCGCTTGCGCATTCCGCAGTTGTCACAAACGAAAACTTCTTTTCTCACGCGAAGTCAGTTTCTACGTCGCCCTGATCGATTTGCCAAGCCTGTTTCTTATGCAGGCGCCACTTTCAGTCGACTCCAGGGGCCCCGAATTCAGATAATGTCCCCAAAAAGAAATAAGCTTGCATGGCTCAAGTCGATTTGTATCATCGGCGTCCTCAAGTTCCACAACGGACATTAACTGCTTAAATTATCGTGAATACTTCGTCGAAAAATAATCGCCATATCGTGCCCCTGTTGCTTGGATTTGCCGCTTGTCTTCTTCTAGGGGCGCCTTCGATCATGATGGCCGCGAAGTCTTCTCCTACACCAACACCGAAACCGTCACCCACCCCGGGTCCCGTGGCCTCACCCACACCCAGCGCGACTCCCGCTCCCTCCCCGACGCCATCGCCCACCGCCGCATCTCCCACTCCAATCATCGCACCTAGTCCCACTGCCACCGTCGCCAGCACGAGTTCGCCTTGTCCCTTACCGATCGACTACGGCCTCACCAGCAGCAATTCGCCGGAAAAGCCGCCAAAGAACAATCAGGCGGTTTGTCACAACGGAATGATTCTTTGCCTTCCGCCGTCCGCGGCGAATGCCCATATGCAGCACGGCGATCCGGCGGTGGCCTACGACTGCACGAACAAAACCGGCAACACAGGCGCCACCTGCACCGGTCCTCGCCCGAACAAATAACCTTCGCCGGCCTATCCGGCATCGCCTCCGGAGTAATTCACCGAAGCCCGCGGTGGTCGAATGAGATTTCGGTATGCCAAGCTCTGGAGGAGGTCGCACTTACTGCCTGCGAATCGCAGCCGTATCTCTGCTTTTGACTGGTTGTACCGGAAATACGACACATCAAGTCTGCGCGGTTGTCCTGGCGGTCGAGGGGGCTGTTACGGCCGACGGCCAACGGGTAGTTGCGCTATCCGGAACTGATCCGGGCCCGCCAGTTTGTCCCGGAACGATCATTCACACCTCGACGGATTCGTCAGCCCAAATCGCCTGCCTCACAAACGCACTCGTTCATCTATCCGAAAACAGTACGGTCGAAATCGCTAATCTGAACCTGAGGAAGGATGGCAATGAGACAGAAGACGAAATGGAAGCCCGAACCGTGCGGTGCCGTTTGGCCACCGGGACGATCACCATCGCCTATCAAGGCGCCGAAGGAGTCTCGGAATTCATTGCCGTAACTCCGCACGGAACTCTCATCGCCAAGTTCAGCTGCGTGGTTCGCCTGGTGGTGACGAACGAAGCCGTGCGCGTCGCTTGCGCGAGCGGAATGGTGACGTTCGAGCCGTCCAATGCGGGTCCGCCAGTTTTGGTGGAGGCTGGATTCGTCGCGGAATCGGCGGCGCGTGGGACGACTCTCGTACCGGCGACGACGACCGCCGCCGGGCAACAAGCCATCTCCAACGCGCTCGAGGTCGAGCGCCAACTTATGGCACTGGCCATGGCCAAGCGTGCGACATTGCCCTGGAAACCTTGAGCCCCCGGATTCTATTTTTCCTGAGAGGCAGGCTCGGAAGTAGCTATTTGGGTCTGCGTGCAAATTTTTACTCCGACCTGTCGGCAGTTGTCCGAATTCGGCCGCAGCCGTCTTGCGTCCCTCTCGCTTGTCTTGCTCGGACTCGCTGCTTTTAGCGCTTCATCGATCGCCGCGCCCCGGGATGAAATCACGGAGGCCGTCATCGCGGGCGGTGCGACGAACACGGCCAATGCTCCACGTGCTGTTTTCCTCCAGGCTTTCACCGCCGTAGCCGTTCGAGTCAAACAACGCGACCTGCCCGAGTACGCGGCGGCCGCGATCCAGGTGCGACCGGATGTGGCTGCGAAAATCGTCGCGAATACAGTGAGGATAATGGGGTGTCATAACCGAGAGGTAAGCTGCGCGGCCGTCGCGCGTCTGGTTAGCGTGACAACCGCCGCGAATCCCGATTCCGCGGTGGCGATCGCCGCGGCGGCGATCAAAGCCAAGCCCCACCTTAGTAGTTGCATCATCGCCGCCGCGAGCGCGGCCGCTCCGGAACAACGGTCGCAGATCGCCCGGCTTGAAACCTATTTCTCCGTCTCTCTTCTTTCGTTAGTCGTAAATGACTCGGATGCGGAGCCGTGGCATGGAAGTGGCACGCTCAACCCTGCAAACGTCGTAGATCTTCGTCTCACCGGCGAAGTCATTTCTCCAGAGCAGCCCCCGTCATCGCACTGATCGCATCCGGATTGAGACGGCCGTGAATCTCCATCGTCCAATCTCTCCTGCAGAGATGGTTTGCAATCACGTGTTTCGCGTCGAATTATCCAGCCGGATGGATCCCAAACGAATTCGAAACCGCTCGCTGCCCTTCGTTCTGGTGGGCGCTCTCGCGGTCTTCCTGGGAAATCTTTCCTTTTTCCCGACCCTGCTTCGAGCCCAGGAGGCGCTGCGGTACGCGGCGGTCGAGACGGTCGATCCCAGTTCGGCAATCGCGCCGGAACAGTCAACGGATTTAAGCAGCGACCTGAACCCTCCGCTTCCGGTAGCGCCGACGGATTCCGTGAATGCCAGGGTGGACCCCGCCAGGGTGGATTCCGGGATCCCACGCCGTTTCCATTATGAGCTGCGTCTGAACATCCACAGCGTTTACGACGACAATATCAATATTTCCCAGGGCGTCCGGGAATCGGATTTTTACACCGCCATTGAACCCTCCATTACTCTCGCCTTCGGGGACATCGTTTCACGCGAAGCAAACTTTCTCGCGCTGAACTACCTCGCGAGCCTGTTTTTGTTTGCGGACCATTCCGAAAACAATGCCTTGCAGCACGTGTTTCAGCTCGAAAGCCAATACCAGATGAATCGGCTCACGTTGAACCTCACTCAATCCATCCAGATCCTCGATGGCACGGACATCCGGAGTTTGAATTCGGGCGGCGACTTCAGCCAGCAGGTCAATCTGGATGTGGCCGGGCGGACGCGTTTCAATATTTACACGACCCACGCAAACGCAGCCTATTATCTCACCGGCAAAACCTCTCTCTCCGTCGGCGGTGATTACACGGCTTCGGATTACCAGAGTCTTATCAGCTCGAGCACGATCTCGGGAAATCTTTTCCTCAATTACAATTATGGTCCGAAGCTTGTCGTCGGCCTCGGCGGCACCTTCGGTTCGAATATCGTCGACTCACCCACTCCGGATCAGACTTTTGAGCAGGTCAACGCGCGCTTCACTTATCAACTCACGGGTAAGATCGATGTCCGCGCCTCGGCTGGCGTTGAATTCCGTGAGTTTGAGGGCGCCGGCCGCGATCGTTACACGTCACCGGTTTTCGACATCGGTCTGAACTATCTGCCGTTTGACGGCACGACCCTCTCTCTCACCGCGAATCGGCGCATGCTGAATTCCGCCGTCCTCGCCGGGCAGGATTTCGCTACCACGAATTTCACCGCGAACGTGCAGCAACGGATGTTCAACCGCGTTTACCTTGGGGTCGGGGTGGGCTACGAAAACTCGGACTACTTCAGCGCCGTTGCGGCAGCGGGATCCGGCCGCACCGATAATTATTTTTTCGTCGAACCTTCCATTACGGTCAGGGTGACTAGATTCTGGAGCGTGGGCGCGTATTATTTGCACCGGGCAAACGACAGCTCATTAGAGGTATTTGGTTTCCATGACAATCAGGTTGGCTTCCGCACTTCGCTTACGTTTTAAGGGAGACCTGGCGCTCTTCCGATCTCTCGCCGCGGGATCGTGCGCGCTTGTGATTGCGCTGAGCCTGGTGCCTTTCAGCGCGGTCGCCCAATCGCCTACGGTTGCGCCGGATTCGGGGCGCAACCTGCTCCCGCCTCCCGCAACTACAGCGCCAAACGTTACCACCAATGCCGTGACCGCCCCGTCCGGTTATGTCTTGAGTGCGAACGACCAGGTGGCCGTGGAAGTTTTCGGCGAAGAGGATTTGCGCACGAACGGCCGGCTCAATGCCGAAGGCAATCTCAGTCTGCCGCTGCTCGGCTCGGTCCACCTTTCCGGATTGACGCTTACCCAGGCGACGGCCCGGGTCACCGAACTCTACGCCCGTGACTATCTGGTGAACCCAAAAGTCAACGTGTCGCTGGTGGGTTACGCAAAACGCCGCTTCACGATGCTTGGTCAGGTCAACCGGCCTGGAAGTTTCGAGATGCCGGAAGGTAGTCCCGGCGGCATCGACCTGCTTGAGGCCGTTGCCATGGCCGGCGGTTACACGCGCATCGCGGCGCCGGAACGCATCACCGTGCGCCGCCAGGGACCAAGCGGCGATCAGATTCTGAAGGTGGACGGCAAACGCCTGGCCCGCGGCGCCGGAGGCTCGAACAGCAGTTTCAAAGTGCTGCCGGGCGACACCATCACGGTGGGCGAAAGCATCTTTTGAGGTCTCCAGCGATGAACCCACCCACGATTTCAGCCGCTCAGAACCCGCCGCCCAGGCGCGACCCCATCCCGGCTCCAAACCCCTCGTTAGGCAACCTCGGTTTCGAAACGCGTCATCGCACCGATTTCCGTCATCTCTGGCACACGATCCTCGAGAAGCTTTGGATCCTGATCCTCTGCACTATCGCAGGTCTCTTTCTTGCCTTCGGATATCTGGCCCGGACGCCCAAACTGTACCAGGGACACATCGTCCTGGAAGTGGACATCCAGGAACCCACGCTGGTGCGAAGCGACGACGGAGCGAGCCGGATGCGTTCCGCGTTTCTAGCCAGCCAGGACGCCCTGCGAACGATCGAGCAGAATCTGACGAACCGCACCCTCCTGGCCCGGGTGATTCGGTCGGAAGGATTGGCGGAGGATGAAGGCAAAGCGTTGCTGGGCATTACCAAGAGCGCCCCGCCCAGGAAAGAAAGTGCCGCCAAAACAACGACTGCTGAAACCGCCCTGACGCAGACCGAGCAGGCCTTGGGCGGCGCGCTTTCCGGCATGGTTAAGCCCGTGGTCCGCCGAGGCACGCGTTTGATCGACTTATTCGTCGTCAATCAAGATCCCGCGCTCGCGCAACGCCTCTCGGAAGCAGTCGGCCGCGAATACATTCGAAGCTCGATCGAACGGCGTGCGAATTTTGCCGAGGATACTCTGCGCTACTTACTCGAAGAAGAGGAGCGGCTGAAGGCGAACCTTCAGAAGAGTGAAGCCGCCGTGGCCGAGTACAAGGCGAAAACTCCGGACGCACTCCAACTCGGCGGCGGCGCCAATTCCAACACCGGTCAACAGAATGCTCCCCGCAGCGGAATGGTGGAAGAGAAACTTCAGGAACTCAATACGAAGGCGACCGCGGCGAAAGCAGAACGCGTCCGCCTCGAGGGCGAACTGGCCCAGATCGAAGGAACCGGCGATAATCTCGAGGCTTTGCTTGCGCTGCCAAGCATCGCCGTGGCCCCGGCTGTTATCGAACGCCGGCGCGACCTGAGTCAGATCGAAACCGCCCTGGCCACCTTAGGCCAGCGTTACAAAGAAAAACATCCGCGGATGCTTGCTGCCAGGGCCGCGCTGAATGAGGCCCGCGCAGCCTTGAAGCAAACCGTGCTCCAGCAGCCGGCTCTTCTGCGAAATGCAATCGAGCAGGCGCGCACGACTGAGGATTCGTTACGCGCCGCGGCCGGGGAACAGGAGAAAGCAGCGCTGGCCTTGAACAAGGCGGCCATCGGATATCAGGAGCTGGCGCGCCAGGCGGATACGGATCGGGCTCTTTACGAAAGCGTTCTCCGGCAAATCAAGGAAACGGATCTCACCAAGGGAACGAAGACGAATGCCGTAAGTGTCATCGAGCATTCGCCCTTGCCGAGCGCACCGGTGAGCCCGAACCCGATGCGGGTGATCGTGCTCGGATTACTCGGTGGAATTGCGGCAGGCCTTGCCACCATCTTCGGCGCCAACGCGCTCGACCGATCGATCAAGACCGTGGACCAGGCCGAAACGACTTTCGCTCTGCCGGTGTTGGCGGCGGTTCCGGAAGTGTCGCGGACCGAATCAAGCGGAGGCGAGGAAAAACCCGACGCGCCGCTCGGGACGTCCAGTTACCGCCTCGTTGCCGAAGCGCCCGAAGGTCCGGCCGCCGAAGCTTTCCGAAATCTCCGGGCCGCGCTCTCGCTCCTCGGTCCGGAGGAAGAGCGAAAGATTTTCTTGTTCACCAGCGCTCTGCCTAACGAGGGCAAGAGCTTCACGAGTGCGAACTACTCCCTCTCGCTCGCCCAGCAGGGCCACCGCGTTCTGCTGATCGACGGCGACTTGCGCCGCCCCAGCCTGCACAAGATTTTCCGCCACATCGGACCCGAGGGCGGCGAGGAAGCCAAGGACGCCGAGCAATATGGAATCGTCGATTACCTCGTGGGTGACGTCCCGCTGGGAGATGCGGTGCGTGTCGTCTCGGCGCGCGACGTGGATATAATCGGGACCAGCTCTCCCTCGGCTACCAGCACGGTGACGGCGACCGGCGGACAACTCTCCGTTCTCGCCGGGGGCCGCCGTGCACCTAACCCAGCCGAGCTCTTGAGCGGCCATTCCTTTGCTGAACTCGTGACCGAAGCCGCGAAGCTCTACGATCGCGTCGTGATCGATAGCGCGCCCGTTCTTGCCGTGAGCGACACCCTTCTCATGACGCCTTTCGTGCAGACTGTCTGCATGGTCGTGCGGGCAAGGCGCACCGCGCGCAACGCCGTGCAACGCGCGGTCTTGCTTCTCGCTGGAACTGGGACCCGGCCCGCCGGTGTGGTTCTCAATCGTCTCCCGCGCAATCGAGGAACAGACTACTACTATTATTATGCGTCACACGGTTACGGCGCCGGCGAAGGTTCCTACACCGGCGGATACGCCGATAAACCTGACCGGAAAAAGAGACGCAAAAAGTAGGTTGGGCGCGCTGTGCGCGAGTTATCGGTTATTGGTTATCCGGCCTCCAGCCTACGCCAAGGCTACGGCTTGGCAGGCCGACCTCTGCTCGCCACGCCGTGGCTTCAGCAAAGGCGGGACCTCCGACCTCTTCATTCCTACTTTCTACTTCCTACTTACCCCAACTCGAAGATCCCCAGCACACCCCGAGGTAACTGGCGACGAGCAGTTGGATCGACAGAATCTGCAGCGGGAAATCGACGGCGGCATGAATCGCCACGCCGCAGAGCGCCAGAAGGGTGCAGGGCAGGAGAATCCGTTGACGAGTGCTCCAGCCTGCGGCTCTGACGTAATTGCGGATACCTAGACCAATTCCGCCAAAGAAAAGCGCGCCGATGGCGGCACTTCCCAGCCATCCCCATTCCAGGATCGTCTGCAGATAATCGTTATGCAGAAACCTCCAGATCCCGCCCAGAGGTGGCGCGGACTTCTCCTGGTAATGGGGAAAGACCACGCGAAAGGTTCCGGACCCGAATCCGAATAGCTTGGCGTCCCTGATGGCGGCGAGCGCGACCCGGTCCGCACTCCAGCGGTCATCCGCGGGCAATTGCTTTACGAACTGCTGCCAGCGCATGATCGGCCGATCGAGATGCACCGCCTGAGCTACCGCCAGGCCGGCCACCAACACTAGCACCGCGGCCAGGACCATCCCTCCCTTTTCCGATTTCACGAAGAGCCGCGCTACGGGACGTATGACCGCCGCGAGTAAGGTAACAACGATCACAGCTCCGATTACCTGCGCCACGCGCGATGTATTGGAGAAAACCCCGATGATCACGAAGAGGCCAGTTGTCACGCTTAGCATCCGCGCCGTCGGACTCGCCCCCCGCGCGACGGTCCAGATGGCGAATCCCGCGATTACCGGCACGACCAGGTTCAGGAAGGCCCCGGCGTTTGCATGATAATAATAGGTCGCAAAAAAGTACTGCGAATCTCTTGGCTGCGCGGATTGCCAGAAA
Organism: Verrucomicrobiota bacterium; assembly: GCA_003218375.1. GTDB lineage: Bacteria > Verrucomicrobiota > Verrucomicrobiia > Chthoniobacterales > UBA10450 > AV80. The sequence goes on along the minus strand of QHNH01000013.1, from coordinate 45,995 downwards.
ATCATTCGCGCGCCCGTTCCTTTCTGGATCAATCCGAACAACGCGATCGATCCCCCCGCGATCGCAACGGCATACCAGAATCGCACCAACCACACCGGACGTTGGACAAGTTCCGCCACGAGACAGGCGGCCCCAAGCAACGCCGTCGCGCGCAACATCCAGGTATAACTAAGAATGTAATCGGCCGAACCGGCCGCCATCGGCAGAAGGGAACGAACCGGAGCGAAGACGCCGAAGGTCGAATCGTAGATGGCATGCGCGTTCACGACCATCCACCAGCCCTGGAGGAGAATAACCAACGCAATCACCAACAGCGCGCGCGGCACCATCGGCCACCGGCGATCCACTGAGAGTGAAGCGGCCCAGAGCATCAGCGCCACGCCAAGCATCCCATCGACGAGCGCTATGCCAAGCGCGGTCGTGCTTCCATAGAGCCACGGCGCCACAACGAGCGTGACCAGGAAGAGCCAGCGAGCTAATCCACGAAGCGAACCGCGGCTTCTTATCGTTCCAATAACACGTCGCCAGGGCATTCGGCCCCAAGTAGAAAGTAGATAGGCTAAAGTAGAAAACCTTTTTTCCGCCCCGTTTTCTACTTTCTACTTTCTAATTTCGACTTTCATCGTCCTTTTCCAAAAAGGACGGTATGCACCGTCTTGAGCACGATCATCGCGTCGAGCTTCAGCGAATAATGGCGAATGTAGTAGAGATCGTACTTCAGCTTCTCGATCGCGTCTTCGTCACTCTCGCCGTAGGGATAGTTAACCTGCGCCCAGCCCGTGATCCCCGGCTTGACCAGATGCCGGAAATGATAGAACGGAATCTTCTGCTCGTAGCGTTCGGCGCATTTGATCCATTCCGCGCGCGGCCCGATCAGGCTCATGTCCCCGCGCAGCACATTCAAAAGCTGCGGCAGCTCATCGAGCCGGAGTTTGCGCAGCCATCGTCCCAGCGGCGTAACCCGCGGATCGCCTTCGCGCGTGTAAATGTCTCCGTCTTCCTCCTGACCATTCTCCATGCGCATCGTGCGGAATTTGAACACCGTAAACAATTGACCTTCGCGTCCGAGACGTGGCTGCCGAAATAGAACCGGCCGTCCGCTCCCCAACCAGATCGCGCCTGCGATCACGACCAGTAACGGCGAACAAAGGACCAATAACACACCCGAAAAGACGATATCGAACAAGCGCTTCAAGTAGTGATATGGCGAATTGCGCGCGAGCTGGAAACCCATTTGCAGCGGCCAGAACGGATCGATCGATTGCACCGGCACCCGGCGCCAATGCGCTTCGTAAAACGACTCCAGAGTGTAGACGCGTGTTCTTTGAAATTGCGTCCGGACCAGACGGTCGATCAGTTCCGGCGGGATACGATCGACGCGTTCCGCCAGCACCACCCCACTGTAGCGATCGTTCAGGCTCGCCAGCTTTGTGGCCAGGTTCCCTTCGATAATGGGCGACCCGCTCCCCGCAATGTGCTCCCCGATTCTCTCCCCCTCGAGGTCGACAAATTCCAGGCGCTGCCGATTCGCCGATTGCCGGTAGGTTTCGTAAAACCGCGCCGCCAGGTCGCCGCTCCCGATCACCAGAAAGGCGCGGGTCGCGGCCGAGCTCGAAACATATTTCCAGATGATTCGCCGATAAAGGATCGACCAGGGCAAAAACACCACAAAGCTGACCAGCACGGCACTACGACTCGGCTTCATCGAACTGTCGAACGTCGCCGCCGCGTAGACCAGCAGCGAGCTGATCGCCGCCGCGCCCGCGATCGCCAGGATGTGCTCCGCCATGTAGGTCAGCGTCCGCGTGTCGTTCTTGCGGTCGTAACCGCCGATCATGAAAATAGCCTGGCAGATGAAAATGAGTTGAATCACATCGACGAGCAAAAACTCGAAAGGTCCGACCAGAAACTGGTCCCGGCGCACGTAACTGATCGCACCGTAAATAAGAATCCAACTGATGACATCGATCGCCAGGCAGGCGAATCCCACCAGCCATTCTTCGCCCGCGATCCTGGAGACGGTAGCCGGTTGCGGGCCCGCCGCGGCCGGGTCGTTCTCCCCCTGCCGATCCACTCTCGGATTCGCATCCGCCGGGGCGGTCATGGAAGAATGTTGAGCTGGCATGGTGTGGCGTCGCTGACGATCGACTCAGCAGACACCGCACGAATAAGCAACCCACGCGCCGCGCCCCGAAATCGACGTCATCTGACCCAAATCCTTCCCACGCTACGCTCGTGGCGCAAGAAACTCCACTCGCCGGTGCGGGATTCTTCGCGCCCCGGGCTTCGAGCAGGAGAAAGATCAACCGGATTTACCGGCGGAGCTGGCGCGACTCCCACTCTTTGGCAACGCAAAGAAACTCGTAGCGCGCCAGGAGCCGGCACAAGATCCAGCCGCGGTAGCCGTCGCGGAAACCCTGCCGCCAGGCATAATGATAAAGGAAGCGCAGGGTGGGCCGGAAAGGGGCGCGGCGAAAACATTGTTTCAGCCAGCGCTTTCGCTCGAGGGAAGTGCCGAAAGGACGCGCCGCCAGCGTGCCGGCGCTGGAATCCCGGTAGAACGTCTCGCTCACTCGCGCCTCCCAGGTCGAATAGCGATTGTGTTTTTCGACGAACGTCGAGATGTCGGGATAGGCGTAATGTTCCATCGGTGCGGCGAGATGTTCCGCGCGGCCGTTCAAGATGACGTGCTCGTGCACTTCGTTGTCGCCGGAGGAGCCGCCGCCACCCGATTCGGCGCGCTCGTATCGCCCGAGCCGGTGCCGGAAAAGCCGCAGGTTCCAGCTCGGGAAATAACCGCAGTGGTTGATCCAGCCGCCCAGGAACCAGAACCGGCGATTCAAATAGAACCCGTCCACATCGGTTCGCCGAATGGCGCGCTGAATCTCACCCGCCAGCTCCGGCGTGATCCTCTCGTCGGCATCGACAATCAACACCCACTCGTGGCGCCACGGCACGTTCTCCAGCGCCCAATTTTTCTTTCTGGGAAACTCACCATTCCAGTGGAACTGCACCACCTCAGCCCCGGCCGCGGCTGCGATCCCCTGCGTCCCATCGGTGCTTCCGGAATCGACGATCAGGATTTCATCCGCGAACGAAACGCTCGCCAGACATTCGCGCAGATTGGCCGCCTCATTCTTCACCGGAATAAGGACCGACACGGTCGCACGAGCTTCGCCTTGTTCGCTCATCACGAGACGTTGCAGTCCCAGTTTCGTGAAAAACCGCTCACCGGCCCCCCGGTGTCTTGTGATCCGCCTCTCGCCAGATGTCGATGAAAGCTCCGAGACTCGCTTTGAAACCCACGAACACGCCGACGAGAAGCACGAGCACGCAAAAAAGCGCCAGCGCATAGGGCGCCCACGAAGAAAGCTGGATCAGACGACCCGCACGCTCGCGCCCGATCCTCGCGTTCATCCGGAAAATATTTTCAGCGCCTTGCCGGTAACGATCGAAGGCCGAGCGAAGATCCGCGGCAAAGAATTCCTTCGCCCCGGTAATATCGCCCGCCCGCAGCAGATCAAAGTAGTGGCTCCGCGCTTCGATGAATTTGCCGCGCGCCGCCTGCATTTCCCGGAAAAGCTGGTCGTCGTATTCATCGAAGATGGCTTCCTGGTACTGACGCCAGATGGGGTCGGTTGAATTGCTGGTAATGCTGGTGATGAGGCGCGCTCGTTCTCCCGGCGACTCCATGCTGAGCAACAGGTGGAGATTGAACCAATTCTCGTCCATCCGGCCGATGGCTTCGCCGGCTGAAGCCAGTCCCGGCAAAGTATCTTTGGCCAGCATGGTTCCGTCGCGCTGCACTACCCGCACCGCCAGCGAAGCTGCTCCTGCCACAATCAGGAACACCAGGAGCGAGACGCCACCAAGGATTAGAAGTTCTTTCCGAAACATAACCTCGCGAAGTTACTCGTCGAAAAACCAGCCGGGCTTTTCAGTCGCGCCAAGCATCCATTCATAGGTCGTCTTTATCTGGAGGGCAATCTTCGGCCAGGTAAACCTTTCCTCGACCAGCTTCCGCCCTCGTTCACCGATTTCCCGGAGTGCCTCATCCGGCAGGCTCCTTATCTCGCGAAGACCTTCAGTGATCGATTCGACCGAGGTATCGATTCGAACGGCCGCGCTCGCCGCGAATCCTTCCGGCAGATTGCACTCGGGCGTCATCACAACCGGCTTGCCATAAGCCCATGCTTCCAGGACCGCCATGGGCAGACCTTCGCTGAACGATGGCAAAACGAATGCGTCGCAGTTTCGGTAGCAGGCCGCCTTCGTTTTCTGAAATTGCGGACCGAGAAAAAAGACCGGAGCCGTTTCGGAAAATGTCGCGCTGGCGGAGTTTTCCGTTCTCTTCAAATCCGTCCACGGAATCTCGAGGTCGCCGCACAATCGTTTCAGGTCGGCTTCGTAGCCATCCTGGTCCCAGCCGGCTATGGCGAGCACCCATTCGTCCGATCTCTTCTCTTTCCGGTGAGCTGCCCAGGCCTTGAGCAGGTTAGTCAGGCCTTTCTTTCGATGGATGCGGCCGAGGAACAGCATCACTTTTTTGCCGTGCTCCAGTCCGTCACTCCAAGGCGCGCTGCCATTCACTCCATTCCCGCCGGTCGACTCCGGAAGATCGATCCCGTTTGGAATTACAGCCACCGGATTCCGCAGCTTCATCTGCCGAATCGAACGCGCTTCCGATTCACAGAGAGCGCGAATGCATCGGGCCCCGCGGACGTGGTTGCTCTCGTAAAGCGCATAGGCCAGGACCTTCTTCCAGCGATGATGATGCACCGCCCAGGGATCGAGCATTCCGTGGGGCGAGATCATGTATGGCACTCTCTGCCTCGTGCAGTAAGCCGCCGTCGCGATGCTCGGGTAGGTCCAGATGCCGTGCGTATGCGTCAGGTCGGGGTGTTCTTCGTTCAACGCTTTCAGAAACCCGGGCGAGTAACCGAAACTATTCGGCCAGGTCGCTGGAAAAACATCCACCCGCACCGGGTCCCACGCGCCGAGATCCACATCGGTAAACTCATCCTCCACCGTCAGGACTCGCACGCCGACGCCTAACGAGGCGAGCGATTGGACCAGGCGCCGGACGCTTTCGTGCAGCCCGCCCGCTTTCCGCGAGACCGAATGGGTGAGATTGGCCGTATGAATCATCGGCCGAGTCCCGCCGCCAGGACGACGCGTTGCAAGAACGTTGGTTTTCTCGGGCCAATCTCTAACGCCTTTTCCGCGGCGTGAGTTAATCCGTCAGCGAACCGTTCCAGTCCAAAATTCGCCACTATCCGTCTGCCTGCATCGCCAAGCCCTTGCCGGCCATCGCTGGAGAGCGATGCCATTTCAAGAAGGCGATTGGCCAATTGTTCCTGATCGTCCGGATCGAAAGTAAAACCGTTGATCCCCTCCTCTACCAGCTCCGGAGCACAGCCGCACCGATTCGAAACAATTACCGGCAATCCCGAAGCCATCGCCTCATTCACCACCAGTCCCCATTGCTCACTGGTGCTCGCGTGGATGAATGCATTCGCGAGACCATAATGGATGGGCAGCTCTTCGTATTGCTTGAACCCCGGCATGATGACGTGCTGTTCGAGATGGAGGTCGGAGATCAGAGAACAGAGCTGAGATTTAAGAGGACCGTCGCCAAGGATGACGAGATCCCAGAGGTCGGGGGACGGAGGTCCGAGGTCCGAGGCCGGAGGTCCGAGGTCGGAGGCCGGAGATTGGAGGACAGATTCCTCTGCCCTTCGTCTTCCGTCTTCTGTCTTCCGTCGAAATTCGGAATACGCGCGGATTAGTGTATCAAGGTTTTTTTTCCGAATGAACCGCGCCGACGCGAGAAAGTAGTTCCCCCGGCACGCCGTAGCCTCGCGCGTAGGCGGCTCCGGTAATCCATTTTCTCCTTTCTCCTTTCTACTTCCTACTTCCTTCGCGCCTTGCGCGAAGAAACCGTTATCCACAGCGTCATACCCCAGAAAGATTCGGTCCGGCGCCATGCCAAGCTTCACGAGGTAATCCTTATGCCGTTGTCCTCCCACCAGACCGGCCGAGCAAAGACCGACGACTCGCCGTTTGGCGAACTCCTTTAAGGATGTCCGTGGTTCGTCGATCTCCGAGGTTTCTGACATCAGGATGGCCGGCACTGAGTTATCCACGCACCAGCGCAATGCGACCAGCGCTCCTTTCTCCGACCACCCCGGGATAGCAACTGCGTCCGGCTTACAACCGGCCAGGGCGTCTCTCATAGCGTTGGCTAACTCTGCAAGCGGCTTCGACCGGCTATCACTCTCCGGAAACAACGTTATCCGTTCAAAGGAAGCGGTCTCCTGAATCTTCGACCAACCATATTCCGACGTTTCCGATCCAAGCTCGATCCCGACGATGTGACTCCGCCGCGAAGCTGCTTTGAGGCGCGCCCAATGATACGGCCCGAACCGATGAAAGATAACCGCGAGCTTCACTCTTTTGCGTAAAGCGCCACCAGCCCGATAAAGATGGCGCTGTAGATAAAGCCGGGCAGGAAATCAATGGTCTGATGAGTCAGCGCTCTCATCCCGGTCGTCGAAACCTGGATGTAAAGGATTTGCGCCACCGTACCGCCGGGCTGGTTTGCGGCGACCCAAAGGTTCTTAAAGATGTAGGCCATCCCCGCAAAGACCAGGCAACCGAACAATCCGAATTGATTAAAGGAATCGCCGATACCAGTAACCGTGGAGCCGGCCGGAAGGCGGAACCCGGTCGCCAGTTCGACGTAGTCTCCGTAATCGCGCGGCTTGCCTATCATGAGCGAATTCTTGAACGTTTCCCCAACAAACTGGGCGGGAACAAACCGAAAGATCAACCGGTTCCAATAACCGACGCCCCATTCGTAATCGCCCTGCGCGGTTGTCACCGCGATGACCGTGACCGCATTCTTAAACTCGCTCGGCGCGTCTTCGTTGAAGTACTGGTTGAACTGGTCGGCAAAATCAAGCTGCCGAAAGGCTTCGATGGGATCTTCGGCCGAGCTTCTTCTATATTCTCCCGTGGCAGGAATAGCGAACATCGCCCCGACGACTGCGCCGAGGATGAGCACGCGCGGCAGTCGCTTGCCTTTGAGAAAATAAAGAATCATTGCCAGCGAGAGCAGAAAGAGAACCGTTGGTTCTCGCCGTCCGTAGAAGATCGCCGCTTGGAGCGGCACCCACGCCGCGATTCCGGTCACAATCCAGGTAAATGGCCCTTGCCCGTTCAAAGCACAGTAAAAGCAAATCGCAAAACCCGGATAAACCAATGCGCCAAAGAACAGATAGATAGTTCCAATTCCGGTAAGCGTGGTGGTAAGCTCTTCTTCCTCCAAGGTCCCAAACTTATAGGTAAAATAATAACCGATTGCTACGAGCAACACCCCACCGTGGAAAAAACGCGCTGGATCGATCTTGACGTTGAACTTTTCGAGCAGAGCCGGATGCGCTTTCGGTAGGTAACCGAACCAGCACGCTCCCAGGCAAGCGGTACTCATGATTAAAGCGGCATCGAGATACCAGCCGCCCCATTCGCTCCGATATGCCGCATAAGCCTGGGGCAAAATAAACGCGGTGAACGTCGCAGCCATTAGATAAGGATACTCGTAAAAGAGCCTCGGACGGAGCATCGCCCTGATGAGCAACGCGAGGCAGGCGGCGGCCAGCAGAAGAAGATAAATCAGCATGCTCTTTTCTTCCCGCTTGGATCGCGCAATGGAATACGGGCGCAGTCGTAAAACATGTCGCGGTACTGCGGCGCAAGTATCGGCCAGCTAAATCGAGCTCGCACACTTTGACGCCGGCGAGCAGCGACCTCGGGCTCATTGCCGGCGGCAAGGACGTCCACAAGCTGACAGGCCAGCACTCCGGGCTTTGACAGATCAACCAGAATGCCCTCGCCTCCCAGCACAAAACGCATCACTGGGTGATTGTGCGCGATGATCGGCAAGCCATGGATAAGAGCTTCCAAAAAGACCCGACCGAACCCTTCTTGCAGCGATGCTAGTGTGAAAACATCAGCGGTGCGATAGTAAGTGGCCACCTCTTTGTACTGCACGGAACGCGCGGTAAATCCGTGCTCACCTAGTTTCTCTCGTGCTAGGGAGATGATTGCGTGGCTTTGATCGTCCATCGCGCCGACCAAAAGAAGGTGCGGACGCGGCTGAGGCAACTGAGCTACCTCGTTTACCACGAAATCCATGCGCTTCAGCTGCTTTGAGATCCAGCCCACACTAATGACAATTTTGCCCTCGACCGGCAAGTTGAGTCGTCGTCGGAGCGTCGCGCGTCTCGAATCGTCTGTATCGGGTGGGCCATCAGGAACCCTAATGCCATAAGGAACCATTCGATGGCGTTGAGGTGGCTCGCCCGCAGCGAGGGCTTCTTCAAGATAGAATGGGGCCACTTGGTGTACAAAATCAGTCCGGTCAAACGGGGCGTGACAGGGACCGCCGTTGGAAAACAAAAGCCGGAATGGAACGCCTATCTGCTTCCGCCAACGGAACAGTTGAAATCCCAGGTTGGAGTCGCTGTAAAAGATGATATCAGGGCGATGTTTTCGAATCGCCTTTACCATGAAAGGGAAGGTCGAGAGCTGTTCGACCACATATCCGTTGCGACGAATAAACTTGCCCAGGAACGGCGCCAAGCTTCCCGTGCGCGGCACATTCCACAGGACTTTCTCGTGAGCGCTCTCCTCCCCAGCACCCTTGAAGAGAGTAATATCGAGACCGTCCGTATTGCGCAATCCGTCGAAAGCTTCACGAAAAAATGTTTCGATCCCGCGGTCAAGAATGCCCACCCCGCTGCAGGAAAAGAAAACCTTAGTCGACCTCACAGCTGTTATGATCACTTTTTCTGTTCTAGAAAGACCAACTCGTTGGGCCCGTGTTGCAATCGACCAACCAACTTTAGGCTGCCGCCATTTCGTCGGATATCATTTTCAAGCGCGTCGGGCGAATACGGCGGATGCGTTTCTACAATCGCGTAACGGATTCGAGTTATCCAATCAGCACAGTCGCAAAAAAGTTCGGCCTCGGTACCTTCAACGTCGCACTTAAGGAGATCGACGGCATTAAAAGCAGGTTTCTCGTCCATGATCTGTGACATGGAATAAACAGGGACCGACACCTTCTGATCTCCTCGCGTCATCTTGATCCCCCATTCACCAGACGAAGAATCTATTCCGGCTGTACCTGATTCGGCTCCTACGAAGCCACGAATCACAACGACCCGGTCTTCTATCCGGCTTTCTGCCAAGTTGACTGTCAACACTGCTAAATTGTTGTCGTCAGGCTCGATCGCCTTGATGACTGCATTCGGCGAAAGATCCGCGAATAGCTTAACCGAGAGACCAATGTTTGCCCCAAGATCTATGACAGAATCAAAGGCTTGTGGGTTCCATTCTTTCACTCGGTCATATTCGCCTTCTTCAATGATTTCATTTGCGACGTACCAGTCTGTGGCACCCATCCGAACGGAAAACATCCAGCCAGTGCGATGATGGGTTAGGGCGACAATTCGCTTTCGAAATGGAAGCGGAGCGTGGGGAAACCGCCGCAGCACGAGATTCCACCAGTACCACAGTCGATCGCGGCGCTTAGGGTACTGCGATGCGCGGCGAACGTGTTCATCTAGAGAAGAAAACATTATCGCACGGAACAGTTTCGCGGTTCCATCCATAACCACGACATGCGCTCCGGTCGCCACTCACTCACCGCCCAATCAAGATAACGAGATGGCAAAAGCGCGGTTCCGAGTGTTCGATACGGGATGTCATCATGACTGCGCGCCTCCTGCCAGATGCGATGGACTTCATGAGTCCTCTTGAAGCGGTCGATAATCCTGTCTGAGATACCCGGATGGATAAAGTCATGCATCTCAACGAGCAGGTGTGCCCGGCATAATTCGGAAATGATTTCGGGATCTAGAAGTTTTCCCTCGTCACCTTCCACGTCGCATATGATCAGTGCACGCTCAGCGCCTTTCAAGACTGCTTGCAGATCCGCCACCTCACATTTTCCGCGCACATCCACGCGCGAAGCAACATTGTTCATGCTCGCCATTTCTTTCAATGCGTCTTGACCCTTTTCCTCCATTTCGAAGGCGATCACCGTGGCATCTGGATTCCGCAATGCCAGACCAATCGCGTAGTATCCCTCTGCCGCCCCAATATCGACGATCAATTCGGGATGAAGCGAACACGCCTGCTCGACGTATTCATTCAATTCCCGCTCGTAAATGCCCAGCAGTTTCGGCACATAGGCGCTTCCGACGGCACCATAAATATACTTCGTTCCGGCAAATGGTCCCCCCTTCACACGGCTGCCCGTGCGACGGTTGACCAAGTGTTCAATGTAACCGATGGGCCGGAAACGTTTCGGGACAAGCGTCCGGATTAATCTGGCGATAGCGCCTTGGCTAGCGGCGCTCCGAGTAATCCAGGGATCAATCGCACTTTGCGGTGTTTGCTCTTGGAAAAGATTAGCCACGATTCGCTCAACTTTTCTTCAGGCCCAAATACCCAAGCTGTGGCACGTATATTGAATCGCGCGACGCCACCAGGGTCCAAGATAATATGGTAGTTTTTCCCACTGGACTTCAATATTGCCGTCATGCGCATCAAAATGTAGCTCGGAAGCCGGACGAACTGCTTTCTTTCGCCAATCGTCGTCCACGATCTTATGCCATCCTCCGCGAACATCTCCTTGATGACCATCCGCTACGCTCTGCATTCGTTGGCGTAGTCGGTGCTGAATCTGTTTCGGAAAGCGATATGGCAGATGTCGAAAACGGATAAGCTTTGGGGATACCAACCCCATGTGAGTGGGAGCCGAATCCCGCGGGTGCCATTTGAGTCCATCTCGATATCGGAAAAAGCGCGGCTCGCAGTAGTCACACCAATAATAACGAAGATACTCGAGTGGAGACTCAGCCGGTTTCGCGTTCCAGTCTGGAATCCGCGCCAGAGTCTCTTCAGTAAGGTAGTACTCAATATACAGGCCCCAAACAGCATGGTGAAGCCGGTGAACCGAAGTCAGAAACACTTTGGGATCGTCGATGTAGAATTCGTCAGCATCAAGGCGGCACCACCAATCCCCATCCTTGGCCTCATGTCGAAATTCTTCGAAGATTTCGGCGCGCAACCAATCATTCCAAACGCGGTCATCACGACGTGCGGGCACGATATGCGAGTTCGCCATCGCCTGGACCTTTTCCCATGTGCCATCTGTGCTCGCACCATCGTAAACAAATATCCTGTCGGACCAAGCGCTAGCCTTCCGCAGACATTCTTCAATGATGTCGCCCTCGTTCTTAACGCACAATATCGAAAAGATCTTCATCTAGCGGCAAGTAAACCCGTTCAAAGGCTTAAAGAAATTGTAGAGATCGGATGCAATGAAAGTCGATAAACGTGGCTAACCCGACGCTGTGCCTACTTGTGCGGGACCGTTCTTCTTGAGGCGTCTGAATTCAAGGTAGGTGTTCGGTCGGACCGGTCGGCGCTCGAATAGCTGCTTTAAAATGACTGCAACCCCCCGACAGGTGCCCTCCAAACGGTATATCAATACCCCTTCCTTGAATCCCCAGACAAGACCATTCCAAATAGTCGCGGGCAAATGAACGAGTAAGTACGGCATGGGAACGTTGTGCCAGGCGAACAGCATCAAATTGCGTTGACCGTAAATATTCATTCGTGCCGCACTTCTCTTAGGCGACTCATAATGAAGAATCGGCTCCGCGCTACCAAGCCGCACGACGAAGCCCGCATCAAGCAAGCGGATGCAGAAATCGCCTTCCTCACCCTGGTGGACCAGCACCTCTCGATAACCTCCCAACCGTGTGAAGATATCGCGACGCACAGCATGAGCTGTCCCGATGTATTCATTGGTGATCCATCTGCCGACTGGCGGAGCCTTTTGCTTAACCATTGGACCTTTGTTTATGTCCGTGAACGGGATCGCTACCGCAGCGACACGTGGATCGTCAAAGTCACGTAGCGTCGCTTCAACTATATCTGGTGCAGAAAACTCTGCATCGTCGTCGATCGAGATAAGAATTTCTCCGCGAGCAAGCCGTGCAGCCTCATTTCTCCGCACGATCAAGCCTCGGGATTCTTCACGGCGTTGAAGATTTACGGAGGGAAATTCCACCCGAAGCATCTCTGCAGTTCCATCGGTCGATCCGTCGTCAATCACCAAGATTTCTATTGATGTCGTTTGAGCCAGCGCTGACCGGACTGCCACGCGCAATTCATCTTTGCGGTTTTTGGTTGTGATCACAACCGTTGCTGCTTGATCCCTTAGCAAGACGTCAATCTCCCTTCTTCGAGCACGGTACTCATTCTAGACTTTGCAAGGTATTCACAAGCCGTTCCCCGTAGCGCGCCCATGTGAACTCGATGGCGCGTTCCCGGGCAGCGTTTGCCAACGCGGTTCTCTTTTCGCGATCTTCGATTATTTCCGAGATCGCATCCGCGATCGCATCCGCGTCGCGCGAAGGTACAATCCGGCCGTCAACTCCGTCCCGAACGACCGATCCTGCTTCTGGAGTTGTTACGACGGGCAAGCCGCAAGCGAGCGCTTCATAGGTTACTTCGGCCGAGCCTTCGGCGAGCGAGGGGAGGACGAATAAATCCGCTTTGCCGAATTCTGTCACCATCTCGTGCCGAGGAATTCGGTCGAGCAAAGTCAGGTGCCGGCAGATCTTTTGATTCGCAACCGAGGGTTGAACGTTCCCGGCGATCCGAAATTCGTAGGGCAGCCTGCGCGCATGAAGTCTTTCGGCAGCCATCGCGAGATAATGGATACCTTTGCGCAGCTCCGCCGTGCCGGCGAAAAGGATCCGTCCCGGAACCGGATTGTTCCTCAGCGAAAGAAGCTCTGGATTCACTCCATAGGGAACGACAAAGGTACGCTCACGCGCAAATCCGAAATTCTCCACGAGGTCATCACGGACGGCCGGGGACGGGCAAATCGCAAAATCGCTTCGCGTAAGGAGCACGTCTTCGTCACCCATCTCGCGACGGAGAGCAGCATAATCCGGAAAGTCCGGTTCCCAGCCTGGAAACTCCTTTCGTTCCTCGGCTAGGATCCGCTCGGTGCTGAGCAAAATATAAATCTCCGAGACCACGGTGAGCCCGCGCTCTTTCGCGGCAACTAGAAGAGGCGCGCACTCGCCCAGCATCGAGTAAACGTGGGTCGCTTCGCCAAACCCGCGTGCGACCATCGCGCGCCCCAGGTCGTTTGAAAATCCGACGGACTCGCGGAATGCATCGACGACATCGGGAGGTCTGATCGCTCGACGTAAAGCGCGGAGGAGACTCCGAGCCCGAAAGGTGGTTGTCCGGGAACGGATGTTCTCAGGCAGGCGGCGTCCGGCCAGCCGCTGAGCGGCATTGCCCAGGAAAGGCAACGTTGCCGCGGCGGAGGCGAATGCAGCGAAACCATTGTCTCCTGTAATATCGGTATAGAAGCGTTCCAGCATTCCGGCTTTTTCGAGAATTGCCGGCACCGCGTAGGACCGCCGGGCGCCAATTTGTGCGACAACAAATTTCACGCCGGCTTCTCTCCGCTCGCCACCATCGTCATCCTCAACCCGGGCATTCGCCCAACTCCCTTGATTTTGAGATCTCGAAATCCGGTTTCGACCAACAATTCAGAAAGCGTGCGTTTGCTCCAAAGTTTGATGTGACCACCATCCCATAACGGATTCGCGTGAGCATCCCAACGGCCAAGCAAAGAGATTACCAGGTTCTTCCAATAACCGTGATAGGGCGTCGTACAAATAAAACGGCCACCCGGTTTCAACGCGGCAAAACAAGCATTCGCCCAGAGGCGGGGTCGATACAGGTGTTCTACAACCTCCGTGCTGACCACCAGATCGAAAGGGTCTTCATTCAATTTTCCCAGGATGTCTTCATCCGCCCCAATCAGTTCGAACCTTGCGCCGGGATACTTCCCACGAGCCAATTGGATTCCCTCAACGCTGAGGTCCACTCCAACAACGCTTGCCCCGAGCTCAAGAAATTTGCCACACAGGTAGCCATTTCCACATCCGACATCTAAAACGCGCAGGCCGGGCCGCAGAGGTTGCGCGAACTCGAGCACACAAGGCATAAAGTGCCTGTGCATATGAGACGCGTCAGGAGTTCCAAATCCGTATTCTGAGTACTCGCTCATGTTTCTGCGGCTCTCCCAAGGCGCACTCGCGCCTTCTCGACGAACCGGGCGATAAAACGCAGATAAAGATTTCGCGAGAAGGAAATTTCAAGGAATCGGCGATTTAAAAAGAGGACGTCGCCGTGAGTTCGGAAAGACATGACAGCAGAGATAAATCCAAGAGATTCGAGCCTTTCGCGCGCGGTCTCGAAAAGTTGCCTGCCTTTGAAGCGGGGTTGGAAATCGTGAAACTCCACCGTCAATTGGCTGATTCGACGCCAGACATCGCTAGATGTTTTCGCAATGACCTCGAATTCGGCGCCCTCAATATCCAACTTAAGAAGATCGACACGTTCGAGACCGAGTCGATCCATGAGAGTCCCCAATGAAATAGTATCTACTTCGACTGTTTTGCCCTTCTCCGACTCCATTCCAGTAGAGGGCAAATTGCTCGATTCAAGATTGTCGGCGAGATGCAGGGCGGCGCGGCCATCTTCGCCGCTTAGCGCTGCGCTAGTAATGGACGATGCCCCAGGAATTGACAGCTCGTCCGAGAGAATTGGGTTTGCCTCGATGAGGTGACATTTGCAGCCGAATCTCCGGATGATCTCCGCACTGAATTCCCCGTGGTGCGCACCTGCATCGATGACAACTGAATTTGCGGACAACGGTGCCGGCCAAATATGATGACCGCGGACGCATGAAAACCTCATCGTGCAGGGAAAAAACGTCTTAACGTCGCCGCTGCCTTGATGCGAACGGTCGCTCGTTCGTGCTGACTCATGACAAGCCGAAACAACGCCAAGATAAAAATCACTCCCACCGACGACACCGCACCGGCTAGCTTGGTTAGGTCCGAAGCCTGTCTGAGAGCGATCGCTATTCCTCCAGCCAGCAGCAGCGCCGCACCCGACCAAACGATTGTCGGTAGAACGACCTCTTTAAAATATTCCATGAGCGGAATGCGCAACCGGCGGATGCCGCGCCAAACCATGTACCAATGATTCGTTGAGAGTAGAGCGATCATCGTGGCAAGTGCCAAACCCAATAAACCTTGAGTTCGGATCAGGATAGCCGCGAGCGCGATCTTCAAAACTCCAGCTGCGAGAGAGGAGATTGCAAACGCCTCGTCGTTAGTCGCGCGAGAGCTCGTCGAAATAATGTAGCTCTGGGCCTCCAATGTCTCGGAGATAAGAAAAATCACGAGAATTCGATACCCCGCAAAGTTTCCGTGCCCGAGCCAAAGATCAAACAAGCTCTGACCAGCCGTGATTACAACTGCACAAGTGCAAAGCATCACCAACAGGCCCAGGCGGCAATTGCGCTCGATGAGTCGGCGGACCTGAACCATATCTCCAGCCTGCCAGTAATGACTGATGAACACGCTCGAAGCGAGGCCGACCGACACGGCCAACACGGTGATGTTGTGAACGAAGACGTAGGCGGCCCGGAAAGAAGGAATTCCTTCGGCCCCTTTCGCGGCCGCGATGAAAAACTGATCGGTGTTGAATACAAGCACTGTTCCCACAGCAGTCAGCCAGGCACGAATGGCGAGGCTTGGAACGCCGCGAAGGACTTCACGATTCCAGTGGCCGCGCAAAGAAAACAAATCGGGGCGGCGCCACTTTGCGAGCCAGCGTGTAACCCAACGTTGCGCCAAGGCGCCGATCGCCGCTACCGTTGCAAGTGCAACCAAACCTCCTCCGCAAAGAACAGCGATTATTTGCGCGAGGAGTGCCCCCGCGTTGATGAAACTCGCGATCAAGGCATCCCATCCAACGTAGCCAACGCCTTGCAGCAGGCAGGTCCAGACTGTGGCCCAGACGGCGAAGGCTTGGCTTGCGCATAGAATCGTCCACGCAATCCAGACGGTGCTGTGACTGAGTTGGCCGAACTCAAGATGGCGAAGGTAGAAAAAGCCCGCGATCCAAGATGCGAGAAACACAGCAGCAGACATGACATAGTAAATCCGTCGTCCTGACTCGACGAGATCGGCGATGTCGCGGAGCGATTCGGCGTTGAGGGGCGCGTTCGGGTCGCCGCCGCTTTTGCCTTTGGCCAGTGCGATGCGGCGGGTAAGGGTCACGCCGATACCGAGATCGAGAATTCCCATTGCGGCCCAGCTTTGGCCGAGCAAAAGCCAGACACCGAGTTCTTCTTTCGGCAGATGTCGAAAGAGGACCGGCAACAAGACCAGCCCGAGCACGATCGTCATCCCGCGGCTGAACCAGCTTGCCCCCGCTCCAAATGCTATGCGTCGCGTTACGGACATAGGGAAAAAGCTGAAACGCTGAAACGCTGAAACGCTGAAATCGTCACAGATTACGTCTTGTTTTGTTTGCCATGGTTACGAGAATTGCAATCAGCTCGTTTGTTTCCTGATGTAATTGCTGCACGCCTGCGTCGTCGATCCCGCAGTCTTCACGCAGAAGCTCGATCCACAACTGAGATTCATCGGCTTCTTGCAGAGCGCCGTCGATCTTCGAACAAAACTCGGCATCGGACCGAGCTCGCGATGCTTCACGCGTCTGCGCCGCGACTGAAGTGCCGGAGCGCATTAGTTGGTGGCCCAAGACCTCAACTTCTTTCCGGGCCCTCGGCAGTCGCGCATAAAATCGAATGACCGCTGATGCATATCTCTTAGCCCGTTCTCGGAACTCTTCTGGGAGGCGCATTGTTTTTCCTTTCGTATGTCAGTGTTTCAGTTTTTCAGCTTTTCAGCTTTTCAGCGGCGGCAGACCCTCGCCGTATTTCAATATCAGCGCCGGCAAAGCGAGCGCACTCATCGCGCGCGGGAAAAAGCGACGCGGATTCGCAAGGAGCCGGAGGAGCCAGCCGAGATAAAGGCGATCGGCCCAGTTCGGGATCGCGATTTGGTAGCCGGTGACAAAGCCAAGCGCGGCGCCGATGCAATGGATCGCCGGGCGAGGGCCGATGTTCTCGCGCAAGAGGAATCCGAGTTTTTCCTGCACGCCGCCGCTCAGGGCGATGACTACGTGGCCGGGCTGGGATGATTGAACGCGTTCCAGGAGCATTGGATCTTCGACGCGCGGTCCATACATCGGCGCGATGTAGCAACCTTCCGCGGTCATCGCGAATCCGTGAGCTTGGAGCCACCCCAGCGTTTTCGCCTGCGCCTCTTCGTTGGGCAGGATCCACAAAACGGATCGATCTTCTCGAAACTCGGAACGGCCTAGCAACTCTTTCAAATACGCGAGGCCGGAGATTCGATTGAGGCGCCGACGCCGCAGCAGCCGCCATAGCAAAACCGTGAAGCCGCTATCCGGCAGCACCAGATCAGCCCGGGTCATCGCCTTTCGATAAACTTCGTCCCACTGCAACCGGGTGAAACAGGTTCCCGACGGCGCGACGACCAAACCGCGGCGGGCTAGCGCTTCATCAACCGCGGACGGCGCGCTGCCTTCGAAAAATTCCAGACCGAGAATCTGCTGTGTCGCGGGCACGCGACAAAGTAGAAATTAGAAAGTAGAAATTAGAAAGTGGATTCGGGCGGCCGGGCTCAGACGATCGATTTGCCGTTTTCTACTTCCTACTTCCTACTTTTTATTGCCATCTTGAATTCGACCATCGCGAAATCGCAATTGGCCCTCATCGCGCTCACGCTCTTCGCGCTTTGGTTCGTGCTCTGCCGGCATCTCAGCGGCGAATGGTCGGTCAACGAGCAATACAGTTACGGATGGTTCGTGCCGTTCTTCGCAGCGTTCCTTTTTTTGCTGCGGTGGGAAGATCGGCCTGCGGCTGAAACGCGGAACGCGGAAGGTGGAATGCGGAATCGAATCGCGATTGGGATCGCGATTGGAGCGCTGATCGTTTTGTTTCCGGTCCGGTTGTTTGAAGTGGCGAATCCGGATTGGCGGCCGGTGGATTGGGTGCACACGGCGGCGGTCGCGACCTTGACGCTGCTCCTCATCTGGACCGCGGGAGGCAAGCCGTGGCTGCGGCATTTTGCGTTTCCGATCTGTTTCTTCTTCGTGGCGGTGCCGTGGGTTTCGCCGATCGAGGACCCGGTCGTGCAGGGCCTGATGCGGACGGTGGCGGCGGTGGCGACGGAAGTGATGACGCTCTTCGGCGTGCCAGCGCAGCTGGAAGGGAATTTGATCCGGGTAAGTAGCGGCGTGGTGGGCGTGAACGAAGCGTGCAGCGGAGTGCGGTCGCTCCAGACGTCGCTGATGATCGGTTTGCTCTTCGGCGAATTGAAGCGGCTGTCGGTGGCGAAGCGTTGCGTGCTCGTCTTCGGCGCGCTGGCGATCGCGATCGTGGCGAATTTCGCTCGCGCGTTCTTTCTGGTCTGGGTCGCGGCGACCCAAAATATTTCCGCCGTCGACCGCTGGCACGACGTGGCGGGATACACAATTGTCGGGGTAGTATTTGTTGGATCGTTAGGCCTGTCGGCGTGGCTTGGAAAAGGAGGAAGTAGGAAGTCTGAAGTAGGAAACGGAGAGAATTTCCGACGGCCAGAGGCCGCCGCTACAGAAAACGCCCTCCGGCCTCGTTTCCTACTTTCTACTTCCTACTTCCTACTTTGCCTTCTCTACCTTCTTGCCGTGGAAGCCGGCGTCGAGGGTTGGTACCGGATGCATGAACGGGGGCTGGTGGCGCGGGAACGATGGACGGCGCGCTGGCCGGAGACGGCGAAGGATTTTCACGAGATCCATCTCGATGAACGGACAAAGCGAATCCTCCGTTTTGATGAAGGCCGTGGGGCGATGTGGAGGATTCAGAGGACGGAAGACAGAGGGCAGAAGACGGAGGGCGGAGATCAGAGGACAGAGGATGCGGCGCTGCTCTATTTCTTTCGCTGGCGGGCGGGGAGCAATAGCGCGCTGCTCGCGAATCTGCACCGGCCCGATGTCTGTCTGCCCGCGAGCGGTTGGGTCCAGACAGGCGATTACGGCATCCGGTCGTACGCGGTGTCGCCGGGGTTTTCGCTGCCGTTCCGGCATTTCCTGTTTTCGCAGGGACCGCCCGGAGCGGGGAATGGCGGGCGCCAGCGTTTTGCGCATGCCTTCTATTGCCTGCGCGAAGACCGGGTTCGCAACGAGAGCGATGCTTCGCTCGCGCGCGAAGAGTTTGCCCAGGAACCCTCCGAGTGGTCCCGCCGCGAAAGAATCAGCCTGATCGTGCAAGGTCGCCGTCATCTCGGCCAGCAAGTGATGGAGTTCGTGATGATGACGACACGAGAGGGCGCGCCGGACCAGGCGGAGGCTGCCTTTGCCAAAATGGTGCCGGAGCTCGTCGAAGCGAAGTAGGAAGTAGGAAGTAGGAAGTAGAAAGTAGAAAGTAGAAAGTAGAAAACGAAGATGGAGAAAGACCTCGAACAGCGGACGAAGAAATTTTCGTTGGCGGTGATCAAATTCACGGCTGGATTGCCGCGGACACGTGAGGCGGACATTCTCAGTCGCCAACTGTTGCGATCCGCCACTTCGGTCGGGGCGAATTATCGCGAAGCGAATCGCGGAGTTTCACGGGCGGACTTCGCCAACAAAATCGGCACGGTGCAAAAAGAAGCGTCGGAAACCTTGTATTGGATCGAACTGTTACTCGAGTCTGGAATCGCCGCGCCCGATCCGACAAAACAATTACACAAGGAATCTTTCGAATTGCTAAGCATCTTCACCGCGATCGGGAAAAAGCTGAAGAACTAACTCCCCGTTTCATACTTCCTACTTCCTACTTCCTACTTTTTCGTCCCATGCCGCGCTCCGAAGACATAATGTTGACCGCCGAGGAGCTTCGGTTGCGAACCCGCAAGCGAAGACGCCTTCTTGGCCTGCTCTTACTCTTGCTCTTGCTCTTGCTCGGAGCCGTTTTCGGAGGGCGCCCGGTCATGCACGCGATCAAGGCGTGGCAGGCGCGGCGCCACGCCCAACAGGCTTTCGCGCTGGTGGAGAAAGAGCAATGGAACGACGCGCGCAAGGAAGCAACGGCGGCCTACCAGCTTTGGCCTAACGAGCCGCAGGCGATCCGGGCAATAGCGCGTTTTCTTTCCCGGACGCGCCAGGCGCAGGCGCTGGAATTTTGGGATCGCCTGGAAAAGCAAGGTGCGCTGGGCCGCGAGGATCTGGTGGATGAAGCTTCGATTGCCCTGATCGCGGGCGACGACACCCGGGCGAAACGCGCGATTCTCGCGCTCTTGAGCGGGAGAAACGGCGCGGTCAAAGCGGTGGACCATCTTCTGGAAGCGCAACTGGCGATCCGGCAAGGCGCGCCGATCGAGGCGCACGATGCGCTGCAAAAAATCTTCGGGGATGCCTCGGCGACGACGCGCGCGAGATTGCAAGCCGCGCTGCTCGAGATCGCGATCTCCGCCGGAAACAATGCCGGGCGCGATGAAGCCTGGGCGCAGCTGCAGAGGGTCGCGGACGGAAACGACGCCGCCAGCCTGGACGCGTTGACCGTGCTGGCGCAAACGGTCATTACCCAGGAAAAAATTCCGGAGAATTTTCCGGTCACCGCGGCCGACCTGGCGCAGAAACTGGACGCGCATCCCCTCGCCCGGGCGCCGCAAAAACTGCTCGCGGTCGATTTGCGCATTCGCGAACATAAGGAAATGCGCGACCAATTGATCGCGCAGGCTACCGAGCGTTGGAAAACCGCGGAGCCCGAGGAAATGGCGGCGCTGGCCACCTGGCTCAACGGCAAAGGCGAATTCCAGCGCGCGCTCGACGCCATTCCACGCGAGAAAGCGCTGCTCTCCCGGGAGCTTTTCCTGCAACACCTCGATTCGCTCGGCGGGCTCGAGCGCTGGAAAGAGATCAAAGAGCTGCTCGATCGCGACATCTTCCCGCTCGATCCGGTCGTCCAGAAAATGTATCTGGCCCGCTGCAACGCCCAGCTCGGCGAAAAGGCGGCCTCGGAAAACAACTGGCAGCGCGCGCTCGAAGCGGCCCACGGCGATCCGCAAAAACTGATGATGCTGGCCGGCTACGCCGAAAAGAATGGCGCGCTCGAAATTGCGCGCGCGGCCTACGATGAGACGGCGGCGGAAGCGCCGAAGCTGCGCGCCGCGCACCAGGGCCGGCTCCGCCTGGCCCAGGCGACGAACGAGACGAGAAAGATCCACGACGTCCTGGCCGAGATGCTGACGATTTGGCCTAACGACCCGGCGGTGCAGAATGATGAGGCGTATACGCGCTTGCTCCTCGTGGAGCAAGCGCAAGTAGAAAGTAGAAAGGCGGAAGTAGAAAACATCGAGCAGCTCGCTGCGAGATTGGTCGAGCGGGAGACATCGAGCTTGCCGCATCGGACGTTGCTGGCGCTGGCGCGGTTGCGGCTGGGGAAATTCGGCGAAGCTCTGGACGCGTACGCAAATATCCAGGTCGCGCGCAATGCCCTCACCCCGTCGGCGCTCGCCGTTCACGTCGCCGTCCTCGCCGGGAATGGCCGCTCCGATGATGCCGCTGCGGAAGTGCGCGACCTCGATGTGAAACGCCTCCTCCCCGAAGAAGCCGCGCTGATCGCGAATATCGCGCGCTCGCGCTAGCTGTAGCCGGGATCGCTGATCCCGGTTTCTCCGCGATGTAACGATGCAACTTTTGTAACGATTCAACGCCTGAACTCCCGCCTTTAGCGGGAGTTCTTACGTGTGAATAACTTTCTGGTAATTTCTGGAAATTTTATTGACACTTTTTTCGCCAACTGGTCGGATGCGCGCCAGCATTTGTTAGGGTTAGGTCATGCATCGACTTCCTCAGGTTCTGCACTGTCGCCAGGCGCTCTGGCTCTTTTTATTTTCTCCGCGCTAGCTCCACCTCCGCTATGCCACGCCTCCCAACACCACCACATGCGCCGGTGAAACATCCGGTCTCTCCTGACTTGCCATGAAGAAAAGATCCAAAAAATCCGCCTTTTTTCGGCCCCGCACTCTAATCGGCCTGCTTCTGTGCTGTTTCGGCGCGGTGCTTGCAGTTTTTGCCTTTGGCACGCTCACCGGCCGGCTCGCCGAGGCAGGATCGCAAAACCAAACAAGTAGTGGCAACCCAGCTCAAACGTCGCAGGCGCCGTTCCTCACGATGGGAACCGCTCCGGATGTTCCGCAATGTCGCGGTATCTTGAGACAGAGCATCATCGATCGCGTTAATGCGGCGACGGAAGATCCAGCTGTTACGTTTGAGAAAAACCGGCGGGCCCATCCTCATATGGTCGAGATGCCGCCGACGATAGATTGCGCCAGTGCCTTATGGCGAACCATCAGGACAGGGCCGCCATCCACCGTTGATGCGGATGCCATTAATTCCCGCCAATATGCGGCCTATTCGGTTTTCAATTCGGGTCCGCTAGCCGCTTTGATCGGGACGAACATCAACCCGGCAAACGGCGTCCAAGGGTACCAAGGGGAAAACAGTATCGCGATCGACCCGAATAACGCCCAACATCTTACCGCCCACTCGAACACATTCTTTCAAGATCCAACGGCGCAATGTATATCACCCACGGGCGGCTCCGGCAGCACCTTCGGCACAATGTCTCTTTTCGGTTCGAGCGATGGTGGCGCGACCTGGACGTATAATTGTGCGCCGTGGCATACGGCGGTTACGGGCGGCATCCCCAGCGCCAATGCCTGGTTCGGGAGCGATCCGACGCTGGCCTGGAATAACTCGGGAACGGCCTACGCGGCCTACATGCTTTTGTCCGAAGATGCTGCTGGGAACGCCGGCGCGGCAATCGTGCTGGCGCGCTCCACGAACAACGGACTGACTTGGTCGCAATTCGGCAATCCGGTCGTTAACAGAATCACTCTCACCACCAACTTTGACGACAAACCAATGTTTGCTATCGATAACACCTCGGGCCAGGCGCACTCATTTCCCGGACGTTTTTATGTGATCTGGGACGAAGGAAACGTAGAACGAATTGCACACTCCGATGACGGTTTGACTTGGACGACGGTCCAGCCATCGAGCAACACAGGCGCGATAGGCGGCAACGTTGCCATCGCACCGGACGGGACGGTCTATGCCGTTTGGACGCGCTACAACGTCGAGAACACTGTCTTCTCGAAATCGACGGACGGCGGCGCGACCTGGACTGCACCGGTGATTATTTCGGGGACCATTGCTTTGCAATCATTCGGTTCGAATAACACTCCGCCCCCGCAAAATACCCGCGGTATTAACAGCTTTGCTGCCATCGATGTAGATCGAAATCCAAGCTCGGCTTTCTTCGGCAATATTTATGTCTCCTTCACCGATTTTCCCTCAGGTACGAGCACCGGAGCGGACCTCAATGTTTACATGATTCGTTCGACCAACGGCGGAACTTCATGGTCAACGCGATTAAAAGTAAATGATGACAACTGGGGTGCTACCCAGTTCTTCCCGTGGCTCGCGGTGGATCAATCGGATGGCTCGGTCAACATGTCGTGGCTCGATTCACGGATCGATCCCATCAATCGCAAGACTCAGTCGGTTTATGCGCGTTCCGTGGACGGTGGCGTAACTTTCGAGTCGAACATTCTGGTCGATGACAACGGCGCGAATTGGCGAAATAACGTAAATTATTCGGACGAGAACACCGTCGACAATCCTAACTTCAACGGTAACCAGTATGGCGACTATTCAGGCATAGCTGCCTTAAACCGCCAGGTCCATCCCCTATGGACGGATTCCCGGTCATTCTTCCCCACCGCGGATACCCAATCGCCCACTCGCAGAGAAGACAATGGCACTTCTGCCATTATCAACTGTTCTGCGCCATCTGCCGTCTCGGCTCCAGCAGTTAATTCTTCGACGACGCCGAGTGTTGCCGTGACCTGGAGCGCGCCAGCGGGCTGGGGAACCAATGCAACCAACGGAACCTATTCTGTCTATCGCAACACCACACCGGTCTTCCCGGGCGGCGCGGCTTTAGCCTCTGGCCTGACGGCGACCAGCTATGTCGATAGCACCGGCGTAGCTAGCACCACTTATTATTATTTCGTTCGCGCGAAGAACAACTGCCCCGGTACAGCGCTTACCCCAATGACGAGCGATTCGGCCGCGTCGGCCGCGGTCGTTTACGGTTCCGCTGGAACAGCATTCGGAACGCTTCAAGGGACGGTCACTTCCGCTGGTAGCCCCGTAAGCAACGTAGTCGTCTTTGCCGGAACCTTGTCCGCCACGACGAACGGCAGCGGCTTCTATCAAATGCCAGGCATCAACGCCGGAACCTACACCGTATCCGCAAGTCCGGCAGGCTACAGTGCGGTTTCCGTTAATGGAGTTGTAGTAAGTGGCGGCAGCACGACAGTGCAAGATCTGGCACTTACTCCCAATAGTTCGAGTAGCTGCTTTACCGATACGAACTTCGGTGACTTTACCACAGGGACGGGAACCAATGTAGAGATCGCCTCGAGCCCGGGAGACGTCAAACTGACGGTCGCCTCGGGAGGCCCGAATATTCGAGACCAGCATGCTGATGACAATGGTTTTGGATCGGGGTACGGATTCAGTAACACATCTTTTATCGGACAGACTTTCACTCCCAGCGTCACGGCAGCAGTAACGAAAGTGGATACCAGCCTTTTCTGCGCGAGTTGCTCCGGCACGAATCCCAACATCACTCTTGAGCTACGTACGACAAGTGGCAGTCAACCTGTGATGACCGCGGGTGGCTTGATCGCGTCCTCGACAGTGGCGGGCACGTCCAGCGGCTCCAGCACCACCATTACCTTCACCTTCAACAATACCCTCACGGCCGGCGTCCAGTATGGCCTTGTGATTAAACTTGCTGCGGCGCGCACAGGCACGCAGGCATGGGCCGCCGCGAGTTCCGATGTCTACGCCGGGGGACGCCGGGTAATTTGCAGCTCGACTAGCTGTGCGAACCCGACGGGCCAAAATGCCAACAACGACCTGCTCTTTATCGAGTACAACACTACCCCGAACGTCTACCAGACCTCTGGCAACTTCATTTCTTCGACGAAAGACAGCGGGGCGGTCGTCGGGACTACTCCCACCTGGACTACCCTGTCGTGGAACAATACAGCCCTGCCATCGGGCACGAATATTCAGTTCCAGGCGGCGGCCAGCAACAGCTCGAGTGGACCTTTCAACTTTGTCGGTCCGGATAACACGGCCTCGACCTTCTTCAGCAGTGGCGCATCGCTGTCTCAGTTTAACGGCAATCGTTATTTGAAGTACAAAGCGCTCCTGAGTACGAGCAACACCGCTAACACGCCGACCTTGAACGATGCCACCGTCTGTTTTGCAGACCTCGTGCCGCCACTACTTAGCTCGGCGAGCGCACGCAAAACGCATAATGGCGCGGGCACATTTAATCTGCCTCTATCGTTGAACGGCCGCACCGTTGAACCGCGCGGCGACGGATCGGGTACGCACACGATCGTCTTCACCTTCGATCGAACGGTGACCAGCGGAACGGCGACTGTCACTTCGGGCGCCGGCACCGCCGGTACGCCTACCTTTAGCGGCACGAGTATGATCATTCCGCTGACCGGCGTGACCGATCAACAAGCTGTGACCCTCCGGGCCAGTAATGTTTCGGGTCCGGGAACGGCAACGTTGCCCTCCGTCAGCGTCAACATTGGCTTCCTCTGGGGTGACGTGACCGGCGATGCCTTCGTCAACGCGGGCGACACGATTGTGGTCCGCAACAACGCCGGGGTGACCCTGGATGGCACAAATTTCCAGAACGACGTCAATTTCGATGGACAAGTGGACGTGGGCGACACCACGATCGTGCGCAATAATTCTGGACATTTCCTGCCGTAATTGATTTTGATAGAACATAGATAGCGCTATGAACATTATGAAAAAGTATCTCCTCGCGGCAGCCGCGACGTTCCTCTGTTCCTTCGCCGCCGTCTCGTCGTCGTCGGCTCAGAGCGCTCTGTTTATTTACAACGACGGCAGCGGCACTCCCAACGCCGGAACTTATACCGCGGGATCGAGCTTTAGCTTCACCATCAACATCGCTTTTACGCCCGGAGGCAATATTTCGAATCTCGAAGGTCTTTCCTACTGGTTTCAGCAGACCAGTCCCGCGGGATCGCCGTTTAACTTTGCGATCACCCTGCGCGATGTGACGGGAAGCCCCTTCACCGACCTCCAATCCAACCTCACCTATCCGCAAAATCTCAGTCCGTCCAACCCGCAGGATTTGGGAGCGCTGCTGCCGAGCGGCCAGTCGGCGCTGGGTGCGGGAACTTACCTGGTCGCTACCATTACCGTTTCGATCGACGCGAACGCGGCGCCAGGAAGCTACACCATCAGCAACACTTTCTCCGGGGGCAAAACCTCGGTAATCACCGATTCTGCCGGTCATACCTTCGCGATTCCCGAGGCGGATTACTTTATTACTGTCGTCCCTGTCCCTGAACCGGCCACCTGGACCGCGGGCGGTCTGATCCTGGCCGGTCTGCTCTTCACCCAGCGACGCAGAATTTCCAGACTCCGGCGGACAGCTAACTGAATTTGACGCAGCGCATCCATCGAAATGAGTCCCCCTTGGGGACCGCTGCCGTCGTCGTCATATCCGTTAACGACCTAACTGTTAGAGAAGCTGCCTGATGAAAAGAAGGAACTCCCGCTCCAGATGGTTTAATGTGCGCAGGTTATTCGGCTTTGTTCTTTGCTCGGTAGCTGTGTTCTTGATGCTCGGCGCGTTGGGAGCTATGCCACTGTCGAGTGATAACAACCCAAAGACAGATGGATCCGTGGGGTGGTTGAGCCGCTTCGTATCCAGGTTTCATCGTTCGGAAATTCCAAACAACGCTGATGCGGAATCGGCGCATAACAAAAGAAGGACGGGAGCAGCGAGTATGGTGTCCGCGAACTCGGTGGGACCTAGTGCTCCGGGAAATGTCGCCGTTCGGGAACCGGTCGACCCGATCGTCGCTGATAAGATCAGGCAATACCGCAACCCGGTCGGACAGACCGTCTATTCAATTTCGCCCTCCGGCTTTGATATTTCACCGCCCCTCACGAAACTGGCGAAGCTGCCTCCCACAGTGCCAGATACCATCGGCGCCCGGCCGGAGCTCCCCTTTCCCTCTTGGCGAATACCCCATTCCGACCAACCGGACCCTGTCGTCCAGGTCGCGCCATCCGCTCAAGGCCGAAAGGGCGGTCCCGCTCCAGCCGCGCCGACCACCGGCTTCAATTTCCTCGGCCAGATCGGAGGTTCGAGTTTTCCCCCGGACACTAACGGCTCGGTGGGTAACGACCAGTACGTCGAGACGGTCAACACCACTTATCAGGTGTGGACGCTCAACCGGGTCAACAGCACAGTCACATCGCTGGCCGGGCCGAGCAATATCAATACACTTTGGTCCGGTTTTGTCGGCGGCAACTGCTCGACCCGCAACGATGGCGATCCTGTTGTGATCTATGACAAGGTAGCCAATCGTTGGCTGATCTCGCAGTTTACTGCCGCCACCTCGGGCGGTTCCTACTTCCAGTGCGTCGCCATCTCCACCTCGGCTAACGCCGGCGGCACCTATTTTCGCTACGCCTTTGCCGTCCCCAATGGCAACTTCGGCGACTATCCGAAGTTTGGCAGCTGGACCGACGCCTACTACATGATGGCCCACGCCTTTACCACCAGCGCTTCTACCGGCAGCTACGTCGGCGGTCTGTTCGCGGCCATGGATCGCACCAAGATGCTCGCGGGAGATAGCTCCGCCACCTGGCAAGTCATCATCGACGCTACCGAAGGCGGCCACATGCCCGCGGACCTGGACGGATTCGCGCCGCCTCCGGGAAGCGCTCCGGGCATCTTCGTCTCGATCCATACTGCCGGGATGTATCTCTATCGGATGAAGGTGGATTTCGCCACGCCGGCAAACACCACCCGAACGCTTCAAGCAGTCATGCCTACTGCATCCGCCGCGGCTGCCTGCGGCGGCGGAGCTTGTATCCCGCAGCCCGGTAGCAGTGTGGTCATTGATTCCCTGGCTGATCGCCTCATGTTCCGCCTGGCTTATCGAAACTTCATCGATCATGAGTCATTGGTCATCTCTCATTCGGTTGATCCTGGAATCACCGGCGTTGTCTCCGGCGTCCGCTGGTACGACTTCCGCATTTCGGGCCAGCCCGATGCCGTCTGCTCGTCCTACCCCTGCACTTATCAGCAGGGCACCGTGGCCGACGTGGCCAACGGCCGGTCCCGCTGGATGCCCTCGATCAGCATGGATGGCGCTGAAAACATCCTCGTCGGTTACAGCGCCTCTGGCCTAATCAATGGCACCGACAACCATTCCATTCGCTACACCGGCCGGGCCAAGAGCGACCCGTTAGGCACAATGACGGGTCCAGAAACCATCATCTTTACCGGCACGCGAAACATCGTCAACACCATGACCAATCCTGAGCGCTGGGGCGATTACACCAGTGTGAGTATCGATCCGGCCGACGACTGCACCTTTTGGCATGCGAACGAGTATTATCTTTCCGGTGGCAGCACTGGCAGCGGCAACGCGAACTGGAAAACTCGAATCGCTTCCGCCCGCTTTCCGGCGGGCGCCGGCGCCGGACAATGCGCGGCCACCACCTGCACAACTCGTCCTTCGAGCGCTCCGACGATTCTCAGCGCGTCAGCCATTGCGCCTAACCAGATCCAGATAACCTGGAGCGGCATCTCGCCTACGCCGGGCAGCTATGCCATCGAACGTGCGCTCGGCGCCGCCGGTAGCGAAGGTCTTTATCAGCCGCTAGCTTCAGTCTCAGGCACGTCTAGCAGCTTCACCGATACCACAGTCCAGGGCGGCCTTACTTACACTTATCGGGTCCTCGCGGCCACTGATCCAGCCGGCAAATGCCAGGCCTTGGTGCGAAGCGGAAAGGTGAGTGCTACCGCAACCGGCTCTTGCAACCTGAAACCGACATTTGCGGGAGCCACCAGCGCCACTAGCACTAACTCGTCCAGTTGCGGCGTTACAATCAACTGGTCGCCGGCCACCTCGAGTTGCCCGCTCACCCCAACCATTCGCTACAACGTTTTCCGCGGCACGGCGCCGAACTTCGTCCCGGCACCGGCTAATCGTATTGCCACCTGCGCTCCCGGCCCGAGCTCTTACACCGATACCAGCAACCTCACCAGTGGCACCACCTATTATTATGTCGTCCGCGCCGAGGACAACAGCACCGGTAACGGCGGCGAATGCGGTGGAGGTAACGAAGAATCCAACAGCGTCATCGTCGCAGGCACTCCTTATGGCTCGGGCTTGCAGGGCAGCACCGGAACCTGGTCGGATGGCGGCGGTGATGTCACTGCGTTCCTCCAACTCAACGTTGGCAATAGCGGCGACCCGATCTGGCGCTTCGTCAATACCACCGACGACTCAGGCGCCAACCACACCTCCGGCGGCGCTTACGCGTATCGTAACGCCGGACCCACAGCCAGCGCTCGTTACTCGGACAATGGATGTGCCTTGGCCCAAACGCCGGTTCTGACCGTGGGCTCGGGCACGATCAACTTGACTTACTGGGAACGCCACCAGTTGGAATACAACTGGGATGGCATAGCCGTCGAGTTTTCGCGCAATGGCGGGGCGTGGACCACTGTTTCCGCACCAAGTAACGCGACCGGGAACGGATGCCTCGTTACAGACATTACTTCCGACTGGAGCACGCTATCGTGTACGGGTAGCCCGCCGGTCAACGCCTGTGGCTACGTCACCACCACACCAGTCATTACCGGCCCACTGGGTAGCGGCACGGCCTGCGCCAGTTGGGTTACCAGCGCTACCCCTTCCTCTTATGGCCGCCGCTGCCACTTACTCACGGGGTTGACCCCGGGCGATACCATCCAGTTCCGCTGGCGATTCACTTCCGACCCATCCGCGGATTACGCCGGCTTCTATCTTGACGACATCGGAGTTACCAATGTCTTTTTGCCTAACGCTTGCAACGTAGCGGCTTCGCCGACACCAAGCCCGACGCCAACTGCCACTGCCACGGCAACACCTACCGCGACTGCGACGGCTACCGCAACCGCGACTGCGACGGCAACCGCAACCGCCACCGCGACGCCCACCGCTACTCCGGCACCTGTCCTTGTTTCCGCGGTTTCGCGTATGACCCATGGCGGCGGAGCCGGCACCTTTAACCTGCCGCTGCCGCTTACCGGCAATTCAGGCATAGAAGGTCGGAGTGACGGGACCAGCAATTACACCGTTGTCCTGACTTTCGATACTCCGGTAAACGGCGGCAGCGCGAACGTCACGAATCACACTTCAAACTGCGACAACAATATTCCGGTCGGCACTGGGAGCGTCAGTAGCGTCAGCTTTAGCGGGAACGACATGATTGTTACTCTTACCGGAGTAACCGATCAGCAGGTCCTTACCTTATCGGCTACCGGCGTTACCGGTACAAACGGCAGCACGGGAGGTTCGGGCAGCGTCCCGGTTGGCTTCCTTTGGGGCAACGTTAATACGGATCGAATCGTCAACGCCGGCGATACGCTTCTTGTGCGCGACAATGCCGGCGTGACCCTGGATAACACTAACTTCCAGTACGACGTTAACCTCGATGGCGGAGTGAACGTGGGCGACACCACCACTGTACGCAATAACTCTGCCCATTGCGTTCCCTAGACTGATTCTGGACAAACGCAGAACGCGAACTCCCCTATCCGTTCGCGTTGGGACATGATGGCTAAAAACGATTTCATGCTCACCGACGAGGAGCGCCGCCAGCGCCGGCGGAAGCGGCGTCGCTGGCTGCTGACAGGTGTAGGTTTTTTGCTGTTTGCAGTTGTGGGCGTGGTTGCGGCGAGACCGGTCCGCCATTTCATCAAAGGATGGCAGGCGCGCCGGCATGCTGAGCGCGCGTTTGTTTTTATCGAGCAAGAGAAATGGCGTGAAGCGCGTGATGAAGCGACCGCGGCCTACCGGCTTTCCCCGAATGAACCGCAGACATTGCGCGCCGTAGCCCGCCTGGTCTCTCGCGTCAATCAACCGGGTGCTGTTGAGTTCTGGAAAAAGCTCGAGGCGCTTCAACCGCTTACGCGCGCGGACTTGCGTGAGGAAGCGATCGCCTCGCTTAAAACCAACGACCTCGCCGTCGCGGACGAGGCCATCGAGGAATTGCTGAAGAACGAAAGAGAAAAGCCAACCGCAGCGGATTGGCTGTTAGCGGCGGATGTGGCGGGGCGCAAACACCAATACGACAAGGCCAGTCAATTCGCGGAAAAGACCCTCACGGCACCGGGGCTCACGCGGCGCGACGAATATCAGGCTGTCTTCATCCTTCAGACGGTAGTGCGAGACGGCGGAGCCAGGTTCGTCCGTGACGCAAAGCAAATTGACGACCGCATGGCGTCGCTCGCCAAAGGAAACGACGATGTCGCCCTCGACGCACTCATCGTGCTCGCTCAATTCGCCCCCGGGACCGCGCCGGAATCAAACAATGCCCCGCCCATGCCGGTCGACGAGCTGATCCGCAGGATCGGCGATCATCCGCTGGCAAAAGTCAGCCACAAACTGCTCGCAGCCGACCTGGAGATGACGACAAAGATCTCGCCATTCTCGCCGCCTGGCTTTCCCGCCATGGCCGGTATCAGCGCGCCCTGGATCTGATTCCGGCCGAGCGCGCGGCGAAATCACGGGACCTTTTTGTTCAGAACCTCGACACGCTCGGGGCGATCGGCCGCTGGGCCGAGGTCAAGCAGTTGCTCGAAAGCGACCGGTTCCCACTCGAGCCGTTCATGCAGAAGATGTATTTGGCGCGGTGCAATGCCCAGCTCGGCGAGAAAAGCGCGGCAGAAAATAATTGGAAACGCGCCCTCGAATCTGCCGCCGGCGACCCCGCCAAACTGATCGTGCTCGCCGATTACGCGGAAAAAAATGCAATCATCGAGGTAGCGGGATTGGCTTACGAAGAGGCGGCCGCCGAAGCGCCAAATCTATGGCTCGCGCAGCAAGGCCGGCTGCGAATCGCGCAAATCAGCGGCGACACCCAGAGAATTCACGCGGTTCTTGCCAGTATGCTCGCTCTCCGGCCCAACGATCCCGCCATTCAGAACGAGGAAGCGTATACGCGACTCTTGCTGCTAACGCAGCAGGAGTCGCAAGGAGAAAGTCTAAAGGAGAAAGTAGAAGGTATCAAGGCGCTGGCCCGCAAACTCCTCGAAGCCGAGCCGGACAGCCTGCCCCATCGCACTTTGCTTGCGCTCGCCTTGTTAAAACAAAACCGTCCCCAGGATGCGCTCGCCGTTTACAACGGAGTGAACGCTTCTCAAAAAGAGCTCACGCCTTCGGCCGTGGTGGTCCACGCGGCGACTCTGGCCCTCAACGGACGCGAGGCCGACGCGCGCATCGAGATGTCGCACCTGCCGAAAAACAAGATCTTGCCCGAAGAACAGGCTCTCGTGAGCCAGCTTTAAGCCAGAGGCCGCCGCTAGAGAAGAGGCCCAGCCACCCCAATAACCAAGAACTGAGAACCAAGAACTCGGGGGGCCCGGCCCGAGTTCTTACGTGTGAATAACTTTTCTCAGATAATTCTGGAAATTTCGTTGACGCCGCGTTCTCGACCTGCTCCAATCCGCCTTTCCTCTCGGGACGACAAGCCTATGAATTTCTGCCGTCCTCTGATTTCCGACCTCCCTTTTCCTACTTCCTACTTTCTAATTCCTACTTTTTGATGACGACCCGGATCAAAATTCGCAACGGCCTCGCTATTTGCATAGCGCTCGCAGTCCTCACGCTCGGCCAATCCGCGCAGGCGGCGGACACAACCACGTCGGAGTGGACAGGCACGACAGATACCACGTGGGGTACAAGCACGAATTGGAATCCGAACACTATTCCGTCGACCACGGTGTCGGCAAAGTTTGACACGACGTTCTCAAATCAGCCAGCCCTCGATGCTGCGCGAACAGCTCAGGGTCTCTGGCTGGCTACTGGAGTGGGCCAGGACGTGTCCATTACTGCGGCGAGTTCGAGAACTTTGACTATCACGGGGACCGCAACGCTGAGTGGCCAGACTAACGCAGGGATCATCCTAGACGACTCGGCGAATCATAATCTTACTATTGGCACGAACGTTTCCGTGACACTTTCCAACAACACAGGCTTTTACGTGAATAACGCCGGTACGTTGAGTTTGGGAGGGCTTAATCTGAACACTAAGACCCTCACGCTTGGTGGAACGAATGCGTCGGGAACGACGGCGTTAACCGGCGTTGTAAGCGGAACTACAGGATCAATAGTGGTTAACACTTCCGGTACGGTGAAGTTAAGTGCCTCTAACACTTTTACCGGTGGCTTCACGCTGACGAGCGGCACTGTTATCACGTCGGGCAGCTCAAATGCTCTGGGGCAAGGAACTCTATCCTTAGGTGGTGGAATTTTGCAATTAGCGCATGCTTCAACCACGAGTCTCAGTCGGAACACAACGGTGACAGCCAACGCGCAGATCACGTCGGATCGTTCTACATCTGGAAATGGGTTCACATACACCTTTGGCACTTTGTCAATTGGCGCACAAACACTGACGATTGCCGGCGGGACAAGCGTTACCGGAGGCACGGCCGGAGTAACATTCGGTGCCACGACTTTGACAGGAAATGCAACGTTCAGCACGACTAATCCTGCTGGGGGCGGAACGACGGTTCTAACACTTGGGGCGGTTGCCGATGGCGGTAGCGCATTTAGCCTGACGAAGTCCGGCAACGGCACGTTGGTACTTGCCAATGCAAACACTTACACCGGCACGACAACGATTAGCGGCGGTACTCTACAACTCGGAAGTGGAGCAACAACTGGGACCCTTTCTACAAGTAGCTCAATCGTTGACAACGGAAATCTGACGATCAATCGGAGCAACGCCGTCACGCAGGGTACTGACTTCAGTGGTAGCGCTATCACTGGAACGGGGTCAGTGACGGAAACAGGAGGCGGCACTCTTACCTTGAATGTCGCTAACTCATACATTGGGGGAACCACGCTGCTCGGCCCAAGCACATTAGCTATTGGGGACAACGGTGCATTGGGCTCGGGCACACTCACATTCTCGACCAATTCCGGCAGCACGATCCTAGCCAGTAACGGCGCGCGCTCGATATCTAACAATGTTGTGCTGGCAATCAACGGGATAATTGGGGGCGCGAATGACCTGACAATTAGTGGCAGCTTCACGAGTTCCGGAGCATTGAGCCGCACGCTTACCGTAAACAACTCGGCTGCTACCACTCTGAGCGGCAATGTATACTTGGCTGAGAGCGACACAGCACGCGGACTAACGATCAATGGCACAGGTGCGATCACAATCAGCGGCGTGATTACCAACAATGCTGGGGCTAACACGGTCGCGAGTAACCTTACGAAAAGTGGCGCTAATATTCTGACGGTGACCGCCAATAATACTTACACCGGCACGACGACAATAAGCGCGAGCGGCGGCACGCTGGAAATCGCCAACAACGGATCCACCACCACCGGGAAGCTAGCTAACACCTCAGGAATTACGGTCAATTCCGGTGGCACACTACTCCTCAGCGGAAGCAACACCGTAAATGATCGTATCAATAATAGCGCGACCATAAACCTCAATGGCGGCACATTTAATACCGGTGGACTTAACGAGGGCCCCGCCGGCGGCGCGGCCGGTTCAACCGCGGCGATGGGAGCGCTTACGCTGACCTCGGGTGCGACAATTGATTTCACAAGCGCCAACAGCAGCAACCTGCTGTTTGCTAGCCTGACTTATACAGCCGGCAATGCGGTCACGATCGCGCACTGGACTGGAACCCAATTCGTGGATAGCGGCGCGGCGACAAACGATCGGTTGCTCTTTATTTCGAGCACCGGGTTAACGGATGCGCAGCTTGCTTCCTTCCAGTTCACCGATGACGCGGGCAATCTGATCGGGTCCGGCGCGACGGAGATAGCGTTCAACGGCTACTTCGAGCTTGTCCCCGTCCCCGAGCCGAGCACCTGGGGCGCAGCCGCATTGGCGTTCCTCGTAGTTGGGTACATGGGGCGCAAGCGCTTCGGGAAAAAAGCTGAAACGCTAAAACTCTGAAAAGCTGAAATTAGCTTCTTAGCATTTCGACGTTTCTTTTCAGTTTTTCAGCGTTTCAGTTTTTGATCTAATTGCAGATCGAGGACGACACCCTTTCGGCGTCGCTCAGGCCAGGCTCGGTCATCCCTCCAGGGATTGGGTCCTCGGCTGCACCTACGGCCGCAACTAATCAGACCATCGCTTCGATCTCACGAAGCGATGTCGATTTGGGAAGCGGCCGGCCTTCGGCTTCATGCAAGCGAATCCACTCATCGACGGCTTCGCACAATTCAGCATAGACGGCTCGCTCGTCGCTGCCATGCACTCCGCCCAACATGAGCCCGGGACAACGACCTACATAACATTGGTCTTCTTCACTCCACGCCACCACTTTTACGTAACGATCAGATGTCTTGCTCATGATTTCACTCGTTGAATAGCCCGCTTGAGGTCTCGCTCCTGGTAGTGTTTCGCTACTGAGAAACCAGTTCGGCTTCGAGTGGCTTTTCCATCGCCAGCCGGCTTACTTGGAGGATGGAAAAACCGATTACTTTTCCGCTCTGATCCACCCGCTCCATGACTGCATCGTGCGCTGTTTCGCGCATATAACCCTCGCGCTCAGCAAACGTCACTTCCAGGAAATCTCCCTCTTTATCGAACCACACCTTCACTTTATCGGCCATATCTGGTTGCCTCGTTTCGGTTTGTCGGTGAGATACGCGGTCAAGACGAACGCGTCATCCGCCGCATACTTTACCACAACACAAAGCCACTGCGTTCGGCTTTTTAGAACGGCACGGTCAACATGACGCGCCGGAGGCGGACGCGGTGCTTCTGTCGCCAGGGGGCAAGGATCATGGCCCGAGGAATCTCGTAGAAGAGAACGCGTAAGAGTTGAGTGATGCCCACGCGGTCTAATTAGCAGTTTGAATACCGGGAAGCCGCCTACGCCAAAGGCTACGGCGTGCCAGGGACGGCCTGCCAAGCCGTAGCCTTGGCGAAGGCTGGAGGTCGGAAAAGGGGCGGGGTGAAAAAAGTGTCTGGAAATTGCAGTTTTTTATCGACAATTCCGGCCGGGAACGCTGTTCTGGTAGGAACTTTCCAGGAAGGGCGTTGATCGGTATGAAAAGAGAACATCGCGGAGGGATCCCGCTAGCGGGGCTAATCGTGGCGGCAATTCTTCTGGCCTGCACGGCCGGATACGTAAGCGCGCTCACCCGCATGTTCCAGCCGCCGATGATCGTGGAGCAAACGGAAAGCGATTTCCTCTCGGAGGCCGATGCGGACGCGCCCGCGGCGAAAGCGCCTGGGATCAGCTTTCAACAAACGATGGGCCGGATGGCGGCGATCTGGCTCATGAACGCGTTCCCCGCCCAGAGCTCGAGCAGCGCGCGCGCGAATTATTATTTCTCGCT
Organism: Verrucomicrobiota bacterium; assembly: GCA_003218375.1. Lineage (GTDB taxonomy): Bacteria > Verrucomicrobiota > Verrucomicrobiia > Chthoniobacterales > UBA10450 > AV80. The sequence goes on along the minus strand of QHNH01000013.1, from coordinate 9,459 downwards.
GGACCGCGCGGGCGATCCACGCTTCCTGGAGCTGGCGCCCGTAGTAGCGAGTTCGTCCTACTCCGGCACGCACGCGGTCTTCACTCCAAGTCTGCCCGGCAAGCTCGCGCCGTCCCCGGTTCTCGTGCGCCAAGCGGAAGCAGGCCCACCACTCCCGCCGTCGACGCTCCCGCCGGAGCCGGTGCCGGATGGTCCGCTCACTACTAACACGACCAATAACTACACTGGCACTACAACGGGCAGCGTTCTCACTGGTACCAACTGGAGTCTCGGACATGTCCCAACCGTGAGCGAAGACGCCGTCTTCCCGGTGGGCGCGACAACCGGCATCAGGACCTTTAGCAATGGCAGTCTCACCGTTGGGTCGTTCGATGTTTTGGCTACCACAGGTACGTTCACCCTTCGCAACGGCACCAGCGGCACGACAAGCACGCTGACTTTGGGTGGGGCGGGCGACCTCGGAAACGGCGTCTCAGGTACCGCGAGTGATCTACTCTTTGCGACTGCCGGCAGTACCTTCGTGATTACTGGAACTAATGGCACCGCGATCCTCAATACCGTTCTTGGCCAGAGTGGAAGTTTTAATGCTGCCGGAACCATGACGATCAGTTCGGTAATCTCTGACGGCGGCAATAACTTCGGAATCACGAAGACGGGCGCAGGCACGCTTACCCTTTCCGGCGCGAACACCTTTGGCGGCGGCCTGACGCTCTCGACCGGCACGCTCAACATCAACAACGCATCTGCCCTTGGAATTGGAACCTTCACCATAAACGGTGGCACAATCGCCAACAGCACCAACGCGGGGCTTACCTTAACAACGAACAATGCCCAGACCTGGGGTGGCGATTTTACCGTCAGCGTGAGTGGCAGCGGTGGCGCCGGAGATCTGAATCTCGGAACAGGCGCCGTCTTGCTGACGGGCAACCGCACGATATTAAATATCAGCGGATCAAGCACGTTCACGGTCGGTGGCGTGATTAGCGACGGAGGCAACGGCTATACCTTGACGAGGGCGGGGAATGGAACAGGGACTTGGGTTCTCGCCGGTAATAGCACCTACAGCGGCGGGACGACCCTTGGTGCTGGCACGACCAGCGTTTCGAACCTTGGTAATGCCGGTGCGAGTGGCAATCTCGGGACCGGTAATATTAGCCTCGGCAACGGTTCGACGAGCGCGACCCTGCTGTATACCGGCGCAGGTGAAACGACCAACAAGGTATTTAACCTCAGCGGCACCACCGGCGGCGGGATCATCGATACAACTGGCGCAACGGGTGGACTCATTTTATCCGCGGATCTTACGGCGACAGGCGCTGGCACAAAGACGTTAACTATCCGGGGCAATACGACCGGCAACACCATCAGCGGCAAAATCGTCGATAATCTTTCCGGCACAAACAATACAAGCGTCAGCAAGACCGGTACTGGAACCTGGACCCTTTCGGGCGCGAATACGTACACCGGCAACACGACAATTACCGATGGCACGCTCAGTGTCTCGACTATTAGCGACTCGGGTGTGAGTAGCAACGTCGGTGCAGGCACGACGATTAACTTCGGAAGCAGTGCAACTACCGGAACTCTACTCTACACCGGCACGGGCGACACCACGAACAAGGTAATCAATCTCAACGGTACGACAGGGGGCGCGATTATCGATCAATCGGGCACCAGCGGTTTGCTGAAGTTCACCGGCACCAACACTGCCGCCGGGCTCGGTAACAAGAGTCTTACTCTACAGGGCTCCACCGCAGGCACCGGCGAAATCGGCGGCGCTATTGTTGATAGCACCGGCTTCGCAACTTCCCTGACGAAGACAGGCGCAGGCACGTGGACGCTCTCGGGCATCAATAGCTACTCCGGTGGCACTAACGTTAACGCCGGTATTCTGAAACTAAGCGGGACTGGAACCTTAGGGTCTATCTCCGGAACCTTGACCATGGGCGGCGGCACGTTGGATCTAAACGGCACGAACCAAAATGTCGGGGCTCTCAATGGCTCCAGTGGCACAATCCTCAACGAAGCGCCCAGCGGAGGTGGCGGCGCAAAGACATTGACCATCGGCAATGGCGATACCTCAGGTTCGTTCAGCGGGACGATCACGGATCACGACGGATCGGGCAGCGGATTCGTAAAGCTCATCAAGACAGGGACCGGCACTGAAACGATGACGAGCACGACCAGCAACTACACGGGTGGTACCGACATCAATGGCGGCACCTTGATTTCTAACAGCGCCAATGGCGGCGCGCTGGGAAGAGGTCCCGTCACTGTAAATAATAGCGGCACGACCCTGGTCGGCAACGGTCTCATCGACGCCGATGTGACGGTGAGCTCGGCCGGGAATCCGGGTGGCACTTTAGCTGTAGGAACAACGAGCGCGTCGGGCAATATAGGCAAAGTCCAGATAGGACAAAGCGCCGGCCTGGGTGCGTTGACGTTGGCTGCTGGCTCCAATCTCTTGCTCGATCTTACAGCCGGCGCTGGCCTGACGGGAACGGGTGCCGGAACGATCTATGACCAGGTGAGTGCGCTCACTTCAGTAACGCTTGGCGGCGGAACCTTAACATTGAACGTAGGTCCCGGGCTAGCTGTCGGCGACAAGTTCTATATCGTCCTAAATAATAGCGCTAATGCGGTCAACGGAACGTTTTCAGGATTAGCCGAGGGGTCGACATTCACTCAAGGCGGGGACACCTTCCTAATCAGCTATCTTGATAGTGGTGGGGACGGAACTCTTCTTAACGACATCTCGCTGACCGTGACTGCGATTCCCGAACCCAGCACCTGGGGCGCAGCCGCATTGGCGTTCCTCGTAGTTGGGTACATGCAAAGGAAGCGCTTCGCGAAGCGGCTGCGAGTTATCGGTTAATTGTTATGGAGGGACGGGCGCTGTCCGTCCCATTAATTCCCAGGCGCCACTGCCCGTCCCATTAATTCCCGGACGACGCGGCGGTCGTCCCTCCAGGAAGCTGCAAATCCAGCGTGTGCAGTTTCCAGCCGAAACCGGTGAAGCGAAAACGCAGTTTGATGCCTTCGTGGTCCACGGCGAAATCGCGCGGGCTGGTGAAGAAGGCATGGCGGGCTTTCGACCAATCGATCTCCCGGCGCGCGGAACCGTCCACGCCCGGGAGCGAGGAAATGGAATTGGCGTTCTTGAGCGGCGCGGGATCGGAGATGATCGAGAAAAGGCCTTCGGGCGTGACGTAGGCGTCGATGAGCCGGCCGAGCGGATCGTCGGCCGAAGAAGCGAGGAATTGGGCGAGCCGGTCTTTCTTTTTCTTGGCGAGCACGCCGAGGAAATGATCCCGGATCTGTTGCTTGAGCGAGACGCGGACGGCGTCGAAGTCGACTCGCGCGGCCAGCGCGTTCATGTCGTGCGCGCGCAACGCTTCGCCAAAACGCCAGACGGAATAATACGGCGACGCCGCGTAGAGCAGGAGGAGTGACACGGCGATAATCGCGATCAGCTTCGCCCGATGGCGGGTCGGCCTACCAGATTTTGGATTGGTCACGGCATCCACGATCCACTATTCATTCACCGCGTCCAGTCGTGGTGGCGTTTCCCCTTTCAGTTTGGCGTTGGCTGACCTAGAATGAGAACCGATGCAAATCCTGATCAGGTTTCCAGATAAAGAAACCGAAGAGCTCGCACTCGGAAAACTCATCCCGCGATTCTCCGGCAAGAGCTGGAACACCGGCGAAACGGCGGTCCCCTCGCCTGCGCTCGCGCTGCTGGCTGAGGAAGGGATAGGGTTCACGGTCATTGGCCCGGCCCCCTATGAACTCGTTACGTCGCTACGAAATCCTGGTCCCATTACTGTTCAATGATGGGACCCCGGTGCCCGAAGCGTTGCTAGTCGAGACGTTTTCGGAACTGCGAACTGAGTTCGGGGCGGCCTCATGGGAGACACAAACGCTGTGGGCCGGGTGGGAGCAAGGTGGCATTCCTTACCACGACAATCTTACCCGGTTCTTCGTGGACGTGCCGGATGAACCACGGCATCGGGAGTTCTTCAAAAGTTTCAAAGAGCGCCTGAAGACGAGATTCCAACAGCTTGACGTTTGGATCACGTCCCATCCGATCGACGTGATTTAGGACTGGAGGGACGGGCGCTGCCCGTCCCATTAATTTTGGACGACCGGCGGTCGTCCCTCCAAAGGAAACGCGCCCGAGGATTTCCCCGGGGCGCGCTTTCAATTTCAGCTTTTCAGCTTTTCAGCTTTTTCAATCGTTATTCTTCTTGTTCACGTGTTTCAGCTTCGCGTTCGCCGAAACGGTCTTCCCGTGGATGTTGTTGCCCGACCCCCTCAGATGGTTCATGCGCTGGCCGCGGCCGAACGCGGAGTTGCCAGGATAGCTCGTAAAAGTGTGATGCCGGGCGCTTTTCGTTTTCTTCGTCTTCCCGTTATCACGATCGACGTCCTGATCGTCTTGATCATCGGCGTCGTTGGCTCTCAGGCGAGCATTCTCGGCGGTAGTCCTTCCAAAGGACGAGTTGCCCGAACCGGTCCGGAGGTCGGTCCGCTGGTTCATGCCGAACGATGAATTACCGCGGGCCCCAGCGCCCCCTGGTGGCGCGGCAATCGCGGAACACGCCAGCGCCACGCATGACGCGGCGGTGAGACCTAAAGTTTGTTTGATACTGATTTTCATGAGTTAACCCTTTCTGTTTGTTGCGATGCGCACGGCTGCGGCTGCCTTCCCTTGGCGCCGTGTGAATGTGCGCTCCAATAGTGGTTCGTAATATTGACGCGCTCCGGCCGCTTCGTATTCAGGCGCGGCCGCGAGCGGCAAGGCGTCGCCGGAGCTAATGAAGTCGGAGCGAGGAAGTTCTGTTTCGGACAAAAAGCTGAAAAACTGAAACGCTAAAAAGCTGAAATATGTTCGCCAGACCGACGTCCGTTCCCAAGTGCAACTTGGGAACGAGGGCGCGATGCGGCGCAACTACTGCGCTGCGGTCGTGGTCGTCGTGCGTTGGACGAGGGCGTCGTATTTCGCGGCGAGATCGTTGACCTTGGCGAGGTAAATCTGGCGGTCGGGCTTGGGCGCGTCGAGAATGCCGCGCAGAATCCGGGTGGCGGAAAAGAAATCCTCCAGCGAGGTGGAGAGGACCATCTTCTGCACTTCGGCCGGATGTTCGAGGCAGTACTGGGTGAAAAGCGTGTAAGCGGCCTGGAGATTCGCGAAGCGCGTCTTGTAACGCCCGCCTTCGATCATGGCGGCATCGGCGTGGTTCGGCAGGAGATCGGCCAGCGTTTTCGCCGCGAGAAGGAAACTGCGCAAGTGCCAGTCGTAATTTTTCCCGTGCTCTTTCTCGATCTGGACCAGATAACGCCGCTCAATGTCTTCGAGCACCGCGCTCAACTCGCGGCGCATGGCCAGCTCGCACCCAAAGAACTGCTGGAACATCGGCAGCATCTGGCCGTGCAACTCCTGGCCGCGTTTCGCGCCGTCACTCTTGTATTGGCGCTGCGCGTAATAATCGGAAGCGCTTTTCACCAGCGGCGCGAGCGCGGTGGTTGCCTCCGCGAGTTTTTGCGCCATCCCATCGACGCCTCCCAGTGGCGGCCACATGCCGGGGCCCTTCGCGCCGGCGTCCGCGATTTCCTGGAGCGCGCCGGCGATATCCGGAACGCCATCGATGGAACGCTCCTTTCCGGTCGGTCCGGTCTTCATATCCACCCAGGCCGCGTAGCGATCGTAGGATTTTTGCACGGTGCGCGCGGCGCTGAGCGCTTTGGTGTAGAGCGCGGTTTTTTCCACGAGCGACTTGAATTTGTCGTCGGGCAGATCGGCGATGGTCTGAGCGCGGCCGGCTGCAGAAGCCGCCAGGAGAACAACAGCCACAGCCAGGCGAGGCAGCGATTTCATCGCGGCGAGTGTGAAGAGAAACGCGGAGGAAGTCACGCCTAATTTTCCCTGGAGGGATGGGCGCCGTCCCGTCCCAAGATTAGTGGGACGACCGGCGGTCGTCCCTCCAGTTCAAAACCGCAGGTGTTTCACCGTCTGGCCGTGGTTGATGAGTTCGCTGAGCGAATCAATCCCGATCCGCAGATGAATATCCATGAATTTCGAGGTGACGATATCGTCGCTCATCGCGGTCTTGACGCCTTCGGGCACCATCGGTTGATCGGAAACAAGGAGAAGCGCGCCGGTGGGGATCTCGTTATGAAAACCGGTGATGAAGATGGTGGCGGTTTCCATGTCGATCCCCATGCAGCGAATGCGGGCAAGATATTTCTTGAAGGCATCGTCATGCTCCCAGACGCGGCGGTTGGTCGTATAGATGGTGCCGGTCCAGTAATCGAGGTCGTGGTTGCGGATGGTAGTCGAGATCGCTTTTTGGAGGGAAAACGCCGGGAGCGCCGGGACCTCAGGCGGGAAGTAGTCGGTGGAGGTCCCTTCCCCCCGGATAGCGGCGATGGGGAGGATCAGGTCGCCTAGTTTGTTCTTTCGCTTCAGGCCGCCGCATTTACCGAGGAAGAGAACGGCTTTGGGGCGAACGGCGCTGAGCAAATCCATCACCGTAGCGGCGCTCGCGCTGCCCATGCCGAAGTTAAGGATGGTGATACCGTTGGCGGTGGCGTTGGCCATGGGACGGTCGCGCCCGCGCACTTCCACGCCGTGCCACTCCGCGAAGAGATTCACGTACTGGGTGAAGTTGACGAGGAGAACGTACTTCGAGAAGTCTTTCGTTGGCGTGCCGGTATAACGCGGCAACCAATTGGCAACAATATCGGACTTGGCTTTCATTGGACCTCCAGTTTTCTACTTCCTACTTCCTACTTTCTACTTACATTTCTCCCCTTATGCCGTACAAAAACCTCACTCCGCCGGCGGGCGATAAGATCACCAGAACGCAAACGCTGAACGTGCCGGATCGGCCGGTCATTCCGTTCATTCGCGGAGACGGTACCGGCCCCGATATCTGGGCGGCGAGCGAGCGCGTCCTCGATGCCGCGGTCGAAAAGGCCTACGGCGGAAAAAAGAAGATCGTGTGGTTCGAGGTGTTCGCCGGGCAGGCGGCCAAGGACAAATTCGACGAATGGCTGCCGGACGATACGGTCGAAGCGTTCCGCCAATATCTCGTCGGGATCAAGGGACCGCTGACCACGCCGGTCGGCGGCGGAATTACTTCCCTGAACGTGGCGCTGCGGCAGTTGCTCGACCTCTTCGTTTGCCTGCGGCCCGTGCAATATTTCGAAGGTGTCCCCTCGCCCGTGAAACATCCCGAGAAGGTTAAGATGATCATCTTTCGCGAGAACACGGAGGACATTTACGCGGGGATCGAATACAAGGCCGGCACGCCGGAAGCCGCGAAAGTCCTTGGCTTTCTCGAGAAGGAATTCCCCAAGGCGTTTGAGAAGATCCGCTTTGGCACGAAACAAAAGGCGTCCGATTTTTGGACAGCAGTCGGCGCGCCGGAGAAGGACGACGTGATGGTCGGCGTGGGGATCAAGCCGGTGAGCCGCTCGGGCAGCATCCGCTTGATCCATAGCGCGATCAGTTACGCGATCCAGAACCAGAGCAAGAGCGTAACCCTGGTGCACAAGGGCAACATCATGAAGTTCACCGAGGGCGCGTTCCGCGACTGGGGCTACGAGATCGCGAAGCAATATTTCGGCGCGGAGGAAATTGACGGCGGCCCGTGGTGCAAAATCCCGATGGGCAAACCGGGCGCCGGCCTTGTCATCAAGGACGCGATCGCCGACATCACCCTCCAGCAGGTGCTCACGCGGCCGGAAGATTTCGATGTCATCGCGACGTTGAACCTGAACGGCGATTACCTGAGCGACGCGCTGGCCGCGCAAGTGGGCGGCATCGGGATCGCGCCCGGCGGCAACATCAATTACATCACCGGCCACGCCGTTTTCGAAGCGACCCACGGCACCGCCCCGAAGTATGCGAACCTCGACAAGGTGAACCCGGGCTCGGTGATTCTCTCCGGCGAAATGATGTTTCGTTACATGAAATGGGACGACGCCGCCGATTTGATCCTCAAAGGACTCAACGGCGCGATCGCCAGCAAACGCGTGACCTACGATTTCGCGCGCCTGATGGAAGGGGCGACGGAAATCAAGTGCAGCGAGTTTGGGGATAACGTCATCGCGCACATGTGATGCGAATGACGAATGACGAATGACGAAGGCTGAAAGCTGAAATCGTTTTCAGCGTTTCTACCAGCTAATCCCGTCGGGTTTTGGCCGGTAATTATGGAAAACGCTTTCTCGTTGACAAGCGTGCCATCTTTTGGGGAGAAATAGAGGGAACCATTCGGGTCCCCGCAGGGTTCATTCAGGAATCGGACAAACTCGGGGCCCGCTTGGGATTACCGAACTCATAACCAATAACCATCAACTACTCCAAAATGAAAAAACTAACTCTCAGCTCGCTGATCGCAGTGGCGTCCTTCGCCGCGGCGGCTTCAGCTTTTGCGCAAAATGCGAACTTCACTGCATCACGGACTTTCGAGTTCGATCCCGATAAGACTGGCGGCGCCGTGGCTAACTGGTCCAACGGCATCGGGCTTAAGGATGCCAACGCCAACTCAAGCTTTGGCCTGCAGTTGGAAAAAAATGTTCCGATCGATGCGAACGTCTCTGCCGGCGCTGTCCTCAACGGACTGAAGGGCGTGGTCGTCGCGTCCGGAGACACGTTGGGATATGACATGAAGAACAGCAGCACAAGCACCAACCCGTTGAACGGCAGCGGACCTCGCTTCAACGTATCATGGACGTTGAACGGAACTCCGGGATTCTCTTTCGTCGGTGGTTCGAACAATGCCACCAGGAACCCGGCGTGCGGTGATCCGACAAATTGGACGAGCTATCGGTTGGGCCTCCAAAACCCGGCACAGGCATTTCCGCCAGTTCCGGTAGGCGCGGTTCTGCAAAGCGTGGTTCTGATCCTGGACGAACCGGCCAAGGATACCTTGGATAACATCAACTTCCGCGATCAGATCGCGGGTAAGCCTGGCTCGTCAGCGACCTCCACCGGTTGCCCATAAGCAGCTAGCGCCAGACTAATACAAAGGAGGCGTCCGGTTCGGATGCCTCCTTTTTTTGTAACTGTTCAGCCGGCGATCTCGTTATTGTAGCTTGTACGCTTCCGCCAAGGCGATGCCGGTGGTCCCATTCTTGCCGCGCACAATCGTGGTGTAGTTGCCCGGAACCAGCGTCATGAGAATGGCGGACTCGCGATCATCCGGCGGCGCTAGCCCGGTGGCTTGGATGTCGGAAGCGTTCGGCGCATCGCGCCAGTCGTCGTTGGAACCCAGGAGAGTCCCGTTGCCACTATGAAGCTCGAGGGTAGGATTCTGCAACGCGCCAGGTATCGTGTTGCCGTTGACTTTGATCGACGGACCCAGAGCCCGGAATAGGACCCGCTTCGGTATTCCGCCCTGTAGGATCAATCCATCGAACAACACGTTGTCGCCGGTTTCAGCGCTGGCG
>QHNH01000005.1 GCA_003218375.1 Verrucomicrobiota bacterium | reverse complement strand
GTAGTGTTGGGAATAATCTTCCCACTCTATGGTTTTGCCAGACGGGAACGCAGCCAAAATGTTGTGTCTGGGCGAGTGACGGTGGGTAGCTCGGCTAAGGCTCCATGGCTTTTCCATTGGTGGCTTCTTGGAATGCTTCCTTATTATTTGATAGGCGCCAGAGAATTGGTTTCAAACCCATGGAACTTTCACATTATCGATCCCGCCGCCGCTGCGTTATCCAGCTATGCAATCATTACGATTTCGTCGTTTATTGCCAAGATCGTACGGCCTTACGACGGAGTGCTCGTAAAAAGGGGGATAATCGCGGCATCTTTGATTCTCATTGCTGTGTTAGGAACGATACGTTTAAAGAGAGTGTATTATCCTGCCGCAAAGCATGACTATGAGCTGGGATTAGCCCTGCGGCAGGTAAGTCAACCGCACGACCTCGTAGTCACGATGGCAACCATCCTCGGTGATCCGATCGTTATCTATTATAGCCACCGGCGCGGTTGGCTTTTCCCCCCGCCTAGTCCAAGTAGAGACTTTATCGAGCTTCCTGAAGATGATAGCGAGTCGATTCGAGCGTTCGAGGAACTCCGTGCCGAAGGCGCCCGATGGTTGGGCATCGTCGCTGCGCAGCATGCGAAACTTCGACAGAAACATCCCCTTTTACTGGCGCATTTTGAACGTACCTCTCGCCTATATCGGCGCGATCCCAAATGGCGCATCTATTCTATCATTCCGGGAGACAAAAAGAATTAATTACAAGCACTTGCTTGGGCGCGGCACGACTGACGCGGCAATTTTGTCGTCTTCATCGCGCTGCTCTACTTGGGTCTCTCTCTATCGCTCGCCGTCGAGTCAATTTTTATGGAGCGGTCATCGATTAGCATCTCGCTTACTCCGGAACTTGCCGTGGTTTACCGGAGGAGCTACGGTCACGAAAATTAGGAAGCCGAGTAGCGAAATGCATTGCAACTCTAGACAAGACGATTTGATTTACGATATCGGAGCCCACAAAGGCGATGATGCTGCCTTTTATCTGGCAAAGGGCTTTCGCGTAATCTCAGTAGAGGCACATCCAACCCACGCTAGTGTTATTCGGAAGCGGTTTTCATCGGAGATCGAAGATGGTCGGCTCGTACTAGTTAACAAGGGGCTTCATACTAAAGCAGGCGTCGTCGACTTCTACGTCCATCAGCATGATGTTTGGAGTTCATTTGTGAGGAACGATGAATTTACTTCGGGGACTTATCGAACTATTCCGGTTGAGGTAATCCGCTTTAAAGATCTGATTGATGATTTCGGTATTCCATATTACCTCAAGATTGATATTGAACGACTCGATTTTGCGGTTGTTGCAGATTTGCCTCACCTGAAGGTATTTCCGAGGTACATCTCATTTGAGCATCATAATCGATCACAAGAATGCCTCGATATTCTCGTGGAGACCGGATACGATAGCTTCAAATTCATTGAACAAACCGGTAAGAATCTTCATCCTCTTCCGAATCCACCTCTCGAGGGCCAGTATGTCGACTGCAAGATCACGAATCTGATGACGGGTGCCTTTGGCGAAGAGACAATGGGCGGGTGGATGAGCTTTGACGCCTTACTGGAATTTGTGGAAGAGACCGAGAAGCCCGGGTGCTGGTATGATTTTCATGCACGGCATCGTGACTAACATTGAAGGATTCGCTCTGCGCGAAACTGATGAGCGACGAGCATCACGGTATGGCCTTCGGCGTCCTCGCGAACGGCGACTTCGTCTCGAGCATTCCAGCTAACCAGCGAGCGTATTGGGCCTCGTATTTCTGCGCAACCAGATCGTTTCTTAAAAAGAGAGCATTTGACCACGGAAACCGGGGCTGGACCGGGTGTGCGATAAAGACGATCGAATCCTGGTCGTATAAGCCGAAGAATTGAAAACCAACCCCTTTCAGGTATTCTAGAACATCACAAAATTCGGTGTGCCCCGCGTCTTCCCGGTAGAAGCCTACCTCGATGTAGATCGCGGAAACATTCCCCTGAGTCAGCATCTTAGATGCGCCTCGTAAAACCGAAAGATCGTGTCCTTCAGTGTCGGTTTTTATTATATCGACTTGCCGAACATTGTTTTCCGCACAGAACTCATCAATCGTCTCAAGACTTACTTGCATACTCCCGAGGCCTGCATCTTCGTTTTTCGACAGGGAATTCCACCTGGTATCGATTTGACGAAAGATAGTCTGCGAAGATTTTTTCTCGCTGAATCCGAACGGAAAAAGTTTTACTCGTTCAAGCGCAGCGGCCTCAATTTTCAAAGACTCGAAAGTGGAGATGACGGGCTCAAAACAGTATATCTCTGCACCTGGGAAGCTCAGAGAGAGTTGCTTCGCCGTCTGACCAGTATTCGCACCGATATCGAAGACGAGCTTGACGTCGTGTAACATAATGTCCGCGGCGTCTATCCACGGCGACTCACCTCGGGTCATCGGAGAAACCTAATCATTGTAAAAGGGCACAAACTAGCACGGTGAGACTCACCTCCCATCAAATAAGCAGTTCTGTGCAATAAACTCCCCGGTGACAAGCGTTTCGTCACACTGCAATTTTCAATGTCCCTAACCCTTCGTCGATTTCAACATAGGATCCCAAGATTCAATTCAAACCGTGCTGCCGTCGCTTTCATCGTCGCGTTCAAACTTTTTTGGAGTTACGGATTGTAGCGAAGCGTTTCATTCGGGTCGGGTTGCAAAATAGTTGTAAGACCTTTATGTCCAATAACTTCGTGAGATTAACTCGATGGCAGGTTCATTGGTTCGAGCCCACTCAGCCCACATGTCCATTTTCGATTCCGGATTTCGGATTTGGAACGCAGAGCTTGCCGCCGAGTGGAATCGAACAGGCGGCTCAGGCGCCGATCGCGGCCGTTCTTACCTCGATGAACTTAAACTTTCCCTGCGACCGAAGGAGACGTTAAAATCTGCTCTAGCTCGATGTCCGGCCCCATCGGGATACGCGCGATCCGATAGGGATCAGAAATTGGAAATGATTGCGCGCCGCCGCCGTACAGGAAAGCGCACCGATAACCGGCCTCGACGAGAGCTCTGCCGGTCTCGGGATAACCGGATCCAGCATCCCCATAGGGAAAAGCCAACATTACGCTGTTCGCGCCCAGCTCTTTGATGATGGCACGCCGTGAAGATTCCAACTCAAAGACCAATCGAGCTCGATCTACCTCGGAGAAATGGCAGTGGCTGACCCCGTGCGATTCGACCGAAACTCCACCGCGCTGGAGTTCTCTTAACTCGTCCCACGAACAAATAGGCTCCATCGGTTCGCGTGTTTTCTCATCGAAGCGGCTGACATCGCCGACCAAACCAGTTGGCACAAAGATGATGGCCGGAAAACCGAACGAATTTAAATACGGCAACGCGCAGTGCAGGATGGATTGGTAACCATCGTCAAAGGTCAACAACACAGAGCGGTCGGGCAGACTTCCGGGATCGTCCAACCCCTGCAGGAAACGAGCGGCGTCAATCACTTCCCAACCGCTCTCCGCGATCCAATGAAGCTGGCGCTCAAATATCTCCTCCGAGATGTAGTACCACGTAACTGAAGCAGAGGCGGAAGGTCGTCCAACTTTATGATAGGCCAGGACCGCGACTCGTGCCTTTGGATCGACGCCTTCGGTTCCACGAGCCAGCGCTATTTCTTTTTTCTTCAGTGCCATTCCGGAACTCAACTCTTGTGCGAGCTCCCGCTCAAGCAGAGCACACTCTCCTGGATCACAGGCCGCTCCTTCCCGTTCCCTTGTCAAGGTGCCATAACACTTCCAAAAGTCTGCCATGTTCTTCTTTTGTCATCCACTGGTCAGCTGTCCGTGCTATTTTGTGCAAGTCTCGCTTGACCCGGGAATTAGCACTGTTCCACTTGATGTGTTTACAATCCTTCCAGTTGCCAGCGATATAGTAAATAGCTATGACCATGTAAACATCAAGATACGGCATTTCACTTTGGATGTTCTCTTGGATATTCTCTATCAACTCCTGGTTACATCCGTTGTATACTTGTGGATACCTACGATGGACTGTCTCAGCGCCCTGAAGATGAACCGCCTTCTCGATCTCGCTCCAGCCGACACGTTCCTCCAGCGCACAATACAATGAGAACTCAGCCAATGTCTCCGGTCCTGTCCACATGGAAATGCTGATCTTGCCACCAAAGAGCGTCTCATAGTGTTCACGGTTGCGATCAAGACACGACTTCGCGCGATACCCGAAATCGATGTTGAAGTCAATGGCTCGATTGACGACTTCCGCGCTGATCAGGTGCGTGCCTTCCCAAATATGTGGCTGCAACACCTGATCGTTTAGCATGATATCATGATAATCTTTTTCCCCCGGATAGAATGTCTTGACGGTCTTCGGCTCAGGAACGCAGTCGAACTTCTCAAAAAACCAAAGGTCTTGCTCCATGAACAAAAACCACTCTGGACTAATCTTATAATGTTTCACAATAGCTGGAAACCACTTCCAGAAATTTACAAAACCTGTCTGTGGGTTCGTTGTAAACTCGCCTTCCGGCGTTGGTTTAGTTATGAACGTCAATCTATCATCCTTGATATTTATTTTCTCCGGCGCTTCCAGCGAAGTGATGATATAAATATGGTAATCTGTAGCGTTGAAAAACCACTTGAGATTTCTGACGTGCAAATCAATTCCATCCGGGAACTGACCGATCATGGTAATTGAAGCAATTTGCATAACCTATCTATCTCTCCACGATTTACTGACAATCTCTTTTACATAACTCGGCATTTGTCTCCTCTGCTTTAAATTAGTTAAATCGCTGAGAACACGAGTTGCACTTGATAGTACTTGCAGATCGCTTGGCACAGAAAGCAACTCCGCTCTATAACCATCTCACAGGTAGTGCTCGCGCTCAAGATAGTGGGACATAATTGGTTGTCGTGAGGAAGTTCTCATCTCTTGAAAGGTTATTGATTTCGCTAGCGCGAGATGGGGATTCGAACCCTGACTTCCAGCTTGCAAAGTTGGCGCTCTACCAACTGAGCTAGGCCCCCATTTTCCGAACTTCTGGCTCCCTCCTATATCCGCGGTGTCGTGATCGATGAATCGGATTGATGGACGAGCCAGCGACGAATTATGCCCTGTTGCTTTCGAACTCGGCATTGCACCTTGCGCCGGCCGATTAGTTCCTTGTCACGATGGGCAACACGCATGTGATCTGCGGATTTCGTTGCTTTCTGCACTCCGCACCAAGAGTGGGGGGTGCCATAGTTTTGGTAGATTCTCTCCGTCGATGACATTATTATTGCGACCCAAATCATTTAGGCAATTTCTTAATGAATGCGGGAGCAGCGACAGAGAAAGGCAACACGTCGTCCGGGAAGTGGATCCACTTGCCTTTGGTGGCTCCTCTAATACGCGTTTTCGCTGGGGCCGCTGCCTGCTGCCGCGCCTGGGTTCTTCGCAATGGTGCCTACACCGCAGGTCTAATAATGGCTTTATCGTTGATTTACGGGCCGGTACTTGCGACCCACGTCAAGCACTCGATGAATCCGTTTGTGTTCAACAGTAATGTGCGGATTCTGATCTTTCCTTTCTTTAAATATCACGATTCCGGAGTATTCCCGAACGACTACTTCAGCCCGTACATTCGGGCCGCTCTGCCGGTGGGCTACCGCGCCTTGTACACTTTGGGAGCCGTTTTGTGGGATCCAGCGACTATCAGTAAGGTGTTACCCTACGTTCTCCTCACGCTGACTGTCGGTGCCACCGCGGTCGTTGCTCGTCGGCTTTCGGGTTATTTTGGGGCGTTTTTGGGCGCAGCGCTCATTCTCTCGAGCGCGGTTTTCTTCGACCGCATGGCCGGCGGCCTGCCGCGCGCTTTCGCGTTTCCAACGCTTGCCCTGGCAGCCGCGGCGCTGGTCTACGGAAAGCCGCGTCTACTCGCCAGCGTAGTCTGCGTTGGTGCCGCGTTTTATCCTCCGGCCGCAATGGTAGGAGGAATCGCGCTTGCCATTTGGCTGCTATTGCTGGCCAAGGCAGATCACGGCGAGGCTGCTGACTGGTGCTTCTTGCGCCGCGCGCGCCTCATCACTCTCACGGGCGTCTTCTCCGTGTTGATTTTGCTGCCAACGCTGATCGCAGGGCATACTTACGGCCGGCTCTTGAGTCCGAGGGATGTAGTCGAATATCCAGAAATTGGACCGGATGGGCGCTATGGTGTAGAGGATCGGCCGCCATTTGGCACGTTCCCTAAAGCGGCGCTGGAGCAGGCTCGTCTTCTCTTCCGCCCGGTCGGAGCGCCGTTGTCGAAGACGGTGCAGCAGTGGGCGAAGGTTCGGAACAAGTGGACCGGCAATTCGAATGGGGATGTCATCCTAGAGCTTATCATCGGCGCGCTCCTCATCGGCGGGATTTTTGTCGCAGCAGGAGATTCAACGGGTCGTAGACTTTTGCTACTGGGAGCTGCGGCTTGGCTTGGACATCTCATCGCGCGACCCTTGGCGCCTTACTTCTATTTCCCTCAGCGTTATATTGAGTATCCAGTGCCTATTTTACTCGTGTTGCTTATTCCTGCAGTTGGGGCAGCGATCGGAAGCCAGATATCTCATTGCCGTTTTGTAGCAGTTGCGCGAGAAGTAGGTGTCATAGCAATGGCTGTCGTGGCCCTCCTGCCTTTTGCTGGACGTGGCAACCCCGATAGAAGCCTCCAAATCAATGTGACACCGCAACAACGGGGGCTTTACACTTTTCTCGAACAGTTACCGAAGGATGTGCTTATTGCAGGTTGGCCGGACGATCTGGACAATGTTCCGTACGTAAGCCGGCGGCAGGCCTTCCTCACCTCTGAGTTACATATGCCGTTTTACAAACGCTACGCCGACGAAATGCGCCGCCGAATGCGCGCCATTATTGCCGCATACTTCGCGAGCGATCGCATTCCACTTGAACGTCTGCGCGATCAATTCGGGGTCACACATCTGATCTTTCAGCAAAAGGCGCTGGAGAAACCGCCGGAATACTTCGAGCCGTTTTCTGGCTGGATCCAAAAAGCCTTCAATGATGGCCGACGGAAGGGATTCGAGATTCCGCGGCAATTAGAGGCGTCGACGGTATTCTCGGACGGCACATTGATCGTGCTCGATCTGCGACGACTGGGCGCATTGTGATCGGATTGGGCATTCTCGGCGGGATTTTGCTGCTCTCCTATGACAAACCTACTACGCAATCGCGCAGCGCAGTTTTTACCGTTGGAGTGCAATCATGTGCAGACCGTGCTTTGGCCGCAAGGTTACCAGTGGCTGCGGGATCACGCGGTGGCCGGGTCGGAGCCGGAGTTTCCATTGCTGCGCAAGGGTTGCGAGGAAGAGGGTGGCTTCCATCCACGCGAAGCCTTCGCCAATGCACCGACGCGGCCCGCCACCGAATGGGAAGTAGGCATACTTCGGCAGTGCGGCCCTGAATTCCGATGTCCAGCGTTCGGGATCAAAGCGGAGCGGTTCGGGAAAATAGCGCGCGTCGCGGTGCATCACCCACTGGCTCATCATCACGATGGAACGCGCGGGCGCGACGTAGTCACGCACCTGATACTCATTCAGCGCGCGGCGCGCGGTCATCCATGTTGGCGGATAGAGCCGGAGCGATTCGCTGATTACCTTTTCGGTGTATGGGAGAGCCTGCACATCCGTGTGCGTGGGCAATCTGCCACCTAGGACGGCATCGAGTTCTTCGTGTAGGCGAGTTTCGACTTCGGGATGCTCGGAGAGCAGATACCACGTCCAACTGAGCGCGTTGGACGTGGTTACGGTGCCGGCGAGAAAGATGGTCATGGCCTCGTCGCGTACCTGTTGGTCGGTCATCCGGGCATCGCTGTTTTCTTCATCCTGCGCGAGTACTAACATCGAAAGCAAATCCTCATGTCGCTCCCCGGATGCTCGGCGTTCGTTGATAAGTCGGTAAACAATTTTGTCGATTTTGCGGATCGCCGGCAGAGGCAGTTTTTCAAGCGCCGCTGCAAAAGGCAGCATCATCATGGTTGAGAGCAATTTCATGGTCGCGGTGAGCGCGGCTCCGACCTCGTTGGCGTCGGATTCCAAGTCGGCTCCGAACAACGTCTCGCCGACTACCGAGAGCGTGAGCTGCATCATTTCGTGCGAGATATCTAGAGTCGCACCATGATTCCATCGGCTGCCCATGCGTTCGGCTTGTCTGGTCATCGCTTGCGCAAACGTCGCGATCCGATTGGAGTGAAAAACTGGCTGTATCATACGACGCTGCCGTAAGTGAAAGTCGCCCTCGCTCGTCAGCAGACCTTTGCCGAGTAACTGCCTGGTGCGTGCAAACGCGCGGGCTTTGGTGAAGTGGTTGTGGTGCGTCACTTGCACGTCACGAATAAGATCAGGATGATTAACTAGAAAAATGTTCTCACGGTTCAGCTTCATGTAGGAGACATCACCAAACTCGCGAACCATGCTTTCAAGGAAGGCGAGGGGATTTTTGCGGAAACGAAAAAGAATGCCGCCGGGAAAGATGCGTTTAGGGCCGGGCGGAAAGCGACTCATAACAGTATTGGACGGTGTGTCCATTACAAGGACAGCGTGTTAATGTCCAACGGAAACAGGGTCATCGCAGTCGGCGAAGGGGAGCGTGAATCGCGCCGGAAGTGTGTTCATGGAGTGGCGATCCATCGAGTTTTTCTCTCGATCTTCGTGGATGCCAAACCTGGGCGGGACGGGACGGATCAGACGTGCTATATAAAGTCGAGAGGGCTGCGGAATCAGTTTCGACGCGGCGGCGCCCGCTGCAGTGCGGAGTTTCACTACTGGAGGCGGCGAGTGATAATGGCGGACGAACTCTTCCGACAGGGATTGATTTAACAAGTACGGCGACGGAGGATTTCCCTTTTTTTCGCGTCGAGACCTTTTAGACTCAGCTCGGTTTTCACGGTAAGTAACGTGCCTGTGACTGCCTGCTTAATGAAAGCGTAGACCGCATGAACATCTCGGTAGTTGTCCCTGTATTTAATGGAAGCAGTTCGCTTCCCGAGTTGGTTTCACGCCTGCAACCCGTTCTTCATGACCTCTGCGAAAATTACGAAGTCATCCTTGTCAACGACGGGAGCGAGGACGGTAGCTGGGAAACGATTACGCGGCTTACTGCCGAGCATGTTTGGATGCACGGTATCGATCTGATGCGCAATTATGGCCAGCACAATGCCCTATTATGCGGCATTCGTGCCGCAAGGCATGAGATCGTCGTGACACTCGACGACGACCTGCAACATCCGCCCGAGGAGATGCCCAAACTCGTCCATAAGCTCGCTGAAGGTTACGATGTCGTTTTTGGGATACCCGAGAAAAGGCAGAATAGTTTGTGGAGGAACTTGGCCGCGCTTGTGACGCGGTGGACGCTGCGATCGGCTCTTGGCTCCAAGGTTCCTAACGATTTCAGCGCCTTTAAGGCGTTGCGTACGCGAACAAGAGACGCGTTTGAACGATATCACAGCCCATTTGTTAATATTGATGTTCTCTTGTCTTGGGCGAGCACGCGCTTCGGGTTGGTCAAAGTGCGACACGACCCACGGCAGTTCGGCGCTTCGACCTATACATTTCGTAAACTCGTATCGTACACACTGGTGACGATGACCGGTTTCAGCACGATGCCGTTGCGCTTCGCCAGCCTTGCAGGATTCGGCTTCACCATATTTGGTTTTTTCGTGTTAGTTTATGTTTTGGGCCGTTATTTTATTGAAGGCGGCAGTTTGCCCGGATTCCCGTTTCTGGCCTCGACTATCGCGATTTTCTCCGGCGTCCAATTGTTTGCGTTGGGTGTGATTGGCGAATATTTGGCGCGGATGTACTTTCGGACAATGGATCGTCCGGTGTACACAATCCGCAGCACGACGCAACCATGAGCGGCCCAATCATTGGGAAAATAGATCCGGCACAAATCGGCGTTTTAAGAGAGGCTCTACCAAGATTCAGGTTCAAGCCTCTCAGCCATCTACCCTATCTCAAACGGGCTCAAGTGGAGTGCTATTGGATGGACGAAATCAGCGAAGCGGTCACGGACGCAAGTTCGGCGACGTTCGTTGCAAGCGTCTCGGACCGTATCGTCGGTTTCGCGATCTATGCCGAATCACCGTGGGATATTCGGGTAATCGGACGGCGGATTGGCGCCATCAAACATCTCGCTGCCGAAGCGGAAAATTCATCGGACGGAAACGTAGTTCAGGCTTTAGTCGAGGAAACTGTCAGGCACGCCGCCCAATGTGGCATCGAATGCTTGACAGCCAAGGTCCACTCTCGGGATACTGCTACGATCCATGCTCTCGAGCGCAACGGATTCTTGCTAATGGATACGCTAGTGCATTACGTCTTCGATTTTTCCCGCATACCTTTCGATCGGGTGGTCGCTCCACGCCGAACTAGCGGGCTTAGCACCCGTCTTGGCACGCCGGCGGATCTATCGGAAATTCTCGAGATCGCCGAAAGGGCGTTTAAAAATCATTTTGGCAGGTATAACGCTGATGCTCGAATGCCGCCGGACGCGGCCAAGGATGTTTACCTCGAGTGGGCGCGCTCCTCCTTTAGCGGCTGGGCGGACTGGATCACCATCGCTGAAGTCCGTGGCAGAATTGTAGGTTACGCAATATGGAAAAAAGCATCTGCCCTCGAGGCAAAACATGCGCTTGACATCTTCCACTACAATCTTGTGGCGATCCATCCGCATTTTGTCGGCCGCGGCGTGTTCGCTATCCTCACTTACGACGGTATGCGAATGTTCCGAGAGTACGCAAATCATTTTACTGCACCCACGCATGTTACTCACAGCTCCGTTCACCGGATTTGTTTCGAACTCGGGTGGCAGATAACCAGCGCGCGACATTCCTTTCACAAATGGCTGACACCATGACACAGGCGCATTTTACACGCTCCGGTGCCATGACTTTATAGAGAAAGAGCTTGGCGTGCACAAAGCCCTGCTCACGACCTCTTGCACACACGCACTAGAACTGGCAGCGCTGCTTCTTGATTTGAAAGAGGGGGACGAAGTCGTTCTACCCGCCTTTACCTTCGTCTCCGTCGCCAACGCCTTCGTGCTCCGCGGCGCAAAGCCAGTCTTCGCTGACATACGGCCTGACACTCTCAATCTCGACGAAAAAAAAATTCCAGAGCTCATCACTACGAATACGCGGGCCATCGTGCCGATGCATTACGCCGGTGTCAGCTGTGAAATGGAGACGATCCTGGAGATTGCTCGCAAACAAAACGTGGCTGTGGTCGAAGACAACGCTCATGGGCTTTTCGGCAAGTATCGCGGCAAGTTCCTTGGTACCTTTGGCTGCCTTGCAACACTGAGTTTTCACGAAACAAAGAACATCACCTGCGGAGAAGGCGGCGCGCTACTGATTAACGACGCGCGGTTAGTTGAACGCGCCGAGATTATCCGGCAGAAGGGTACCGACCGCGCCCGTTTCTTCCGCGGTGAGGTGGACAAGTACACATGGGTAGATGTGGGATCCAGCTATCTTCCTTCAGACATGCTTGCTGCATTCCTTCTTGCACAGCTGGAGGCGCGCGAACGCATCCAGGCAGCGCGGCAACGGATCTGGGAACGCTACCATAGCGGACTCAAAGACTGGGCCGAACGGAACGATGTTCGCCTGCCCACCGTGCCCATCGACTGTCACCAGGCCTACCATCTATTTTACCTGCTTTTACCTTCGCTCGAACAACGGCGCCAGTTCATCGCTCATTTGAAGGAACGCGGCATTGGAAGTGTTTTTCACTACGTGCCACTGCACACCTCCGAAATGGGCCGGCGCTACGGTGGCGCGCCAGGGGACTGCCCCGTCGCTGAAATGGTCAGCGATCGGCTCGTCCGCCTTCCGCTT